>NZ_JAGDEA010000006.1:0-81439 GCF_040148705.1 Alteromonas sp. NFXS44 | reverse complement strand
GAACTGGCATCAAAATACGGCATAGAAATCCGCAAAAAGAGTCCTTATTTTGTGTCCCCAAGGGCAGACTAGTAAATATACATTATGCGCAATTAAGTATTAATGCGGATTGGGGGGTTGCCTCTGGTTACGCTGCTTCTGTTCGCTCGCGCGCCGCAGGCTCTGCGCGGCATCACAGCGCAGCGTCAGCTGCACTCACTTTTGTTTCAGATGATGTAATACGCGGTCGACCTGATGCTGGTAAACATCAAGGTCTTTTACTGTATCGATTGCCGGCATGTATTCCGGCATCAGTTCGTTGTAGATGTATGGGATAAGTTCTGCGTCTGATGTTGCCGGGTAAATCTGGAAGTCCAGATTTACCGGGTCTATCACCGATTCAATCATGTCATCCTGTAACGCATCGAGATCTGCACCGGTATATGTATCACCTTCGACTTCATACATATCTCTTAAACTACCGCCAACATATTCAATGCTGAACCTCGGGCCATTATCTTCAGGTTCTTCATCTTCAACCACTTCATAGCTAAGTTTGAACGCGCAGTATTTGCCGCGCCATTTGCATAAACAAGCCACCGTTTCTTTGTCTGTATCAGCGTGCTTTGCATAGTCCATTGCTGCTTCTATTTTCATAATGCATTCCTTGCTGATTGATGAATCAGCTGTTTACTGTATGCCCATTCAGGTATTTGTGCAGGCTTCGCTTCAAGGATTCTGAACAGCGGCACAACGTTCGTCGTTGCCGGTTCACATGGCCGTAAATCGATGTTAATTCCGTACTCCATCAACGCTTTGCGCTGCCGGTAATATGTGGCTTTTGACATCATTTCGCGTAAGTCATGGCCCTCAGTCCATAAGGTATAAGTGGCAACTAAATTGTTTGGTAACTTGGCCGTGACATCATTGGTTAAGCGGATTTGATCAGTCATTTCGATTCTACCTAAGTATTCGTTAAACACGGTTTTCACTTGGGAAGACGTCACTTTATTAGCGGTAATTAAGTCGAGCTTTTCCAGTTCTTTTCTGTGTAACCGGAGCTCAATCCGCAGTTTATTGTCTACCCAGTTTTCTATGCCTTGGTTGGTTAATGGCTCAGGTAACTGTCCGTTTTTAGTTCTGATTTCTTCGGCTTTGCAATACAGTTTAATTGCCCAGCGCTCAGAGGTTTTTCCGAAGTAAAGTGTTCCTCCTTTCATAGATGGCCGTCCATGGCGGGTTTTCGCTTTAAATTCCATAGCACGTATAAATGCCAGAACGTCAGCTTTCGTTGGAAGTTCGAATGAGTAATTTATGTCAATCATTCCGATGTCGTAAGCACCATCACGGATCTGTGCGATCTCTGATATTTGCGGTGTCAGACCAAGTTGCCGGATGATGATTTTGAACGTGTCGTACACCAGAGCCGTAAGGCTATCTGAGCCAAACACGTTATGGCCTTGAAGGAATTTGGCAGGGTTGCCGCTTATCCATAAATGCGTTGCGTTTCCCTGCCCGTCAGCGCCTACGCTTTTGATAGAGATTTTCTTTTCATAGCTGCCGACAGCTTGCTTTCTTTTTGGGGTGCGCCATTCGATTTCACCGTTTTCATTCGTGCAGAACACTTCGCCCGCATTAAGCGGAGCGTGAACGATCGGGAGTGTGGCACGCACCCAATCAATCATCGTGTTGTATCCTGCAGAGTCTCATTTTGAGACTAAAGTCGGGTATTACTAGACTCCCCGACTTGGTGAATTTGGTTTGCATCCTAAAACCTGTCAATACGCCTATATGTGAAATATAAATTCACATAAAGAGCAAATCAACAGTTTCATTGCATAAACGTGGTGTATGATTTCACCTATATGTGTAAATCAGGATAAAAACCATGTCTATAGGTGAAAACGTAAAGGCTTTAAGACTCCGTGCAGGCTTAACGCAATCACAGCTGGCAAACGCTGCTGGCATTCAGTTAACGCAGATTTCGCGCATTGAGAACAACGATACGGATCCGAAGGCCTCAACGCTGGATAAAGTTATCCTGGCTCTGGGCTGCACAGCTAACGACATTTTCAATAAGCCATCCGGCGAGAAGATGTCTTTAGAGGATTTTATCGGTGCGATTGACTACCGTTCTGGCATGGATATGCGCACAGCAGTCGTTTTATGGAAACAGCTCAACGACCACCAACAATTCATAAAACAGGTTAGCGAGACCTATAAAAACGACTCAGATCCGCAGGGGGATTTGGTTAAGCGGATTCAGGCTACTGAAGCTAAGTGATAATCACGAGCGAGCTATCTTTAAAGCCGGTTTTCGATAGTTCGCTCATGCACCGCAACTTAGTTTGGCAGGACAAGGATGGGCTAATGTCCGTTTTAGAACAGAGATGTCCGATTTTGGATAGTACCTTCGTTCAGCATTGTAAGGTTACCGTTCGCTGCGCTCACTGCATGCCGCTTGCGGCATTAAAAATTAACTCTGTTCATGCCTTTTATTTCTCGCTTCTCTTCTAAGCCTAATCCTTTCTGGAAGGGTGTATCGAGATTCAAAATAGCTTACTGTAAAGTCCAGAATATCTTGAGCTTCAACTTCTGTTACAGTTCCGTCATGTGCACCATCATTTCCATTCTCCCGAATACAATGTGATAACTCTTCAAGGTCAGAAGGCAGTAATGACTGACTAAACAGCTTTTGAAGCCTCGCGAATAACATCCCCGAGATATCATGTTTTTCAGCTATTTCCTTAGTATCGAGGTCTAAGCATAAGCGGAACATTGCTACAGAAGCGTTATAGCAAGATATGGCAAAGCAGGCTGCTCCTTCTTCAAAAACTACTTTTAGATGCTCTGGAGTATGTTCTGGACATTTAATAGATATCTCATCCTTGAGAGATATGTGACCAGTAATATCAAATATGTCATTTAAAGACATATCTACTTGGAAAATTTCTGCAGCATGTTCAGGCCTGCGAAAGAGTCGACTAGCATCTTCAGCGCGATATGATTGCACCACATCTAAAATAGAAGGTGAGTGACACGCTCGACATACGGAGAAAATTTCGTATGTATGGTCACCATTAAAACGAGCTCCTTTATAAACATGGGCTGTAACATTAAATGTAGTATGGTGTGATTTACATCTAGGGCATTCACCAACAATAGTAGGCATGTTCCATCCTTGATTTTTATATGAATAAAGCCATAACTCTTACAGTAGAACAACAGTTACTTTTGGTACGCATGCCTTGCAGGCTGCGAGGAACCTACATTACATGGTTGCTTGGATTCGATCCATACTTCCTGATGAGCAGGGAAACATACTACAGACATGCCAAAGAACTGGCATCAAAATACGGCATAGAAATCCGCAAAAAGAGTCCTTATTTTGTGTCCCCAAGGGCAGACTAGTAAATATACATTATGCGCAATTAAGTATTGATGTGGATTGGGGGGTTGCCTCTGGTTACGCTGCTTCTGTTCGCTCGCGCGCCGCAGGCTCTGCGCGGCATCACAGCGCAGCGTCAGCTGCACTCACTTTTGTTTCAGATGATGTAATACGCGGTCGACCTGATGCTGGTAAACATCAAGGTCTTTTACTGTATCGATTGCCGGCATGTATTCCGGCATCAGTTCGTTGTAGATGTATGGGATAAGTTCTGCGTCTGATGTTGCCGGGTAAATCTGGAAGTCCAGATTTACCGGGTCTATCACCGATTCAATCATGTCATCCTGTAACGCATCGAGATCTGCACCGGTATATGTATCACCTTCGACTTCATACATATCTCTTAAACTACCGCCAACATATTCAATGCTGAACCTCGGGCCATTATCTTCAGGTTCTTCATCTTCAACCACTTCATAGCTAAGTTTGAACGCGCAGTATTTGCCGCGCCATTTGCATAAACAAGCCACCGTTTCTTTGTCTGTATCAGCGTGCTTTGCATAGTCCATTGCTGCTTCTATTTTCATAATGCATTCCTTGCTGATTGATGAATCAGCTGTTTACTGTATGCCCATTCAGGTATTTGTGCAGGCTTCGCTTCAAGGATTCTGAACAGCGGCACAACGTTCGTCGTTGCCGGTTCACATGGCCGTAAATCGATGTTAATTCCGTACTCCATCAACGCTTTGCGCTGCCGGTAATATGTGGCTTTTGACATCATTTCGCGTAAGTCATGGCCCTCAGTCCATAAGGTATAAGTGGCAACTAAATTGTTTGGTAACTTGGCCGTGACATCATTGGTTAAGCGGATTTGATCAGTCATTTCGATTCTACCTAAGTATTCGTTAAACACGGTTTTCACTTGGGAAGACGTCACTTTATTAGCGGTAATTAAGTCGAGCTTTTCCAGTTCTTTTCTGTGTAACCGGAGCTCAATCCGCAGTTTATTGTCTACCCAGTTTTCTATGCCTTGGTTGGTTAATGGCTCAGGTAACTGTCCGTTTTTAGTTCTGATTTCTTCGGCTTTGCAATACAGTTTAATTGCCCAGCGCTCAGAGGTTTTTCCGAAGTAAAGTGTTCCTCCTTTCATAGATGGCCGTCCATGGCGGGTTTTCGCTTTAAATTCCATAGCACGTATAAATGCCAGAACGTCAGCTTTCGTTGGAAGTTCGAATGAGTAATTTATGTCAATCATTCCGATGTCGTAAGCACCATCACGGATCTGTGCGATCTCTGATATTTGCGGTGTCAGACCAAGTTGCCGGATGATGATTTTGAACGTGTCGTACACCAGAGCCGTAAGGCTATCTGAGCCAAACACGTTATGGCCTTGAAGGAATTTGGCAGGGTTGCCGCTTATCCATAAATGCGTTGCGTTTCCCTGCCCGTCAGCGCCTACGCTTTTGATAGAGATTTTCTTTTCATAGCTGCCGACAGCTTGCTTTCTTTTTGGGGTGCGCCATTCGATTTCACCGTTTTCATTCGTGCAGAACACTTCGCCCGCATTAAGCGGAGCGTGAACGATCGGGAGTGTGGCACGCACCCAATCAATCATCGTGTTGTATCCTGCAGAGTCTCATTTTGAGACTAAAGTCGGGTATTACTAGACTCCCCGACTTGGTGAATTTGGTTTGCATCCTAAAACCTGTCAATACGCCTATATGTGAAATATAAATTCACATAAAGAGCAAATCAACAGTTTCATTGCATAAACGTGGTGTATGATTTCACCTATATGTGTAAATCAGGATAAAAACCATGTCTATAGGTGAAAACGTAAAGGCTTTAAGACTCCGTGCAGGCTTAACGCAATCACAGCTGGCAAACGCTGCTGGCATTCAGTTAACGCAGATTTCGCGCATTGAGAACAACGATACGGATCCGAAGGCCTCAACGCTGGATAAAGTTATCCTGGCTCTGGGCTGCACAGCTAACGACATTTTCAATAAGCCATCCGGCGAGAAGATGTCTTTAGAGGATTTTATCGGTGCGATTGACTACCGTTCTGGCATGGATATGCGCACAGCAGTCGTTTTATGGAAACAGCTCAACGACCACCAACAATTCATAAAACAGGTTAGCGAGACCTATAAAAACGACTCAGATCCGCAGGGGGATTTGGTTAAGCGGATTCAGGCTACTGAAGCTAAGTGATAATCACGAGCGAGCTATCTTTAAAGCCGGTTTTCGATAGTTCGCTCATGCACCGCAACTTAGTTTGGCAGGACAAGGATGGGCTAATGTCCGTTTTAGAACAGAGATGTCCGATTTTGGATAGTACCTTCGTTCAGCATTGTAAGGTTACCGTTCGCTGCGCTCACTGCATGCCGCTTGCGGCATTAAAAATTAACTCTGTTCATGCCTTTTATTTCTCGCTTCTCTTCTAAGCCTAATCCTTTCTGGAAGGGTGTATCGAGATTCAAAATAGCTTACTGTAAAGTCCAGAATATCTTGAGCTTCAACTTCTGTTACAGTTCCGTCATGTGCACCATCATTTCCATTCTCCCGAATACAATGTGATAACTCTTCAAGGTCAGAAGGCAGTAATGACTGACTAAACAGCTTTTGAAGCCTCGCGAATAACATCCCCGAGATATCATGTTTTTCAGCTATTTCCTTAGTATCGAGGTCTAAGCATAAGCGGAACATTG
Source organism: Alteromonas sp. NFXS44 (assembly GCF_040148705.1). Taxonomy (NCBI): domain Bacteria; kingdom Pseudomonadati; phylum Pseudomonadota; class Gammaproteobacteria; order Alteromonadales; family Alteromonadaceae; genus Alteromonas; species Alteromonas sp. NFXS44. The sequence goes on along the minus strand of NZ_JAGDEA010000006.1, from coordinate 75,361 downwards.
CTACAGAAGCGTTATAGCAAGATATGGCAAAGCAGGCTGCTCCTTCTTCAAAAACTACTTTTAGATGCTCTGGAGTATGTTCTGGACATTTAATAGATATCTCATCCTTGAGAGATATGTGACCAGTAATATCAAATATGTCATTTAAAGACATATCTACTTGGAAAATTTCTGCAGCATGTTCAGGCCTGCGAAAGAGTCGACTAGCATCTTCAGCGCGATATGATTGCACCACATCTAAAATAGAAGGTGAGTGACACGCTCGACATACGGAGAAAATTTCGTATGTATGGTCACCATTAAAACGAGCTCCTTTATAAACATGGGCTGTAACATTAAATGTAGTATGGTGTGATTTACATCTAGGGCATTCACCAACAATAGTAGGCATGTTCCATCCTTGATTTTTATATGAATAAAGCCATAACTCTTACAGTAGAACAACAGTTACTTTTGGTACGCATGCCTTGCAGGCTGCGAGGAACCTACATTACATGGTTGCTTGGATTCGATCCATACTTCCTGATGAGCAGGGAAACATACTACAGACATGCCAAAGAACTGGCATCAAAATACGGCATAGAAATCCGCAAAAAGAGTCCTTATTTTGTGTCCCCAAGGGCAGACTAGTAAATATACATTATGCGCAATTAAGTACTAATAAGGATTGGGGCGTCACAGTGTCGCTTCCGGCTGTTGATATATCGCCTGATGCACACTCTCTTGTAGCTTTGTGCTCGTTGGCCTTTCGATGCGGTTCACATATCTGCCGGAATCATGCGCACCAACAGAAAGCATTTGAAATGAATGCTGCACATGTTCCTTTCGCTTGTATTAGCGACTTACAGTGGCTTAGTTCCATTACCATTACCATTACCATTGCCGTTACCGTTGTCTACGATAAATGAAACATCTAACACCAGACATCAGCGTTCTTTTTATTCCCTGAAATCCTTCTATTACTCAGCACGCAGCTTATCTAAATTGATATTCTCCGCATGTGCGGATTTTGGTTAACAAAGTGCCTGATTGTTACGCGACGCTACGTAAAATCTGAGAAAAATTGCGACCTCTGACCTTGCAGATTTCACGTAGCGCACGATACGTTTTCAGGCGTTAGACATTATTTTTGAATGATGACTTTGCAACAGCTTGTCAGAATCTGCTTAGCCGAATTTAAAGAGTTTTCCAAGTTTAATGCCTATAAGTGCTTTCCGGGCATTACCGGACCAATGCATAGAAAACGCCGGATAAATGAATTGCTCAATGGATGATAAATTGTTGCTGTGCTTGTACATGAGCAAAATGGTGTTATGTGGAAATTACTGTAATGCTGATGTTTTGCGTGTGATGGTTTGATTTGAATTGTTTAAGAAGTTCTTTATTGAATCATTCACCAGACAATTGAACGTTTGTACGAAGCCTGAAATTAGAGATATTCAAATATTTCCGCAATACTGTATAAATATACAGACTTCTTGCAAACAGATACTTTTCATCTATGAATTCATCACGCATGATAATTCCAGTTATCATGCGTGATGAATAAAAATGTATTTTATATTCAGTTAGTTAGAATAATCTAAAGTGCTTTTTTTTTATATGTACTAAATACATCAGTCCTCTGCGCCAGTGAGTTTCAGTTCTGTGAATCCACAAAGTCCTCATCCCCGTTTTGAGCATACTCATATACCTCCAACTCAAAGAAATTAGAAAATAAACAAAAGCAAAACATGATACTATTCAACAGATTAAACGGTCATTGATTAGAGAAACGTCTATCTCCCGCCGCTAAAATACAGGATAAAGGAGCTATCTTCTTGCAGCATCTCGTCATTCAATTTATGCGTTCACCCATAGTGTTAATGTGCGCCTCTATTCTGTTGTGGATGCTTTATCCGCCGGTGGTTAACTACCTGATAGACCGCTCCAGCCCAATCTTTGTCGCTGCTACTTCGCATACGCTGGCTGCTATTTCTACGCTTGTGGTCGTCATGGTCATGTTTGCAAAGCGGCAACAAGGCTTTTTCTCTGATATTGCAGTCCATTTCAAAACACCGGCGCTGCTTGTACCCACGCTGTTTTCCGGTGCCCTTATCTGTGCAAACCATCTGCTTTTGTATGCTGCACTGAACATGTCGCAGGAATTTGATGTTATTGCCATTCTCATATTCGAAGCCTGGCCGATTGTATTTTTCTACATAGACAGCACGTTGCGTAAAAAGCACAGAACAACCACTGCGAACGATTATATTTTCTCTGCAGCAGCGTTTGCCGGTTTCATCGTTCTGATGAGCCCGAATCTGGATATTGCAGACTGGCTGCTGCTGGAAAGTCCGATGATAAATACCATTTTGCTGGCGGCATCAGGCGGGCTTGCTATGGCAATTAACTGCTATATGCGCATGAAATGCATGGATGCCTGGTCTGCTATCTCAGATAAAAATGCTCTCAACCTCAGATCTTTGAATAAAGCTTTACTGACTGAATCAGGTGTTCGTTGTGTGGCTGCCCCTGGTATGCTCGCTATCCTGTTTTTGTTTGGCGACTCAGCAAATCAATTTGATTATATGGATTATGCGCTGGTGGCCTTTGCCGGTATTGCTATTCTGGCACTGGGAAGTTTGCTCTACGATTTATCCGTATTTTCGGCGACCAATGCGTCTGTCAGCGTGTTCTGGTATTTCATGCCTGTCGGCGCGGTAGTGATCCTTGCTTTGCTACAGGGCAGATTACTCAATCAGTATGAAGCGGTCGCATCAGTTCTTATTGTGTCGGCGAATATTTTTCTAGGACTGCGCTTTCCTCTGCGTTCATCGCTGCTCATTCTTTTCAGTACCGTATGTATGGTGGGGATATGGGTGTTATTCGCGCCAACTTATCCCATTGACTCGTATTACGATTTACTCGCTGTATCCACGGTCTTTTTTGTCCTGTTGGGTACTTTTGCTCTGGAGCGGACAACATCCCTTAACCGGGAACGGGAACGTTTGCTGGTAGAGTTTAATGATTCGGTGATGCAACTCCCCTCCTCTGCACCAGCCGGCGGCGTATCTGCAGAGAAGTACAAAGCACTGATAAATAATTATATCGTTAAACATTTATACGTGTTCTTACGAGCTTTTAACGGCACAAAGGATATGCGCAATGCTCAGCTGGAAATTCAGGACATTAAGAAAGTACTGATTGCCGGCACCGAAAATACTCCGTTATATCGTGAGCGTTTGCTGGATAATTTCCAGGTGGGTCAGAAACTAATGACCATGGAAAGTGACAGAATTCCACCGGAAGAACTGGTCATTCTCATCTTGCTTGGCGCAACGAACGTCTTCTTCTCACTCATATTTCGTCCTGAAAGTTTCTCCACGGCCTTGTTTGCGCTCATTCTGGCTACTTCGGTTATATTTCTCATTCTGGTTATTAATGAACGGAATCAGTATATCCAGATCCGCCACGATCACGCGCTGGTGTGCCGGGATTTACTGGAATATGCAGACGAATTTAAGCAGAAATCAGGCGCGCAAGATTTTGACGGGCAGCATGAAGCTGTAGAGCGTAGTCTGAGCCTGAAAACGGTCGGTCCCGAAACCGTGAGTCACAGTTACTGGATTTTCAGTATTTTTGTGTTTTTGTTTTGTGGATTCGGCTACGGCTTTTTATATGAAACGCTGGATGATGTGAAGCGGGATGAGTCAGCGCCCATTCTGTCGAAGCGCGATTTAAATAACGCCGAACTGAATATTGCCTTACTGGACTGGCCGACCGCTCAAGTTAAAGCTCATATTCTTGCCATGATTATTAATGAACACACAGAGTCGCGGGCACAGCTCATCAACGTTACTCATGAGCAAGCCTTTAAACAGATGGGCCAGCACGACGGCGACATTGATGTGCATCCGGATATCTGGCTGGCTAACAATGCCGACCTGATCCGCCGGTATGTGCGGGCGTTCGAAACGGTTAAATTGGGTGAAAGCGCCGGCATGGGAAAACAAGGTCTCTGTTATACCGATTTTACAGCGACGGCGACGTTAGCAGTAAACGATCTGGTTATTCCGGAAAACGCTTCACGTTTTGACTTGTCCGGTAATGGTCGCGGTGATATTTGGGTGGGAGCCAAAGGCTGGGCATCAGTGGCAATTGAGAAGCGACGCCTTAACGCCTATGGTCTGGATGCGTATTATGACTATCATGTGTTCGACCTGGACTTACTGGAGCAGCTGATTAACCGCAACAATCAGAATGAACAGCCGGGCTTATTCTTCTGCTATTACCCTGATGCATTGTTTGGAAACCGCCATGTACACTTTGTGGAAGAGCCAGCACATGACGCCGCAACATGGCAAGCCATTTTCAAAGCTCAGGGACTCAATGAACTCACCACAGGCACCTCCTGGCCGCAAAGTGAAATCAAACTGGGTTTTCGTTCGCAACTGGAAGAGCGTTCCCCCGAGCTGGTGAAGCTGTTAAACCGGTTTGTGATTGATGACGCGGAACTGGTGGCAATGCTCTCCGCAGTAGAAAATGGTGAGGATATTGAAACCGTGTCTCAACAATGGGCTGACAATCATAAAGATTTGATCCTTGAATGGCTGACGGGTTTTACTTTACGGGATAGCGCTGAATAGGCTTTCCCTGCCCGACACACACAACAACTGTATTTGTATACAGTCAATATCAATTTAGATATACTACCGGCATCGTACTCCCACGTATGCCGGCTTTTACCCTTCATGCGTGCCACCCTTTTAAATACCTGTATATTTTAAGGATCTGACATGAAGTTGCCGGCATCTCAGCAGTTACAGTTTACAGACTGTTACCGCGATGCTGTGAATCAGTACTTCAATGATATTTTCTCACGGTTACCCCGTAACACGCAGCGTGCTTACATCAGCGATTTCAACGAGTTTGTTATATTCTGTGAGCAATCCGGATTGAGCGGATTCAATGCCTCATTTGAAAATAATGAACTCTGTGTCAAACGTTATGTAGAGATGTTATGTCAGTCGCCACTGGCTTACCGCACCATCAAACGCAGGCTCAGCGCGTTGAGTAAATTCCTGGGTATTGCCAAATTACCGAACCCCATTGTGCAGTCTGTCTATCTTAAAGACTTCATCCGGCTGTCGCTGGCTGAGAATGAAAAATACCAGTTCAGTCACCATCAGGCTGTACCGCTGACACTGGATTTACTGGAAAAAATTAATGAACGCGTGATCCCGGACACGCTGCTGGAAATGCGCGATCTGGCCATGATTAATCTGATGTTCGATGCGCTGCTCAGGGCCGATGAAGTCGTTCGCGTTTGTTTATCTGACATCAATAAACGTACTAATGCCCTGCTCGTCTTAACATCAAAAAGTGACCAGACCGGCAAAGGCCAGTACCGCTACATTTCTCCCAATACTCTGGATATGATTGATGAGTATATCGCTGAAGCGAATTATGACCCTCAGCAAAAAGTTGAGCGAAATGAAGATGATCCGCGAAGGATAAACAAAGGTGTATTGTTCCGCCGGGTCTCAAACAGAGGCCATGCTCTGCTGCCTTATGATGAAGCTGCGAATTTCAAACAGGCCCCGAAGCTTGAATATTCGAGCATTTATCGCACCTGGAAACGCATCGCTGCCCTGGCTGGTATTCAGGAAAATATTACCCCTCACAGCGGTCGTGTGGGTGCGGCTGTTTCGCTTGCAGAAAATGGTGCCACGCTACCTGAAATGCAGCTTGCCGGAGGCTGGCGCTCTCCGGAAATGCCTGGTCACTATGGCCAGCAGGCGGCTGTTAAACAAGGCGGCATGGCCAGATTAACAAAGCGACAAAAGCGCCGGAGTTAAATAAACGGGCGCCTTATTTTTCCGCTAGCGGAAATGTATCAAACTGCAAACCGTCGAATCCTGAGACCATGAAATTGCGAATATTTGCATGATCGGTTCCTTCGGGGTGCTTAAGCACATCATCACGGTAATAACTGCCAAAAAGTGCGAGTGTCTGCGCCTGTGTTAAACTTAACAGCTGGCCGAGGGCCAACAGTTTACAAGACCCGTTATTTTGATTCGCTTCATTGTTGACTGCGCCATTGCTGAAAGCCGAAGGCGTAAAAATGTAGTTATCGTCAACAAACGAAATCACATCGCTGAATACAATTTCATCCGGGGCGCTGGCCAGTTGAGAGGTTAACGCTTCAACACTACTGAAAGACATAAGAACTCCACTATTTAAAAAACAGCCGGCATTGTGCCCTATTCTCTTGCTAAGAACCATGTTCAGATAGCCAGACCTCATCAATAACAATACCGTTTTGATTCACTGAAAGGGTCACATTGTGAGTACCCTTACTCAGCCTTCCCAGATTGACACTATTCTGAATGCGGTTATTCAATACGCCCTGCTTCCACTGCTCGCTTCGTCCTATGGTGTTCAGCGTGAATATCGTCACTGGTTTTTGTGCCAGAGATATTGCGATCTCATGAGAAAAATCATTGGAATGCACAGGTAACGTGGCAACGTTTAACGTTACATCCTGTGCAATGTCAAGGTTGAACAGGTATGTAACAGCGGCCTTTTCTGAGAAGTGTTGTTGCTTCAGCGGATAAAGTGTTAATGCTTTGCCGGAATAGCCGAGATCTCGTACTTCCTGCCAGCTGTAACCCTCAGGTGAAATAAATTTTACTGATGCCGGTTTGATTTGCTTACTTTGGGATCCGTTGTTATCTCTTTTACGCTTTTGCTTTTCGTCATTCGTCAACGTAATCATTTCCGGCTTGCTAAAAACCGGCAGTTTGCGCGGTGCAGCATCCATCATGCCGGCCCATTTTCCTTCAGACAATCTGTTATATTGCTGAGTTAGCCCGTCGATAGTGTTATGTGCATCCAGTGCTTTTTCCATCAGCTTATCAACTACAGATTGTGAGACTGTAAAAGCAGCTTTGTGCCTGAACAGCCACTTTTTATTCATTTCTGAGGACGCCTGCACCGGATAGCTCATAAGCTGAAACCAGGCTGATTGCTCATCCGGCTGAATGCTTTTACTCAGTTCGAAAATGGATGTCTCAAGCATTTGGTATTGCTGAAGACGGTTTTCAATGGTTTTTCCGTTCCAGCCGGATAATTGGGTTTGTATCGTGGGTTCGGTTTGACTCCATCCCATGAATTCCGGGCGTCGGATAAAAGCCAGATGGTAATAGACAAATAACAGATCTGCAGCGTATTGTGGTTCAGAAATCGCAAAATCTCTGCCCAACTGATAAGTAGCGAACGTCTTTGCGTCAGACACTTTATCCGGCCCGTGCCACCCGAGATGTAAGAACCATTCCATATTGTATTCGAGGGGCTTGATGTCACCCACATTTGCTATCCAGATACGGTCAGCACCATTTTCAAATGCCCGTTGCATTTCAAACTGTATTAACGCGGGGTGGGTACTGCTCAGCCACAGGTAATCATGGGGTCTGCCCCAATAGCTTAAATGGTAGTACACCCCTGCTCCGCCTGACCGTGTTTGTTCAGCACGATTACTGTGCCGGCGGATATAACCGTAGTTATCGTCGGGCCACACCAGTGTGACATCGTCAGGCACAGACAATCCCATTTCGTACAGTGAGAGTACTTCTTTATAAGGCGTAAACATTTGCATAAGCGTTTCAGCGGGCTTTTCAAAAACCGCTTTAAGTTGTGCACGCTGGGTATTGATAGCCTGCTGTAAAGTGTCTTTGGCTTGCTGCTGTGAATTGATACCTTCCATTCCGCTGTCATGGATGCCGCGCATACCCAGGGTAAACATTGCAAGATCAGACATATCACTGACCTGCTCAACACGGCTTCGCCAGTATTTATTGACCCTGGCGGCATTATTCGTGTAATTGAAATCACCTGATTGCTGCTTGTCCCATTCATCCACATTGTTTCTCAACATGGGTTCTGCATGAGAACTGCCTACATGAATGCGGTAGCGCTGTGCCATTTCCTTGTTGCCCGGCACTGTGAAGAAGGCTCGGGTTCCCGGATGCATAGCAGGCCAGATGGTATTGGCTTTTAATCTGAGCAATAACTGAAAAACTTTTTCATAAGTCCGGGGCCCTATATTGGCTGTATCTGGCTCGAATGTTTGAGATGCCCACGGCAGCATGCCCCAGTCTTCATCGTTAATAAAAATGCCGCGGTACTTCACAGCGGGACCTTCAATAACAGGTAACTTGCCCAGCGTAAGCGGCGAGGTGGCTTTTTTCACTGGCACGTTCGCCCACCATTGCCAGGGTGAAATGCCCATTTTTTCTGCTAACGTGAACAGCCCGTACACCGTGCCCCGGACATCAGCGCCGGTGATCACCAGAGAGTTCTGTTTTGTGTAAATGGCAAATGCTTCATGATTTCCATGAGGAAATGCGCTGGCATTGAGTGGCGGTAACGAGTCATCAACATTTATGCGAATGAATGGTGTTGAAGCCGCCTCGTCATCACGTTTGACCACAACAAAGGTCGAACCGGTACGCACAGATAAATCTTCCGCCACATCTTTGGCTGCCCATTCAATGAGCGGATCACTACTTTCCACAACAATAAAACGCGCAGCCGGTTCATCGACAGAAATAGTGAAACGTTCTTCGGCAGAAATTGTGACGGGTGCCGCAGTGAGCATGAGAAAAAAGAGAAAGCAATGGTTGAGCATAGTGAGGTTGGCCTGAATAAAGTGTTGCGGGATAAGAACGGGGTCATAAGAACTTATGACCCCGTAAGGTGAAGCTGTCTAGTTGTGATAGCGCACGCCAAGGAAGAACTGTCTTCCTGTGTTGTTATATTCCCGCACCATGTCCAGCGAACCGTCGCCGGTGACGAACAGCCGCGAATACTCATCCGTCAGGTTGATCACTTCAAAGGAGAACGTCAGCTTTTCCGACCAGTTATAAAACGAGGAAAAGTCGATATTCGTCGGGCCTGTTACACCATTTTGGGCATTGCCGGTGATGCCGGGCACTTCGATGAAATAGTCATCCCTGCTGTTTGCCGACAGGCGGGCACCATACTTTTCAGTTTCATAGTACAAGGTGAAATTGTAGGAATTTTCAGAAACGCCGACAATTTCTCCTGAACTTACCCGGGTATAGTTCGCCACAGTACCAAAATTATCAAACGGCGCAGGCAGAAAGTTAAATGGCTGCTGGTAGCTGATTTCAATACCATTTATCGTTGTGCCGTCACCATTGTCGTAGGAGTAATGAGTATAGGGTTCGCTGAACGGATTAACGGTTATCGCGGGGTCATAAACCGGATCGTTATTGATTGCCGTGTAATAAATGCTGTCGACCAGTTTTTCTTCCTGTGTGCTGCGAATGTAAGTTTCTATGTCCTTGTAAAACAGTGTGGCAGACAATAATGACTCTTCGTCAAAATACCACTCTACGCCAAAGTCCACATTGTTCGACACATAGGGGTCAAGATACGGGTTGCCCACCGTCACGAATCCTTCGATGTAGCGAAAAGCAGGATTACCCGGGTTTAGCGTATTTAAGCTTGGGCGTGTCATTGACCGCGTCAGACCTAAACGCACGATAAGATCATCTGCCGGCTCTAATGCCAGGTTCAGAGCCGGTAAAAAGTTCTTATAATCATGTTCAGCGACGATGGTTTCTACGGAGTCTTCCAGGCGAATATATCCCGTTGACGTGGCGGTGGTATCAACATAACGCATACCAAAGTTAGTACGCAAAATCATATCAGCGATATCGAAGTCTGTATTAAACTCCAGATACACAGCCATGGTCTCTTCTTCCACCTGCGTATTTTTCTGATCCTGGGATTGCCAGTTTAGCGGGCCGATAGCGTCTTTTACTGCATCAAAATCAGCCACCACAAAAGGAAACAAATTTCCGTCGAAGCCGTCGCCAAAATTACTGATGGGCAACATTTCTGTTAAGCCTTCTGCCGATCCCGTTGAAAAAGTTGGCAACCCGAAGTATTGGCGGGAGACTTTACGGTTGTTGTACGCCACACCTGCCTTAATTTCGACCATATCCGCCACATATTTACCATCAAATTTGGCGGTCAGGTTTTCTTTATCAGTCTGATCCTGCAAATCATAAGAGGATAAGTTGTACAGAGCAGGATCGTTATAATCGAACTGGAAGTCGAGCAGCGCAGCATTGGGGTTATCTGTAAAATCGAACCCGAAACTATGCGGCTCAGTGCTGTCCATAATGTGACGGAATTCATCACGGGAAAAATCGATTTCTGCATAACCCACCATGGCATCGACGATGAGCCGGTCTGTTAAGCCAAACTCACCCGATAACACATATTGATTAAATGCTGTATCACTGGTGGTTTCACGGCTCTCAACCCGGTTGGTCACGCCATCAAATTGCCCGGCAATAATTTGCTGACCATTAGGGGCAACGGTCACCGATGTTGGCGTAATTTGATTGAAGTAGTTTCTGAACATGGCGTACATGTGATAGTACGAACGTTCGTTTTCCAATTGTGAGTGTAGGTAGTCAAAGGTAAGTAACACATTATCAGCCGGCGCATACTGGAATGAAGACGTAATACCCAGGCGGGTCTGTTCGTTACCGAAATAATCCGGTCGTGGAATTCGGGGCGCATACAAACAATTAATTGTATCGACACTTGCGCCATCTAACTGACAATCTGAGTTGGCAGGCGAGCCGGTAACGCTTGTACTGCTGGTGTCCGCGTAAGTCATATTATTGTTAACGGGCGTTTGCCAGCCTACGGTTCCGAACCCTTGCTGGTTAACGTTTCGGGTCGAATAAGCCAGTGAAAAAAGGACACCAAATTTATCATCGTCAAAGGTATTGCTTACCATCACTGCCGTGCGGGGGTTGGTCTCTTCAGAAACATCGTTGTAGTTCGCCTGCGCTGAGCCGGCATAATGAAAGCCGGGATTATCAAAAGGCTTGGCGGTATACAGATTAACAGAACCCGCGATGCCACCTTCTTCCATTGATGCAGTGGGAGATTTTTGCACGTCCACACGATTAAATAATTCAGACGCAAATACATTGAAGTCAAATGCACGCCCGCCGCTCAGAGCGGAAATTGACGAGTCCAGCTGATCAGTTTCCGCCGGTATTTCCATACCGTTCAGTGTTGCACGGGTAAAGTCCGGGCCGAGGCCCCGCAGTGTGATACGTCTGCCCTCGCCGCCTTCGCGGCTGATTGATACCCCGGAAATACGTTGTAGCGATTCAGCTAAGTTTAGATCTGGAAACTTACCAATATCTTCGGCAGATATGGACTCCATGGAATTCACGTTAGCGCGTTTTGTCAGCAGGGATTTGTTCAGTGAGCTTCGAAAGCCTTTTACTTCGATAACTTCTAACTGGTCGCCGGTAGCGCTCTCCTGTGTGTTCTCCTGAGCTAGCGCATTTGTAGTTAAGCCAGCATGCAATACGGTAATAATGGAGAGTGACAGTTTCTTCAATTTCATAACGGATCCTTTGAAGAGTGAAAGGTCACACATTCAAACCGTATGACTTTTCACCATTTATTTACAATAAATTCACGTTAAATTTGAAGATATTCAGGGTCAATCAAAATCAATTATATGACGTCATTTTGTGTCACCGGGTTTCAATTATGAATAATTTTCCGGTGACAAAACTATTTTACAACGCAGGAAACGCTTCAGGCAGTGACCGGTGAGAGTGAGCTTGAAGAGGCTGGCCATTCACAGTATTTTTAAGTAAATATTCTTAAAATCAATGGGCTGCCCTTCACTTTGAAATGCAATATAACCTGACTTCAGGTTTTTCATCTGTTCCCATGTCGCCGGGTTTTCACCGGTGACCAGATCGTCCTTTTTAGCGAGAGCTAAATCATATTCAAGAACCACATCATCATTGATAAGTTGAGTAACGTGCCCGTCTTTAACGATCAGTTCGCCCCTCACCCATTCACCGGCGGGGAACGTGGGCGATGACGAGTTAAGGCAGTGTTCAGGATAAATGCCGCCCTGATAATAAATTTCAGTACCGGGCGAACACATATTTCCTGTAGGTCTTGCTACACCGGCTTCACGCTCAGCCAACAGCTGCATTTCCACCGAAACCGGCCAGTTTTGATCCGTGAGGATGGAATCAGCAGACTGACTGGCAAACATTACACCACTGTTTAATCGTGCGTAGCCCGGGGCGCTTTCGAGAAAGTCTCCGGTAAAGCGGTACTCAAATTTGAGATGAAAGTTGGTTAATTCAGCTTCATAGAAAAGATGGCCGAATTGTTCGTTGAAGTCATCATAGCCATCATAACGTACAAGTAGCATATCTCCTGAAAACCGGAATGTGTTGGCAAAATTTACCCCTGAAGGATGATGATTAATTTTTGCAGTCCAGTTTTTCTGTTCTGCCGGAGACAGTAAATTTTGCCAGCCATCAACGTTGTTTTGAGTCGTTGAGCATGCAGAAAGAGTCAGCAAACTACTAAGCAGAATAACAAAATGAGAAACGGGTAGTCTTGTAATCATAGGGATACCAGTGATGTCGGTTTAACTGACTTGTCTATCACTGTCCCGGTACACAGCCAATATAAACCGTAGTTTTTCTGTAATAAGTTCCAATTGTAAAACTCAAAAAAGGAGAAACTTAATCACAGGAGCTGGTCATCAATCACTACAGAGCATTGCATTTCATCCGGTTTCATCGCACTATTTCATGACTATTTATCAAGCCGCCTTTCTAACCGACTGAAAATAGTATGGAAAAATAACTTTAAAAAAGGATAAATAAAATGAGCGAAATTCCCGCGAACACCAATGCATCAGGCAGCACTGCCAAAATTGTCTATATCCTGTATCTGGTAGGCATTTTATTTGGTATCACCGGCCTTGTGGGTGTTGTGATGGCCTACATAAATAAATCAGATGCACCGGAATGGCTGCAAAGCCACTACCGTTTCCAAATCCGTACTTTCTGGATAGGTTTCCTCTACCTGGTGATCGGCTCTATTCTGTCAATTGTGCTGATAGGCTGGCTGGTTATTCTGTTCTGGGTTGTCTGGCTGATTGTTCGTTGTGTGAAAGGCATGAAGTATCTTGATAACAATCAAGCCCACCCGGATCCTGCGGGCTGGATGTTCTGATATCAACAGTCGTGCCGGCTTGGTTTATTGCCGGCACATCTTTTAGAGCAATATTTTACCGCTTCCCAGTTCCGTTCCCACTTTTTGCGCCATGTAAATGGCCGCTGGCACACCGGACACATTTTCTGCGGTAAATCAGACTTCTTCATTTTTGCTCAGTTTTGTCAGAAAACGCTGACCGTCTTCCCGCATAGCCGCGATTTTCTCTTCCGCCATTCTGTCGTAGCTTTTATAGACAAACGCCATTCTCGGGTTCTTCCTTAACTTGTCCTGATGGGCATCGAGGAAGCGCCAGTACAGGTAGTTGAACGGACAGGCTCCTTCTCCGGTCTTTTTCGACACACTGTAACCACAATGCTTGCAGTAATCAGACATCTTATTGATGTAGCTGCCACTTGCTACATAGGGTTTGCTAGCGAGATTGCCGCCATCGGCGAATAAAATCATGCCGGAGACATTAGGTAATTCGACCCACTCGTAGGCGTCTGCGTACACCAGCAGGTACCACTCCTGCACTTCAGCGGGTGATAACTCACACAATAATGAAAAATTACCTAACACCATCAAACGCTGAATATGGTGTGCGTAGGCATGTTTTTTAGTGTCAGTAATGCACTGACGCAGACAATTCATATTGGTGTAGCCGTCCCAGAAAAAGTCGGGCAAGGTTCTTTTTGCATTGAAATAATTATCTGTCTGTAACCCCGGCATGTAATGCCAGTAAAACCCCCGCACAAATTCACGCCAGCCAATGATCTGGCGGATGAAACCTTCTACGGAATTGAGGGGGGCTTCACCGGCATGCCAGGCGGCTTCTGCCTGCTGAACCACCTCACGGGGACTGAGCAAACCGCAATTGATATAAAAGGACAGATGGGAATGAAACAACCAGGGCATGTTATGACGCATGGCGTCCTGATAGCGGCCAAAGTCCGGTAGCCGTTCGTCAATAAAGCGGTTTAATACCTCAAGTGCGCCGGCACGATCGGTAGCATAATGAAAATCATCTAATTCACCAAAGTGATCACCGAACTCTTTTTCAACCAGACTGATCACGTCCCGGGTTATCTCATCGGGCTCAAATTTTACCGGTGGTGGCGGAGTGACACTGGCGGGCATGGACTCACGGTTCTTCGCATCGTAGTTCCAGTCTCCCCCCGCCGGCACACCATTTTCCATAAGAATGCCGGTTTCTTTGCGCATTTCCCGGTACCAGAATTCCATACGAAGGGTTTTCCGTCCTTCAGCCCATTCAGCAAACCTCGCTTTACTGGCATAGAACCGTTCGTCGGGTAACAGATCCACAGGCACACCGAGCTGACTTTCCCATTGCTGCATACTCTTCAGTAAACGGTATTCACCCGGTTCAGTGACAACGATATTATCAACATCGTGTTTGCTCACCAGCGCTTTTACTTCATTCAGCAAGCTACCCTGATTGTCAGGGTCATCGTACTTTCTGTAATTTACTTTGAAGCCGTCGTCTTTCAGTTCTTCTGCGAAATGCCGCATAGCTGAAAATAGAAATGCAATCTTCTTCTTATGGTGCTTCACAAAAGTGGCTTCTTCTTTCACCTCTGCCATCAATAAAATATCGCGGGTTTTCACCGCGTCAGTGATCACCGGTAAAGTGGCGGTGAGCTGGTCGCCAAGTATCAATCGCAGAGTACAGCCCATGGTTACCCCTTAATTTCATTAAAGGCGTCCAGTGCCCGTTGTCGTGACGCTTTTAGATCCACCAGAGGTTCAGGATATTGCTCTCCGAGCACGATACCAGCCTGTTTGAGCGTTGCCTTGTCCGCCTCCCAGGGCTTATGAATATATTTGTTTGGCAATTTTTTCAGTTCGGGACACCAGGTACGTACATATTCGCCCTGCTTGTCGAATTTCTCCCCCTGCAACACCGGGTTAAATACCCGAAAATAGGGCGCGGCGTCGGCACCCGACCCCGCCACCCACTGCCATCCGGCGGTGTTATTCGCACCGTCAGCGTCAGCCAGACAATCCCAGAACCAGGCTTCTCCCTCACGCCAGTCGGTAAGCAAGTTCTTCACCAGAAATGAGCCGGTTATCATCCGTACGCGGTTGTGCATATAGCCGGTATGCCATAATTCCCGCATGCCTGCATCGACAATAGGGATACCTGTGCGGCCCTTCTGCCACGCTTCCAGATCTTTCTGACTCCGGCGCCATGGAAACTTATCGAACTTCTCATTGAAGTTCTTATCGGGGAAGTCAGGAAAATGATAAATAAGGTGGTGGGCAAATTCACGCCATCCCAGTTCACTCAGATAGGTATCGATATTCTTATCATCACTGTTGCCAAAGGCATCCTTAATGGCATACCAGATTTGATTAGGAGATATTTCTCCGGCATGAAGATGAGGGCTGAGCAACGATGTGCCCTGCACTGCCGGAATATCCCGGTCGGTTTTATAATTCGCTGCGGCTTCGTCTATGAAGGTAGCAAGCCGGTCTGCTGCTCCGTCTTCTCCCGGTGTCCACATTTTTTCAATGCCATCGAACCACTGAATATCAGGCATCAGGCCGAGTTCATCAATTGACGTGCCTGCATTGTCCACATCCGCGTAAGTGATTCTGGCTACCGGCGCCTGGGGAAAGCGTGGCTCAGCTGCCTGTAAGCAGCCTTTACGGTAAAACGGCGTAAATACCTTATAGGGTGATCCTGATTTATTCTCAATGTCCCAGGGCTCCCACAACAACGAACCATTGAAACTCTTCACCGTTTTGCCGTCATCTTTCAGAGCCTGCTTCAATTTTTTGTCTCTGGCCACATGCCAGGGCTCATACAACCGGTTCCAGAAGATATGCTGCACATCGAACCGTGTCATGAGTTCAGGAATGAGTTCTGCCGGATCGCCGCTGAATACCTGCAAATGGCCGTTAAGGCGATCATTAAGGGAGTTTAATGATTGATGTAACCACCATTTAGTTACACTACCGGGGAGTCGTTTTTCCGGCACAAACGTATCTGCAATATATACAGGGATAATTTTTCCAAGGTCGCAGGCGGCGTTCAGCGCGGGATTATCTTTCACGCGCAAGTCCTGACGGAACCACATAATGCTGACGGGTACCGGCACGTTGTTATCCTTTTTATTCAGAATGATGCAATAGATACGGCATTGTAATAAATCTGATTACAAACGGGTGAAAATTAAGGTTTTGTAATGAAAACATCGCACTATACAAATAGCAGTTATCCGGCCCGTGTGAGGGGCATTTTCTGGTTCCGTCAGGATTTACGGCTTGACGATATGCCGGCACTGGAAGCGATGTGTCAGAACGTTACGGAGTTGCTGCTGGTATTTGTCAGAGATAGCCGGCTGTCAGAAACCACACCTTTCGGCACACAACGTACCGGCGCAATCAGAGAGCGGTTTATCGCTGAATGCCTGGATGAACTGGATGATGCCCTGGTACCTCTTGGCCAGAGGTTACTTGTTCTCGAGGGCAACCCGGCAGTTGTCATTCCAGAACTGATAAAAAAATACGATGTAAGCTGGCTTGGCGCACATGTGAATCCCGGTTTTTACGAATTGCAGGACTGGCAACATGTGGTTGATGCCTGTGACGGTATTAATACGGTGTATAAAGAAGCGGGATCCCTGTTTAACAAGTCTTCGCTCCCCTTTTCTCTGAATGAAATGCCCGGGCAATTTACACAATTCCGCAAACAAACAGAGAGGAACACAATACCGGAGTTACCATTAGATCCTCCGGTATCATACCCACCGCCCTTCGCCACCGAAGTGCAATCTGTGACGGCTGTACATGAGAAAAGCAAAACACCTCCTCTTTTTCGTGGCGGAGAAAATGCTGCGCTGGAACGGCTGAATGAGTATTTATTCAAACACCGGCATGTGCTGCGTTATAAAGAAACCAGAAATGCGCTGGATGACGAAACGGGCAGTACACGTTTCTCGCCATGGCTTGCGGCAGGCGCCTTGTCTCCCCGCAGGGTATATTTTGAGCTCAGGCGTTTTGAAGATGAAGTGGAAGCCAATGAGTCCACATACTGGGTTTATTTTGAATTATTGTGGCGGGAGTTTTTTCATTTTGCCCAGCTTAAGCTCGGCAAAAACTGGTATCTGCAGGCAGGACTGCGGGATGAAAAACGTCCAGGCCATTACGATGCGGACAAAATAATCTGTTGGCAACAAGGAAGAACTGGCTACCCGATTGTTGATGCCTGCATGCGGCAACTGATGCAAACCGGTTTCATGTCTAACCGGGGCAGACAACTGGTTGCCAGTTGTCTGGTCCATGAGCTGGGACAAAACTGGCAATACGGGGCGGCCTGGTTTGAACAATGTCTGGTAGATTACGATCCCGGCAGTAACTGGGGTAACTGGCTCTACCTTGGAGGAGTGGGTCATGATCCCCGTGGTCACCGCCAGTTTGACCTTGAAAAGCAGACGAATATGTACGATCCGGAACGGACATTTATCAACAAATGGCTGAGCTGAAGCCCGATATTGCGGTGGTATGGCTCAAACGGGATTTACGTCTGCGGGATCATGCCCCCCTGAAAGAAGCCGTCCGGAGCGGCTTGCCGGTGCTGTTAGTATTCTGTTATGAGCCGGAACTCATGCAGGATCCGCACATGAGCGACAGACACTGGCGATTCATCTGTCAGAGTATCACCGATTTAAACGGGCAGTTGCCGGGATTTGCCGCAGTATTGACTACCACCCGTACAGTTGAAGCGACCTTCAGCGAAATAGCAACGCACTGTACAGTCCGGGAAGTGTACAGCTATCAGGAAACCGGGCTTAAAATTACCTTCGATCGTGACTTGTACATGCAGGCCTGGTTTCAGGCACGGCAAATACGTCATATTGAATTTGCCAGCGGCGCTGTAAGCCGGGGACTGATAAACCGCCGGAACTGGGAAAGACACTGGAAAGCGGTAATGTCACAGCCTGTTGACGACATTACCTTATCCGCAGTGAACTGGTGGCAATGGACGACATCACCGCTGAGAAGTATCGCAGCCTCGCCCTCTTATCCGCATTGTGAACTCATGCAGCCCGGCGGTGAACGACGCGGATGGCAGGTTTTAAAACACTTTCTTGCAGATCGGGGCAAGCGATACCATCAGGGCATATCCAGGCCGGCGGATGCACGTATCACCTGCTCACGGCTCAGTCCTTATCTTGCATGGGGTAATCTGTCAGTGAAACAGGTCTTTCAGTATATTGAATACCGTAAGTCTGAACTCATTCATCAGCCCGACGGTGACGGAGCGCTCTGGAAGAAGGCCCTCAATGCACTGATGTCCCGTATCCACTGGCACTGCCATTTTATTCAGAAATTTGAAAGCGAACATGAAATGGAGTGGCGGGCACAAAATGCGGGATATGCAAGCTTTCCTTACATCGACGGACCGGAGGCCAGCAGACGCACCTGGCTGTGGATAAACGGGAAAACAGGTTACCCGCTGGTGGATGCCTGTATGCGGGCGCTCGCTGCCACCGGCTACCTCAATTTCCGCATGCGTGCCATGGTAACCAGTTTCCTGTGTCACCATATGAACGTACACTGGCGGCACGCGGCAGAATACCTTGCCCGTGCTTTTCTTGATTTTGAGCCCGGTATTCATTTTCCGCAGATTCAGATGCAGGCCAGTATTACCGGTATACACACCGTCAGGTTATATAATCCTGCAACCCAGTCGGCCAGGCTCGATCCTGAAGCCGTGTTTATAAAAAAATGGGTACCGGAACTAAAAAATCTGCCGGCAGCGCTGTGTCATAATCCGGCAGATATTCCGCCGCTGGAAGCAGCCATGCTGGATTTTGATATACAACGGGATTACATGCTGCCGGTGATTGATATCAGACAGCACAATAAACAAACCGCAGAGCGGCTGTGGTCTTACAGGGAAAGAGAAGAGGTGCTCAGAGAGTCAGCCCGGATCGTCAGAAAGCACACGACATCCGCGAGTCCTTCCCGGCGCTGGTTAAAATCCGGGGCTAGCGCTTCTGATCTTTAAGCCACTGATTCAAAAGACGGATTTGACCACACTTGTAGGCTGCATAGGTTATGCGTAACGCGTTGGACAGTACTTCACTGTCACTCCATCCGGTTTTATCGCTGATTTCTTTATAGCACTGCATGGCTTCGGGGCTGACATAGCCACGAACCATTTTTTTTCCTGCTGCTTTTTGTCTTTCGCGGAAACGACGCTGTTTTTCAGCATTGGCGGAAGGATTGGCTTTTTTCTTTTCAGTCATACCGTTGTCATCTCGTGATTACGTGCACAGTGTAACATGTAAATTTTCACAATAAATGACTGTTCAGAGTTGTTTAGCGTACAAGTGTTCGCTAAATTACCACGCTGAAAATCTAACAACAAAGGGATATCATGTCCGACAAACAAAATAGTTTTAACCGTGAAGACTTGCTGGCCTGTAGCCGCGGTGAAATGTTTGGGCCGGGTAATAGTCAATTACCGGCTCCTAATATGCTGATGATGGACCGTATCAGTCATATCAGTGAAGAAGGCGGTGAGTACGATAAAGGCGAAATCATTGCCGAACTGGATATCACTCCTGATCTGTGGTTCTTTGACTGCCACTTCCCGGGTGACCCTGTAATGCCTGGCTGTCTGGGTCTGGATGCCATGTGGCAGCTGGTGGGTTTCTTCCTTGGCTGGAGCGGTGGCCCCGGTAAAGGTCGTGCTCTTGGCGTAGGAGAAGTGAAATTTACCGGTCAAATTTTGCCTACGGCTAAAAAAGTAACCTACCGCATCAACATGAAGCGTGTAGTTAAACGTAAACTGTTTATGGGTCTGGCTGATGGTCAGGTTGAAGTAGACGGCCGTGTTATTTATACCGCGAAAGATTTGAAAGTCGGTCTGTTCCAGGACACGTCTAAATTCTGACTTCTTTCAGGTATAAAAAAGCCCCGTTAAATCGGGGCTTACCTATACTGAAAGAGATGCTTAACGCACGTTGAATCCTAATTGTCTGTCTTCAACGGCTTCCCTCCAGCCTCCGAGCCATTGTGACCTGGCGTCAAAAGCCTGAAATGGACAGTTCTCCTTTGAACGACCGCTGATACCAGCTTGATACCCTTTTGCGTGTGCACGCGTCAATTTATCTCTTTTTTGTCGTTTCATTGATAAGCCTCTTTTGATTATTTAACTGTGCCGTGATTGACTATCGGGCTCTCCTGTCAGTATGGGTTGATGGTGCCTTCAAGTTTTTTCACGCACATATATGTGATAGTGCAGAGGCAGGCTTGGTTCAACTTAATTAAATTTTTTTTGGTATTGACAAATAGTAAGTTAATGAAAATTTGTCTAATTTAATGTTACATTTTTTTGTCATAAATATTACGTTTTTTAAAACGTCAAACTATATGTACAAAAAAACCGCACATTGGTGCGGTTTTTGATAGGCTCGCTATACATATTTAGCACAGTTTACGTGCTATGCAGCGGCTAAACAGTGCTCATTTCACATTACTGTTTACGTCGTCTGAACGCGAGTAAGCCGCCTGTTAATAACAGCCACCATGGAGAAATTGCCGCACCTTTACGCTCG
This sequence comes from Alteromonas sp. NFXS44, assembly GCF_040148705.1. Lineage (NCBI taxonomy): Bacteria > Pseudomonadati > Pseudomonadota > Gammaproteobacteria > Alteromonadales > Alteromonadaceae > Alteromonas > Alteromonas sp. NFXS44. The sequence continues at coordinate 54,689 of NZ_JAGDEA010000006.1, read as the reverse complement.
TAAGCCACATCGTCAATTTCATCTTCAGGAATGTCACAGGTCTCCACTTCACCGTTTTCCAGCGGCGTGAGTTTCACTGCAATAATGGTATCGTCGATGGGCGTTTCACCTTCATCGTCAATCACTTCCACACCCGTTACATAACGTTCACCGGTACGGTAGCGGGCATTTGCAATAATCTCATTGCTGTCATTGATACCGATGGCGTCGACAATGGTGTATACACTGTCACAAGGTAACAAATCGTTCAGATCCGTCATTTCTTTCGCTTCAATGTCGTACATGAAGCCGTGGGTTTCACGGTTTGTATCAACAGTGGAGTCGTATTCTGACGAGCCAACCACTATGTTATTATTGTTGATGCCTTTACCTTCTGAGCCGGCATTGGTAAAGAAGCCTTCCGGATACAGTGCTTCACCTGTGTCCAGGTTGTAGACGAACACACGGTTACGGGCAGTATCATTAGGGGCACGTAGTACGTAACCTGTTACCCAGTTGTCATTGTTAATGGCAACTGCTTCAGACATGATATTTTCGTCACGGGGTAACATTTCGGTTGTTTCGCCTTCTGCATAACTCACTGCAACATTCAGGCGCTCATAGCTATAACCTGAAGGACGGCGGATGTAAGCAATTTCGTCAAGAGATGACGCACCTACAGCAATACCCTGATCATTAATATCCTGCGCCAGCGACCAGTATGCAGACTCATCGTCGGCATCAGGTTCAAACACCAGCGGATACGTATCTGTAGTAATCGTGTTGCCGTTAGCATCCAATTGCCAGACAGTGGCACGGATATGCACACCCGGCGTTGAACGGTCGCCCACGGCCGGTAAACGGAAGCCGTAGGTGGATGTATCTGAAGATGCGTCTACCCGGATACTGCGGTAACAATATTCCACAGGAATGTCACCACGGGTTTCTTCTTCTTCACAGGCTTCAATGGCGTCATCAATGCCTTCAATGTGGTCAACCATGCTGCTGCCCACAACCTGAAGATTGCTGTTAATGGCAAACGCCTGACTGAGGCCGTTTAACGTATCGTCTTCAGAAGCCAGCAGTTTGGTTTCACCGTTTACACTGACAAAGGCCGTAGACTTGATGTCGTTAAGTACATAAGTGGTATCGTTGCCGTCTTCATCTTCATAATCCAGCTCGTAATACGGGCCTTCAGTTGAGCCGGTAACATAATCACCGTTCAGACTGTCACGTGCATAGGTTGTAACCGCATGGGCGTAATCATCAAACAGTTCCGACCACGCATCCAGACCGGGGATGAGATCGGCATCTGTCGTATCTGTGATATACGAGCGGTAAGGCGTCAGGTGCTGGTAAACAAAAGCATTCCGGGCAGTCGTGCTGTGAGACAGTAAACCGGTAACAATCGTGGTGTAATCCACATCTGAGAAAATGCCCTGTCTGACGTCGTCTTCACTTTCGAAAGTCGATGCATTGTTGTCGATAAATCCGGATTCTTCCAGAAAATCGAGGTCGATGGGTGGATTAAATTCTGCTGATGTCATCGTCACCGTGAAGCCGGACTCGTCGATAGACTGGGCAAAATTGTTAATACTGATATCCCTGACTGGTACAGGTGTGACTGTATAGGTGGCGGCCAGGGCAGAAGCTGACGCAGTGGTCATTGCCATGGCAGCGGCAAGCTGTGTTAATTTCATTTATAATCCTAATTACTGCTGAGTGTCTTCCAGCATGCTTTCCAGTTCATCCCAACGCGCATATTTCCGGGATAGGGTTTCTTCTGTTTCTGATAACGTGGCCAGAGTTGCGGCTGTGCTGTCGGCAGTTTGTTTAAAAAACTCAGGATCATTCACTTGTTCCTGTAATTCTGCTAACGCGGTTTCCAGCGTTTCTATCTCTGCAGGCAGAGAATCCAGTTCATGTTGATCTTTATATGATAACTTTTTCGTCTTGCGTACTGAAGACTTTGGCTTAGGACTGTCAGAAACCGGTTTAGTTTCATCTTTTACCTTTGCCTCTGCAGTTTTCTGTGCTGCATTTTGCTTATACCAGCTCTCCACATCTGTGAAGCCGCCGATAAATTCTTTGAGCTCACCCTCGCCTTCAAACACCAGGCAACTGTTAGCGACGTTATCCACAAACTCTCGGTCGTGGCTGACAAGTAATACCGTGCCTTCATATTCATTCAGCAAGGTTTCCAGCATTTCCAGCGTCTCAACATCCAGGTCGTTGGTCGGTTCGTCGAGCACCAGTAAGTTGCTGGGTTTCAGCATCAGCTTTGCCAGCATCAGACGGTTTTTCTCACCACCTGACAGGGATTTTACCGGGGCATTCACCCGCTCCGGGGTAAATAAATAGTCCTGCAGATAACTGATCACATGTCTGGGGTGACCATTCACCATCAAATCACGCTTTCCGTCACCGACAGCGTCAATAACTGACTTCTCAAGTTCCAGGCCGTGGCGATGCTGATCAAAATACGCAACTTCCAGATTAACGCCCTGGCGGACGTTACCGGATTGGGGAGCCAGTTCACCCAGTAATAACTTAATAAGGGTAGATTTACCGCTACCGTTCGGGCCGATGAGCGCTAATTTATCGCCCCTTAACAGGTTTAGGTTAAGGTGTTTAACGATGGCTTTCTCGCCGTAGCTGTAACTGGCGTCAGTTACCTCGAACACCATTTTACCTGAGCGGGAACCGGCATGTTGTGCTACCACAGCGTTGCCCTGGGTTTCGCGACGGGCTTTACGGGTTTCACGAAGCTTTTTAAGTGCCCTTACCCTGCCCTCATTACGGGTCCTGCGGGCTTTAATGCCCTGACGGATCCACACTTCTTCCTGAGCGAGTTTCTTATCAAACTCTGCATTCTGAGCAGCCTCGATATCCAGATCCTGCTGTTTCTTTTCCAGGTAGGTGGCGTAGTTACCGGGGTAACTGGTCAGCGAACCGCGGTCGAGATCCACAATACGGGTTGCCATGTTGCGAATGAATGCACGATCGTGACTGATAAAAACGATTGCACCGCGGAACGCCGTTAAGCTTTGTTCCAGCCAGCGAATCATTTCAATATCAAGGTGGTTAGTCGGCTCATCAAGAAGTAATAAGTCGGGCTGACGCACCAGCGCTCTGGCCAGTGCCGCTTTTCTTCTCCAGCCACCGGACAGCGTGGACAAAGACATGTCCGCATCCAGTTTCAGCATGGTAAGGGTTTGTTCTATTTGCTGCTCGAATTGCCAGGCATCACGGCTTTCGAGCGCTTCCTGCAGGTGTTGCAGTTTATTCAGGTTAGCTTCGGAAGGATCATCCGACACCTTACGGGTCTGATGAAAATACTGCTTAAGAATATCGCCCACATCGGCAAGCCCTTCGGCTACATAGTCAAACAGTGAGATATCAACAGTTTGCGGAGGATCCTGTTCGAGTCTCGCAACAATGGTTTTACTGTCGATAATACGCTGCCCGTCGTCAGCGATAATGTCTCCGGCCAGCACTTTCATAAGCGTGGATTTTCCACTGCCATTTCGTCCGACCAGGCACACCCGTTCTCCGGGTTGAACCACTAATTCAACGCCATCCAGTAATGGCGGATTACCGTAGATAACGGTGATGTTTTTTAACTGAATTACACTCATGATAAAAAGGATTCTGCCTGTTCTACGTCAAAAGGCCAGCCAAGTTCGGCACCGGTATCCATGCGTTTGATCACAGGAATACGGACTGCATACAGATGATACAGGTTTGCGTCGTTGCGGATGTTACATTTTGTAATGTCCAGCAACGGCGCCTGGTGAGTTTGTGCCAGCACATCACTGGCAAGATCACATAAATGACAACCCGGTCCTGTATAAAACGCTAATTTCACTTCTTCAACGTCCAGCATTGGTGAATATTTGCATGACGGGCGAAATCTTCCGGAATAGTCTTTGCGGTAATATCTTCAATGTCTTTATATCCGGCTCCGGCTAACGCATCAGTATCAAGTTTGAAGCCCCGGCGGTTATTCGAAAACATCACTTCACCGCCATCATTCAAACAACGGAACGCATCTTTCAGTAAAGCAACGTGGTCGCGCTGAACATCAAAGGTATCCTGCATACGTTTTGAATTTGAAAACGACGGCGGATCGATAAAAATAAAATCGTATTTGCCGGGGTGTGTTTTGAGCCACGTCGTACAATCAGCCTGAATAAAGGCATTGGCGCCTTTCACTTTATTCAGTGTCATGTTGTCTTTCGCCCAGTCCAGATAGGTTTTCGACATATCGACAGTAGTCACAGAACGGGCACCACCCAAAGCAGCATGCACAGAGACACTGCCAGTATATGAAAACAGGTTCAGAACATCTTTATTTTTCACCCGTTGTGACACCAGTTTACGGGTGTCACGGTGATCCAGAAATAATCCTGTATCAAGATAATCTGTCAGGTTAACCAGCAGTTTCGCACCGTTTTCGTAAACAGTCAGCCGATCACCTTTCTGATCCATTTTTTCGTACTGGTTTTTACCCTTCTGCTGACTGCGCACTTTTAACGCAATTTGCTTCGGGTTTGTGCCGGTTACTGCCGGCAAATGCAACAGTACTTCCTGTAAGCGGCGACGTGCTTTGTCTTCAGAAATGGTTTTCGGTGGCGCATATTCCTGCACAACCAGCCAGTCACCATAAACATCAATAGCCACATTGTAATCAGGCAAATCGGCGTCATAAATACGGTAACAGTTGATGTCCTGTTGCTTTACCCAACTTTTCAGCTTTTTAAGATTCTTTTTAAGCCGGTTAGCGAATTCGTGATTCACCCCGTCTGACCCAAATTGCCGGCAGTTGTCTTCATCCATGACATAATTAACCAGCCGGCATTCCAGCTTACCGTTATTCATGCCGTAGTCTTTTGACGAGCGCAGTTTCATCATTCGTAATAAATCGCGGTTGCTGCTGAGCAGGGACACATGCCAGCCTGACCAGGCCGCTTTCAACTGCTTACCCAGTTCTGAAAAGGTCGGGATAAGGTCTGTGAGTTCGCCGAGCCGTTCGCCATAAGGCGGGTTACTCACCAGATAACCGGCTTCTTTAACCTGAGGTTCAGCTTTCAGCGCATCGCAGCTATCAAAATGAATGTCTTTAAATACACCGGCCTGATCGGCATTCGTGCGGGCAATATTGATGAGCTTACGGTCAATATCTGTAGCAGTAATACGAATATCACAGGGCTTTTGTGCTGCCAGAGCATCATCGTTAATCTTGTCCCACAGAGGCTGGTTATGTTGCAACCAGCGACTGAAGCCCCAGTAACTGCGTTTGATGCCGGGCGCAATATTTCTGGCAATGTACGCTGCTTCGATAGCGATGGTGCCCGAACCACAAAACAGATCCGTGAGTGGTTTATCTGTGTTTGCTGTCCAGCCTGAGCGGATCAGCATGGCGCATGCCACGTGTTCTTTTAACGGTGCCTCACCGGTTTTCGAACGGTAAGCTCTCTGGTGAAGACTGTTTCCGGACATATCCAGGCCGATGACCACATTGTCCCGGTGTACGCGGGCCCAGATAGGAAAATCTGAAAATTTCTTTTCTACAGACGGCCGTTGATCTAACTCTTCCATAAACTGATCAACAATGGCGTCTTTTATTCGCACAGCACCGAACTGAGAATTTTTAATGGCATGGTTGGTGCCGTTGAACTGTACACTCAACGTGTCACTGGCCCGCAGGTGTTGCTGCCAGTCAACGGATGAAGCGGTATCGTATAAAGATTCTGCTGAGTCACACTTTCCTTCGGCCAGCACCCAGATAACACGGTTCGCCAGCCTGGACCATAAACAAACGGTATAGGCCTGTTCAAGGGTGCCGGTAAACGTTACTGTGCCGGGCGATAAGCGACAAGCAGTATCAGGGCAAAGCGCTTCAATTTCAGCTTTTAACAGCTCATCCAGACCACGGCTGGTTGTAACAATAATTTGATTCATAACACTCATAGAAACTGCACACGTTCTGCACCCGCGCAGTGATTAAAAATAATCGAAGTAAAAGGGCTTTTACAGCGCCTTTACGATGTTTTTCACTAGTGACGGCCCCTGATAGATAAACGCCGAATAAACCTGTACCAGCGAAGCGCCGGCGGCGAGCCGGTCTTTTGCAGTCTGCGCGTCATGAATACCGCCCACGCCGATGATAGGAATTGCGCGGTCCAGTGCAGCAGACAATTTGCGTGTCACATCCAGACTCATTTCCGTCAGAACATCGCCACTTAAACCGCCGGCTTCATCAGCGTGTTTCAGTCCCTGAACACTGTCACGGCTTAGCGTGGTATTCGTAGCAATCACTCCGTCCATTTTACTGTTGATCAGTGAACGGGCGATGCTTTCAATTTCATTATCCGCCAGATCCGGCGCGATTTTAATAAACAGGGGCACATATTTACCGTGTGACTGACACAGCTTTTCCTGTGCATCTTTCAGACCGTTAAGCAGTCTGTCCAGCGCCTCGCCATACTGAAGGTTACGCAGTCCCGGCGTATTGGGAGATGAAATATTCACTGTCACGTAGCTGGCGTAAGGATACACTTTGTTCAGACAAATGAGGTAATCATCAATGGCGTTAGCTTCTTCGGTATCTTTGTTTTTACCGATGTTAATTCCCACCGGCCCTTCGAAACGGGACGCTTTTACCTGACTGACCAGATGATCCACACCGTGATTATTAAAACCCATGCGGTTAATGATAGCGTGCTTTTCCGGCAGGCGGAAAATACGGGGCTTGGGGTTACCCGGTTGGGGACGGGGTGTTACTGTACCGACTTCTACGAATCCGAAGCCCATGCTGCCAAAGGCATCAATACATTCGCCGTTTTTATCCAGACCGGCAGCCAGGCCTACCGCATTTGGGAATGTGATCCCGGCAACTTTTACCGGCTTACTGATAGTTTCATTACTGTACAGTAATTTCAGCGGCGTATGCTGGGTTCTGTGCAGCCACTTGATGGCAAAATCGTGGCTTTTTTCGGGCTCGCACTGGAGCAAAATTTTCTGGGCGATGGATTGCATGGTCTTTCTCTAAGAAAAAGCCCTGTCAAAACAGGGCTTCGTCGTTTCTGAATAGGCGTATTCTAATGGCTAGACTTGGCGCTTAAAAGCATCAATTCACGTAAAGCCACAGAAAATTTCGCAAATTCATGTGTAGAGCTGGTTTTGAACTCTGACATCATGTGGTACCAGCGTTTCAGCAGAGCCTGATTATTGTCCATCCAGCTTTGCAGAATTTCGTCGGCATCTTTGCTGTCAGGGCGCGACTGTAACAAGTTCAGCGTAATGGAGCGCTGTTGCCAGTCAAGCTCTTCACGGTAGGACGCTCTTGCCAGGGCCTGCCAGTGGTTACTGACATTCTGGTTGGTAATTTGCGCCAGGAACCAGTGCAGTTCCAGTTTCGCGCCCAACTGGAAGTACAGCTTCGCAATGACAGAGGTATCATGGCTGTCTGTTTCATCGATTTGCGCCAGGTCGAGACTGGAGAACAGATTCGAGAAACTGGACACCTGCGTGGCAATATCTTCCGGTACACCTTTATCAACCAGTTTAGCCGCCTCTTTCTGCAATGATGCATATTCATCAGCGACCAGATAATTCTGCATGTTACTGGCAAGGTTATCAAAGGTAGCGCGGTAAGCTTCAATTGCAGAGTGAATACCCAGAGATTTATTGCCGTGACGGATATACCAGCGCGCAGTGCGGCGCATAATACGACGGGCACTCTCCAGAATTCTCAGTTGCAGATCAGCGTCGATGACATTGTCCAGCGCTTCAACTTTGCGCCAGAGCGGATCGATATTGAAAATACCTTTCACCACCGCGTAAGCATCAGCGATTTCATCCACCGTCGCACCAGTCTCTTCCTGCATACGGAACACGAAATTCAGGCCCATATCGTTAACAATGTTATTGGTTAACTTAGTTGCGATAATTTCGCCACGCAGCGGATGCTGTTCCATCTGCTCCGGATACTTGTCACGCAGTACCGGCGGGAAAGCATTGACCAGCAGTTTACCGTGATACGGATTCTCTGTGATCTCCGGAATATTAAACGCGTCTTTGAGTACCATTTTACCGTAAGCAATCAGCACACTCAGTTCCGGACGGGTAAGTCCGCGGTCTTTCGCCACGCGATCTGAAATTTCATCATCGGTAGGAATAAATTCCAGTTCCCGGTTAAGACGTCCTTCACGCTCAAGACCATGGATGAACCGCAGTTGTTCTTTAAGTTGCGATACACGTGCCCGTTCTGTAATGGAAATCGACTGCGTTTGACGGTAGCAATCTTCCAACACGATTTTGGCTACATCATCGGTCATGTCGTACAGCAGTTTGTTTCGCTGTTTAACGGTTAAATCACCGTTACTCACCAGGCTGTTAAGCAGAATTTTAATGTTAACTTCATTGTCCGAGCAGTCCACACCACCCACGTTATCAATAAAGTCGGTATTCACGCGGCCGCCGTTTGCGGCATATTCCACACGGCCAAGCTGCGTAAGACCCAGGTTACCGCCCTCACCCACAATTTTCGCCTTAACGTCTTTACCGTTAACACGTAAATCATCATTGGCACGGTCTCCCACTTCAGCATGAGACTCTTTAGTACTCTTAATATAAGTACCGATACCACCGTTCCAGATCAAATCGACGGGCATTTTGAGAATATTATGAATAAGCTCGTTCGGCGTCATCGTCACCTGACGGGTACCCAGCCATTTTTTCATTTCCGGAGTAAGCTTAATAGACTTACTCGCACGGCTGAAGATACCACCGCCTTTCGAAATCAGCTTACTGTCATAGTCTTCCCAGCTTAACCCCGGGTTTTCAAACAGGCGCTTACGCTCTTCCCAGGTTGAAGCTGCATCCGGATCAGGATCGAAGAAAATGTGCAGGTGGTTAAACGCAGCAATTAACCGGGTGTGTTTTGACAGCAACATACCGTTACCGAATACATCACCGGCCATATCACCTACACCCACCGCAGTAAAATCTGTCGTCTGACAGTCGATACCCACTTCACGGAAATGACGTTTAACCGATTCCCATGCACCACGGGCCGTGATCCCCATTTTCTTATGGTCGTAGCCCACGCTGCCGCCGGAAGCAAAAGCGTCACCCAGCCAGAAGTTATATTCTTCAGAAATGCCGTTTGCGATGTCTGAGAACGTGGCCGTGCCTTTATCTGCAGCAACAACCAGATACGGATCGTCTTCGTCCAGGCGTACCACATCTTTTGGTGGCACAACTTCGCCATTTACAATGTTATCTGTGATATCCAGCAGGCTGCGGATAAACGTACGGTAGCACGCCTGACCTTCTGCCTGGAATGCCGCTCTTCCGCCTGTTGCTGGCAGTTTTTTGCAAACAAAACCACCTTTTGCACCTACAGGCACAATAACGGTATTTTTAACTTGCTGAGCTTTCACCAGGCCAAGGATCTCAGTGCGGAAATCTTCCTGACGGTCAGACCAACGCAGACCACCCCGCGCCACTTTGCCGCCACGTAAATGCACACCTTCCACACGGGGGCTGTACACAAAGATTTCAAATTTGGGCAATGGCAGCGGCATTTCCGGAATCATTTCCGGCATCAGCTTGAACGATACATACGGCTTTTCGTTGCCGGCATCGTCGCTCTGGTAGAAGTTGGTGCGGAGTGTCGCCAGCATCATATCCAGATAACGGCGGATGATCCGGTCGTCATCCAGGTTGCTGACGTTATCCAGCGCTACTTTGATTGAATCAAGCAGCGCATCTTCTTTTTTCTTACTGCGCTTTTTAAACGGGTCGAAACGTAAGTCGAAAAACTCCACCAGTTTCTTGGCAATGTCAGGATAGGCAGACAGCGTATTGGCAATGTAATCGCGGCTGAAAGAGCTGCCTGTCTGACGCATATATTTTGCGTAGGCACGGAGAATGGTCACTTTACGACCGGTCATGCCGGCACCCAGGATCAGGCGGTTAAAGGCATCATCTTCCAGTGTGTTTGCCCACACTTTGGCAAACGCATCCTGAAACAGCGCTTGTGCCTGCTCCATGTCCAGGTCTTTACCGGACTTATGAAGCATGGTGAAGTCCATTACCCAGTTCAGCGACGAATCGGCGCAATTGACTTTGTACGGACTTTCGTCGATAACGCGCAAGCCGAAGTTTTCCAGCATAGGTAACACGTCAGAAAGGTGAATAGGCTCTGCTCGGTGGAACAGTTTCAGTTTCACAACCTGACTGTCAGCACTTTCTTCCTGCGGACGGTAAAACAACATATCCAGCGTATGGTCATCACTCAGTAATTCAAGTTTTTCCATATCAATCAGGGCAGCGCTGGGCAGGTTCTGTTCCATATAACTGCGGGAAAAAGCATTGGTATACTTGCGTTCCAGTGCTTTACCTGATGCTTCACCATGGGCTGCCTTTATGGCAGATGCCAGACGGTCATTCCAGGTTTTGGTGAGCTCAATGATGTTTTGCTCGATTTCCTTCACATCGTATTCCACATTGTTGTTTTTGACGCGGGCGATATAGTGCGTTCTGGCGTACACAGATTCAGAGAAGAACGTCGTAAATTCGATTTCTTCATCAGTACCAAATGAGCGCTGCAGCAGGTTCTGGGTATCTTTACGCAACTGGGTGTTGTAGCGCTCTCTGGGCACAAACACCATACAGGAAATAAAGCGGCCAAATACATCCTTGCGAACGAACAACCGGGTAATGCCCCGCTCCTGCATCTGGAAGATGCCCATGATGATTTGAGCCATTTCCGCAGCAGGTGTTTGCAACAACTCATCCCGTGGATAAGTTTCAATAATATTCACGAACGCTTTGTACGCGTGGGTACCCGGCTCATAGCCGGATAACGTACAGATTTCTTTAATTTTTGACGCCAGCACCGGCACTTCAGTGGCACTTGAGTTATAGAAAGAAGCACTGAAAAGACCGAGGAAACGGTGTTCACCGACAACAGCACCATCGCTGTTAAATACCTTCACACCCACATAATCCATATAGGCAGGACGGTGTACCCGTGAACGTGAATTGGTTTTAGTCAGCATCAGCGGATTCTGACTCAGGGCTTCAGCCCGCGCAGACGACGGTAAATTAGAAATCAGACGCTCACGATCGCTGACAGACTTTTTCATCAGCCCAAGGCTGCTGTCATTATCAGGGATCCAGCGGTAATCACCTTCAATGGCACGGGCGTCGTAATAACGGTAGCCCATCATGGTGAAATTATGATCAGCCAGCCAGCTTAAAAACTGCAGAGTCTGGGCTTTCTTATCGGCATCTACCGGCCAGTTGTGTTTGTCAGCATCTTTAATAACGGTTGCCAGCTTACCCGACATGGACTGCCAGTCTTCAACCGCAAGGGAAACTTCATCAACCACTGAACGAAGTTCTTTGGTAAGTTTATCAATGTCTTTTTTCGCGGTCTGTCTGTCGATTTCAATCAGCAGCACGGTTTCTTTGACGGCCGCTTTGGTTTTCTTACCGCTTTCATAAAAGGCTTCCACCTGCCCTTTGTCGCCACGTTTCAGCCAGATGGGGCTGTGCAACATGAGATGAGAAGTAATATTCAGGCGGTTCAGCGACATGCGCACGGAATCAACCAGGAAAGGCATGTCCCGCACGATAATTTCAACGATGGTATGGCTTGAATGCCAGCCATGTTTGGCGATTTCAGGATTGAAAACCCGGATATACGGTGACGACGGATCGAACGAGGAGAACTCGTTCCACAAACTTAATGTTGCCCCGTACAGGTCGCTGTCATTGCGATCTTCCAGGTCATCATTAGAAATTGTCTGGAAAAGATGTTGGCCGAATTGTTTAACCAGCGCATTTTGCTGCGCATCGACTTTCTTTTCGATGAGTGAGAAAACATTATCAAGCAGCACCGACTGCCGCTGTGAGGTGACTGTCATGGTTTAACCTTTATTAGTCGTAAGTGCACAGAATCCTTACCTATTTTCGCTAATCTCCGGCCTTAATGAAAGAGGAGTTTTAACGCTTTATTAACAGCATAGATAACTATGCAGAAAACGCATAAAAAAAAGGGCCAAACGGCCCTTTTTTGTAGTTACTTATGCAAAAATATTTTATGCATCAGGGGCGTTTTTACTTAACCAGAGGAATCTGGACAGTGCCGGCAGCACAATAATCGCGCCCAGCATGTTCACGAGGAACATAAATGTCAGCAAAATACCCATATCCATCTGGAATTTCAGTGAGGAAAACACCCAGGTGCTCACACCAACTGCCAGTGTGATCCCCGTGAAGAGTACTGCACTTCCCCGCTCTTTCAGTGCATCCAGGTAAGCCTGTTGCACTGTCTCACCGGATTTGAGTTTATGACTCATGGTAGAAAGTATGTAGATACCATAATCTACGCCAATGCCAACACCCAGTGCGATTACTGGTAGTGTAGACACGGTCAGCCCGATTTGCAGGAAAGTCATCAGTGCCTGTGCCAGCACCGACACCACATAAAGTGGCAGTACGACAGACAAAGTCGCTCTGACAGAACGGAAGCTGATAAGGCAAAGTACAATAACCGCACCAAACACGTATACCATCATCGGGCCCTGGGCCGCTTCCACGGCTTCATTAGTCGCCGCCATTACGCCTACAGGGCCGGAGGCCAGTTTGAACTTCATATCGTCGGTTTCATATTCCTTACGGAATGCTTTCACAGCATCAACCACATGAGAAATGGTCTCAGCTTTGTGATCTTCCATAAACAAAATGACCGGCATTACCGAACAGTCTCCGTTTAATAAACCGGACGAAGTAGGTACCAGCGAAATATCCTGCGCCAGAGTCTGCTGATTCCGGGGCAGTACCTGCCATTTGATATTGCCCTCGTTATAACCGGCATTGACGCCTTTTGCCACTGACGCCAGCGAGACAGCCGATTGCACACCCTCAACGTTAGTCATCTTCCACTGAAAGTCGTCCATTGCACGCATGACACCGTACGATGTACAGGCTTCCGGCGTGGTTTCTACTACCACCGACAGATAATCCACGGTCACCGAGTACTTGTCGGTGATCAGGAAAGTATCCTGGTTATAGCGGGAACTCTCCTGTAAAGACGGCGCCCCGGCATGTAAGTCACCTATCTTCATTTGCTGGGATTGTATCAAGCCGAAAATGAATAAGGCAGTCGTCACAGCCATGATGATAATGGCCGGTTTTTTACGGGTGCAGGCTGCAATCGCATTCCAGAAAGCAGTGTTACGTTGTTCCTTTTTATTGAACTGCTGAACATATTTGTCATCCAGCTTCAGGAAGCTCATCAGTACCGGCAGCAAAATAAGGTTGGTCAGGATAATGACGGCGACCCCCATGCTCGCAGTAATGGCCAGTTCCCGGATAATACCGATATCAATAACCAGTAAAGTCATGAAACCTACTGTATCGGAAAGCAGAGCAATACCGCCGGGCACAAGTAAAGCACGGAACGCACTCATGGCTGCATGTTGCGCGCCCATGCCCGCAACCACCTTTTTCTCCACAGCGTTAATCATCTGCACGCCGTGACTGACACCAATGGCAAACACCAGGAAAGGCACCAGAATTGACATTGGGTCAAGGCCGAATCCCAGCACCGTCAGTAAGCCCAGCTGCCAGACAACAGCTACCACAGAGCAAATTAAGGGCAGCAGCGTCATCATGATACTGCGGGAGAAGAAGTAAACCATCACAGCAGTGATAGCCAGGGCTATGGCGAAGAAAAGCACCACGTCTTTTGCGCCATTTGCCACATCACCAATCATTTTGGAGAAGCCGATGATATGGATGCTGACCTTATCCGATTCAAACTGGCCTCTGACCTGTTGTTCCAGGTCATCTGCGACTTTGAGCATATCCAGCGGAGCGCCGGTTTTCGGGTCCAGATCAAGTAACTGCGCAGTCACCATGGCACAACTGTAATCGTTGGATACCTGGCGGCCAACAATTTTAGCCTTTTCCACATTGGTAGCGACCTGCTCCAGTGCTGCCGGCCGTGATGAGTCGAAATCCGCAGGGATAACCGGCCCGCCGGAAAAGCCCCCTTCTACAATTTCCGTAAAACGGGTAGACGGGGCAAACAGGCTGACAACCAGCGAACGGTCCACACCGTTGATAAAAAACAACGCATCATGGACTTGTTGCAATGTGTCCATAAAGTGCTGGTTATAAATATTCCCGCTGGTATCACACACAGAAACCAATACGCTGTTGGCACCACCGAAATCACTGCGGTGAGCCATGTAGGTTTTCATGTATTCATGATTAAGCGGCACATTTTTTTCGAAACCGGCGTCCAGATGCATCATCGACGCCTGATAGCCAAGATACACTGTGGCCAGCAGAAAGAGCCCGACTACAACTTTCCGGTATCCGAAAATTAGTCTTTCTAAAAGCGAGGTAAAACTTGCCATGTCAGTGTTTTAATCCATATCCAGTTGTTTGATACCATTCGCCGTGACAGCGATAAGATGACCGTTAAATCGTGCAACGCTGACGATGCTGGCTTTGTCCTTAAGTTGTTCGCGGCTGAGACCGTCAACCGGCTCACAACTGTCTGCAGGCCCCCGGGGATCGAACTCACTTGTTTCCAGCGATGCCGGTACTGAAATCATCATCCCGTTATTGCCGAACAGGCGTACACGCTCACCGGCCGGTAAAATCTTATTCAGCGAACCTGACAAACAGGTCGGTACGTTTTCCCACTCACCTGTCCCGCGACGGACAAAGGTGTGTCCCCGCAGGCCGGCGATGACGATTGTGTCATCTGCTGTCTCAGCAACGTCAAGAAAAGACCCTTCATAGGTGGTATCCATACGGGTCCATGTTTCTCCCATATTGTCACTCATGGCGACCAGGCCCGCTTCACCGACAAGGTAAAGGGTTTCTCCCACCTGCTCCAGTTTATTCAGGTGAGGCAAAATGGCGCGGAGTTCCTCTTCGTAGTATTCCGGTGTATCCCGCTTTACTTCATCAAGATATTCCTGATCGTAGGGATTGAGTAACGTAGCGTGCAGCTCCCGGTTCCAGGTTTTACCGCCATCACGGGTGCGGAAGAATAAACCGTAAGCCCCCGCAGCGACGCCATGCTGATGATCAAAAAAGAGTATATCGAGAAAGGGCATTTCCAGCTCAGGGGCAGACATTTGCACTGTCCACGTAGTGCCACGGTCGGATGAATGCAATATGGTTGCATCATGCCCGGCCACCCATACATCGCCGCCAACAATATCCACCGCTGTCAGGGTAGCAGTGACAGGTACAGCCTGTTGAACGAAGTTTTCGCCGTCTGATGACGTCAGAATATGGCCTCTTTCCCCGGCCACAACAACGTAGTCTGCGGTATCGATATCGAGCAGTACTGATTTCGTTACCAGCGGAGCCTGATAAGCTTCCTGAGCATGGACAGAAAACAGTGCCGACAACGCGATAATCGCCGCCAGAGTGCTTTTCATGAGTATTATTATCCTAATAGCGCAGAACTATACAAAAACGGTTGGCACTGCCAACCGTTTGATTCTGTAGAATTAACGGCCTTCCCGTCTGAGAGCCTGAGATGTGAATTCGGCTTCACGTGGCTGGATAGTGAAATCATACATTTTTTCTTCGTTATCCAGCCCAATTGCCAGGTAACGACGGGAATTCAAATCATGATACACATCCAGTGTAGACCATTGGGTCGGCACATCATAGTAGTTCACACCGTACGTCATCGCGACGCGGTACAACTCACCATTCTTGTCGTACATGTCTGCTTCCTGAATCTGCCAGCTGTCTTCATCAAGGAAGAAAACACGTTTCTGGTAAATGTGACGCAAGCCCTCTTTTAAGGTTGCCTCAACCACCCATACACGGTGCTTTTCCCAGCGGGTCAGATCCGGATTGATGTGGTTAGGTTGCAGAATGTCTTCATACTTCACCTGATCGCTGTGCAACTTGTAGTTGTTGTAGGCAACGTACATTTCTTTTTTGCCTTTCAGCTCCCAGTTGTAACGGTCAGGAGAACCATTGTACATATCGAAGTCGTCTGTAGTACGCAGACCATCGGCCTCGGTTCCCGGTGTGTCATAAGCAATTTGCGGAACACGGTTCAGACGTTTACGACCCGTATTATACTTCCACGCTTCACGGGGCTCTTTCACCTGGTCAACGGTTTCCTTAACCAGAAGAATATCGCCGGCAAGGCGGGCTGGCTCAGTGATTTTCTGTTTGAAGAAGAACAGAATATTATCTTCTTCAAGTTCTTCCGGCTTCGCATTTTCATTGGAATATTTGATCAGCAGTTTCTCGTCAAAACCAATGAGATTGTAATCACCGGATGATGTTACAGCAGCCTGACCGCCAAAACGCTGAACAGCCTGACCGCGATAACGCAGAATGTGATTCCAGATTGCTTCCAGACCATTTTGCGGTACAGGGAACGGAATGCCCGTTGCCGCACCTTTGATACCGTTTCCGGATTCAATCAGTGATGCACGGGTTGCGTTTGCTCTGGTCGCATCATAAACAAACTGAGGGTTAGACGCTGAGCGGCGGCTTTCATAAACCGGCATACGGTATGTATCCGGATAGGTTTCGAACAGCTTTTTCTGACCGTCAGACAGAAAGTCCGCATACTCTTTATAATTTTGACCTGTGATCTCAAACAATACCTGATCACCCGGATAAGGGTCCGGATGATGGTCACCTGCAGAGTAACCGGCCGGTGCGGCTGTTATCCCGCCGGTATAAGCCGGAATGCTGCCATCAGCATTGGCAGCAGCCTCACCACCCAGTGGTGTCAGGCTGTTACCCAATTTATCGGCTTCTGCCTGAGACACTGCCGCCATGGTTGTAGATGACAGCGCTACCGATAACGCAGCAGCAATAAGACCTGCTTTTCTTAACATACGATACCCCTTAAATCGAATACTTGATGTTGAAAGATACAAAATCACGATCTGACAGCTGGTTTGTTGTACCCACACCACCCCAGAATGCACTGTAAGATGCAGTGGCTGACCAGCTGCTAAGATAATTAAAGGTAAATGCCAGACTGGCTGATTTTGAATCTTCGAGGAAAACATACAACGGATCGGGTGTTGTCCCTTTCACATCATGTGAGAACGTTGCACGGGTTTGCATATTTACGCCTGAGAACACGTTGTTGAAATCAGCAACGGCCAGTAAACGGTAGCCCCAGGCATCATCTGTAGCAAACGGGTTTGTTTCAGGTCCGTTTGATAAACCTGTGTGTAAACCAACACGTGGATTGCCGTCTTCTGTAGGTTCAAGTGACGGCGTTCTGCCTGTACCGGGTGCGTTCAGACGCAATACTGAAGGGTCCGGAAAATCGACGATATTTACATAGCCAACTTCACCCAGAACAATCAGGTTATCTGTACCCAGTGCCGGACCAAATACCTGAGACAAGGTAAACTGAGCCTGCCAGGTATCTGAGAATACAAAACCTTCAGCTGTTTCACCCGGTCCCACTGCCCGGCCGATGTTGTTTAACTGAGAAATACCGGATAAGTCAGGACGGTAGCCTGTGTTAGCAAGCTGTTCCGGCATACCCATGTAGAGCAATTCTACATCGTCGATTTGTAACGGTTCATCAACACGGTAAGCAAATTCACCGGCCAGAGCCCAGCTCTCAATGTTGGTGTTGAAGCTGAAGCCGTACAATTGAATGTCTTCGGGATAATAGAACTTCGCTTCAGTGAACGCTTCCAATTGAGTAATGTTATCTTTAGTGATTTCTGTGGTCGCCAGCATAGCCAGATCTGACGCAATACCTTCCTGCGAGAAATCAGACGTAATACCGGAAATCAGCGGACGCTGACTGTGATAATTAATGTGGTAGAAACTGAGTTCACTGTCGTTCAGCAGCTCTGAGAACCAGGTCAGACGAATACCGTATTGGCCCTGATCATCTGCATCTTCATGAGCAGCATCTGAATAACCGCGCACCGCCACTTTTGTGGGATAAGCCAGATATGCCTGCCCGATTGTGGATGCATCAGCACCTGCACGCAAAGCAGAACCCAGCCCATTTAATGAGCTTAACAGGAAATCCAGGTCTATATCCGGGTTACCGGTAAAGCCGAGCTGAATATTGTTTGCCTGACCACCCTCACCGGCAAAATCGTTTGTTGCGAAATAGCTGCCGGCAACCGGTAACCAGCTGCGCTCCCAGCGATACTGGTAATAGGCCGACAAACTGACCGTATCAGTCAGACCCAGAGAGGCGTACACCATACCCACAGGAATAAACACTTCTTTTAATTCAGCACCGGGAGCACGGGCACGGTTTACATCCACGGGGTTAGTGGTATTGATACCGTGCTGGATAAACGTACTCTCACCCCAGCTGATCACCTGATCACCTACACGGATAGAGAATGGTTTATCATCAATCCAGAAGTCACCGTAGAAATACGCATCCAGGATACGGAAATCTTTACACAGTAAATCATCAGCTTCCGGGGCCGCACATAAATCGGGTGTTCTGCCGGTGATTGGGTTCGCGGCGACGTTGTCGTTATCGTTCTGAACAAAATCATAGAACCAGAACGCGCGGGTAAAGAAACCCCAGTCACCCATGTTAATGTCTAAATCGTGGTTACCGGATATCTGGGTAGAAAAGGCTTTACCCGGATCCCAGGACAAATCTCCCTGGTCATTATTTGATGAATAATCACCGTTCGCCTGCGCCCAGACATCAGCAGGCTGATAAATCACATTCGTTGCAGCGTTATAACCGGACCAGTCAAACTGGGGATGGTTGCTGTTACCGATTAATTTATAGTCTCTGTCTTCAGCACGGATACTGGTCGCCAGCGTAAACGTGGAATCCAGTGATACTGAAACATCTCCAAATTGCCAGTTTGCGGCTAAAGCCGGAGAGGCGGCACCAAGTAAGGCAATGATACCAGCGGCAACTGGTGTCTTTTTAAATGTGCTATGCCTAATTGTCATAGTTTTTATTCTCCTGATCCAGCGCATACGATAACAGGTAGCGACGCGCAGACGTGTGACCAACCAAGGTAGTTAACAAAATGATTACATCATTTTCCCTGTTTCGCAAGAACTAATCGTACCAGTTAACACTAGTAATAACATTTTTCCTTTCAACTAGTTATTGAACAAAAGTGGCAAAATCGCCAGTTTTTAGCTGAAATTATCTTAATCGCTCGAAGGATTTTATTTTATTTTCGGAGCTGACGAGGAGCCTGAACCGGCCGGTAAGACCGCGGCTGTCAACGTAGGGACGAAGCCGGCTTACAGGTATTTGTACCCTTTTGCCGGATTCTGAAGTGAGTACAGCAGAGGCGCCGGCGCTTTCATAAAGCGCCTGACACCGGCTGTAGGATAAGGAGAGAGTAAAAAAATAGGTAGTATCAGTCACGTCTTTCGTAGGCCAGACTCTTACTGACTTTTTCAAACACGTCTTTACTTAAACCTTCATGGTTCAGCAACCGTTGCAGCTGTGCTTTCATGAGTTGCTGGTGCACCGGCGCATAATTTTGCCACTGCGTGAGTGGTGTTACGATACGTGAAGCCACCTGAGGGTTCTGTTTATCAAGTTCAATCAGATAACTGGTTACGTATTCATAACCGCTGCCGTCTTCAGCGTGAAAACCGGTGGAATTGTAAAAAGCAAAACTACCGATAAGCGCGCGGACACGGTTCGGATTACCAATACTGAACTGAGGGTGCGACTTCAGCATGGTGATGTGTGCCAGAATATCTTCCCGCTCTGTGGTAGCGTGCAAAGCGAACCATTTGTCCAGCACCAGAGGCTCTTTCTCCCAGCGCTGACCGAACCGGGTCATTAAGTCACTGAAGAGTTCCCCGTCACAGATTTGCGCAGCCTTTAACGATGCCAGAGCATCAGTCATATTGTCGGCACTGACGTATTGTGCCCGTATAAGCGATGCGCCGTGAGATGTGCGGGCAAGATGGCCGAGCACCACATTTTTGCAACGGCGGGCATTCACATTACGCTGATCGTAGACATAGTCCGTGGTTTCGATAGCCTGCCACACAGCAATCAGTCCGTCATGTAACGCGTCAGCAAACTGCTGGCAGAATGCTTCTCTGGCTGCAAACAGTGCCTTAACGTTTATCTGGCTGCGGCTCTGACACAAGGTTTCAAAACTGGGCACCGATAAACACTCGCCAAGCAGCTCATGATTAGCCTTTTCATCATGTAACACTTCACGCAGATAATCCCAAACCGTATCGGGGATGGCTGCGCCCTGCTCTATTACACCGATACACCAGTCGTAAAGCGACTGCATGGCATCCCAGCGATTAAACAGATCATCAGCAAAACGGAAAATCTGCAGTAATTCTCTGGCAGATAAAGGGTTATCTACCCGCACTGGCGCAGAGAAATTCCCCAGCACAACGGGTAAACAGGACTCAGGAACATCCGAAAAAGTCAGAGACACTGACGGCTTGTCCACGATCACCAGGCCATTCTGTACCAGGCTTTCATCATCGCTGTAGTGATGACCATTGTCGTCAATACATTCAAACGCCACCGGAATATACAGGGGCTGTTTTTCTGCCTGATCTGCCGTCGGCGGTGTGTGCTGTGACAGCGTAATGTGCAAAGTACGCTTCTGTTTGTCATAAACCCGTTCAACGGCCAGGACCGGTGTACCGGACTGACTGTACCAGCGGGCGAAATGACTGAGATCTTTTTCTGTTGCGGTCTGCATAGCTGCAACAAAATCGTCGCAGGTAACTGCCTGACCATCGTGACGCCGGAAATACTCATCCATGCCTCTGCGGAAGCCCTCAGGGCCGAGAAGCGTATGGAACATGCGGATCACTTCAGCGCCTTTATCGTATACCGTCACTGTGTAGAAGTTATTCATTTCAATCACTTCATCAGGACGGATAGGATGGCTCATCGCACTGGCATCTTCAGCAAACTGATGTTCCCGCATCACACGTACATGCTTAATCCGGTTGCTCAGCGCTGAAGTCATGTCGGCGCTGAATTGCTGATCACGGAATACAGTGAGACCTTCTTTCAGGCTCAGCTGGAACCAGTCGCGGCAGGTAACGCGGTTACCGGTCCAGTTGTGGAAATACTCGTGGGCGATGACTGATTCTACGTTGAAAAAGTCGTCATCAGTGGCACTGTCCTGATCCGCCAGTACAAATTTGCTGTTGAAGATATTCAGGCCTTTGTTTTCCATTGCGCCCATATTGAAGAAATCCACGGCGACAATCATGTAGATATCGAGATCGTATTCCAGACCAAACGTGTCTTCGTCCCACTTCATCGCCCGCTTCAGAGATTCCAGAGCAAAATGACCCCGTTCACGCTTACCTTTATCCACATACAACTCAAGCTTAACGTCGCGGCCGCTGGTGGTGCGGTAAGTGTCTTCCAGCAAATCAAAATCACCGGCCACTAACGCAAACAGATAGCTGGGTTTAGGATGAGGATCTTCCCAGGTAACCCAGTGAGTCCCGTCGGCTTCTTCCCCTGAATCCACAGGATTACCATTTGCCAGTAACGTGGGATATTGCTTTTTATCGCCGCTGACAGTGACGGTATATTTCGCCAGTACATCGGGGCGGTCAGTGAAATAAGTAATGCGGCGGAAGCCTTCTGCCTCGCACTGTGTACAAAATACGCCATCAGAAAGATACAGGCCTTCCAGTGCCTGATTGTTTTGCGGGTCTGTTTCTGTGTCGATGACCAGTTCAAAGCTGTCAGGTACGTCTTTCAGTAGTAATCCGGCATCCTGTAAATCATAGGCGGTATAAGGCTGCCCGTTAACGCTTACAGAATGTAAAGTGAGTTTTTCGCCATCAAGGAACAGAGGTTCATTGTGATTCCCTGCTCTTTCTACTGTGGATTTCGTTGTAATAAGTGTGGCGACCGGATGCAGTTTTACATCCATGATTACCCGTGAAATGGTAAAAAGCGGCGGCTGGTAGTCCAGCCGGCGTTTTGCATTGACGCTCATAAGTACTCCTTAAAAAAGAAAGTTATGCGCGCTCCCCGTCGTCCTCTTTGCGCTCGAAGGGAGGGTCCAGGCGAAGAATTTTGATGCCCAGATACGCATAAATAATCGCGAGGACAGGATTAATTACGTTAAAGAAAGTATAGAAGATGTATTCAAACGGATGCACCATTAATACGCCCTGCATGTAAGCACCACAGGTGTTCCAGGGAATTAACGGTGATGTCAGTGTGCCGCCGTCTTCAAGGCTGCGGGACAGGTTAAGCTGGTTCAGTCCGCGCTTTTCAAATTCCTGTTTATACATACGGCCGGGCATAACAATCGACATATACTGATCAGCCGTTACCAGATTTGTACCCAGGCAGGTAAGAATCGTCCGGCTGATCATGTCACCGGCAGACTTCGCGCCATGAAGAATTGCACTGACTGCCCGCTTAAGCAGGCCGACCCGCTCAAGTACGGCACCAAATGACATCGCGCAGATAATCAGCCAGATAGTATTCAGCATTGATGACATACCACCACGGCTGAGCAGCGCATTTAAGTTTTCATCCGGCGTGGAAAAACTGACGCCGTCGAACAATGCAGTCCACACCACTTTCAGCGTACCGATGGCCGGAGAATCCTGCGCATCCGCCATGCTGGCGACTACATCGCCCTGAAACACAACGGCCCAGATACCACCAAGCAGCGCACCGATGGATACCGCCGGAAATGCCGGCATTTTCTTCACCGCCAGTGTCAGTAACACGACCAGCGGAATGAGCAGATACCAGCCCAGAGAAAATGATTCACCCAATAATGTCTGCATTTGCTCGATGCGCTCAAGAGAAGCTGCATCGGACTCACTGAAGCCAAGAATAACAAACAGGATTAAAGCAATAATAAAGCTGGGGATCGTTGTCCAGAGCATGTAGCGGATATGTTCAAATAAATCCGTTCCCGCCACTGCCGGTGCCAGATTCGTTGTTTCTGAAAGAGGTGAAATTTTATCGCCGAAATACGCACCGGAAACAACAGCGCCTGCTGTAATTGCTGCCGACATATCCATTCCGGATGCCACCCCCATCAGGGCAACACCGACAGTGGCCGCTGTGGTCCACGAACTGCCGATACTCATTGCCACTACAGCACAAATCAGACAGCTTGCAGCATAAAAGAAAGACGGGTTAAGTAGCTCAAGCCCGTAATAAATGAGTGTGGGAACGGTACCGGCCAGCATCCAGGTGCCGATCAGTGAGCCTACTGCCAGCAAAATCAGGCAGGCGCCCAGTGACATGGAGATCCCTTTAACGATGCCTGCTTCGATTTCCTTCCAGCTATGGCCATTTTTCATGCCGATGATAGCAGCGAGGCCGGTACCCAGCAACAGAGCAATCTGGTTAGGACCAAAAGATGAATTGTCGGAGAACAGATAAACCGCACTGCCCATCATGATGACCAGTGCAACAATAGGAATAAGCGCATCCGTCAGTGACGGGTCTTTAATCGTTTTATTCATTGTAGTTATTACTCTTATAAGACAGAACGGACGAACATCAGCAGGATGACTACCGGACAAACAAATTTCACATACCAGGGCCAGATTTTCCAGAACAGACTGTGTTCTGCATCAGCAAAACCTTCTTTCAGTTCCGCCAGAATAGCATCTCTGCGCCAGACCCATCCGGCAAACAGACACAATGCAAATCCGAGTAGAGGCTGACTGTACTGGGTAGTCGCAGCAATGACCAGGCCAAACAGACTTTCAAAATTAAGAATGATGATACAACTGGCAGCAAAAATCAGTGCAGCCATGATCCATACAGCACGGCTTCGGGGCTGTTTGCGGTTCTCAACCAGATAAGCAACAGGCACTTCCAGCATAGAAATTGAAGACGTTACAGAAGCAATAACCATCAGGGCAAAGAACGCCACGGACACCAGTACACCGACAGGGCCGATAGACTCAAACAGGGCCGGCAATACATTGAATATCAACTGGTCCCCGTCCATTAACGCGCCGGTTTCAGTAAAAATTTCTACGCCATTATTCAGCGCCACATACATAGCGGGAATGATGAGCATACCGGCAATAATTGCTACACCGATATCAACCAGTGCAACCCATGCACCTATTGAGGGCAGATTTTCCTGCTTAGACAGATAAGAACCGTAAACCAGCATAGTACCGACCCCTAAAGACATAGAGAAAAAGGCCTGCCCCATGGCGCTGATTAATAAGTCCGGATCGAGAATGCGTGAGAAATCAGGTAAGAGATAGGCTGCCCAGCCTTCAACGGCCCCGGGTTGAAAGCTTACATAGACAATCAATGCCAGGATGATCACAACCAATGTCGGCATTAAACGCACTGACCATTTTTCAATGCCTGACTTTACCCCGCCCAATACGATAGAAGCGGTCAGTAACATAAACAGGCCGCAAAAAATCATATTGCGGCTGTCAGAGAAACCCATCAGCCAGACTGAAGTCTCTTCAAGACCAGCAGTTTGCACAATGCCGTCAGCGAAATAAGCCAGCATCCAGCCACCGACTATGCCGTAGAACGCCAGAATCATGGATACAGTGACACAGCCCCACAGGCCGGTAAGCGTACCGGAAACATTACCTGAGATATTCGTCAGCGCGTCCACCATGTTCGCACGGTTGGAACGGCCAATAATGAGTTCAGCCATCAATACCGGATAAGCCAGTACGAACGCTAAAAGAAGATAAACAATTACAAATGCTGCGCCGCCGTTAGTGGCGACTTGCGTGGGAAAGCCCCAGATATTTCCGAGACCGACGGCGGAACCGGCAGCAGCCAGTATGAATCCGATCCGTGATGAAAATTCACCTCGCATTGCCATGGATGTATTCCCTTTATTATTGTTTTAATCGTTTGTTGTCGTGTGATTTTTATTATAGGTACAAAAAAGGGGCTGGCCCGGCACCAGCCCCTGTAGTATGTATTTTATTGTTGATGTATTGCGTATTTACCGGTGTCTAACATGTCGAAAGTGATGTTAGCCGCTTCATCCAGGAAAGGATCCAGCTCTTCAAGCTCATCCGGTAAATCGTCCAGCGATTCAACCGGCTCCTTGCCCATACGTGCCAGGCGCTCATTGGCCCGTTTCAGATCATTCTCGCGGGATTCTTCTTTCTTTGATTCCCGTTCTGATTTCACCAGTGACACATATTTTTTGTCTTTATTCTTTTTGTACTCGTCAATATCTTCGGCGAGATACATAAACTCAGGCTCTTTCAATACACGGGCATTGTGCTTGGCTGCCAGCACATCCAGTGCACTCTGGCTGTCGCCAAAAGTGGTGTAGTTCGCGCGGTCAATGCTGTCCCAGGGTAATGCATTTTCTTCCTGGCTTTCACCCCAGTCTGCCGGATCAATGGGCGACGGATATTTAATGTCCGGTACGACACCTTTGTGCTGGGTGCTGCCACCGTCGATACGGTAGAATTTCGCAATGGTAAACTGCACACTGCCCAGCGGGTTGTCATACAGGTCGTAAATCCGGCCAAGTCCGCGGTGCTGTTGAACGGTGCCTTTACCAAAGGTTTGTTCACCCACAATCAAAGCACGGCTGTAATCCTGCATGGCTGCAGCAAAGATTTCAGATGCAGACGCACTGTAACGGTCAACCAGTACTGTTAACGGACCATCGTACGTTACTACACCGTCAGTATCACGGTTAACACTCACCTTGCCTTCGCCATAGCGAATTTGTACTACCGGTCCTTTTTCAATGAACAGTCCGGTGAGTAACGTCGCTTCTGTCAGCGAACCACCGCCGTTACCACGCAAATCGACAATGATGCCTTTGACGTCCTGAGCTTTCAGTGAATCCAGTTCTTTTTTCACGTCAGCATGCAGGTTGTTATAGAAACTGGGAATTGTGATAACGCCTAACTTCTCACCGGCATACGGGCCGGTTTCCGGCTCATAAACCTCAGATTTCGCGGCGCGGTCTTCCAGCTTGATTTTGTCACGGGTCAGACTGACCACAGACATGGCTTTGGTATCTGACGTGCCTTTTTGTATCTGTAAACGTACGGTACTGCCTTTGGGTCCTTTAATGAGATCAACAACCTCATCCAGACGCCAGCCTACAACATCCACGAACTCTTCGTCGTCCTGCGCCACACCAATAATTTTATCTTCCGGTTTCAGCGCATTGGATTTATCAGCAGGGCCGCCCGGTACAATGCTTTTAATTACAGTAAAGTCATCTTCTGCTTGAAGTACAGCACCAATACCTTCAAATGACAGGTTCATTTCCATCTGGAAACGGTCGGCATTTCGGGGAGACAGGTAACTGGTATGCGCTTCAACGCTGCGGGCAAAAGAGTTCATAACCGTCTGGAAAACGTCTTCACTCTCAGCTTGCTTCAGTCGCTTAACGGCACGGGTATAACGCTTGGTCAGTAAGTCTTTTGCTTCTTCCCAGGTTTTATCCGCCATAATCAGATTAAGCGCATCGTATTTAACCCGCTGACGCCACAATTCATCCAGCTCTGCTTCTGTGGTTGGCCATGCTGCGTCTTCACGGTCGTAATAGAATTTGTCGTCAGCTTTTTCAAAATTGAAAGGCTTGTCTAACAGGCTTAACGCAAACTCAAAGCGCTCAACACGACGTTTTGCACTTTGATTATACATATCATAAGCGATAGACAAGTTGCCGCGACTTAACGCTTCATCAAAAGAATCACGGTACTTTTCGAAACCATCCACATCTGACTTCAACAAAACCTGTTTGTTGTTATCGAGAGAGCGGAGAAAACGGTCGTAGATTTTTTCCGACAAAGCGTCATCCAACGCAATTTCCTTGTAGTGCGCTCTGGTGAACAAAGCACTTACCCTTTTTGCAGCCACACTGTGTTGTGTTTCCTGCTGCAGAACGGGTAAATCTTCTACCTTTTCAGTGGTAGTAGTTGCACCGGCGCCAATGCCAACGGTTAAAAATGCACTGGCAATGGAAATGCGAAGGATTTCTTTCATATTACGACCTCTTGGAATTCGCCAAACGTAAAGCGTCTGCGTTGACTTTTACCACCATGCCCGAATCAAGTTGCACGTGAATACCGTCTTTAGCGACTTCAGTAATAACCGCATGCATCGGGGCTTTACCCAACTTCACTGTGACGGATGTGCCTGGCTGGCAATCGGCATCGGTAAGTTTGGCCGGTGGTGTTTTATTTGGTCTTTCAGAATTAAATTTAGTTCCCTTTTTCCCGCGCTGCTGAGGTTTTTCAACATTTTCGCTGCGTGGTTTGCGTTGGGGTGGACGCTTTTCGCCAGTGGTCTTTTGCTTCGCTTTGCGCTTTTCAGCAGCTTTCGCTTTGCTTTCATCCAATTGCTGCTTTGCGTGGTCAGCATGCTCTTTTTCAATTTGAGCATCCTGATTACCATCTAAGTCAACGCGGTGAGCGCCTTCTTTGATGCTGTGCAGGTAACGCCAGCTGTTGGTGTAATGTCTTAATGTTGAACGCAGTAAGGTTTTGCTAACCCGTTCTTCATTTTCTAAACGCTGAGCCAGATCCTGAAAAATGCCAATTTTCAGAGGCTGTGCTTCGCCCTCGGTGGAAAAACAGTTTGGAAAGGTTTCTGCCAAAAAGGCGATGACTTCTTTACTGTTTGAAAACTTCTCTGGTGATTCCATCTATACTTTACGTGTGGTTAATAATAATCTTCATTGTCAGCATCATCCCAAGTTGCCAGCGTGTGGTCAACCCAATCAAGCAATTCATCGTCGTCTATGTCCAATAAATTGCGTGTTTGATGCCATGTTTCCCAGGTATAGTGCAATAAACGCTCAAGCCAGTGCGTATCCGCATCTTCATCGGCTCTGTCGTAAATGCAATGCAGAATGAAATTTATCCGCTCTGCTGCCTCTTCGGGTTCGTCAAAATTGTCTTCCATGTCGGCCGGCGTTGCCAGCACAACATGGATATCAACATATTCTTTCATCGCTGAGAATCCAGTAAAGCCTCAGCCAGCGCTTCCAGACCGGCCTTATCTTCCTCGTCAAACCGGCTGTATTCAGGACTGTCGATGTCCAGTACGCCCAGTAATTTGCCGTTAAGTACCAGCGGAATAACGATCTCAGAATTGGATGCGGCGTCACAGGCAATGTGGCCTTCAAACGCGTGGACATCTTCTACCAGTTGGGTCTGCAGGCTTTGTGCCGCAGTGCCGCATACACCGCGGCCCACCGGAATGCGTATGCAGGCGGGCTGGCCCTGAAAAGGCCCGAGCACAAGTTGATCCTCTTTATATAAATAGAATCCGGCCCAGTTTACCTTTTCCATGCGGTTAAACATTAACGCGCTCAAATTCGCCATGTTGGCGATGAGATCGCTCTCACCGCTCATTAAACCCTTCGCCTGCGTCAGTAACTCTTTGTAAAACTCGTTTTTCAACTTACCCTCAATCTCATTCATCTATCGCGAAGCTGACGTTCACCCGTGCTTCCACGACTTGTTCACCGGGCATGGCTGATGAAAAGCTGTCGGCCTTCGCGGACATTTCCATTCTCATCACCGGCATGGGGTAACTGTTGCCGCTCTCTGACACTGCAATTACCTTACCTGTTTTTACGCCCAGTTCTTCTGCTAACAGTCCGGCGCGTAATTTGGCGTCTTTAACTGCATTTATCAAGGCCTTTTCGTAAGCATTATTCTGCTCACTGGCAATAAACTGAAACCCTTGCATACGATCTATACCGCGGGATAAAGCGCCGTCAATGATACGGTCATAGTTATTTATATCCGTATCCGTTACCTGAATTTCTCTGCTGAGTACAAATCCCCGTTGTTCACGGCCCTGAGGGGTAGATTCGTAATACGGATTTAAATTCACCTGCATGGACTGCACGTGCTTTTCTTCAATACCGTTGTCGAGCAGAAATTTAAGCACAGACTTCATGTCTGACTGCATCTGTGTATTCAGTTTAGAAACGGTTTCGCCTTTTTCTTCCATCACAAATGTCAGAGTATAAGCATCGGGTACAACGGAGAAAGAGCCTTTGCCGCTCACCTGAATAACCGGTTCCATGGCCTGTGCACTGGCCAGAACGGGCATCGCTGCGAAGATTACTGCGGCACTGATTTGTTTTAAATTCATTTCTGTCACCTTATTTAAATGTCAGACCTGATTATGCTTACGTCAACTGAACGGCAGGTGAACAAAGACTTAACCAAAAAACCAGTAACTGACTAAAATTGCAGCAAAAATTCCTGCAAAGTCTGCCGCCAGACAACATGCTACGGCATAACGGGAGTGCTTGATCCCCACGGCCCCGAGATAAACGGCAATAACGTAGAACGTGGTTTCTGTCGATCCCTGAAGGACCGAGGCCAGTCTGCCGGCGAAAGAATCTGCGCCGTGATGCTGCATCGTTTCTATCATGAGCGCTCTGGCGCCGCTGCCACTGAGAGGTTTCATAATGGCAGTAGGTAAGCCATCCACAAACCGGGGGTCGCCGCCTAAAGCGGTAACCAGGTAGCCGATGCCGTTAACCACCATATCCATAATGCCACTGGCTCTCAGCATGCCAATAGCAACCAGCATGGCTAATAAAAACGGGATCAGCGAAACCGCCACATTAAAGCCTTTCTTAGCGCCGTCTATAAATAATTCATAGGTGTCGAGTTTTCGCCGCCAGCCGGTGACGAGTACCGCAACAATAAACGAGAACAACAAAAAGTTCGCCACAATGGCAGACTGCTCTGCCAGCTCTTTTGCTGCCAGATGGGAAAAATACACAATCACTGCACTCAGCAGACCAAAAATACCGGCCAGATACAAAACCACCACACGGTTAAACAGGTTCACCCTCTGCACCAGACAGGTAATGATAAGCCCCGCCATGGTAGAAGCGCTGGTTGCCAGTAAGATAGGAATAAATACGTCAGTAGGCTGTGCCGCGCCCTGCTCTGCCCGGTAGAGAAAAACCGCAATGGGAAACAATGTCACTGAAGACGTGTTCAGTACCAGAAACAGGATCTGACTGTTGGTGAGGGTTTCTTTATCTGTTGCCAGAGTTTGCATATCCTGCATCGCTTTTATGCCGAAAGGCGTAGCAGCGTTATCCAGCCCGAGTACGTTCGCCGACATATTCATGGTAATGCTGCCAAGTGCAGGATGATTGCGGGGAATATCGGGCATGATCCGGCACAGAAATGGTGCCAGTACCCTTGAAAACTTTTCTATCATGCCTGATTTTTCGGCAACTTCGAATATACCCAGCCAGAATGCCAGTACCCCTATCAGACCGATAGCGATATCCACGCTGAGTTGCGCCATGCTGGTGACAGATTGCATCACATCCTGAAAGCCACCCGGTGAGGCGCCAAAGAAGGCCTGCCAGACGGTGGCCAGAAAGGCGAGAACAATGAATGATAACCAAATACGATGCAGCATAATCCGTTATTTTGTCTGTTATTGTTATTCGTCGTAGTCTACCGGATTTATTTCTGCCCGCATGTTATTTATGACAAACGGAGAACTCTGTACGATAAAGCCGGTGATAGCCTCCGGTATTCAGTGTCATTTCTAATGCAACATCCTGTCCTTGCAAAAGGAAAAGCAAGACTCAGGACTTGCATATTGAAAAGCAAGGATATAATCTTGCTTGGTAACGAAATAACAAGGGATAACAACATTATGGCTGCGGTCCTTACCGGCGATCTGGTCAAATCCACCGCCTTAACGTCCTCTGATTACCAGCACACCATGTCGGCGCTCACCCGCCAGTGTGAGGCAATAAAAGCACGGACAGGCTGTTTATACGAAATATTCCGCGGCGACGGCTTTCAGTTTGTTTTCGAAAAACCGGAGGACGCTGTAACCGCCATGCTTGAACTCAAGCTCTATCTCAACAGTCAGATAGACGGGTTGCAGGTCAATTGCACCCAGGCGCTGGCAACAGGCAGTGATGCCGTGATAAAAGCCACGCCCGGTACATCTTCCGGCAAGGTATTTGTTGAATCAGGCCGTGCTCTGGACGAAGCCCGTAGCGGAGAAATCGTTGTACGCACTCCGCTGGCAGAACAGCAAATAGCTACCGGTATCATCTGCACACAGTTAAGCTACATACTGAACCGGCTCAGTAAAAAACAGGCTGATTTGCTGTACCATTACATTCATCTGGGGTTTCCGTTACACCAGGTTCTGGCAGAACAACAGCAAACCTCACGGCAAAATATCAGCGAACGCCTGAAAGCGGCCGGCGGGGATTTACTGGAGCCATTTATTCATTATGTCACCAACTTAAAGGACGATGCCGGATGACACTCTTTCTGCTTTTGCTGAGCGCCCATTTTATCGGCGATTTTTACCTGCAACCGGCTAAATGGATCCAGTGCCGTCACGATAAAGGGTTGCAATCACCGTCACTGTTTCTTCATGCCGGTGTACATGCGGCCCTTGCACTGGTGGCGCTGTGGCTGGCTGACGCAGGATTATGGCGGGGACTGGCAGCAGCCGGCGTCATTACTGTCAGTCATTTTCTCATCGACTGGGCGAAAGCAGGACACAAAAGTCACCTTGCCTTTGCACTGGACCAGCTTGCTCACTTTCTGGTTATCGCGCTGGTCGCCCTGTCATTCACCAAAATCGATATTGCTTCGCTGCTGACCAGTAAAGCCATCTGGCTGACCCGTGAAAACCTGCTCTACCTCACCGGATACATCATTATTTTTAAACCGGCCAGTATTCTTATCGGGCAACTGTTGTCACAACATGCTGAACAACTGAAGAAAACGCAGGGTGAAGAAGAAGGAAAAAGCCTGGGCAATGCCGGGCGCTGGATTGGTTATGTTGAAAGATTGCTGGCGCTGTCTTTTATTCTTGTCGATGAATACACAGGGCTGGGTTTTCTGGTGGCAACTAAAACCGTGTTCCGCGTAGGTGATCTGTCCCGGGAACGGGATATGAGACTGACAGAATACATGATGCTGGGCACGCTGATGAGTTTTGCCATTGCGCTGATAACGGGCTGGCTGGTACTGGCATTAAAATCCTGAGCCGGATATCCGGCTCAGTGATTCTTACTAGCGGATCGCCTTTTCAAGGCTGGCCAGACAATGGTCGATATTGCGATCTTTACACGCATATCCCATCAGACCGATACGCCAGACTTTTCCGGCCAGCGCACCAAGACCGGCACCGATTTCCAGATTAAAATCATTCAGCAACTGACTGCGCACCTGTGCATCGTCCACACCGTCAGGAATAACAACAGCATTCAGCTGAGGCAACCGGTATGCCTCATCCACAGCCATAGACAGACCCAGTTTATCAAGACCAGCCACCAGCTTTGCATGACCCTGCTCATGGCGTTGCCATGCCTGCTCCAGACCTTCTTCTTTCAGCATTACCAGTGATTCGTGCAGGGCATAAATACTGTTAACCGGCGCGGTATGATGATAAGCCCGTTTGCCGCCCTGTCCCCAGTATCCGACGATAAGATTCATATCGAGGAACCAGCTCTGAACCGGCGTGCTACGTCCTTTGATAACGTCAACTGCACGATCGCTGAAAGACACAGGAGATAAACCCGGCACGCAACTTAAACATTTTTGCGAACCGGAATAAATGGCATCTATGCCCCAGCCGTCCACATCAACTTCAATACCGCCCAGCGAGGTAACGGCATCCACAATGGTCAGGCAATCGTATTGCTGTGCCAGTTTACACAGGGCCTGAGCGTCGTTACGCACGCCGGTAGAGGTTTCTGCATGCACGAAAGCCAGAATTTTGGCATCAGGATGGGCTTTCAGTGCTGATTCTACTTTGTTGAGATCAGACTGATGTCCCCATTCATCTTCAACCTTAATGGCCTCACCACCACAGCGGACTACGTTCTCCACCATGCGGTTACCAAATACGCCATTAATGCAGACGATGACTTTATCGCCAGGTTCTACCAGGTTAACAAAGCAGGCTTCCATACCCGCCGACCCCGGTGCAGAAACCGGCATGGTCAGCGCATTGGTCGTTTTAAATGCATATTGAAGTAACGCCTTTGTTTCATCCATAAGCTGAACAAACAGCGGATCAAGGTGCCCCAGGGTAGACCGGCACATCGCATTAAGTACACGGGGAGAAACATCAGAAGGACCAGGCCCCATTAAGGTACGCTCTGGCGGAATAAAAGTTGATGGTGTTGTCATAATCGTGCCTCAGACTGCAATTTAAATGTAAAACTATTGTGGCACTATCAACGCTTACGGACAATTGCACATTCCCGGTATAAATAAGATGAATGGCTATGGCGGTTAATCATTCACCGGGATTTAGATTCGTTCTGTTGAATAAAATGCGACCAACCTGTGGGTAATTTTTGTTCAGTTTGGTGGCTGGTCAGAGCAGAAATAAGCTGTTGTTTTTTAAACAGGGATGGAACTGAGAATAAGTCTCTGATAATATATCGATAAATTTTTTCAAAAATTTGTTTATAAAGTGAGCGGTTTTGATCTATAGTTACGATCCGTTGTGAATAAGTTCACAAACTTCTCCCTTGTAAAAGTTAGCGCACGGCTCAGCAATGAGCCATTCCCCTAGGCCCGGATGAAAATTCCGGGCATTTTTTATTCTGCGAAAAAATTATTCACCGGCCAGTTACCGCCATAGAATAGCCGGCACAGTTATTCACCCTGCCGGTCAATTTTACGCATCAATCCTTCCTGCATGGTGGAAGCCACCAGCTCACCCTGCCTGTTGAATATCTGGCCTTTCACAATGCCACGGGCATTACCGCTGAACGGGCTTTCTGCCACGTATAACAGCCATTCATTAAAATTCACCGGTTTGTGGAACCACATAGCATGGTCAATAGTGGCAATACGCAATGCACGGTCGGCCATAGAGACCCCGTGGGGTTGCAATGCTGTACTTAAAAAATGATAGTCAGACGCATAGGCCAGCGACGCCTGATTAATTTGTGCATCAGTGCCCATTTCTTCCTGCGCACGCAACCAGATATAACGTAGCGGATCACGTTTCTTTGCAGAAAATGAATTCACTGCGTCAACCGTACGGATATCAACCGGCTTATGATAGCTCAGTGCTTCCTGCATCGGACGGGCAAGCTTTTCGTAATTGGCTTCATAGAAAGCGATATCGGGCGTGATGTCCTGCGGCGGTGGTACGTCGGGCATGACGGCAAACTGATGCTCCATCCCGTCTTCGGGTAACTGGAAAGACGCCGTCATATAAAAAATATTACGTCCTTCCTGAATGGCTTTCACCCGACGGGTACAGAAACTGCGACCGTCGCGGACAATTTCCACATCATACATGACCGGCTTTTTGGCATCGCCGGGTAACAGAAAATAGCTGTGAAATGAATGGGCTGTAAATCCGCCGCCTACGGTCTTGTAGGCCGCCGACAGAGCCTGACCTAACACCTGACCACCAAACAGTGCACGAAATCCGAGATCCCAGCTTTGTGCGCGGTAGATCCCCTGTTCGATAGTCTCCAGCTCCATCAGTGAAGCGAGTTTAACTTCAGCCATGTGCGTTTATTGTCTCCATGTTCGCTTGTTTCGGGTTACGGGGGTAATACTTTTCAGGCAACTGAGCACAATGCTCAAAAAAACGGGTATCTTTATACGGCAATTTCATAAAGCCGGAAATGCCTATCCCCCGGATATCAGGTACTGCCTGAACCAGCGTCGCCAGCAACGCTGTAAAGCGTTCCTGCTGGCTGTGATCAAGCAGCGTATAATAACTGTGGATTTTCAGATGCGCCGGCAATGCTTCAAATATCACGCATCCGGTATGGTGAATTGTATTCAGTTCTTCCAGTACCGACATAATACTGGCTGGCAGACGTAATAGTTCATCCGGGTCATCACCGTCTTCAAAATAAGAGTGCGTCCGGCTGTTATCCTGCACAACAGGCGCTCTGGACAACTCAAAAGGGATCACGCATTCACTGCCGGGAATAAAAGGCTCTGACTCATCCTGCCTTTCAATGTGCAGGGTGTCTTTAGCATTAAACAAACAACACTTGAATATCCCTTTACGGTGGATAGCTCTTGCCAGCGTGATCACGTTGTTCACTGACTGTTCAAAGGAGACTTTCAGACTTTCATCGTACAGATTCAGGCTTGAATCCACATAAATGCCGTCGGGCATCCAGCGGATAGCTATACCACCCACTACCGGAAAATGGCCCAGCCGGCTGACAGCAGAGATGAAACCTTTTTCAGTTTCCCCCATCCCCTGAAGATAGTTTTTGTAATAGCGGTCAAACTGAGCATCGTTGATGTATTTCAGTTCATTATCATTCACCAGCGCCGCTTCACGGAGAAATGATTTACGGGAGCTGTACACCACCGTTTCAATATCTTTCTCCTGCGGGGCGCACCAGCACGGGATCATGGCTTTGTATTCCGCCGGCTTATCTTCTGTAAATACCATGCTGCGAAGTACATGCAGGTGATTAAAGAAGTAATCACCGCCCTGACGTTGTTTAGCTAAATCATCACTCAGCATGTAATCTAAAATGTTTGCCAGCATTTTGGGTAAACCCAGCGACAGCGGCGTAATCACCTTGCGGCCATAACGGCTTGACTGACCTGAAGCCAGCGCATACAACGTGCTGGCAAGGCCCTGTTCGTCAAAACGCGGAGATGATAATGCCCCGTTCAGCTGTTCATCACCGATAAAGTACACATCACCCAGACGTGCATTCGTTTGCTGCATATCACCTGACATCAAATCCATCACATTGTTGCCGGTATGCTGACCATTTTCATCCAGCTGGGCAAACACTGATGAACCCCAGTCAATTAAACGGGCGGTTTCAGTGTCGTCATCCCACACCAGATTCGATGGTTTAATGTCGCCGTGCACCACGGGACGGGGAGCGTGATTTACCTGATGACGGCGAAGCGCCAGCAGCACTTCCCCCATCTGTACCGCCAGACGCACTATCAGCCGTGGCGGTAACATACCTTTTCGTAAACTCACCTGCTCCATATCGGCACCGGCAGCACGCTGCATGACCAGAATGGCCTGTTTACCTATTTGCTGGAATTCACACAATGCGGGAACCAGAGGATGCTTGATCTGCGCCAGCATGAAGGCTTCTTCCTCCAGCCGGTCCTGAACATGCTGTGGCAGGTTGATCCGGGAGAATTTGAAAACACGGTGTTCACCGCCGGGTGACACACCGGCGAATACAAAGCCGAATGCACCTTTACCGATCAGGCCCGTTTGCGTGTAACCCAGTTGCCGTAGCTGCTGATTACATAACTCAACCCAGTTCCTGAGCTTGACGGCATCTTTATGTGCCAGAAGATAGACAGACTGATCTTCCGGAATATAAAAATGTTTAAGCCCGCGGGGTTGTGTCAATCGTCAGCTTCCTGTTTAAGCCAGGTCACACTGGCATGACTGTCAGTGCCGAGGTGAGAACACACTTCATCCAGCGCTTCGCGGAGTTGTTCATCCAGTTGCCAGGGAGGATTCATCACCAGTACGCCGGAACCGTACATACCGGTATCGTCATCCGGCGACGCTACATGCAGTTCTGCCACAAAAGCGGTTTTTGCAATGTCTTTTAAGTCATCGACCATGTTCTCGCTGGCTCCGGACTTTTTACCCGCCCGGGCAGACAACAACGGATACCACAGAACAACCTGCGCATTCTGCCAGCGACGGAAAAGTTTGGTTACCGTGCGTGTAACATCCGCATATTCTTCAAAGCGTTCATAAGGCGGATCAATAAGCACGGCACCACGGTTAGGGTTCGGCGGCGTCATCGCTATCAGTCCTTCCAGCCCGTCACGGTGATGCACATGGGCATTACCGGCACCCACGCCTCTGATCACTTCAGACAAAATCCCCGCCTCTGCCGGATGCAGTTCCATAAGGTGCGCGGTATCCTGCAAACGTAAGCCTCTGGCAGCAATGAGCGGCGACCCCGGATACTGTTGTTGTTGCCAGTAAACGTTCATGGCACTTAAATAAGATGCAAGCAACGGCGACGTTGCACTGACCCCGGACAACGGGTCGAAACCAGACTCAAACTCACGGTTCTTCTGAGTTTGCTCACTGTTCAAAGGGTAGCAACCGGCCCCGGCATGGGTATCGAAAAGCGTGAAAGGCTTCTCTTTTTTCTTCAGGTATTGAATGACACCGGTCCAGCACAAATGTTTGATCACATCCGCATGGTTACCGGCATGAAAGGCATGTTTATAACTTAACACAAACAATCCGTTCCGCATGAATTAAGAACGTTATTGTAACACGTTATTTTGCAGAGAAAGAGCCATAAGCCGGCTCTTTACTCCACATCCTTTTATCAGGCCAGATGCATCAGCATGGCTGACGGGTTCTGCAAATAATGGCACCACAGGTTATTAAACTTCACCATGGTAGCACCATCTATAATGCGGTGATCGCCGGACCAGTTAACATGCATGATATGCTGCGCCGTCACATTCCCGTTATCATCGAACCTGGGCAGTTTTTGCGTTTTACCCAACGCTACGATAGCCGCTTCCGGTTTATTGATTACCGGCGTGGCAGTAATACCACCCAGTGCACCAATATTGGAAACCGACACGGTACCGCCCTTCAATGCACTTGCCGGCACTTTACCTTCTCTGGCCTGCTCAATAATAGTCTGCATCTGTGAAGCAATATCAAACAGGCTTAAATCCTGAACCCGTTTAATATTCGGCACCAGCAGGCCAATTTTACTGTCTACGGCAAAGCCGACGTTATGATCGTCAAAGTAATGCAAATATTCACCGTCATCAGACATCTGGCTGTTGATCACCGGAAATTCTTTTAATGCAAGAGACAGTGCTTTAATGAAAAACGGCATAAAACTGAGTTTAACGCCTTTCGCTTCGAAGGCAGGTTTAAGCTCAGCGCGCAGTGCAATGAGCTTATCCATCATCAGTTCATCACTTACCGTGAAATGCGGAATAGTTTGCACTGACAATTGCATTTGTTTTGCCATCGCCGCCTGTAATCCCCGTACCTTCTCTGTACGTTTGCCACCGGACTCTACAGGTCGTCTGGTATCTTCTGATGCCGTTTTTGTCTGCTTTGAGGCATCGTTAAGTTCATTGTTTGCATTTAACAACTCTGCTGCACGATATACATCCTGTTTCAGCACTCTGCCTTTTTTACCCGAAGCCTGCACCGATTTGAGATCGATATTATTCTCTCTTGCGATACGACGAACGGCCGGACTGGCCAGTACTTTTCCGGGAATAGCCACCGGCGGCTCAAAACTGCCTTCACGCGCGGCGCTCTCAGAGGTTGCCGGTTCAGGAGTTGCTGCTTGAGATACCGTGGCCTCAGCCTGTGTATGAGCGGGCCTGCTTTGCGAAGAAGTACCGGCACTGTCGTTATGATCCAGGGCAAATAAAGGTGCATGCACTTTTGCAATGTCACCTTCACCATAATAAAGCTTTGTGATCAGGCCGGCGTGTTTGGCGGGAATTTCCACCACGGCTTTATCAGTCATGACTTCCACGACCACCTGGTCTTCTTCAACAGACTGCCCCTCAGCGACCTGCCATTTCACAATCTCACATTCAACAATGCCTTCACCGATATCCGGCAGCAAAAAGTCTTCACCTGCGCCGGCGCTGGCAATACCAGTGTTACTTGTACTGGCCGGATGATTTTGTGTAACAGCGCTTTCAGGTTCCTGCTTTGTAACCTGTTCTGACGTAGCCATGGCGAACAGGGGCGCATGCACTTTAGCGATGTCACCCGGTTGATAGTGAAGTTTCATTACCGTACCTGCATGCATGGCAGGAATTTGTACAGTGGCTTTGTCTGTCATCACCTCAGCAACGGGCTGATCTTCTTCTATCACATCCCCTTCGGCTACCAGCCACTCAAGGAGCTCACATTCCACGATACCTTCGCCGATATCAGGCAATATAAATTCTGTCGTCATTGTCGTTTGCCCTTAGTAATGCATGGTACGGAGAATGGCTTCGTAAGTTTTAAGTTCGTCCGGCATGTACTCTTTTTCATGAGAAAGCGGATACGGCGTATCCAGACCGCAGACTCTGGCAACCGGCGCTTCCAGGTACAGGAAACACTGCTCCTGAATAGTTGCAGCAATCTCACTGGCAAAGCCTCCGGTCAGCGGCGCTTCATGATTGATAAGTAAGCGGCCTGTTTTCATCACGGACTCAGCGACGGTTTGCGCATCCCAGGGGGCAATACTGCGCAAATCAATAATTTCGCAGTTAATGCCGTCATCCAGCGCTTTTTTAGCGGCCTTTTGCAGAATTTCAATCTGAGCACCCCAGCCAACCAGGGTTATATCTTTTCCTTCCTGCACGACATCCGCTTTCCCCAGCGGCAATTCATAGTCCTCTTCAGGCACATCGCTAACTGATGCCCGGTACAGGCGTTTCGGCTCCATGAATAACACCGGGTTGTCGTCACGGATAGAGGCCAGCAGCAAACCTTTTGCCTGATATGGGTTACGCGGCACCACAATCCGTAAGCCCGGACAATGAGCAAAGAAGGCTTCCGGTGACTGGCTGTGATAGTGTCCGCCAGCGATGCCGCCGCCGTATGGCGTGCGGATGGTGAGTGTGCCGCAACTGAATTGTCCCCCGGAGCGGTAGCGGAATTTCGCCGTCTCGTTAACGATCTGGTCAAAGGCCGGAAAAATGTAATCACCGAACTGGATTTCAGCTACCGGCACTGAACCCTGCGCAGCGAGACCGTTGGCAAAGCCGATTATACCCTGCTCCGTAAGCGGCGTATTAAAACAGCGGCCTTTACCAAATTTCTCCTGTAAATGACTGGTGGCACGGAATACACCGCCAAAATGCCCCACATCTTCGCCGAATACCATCACGCGCTCGTCTTCTGTCATGACAGTGATAAGCGCATTGTTAATTGCCTGCAGCAGATTCATTTTTGCCATTATTTTATTCTCCCTGCTGTTTTCGGATACGCCTGCGGATAACGGGCGATGTGTTGCTTAAGTGCCTGAAGCTGGTCGTTGAGATGCCGGGGAACGTGGTCGTATACATCTGTCACAATATCGTCGATGGGGTTAACCGGTACTTTTTCGGCTTCTTTAAGGGCCGCTAACACCGACTCGCGGGTCGCTGTTTTACGCTTTTCTACAGCTTCCGCGTCAAACCACTCTTTTGATTTGAGCCACTCACTTAAACGCAATACCGGATCCTTCTGGCGCCACTTCTCTTCTTCATCTTTAGACCGGTAGCCACTGGGATCATCGGAGGTGGAATGAGCAGCCAGACGATAAGTCATCGCTTCAATCAGCACAGGACACGCTTCTTTAAGCGCAATTTCCTTTGCCTGTCTGGTGGCGGCATAGACAGCCAGCGGATCATTACCGTCCACCCGGATTGTTTTCACCCCGTAGCCGATACCCCGGCTGGCAATACCGTCACCGGCGAACTGCTCTTCAGCGGGGGTTGAAATGGCATAGCCATTATTACGGCAAAAGAAGATAACCGGACAATGCAACACCGCGGCCATATTCAGACCGGCATGAAAATCACCTTCTGACGCCGCCCCTTCTCCAAAATAGCAAATCGTCAGCGCCTTTTTGCCGGCCATTTTCTGGCCATAGGCATAGCCTGATGCCTGGGGGATCTGTGTACCTAAGGGAGAAGATATGGTCATGAAATTAAGCGCTTTATCACCATAATGGATGGGCATCTGACGCCCTTTATTCGGATCCTTCTCATTACTGAACATTTGATTCATAAACTGCTCAGTTTTATATCCCCGCCATGCCAGTGCGCCCTGTTCGCGGTATTGAGACATGATCATATCATCGTTAGTTAATGCTGCTGCGCTGGCAACAGCAGCCGCTTCTTCACCGGTGGAAGCCAGATAAAAACTAATTCTGCCCTGACGCTGCGCCGCCACCATCCGTTCATCAAGAATGCGGATAAACTGCATCACTTCCAGCATTTTTTCTGCGGTATCACGGGTGATATCCGGTTC
This sequence comes from Alteromonas sp. NFXS44, assembly GCF_040148705.1. Classification (NCBI taxonomy): domain Bacteria; kingdom Pseudomonadati; phylum Pseudomonadota; class Gammaproteobacteria; order Alteromonadales; family Alteromonadaceae; genus Alteromonas; species Alteromonas sp. NFXS44. The sequence goes on along the minus strand of NZ_JAGDEA010000006.1, from coordinate 13,726 downwards.
TTCAGCGTCCGGGTGTACCATACCGTCCGGCTGCAGAATTTGCAGCATGGGGATATCTATCAGGCCATTTTCTATTATTTTTACCTGACGGGTGGTTTTCACGCTGGCGAGATGATTTCTGTCCTGCACAACTAAGCCCTCATTGAGTGGTGCCACAACGGCAATATCGATAGTGATAATGCTAGTGTGAATTCTCAAAATACGTGTTGCTAAATACAGGTGGTCACATCAATAAGGGAAAATAGTTATCCGCTTCAACAGGTTTTACCTGGTCATTTCATCCTACGGTTTTAACATTGATTTAAAATAAGGTCACACTTAACTTTACATTAGCCATCCCGTATAAAAAGTTTAATGAAAGACAATGGTTCATAAGCCTTTCATATATAAGAAGGTATACTTTTAAGTACTGATGTTCAGGCAGCCTGAGTGTAAAACTGGCCTGTGATTTATAAAATCTGGTATAAGCTTTTAGCTGAAAAAGTAAAAACGCGCGCGGCAACGGGAGAAGTGTATGAATTGTCGAATCGCCTTAGCGGTTTCATTTGCGCTGGGTAGCAGCATTATTTCATTACCGCTGATGGCGGATACGGCAAAACATAAATCCGGTAAATCCGTTTACATTGTTGAACTGGATGAGAGTCCTGTGGCCACCTATGAAGGAGGTGTGCAAGGTTTTAACGCGACGTCCTCAGAAAAAAGACGCAATAAGTTAAATACCCGCTCTGATGCAGTCGTTCAGTACCGCCGTCACCTGAAGAACCGCCAGTCAACTGTATTGTCAGCCATCGCTGATGGCACAGACACACCAAAAGCCCTTGCACAGTATCAACTGGCCTTTAATGGTTTTGCTGCAAAGCTCACCCCGGCGCAGGCGAAAACCTTGTCACAAACAGAAGGGGTTAAAAAAGTACGTCGTGACACGTTACATAAACTGAATGCCTATGTGGGACCGGCCACTATCGGCGCCCCGCAGATGTGGGACGGTACAGAAACCTCGTCCGGCTCTGATGTGCTGGGTGAAGGCATGGTGGTTGCGGTTCTGGATACCGGCATCAACACAGATCACCCGTCATTTGCGGCCACCGGTGACGATGGTTATGCTCACACCAATCCGCTGGGTAGCGGAAATTACCTCGGAGACTGTGCAGTAAGCTATCCTGCTTTGTGTAACGACAAGCTCATCGGCGTATACAGTTATCCGGCGATAGTTAATGCCTATTCCGACACTGATATTTTTCCGTCAGGCCTCCCCGAAAACGGTGAGGATTACAATGGTCACGGCTCTCATGTAGCAGCAACCGCTGCAGGGAACATTCTTTATAATGTTGCTGAAGTGATTCCCGACTACGATCAAACTGCCAGTGACGGTGTGGAAACCGGTTATATTTTTGAAGAAGTTTCCGGCGTAGCGCCTCACGCGAATATTATTTCTTATCAGGTATGCTATCCCGGTGAAGATGACGACACTTATACCGGGTGTCTTGAGTCTGTCATGCTGGATGCCGTTGAAGACATTATCGACAGCGGCATAGTGGATGCCGTGAACATGTCGATTTCCGGTGGCGACTTTCCCTGGGACGGACCATTAAACCGGGCGTGGCTGAATGCCCATAATGCCGGAATATTTGTTGCCCAGTCTGCGGGCAATGACGGCCCCGATGATGCAACGACCGACAAGCATGCCCCCTGGATGACCGCTGTTGCTGCCACTTCCCACGGCATCTCAGTGTCGTATGAAAAATCCATCACAAACTTTTCCGGTGGCAGTTACACCCCTGCCGCAATGCAGGGTTTCAGTAACACCGGTTCAATTGCCGCTGACATCGTATACGCCGGCGACTTCCCCAACGGCAACGACCCATCCGGCGATCCCGGTCAGTGTCTGGAGCCTTATCCTGCCGGTACATTCAGTGGACAAATTGTTGTTTGTGACCGTGGTGACGTCGCGCGGATCCAGAAAGCAAAGAACGTTGTTGAAGGCGGTGCCGCAGGTTTCGTGCTGGCTAATGTGCAGGGCGGTGAAAACTTTCTGGCTAACGATGCCTACGTAGTGCCGGGTATTCATATAGATGCTGATGCCGGCGATGCACTGAAACAATGGCTGGCATCCGGTTCCGGCCATAGCGTCACTATCACTGAGGCAACCGCTGAGGTTGTCACTGATGAAACAACCGCAGATAAACTGGCAGACTTTTCTTCCCGCGGTCCGAACAGTTCAATCAGTACATTGTCGCCTGTAATTTCTGCTCCCGGCGTAGAAATTTATGCTGCGTGGGCAGATGAACACTATGGACATGAAGAATCCGGACCGGCCCCCGCCGACTATGCGTATTCATCAGGTACATCGATGGCAAGTCCCCATGTGGCAGGCGCGGCTTTACTGCTCAAGCAGGATCATCCGTCCTGGACACCTGATAACATCCGCTCAGCCATGATGATGACAGCAAATACCGGTGTGGCGCTTTCAGGCACAGATGTTGCGGCCAACTGGTTTGAAATGGGCGCAGGTCGTCTGCAGGTAGACGCGGCCACTCAAACCGGGCTTATCATGCAGGAAACCGCGGCGAACTATTCCGCTGCTAATCCGCAGGAAGGCGGCGAACCGCGTTCTCTTAACGTGCCCGCCGTAGTGGATGAAAATTGCGTCACCTCATGCAGTTGGACCCGTACAGTTACGGCAACACGGTCAGGAAGCTGGCAAGTGACTGCAACAGCAGTGACGTCCGGATTAAGCACAACGGTATCGCCCTCCTCTTTCTCGCTGGCAAGCGAACAGTCGCAGACCCTCACATTTACCATGGATACCCTCGGAACCACTAACTTCGCCTGGGCATATGGCAGTGTAAATCTCACCAGCAGTACCTCACCTGATTTACACATCCCCGTTGCTGTGTATGCTTCTAACGGCAGTATTCCTCAGTTTGTTGATCTGACAGCCCACCGGAATGAAGACAGCCGTTTACTTAAAGATGTTACGACAGCAGAAATTGAGTCTTTTAACTTTGAGTCTTACGGATTAACACAGGTAACCACCGTGGTTGAGACAGTCAGTGAAGATCCGACACCTGATGAACTGTTTGATTCTGCCAGCGGTACTGTGATCACAGAAATCAACGTAGAAGAAGGTGCGCTGCGTTTATATGCAGAAATTTATGATGCCACCGCCAGTGACCTGGATTTGTTCCTTGTTTATGACGCTGATGGCGATGGCAACCCTTCAGACGATGAGATCCGCGAAGAAAGCAGTTCTCTTGAAGCCGATGAAGTCGTCGACCGGCTGAATCCTGAAGCCGGCACCTGGTTTATCGTGGTACAGAACTGGGAAGGCTCTTCAGCCTCCTCCGACAGTTATATGATGGATTATGTGCTGGTGGATGCTGATGACGAAGGCAACCTCACCGTTTCCGGTCCGCAAACTAATGCGGCCCTCTCGCCCTTCGATTTACGTATTTTATGGGATCTTGGAGACAGCAGTGAAGGAGATAAATTCTTTGGTGCTTTCGCGCTGGGTACCAGCAGCAGCGAAAACAGTAATGTTGGCGTGACCCATGTTGTCATTGAGCGGGAAGAAAATGATGTCTACATGTCGGCGCCTGATGATGGCCGTGTGAATAAAGGTGGCCAGCAGACCTTCAACGTAAATATCATCAGCAATACAACCGGAGAAGATCGCGATTACACCGTAGGCGTAACCTTGCCTGATACGGTTTCACTGGTCGCCGGTTCCGTATCTGATAATGGCAGTGTCACCGGTAACCGTGTATACTGGGAAGTCACTCAACCAGACAGCGAAAGCACCGGCGCTGCTGCACAAACATCAGCCGCTGCAACCTTATCATTTGCGGTCACAGTGGAAGACAGTGCGTCCACAGGTCCGCTATCTCTGCAGGCATCCTCAGTAGTAACAAATATCCCTGGTGCAGGCTCTGAGAATGCAGCCGTATTCAGTGACGTGCAGGTCGAAGGCGCACCGGTAGTCACGATTGCCGGCGGTACAACAGCCACAGCAGTTGTGTCATCAGGCAACAGCCTGTCTGTAACAGCAGAAGCTGACGAGCCTAATGGCGATGCGGTAATCTGGTCGTGGGAGCAGTTATCCGGTCCGGCATTAACTTTAAACGGTACGAATACTGCGACAGTAACGATTGCTGCGCCTTCCGTACAAAGTGACACAACCGCTGTACTGCAGGTAACCGCAACCGATCCGTCAGGCAATCAGTCTGTGGCATCTGTCACCGTCACCATTTCGCCGAATCAGCCCCCGGTTTTATCTGTTACATCTCCTGCCAGTGTCAGTGCTGGCAGCACAATCACCATCAGGGCAACCGCTACCGATCCGGAAAACGACACACTCTCATTTACCATAGATGGTGTAGCCGGTTCCGTTTACAGTACTCAGGCCCCGGATTCTGCAGCAGGATCGTCAGTCTCTTACACCGTAACGGTGAGTGATGGCATCAATACGGTGACAGATACCGTGAGTGTTGCCGTGACTGAACGTCAAAGCTCAGGTGGCGGCGGCAGTACCGGAATTCTGGCTCTGCTGCTGGTGCCGGTTGTCGTATTCCGCAGATGGCGGCGTATGTAAAAAAGAATTAATATCATTTCTATTGAAAGCGATATTCGCTAGAATCTGCAACCGGTAATGAAATTATACTTTCGAACAGGTTTTGCATGGCGCGTGTGTCTAATCGCTTTCTCTTTCAACTCCACGGCTGGTTTTCACTCCCCGTGTGGGTGTTATTCAGTTTTGTATGTCTGACAGGTACTGTGGCGGTGATGAGCCATGAATTTGCCTGGCTGACCAACGAAAATATCCGGGCAGTAAACCCCGATAACCGTCCGGCACAATCTGTAGCAGAGTCTGTCGCCACCGTTAAAAAGACCTTTCCGGATGCAGATGTTACCGGCGTCAGCGTACGGGAAAGCTACATGGCTCACGAAGTCATGTTTACTGCTACAGGCAAACCTTTTGCCATTGCATATGTTAATCCTTACAGCGGTGCTATCCAGGAAGTAAACGATGGTGTCACCTTTATCGGTTTCATGCGTACGTTGCACGGATGGCTGTATTTCCCGTGGCATGGCAGTTACAGTCTTGGCTACTATCTGGTTTCTTTAATGTCTGTGGTCATGCTCGGGGCGTTGATAACCGGATTACTCGTCTTCAAGAAATTCTGGCAGGCATACCGTAACCCCAAAATTCGCAGCCATCAGGGACCGCGTACACTGACCGCAGACTTACACAAGCTTGCCGGTGTATGGTCTATCTGGTTCATGGTGATCATGAGTGCAACTGGACTTTGGTATCTTATTCAGTCTGTCATGTGGCATGCAGATATTGAAGTGGATCCCTGGCCTGCGCAGCTTGACGCACAATCGCTTCCGGTATCCTCTCATAATACGCCAACAATGCCGGTATCTCTGGCTCAGGCCATTACAAAGGCAGAGAATACCTTCGACAATTTTCAGACCAGTTATATCATGATGCCGGAACATAACCGGGACACCTACAAATTGTACGGGGGCGGCAATAACCCCTTTTACGACGGTGCCAGTTTCCAACTGGCAGTTAACCCGTGGAACGGCGAGATCACACAAACCATTACCCCGCAAAATATGAACGCCCTGCAAACCATTATGCACATCGCTGACCCGTTGCATTTCGGGACTATCGGCGGAATATGGACAAAACTGCTGTGGTTTGTTTTCGGTCTAATCCTCTCCGGTATGTCTGTTTCGGGTTTCATTATGTGGTATTTACGTCTGGCAAAAGCACGAACAGCCAGCCGGAAAGCAACAGCTGCACGTTTACAGGAGGCTTAACATGGCCCGCTTAAAGAATAAAAAAACGGCGTCAAAACGCTACTGGTTAAATGCACTGTTGCTGATATTGCCGGTGGTGTTTATCTATCAGTCATTTAATCCTGAATTTCCCGCCAGTCTGCCAGAAACCCAAGCCGGTGATTTCACGCTGACAGCAATGCCTTATGATGAAGACAAACCCTACCAGCATGACGGTCTCTACGTTAAAGATTTTCTGGTGATGTTTCAGGACGGTGGTGTTGAAGAAATCAGACAGGGCTTTTTAAATATCGGTGACAAACCATTGCCAATTGAAGAAGCACAGCAGCATGAACTCGGTATTTTACATGGCACACGACACGGACAGCATGTGCACGGTCTGGCTCAGGAACGCATCACTGCCGGCCAGAAAATTTGGGTAACACTGCAGACCTGGGATGGTGAAATTCATCAGGGCTCATGGGATATCCCCGCACATCTTATCAGTGACGTTTAATCTCTGATCTCAAAGCAGTTTGTTGTACACTGTGCCAACTCATCTGAATTAATTCTTCTGTAGCAGGAACACAGAGTTGGCACATTCCACCTTTTCCCTTGCCGGTTTGCGGCATCTTACACAGCTTCTCGGCCCCGGCGTTCTGATGGCAACCGCTGCCATTGGTGGCAGCCACCTCGTTGCATCTACACAAGCCGGCGCAAATTACGGCTGGCAACTGGCATTGCTGGTGCTGGCGGTCAACATACTCAAATATCCTTTTTTCCGGGCCGGGGTCAGTTATACCATCAGTACCGGTGAAACCCTGCAACACGGTTATCTGCAGATGGGCAAAGGCTACCTGATCACCGCCCTGTTGCTGAATGTCATTTCATCGGTTGTGAATGCCGCTGCTCTGCTGATGTTTGCAGCCAGCCTGCTTGGCTACTTTGTACCCTTTACAACCAGTATTCCTGTGTTAAGTGGTATTGTTCTGGCTGCCATATTGTTCATATTGATTGCCGGACATTATTCAGCCTTAGACAAAGTTTCCAAAGTCATTATGGTGACACTGGTGATAGCCACGCTGGGTGCTACCTTTATGGCCTGGCAAAATGGTGCTGTGGCACCAGATGATTTTGTTTCCCCCTCGCCCTGGACAATGGCAGCAGTCGGATTTCTGGTAGTGACCATGGGGTGGATGCCTGCCCCTATAGAGATTTCAGGTATCACATCGCTGTGGCTTAAAAAACAAAAGCAGGAGCAGTCAGTTACCCCGCAGTCTGCGCTGTTTGATTTTAATCTGGGCTATTTTACAACTTTGCTACTGGCGCTGGTGTTTCTGGCACTGGGAGCCCTGGTGTTACACGGTGCCGACAACACGCTGGCCTCTGGAGGTATTGGCTTTTCAAAGCAACTTGTGGATTTATATGCCGGCACTATCGGTGAGTGGGCCCGCTGGTTAATAGCCGTAGTGGCATTTTTGTGTATTTTCGGCTCAGCCCTTACGGTATACGATGGCTATTCGCGGGCTGTAGCAGAGGCAGCGATGCTGCTTAAAGGGCAAAAAGATACGCCGGAAAGTATCTTTATTGTCGTGCTCAGTGCTGTTGCTGTAATCAGTTTTGCCATTGTGTTGTTCTTTAAATCTGCCCTGCTCGCCATGCTTGGATTTGCTATGACACTGGCCTTCATGACCACGCCGATGTTTGCTCTGTTAAACCATAAACTGGTAAAACAGGCTGCACTAAATGACGACGTAAAAGCCAGCCCGCTGGTAACGCTGTTAAGTTATGGTGGTCTGATTTATCTGTTCGGGTTCCTCGCGTTGTTCATTGCATGGAAATGGTTTTTATAAACCGCCGGCAGTGCGGAGTGCATGAATGTCCGCCCCCACTATCGCTTCCAGATTGGCGGTGATTTTCTCTGCACTCCAGTTCCACCAGGCAACAGACTCCAATGTTTCGATAATACTTTCCTGAAAACGGTATTTAATGACTTTCGCAGGATTGCCACCCACCACGCTGTAAGCAGGCACATCTGCAGTGACAACGGATTTGCTGGCAATGACTGCCCCGTTACCTATTTTTACCCCGGGCATTACCAAAGCCTCGTAACCAATCCATACGTCATTGCCAATTTCAGTGTCACCCTTAAAAGGAAGCTCTCCTTCACCTGGCATCACTTTCTCCCATCCGTTTCCAAAAATTTGAAACGGATACGTAGAGAAGCCTGAAATTTTATGATTGGCTCCGTTCATAATGAATTTCACGTCTTTGGCGATGGCACAAAATTTTCCGATAATCAGCTTATCTCCAATAAAGGGAAAATGGTAAAGCACATTACTCTCGAAGCGCTCTGGACCGTCCGGGTCATCATAGTAGGTATAATCGCCTACAATGATATTGTCAGAAGTAATAAAGTTCTTCAAATAACCCACTTGCGGGAAACCCGCCATTGGCGCTCTGTTGTCAGGATTGGGGCCGTTCATTACTTGTCCTTTATTCGATGAAAATCGGAGGTTATTCACACAACATGGATGCCTGCTGCTGGCACTTTGAAACAGATCCGTCCTGAGAGCTTCCTCCCATGCAGAAATTACATACTTTCACTATCCTGCTTCCACACTATCTAAAAACTCACGATTCAGTTCTTCAGAACCGTCCAGCATTTTATAGTCCAGCAAATGATCCAGTTCCGGATAAGTAAAGTGTGTACACGAGGATGATTCATTTTGCTTCATCCTTTCACAAATACTTTCAGCCATTGAAACAGATGGCCAGATTTCATCTCTTCCACCGGAAAACAAATACACACTTCCTTGTATATCTTCTGCTTTGATTGACGCTTTACCGCCATCTTGTCTGTTGGCTAATGACTGTGAATAAAGATCGAGTAAACCACTGACGGCCCCCGACGGATTAAATTGGACGTAATCCAGCTCCTTTTGCCCGGAGGTCCAGCTTGATCCGGGGGTTTTTTGCCAGTCATTCAGAATACCAGCCCAAACTACCGCACTTGGTGCAATCGCGACAACACGATTAAATATGGCATCTTTTGAAGCCAGCAACAGCGATAATTCTGCCCCTTTCGACCATCCGGCCACAGTCAGGTTCCCGTTTTCAGGGTGCTTATGAAGGAGCCACTCTTTGGCATTTTCAAAATATTCTAATGGTATTTTTTCAAGTTCATCGGGCAGTGATTCTTCCTTAAAATAGGCAACAGCCAGAACAGGAAACCCATCAGCAGCAATAACGTTTGCGAGCCGGGAAGGAATACCGCCTTCTGAACCACCCAACACAATAACTGGCTGTTTGGCTGCACCGGCAGAATTGGAGGAAGGCTCATAGTAGTGCCCGACAAAGCCATTTTCTTCAACATTGAGTTTTTGAACGTCAGTTCCTGATGCGAAAGCATGAAAACAACATGACAAAACAAGTAACAACACGTTTCTTTTAAATTTCACTAAAAAAACACTCCTTTGTGAGGTAACAAATATCTCAGAGCACAGCTGATTTACTGCGCTATAGTGGGTCGCGAGCGGGTTTATGGGGTTGTATGGTTCGTGTATCACTCTGGCAGGCCACCGAACTTTGGTACGTCTTCTAACGTCTTATTCCACGCAGCTTTGCCGGATATGAAGATGTGTGCAGTTGGTAATATAGATATATCAGTATCCAGACACCCTGCCGGAACAACAAGTAGGTCTGCTATCTGAGTGTTAGGTAATGCTGAGCCACACCGCATACAAAAGCTTTTGCTATGACGAGTGCCCGGCAGCGTAAAGGTGGTGACCACATCCGGACCGGACAGCCAGACTAATTTAGCTGAGCTTGAGAAAAGATTTGCCGCATGAGCAGAGCCCGTGTCTTTTTGGCAATACTGGCAGTGACACAAATAAAAGCAATCAAAATCCCCTTGCACCTCGAATTTTACGGTGCCACACAAACAAGAACCATAATACTTAGTCATAAAGCCTCCTCTTGTTGCCTTAATATCACGGGTTCATGATCCCCTGCTAATGCATTTAATTTTATCTACGTTAAATTTTAAAAGCGCGAATGACAAAATAAACGCTTACAAACAATGCACTTAGAAGAACCTGTGCGACAAAGACAACAAAAACACCGACTGCTGCTTGTGGATCTGATCCCACGCCAAAAAACATTACCATGCTGGACAGCATGAGGAGCAACACCAGTCCCGTATTTGCGATGAGGAATGTCCGGCTTTTGTTTTTGACGAAGTGAACGAGCAGGAATACGATCACATAAGGAATAAAAATAAGAACTAACCCTGCCAGATTCCCCCTTGACGGGGAAAGCAGAATGATAAATATGAATGGGGCAATAAGGCATGCCTGCTTTATAAATTTTTCCAAAAATCCTCCCTGGATAAAGTTTCTTCAACTACATAGCCCCGGGAATAGGAGCATTAAGTTTTAGCTTAAAAACCGCAGGTCTGTCAGCCATGTGCTGGTGAAAACGACAGAGCTTATGCGTTATGGTCCCCGCGAGCGATACGAAATCCTTGAATAAATTGTTATTTACATGTCTGTTCGTAGACAGAGGGTTGCCATACCTGCATCAAAATTTCCGGATTGGCAACTGACTCAAAGCCAAATTTTGCGTACAAGCCATGCGCATCGCTGGTTGCCAGCATAAAGCGCCGTAAACCCTGAAGTTCCCCGTGTTGACATATTGCTTCCATAAGCAGTTTACTGATGCCAAGCCCACGATAGTTTTCAAGCACGAAAACGTCGCTCAAATACGCAAATGTGGCTTTATCAGTAATCACACGGGCGAAACCTGCTTGTTCATCATTACTGCCATAAGCACCAAACACGAGTGAATTTTTGAGAGACCTTTCAAAAACCTCAAATGGAATATTCTTAGCCCAATATGAATTGGAGATAAATGAATATACGAGATTAATATCAAGGTCTTCAAAGTTCGTAGAAATTTTAAATCCGTTCAACTGAATGAGTTCCTTTGAAGAATAAAACAACCGCACGACGCTGCAAATATACCCCTGTGACAGTAACAGGCGAGGCACAAAGTACCCGGATGTTTTTGTTCCCTGTAGTTGCGAATAATAATGCCGTTTTTAGATCGCACTTTCTGCCTCATGCTCAATCAAAAGTGTATAAGAGCTGACAACACCGGCAAAGTTACAGTTAGACTGAACGGATATAATGTTCCAGCCATCACCTTCAATTTCTGCGATTTGTTGGTTTAATAAATCTAAATCTGGCTCCGTAAGAAACCAGTTCTGCTTTTTTGAAAAGTGCACAATTTTTCGCATTAAACTTCCTTGTTTATTCATATCTAATAACTGTTTAGCATGCTGCTTTTATGACCACTACACTTAGGGGCATAAACACACAGGCTAAAAATAGTTGAAGAACGACGTAGCCTATTTGTGAGTTAGCGAGAGACTTGGCGTCATTGTCAGATGCCGTCTACTCTGACTTTGAAGAACTTAGTTTTGTCACTTAAATGTTGATAAACCCAGGGAGGATCAACTACTTCAACGTTGGATACGCCAAGTTTCGCAAGCCCTTCGAGCGAATAGTACCAGCCGGTAAATTCTTCTTTTCCGCCAATCGCTTTATATTCAGAAGATTGTCCAAGTGTTGTTATTTGCTGATCCACACCAATTTTTTCGAAAAACTCCCGCTCGCGTATCACAGCTGACTTCATATACCTTTCTAAATTTTGCTTTGTTGATTCCTGTTCCTTCTCAGGAAGAGCCGTAATAAACGAGGTTATTTCTTTCTCCATCCCCGTTGTACCGCCGTGGAATCCAATAACTGCGTGATTCGATATTCTGTGATGTTTTGCAGCAGAAAAAACGTAGTTAGCGCATGAAGAAAGACAATAGTCATTTACCTCAAGCTTTAAATCATAGTCATGAACGATATCACCAAGATCCATACCATGATTGATTTCGCCCCCTTCAGATGTTATCGACAGCCATACAATTTTACTCTCGCCGTTTTTAAGTATTGAAAGCAGCTTCTGATTTGCTGATGGTGATAATTTACCGCGATATATTACCGTCTGTTCACTCGAAGAAACTGTTGTTTCATTAGTTTGTGCTGACACGCATGATATAGGAATAATTAAAATGAAGGACCATAATTTTTTAAACATGCTACTTCCTTGTGTCATTTAACGTCTCTCTTAATAGCGGATATGCATGGGACAAAATTTAAACCACGTTTATTCAATTTTTTAGAAAAAACTAATATTTACTTCACAGTGAGGGCACTTCATAAGACTGCCTTAGTAATGTAATCCCGGATAACGGGGGAAAAATGAATGTTGATAAGCTTGTTATGTATGCACTTTCAAGAGCCCGTTAAATATCATGTCAGGCAGACCATATTGAAAGAGTACTACAACGTATAATTACTGCCTGAAGTTATCCAGGTTGAAGTGGTTAGGAGGTGGGAAAAGAAACGCGAATATAGTGTAGACCACAATAGCGAATCCAAAAGAAAGAATACCAAATATTACCCAACCTGCCCTCGCTCTGGCTGGTGACCAACCAAGAAACTCTCCCATACCCGCTGCAACACCTGCTAAAAGGTTGCTTTGTGATTTTTTCAAACTACGAAACCTTGACATGAAAACTTCCTTTTATATTAATTTCCCAGCAGTTTATTAACACCATCATTTCGGACGATAAAACATGGGCTAAAATGTGGAACGAAGTGACTCTGCCAGGGTAGTACTGTTCCGCTAAACCTGTGAATGTCTTGAGTGGCTTATTATAAGCGTTTTTCAACTTTCCAGGGAGGATTTAAACGGTTCTCACCTGCCCGGTAAAGTTTGATTTTATTACCAGACGGATCTTTAAGAATAGCCTCTTTCCATAGGTACCTTTGTTCTGTTGGTAGTTGTTCAAATTGAATACCTCTCCGGGACAAATCAGCACACAGTTCTTCATGCTCGAAGTAGATTACAGATCTGTTTTCAAACTCTTCAGTTTCGAGTGATAAGGAGAAAGTCGAGTTACCTTCCGGGCAAGAAAATCTGGCATAATGCGGTGTATCGACAATTTGAGTAAAACCGAGCTTCAGATAAAAGTTAACGGCAGCATCCATATCTTTTACTGGCAAAGTAATTTGATTAAGTTCCATTTATACTCCGGAAATATAAAACCCAAATAAAGTAGCTGCTAGCGGTCCAATATGATTGTTTTAGTTTTGAAAAAATTACGATTAGTTACCAGGCATCTGCATACTGTTTATTTGCTTTGAAAGCCTCGATTTCTAAAGGTGCTTTATCATACCCAAATTCAGCTATGTCAGAGAAGTGCTGAGTTATCACGTGATCAAGACTAGTTCTTTCGATTTGAAGTACATGAACCAATTCATGAGCCAATTTTGGTCTGTTAAGTTCATATCCATTACGAACATAAATGGAATAACCGAAGGCCTGAGCATTATTGGTGATACCTTCGCCGATAAAGCCTAATGCTTCACCAAGTGTTTTTAAAGCGAAATTTTCGTATGGAAACGGAACTTCATCAACATGTACAATCCTGACTTTCTCTGGTTTTTGTATTCCTATTTCGGCTGCCAAAGCTAACTCCCGTAAATTCAACGGAGCTCCTGACTCTAAGCCTCTTTTTTCTGTTTCATAAGCCCAGTCAACATACTGTGGTATTAATATGCCCGAAATAATTTTCTGATGAAAAATTGCTGCGCCGATAATTAAAAAAACCAATATTAGCGCTGAATATTTTAGAAACTTCATACAACTAAAATCCCTTTTAAAATCTTTGTTTAACTTTCGGAAAACATAACACCCGAATTCAGATAATAAGTGCACCACTCATGGTTAACGGGTGATAGATGATCAACTGCCTGTTGGTGGTATTCTAAAGTCGCCAAACAATTAGAGTATTACCATGAGTTACAAGCAGTTGATCGAG
>NZ_JAGDEA010000009.1:0-96424 GCF_040148705.1 Alteromonas sp. NFXS44 | reverse complement strand
ATCCATTCCGAACTCAGAAGTGAAACGCGTTAGCGGCGATGGTAGTGTGGGGTCTCCCCATGTGAGAGTAGCACACCGTCAGGCTCCCAATTACGAAGAAGCCCGCTCATCTGAGCGGGCTTTTTTCATTTCTGTTCTCTGTTCAAAATCTTACTATGTTTCTTTTCATTATAGTGCTCGATTCAAACATAGAATATGCACTCATAGTTGCCTGTATTCACTGTAAAGCGTGCAGTAAAAAGCCCGCAGATGCGGGCTTGTCTCATTGAATGTTAGACTATTCAAAGATAAGTACACTTTCATCAGGCACGATATCGAAATCATATTTTCCGTAATCAGCAAAGCCCGGGCAATTATTTACGATACCTTCAAGTACAATCGTTCCTGACTGAAGGTTCTCATATACACCGGTTGCACCCACCAGATTCACATATTCTTTTATGATCATCGGCTCACCGCCCGAGCAGAATAAATCCCCCTGAAGCGGGATAAACACATCGTATGCAGAATGAAGTGAGAATGTTCTGTCATCGTCAATCATGACATGAGAAATTACAGGTCCGGCAGTAAAGAAGTTTGTCAGATCGATAGTGCCTTTCAGCACACCTTTAACTTTTTCCCGTTTCTTAATGGATTTGCGTTCTTCTTTTGAAAAGGATTTCCAGTCAGTGCTTTTCAGCACTATCTCAAATTGTCCAAGTTGTTCAAGTTTTACCAGGTCTGTAGAAACATCAAAAGTCTCAACAGTACCTTTGGTAATTGTGTAAGTTCCTTTTACTACACGGCTGTCAGAGCTGTCTTTATCATGTTTAGCCAATACAGGTGTCGAGAGGCATAATGCAGAAAACACAGAAGCAGCAACAAGAGATTTAATTTTCATAAATTTCCTTATAAGTATTCCATAGTTGTGGCGTCTATTTGCGCCGGAGATAAGAGGTTAATGACCTTCAGGTGTGACTACGTAAACACTATCTAATCGGGTCGGCCCGGTTCAGCATAAACTTTTATACACCAGTATAGTTTTCATTTAAATCTCTTATATTCAGCAAATGTAATTAAATCCCGCTGGCGGAATACAGATCTCTGATTAGTCCCATTTCTTGAATCCAAATCGACTATTGTCTTATCCATTTTGATGTTAACAAATTGTTTTAATGGGCTATAGTTTAACCATAACAACAATGAGGAAGTAAGCAGGCGTGAAAAATTCAATTATCTCCGGGTTACTGGCCCTGGTAACCGTTTCGGTGTGTGGTCTATTTGATATAGCCTTCTGGTGGGTCGCTGTTGCCGTGTTCTTTGTAGCACTTATACCTGCTCTGTTATTTCCTCAGCAGAGCACTGTTGTTGCCGGAACCGACGGGCAAGACGATGCTGACTCGAAATTAGGTGAGTCTATCAGCCAGTCTGCCAGCCGGATCGCTATAGGTGGAGCAACGGTTTCCCACTTTCTGGATAAGCTTGCCGCAGTATTTAAAGAGCAGGCCGATAGTGTTCAGGAAATCGCCGGCAGTATTAAGCACCTTGAAGAAGGTAATCTTCAACTTGTGGGATTCTCTACAGATGCTCAGCAAAAAATTCAGGCAGCAGACGATAAAACTCAGGATTGTAAGCAGGCTCTGAGCCAGTTGGTTGAACAACAAAGTCAGCTTCGTAGTGAAATTGAAGCCTCAGCAGATATGCTCGCCACATTAAAGAGCAAGGCCGATTCCATCAGCGGCATCACCACTACCATAAATCAACTGGCTGACCAGACTAATATGCTCGCTTTAAATGCTGCTATCGAAGCTGCAAGGGCCGGAGAGCAGGGGCGGGGATTTGCCGTTGTTGCCGATGAAGTGCGCGATCTCGCTCAAAAGACAACAAATGCTACCCAGGGCATTGACGATGTACTCAATGAAATCAATCGCTACAGTCAAACTTCTGTAGACGCCATTGAAAAAGTTTCAGCAGCCAACGGCGCCATGTCGGACGTTGTAAACCATATGTCGTCCCTGATTGAAGAAACCAGCATTATTTCTACAGAAGCTGCAAACTCAATGGGGCAGGTCGCCAGTACAGTAGAAGTGCACGGCAATACCAACAGAGGAATAAGTGTAAATGCTGAAAGGTTACATCAGAATACCAAGCATCTTGAAGGAGACCTGACAGATGTTTCAGAGAAAGTACTGGCACTTAGTTACCACACTGAGGGTATTTTCCGGCAATTACAGGCATTGCGGGTGAATGACCGTAACGGAAAAGTCCAACGGATCGCCACCAGGACCGCCCAAAAGATTGGTCAAATGTTCGAAGAGGCTATTACCAGTGGAAAAATCTCTGAATCAGATTTGTTCAACTTTCACTATGAACCGGTGAAAGGGACCAATCCGCAAAAATTCACTACACGGTTTGATTCATTTACTGATGTTTTGCTTCCTCCGGTACAGGAACCTGTCCTTGAGGAAAATAACTTTATTATTTATGCCGGGGCGGTGGATATTAACGGATACTTCCCGACCCACAATAAAAAATTCAGCAAACCTATGACCGGAGATTACGACACTGACTTGGCTAACAGCCGGACGAAACGCATTTTCGATGATCCTACCGGTTCCCGTTGCGGAAAGAATACAGAGAGTTTTCTTCTGCAAACCTACAAGCGTGATACCGGAGAAGTGATGCACGATCTGTCTGCACCGATTTACGTTAACGGCAAACACTGGGGCGGTTTTCGTATAGGGTACAAAGCAGAAGATGTATGAAGCATAATGAAAAATGCATTAAGAAGAAATTTTTCATCTCATCGTCAGGTCTTTATGCACTGAGGTCGTTTGAACGTAAATTAAAAAGTTATCGTGCTGGAGTGTATTTATGAAAGAAGCTAAACGTAATCTGGTTGCAGGTACCATCGGTGCTGCAGTGTTAAGTGCCGGCGCATTTACATCGTCTGCAATGGCAAATCCGTTCGGAATGGATGCACTGGAATCCGGATATAAGCAAATCGCGGCAGAAGGAAAATGCGGTGAAGGCAAATGTGGTGCCGATAAAATGAAAGATAAAGCCAAAGCGGCAGCAGAGGGTAAATGCGGTGAGGGCAAGTGTGGCGCCGACAAGATGAAAGACAAAGCGAAAGCAGCAGCAGAAGGCAAATGCGGTGAAGGTAAGTGTGGTGCCGATAAAATGAAGGACAAAGCTAAAGCTGCGACAGAAGGTAAGTGTGGTGAAGGAAAGTGCGGCGCTGACAAAACGAAGGACAAGGTTAAAGATAAAGCGGCTGAAGAAGGTAAATGTGGTGAGGGCAAATGCGGGAGTATGTAAACCGGCATGTGCTTAATTCGTTTTTGAAGTAACACCTTTGTTCGAAGTCACTAGTAATTTGGAGTTCTGATGTCTGTATCCGGTGCCGGGTTGGGTCTGCGGCGTGAAATGTTGCCTGACTTACTGCCACAGCTTCCTGATAGTGTCGATTTCTGGGAAGTTGCGCCTGAGAACTGGATCCCAATGGGCGGAAAGTTCAAAAAGCAATTGCAGGCCTGTATATCGCAGGCCCCCTTTTCGACTCACGGACTGTCATTGTCTGTAGGCAGTACGGATCCTCTTGATATCCCGTTTATCAAACAAATCAAATCGTTCCTGCAGGAACATCACATCAGCTTGTACAGTGAACATCTGAGTTTTTGTTCCGGTAACGGACACCTTTATGATTTACTGCCAATCCCTTTTTGCGAGCAGGCTGCAAAACATGTTGTGGAAAGAATCAAAATCGTACAGGACATTTTAGAGCGTCCGCTGGTGCTGGAAAATGTCTCTTATTACCTCGCACCAGAGCAGGATATGACTGAGCTGGAATTCCTGCTTTATATACTGGAAGAATCTGACTGTCAGATGCTGCTTGATGTAAACAACCTCTACGTAAACAGCATCAATCACCAGTATGATGCCGTTGATTTCCTCAATGCGCTGCCATCGCAACGGATTGTTTATGGTCATATCGCCGGTCATTACGACGAGCGTGACAACCTTAAAGTCGATACCCACGGCAGTAGTGTCATTGAACCTGTGTGGGCATTACTGGAAAAAGCCTACCGCAAGCACGGTGTTTTCCCTACGTTGCTTGAACGGGATTTCAATATTCCTCCGTTAGGTGAATTGCTGGAAGAGGTTGGCCGGATTAAATCCATTCAGCAACGGGTGTGCAATGAACGGGAAATTAAGGATAGCGAACTGACCGGATGTGCCGGATGACAGATTTCCGCGCAAGGCAGGCTGAACTTGCACAAGCCATGCGGGATCCTCAATCCGGCTTTGTTACCCATGAAGAGGATGGCGAAGAAAGGCTGTCTGTCTATCGCTCACTATTTTTTAATAATATAAAGAATTTTATCGCCGGCGGGTTTCCTGTGATCAAAGAAGTGCTGGGCGAAGAACAGTGGCTTACCCTCGTGCGGGAATTTATGCGTGACCATGTTTGTGAGACGCCTTACTTTGTTGAAATCAGCCGCGAGTTTGTCCGTTTTCTGGGTCACTTTGATTGTACAGCCCGTGGTTATCCGGCTTTTTTAAACGAGCTCGCGCATTATGAGTGGCTGGAAATTGATGTCAGCGTACGCGACGAATACCTGCCACTTAAAGCCCGCTCAGGCGATTTACCAGAGCGTTATACATTGTCCGGCCTGGCAACACTTGCCAGTTACCATTATCCGGTACATCAAATCAGCAGTGAATGTCAGCCAGAAAAAGTATCAGAGCAGCGACATAACTACGTGGTGTACCGAGACAAAAGTGATGACGTTCAGTTCATGGTTACTGAGCCTTTAACGGCTTTATTACTGACGATTATCAGCGAAGAGGCTTTGCCCGTTCCCGGTATCATCAGTCAGCTTAAATCTGTCATTCCCCCCACACAAGTTGCAGCGGTTGAACATTATCTGCCGCAAACACTCTCCGCGCTTACAGAAAAGGGGATAGTGGTCAAAGCCTGACCGCTTGCCTCACCTTATTAACAATATTCGCTATAATGGAGAATAGCACTGTCATTCAGACTGTGTTTCGATTAACATTTACGACCATTTTGACTTAGAACTTTCAGGTATTGATTATGGCTGATAACGGCGAGTTTAAAGAAGTGTTTAACTGGTGGTACTTTCTGGCAATCGTTGCCACGTTAGTAGCTTTTCCTCTGTTGCATATCATAGCTGGCTGGTTCACTTTCTGGCTGTAATCAAAAGGCAAAGAAGTGACTGCTGAATATATAAAATCCGTAATAAAAACCGTACCCGACTACCCTAAACCCGGCATCATGTTCCGTGATGTCACCAGCGTGCTGGAAGATCATAAAGCATTTACTGCGTGTATCACGTTGTTGCTTGAGAAATTTCAGGGCATGCAGTTTGATAAAGTAGCCGGCACTGAAGCCCGTGGTTTCTTGTTTGGTGCACCGCTGGCCCTAGAAATGGGCGTGGGTTTCGTACCGGTGAGAAAACCCAATAAATTACCCAGAGAAGTGGTAAGTGAATCCTACGAACTTGAGTATGGTATGGATACACTTGAGATCCACAAAGATGCCATCAAAGAAGGTGAGCGGGTGCTGTTAATTGACGATCTGCTGGCAACCGGCGGTACCATCGGCGCATCAGCAAAATTGATCCGTTCATTAGGTGGTATTGTTGAACATGCCGGTTTTGTTATCGGCCTGCCGGACCTTGGCGGCTATGAGAAATTAGCGGCGCTGAACATTGAATGCTATTCAATTTGTGATTTTGATGGTGAATAAGGAACAAGCGGTTTTATGAGTTATCAGGTTCTGGCAAGGAAGTGGCGACCACGAAAGTTTAGTGAACTCGTTGGTCAGGAACATGTTGTTACCGCCATCGCCAATGCATTAGATAACGACCGCTTACATCACGCTTATTTATTTACCGGTACCCGTGGGGTCGGTAAAACCACAATCGCACGTATCTTTTCAAAGAGTTTGAACTGCGAAGAAGGTCAGGGCGCTAACCCTTGTGGTGTTTGTGATACCTGTCGTGAAATCGAGCAGGGTAATTACATTGACCTGCTCGAAATCGATGCGGCGTCACGTACCAAAGTGGAAGATACCCGCGAACTGCTGGATAACGTACAGTACAAGCCCACCCGAGGCCGCTACAAAGTGTACCTCATCGATGAAGTGCACATGCTGTCTAAGCACAGTTTTAATGCGCTGTTAAAAACCCTTGAAGAGCCACCACCTCATGTGAAGTTTCTGCTGGCAACCACTGATCCGCAAAAGCTGCCCATTACAATTCTGTCGCGCTGCCTGCAATTTAATTTAAAAGCGCTGTCCCGTGAGCAAATTACAGGGCAACTGACCCACATATTGCAACAGGAATCCATTCCTTTTGAGGCACCGGCACTGGCTTTACTGGCCCGTGCAGCCCAGGGCAGTATGCGGGATGCGCTCAGTCTGACTGATCAGGCTATTGCACAGGGCGACAATCAGGTAGCGGCTGCCATCGTCACCGACATGCTCGGTTTGATGGACAGACATCAAATTCTGAAGCTGCTTTTCGCACTGGTGAAAAAGGATGCTCCGGGTCTGCTTGATATTGTGGCATCAATGGCTGAGCAAGCGCCGGATTTCGGTCAGGTACTGGCTGAACTGTCCAGTTTGTTACACCAGATAGCTTTAACCCAGTGGGTGCCTGAAACCTGTAAACTGGAAACGACATCTGCTAAAGCGATATATCATTTAGCAAAAGCGTTACCGGCAGAGCAGGTGCAGCTGTTTTATCAGATTGCCTTGCAGGGCAGAAAAGATTTGCCCCATGCGGCAGATGGTCGCTCAGCGCTGGAAATGACACTGTTACGAATGATGTCTTTTGCACCGGTTCCGTCCGGTGACGACAACCTTGAGTTAATCGTGGATGCGCAGGGCAGTACAGAAACGCCGGTGTCACAAGCGTCTGCACAACCTGTTTCTTCTGCTCCGTCTGGGGCCTCAGCGCCAGAGACGCAAGCTGCACCGGTTCTTCAGCCGGCGCAAGAAACAGAAACGCCGGAACCTGAAGCTGCCCATGCCCCTCAACAGGCGGAGCACGGAATTGTTAATGAAGGTGCCGGAACAACTACCGGGCTGGCAGATACAGATACTTCAGAAGATTTCCATGCGCTCAATGCTGAACAGGATGAAATTGAAAAAGCAGCGGCGGAATATCGCCAGCCTGCTATTTCTGAGCGTGCACCCGCAGAATCGCATGTTATTGAGCCGGAGCCTGTAAAAGATGAACCTGCACAGCCGGAACAATCGCAACAGCTTGAATCCCGGCAACAGGCTGAGCCTTCAGCACAGAATGGTCCGCCTCAGTGGGATGATATTCCTCCTGCGGACTATGATGATATGCCGCCTGCTACTTACGAGGATGAGCATTATGATGTACCGGCAGAACACGCCGCGCCCGGGCATCAGTCAAACAATGTGACTCAGGCCGGTAGTACTGATTCATTGACGTCTATCGAAGAAATGTTAGCCCTGCGCCAGCAATTAAAAACTGGACGTAAGGAGGCTGCAGAAGCACCCGCAAAAAAGTCTGAAAACCAGAGTAACACCAGTGAGCGTGTCCGCAAGCTGAGTCAACGGGGTATAACGTCAGCCCCGCCGGTGGCAGATAGCGATCCTGCTGAACCAGCAGCATCTGCACCGTCACAAGATGAAGCTTCGTCGCCGCCCTGGGAAAGTCACTCAGTAACGACTGCACCTGAAGCTGACGACTTTGCTGATAATGGTCAGCCTGAAGTTGATGAAGCTCCTGCTTCACAACCTTCTTTCGGGCAGGAGGCATTTGCACAGGAAATTGAAGTGCAGGCTGATGCCGGAGTGGCATTTGTTGATGATGAACAGGATCATACCGGCAATGTTACCCCGCAACAGAATGAAAATGTGGCTCAAGGCTATCAACAAACTGACATGCCTTCTGATAAAGCCGTTGCCGCTACACCAACAAACCGTGTTCAAAGTGTCGATAGCAATGCTTTACCCGCTTATTTACCTGATGGCTCAAAATTATTACTCGGCCGTCAGATAGACAGCTGGAGCGAACGGGTTGCAGAACTGGGACTGGCTGGTTTAACCAAACAAATCGTATTAAATGCTGCTTTTTCGATAAAAGATCAGGATGTGACGCTTGAATTAGATGAGAGTCAGAGCCATCTCATAAATGACAATGCTGTTGCACAACTGAATGAGGCGTTATCTAACGCGCTGGCGCATCCGGTCAATGTGAACATTGTTTACGGACAGCCAGCACAAACACCACTGACGTTACAGGCACGTATCGATGAAATGCGTCGTGCTTATGCGCATCAGGTGGTAAGCAACGATGAAAAATTTACGACATTACGGGATCTTTTTGCTGCAACAGTGCTCGAAGACACTGTTCAGCCCCGGTAATGACACACAATCAATAAATAGTGAGAGAGTCGACCATGTTTAAAGGTGGAATGGGAAATATCATGAAGCAGGCGCAACAGATGCAGGAGCGCATGCAAAAAGCACAAGAAGACCTGGCGAAAATTGAAGTGACCGGTGAAGCCGGAGCGGGCATGGTGAAAGTTACCATGACGTGCAATCACAATGTGCGCCGTGTCGACATTGATGAGTCGCTGATGGACGATGACAAAGACATGATAGAAGATCTGGTGGCTGCAGCCTGCAACGACGCTGTGCGTCGTGTACAGGAAACCAGTAAAGAGAAAATGGGCGACGTAACCGGTGGTATGCCATTACCTCCCGGCTTCAAAATGCCGTTTTAATTAATGCCCTCGTATTTACTGGCCTGTAGAGGATAAATTTACTGTTTTGTCGATGGGGTCAAATTGGGGGCAACGAAAATAGCAAAAAAAAGCTCTAGTTTTTGACTAGAGCTTTTTCTCTTTTTAGAAGCTTTGTCCAAGCTTCGCAGCAAGTTGGTTGATGTAATCAGGGTTATCCTCGGGTATCCATTTGCCATAAATTTTCCCTATCATATTTGTGTTTCTGTGACCCATTTGACCAGCTAACCATGTTTTGTCGCATCCCGCCGTAAGTAATCTGCTAGCGTATGTGTGTCTCAGTTGGTAAGGCTGTCTGTAAGGTACTTTTGCCTGTCTCAACCATTTTTCCCACTGTTTTGGAGAAGTGGTGAGTTCTGGTCTCCGGTAGGGTTGATTACCTCTCGACAAAAATACTCTCCTGTAAGTAGGTCTAACATCAGGGAAATATGCCGATCTGGATGATTCAATAACGAGCAGGCGAAAACGTGCCTCGACGGATGTCGATGCACTTTCATTAGTATTAGGCTGGCAATTTTAAGTAAAAAGGACGGTACGCCTTATTGGATGAAGCTAAAACTTCATCTGTGTGCCGAGGTTTATAGACGCTCTGCGAAGTCTAGCCCGCTAATTTAGGGGGAAGGGCCAGTACCCAAATTAATCTTTTCTAAGTCATATCATTGTTCCCGTTCGTGAAAGAAGCTAGGCGTACCGTCAAAGTGCTGATTGTCCATGTGTCGCGATCACGTGAACTCTCAACACGAAAAATTTTACTCCATCTAAAATTTCCAATGTCACTTAAACTTGAATTTGGCTAAAAAATTTCCTTCATCGGTGACTATCTATTGATAGTGGAGTCAGCCAATCTTTTTCTTATCCTGCTTAGGATTCATGAACTAGGCGGGCACGCTATTGAAAGTACGGTAAACCTCAGCGGTGCTTTCCTCGCTGACTCGACACATGTGTAGAGGTACATGTGTTAAAGATACTTTGTCTATCAACACGATATTCAATGTATCTTGAAGCTAAGTTAAGTGGGCATAAAAAGAAGGGAGCCTGTTGGCTCCCTGAGGTCACTTGTTCCGTTTTAATTTAACAATCCCAATACTTTTCCTGCTTCACGAAATCCATCCAACCTTATTTCAACGACCCTGTCCTGAGTGTTTGTAGCAAGCTTTTCCAGTTCTGCTAGTTGCTTGAGGAATTCGTCCTTTTGAATCACTTCTGACTTGTCGTCTCCGAGTTGCCGTTTGCTGTTAAACATTAACTCATAGATGAGGTCACACTCAGTAGCTTTGAACTTAATGCTGGTCGATAGCAGTCTTTGCTGGGTTTCACTGAATGATGATTGATTGCTGGCGAATATTCTGGAATGCGCCTTTTCAATTTGGGTCAGAAATCGTTGGCGATGACTGTACATGAAGACAAATTCATATAGCCCATCATTACTTTCCAGCTCTTGCAAATACTTCTGTAGAATTCTCTTTCGTAAGTCAGCGTTGGATTTATTCTTCGCGTTAGAAGTTTCCATCTCAATAGCAATTTTGCAGCCAGTGACGGCGTCAACGACGACAGCGTCTACTAGTCGAGGGTCATTAGCTCTGTGCTCTAACATTACTGCTAGGTCTGCTTCTGACGCAAATCCTGAGATTTTTTGATGCTTCGCCAGATTAAGAACAACCAATTGTACTGAAAGGTCATGGATCAGGTTTCGTTCGTTGACTCTGCTCGCATCGGAGCGCATATGCAGTTCACGGTTTAGCAAAAATTCTGCTTCTCTGATGCCGTGGGACGTCAGCAGAATATAGCCGTTGTCCGTGTTAGCAAAAGAAGGATGAACTACAATGAGTTGCTTCTTTTTTATGCGATTGATGAGCTTGTTTACCGCCTCGCGGCGTAACCCTAGATTTTGTTGAATAACACTTTTGCTGGATACCCGAAATGTTCCCAGTATTGCCAACACAGCATTCTCTCTCAGCATACCCAGGGTCGCAGGATCAGAAGCTGCTGTGCTTTTTATATGGCGTATCGATGATTCGATCGCCCTTTCCATGTAGTTCATTTTTTTCTCCTTGATTTAGTTACAACACTACATAGAAACCAATCAGGAGAAATCAGCGGGGCAGGGCAGTATGCTCTGCATTCTGCCCGAGCTTCGCTCTGCTAGGCATACTGCGTAATGCCCATATTTTTTGTGGCAAAAAATACAAACAACTTCGTTGTAGCAACACTTCTGCAAGCCAGAGTGGACGCGACTCGTCGCTACTCTGGCACTTGTCGCTTTGCTACGGCGACAGAAGCGTTGCTCGGAGTCAGCTACCGCTGATTTAGCCACATTCCACCAAGCTCTACTCTGGGAAAGCTGCGCTTTGAGCATCCCATCGCAGAGTTCACACCACTGGTGTTTCAGTTGCCTGCAATTACGCCGTAATTACAAGCAATTTTGCTTAAGCAAAATGAAATCTGGCTAAATCTGCGATGCTGACTCCGGCTTCGTTGATTACTGTGTTTCACAAAGTAATCAACTACGCAGCAGTTGTTGAGCTTCGCTCAAGTGTTTTAATAAACTCTTACAGAGTTTGTACTTAATGCTTTTTCAAAGCGCCAATGCGACAGCAATAGTCGTGAAAACGACAAGTGCTTTTCTAATTCTGATTAGACTTAAGTAGAATGAAAGGGTATTAATGAACAATAATCCCTCAGATAGAAGGGATAATGTTCGGAAGGAGCCGAAAGATGAACGATGTAGTTGTTAAAAACATAAGCCAAACGAAAATTGATATCCAAGTGGAAAACACCTCGACATTTTCTCTAGCTGCCCAGCAAAATGCTTATCCTGTTTTGAAATCCATTCGAATAAGCTTCCCTAAGGATGATGAACAGGAGCTTACATCGTTTAATTCACTTACTGTCAAATTGAAAGCAATTGACGGATGGCTCGAAGAAGAAACCTGGTATATAGACAGATTAGAGCCAGGCCAATCTATCAGTTTGAAGATAAAAGAACTGAGATTTCCTTTTGAAAAACTGTTCGGAATTACAGAAGAGGTTTCTCACGATCTTTCTTTTATTGTCCTAGATGACGGTCAGAAAGTCTTAGCTGAAAAACATAAAAAAATTCATGTGTTACCAGCAAACTATTGGGGAGGTGAAGAAAGGCAGCCAGCTTTGTTGGCTGCTTTTGTTAAGCCCAACGGACTTTACGTAGAATCACTTATCAGACAAGTGGCAATCGTACTCGAACAAGGAGGGTTTGGTCGCTCTGTAGATGGGTATCAATCTAATACCCGAGAAAAACCATACGTTATGCTTGCTGCATTGTGGAATGTGGTATTCAAAGAAAAGCTTGCATACGTAAGTCCTCCACAAGGTTTTGCGACTTCAGGCCAACGTATCAGGTTGGCTGCCGATATTAGTCATTCGCGAATGGCTGCTTGCTTAGATTCATCCTTATTATTTGCCAGTTGTATTGAAGCGATGGGACTTAATCCTGTAGTGGCTGTTACGAAAGGTCATGCATTTGCAGGGGCATGGTTAATAGATGAAAAACTACCGATCCTAACCAATGATGATCCTCAGGATATTCGGAAAAGAATTGATAACAGAGATTTAGTCTTGTTTGAGACGACTCTGGTCACCAATGATTCGCCAGTAACATTCGAACAAGCCAAAGATCATGCAAGGGATTTGCTTTCAGAGGATAAAGAAACAGATTTTGTAATGGTAATCGACATTGCGCAGGCCAGGGCGCAGTCAATAAAGCCAATGTCCACTGTAGAGGAAAAAAAGGAAGAATCTACATCGTTAGAGGGGGCTGATGAACTGGATTTACCTGTGATTCCTCCATTGCCTCCTGTGAGAAAAGATGAGCAAATTGTAGTTGAAACACCAGAGACCAGAATAGATACATGGTCTAGAAAGTTATTGGATCTCACGAAGAAAAATAGCCTGCTTAATTTCAGTGATAGGGCAATATCAATAAAATTATATTGTCCAGATATTGCAGCTATGGAAGATATGCTCGCTGATGGTACAAAGTTTAAATTCTTATCAGCTCAGGAAAGCCCGCATTTTGACCCAAGCAGAGATAGTGAGATGTTCAGACTCCAAACTGGGTCAGATGTTCATCGGGACTATGCTCTGAATCAGTTGAAAAACAATGTGCTTATTGCTAATCAGCCAAGTAAGAGACTTGAGAAAAATTCAGTAGAGCTGTTCAGAAAGGCTAAGAATGATTTAGAAGAAGGTGGTTCAAATACTCTGTTCCTGGCTTTAGGGTTTCTGAAGTGGAAGGAAAACCCTGAAGATTCGAGAAGTTATAAAGCCCCATTGATCCTCATCCCCGTTAAATTAACAAGACGAAGTGCCAGAGCGCCCGTATATGTTGAACAATTGCAGGAAGAAGAACCTATTTTCAACTTAACGTTAATAGAATTCTTGCAATCCGAGCAGGATATAAACCTTAGTGAGTTCAAAGATGAATTGCCGGAAGACGATAGCGGGATAGACGTGCCGTATATCTGGCAGCGTGTAAGAGATGCAGTCAGGGAGCAGGCTGGTTTTGAGTTGGTAGAAGAACTCGTATTAGGTTCATTTTCATTTGCTAAATATTTGATGTGGCGTGATCTTCGAAATCGGCTGGACGATTTAAAAGAAAATATGTTCGTCAAGCATCTAGTTGATAACCCCCACGAGCCTTATCCACAAGAAAGCCAGTTTATTGAAAGGGAAGAAATAGACGATAAGCTCGACCCCGCCAAAATATATACACCTCTCAATTGTGACAGTTCGCAGTTGGTTGCTGTCGATGCCTCGGCACGCAGTCAGGACTTCGTTTTAGAAGGCCCTCCTGGCACAGGAAAGTCGGAGACAATCGCAAACATCATTGCTCACAATCTCGGACTAGGCCGAAAAGTTTTATTTGTTGCAGAAAAAATGGCGGCATTAAATGTGGTTTACCGTCGTCTACAAAAAGTAGCCCTAGACCATCTATGCCTTGAACTACATAGTAATAAGGCCAACAAGAGAGCAGTCTTAGAACAACTGAATATCGCATGGCAAAAGCGAGAAGGTCTGAATCCCAGAACCTGGGATATGACGGTTTCAGAACTAAAGGGGAAGAAAGAAAAGTTAAATAACTATGTGAGAGCACTGCATCACAAGTCTCAATTTGGTTTATCTGCACGAGATACAATTTCTGTTATTGCACTAAACAATGAAACTTCAAAGGTAAAACTAGATTGGCCGCAGGATATTCAAGCTGCCCCAATCTCAACTAAAGACGAACTCCTTGCCACAGAAGGCTTAGTTGAACAGGTAGCTATTGCATTTGCAGACGTCCGTGATTTAGATATAAGCGCGTTTCAAGTCGTATCAGCAACAGAATGGTCAAACCTCTGGCAATCAAATCTTCTTTCTGCGATTCAAAACTGGCAGGCAAAGTTCAGCATCCTAAATGAGAAGGTTGATGAAATACTTCCCATATTTTCGCTAGAAAGGATAGAGAGAACTCTTTGTAATCTCGATAAATTAACCAACATAAGTGTTCTGGCAAATCTTGCGTTAAAGAATGACATCGCATTTGCAATTGATACAGGTGCTAAAGACAGACTTGAAATAATTAAAGACTTGTCTACTGCAAAGGCTCAGTTCGATGAGAGCATCAATTCGGTTGCTCATGGTGTTACATGTGACAATCTTGACTCTGTTCCTGTGAAACAGTGGCGGCTATTAGCGGAAGAAGCAGAGACTGGTTGGTTAAAATCATTTTTCAATAAACGTAGAATAAATAGTGAGGCTGCTTCGATAGGCATATCCAAAATTGACGACTATTCAATTTTTGATCAGATCGAAGAATGTCAGAAGCTGAAGAAAGTTATTGAACAAAAGATAGTCCAACTTGAGGATTATCCTATTTGGATGGGTTGGAGCACTGAACCACATGATATTGATGAGAAGGCTGAAATAGGGTTAAAGGTTCGACAGTGCCTGTCTGCATTGATCAGCTTAACGGATGAACCTGCTGAAATCCTAATACCCGCCAAAAAATGGTTTGTTGATGGTAGAGAGTTTTTAGCAGAATCGAAGCTCTATGCTACGTCTGAAGCGTACCTTGTCGCGATGAATGAATTCAGTATTCAAAACGACGATATCTCTTTAATGGGGCTGGATATTGAGGCTAATAAGTCACTTTTAAGCGTTGACGAAAATTTCACCGACATAGCTTCAAACGCAAATAAATTAAAAAATTGGTGTGAATGGCAGTCAGCAAAGCAAAAAGTTGCTGAATTGAACCTTCAAATCCTTGCTAGCAAGTTAGAAAATGGGGAAGTTGACCACAGTGAGTTAAGTGAACAGTTCCGGCGTGGGTTTTGCGCTTGGCTAGCCCCATTACTGATCGATGAGAGCAATGAGTTAAGGCAATTCAAAGCATCAACGCATGAGCAGACAATCGAAGCCTTCAAAAAGCTTGATGAAAGGGTTGCTCAGATTACAAGTGATTACATCATTGCGCTCGCTTCTCAAGAGAAACCCGTTAAAGACGGAGAGGGAAACCCTAAAGAATTCGGTGTACTTTCCAAAGAACTTCAGAAGAAAACTCGACATATACCTATTCGCTCACTGATTACGGAGTTAGGTGAATCCTTACTTGAGCTTACTCCTTGTCTGATGATGTCACCGCTATCAGTCGCACAATTCTTACCTTCTGATTTTAAGGGGTTCGATTTAGTTGTTTTTGATGAAGCCTCTCAGATGACGACCTGGGATTCTGTTGGCGCAATTGCTAGGGGTAAGAACGTCATCATCGTTGGTGATCCTAAGCAAATGCCACCTACCAACTTTTTTTCCGCTGGAGCTGGTTCAGATGACCCTGATGAAGAAGATCTTGAATCAATATTGGATCAGGCTCTTGCGGCTAGGTTACCTCTGAAGAGATTAATGGGGCACTACCGCAGTAAGCATGAAACCCTCATCGCTTTCTCTAACAATAAGTATTATGAAAATTCACTCGTTACTTACCCATCTGCGGAAACGAAAGAATCCGCTGTGTCGCTACACCGTGTCAATGGCATCTATGCCAAAGGTAAAGGGCGCAACAATACAGTTGAAGCAAAAGCCGTTGTCGCAGAAATTGTACGCAGGCTCCTCGACAAGAACGAATGTGAGAAATCAATCGGTGTTGTAACACTGAACACTGACCAGCAAAGAACCATAGAAGACTTACTCGACGATGCAAGAAGACAGCATCCAAACATAGAGCAATATTTTCAGGACGGGCCTGATAAAGAACCTGTATTCGTGAAGAACCTGGAGTCAGTTCAAGGCGATGAGAGGGACATAATTATGCTTAGCTTGGCATATGGCCCAACCGAGCCTGGCGCCAAGAACATGAGCATGAATTTCGGGCCGCTTAATAAGAGTGGTGGCGAGAGAAGACTGAATGTAGCTATCACGAGAGCAACAACAGAAGTTGTTGTATTTAGTAGTTTTGACTCATCGATGATAGACCTGAGCAGAACCAATTCTGTTGCCATAGAGCATCTCAAACATTTCTTAGAATTCGCCGAAAAAGGCCCCATCGCATTGGCAGAAATTGCCTACGCTGAACATGGTGTAGACCAGTTCGATAGTGAATTTGAGCAGGCGGTTGCCCAGGCACTTCGCTTAAAGGGCTGGAAAATTCAAACCCAGGTTGGTGTTAGCAAATTCAGAGTCGACTTAGGAATACTTCACCCAGATAAACCTGGAAGGTATATCGCTGGTGTGGAGTGTGACGGAGCTACTTATCATGGCTCTCCAGCTGCTAGGGACAGGGACAGAGTAAGACAGATAATTTTGGAAAGCCTTGGATGGAGCATTGTTAGGTTGTGGTCGACTGATTACTTCGTCGACCCTGAATCTGCCATCGATAAAGTAGATTCAAAATTACGTGAAATTCTTGATTTGGAGAGGGAGAAGGATAGTCTGCAAGAAGCAGAAGCAGAAGCAGAAGCAGAAGCAGAAGCAGAAGCAGAAGCAGAAGCAGAAGCAGAAGCAGAAGCAGAAGCAGAAGCAGAAGCAGAAGCAGAAGCAGAAGTTAAGTCAGATTCAGCAGTCTTAGCTAAAGGCTCATCACTCAATATAGCTAGTGATAATTCAATAGAAGATGAAGAGCAAACCCATGAGGGGACGACCAAGCTGCTAAATGCTGCGGATTATTTTAAGCCAGAATATCAAGAACGACTTACTCAATTGACAAAAGAATTGTTAGCTGAGAGGCCTGCTATAACACTGCATTCATTAGCCCTCGAAGTTGCCAATTTACATGGATTGACCCGCACCAGTAAAAAACAACTAGATTATCTGAGGCAAATTGTTGAGAACTTTGCAGGAATTAAAGAAAACGCAGGTTACTCTCCGACAATTTGGAGTTCTCCTGAAGAGATTGTAGAAATTATTGAATGGCGAGGTCTTGAACCATTTGGCTATGAAAGAAAATGGAACGAACTAGCATTTGAAGAGGCTTTGGGGCTTGCAAAATATGCGATTGGAAAAGATTCTGCTTTCCCTGTCGATGTTATGTGCCAGGAATTTGCTTTAAAGAGACGACATGACACTACATTGCAAAAGTTCGAAGAGTGGGTTTCAAATACTAATAAGTATGAATTCTCAGAGTAACGCAAAATTATGATTTCAAAGAAAATAGAGCACCGAAACGGTGCTCTAAAAGTCAGAGAGATTTGCCATATACTCGTTCTTTGAGCAAGTGAAAAAACAATCCGATGGTGTATATTGAAAAAATGTACACCCAACCTTTCAGTCCTACGAACGGATAATAAGGGTGAGGAACAAATTGTGTGATAAGTTGAATAAACCAAACTGCGAATAAAATATCACCAATTACTATACACTCCTCAACAATCCATCTAAGGGTTCTTTCTTTTAAAAGATTTCTTACAATCATATTTCTCCTTTCTATCTGAATGACCTCGAAGTTAATTAGGATTAGGACTAGAGGAATTTCAGGGAGGGCAATGACTTTATAAAAAATCTACGGAATGATATTTATTTTGTAATCTAAGAGCATTTACACATATATGTGAAAGCTCAATCATTGTTTGCTTAATATACCAATGGCGATAGTAAAATTAATACTTGTGTCGTTATACACTTTAAGTATCAATGAGATAGGTGTATTGTAAAGAGAGCAAGCAAATAATAACTTACAAATAAAACAAGGATTTGTTATGAAATTGTCTAACGTGTTGTCTATTGTCAATCAGGTTGAAAAGTCTAAGTTTATCAATGCTATAGACAGAATATGTAGTGACGCTGTTAAGCACGACAAGAAAATTGCGGCTCAACTCGACAAGTTAGACGGACAGATTAAAAACGCTTCTAGTACCGATATTACTCAACTTTTTAAAATAGTGCTTCCTTACTTCGAAAAGTCAGTCAGGGAACAGCTTGCAATGCTTGGTGCACAAGCGACGCTTTTAACAAATATTATGAGCAGAGATGGTAACTGCATAGCTCGTGTGACTTGGGTTGAAACGTTGTACACAAAAGAGTGGGATGTTATCAACGGCAGAGCAAACGAACTCAAGTCTGAAATTGAGGCTGTCGATGATGGCGAGACTTTTACCGACGGTAAAAGGCTGGGTATTTATTATGCTTGCTTGAAAGAGGCATATTCGAATGACGAGCGTATTAACCGTGAAGCTAAAATTACGGATGATGAACGTGGCATTCTTAACGTTCTTGCCAAACAATTGGATGTTACAGCTGATGACCAGGCAGGGGTCGAGCACCTGATTGACGGCATCCCGAGAAATGGTGTTCAGGATGCTTTAAACGAGTTGCGAGAAATCGGCTTAGTGTTCATCAGTAGAAAGCTACAGACTGTGTATGTACCTGATGAAATAGTTAATCTGTTGCACCGTTTACAAGGTAAAGAACTCGCAGATAAGCATCTACTTAGAATATTACGAACCCTCGGTGACGCAGAACTTTCGAATATTCTAAAAAATCATCGTAAGAAAATACGTGGCGTAGAGCGGAAAGAAAAAATTGAAAATATAATGAAGCTGGGTGTCCCTGCATCACAATTATTACAAGATGACATGTTTAGTGAAGACTCTAACGTTAATGACAAAAAAGAGCGACTTAAGCTGCTTATACAGGATTTAGATCTTGAATTGGACAAGTTGGGAACCACACTCGATGAAAGAACATCGCTAATTCTAAATGCATTGAATACCAGCACAGAGAAAGAGTTCAATGCTCTCAGCGCTACAGGCTTTAAAGAATTATTTGCCGCCCTTCAGAATCACTTCCCAACTCTGAGTACAGTTCTTAAACAGGAGTTTGAACTGGAAGAGCAAGAAGAGCTAGATGTAGAAAAGCTCAGGGCTTTAAGTATTACTCCTTACGATATCCTCTATATGCTTACTAATGATGAAGTCAAAGCTGTTGTCGAAAGTATGGGTATCAAGAAACGCGGTAACCTTCGTCTTAATATTCTTGCGAGTTTTGCAGACGCGACAGATAAGCTCATAGACAATTATGGGGCCTTGGCACGGAGAGACCTAGCAACATTAAAAGCTGACAATATCGAGATAGCTGAGGCTGACTTGGGCGTTAAGTTCGAAGAGGTTACCAAAGCCATATTTGAACAGCTGGGATTGTTGGTCGATGAAGACCTCCGCAGAGTCATTAACACAACCAAAGACAAAGCTGATGTACTCATTTCGCTCAGTGAAGACGATGTAATTGTTGGGGAAGCTAAAACCTGCAAAAACGGTGATTTTGCGAAATACTCTACTACTTCAAGACAGGTTAAGGCTTATGTAAATCGATGTGAGCAGGCAGGAAAGCGGGTTGCTCAGGTGCTAATTGTCGCTCCGACGTTTTCTGATGACTTCGTAGAAAGTGCAGAAATGGATACAGAAGTTAATATCTCACTTCTTGAGGCGGATGGTCTGAAGAAAATTCTTGATGCTTATAAAGCGCGTCGTAACCCCAAGTTTTCTGCGAAGTTGTTTACCAAAGGTGGTCTTCTTAAAGCCGATCTTATAGCAAAAAATATTTAGCAAAAAGGGGCTAAAATTATGCCGCCACGAATTTTTCCAATTTAGGTAATCAGCCCTCGAAGTTATTGGAGGTCTTTTGTTTATTGAATACAAACGGAAGTTTTTAGAGAGTTAAAAGGCTAACCACTTGATAAACATAATCGAAATTCAACAACGGATGACCCAGGGGTTTACCAAACCCTGGCTGTGCCGTGGAGATGATGGAAAACTTTACGTCGTTAAGAGGTTGAATGCCGCATATCTCGGATGTATCTATGAATGGATTGCAGCCCAGTTGGGTACTCGATTTGGCCTGCCTGTACCTGATTCTCAACTAGTGTATATCGATGATCTTCTAGTTGAAGGCGACGATGAGTTAACTAACGATTTGGGATGTGGAATCGCGTTCGCTTCAGAGTTGAAAGATAGCTTGCAGGAAGTGAATTTAGATAGACTTAGGGAAGTAAAAAAATCTCTGTTATTGGATCTTTTTATGTTTGATTACTGGATAAAAAACAGTGATAGAACGCTGACTGATAAGGGGGGCAACCCTAATCTCTACTATAACATCGTTACTGGCGATTTGGTGGTATTTGACCACAACTTGGCCTTTGAGCATGACTTTTCCAGTCTTGATCACAAAAGTATTCATGCAGCGAGTTCGGTAATTAAGGGGCAAACTGATCTATTTACAGATGTGATTGATAAAGCACACTATCAAGCTAAATTTGAAGAAGCTATGTTAGACTTTGATGCAGTCATTAATATCATACCTCAAGAATGGCTCGATGGACTTAAAGATGCCGATGGAGAAATAGATAGAATACGGGTACTATTGAACGACTTTGTAAACGAAAACTTTTGGGAGGCTTTAGCATGATTAACAGCAATTCTGTATACGCGTATGCAGTAGTACGCTTTATGCCTTTCATTGAGACAAGAGAGTTTGCAAACGTAGGTATTGTCTTGATCGAGCCTAAAGAAGGACGGCTTATCTTTAAGGTATCTCCAAAACGTTTTGGCAGAGTTACGAATTTCTTCGAAGAAATGGATAAACAGCTTTACAAACAAGCGGTTGAATCATTTACCGATGAATTAACGAGGTTACAGAGCTTTTGTCGAGCAAACCATCTAAGAAATAAAGAATTAATCGGCGTTTTTAGAGAACTTACGCGTCAGCGTGAATCTGTAATGCATTTTGGTAATGTCAGCAGGGTTTTAGCTAATGAAAGAGCTGAAAAAATGTTGGATAAGTTGTATCAAAAATTTGTTGCCCGTGATTTTGTAAATCAAAAGTACCGAGAGCAACAAATGGTCAAAGCTCTACGCGAGACTTTTGCTAATGAACTGGCTCACAAGTACAGCGAACGAAAGTTAAAAGCTGGGATTTACGAATTCACACTTCCTTTTGTAAGGAATACTAGTCAAGGCAAACGTATTATTAAACCGTTGGCTTTCGATCAGAAGACCGCAATGAGTGCTGCTGAGCATGGACTTATGTGGGTGAATCGGATGAAGGCTTTAGTTGAGAAGAACATTGTTATGCCGGAACAGGCGCTCATTGCAGTGGAGCCTCCCCTAAAGCCACATAATGACTTCAAAGAGGTTTATGACGAAGTCACAGGCTCGGTGGAAGACCTCGGCATTAATTTAGAGCAATTTGAGAACATAAGTAATATCGTCTCTTTCGCTCGTGATTCTGGGGATTACATTGATTCTTCAACTTCGTGGCAATAGTTTAGGCCCCTAATTCAGGGGGCCAAATAGGGGCCAAATTGAGAGTGATATTGAGTTATATTCAGTGATGGAAAGAATGAAAACACCGCTACAAGCCGCGAAATATCGCATAGCATCACAAATCATCAACGAAGCCTCATTTGGCTTCAAAATGCCGTTTTAATCAATGAAATTCAGTCCGCTTCTGGGTGAGCTAATCGAAGCGCTCACCTGTTTGCCTGGTGTGGGCAATAAAAGTGCCCAGCGTATGGCGTTTCACCTGCTCGAACGAAACAGGGATGGCGCCATGAAGTTGGGCACGGTGCTGCATAATGCTATGGAGCACATTCAGCATTGCCAGCAATGCCGCACGTTTACTGAAGACGATGTATGTGAAATCTGCCGTTCGCCGAAACGTCAGGAAGCGGGTGTGTTGTGCATTGTCGAAAGTCCGCAGGATGTGCTGGCCATTGAGCAAACCATGACATTTACCGGCACATACTTTGTCTTGATGGGACATTTGTCGCCCATCGACGGCATCGGGCCGGCTGATATAGGGCTGACCGAACTGGAAACGCGACTTAAAGCCTCTCCGGTATCTGAAGTCATTCTGGCAACTAACCCTACGGTAGAGGGCGAAGCCACGGCACATTATATTGCGCAAATGTGTAACGGGCTTGATATCACGGCAAGCCGGATAGCGCATGGTGTACCGGTAGGTGGCGAATTAGAATATATCGATGGCAGCACGCTGACCCACGCGTTCTCCGGTCGCCGCACGCTTTAAGCTTCAACATTTTCTGCTCTGTCATTACCGTTGGCAGAGCATCATTTCACTCAATTTTATCAAATCTGATAAAAACCCCACTTTTCAGGTTGAAATTATCCCGGCCCGACCCTACTTCCTAGACTGAAATTGATTCAAATAGCTAGGAGACTCTGGTTTATGGCTGAAGCAGCCCAACAAGAAAAACATGGTTTTCAGACTGAAGTAAAACAGCTTCTGCAACTGATGATTCATTCTTTGTATTCCAACAAAGAAATCTTCCTTCGTGAACTGGTATCGAACGCAGCAGATGCCGCCGATAAGTTACGCTTCCGTGCACTGGAAAATAACAGTCTGTACGAAGGCGACGGCGAACTGAACGTGAAGATCAGTACCGATGCTGATGCAGGTACCATTACCATTGCTGATAACGGCATTGGTATGACGAAAGAAGAAGTTATTGCGAATCTGGGTACCATTGCAAAATCCGGTACCAAGGATTTCTTTAGTAAGCTTTCCGGTGATGCGGCAAAAGACTCACAACTGATAGGTCAGTTTGGTGTGGGCTTTTACTCAGCATTCATCGTGGCTGATAAAGTGACGGTAAGATCCCGTGCTGCCGGCACTGACGCCAGTCAGGGCGTTGAGTGGATTTCTGACGGTGAAGGTGAATTCACTGTAGCAGAAATTAACAAGCCTGCCCGCGGCACTGAAATTGTTCTGCACATCCGTGAAGAAGAAAAAGAGTTTGTTGATAACTGGCGTCTGCGCTCAATTATCAGCAAATATTCCGACCACATCAGCATTCCGGTGCAAATGTGGAAAGATGAGATCCCTGAAAGTGAAGGTCCTGACGGTGAAAAAACACCGGCTGTTCCCGGCGAATGGGAGAGTGTCAACAAAGCCACGGCATTGTGGACACGGGATAAGTCAGATATCTCTGAAGAAGAATATAAAGAATTCTATAAGCACATTTCTCATGACTTTGCTGATCCATTGGCATGGGCGCACAACAAAGTAGAAGGTAAGAGTGAGTACACCAGCTTACTGTACATTCCTTCTAAAGCGCCGTTTGATATGTGGAACCGTGATCAGAATCATGGTCTGAAGCTCTACGTCCAGCGTGTATTCATTATGGATGACGCTGAACAGTTCATGCCAACGTACCTGCGTTTCGTAAAAGGTCTGCTTGATTCTAACGATCTGCCGCTGAACGTTTCCCGTGAAATTCTGCAGGACAACAAAGTCACCCAGACATTGCGTCAGGGTTGTACCAAACGCGTATTGCAGATGCTGGAGAAAATGGCGAAGAACGACAGCGAAAAGTATCAGTCGTTCTGGGGTGAATTTGGTAACGTGCTGAAAGAAGGTCCTGCCGAAGACTTCAGCAACAAAGATAAAATTGCCGGCCTGCTTCGCTTCTCGTCAACTCATGGTGATTCCGATGCGCAAACTGTGTCTCTGGATGATTACATTGGCCGCATGAAGGAAGGTCAGGACAAAATTTACTTTGTCACCGCTGACAGTCTGCAAGCTGCGAAAACCAGCCCGCACCTGGAGTTCTTCCGCAAGAAAGGTATCGAAGTGTTGCTGATGGGCGAGCGCATTGACGAATGGTTAATGTCTCACCTGACTGAGTACAATGAGAAGTCTTTCCAGTCTATTGCTAAAGGTGATTTAGATTTAGGTGACCTTGACGACGAGGAAACCAAAAAGGCGCAGGAAGAAGCAGAAAAAGAAGTGGAAGGTGTGCTTGAGCGCGCGAAAACTGCATTGGGTGACAAAGTTGTCGACGTGAAATTTACTCACCGTCTGACAGAATCTCCTGCGGTGATCACGGCTGATGAAAACGGCATGACCACGCAGATGATGAAGCTGATGCAGGCTGCCGGTCAGACAGTACCGGATGTGAAATACCACTTCGAACTGAACCCTGAGCACCAGTTAGTGAAAAAGCTGGCTGATGTACAGGATGAAGCTCTGTTTAATCAGTGGGTAGGCGTATTGTACGATCAGGCAGCATTGTCTGAGCAGGGCAGTCTGAAAGACCCGTCCAGCTTTGTACGCAATTTAAACAGTCTGTTAATGAGTATGGCAAAATAAAGCCGGTTCACCGACTGTAAACATATGAAAACGGGTCTTTATGGCCCGTTTTTATTTTAACTATCACTTATATTTATTTAGGAAAGATATTTCCCTACAAATCAATACTCTGTTCCTGCTGCTTAACCTTTAATGACTGGCTGTTAAAGAAATGTATGTCTTCACGCCTTCGCATGCCCTTACGACTATTGTTCATAAACCATGCGACATAGGTCGTATAATCTGACTCTGTACTTGCTATGGGCTTGTTTCGCTGATGCTTAGTGTGTAAAGTGCCCAACAGTTGAGAAAATAAAGCGGAGAGCGCAAAATGCGAATCATTCTTCTGGGCGCACCGGGCGCCGGTAAGGGAACTCAGGCACAATTTCTGATGGGGAAATACGGTATTCCTCAAATCTCTACTGGTGACATGTTGCGTTCGGCCATCAAGGCCGGTACTGAACTTGGTCTTGCTGCCAAGCGTGTAATGGACGAAGGTAAACTGGTGTCTGATGACATCATTATTGGTCTGGTTAAAGAGCGTATTGCCCAGGACGACTGCAAGCAAGGTTTCCTGCTTGACGGTTTTCCCCGTACCATCCCTCAGGCTGATGCAATGAAAGAAGCAGGCGTATCTGTAGATCATTGCATTGAGTTTGACGTACCTGATGATGTTATCGTTGAGCGTATGGGCGGCCGTCGTGTACATCCTGCCTCAGGTCGTGTTTATCACGTTGTTTACAATCCACCGAAAGTGGAAGGTAAAGATGATGAAACCGGTGAAGAACTGATCATCCGTGATGACGACAAAGAAGAAACAGTACGTAAGCGTTTAGGCGTGTACCACGAGCAAACTAAGCCTCTGGTAAACTACTACTCTGCAGAAGCTGAAGCCGGAAACTGCCAGTACCACAAGCTGGACGGCACCAAACCGGTAGAGCAGGTCAGCAAAGAGCTGGCTGAGCTTCTCGGTTAAAAATTCTTACTAAAGGCCGCATCAAGCGGCCTTTTTTTATACTTCACTGTCAAAGCGGGTAAAAGGCTTTGCCAGTGTGCCGCTTAATTGCCAGAATAGACGCCAATAACCCATTATTAAACCTGACGATTATGAGTTTCCCGATTACTGCGTTTTACGCAAGTCTGTTAGCCTTGTGTTATATCTACCTGTCATTCGCCGTTATTAATGTCCGCCGCAGCGCCCGGATCGGTGTGGGTGACGGAGGCAATGATGAACTTACCCGTGCCATTCGTGTACACGGCAATTTCAGCGAATATGTGCCAATCACTCTTATTCTGCTGGCGTGCCTGGAAAGCTTGCATCCCCAGCACTGGGTATTGCACGTGGGTGGCTGCGCTATATTATTTGGTCGCATTCTCCATGCTTACGGCTTGCGTCACAGTGAAGGAACAAGCTGGCAACGTTTATCAGGCATGCTCCTGACGTTCTTGTCTATGCTGTTTCTTGCCTGCTCGAACCTGTTTATGATCCACTACCTGATTTAGTTTATGTCTGAGTTATTATCTGATTTTTCTGCTCTGGTGACCCCGGTCTGCCTCATTGACGAGAATAAGTTGCGGGCGAACAGCGAACGCATGCAGGAGAAATGTCGCCGGGACGGCGTGACACTGCGGCCCCATGTTAAAACACTGAAAAGCCGTGAAGCTGCGGAAATTTATGCACCGCTGCCAGGGCCTGTCACGGTTTCCACACTGGAAGAAGCCCGTTACTTTGCGCAGGCCGGTTACAAAGATATTCTGTATGCGGTGGGTATAACGCCGAATAAATTCTCTGCGGTTAATGAGCTTCTGGAACGTGGCGTCGACCTGATTGTTGTCGTTGACAATGAAGCGGCGGTGGAGGCGCTGGTAAAAGCCCGCCGTACTTTTATTGTGCCGCTGCGGGTAATGATAGAACTGGATGTTGATGATCACCGTGCCGGTGCCGGGCCTGAGAGCATGCAATTGATCTCTATGGCTGAGCAGTTGAACAACACTGCGCATATCCGTTTTTCCGGCGTGATGGCCCATGCAGGTGCATCTTACGGGTGTAACACGCCCGAGGCGCAATATGCCATGGCAGAACAGGAATGCAGTCGTACGGTACTGGCGGCGAACAGACTCAAAGCTGCGGGATTACCTGCTGACATCATTTCTGTAGGATCCACGCCAACAGCGTTATCTGATTATAAGCCCGGAGGCATTACCGAGATCCGCGCCGGTGTGTACGCAACGTTTGATCTGGTGATGGCCGGTCTGGGGGTTTGTTCAGTATCTGACATTGCAATGAGTGTGTTGACGACAGTCATTGGTCATCAGATGAAGAAGAATCAGGTACTGGTGGACGCAGGCTGGATGGGACTGTCGAGAGATAAAGGCTCTGACTCCCACGGATATGGTCTGGTCGCTGATGCCGGGTGCAATATACTGGATGGCTGGTATGTCAGTCAGACAAACCAGGAACACGGTATCATTGAGCATAAAGATGGTTTACCGGTACCGGATCAAGGTTTCGGATTCGGCCGTCAACTCCGGATCCTGCCAAATCATGCCTGCGCGACGGCGGGTCAGTACCGGCGTTACCACGTTACCCGTGACAACCGCACCGTCAGCGCTATCTGGCATAGTGCTGACGGCTGGTGACACGTTACAGTGATTGCTTTATTACTTCCATAAGAGAAGGCGTCGCTCTTCCCAACAGACGGTGTAATTCATCGCTTGAGCCGGAAAGGCCGCCATCTTTTGCATGATGCTCTGAATCTGCCAGCACATGAGCAAAACCTTCCGGCAGACCGGCAACATCCTGCAGGAATTGTTTGTAACCCTCATAATTCATGGATTCAAAATGAACGGGCTTACCGGTTACAGCGCTGACAGCGTCTGCATATCCCTGCAGAGTAAACGAAGCATCACCGGCCAGCTCATACACGTTTCCTTTGTGCGCAGATACATCTGTCAGCACATTCGCTGTTGCCTCTGCGTAATCATTGCGGGTCGCTGAATCAATGCGGCCATAACCGGCCGCGCCGGCCAGCACGCCGGCGTCAAGAACAGCCTGTAGACCCTGCGTGTAGTTCTCTGTGTACCAGCCGTTCCGTAAAATCACGTAATCCATGCCGGAAGCCTGAATGCGTTGCTCTGTGGCTTTGTGCTCTTCTGCCAGCATCAGAGATGAAGTGTCTGCCCGTAACAAGCTTGAATACACCAGGGCTTTCACACCGGCGCGTTTAGCCGCATCGATTACATTGGCATGTTGTTCAATACGCTGTCCGATTTCACTGCCTGAAATGAGAAACAGTGTCGTGATACCGGTTAGTGCATCTGTCAGCGTGTCAGGTTTACTGTAGTCGAAGTGCCGTGAGGCAATATCAGCAAACATAGCTTGCGACTTGCCGGGGTCTCTGACCAGCGTGATCAAAGAGTCTGCGGATTCTTTCGTTAGCAGGTGTTTAATTGTCAGTTGACCTAACTGACCTGTTGCACCGGTAATTCCAATCATGATTGTTCTCCTGTTAAAACTATTTTGCCGTGCCGTATTGGACGGATGACTAGATTATGGTGCTATGTGGTTGCTATGATAAGTAGGACAAAAGTGAATGTAGTGTTCGGAAAATGAGTACAATTGATTTTGCCTATCTCAGGCACCTGGCAATATTTTGTGTGGTGGCAGAGCAGGGGAGTTTTGCTGCTGCAGCCAGAGTGTTGCATTCCAGCCGTTCGAGAGTCAGTGAGCAGGTTGCAGATTTGGAGGGCGCTTTAGGCAGCCGGTTGTTGCAACGCTCAACCAGAAAATTAATGCTGACAGAGGAAGGTCAGCGTGTTTTCAGCCGTGCAACTATTCTGCAGGAAGTACTTGAAGATATAGACAGCATTACGAATACCCGTGTTCCTGCAGGACGTGTCGCTATAACCATGAATCATGATATTGCCCACAAGTTTGTGCTGCCTGCACTGGATGGGTTCATCCGGCAGTTTCCTGAGGTTCAGATTGATTTTGTACTGGATGACGAGCGGGTTGATTTAATCTCAGAGAAAATTGATCTGGCTATCAGGATTGGATTACCCCGCGATGCCTCGCTGATTGCCAGGGTACTTCATGAGGAAACATTTGCGATATTTGCACAGCCTGCAATGCTGGATAGATTTGGTGAACCGGAGAGCCTCGACGCGCTGGAAGCAATGCCCTGGGTGTTGCTGGATTTACCTCACTGGCACAATAATGTGCGGTTGCAAAGTAAAGACAGCAGCAGAACAATAACACCTTCCAGATATTACAGAAGTAACTCGCCCCATTTGATCCACAAGATGGCGGCTATGGGAACGGGAGTGGCCTTACTGCTGCCATCTACGGTGAAAGAAGAAACAGAGCGGGGAGAGCTGGTTCAGATACTGCCGGGGTGGCATGGGGAACGCACGGCTTTCTCACTGGTGTATCCGTCGCGGAAAAACTTACCGCAGCGCACACGGGTGCTGATTGACTACCTTGTGTCTGCCAATATATTCAAATAAAAAAACGGCACCGGGAGCAGGTGCCGTTTTTATATTTAATTG
Source organism: Alteromonas sp. NFXS44 (assembly GCF_040148705.1). NCBI lineage: Bacteria > Pseudomonadati > Pseudomonadota > Gammaproteobacteria > Alteromonadales > Alteromonadaceae > Alteromonas > Alteromonas sp. NFXS44. Next base: position 67,492 of record NZ_JAGDEA010000009.1, on the reverse strand, counting down.
CAGTAAAACCCTTCCGGATTATTCACCGGTGCTTTTGTGCTCAAGGGCCGCAGAGCCGATAGCGATCTGTTTAGGCTTTTTAGCTTCAGGGATAACTCTTTCCAGATCGACACTCAGCAAACCATTTTCGAGATTTGCGCTTAATACGTTTACATGATCACCAAGCTGAAATTTGCGTTCAAAATTGCGCTCTGAAATACCTTTGTGAAGGAATTTACGCGATGACTCATTGTCATCAGCAGCCTTGCTGCCTGTCACGGTCAGCGTATTTTCCTGTACTTCAATACTGATTTCGCTTTCTGCAAATCCGGCTACTGCCATTGCGATGCGATATTTATTTTCCTCGAGCAATTCAATGTTATACGGGGGAAAAGCGCTCTGATTTTCAAACCGGGTAGCATTATCAATGAATGAAGCCAGACGGTCTGAGCCGATAAATGAACGGTAAAGTGGTGATAAATCAATTGTTCTCATAGTCATATCCTTCCAATTAAGCAATATGTAAATGCAGAGCCCCGTATCCGGCGACTCAGGTTATTCCGTGCCTGCACCTGCAGGCACGAAAAATAAAATCGTTAGTTAAATGAGGTCTGTGTATGCAGACCAGAATGGCTTACCCGTTACTGACCGGTGTATTGCCGATTTCAATACGACGGGGCTTCTTCGCCTCAGGCACAACACGCTCAAGGTCAATATGTAACAAGCCGTGCTGCATATCTGCGCCGGTCACTTTTACATGATCACCAAGCTGGAATTTACGCTCAAAGCTGCGCTCTGAAATTCCTTTGTGCAGGTATTGTTTTTTGCCGGCTTCGTCATTTTCAGCAGGGACTTTTTTGCCCGTTACCGTTAATGTGTTGTTTTCGGAGACAATGTTAACTTCTTCAGTTGTAAATCCGGCAATCGCCATGGACACGCGATATTTATCGTCGCCAAGCAATTCAATATTATAAGGGGGATAAGCAGTCTGGCTCTCAGAACGTGAAGCTGCATCTACAAGTGATGCCAAACGGTCAGAACCAATGAAAGAACGGTAAAGTGGAGATAGATCGATAGTACGCATAGTCATATCCTTTTTATAAAGCAATATGTTCAAAATGTTTGCCCCGACATTGCGGCGGCGGTTCTGTCGGCCTTGCTATCAAGCGCCGACAATTACTATGTAGGTGCTAAAAAAACCTTTTCAACACCTCAAAGCAAAAAAATTTAAATTTTTTATTCAAGCGCCTGAAATGTGCGTGCAAGCCTGGGCATATAAGCGTTGTCGTTATCTAATGAATAGGCGATGTGCGACGCTTTGCCGATGATTTCATCCATAGGAATAAAGCCATGCACTCTGGAATCGGCCGAGTTATTACGGTTATCGCCCAGTACCAGCACGTGATCTTCCGGAACAGTCACCGTATTAAATGAGGACAGTGGTGAGCCATTCTTATCCAGATGGATCTGATGAAGCACTTTACCCAATAGCTCCTGCTGATCTTCATCATCGCCGGAATACAATAAGGGCTGATTGTTCAGATACAAGATGTTATTGCGCATGGCAATTCTGTCACCGGGCAAGCCCACAACACGTTTAATCAGACGATTATCTGCCGCCTTACTGTCGAACACAATAATATCTCCGCGGGCAGGGGAGCCTGTTTCAGCCAGATTGATGTCAGTGAACGGCACTTTGATTTCATAAGCCAGCTTATTCACAAATATGCGATCGCCAACCTGAATGGTAGGTTCCATTGAACCGGAAGGGATGTAATACCAGTCTGCCACACCGGCACGCACAAACAACATCAGGCCGATAAATATAAAAAAGGATTGATTGTCTTTCCAAATTCGCTTCAGCCCGGTTCGCTTGTCTTTCATAGTCGTCCTCTGATCGTTGAAGAAATTGCAGGTCTGAATGTCAGAACTGTTGTCCGGCGAAATAGTTCATCCACAGATGTAACAAGGTATGAAAACGGGAGGAATCGTTCGGGTGTCATTTTTATTGATGATAAAGCATGATATCGTACGTTTTATAATCACTTTTGGTACGGTTCAGGGATGCGTATCTCTTTTGTATTACTCTTGTTTTTGATTATCAGCCACCCTCTGCCTGCTCAAAGTACAGTTCTGCAGGTGGTGACAGAGTCATCGCCTCCTTATCACTACCTCAATAAATATGGCAGGGTAGACGGCGAGACCACGCACAAAGTACAGGCTATCCTTGAAGCCGCCGGGGTAAAGGGAGAGTTTGCGTTATATCCCTGGGCCAGAAGTATCATCATGGCAGAACGTCAGGCCGGCACACTTATCTATTCCATTGCACGGACACCGGAGCGTGAAAAACAGTTTCACTGGCTGGCTGAAGTGTCGGCTTTTCATCTTGCCGTTGTTGGCCTCAAAAGCCAGCCCGTTGCAAACGGGGAACTTAAACAGGGTTATCTCACCAACTATACATTTGCCGTGCAACGGGACGACATCAGCTATCACTGGCTACAGCAACAGGGGTTCAGGGAAGGTCAGAACATGCTGGTATGTGCAGATATTCAGTGCTCGTGGGATTATTTATTGAGGGGAATGGTCGATTTTATTATCGAAGATCCTGCCCTGATTCCTGCAACGGCGAAGAAATTAAACGTGGACGGGGAGCAGCTCAATCCGGTAATGGATATTCCCGAGCTAGCCGTGACCGGCTATCTGGCCGCCAGTAAAGACACGGATCCCGCTGTTGTGTCGCAACTCAAAGAAGCGGCACAACAGCTGGGCATGGGTATTACTTCTGGTGACGGGCGCGTAGCACCGCAATAACATCTTTCATTGACATGTCGCTGGCCTGCAGCAGCACTGTCAGGTGATAAAGCAAGTCAGCCGCTTCGTTCTTCAGCTCTTCTTTATCCTGCACCGTTGCAGCAAGTGCAGTTTCCACGCCTTCTTCACCCACTTTCTGAGCGATGCGTTTAATGCCTTTGCTGTAAAGTGAAGCGGTGTAACTGGACTCAGGGTCTGCATACTTACGCTCTGCCAAAACCCGTTCCAAATCACCCAGGAACGTATAAGCCGGCGCCTGATTATCGAACCAGCAGCTTTCTGTACCGGTGTGGCAGGTCGGGCCTTTCGGACGGGCCAGAATAAGCAGACTGTCGTTATCGCAATCGCTACCCACTTCAACCAGGTTCAGAACGTTGCCAGACTCTTCACCCTTCATCCACAAACGCTGTTTGGAGCGGCTGAAAAAGGTGACTTTTTTCGAGTCCAGTGTGACTTCCAGCGCTTCCGGGTTCATATAACCCTGCATCAGTACTTTGCCGGTTACGGCATCCTGTACGATAGCCGGAAGCAGGTTATCCATTTTATCCCACGCCAACTGCGTCAGATTGTCTTTAGTAATAATCATTAAATTGTTCCTTAAAGGCCGTGACGGATACACATGGGAATAGCCTGTGAAGCCAACGTGTCTTTCAGTTCGTGCATATCAATGATGCCCTTGTGAAACACCGACGCTGCCAGCGCGCCGTCGACGTCTGCCTGCTTGAATACGTCAGTAAAGTGTTCAATGGCGCCGGCACCACCAGAGGCGATGAGTGGTACTTTGCATACTTCACGCACAGCTTTCAGTTGTTCGATGTCATAACCTTTACGCACGCCGTCCTGATTCATACAGTTCAGTACGATTTCACCGGCACCGCGTGACTGCACTTCTTGAATCCAGTCGAGGGTGTGCCAATGGGTCTGCTGGGTTCGGCTCTCGTCACCGGTAAACTTGTATACGTCGTAACGACCGTTGGCTTCGTTGTAGAAGCTGTCGATACCTATGACTACGCACTGCTGACCATAAATGTCGTGCAGCTCGTTGATGAGGTCCGGATTAGAAAGCGCAGGGGAGTTAATGGAAATCTTGTCCGCGCCCATTTCCAGAATGCGTCCTGCGTCTTCCACCGATTTAATACCACCTGCCACGCAAAACGGAATGTCGATGACCTGGGCAATACGGCTCACCCAGCTTTTATCGACAACCCGTTGATCAGACGACGCGGTAATATCATAAAAAACCAGCTCGTCGGCACCGGCCTTGGCGTATTGTTCTGCCAGTGGCACAATGTCGCCAATGATTTCGTGGTTGCGGAACTGAACGCCTTTCACCACCTTGCCATCGCGCACGTCGAGACAGGGAATTATCCGTTTTGCCAGCATGCGATAGCCTCCTCAACGGTGAATTTACCTTCCAGCAGGGCACGGCCTAAGATCACGCCGCCTACATTGGCAGGACGCAGGGCACGGATGTCATCCAGGCCCCCGATGCCGCCGGAAGCTTGCCAGCTTACTTGCGGGAATCGGGCACATACATCGGTGTATAAATCTACGTTGCTGCCCTGCAACGTGCCGTCGCGGCTGATATCCGTGCACAACACGTGTTTCACGCCGACTTCCTGAAAATCTTTCAGCAGACCTTCCAGCGCTACGCCGGAGTCTTCCTGCCAGCCGTGAGTGGCAATCATGCGCTCACCGGCGTCGTTGATGTTCACATCCAGCGCGAGTACAATTTTCCCGGCACCGTATTTCTGCATCCAGCCTTTCACCAGTTCAGGCTGTTTTACTGCCAGTGAACCAATGACGACGCGGCTTACACCAGAATCTAACAGTTGGGCCACATCTTCTTCGCTGCGAATACCGCCGCCAGCCTGAAACTTCATGGTTTGGGTATCGACCATTTTGCGGATAAGCGTAAGCTGTCGTTTGCTTGTGTCTTTGGCACCGGTAAGGTCGACAATGTGCAGCCACTCAGCACCCTGATCGGCGTAGTCATGAACCACGTCTACCGGATCTTTCTGGTATTGGGTTTTCTGGTTGTAGTCACCCTGGAACAGACGCACCACGGCGCCGTCGATTAAATCAATTGCTGGAATAATCATTACATTTCCACAAAATTAGTCAGAAGTTGTGCGCCGGCTTCGCCGCTTCGCTCGGGGTGGAACTGCACACCGAAGAAGTTATTGCTGTGCAGGGCGGCAGAGAACGTTTGGCCGTATTCACAGGTGGCCAGGGTTTTATCGTATACCGGTACGGCAAAGCTGTGCACAAAATAGAAATAGGTGTCAGCCGGAATGCCTTTGAACAGCGTGTTGCCCTCAAGCGGCGTTACCGTGTTCCAGCCCATGTGGGGCAGGCGCAAATCACCCGCTTGCAAGCGAGCAACGTGGCCTGGCATCAGGCCTAAACAGTCAATCTGGCCACTGCTGGTTTCATCCGAGGTTTCCACCATCAGCTGCATGCCTAAACACACGCCGAGTACCGGTTGCTCCAGTGAACGAATGGTGCCGGTAAGATTTTTACCGTTTATGCTACGCATAGCTGCAAAGGCACTGCCCACGCCGGGCAGAAATACTTTATCGGCCGCTTTGATGGTGTCGAAATCATCAGATACATCCACCGTTACGCCCAGGCGCTCAAGGGCAAATTTCACCGACGAAATATTCGCACAGCCGGTGTTAACAATAACAATCTTCTGCGCCATTACAGGGCTCCTTTACTGCTCGGCAGGGCATCGCCCTGACGGGTAATCGCCTGGCGTAATGCACGACCAAACACCTTAAACAGGCTCTCTACCTGATGGTGGGCATTACCTTCGCTGGTGGACAGGTGCAGGGACAGGCCCATGCTTTGCGCCAGTGAATAGAAGAAGTGGGGTACCATTTCAGTGGCCATTTCGCCAACCTGATCGCGGCTGAACTCTGCATCCATTTTCAGGTACGGACGATTGGAAATGTCCATGATACATTCGGCACGACACTCATCCATAGGCAGTGCGAAACCAAAGCGGCCAATACCGCGTTTGTCGCCTAACGCTTTCTTCAGCGCATCGCCCAGCGCCAACGCGGTATCTTCCACGCTGTGGTGGTCGTCGATGTGCAGATCACCGTCTACCGACACCTGCATTTCAAAGCCGCCGTGGGTGGCAATCTGATCCAGCATATGGTCAAAGAAGCCCATGCCGGTGTGGATTTGTGATTTTGCCGTAGAGTCTAAATCCACCCGCACGCGGATATCGGTTTCAGACGTCTTACGCACAACTTCCGCAATGCGCGATGATGCCAGTAAGGCTTTTTCGATATCTTTCCAGTTGTTGGTTTCGGGGTTGTACCGGAACGACTTTATGCCCATGTTTTCGGCCAGCTGCACATCAGTGATGCGATCGCCAATCACGTAGGAGCGGGTGAAATCGATGCGGCCCTGTTGCAGGTAGTCTTTAACCAGCCCAAGGTTAGGCTTGCGGCAAGCACAGTTTTCGTGGTCGAAGTGTGGACAAATCAGCACATCATCAAACGTGACGCCCTGAGATTCGAAAATCGCCATCATCGCATTGTGTGGCTTGTCGAAATCTTCCTGCGGGAAGCTGTCAGTGCCTAAACCGTCTTGATTCGACACCATGACCAGTGAGAAACCGGCAGCTTTCAATTTCAGTAAAACAGGAATAACGTTTGGCTCAAATACCAGCTTTTCCAGGCTGTCTAATTGCTTATCTACGGGCGGCTCTTCAACCAGGGTACCGTCACGATCGATAAATAAAATAGCTTGCTGACTCACTTGGAAGCTCCTGTCTGGGAAAAATAATCATTAATCAGCTGTATCAGGCGGTCATCCTGCTCCGGACTGCCGATGGTCACGCGCAGGCAGTTTTCCAGGTTCAGCTGTTTGGACTGGTCGCGAATAAGCATGCCGCGCTCAACCAGGTAGGCCATCAGTGCCTTGCATCCCGCATAGCGGAACAGGACGTAGTTGGCTTTGGTGTCGCCCACCATTTCGAATTCTTCAAACGCATTGAGTGCTTCCGTGAGGCGGGCTTTCTCTGCGTTGAGAATATCGACTTGTGCATGCAGACGACCGATGTTTTCTTCGCTTAACGCCTCTGCAGCAATCTGCGCCACCGGATCCGGAATAGGATAAGGCGCAATCACTTTCATCAGCGCGGCAATCACGTCGTCATTGGCGATGGTAAATCCACAGCGTAAACCGGCCAGTGCAAAGGCTTTGGACAGGGTTCGCAGGATCACCAGATTCGGGTAATCTGCCAGCTTGTTCGCCCAGGTGTTCTCTGCGTCAAACTCGATATAGGCTTCATCTACAACCACCAGCGCTTTATCGGTGAAGTGGCGAAGTACGGTGTCTAAATCCTGTTTGACGACTTGTGTACCGGTAGGATTATTCGGCGCACAGATAAACACCACATTGACGTCGTCATTGCTGCAAATGCCTTCCACATCCAGATTGAAGTCGGCTTTCAGTGGCACTTTTTTCACGCCAATATCGCAGGTCTCTGCACTGATGGCGTACATGCCATAGGTTGGCGGACAGATCAGAATACTGTCTTTACCCGCCGTACAGAAGGTGCGGATGAGCAGCTCTATGCCTTCGTCAGCACCACGGGTCACCATCAACTGGCTTTTATCAACATTCGCATAGGCAGCATAACCATTAATCACGCCGTCGGGCTGACAGGACGGATAACGGTTGAAATGGCTGCTGTCTACATCGTAGTGGTTAGCAAACGGTGATTCGTTGGCATTCAGCCAGTCCTGACCACCGGCATAAAGGCGCCGCGCTGACTCATACGGTTTCAGCGGGATCAGGTTGTCATTAATGAGTTGGTCGACCAGGCTGCTCATTGGTCATTCCCCTTTTCAAGCTCCGCCATACGCAGGGCAACGGCCTGCTCGTGGGCATCGAGCCCTTCAGCATTGGCCAGCTTCATAATTGCCGGGCCAAGGTTACGCATGCCGTCGGCAGACAATTCCTGCACAGTAAAACGACGCATAAAATCAAGCAAGCCAAGGCTGGAATAATTTCGTGCATAGCCATAGGTTGGCAGCACGTGGTTGGTGCCTGAGGCGTAATCGCCGGCAGATTCCGGTGACCACTGGCCAACAAAAATAGAACCGGCATATTTGATGTCGGTAAGCAGGTCGCGGGCGTTGTCGGTTTGCACAATTAAGTGTTCCGGCGCGTAAGCGTTACTTACCTGAACGGCCTCGCTAATGTAGCCGGTGAGGATATAGCGGGCATTTTCCATGGCCTGAGAAGCAATGCTGTTGCGGGACAGTTTCGCCAGCTGAGCTTCTACCTGCGCTTTAGTGGCTTCAATCAGCGCTTCACTGTCTGAAACCAGAATGGCCTGGGAATCCGGTCCGTGTTCTGCCTGCGACAATAAATCCGAGGCCACAAACGCAGCGTTAGCATTGCCATCTGCCAGCACCAGCACTTCTGAAGGACCGGCAGGCATATCGATAGCGGCACCGTCGGCGCGCTGACTGACCTGCTGTTTGGCTTCTGTCACAAAGCTGTTGCCGGGGCCAAAAATCTTGTCCACTTTGGCAATACTTTCTGTTCCGAACGCCATGGCGGCAATGGCCTGAGCACCACCACACAGATAAATTTCTTCAATGCCACAGAGTGAAGCCGCAAGAGCGATTTCCGGGGCGATTTCACCGGCCTGGTTAGGCGGTGTGCACAGCACTTTGCGTTCGCATCCGGCAACCAGTGCCGGCACGCCCAGCATCATCACGGTAGACGGTAACGGCGCACTGCCGCCGGGTATATAAAGGCCGACAGCATCCAGCGCGGTAAAACGTTGCTCACATACTACGCCCGGCGTAGTTGTCAGGGTGATATCCTGAGGCTTCTGCGCTTCGTGGAATTGTTTCACGTTGTTGAACGCAACCAGCAGGGCGTCTTTAACGTCAGCAGATACCCGTGCTGCCAATTCGTCCCGCTTTGCAACAGAAAGGGGCAGGCTGTTCAGTGAAGCACAGTCGAACTTCCGGGTGTATTCCAGCACCGCTGCATCGCCCTGTTGGCGTATCGCAGCGAGTATGTCTGCAACGGTCACCCGCAGACTGTCTGAGTTTTTCATAACCGGCCGGGCGAGGGCTTCCGTCTGCCCGGCAGGTGTAAGTGAGGACCAGTTGATCATGGCACATTAACCCATCATTTTTTCAATTGGCATAACCAGAATAGAACGACAACCTAAGGATTTAAGCTTTTCCATGGTTTCCCAGAATAAGTCTTCAGGGCTGACCACGTGTACCGCTACCGCATCGTCAGAACCGGCAAGAGGCAGTACCGTAGGGTTCTCAGCGCCTGGTAGTAAACTCTTTACTTGTTCCAGGTAAGCTTTCGGTGCGTGCAGCATAATGTATTTACTTTCTTTGGCCTGAATTACGCCATCGATACGCGGAACCAGACGATTCACCAGCGCTTGTTTCTGTTCTGAAAGCGCACCGTCAGCACGTTGGATCAGTACCGCTTTTGAACGGAAAATAACGTCTTCTTCCACAAGACCGTTAGCCTCCAGTGTGGCACCGGTTGAAACCAGGTCACAAATCGCATCGGCCACACCGGCGCGGGGAGCAACTTCTACTGAGCCGGTCAGCATCACAGCGCGGGCATTGATATTATTTTCTTTGAAATAACGCTCAAGCAGGTAAGGATAAGTCGTTGCTACCTTTTTACCTTCCAGGGACTGAATGCCTTCGTATTTCATTTCCTGCGGTACCGCGATAGACAAACGGCAACCACCGTAATCCAGACGACGCAGTACTTCAAAATCAGACGCTTTGCCGGCCGCCTGACGTTCCAGCATTTTCTCTTCTAATTCGTTTTCGCCGATAAAACCCAGGTCGACAATGCCGTCCATGACCAGTCCCGGAATATCGTCGTCACGTACGCGCAGTAAATCGATAGGCTCATTAGTGGAATGGGCGATGAGAAGGCGGTCACGGATGTATAATTTAATACCAATCGCTTTTAGCAGCGCGATGCTGTCATCGCTGAGACGGCCTGATTTCTGAACTGCAATACGCAGACGTTTGCTGTCACCCATGTGAACATTCCTCTTTGTGTGAACCTGATTTGAAGCTGCTTAAACGAAAAACCCCCGGAAGTTTCCTTCCGGGGGTCGAGAATTTTTTATCTGCGCCACTGGAAGGAACAATAGACCTTCCAGCACGAACCTGAAAGGTTATGCCTTATGATGGTGGTGATGGTTAGCAGCGCAATTAAACATGTAAAATTCGTTTCCAATCTTTTTGACGCGGCAAACAGTAGCTAATTGAGTTATCTAAATCAACCCCAAAAGGCCATAATAAGGGAATTATTATACTAAATGTTTGGTCATAAGTTATATCTTACTGTTTGAAACGGGATAAAACCTGCGACAGTGAAATAAATGTCATCAAAAATGCGAATAATGGCGTGTTTTTATTTACGTGGAGGCGAGGGTGAGCAACGACCTTATTTTTCCTATTCTGCCGAGAGAGGGCAAGGTGCCGGTTAAACCGGATGACCGCGTAAAGAAAGTCAGTAAGGAAGCGGAAACCAAAGGCCTGGGTGAAGATGAGCGTTATGAGCACGACGAGGAGCGTCGTGTGGCTGAAAAACAACAACGTGACAGCGGGCATCATCAGGATGATAAAGGAGGTCAACAAGCTGAAAATGCTAAAGAAAGTCAGCCGGTCAGTTCCGGACACGAGGCAGACAGCAGTCAGGAGCTCTCTCCAGACAATAAAGACAGTAAAATAAAGCATTTAGATATCTATATCTGATCCAATTTTGTCTGGTGTTCCGGTAAATATCCGCTAGTATGAAAATTAACCTGTAGGGCTTGCGCCGGTGATACAGGAGAACTAACAATAAATACTACGGACAGATATTATGAAGAAATCACTGCTGCTGATTGCGATGGCAATTACGCATACCTGCCTGAATGCTGCGTCTTTAAACGTTGACGATCTGGCTATCCCGCACACCCGGTATCAACTGGACAATGGCCTGACGTTACTGGTCCACGAAGATCACAAAGCGCCCATTGTCGCGGTCTCTGTTTGGTATAACGTGGGGTCTAAAGATGAGAAACCCGGTAAAACCGGCTTCGCTCACCTGTTTGAACACCTTATGTTTAACGGCTCTGAAAACTACGACGGCGAATACTTCAAGCCCTTTGACCAGGTAGGCGCCACCGATATGAACGGTACCACCTGGTTTGACCGCACCAACTACTTCCAGAATGTCCCGTCTACCGCCGTTGACCTTGCGTTGTGGATGGAATCTGATCGCATGGGGCATCTGCTCGGCGCCATCACACAGGAAAAGCTGGATAACCAGCGTGGCGTGGTACAGAACGAAAAACGTCAGGGCGACAACACGCCGTACCGTAAAGCTGAATACAGTTTGCTGGAGGGGATTTTTCCTGAAGGACACCCGTATCGCTGGAGTACCATCGGCTCCATGGAAGATTTGAATGCGGCCAGTTTGGATGACGTAAAAGCCTGGTTTGAGCAATACTATGGTGCTGCCAATACTGTTATTGTCCTCGCCGGCGATATCACGCCCGAAGTGGCAAAGCAGAAAGTGGAGCATTATTTTGGTGATATTCCTCCCGGACCACCTTTAAAACGTCTGAAATCCTATGTGCCGGTTAAAGACTCCAACAGCTATGAGGAATTGTTCGACAAGGTGGCGGCTGAACGCATCTACCGGGTCTGGCCGGTAGCCGGAAGGGTAGATGATGATACTGAAGCAATGAATTTGCTGGCCAAAGTGATGGGAGAAGGCAAAACCTCACGCCTGTATCAGCGCCTGGTGGAAAAAGAAAAGCTGGCAACCGGTATTGATGCGTATTTAGAAGAGCATACGCTGGCAAGTATCTTTACCCTCGAAGTGACGCTCGGTGCAAATGCTGATGAAGATAAAGTGTCTGCGATCATTGATGAAGAAATTGCCGCTCTGCTTGCCAAACCGGTAAGTAAGCAGGAACTGGAAGGGGCGCGGATGCGCACGCTTTCCCGCACTATACGCGGGATGGAGAAGATTGGTGGCTTTGGTGGAAAGGCTAACGTTCTGGCCGAAGGCGAGTTATATGCCGGCGATTCAGACCATTATATGAAAAGCCTGAAACGCTATTCAGAGGCCACACCAAAGCAGCTCAATACTGTCGCTAAAAAATGGCTCGATCTTCCTTATCATCAGTTGATTGTCCGCCCGTTTCCGAACTATGCAGCAAGTACAGAAGGGGCCGACCGCTCTGCATTACCGGAAGTGACAGAAATGCCCGTGCTGTCGTTCCCTGAGGCAGAGGAATTTACCCTGGATAACGGGTTGCCGGTCTATTTTGTTAAGCGTGATGCCGTGCCTGATGTATCTCTGCGTATCGTGTTCGACAGTGGTTATGCCGCCGACGCGTATGGCTATCCATTGGGTTCATCATCAATGACCATGCGCATGCTGGAAGAGGGCTCCGGTAAAATTGATGGTGAAGCTTACAAAACGAAAATGGACATGCTGGGCGCTGCCAGCTATTTTGGCGGCTCGCTGGACAGTTCTTATGCACATTTACAATCCCTTACCGCGAATTTAAAACCTGCATTGTCACTGTTCAGCAGCGTGGTGAAAAATCCGGCCATGCGGGATGGCGATCTGGAAAAACTGAAGCCGATCTGGCTGTCGGATATTGCTCAGGAAAAATCTCAGCCGGTACAGCTGGCGTTCCGGGAATTGCCGCCCTTGCTGTATGGAAAAGATCATCCATACGGTATGCCGCTGACAGGTTCCGGTACCAATGAGTCGGTCAGTGAAATTTCCACCAAAATACTCAAGGACTTTCATAGCACCTGGATACGCCCGGACAATGCGAAAATCATTGTAGTGGGTGACATCGAAAAATCAGCACTCCAGTCCATGTTGAATGACAGTCTGGGTGACTGGACTGTGAGTGGCAAAGCCGGAGAAAAGCGCATTGCTGATGTGCCGCAGGTGAAGGGCCGTACGTTCTACCTCGCCGACCGGCCTGATTCTCCCCAGTCGCTTATACTGGCCGGTAAACTTATCCCGCCTGTATCAGATAAAAACACACTGGCTATCGAAACGGCTAATGCCATAGTAGGCGGTAAATTCACCGCCCGCCTGAATATGAATTTGCGGGAAGATAAAGGCTGGGCTTACGGTGCACGCAGCCTTGCGATGACAACATTGGGGCAGCGTCCGTGGTTTGTGTACGCGCCGGTACAGAGTGACAAAACCGTCGAATCGGTTAACGAAATAGACCGCGAGATGAAAGAATACAATGGTGATAATCCGGCAACAGAAACGGAGCTGACCGAAACCGTTACGACTGAAATTCGTAAGTTACCGGGTTTATTTGAAACAAACGGTAGTGTGCTGTCAGAAATTGAGTCCAGTCTGAAAGAGGGTAAGCCGCTCAACTATCCTATGTTATTACAGCAGGAGTATGACAAGCTCACCCTGGAAGACGTCAAGGCGCAGTCCGGTTTGTTCACTACTGATAATGTCATTTATCTGATTGTGGGTGACGCTGCACTTTACAAGGACGAACTGGAGACAATAGGTAAAGTGGTGATGCTGGAAATAGAGTAAGCTCCCGTCCGGCAACAAACCGGTGGTGCCCCGGAAGCGCTCTGAAATTAAGCGCTATGAAATTAAACGCTCGGAACGTAAACGCTCTGAATTAAAAACGAAAGGCCCGCTCTGTAAAGAGCGGGCCTTTTTGTTATTCACAATAGCGGGTAGCGCCACGTATTAGTTAGTTAAACCAGTGCCGCGTTCTGTTTGCAAAACCTACCAACGACAGCATCACCGGCACTTCAACCAGCACGCCGACTACAGTAGCCAGTGCGGCTCCCGAGTGGAGACCAAACAAAGAAATTGCCACGGCAACAGCCAGTTCAAAGAAGTTTGACGTGCCAATCATGCATGCCGGGGCGGCAACATTGTGGGGCAATCCCATGCGCTTAGCCAGCCAGTAAGCCAGAAAGAAAATACCGTAGGTCTGGATAAGCAACGGGATGGCAATTAATACAATGGCCTGCGGATCTGCAATGATAGTTTCAGACTGAAAGCCGAATAGCAGTACGACGGTAGCCAGCAACCCGATAATTGACCAGGGCTTCATGGTGGCAAGAAATTGTGTCAGGCGCTGATGGTTGTCCTTACTGTCCAGTACTTTTCGTGTAATCACACCGGCCACAAGAGGGATCACAACGTACAGCACGACAGATAACAGCAACGTGTTCCAGGGAACAGTAATATCGGTAACGCCCAGCAGAAATGCCGCTAACGGCGCAAAGGCGAAAATCATGATGATATCGTTCACGGACACCTGCACGAGGGTATAGTTGGCATCACCCTTTGTGAGCTGACTCCATACAAACACCATGGCGGTGCAGGGAGCCACACCCAGTAAGATCATACCGGCTATGTATTCGCCCGCTGTTTGCGGGTCGACCCAGTCTGCAAAGATGCCTTTAAAGAACAGCCAGCCCAGAAAAGCCATAGAAAAAGGCTTAAGCAACCAGTTGATGATAAGGGTAAGAACCAGGCCTTTGGGTTTCTTTCCTACATCTTTAACCGAGGTGAAATCTACCTGCACCATCATCGGGTAAATCATCAGCCAGATGAGTACGGCGATAACCAGATTAACATGTGCATATTCAAGCCCTGCTACAGTAGCAAACAGATCCGGAAACAAACTGCCTGCAAGCAAGCCTGTAACAATGGCAAGTGCAACCCAGACAGAGAGGAAACGTTCAAATAATCCCATTATTCAATATCCTGAATCGATTTTTGATTAACGCGTTTGCTCAGTGCCTCTGCACTTTCCACCCGCTCAGAATAGCGATCGACAAAAAAGTCTTTATTGCCACGAAGCAGCAGGGTGAATTTCATTAACTCTTCCATCACATCCACGATGCGGTTGTAGAACGGGGAAGGTTTCATACGGCCGTCTTCTTCAAATTCGAGGAAGGCTTTGGGTACCGACGACTGATTAGGTATGGTAACCATACGCATCCAGCGACCCAGAATTCGCATCTGATTGACCGTATTAAATGACTGCGAACCACCGCAGACCTGCATCAGCGCCAGCGTTTTACCCTGAGTAGGGCGGACGCCGCCGATACTTAACGGCACCCAGTCTATCTGACTTTTGAAAATGCTGGTCATGGCACCGTGACGCTCCGGCGAGCACCACACCTGACCTTCTGACCACATCATTAATTCACGAAGTTCTTTCACTTTCGGATGATGTTCATCTCCGGTGTCGGCTTGCGGTAAACCTTCCGGATTAAAAATACGTGTTTCCGCCCCCATGGCGGTAAGCAAACGGGCGGCTTCTTCTACAGCAAGGCGACTGAACGAACGATCACGCAGGGAACCGTATAGAAGTAATATTCGCGGCTTATGTTCAGACAAGCCCGGCAAACAGGCATCAAAAACCGGTGTTTGCCAGTGTGAAGTATCGATATTGGGCAAATCAGAAGCAGGGGATGCCCCGGACTCTTTTGACATCAGTGTTGCACTCCTGAATCCGTGAGAGCCTTGCGCAGAGCTTCAGTATCGCCTGCTTTTTCAGCAATGGTTAGCAACTGTTTTGCTCTTTCTTCAATGATGCGGATGCAGCTTAAAAACGCTGTGCGGATCTCTTCAGTGGTACCACTTTCCTTCGATGGATCTGACAGGCCCCAGTGAACTTTTACACTGTTACCGAACCAGACCGGGCAGGTCTCACCCGCTGCTGAGTCACATACCGTAATGACAACATCGGCGCTAAAGTCTTCGAATTCGTCCCATGACTGGCTTTGCAAGCCTGATGTACTGTAGCCGGATTCCTCCAGATATTTCACAGACAGCGGGTGTACTTCACCCACCGGCTGGCTGCCGGCGCTGCGAGCTTCAATGATGCCGCGGCCAATCTGGTTGGTGATGGCTTCGCTAAGGATACTCCGGCACCGGTTGTGGGTGCAGATAAACAGAATTTTCATAAGTGTGTTCCGGTTAAA
Source organism: Alteromonas sp. NFXS44 (assembly GCF_040148705.1). Lineage (NCBI taxonomy): Bacteria > Pseudomonadati > Pseudomonadota > Gammaproteobacteria > Alteromonadales > Alteromonadaceae > Alteromonas > Alteromonas sp. NFXS44. The sequence goes on along the minus strand of NZ_JAGDEA010000009.1, from coordinate 51,668 downwards.
AATTTAATTACAACAATCGTTGCCGTTAAGCTGGCATTGCTTAAAAGTCGCCAACAACGCTTCGAGGTCTTCGCTGTTACTTTCGCTGGCGCTGGCAATCACAGATTTTGCCCATGCCGGCAGTTCGGGATGAAGGCGGTAGTACACCCATTTGCCTCGGCGTTCATCCAGCAAAATGTTGCATTTGCGTAGTGATGCCAGGTGACGGGATGTCTTGGGCTGATCCAATTTCAGTGTTTCCATCAGCTCGCACACACAGGCTTCACCAAACGTGTTGATAAGCACAACGGATTTGAGCCGGGTGTCGTCGGCCAGACATTTAAACAGTTGCAGTGCATTCATAAACTGATATATGTGAAATAATACATATGTGAAATTTCACATATTTTGAAGTGAGAGTCAATGACAGTGTTGTGAAGATTTAACCGGGGAAAGAAAGAGAGGAAGGGCAAGGGCGCGAAAAGACGTTACCGCTGAATCTGCCCGTGTTGCACTTTCAACGCCGGCCACTCAGCCAGCCACGATTTATTTTCTACCCGTAAATCAAAGGTTGCCTGCGCTGCCAGCGGGTTGCGGGTGATGGTATTGTTGTAGTTGTGACTTAATCCATAAGCACTGAATATTTCGATATTTTCGTTTTGAAGTCTGGCTGCTACAGTGGTTTCAATTTCAACCCAGTGTGAAACCGCATCCGGGGTATTGCTGAATGGCGGGCGTCCATGTTTGTCATGCATGCGTGCCTGATTACGGACTTCCCAGTTCAGTGCCGGCATAATGCTATTCAACCGGCCCGTGTGCACGGTTTCGGCTTCGGCTGAAACGTTGTCACTTTCGAAGTACACCACATCCACGTCATTAAGGGGAGTGGGGATGCTGCGGCGGTGAGTGTGATCCCAGATGAGGTTTCTGATGAATCCGGCGCCAATCCAGCAGTCCGGTAACGATAAGGCCGCTACGGCTTGCAGAGCTGCATACCGTAACGGATCATCCTTTAATAGCTGCACGGTTAAATCGCGCAGCGCTGTTTCATTTAGTTGAGTTGTTTGTCTGGCCAGAATTTGGTGCCTTTTACCGAGGCCTGCAGAGCAAGACCGGATTCCGTCATTGTGTAAACGGTAATATCACCTAAATAACCTTCACCTTCAACCGACATGCCTTTTTGACCAGCCTTTGCAGTGGCATCTGCGTTACCCCCTGCGGTCCAGCCGTTTTCAATAAAGTAGTTAATGGCTTTTTGAGAATGAAACACCAGCACAATGCGGTAATCTTTTGCTCCGATCCCCAGTCCCACACCGCCCTCGGCCATATTCATGTATGTCTGGTGGCCGGTTGTGTTGTTGTTAACCACACCATAACCTGTGCCGGCTGAAACAAAGATAATATTCACATTCGCATTGCTGAAAACGGCATAGCCGGGCGCTGTTTCTATTTGCGCTTTTACATCGGGTTTTTCTTTGTAGAGTTTCGCCAGCGCCACATCCTGCATGGTTAGTATGGCGTCCCGTTTTTCAGCAACTGTGCCACTGCCCATGGAAGCGCAGCCTGATACCAGCATCAGTACACCGGCAGCGAACACAATACGTTTGGTTTTTATCATTCTAATCAGATTTATCATGCTATTACTCCTGTAAGAACCTGTCTGAATGCAGACAAGGCAATAAGCAACTTCAGATCTGACAGAACAAAGCAATTAGCGTGCTTAGTTTTACAAAGTCTTTTTATTCAATGTGTTATGTTTGATTCGGGAAGAGTGTTGCGGGGAAGAAAAGGGAGCGATGGCGCAATTTACAGACACTCGTCCGCAAATTGCGCCAAACTTGATCATCAGAAGCGGTAACGTCTCAGTTGCTCCCGCATTTGTTCAATCTGCTCAACCAGTGCTTCACAGTTATCAGATACCTCGCGGGCATGTTGCTCATTTTCACTACCAACCTGCTGAATGCTATTCAGTCGTTTGGATACATCCTGCGATACTGCGGCCTGCTGTGTGGCCATTGATGCGGTTTCCTGATTCAGGGAAGTAATGGTTGCGACGGCGGACAGGGCTTTTTGTAACGTCTCTCCGGCTTTTTGTGTCACTTCCACGGTAGCAAATGCATTGTCTTTATTCGACTGCATGCGCTCAGACGCATCGCGGCTGCCTTGTTGCAGGCGTTCAATCATGACGCGGATTTCTTCTGTAGAGCTCTGGGTACGGCTTGCCAGTGAGCGAACTTCATCTGCGACCACCGCAAAGCCCCGGCCCTGTTCACCGGCACGAGCGGCCTCAATGGCAGCATTCAGAGCCAGCAAATTGGTTTGTTCGGCAATATTGCGGATAACATCCATGACACCACTGATTTCCTCACTGGAGCGGGCCAGATCGGTAATTACCTGTACAGAGGCATCCACTTCCCGGGCCTGCTTCTCTATGTCTTTGATAGTCGCTTTCAGCACATTAACGCTGTTACGGGTGTCAGCGTCGGCCGCATTTGCAGCATCGCTGGCATGATGAATATTTACTGAGACGGCTTCTGCGCTTTGTTGCAGCTCAGTGATGGCACTGGTAATCGCACTGGTTTCGTCAGATAAGGATTTCACGGTTTTCTGTGCGTTGGAGGCTGTTCTGTTCAGCACCTGTGATTTGGACTGCATAGCCTGAGTGGCACTGTCGACGTTTTGTAACGTGGACTGTAATTGTGCCAGTAATTTATTGAAGGCCTGTGCCATCCGGCCAAATTCATCATTCTTTTTGTTTTCAAAGCGGAAAGTCAGATCGCCTTCACCGCCGGACAAACTGGTGACAACCTGATTAAACTCATCCAGAGGCTGACCCACATAACGTTTCACCAGGATAACCAGACTGATAAGAATAATGCCACTCGCCACCAGTACTTTGATAAGCAAAACGAAAAGCGCTGTGCTGAGCATGGACGTTTTCTCACTGTTCGATTCCGCCAGCAAGATGTCGTAGCCCCAGCGGCTGAATGGCACAACGGTAAGATTCCATTTGTCGTCTCCGGAGAGGGCGGCTTTGACGTCACTTTCGTTCACGTGAGAAGAATGCATACGTACATTGCCTTTTGCATCACGCAGGGCAACGAACCCTTTTTCCAGTATATGACTGCGGGCGATGGCTTCTTCCAGCAGTTTTAAATCAGCGGAGTACCCCACATACCAGATGCCGACAACCTGACTGGCGCTATCGAACATGGGTTCATAACCGGTCAGATAAGGATTGCCAAGAATATCAACTTCACCGTAATAGGCTTCACCATTTTTGATTTTCGCCATGGCTTTGCCCTGAGGGGCGAGTTTTGTGCCTGTTGCGCGCTGGCCGTCTTTAATCACATTTGTGCTGACACGGATGTAGTCATCACCCCGGCGACTGAATAATGTTGCCGTGCCGCCCATAATGCTGGTCAGTCCGTCAACCAGAGTAAAATCATTTGCCTGTGGTTTTCCGCCCAGTAAAAGCTGCGTGGAAAGCGTTTCTTTCACCATCACATCACCAGCCTGTGAGGGTGTTCCTAATGCTGCGCCCCGCTGCTTTAATAACGCCATACTGCTTTTTACCCGTTCACTCATCAGTGAATCGGTGACTGCAAAAATATCCAGCAAACGCTTAGATGTCTGATCTATTTGTGTCTGGATCTGATGGTCAATATCAGACTTGATGGAAACGGAAGTTACTATGCCTACAATGACAGTAAATACCGCTATCACAATGGAAATGGCGATGAGAAATCTTCGCTTTATGGACATGCAAACTCCGTTAAAACAGTCAGACGCTTAAACTTTCCGGACAGCACCGGCAGCAGAGGCGACCTGAATACAGGTCGCTCTGGTTAACTGGTATATTTGGTTGATTTAAGCGTAGTTTAAAATTTCAGAACAGTGATGATTATTTTGTCTGAAATCATCTTCACACTTACATATATCGGCGGGTAATACTTATTTATTAACTTTAATGACGGAATAACCTTCACTTTCAAGCATGGCGATAACGCCTTCGGCACCGGCCATATGCATGGTGCCAACCAGTACAAACTCTGTTTCCGGCGTGGTCAGGTACTCTTCAATGTGCGGGAGCCATGCTTTATTTCTGTTTGTCAGCATTTCATCGTACACCTCAGGATAGTCTGTTTTGAAGCTTTCCATGCTGTCGTTATACAGCGCCTGCATGTCACCGGTCAGCCAGTTTTCCTTCATCGGTTCCAGTGAGTCATTCATGGTTTCTAACTCTTCCAGGGTGTAGCGGATGTAGGCATCTTCGTCGCCTTCACTCAGTCCGGCCAGCATCATTAACTGCTGCTCAGGCGTTTCAAACCAGCCCACAGGCTTCTGGTCTTCCGTCGCGCGGGCGAAAAAGTATTTGTCGACGCCCTGACTGGTTAAACCTGCCCGCTGCATTTCCAGCATAGACAGCGAAATACCAAGGAATGATGCTTTCATCTTGCTTACCTGAGCTACCGGAATACCTCTTTCAGAGAGCCAGTCATACAGCATACTGAATGTTTCTTCAGATAAATCATCTTTGATTGTGCGTCCGTCCTGATAAGTCATCAGTTGCAATGTTTTACGGGTGAAATCCGGCGTATCCAGCGCATCCAGATCGGTTTCGAATATGACTTTACCGGATGCTTTGTAAGCGATGTCATATTCTGCCGGTAGCGGATAGTCCTGCGGGCTGAGGATATGCAGTGTGCCACCGAGATAGACGGTATTCCCGTTCTTGCTCACCTCCCAGACGGATGCTGAGAAAGCAGTGAGCGGCGTGGCCATACCCCATAAAGCCACTGCGGCTATAAAACCCTTTTTTAATCCTGTGAAGGCTGTTCGCATAATACTGAGTCCTTTGCTACGATTCCTCTTATAATGTGCTATGCAATTTACTGTTAAAGCTGTAAAAGTACAATTCTCAAATGTTTGTTTTCACCTGCGAAGGCCATCGCGGTGTATTTTCTGGATAAGTAGTCTGTCTGTGTTAAGTATCGTCCGTCAGTTTTCCGTTCCCTCTGCGCTGATCATCCTCTGGTTTATTGTGTTGTTTATGCAACCGGATCCGGCTGGCATCGTGGCAGAAAATAGTGCTTTTGCGTTACTCGGTGTTATCGGTGCTGTGTTTGCGAATGCAACCGGGGCCGGTGGCGGCGTTGTTTTTGTGCCGGTGTTCCACCATCTGGATTTTTCCCCTCAGAACATTGTGGCAACCAGTTTTGCCATTCAGTGCTGCGGTATGACGGCCGGTGCATTGAGCTGGTGGGCGTTTTTTCGAAACAAAGAAAAGCACAACGAACACTGGCAAATGTTACCGCAGGTGGTGGCACTCACAGTACCGGCTTCGGTGTGCGGTATCCTGATGGCACAGTTTGCTGCCGGCAGCATTCCGTTGTTGTCTTTCATTCAGGGTAACGTGAATGATTTGCACCTGGGCTTCGGGATTTTCTCTATTTTTCTGGCTCTGGTCATTTTTGCCAGTATCCCGTTATTAAAGAAAACCCGGTTCAGAAGTAGCCTCTCCATGGCTGAAACTGCGCTGTTGCCCGTGGTGGCGTTTGTTGGCGGAGCAGTAACCGCATGGTTGTCTGTCGGCGTCGGTGAGCTTGTTGCTGTATTTCTTATTCTGAGAGGCTTTCACGTTACCATGGCAATTGCTGTCGCTGTGATGCTGACTGCGTTTTCAGTATGGGGCGGGGTGATTTACCATGTCACTGAATCCTTAGCCATTGTCTGGCCGGTGGTACTGTTTGCCGGAGCAGGTGCAATCATTGGCGGCAGACTGGCTAAATATGTTGTGCTGGCATTTTCCGTACAGAAATTAAAATTGTTTTTCGGTTTATGGGTATTACTGCTGGGGATCAGCGGATTGCCGGTATTCTGAACGGAAAACTTTTCATCGGGAATGACGTATCAATGCTATGAGATTGATTTTTAACGCCCGGAGAACATTATGGCTGCAGATTTTTTACCGCAAAACCGTTATCAGGTTGCGCAACCTGCGTGGTCTGAAAACGCGGTCATCTATCAGGTCAATACCCGCCAGTTCAGTGCTGAAGGAAATTTTCAGGGCGTAATTAAAGGTCTTGAGCATATCAAAGCTTTGGGAGCAGACATCATTTATCTCATGCCGGTACAACCCATCGGCATTAAAAACCGCAAGGGGACGCTGGGCAGTCCCTATTCTGTAAAAGATTACTTTGCCATTAATCCCGAGTTCGGAGACGAGAACAGTTTCGCCGCACTTGTCAGTGAAATTCACCGGCTTGATATGAAGGTGATTCTCGACTGGATCCCTAATCACAGTGCCTGGGATAATCCCCTCACCGTGTCACATCCTGACTGGTATGCAAAAGATTATCAGGGTAATTTCAGACCGTCACCGTGGTGGGACTGGGACGATATTATTGAGTTTGATTACAGTGTGCCGGCCTTGCGCCGTTACATGACTGAGGCAATGTGTTACTGGGTAGAACGGTTTGATATTGACGGCTTTCGCTGTGATGTTGCCGGCTACGTACCCAATGATTTCTGGGCTCAGGCCAGAGCCGCGCTGGATGCTATTAAACCGGTTTTCATGCTGGCTGAATGGGAGAACCGCGACCTTCACGAACAAGCATTCAATATGACCTATGCCTGGAGCTGGAACGAGGCTATGCACGATATTGCTCAGGGCAGGGCATCGCTGGACAGGTTGAGAAAATACTATTCCTGGAACGAGCGCAGCTGGCCGGAGTCAGCCTACCGGATGACATTCGTCAGCAATCATGACAAAAATGCCTGGGATGGCACGCAGCATGAGCAGTTCGGACAAGCTCTGGAGGCTGCTATTGTGTTGTCTGTCACCGGCGAAGGTATGCCGCTTGTTCACAATGGTCAGGAAGCGGGTGAAAACAAACGTCTGGCCTTTTTTGAACGGGATCCCATCGACTGGCAGGACCATGCCATCGGCCATCTTTACCGTGAACTGATTAGTTTGAAAAAGCGCGTGAAGGCATTGTGGAACGGAAAAGCCGGTGCAACCATGTTGCAGGTAAACAGCAATGATCTGAAACGGGTTTTCAGTTACGTGCGCATGCAGGGAAAGGAGAAAATTCTGGTGTTGCTTAACTTATCCCCTGATACCGTTTCTCCCACCTTTGATGCCGGTCTGTATAACGGTCAGTACCGTGACGTGCTGAACCGTCAGGATATCGTGCTTGATGCTGCACAGCCGCCTATTTTGGCCCCCTGGGCCTATCGTGTTTACGAGGCGATATGAACATGAATTAAACTGGCCGGCCGGTCAGTGAATTCCTCCCCCATTTAGCTGATAATTCTGGCATACTACGCGCTTTGAATTTTTAGTGTTTGTTTATGCCTTCTGTATCTTCCCTGTTTACTGCTGACGGTTTACTGGCTAAGGCCATTCCGGGGTTTTCTCCCCGTGCCGCCCAGACGGACATGGCGCTGGCTGTGAAGTCAGCGCTGGACAATCAGCATTCGCTGATTGTTGAAGCCGGCACAGGAACAGGCAAAACCTTCGCTTATCTCGGTCCGGCATTGCTGGCTGAAGGTAAAGCAATCATTTCTACCGGAACGAAAAATCTGCAGGAGCAGCTTTACCACCGTGATTTGCCGGTGGTTAAAAAAGCGCTTGGCTCCCGCAGAAAAACAGCGTTATTGAAGGGCCGTTCGAATTATTTGTGTTTGCACCGCATGGGTCAGCATGGTGGTAATTCCACGCTGGTGGAAAAAGAAGTACTCGGACAGCTCTCAACGGTGAGAAGCTGGGCCGAGACCACCAAAACCGGTGATACCGGCGAACTGAAAACGTTGCCGGAAGATGCCAAAGTACTGCCCTTGATCACCTCAACAGTAGACAATTGCCTGGGACGTGATTGTCCCGAATATGAAGAGTGTTATCTGGTAAAAGCCCGTCGCAAAGCGTTGGAGGCTGATATCATTGTGGTCAATCATCACCTGTTTTTTGCTGACATGGCGCTTAAGGATACAGGCTTCGGTGAGCTCATCCCTGAAGCGGATGCCATCATTTTCGATGAGGCTCACCAAATCCCCGATATCGCCAGCGATTATTTTGGTGAATCCTTGTCCAGCCGTCAGTTACAGGAACTGGCAAAAGATATTAACGTGCTTTACCGCACAGTGCTGAAAGACGCAGAACAGCTGGATAAAGCCGCAGAAAAATGCCGGATTGCATCAGCCGATTTGCGCCTGCTGTTTCCGGAAAATCCTGAACGAGGCAACTGGGCCGAAGCGCTGGACAGAGATGACATACAAACTCAGGTCGCCAGATTAAAAGACGGCATCGGTGTGCTTCATGAAGTGATCAAACTGCACCTTGGCAGAGACAAAGATCTGGATAATATTTACGAGCGGGTAGTGCAGACACGGGAACAGCTTGACGCGTTATGTGATGCTGAACAGCAGGGCGTGAGCTTGTGGTATGAAACCACGCAAAGACACCTTATCCTGCATCTCACGCCGTTATCCATTGCTGCGAAATTCCGCCGGTTTATCAATGCCGTGCCAAGGGGATGGGTTTTCACATCTGCAACCTTAACTGTCGATGGCGGCTTTACCCACTTCCAGAAACGGATGGGACTGGACGACGCCAAAACTCTGGAACTGGAAAGTCCGTTTAACTACAAAGAGCAGGCAATGCTCTGTGTGCCGAGGTTCCTGCCGGAGCCGAACAGTTTTGCCATGAAAGACACGTTGTTCGAAACGGCGAAACGTCTGATTAAGGCCAGTAAAGGCCGCTGTTTCTTGCTTTTCACCAGCCACGCCATGCTCCGTGAAATCGCTAAAAGGCTGGAGTTTGAGGTACCTAACAAGCTGCTGGTGCAGGGAACCACGACAAAGCAGGCACTGCTGGATGCTTATCTGGCAGATGAAAGTGCGGTGTTGCTCGGGACCGGTGCGTTCTGGGAAGGGGTTGATGTTCGTGGCAATGACCTTATATGCGTGATGATTGATAAACTGCCTTTTGCTTCACCGGATGATCCGCTGTTACAGGCGCGCATGGAAGATGTGAAAAAGCGGGGAGCAAATCCCTTCGCTGCAATTCAGATCCCGCAGGCAGTCATTACGTTAAAGCAGGGGGCGGGACGGCTTATCCGTGATCCCACCGACAAAGGCGTACTGGTTATTTGTGATAACCGTCTGGTGACCAAACCCTATGCACAAACATTTGTATCAAGTTTACCTGATATGCAGAGAACACGTTCGCTGGACAAAGTTGAATCGTTTCTGCAAGCGATTAAATAGCCCGGAGTTTTATGATTTTACTTGCCATTGATACCGCTACTGAAGCCTGCTCTGTTGCGGTGAAAACCGAAAACGGTATTTCTCACCGTTTCGAAATTTGTCCGCAGCAACATAGTCAGCGATTGTTACCTATGGTTGATGAGGTAATGAAAGAAGCCGGTGTGAGCTTAACAGACACCGGCGGGCTGGTTTACGGTCGCGGGCCCGGCAGTTTCACCGGCGTTCGCATTGCCACCGGCATGATTCAGGGACTGGCTCTGGGCACGGGCCTGGAAGTCGCAGGTGTCAGCACCCTTACCGCGATGGCACAGCAGGTAATAGATACGCAGGGTGCCTGCCGTATTGCCTGCGCCATTGATGCGCGCATGGGTGAAGTGTACTTTGCACAATTTTCTAATGTAAACGGTCAGGCTGAGTTAACCGGTGAAGAGCAGGTATGTCCGCCCGAACACGCTGCAACGCTGCTCTCCGGAGATTTTGCCCGTGCCGGAACCGGCTGGATGGCCTATGATGAACTTAAGCAGTTTGGTGATGAGCCACCGCAAGTACTGTATCCCGACGCATTGCACATGCTGAAACCCGGCGAAGGGATGTTTGCCGGAGGCATGGCCACCGGTGTGGATAACATTGAACCTGTTTATCTGCGGGATAAAGTGACGTGGAAAAAGCTTCCCGGCAGGGAATAGTGGTGCGTTTTTTGCGTGACATTGTATTCGGGCTAAAATAAGCTTAAATATTCAGTAAACGCCACTCAGCGTTGCTTACAGCTTACTTAAACCCGTTGTCAGCTAACCGTCAATTACAAAAACAGGAACTCATACAGCGTGGAAATTCAGTCCGGCTTCAGTATTATCAGACCTGATCAGGCGCCCCGCCGGGAGCAGCCTGAGAAAGTGGATGCCAGACAGAAAGAACCTGTTCAAAGTGTTGAAGGTATCGTTGTACCTGAACCGGTGCGCAGCAGCCAGTCTGATGATGTACTGAACTCTGCAAAGAAATTTCAGCAGCAAACCGGTTACGACCAGCCGGAAGGCAAAGGTCAGCAGGCCACTGCAGCCTATCAGAGCCTTGAACGGGAGGCACAGCGCGATTCCATCCGTCAGCTCCTCGGTGTAGACATTTACGCCTGACCTCCTTATTCTTGAATCTGGTCTGCTCACCCCGATTAGTTTCGTTTTTCAGGCCATTGTTCAGGTTGCATTCAGTTTGCAACGTCATAATTAATGAAGTTTATCTTTTAGCATTCCGGGGCGTTTATGTTGCGTAAAATTTTTCTGCTGGTGGCGGTAGTCTTAGCAACCGGTTGTACCATTATTCCTGAAGATATCCGCGTACCGGACGACACCAATCTGGTCTCCTACAACAAAGCGGTTACCGGCGGTGATGGCGTGAAGGGCAAAATGGCCCGTTGGGGCGGTGTGATCGTTGGCGTGGAGAACAAGGAAAACAAGACCTGGGTTGAAGTGGTCAATTTTCCTCTGAATCACTACGGGCGTCCGAATACGTTTGAAGAAACCATTGGCCGCTTCAAAGTGGAACTTGATGGTTTTGTTGATCCGATTAATTTCGAAGAAGGCCGCTCCGTCACCTTCATCGGTGCTGTGGAACGTCCTGTTGCCGGCATGGTCGGTGAACAGCCTTACATGTATCCGCGCATCAAGGGTGAAAACTTTCATATGTGGCGTCAGGATTCACTGAACTACGTACACCCCATGTTCTTTGACTACCGTATGGGCTGGTACTCACCGTTCTACTATTCATTTTACCGTCCGTATTATTCGCCCTATACGTTTGGCGTCGGTTTCTCCCGCGGGTATTACAGAAGTGCTTATCCCAATGTCTCGCCGGTACGGGTTTCAGTTACCCGCAGTGGCAACAAGGGGACGATCAGCCGGCCTTCAACATCGACCCGCAGCAGCGTAAGCAGACCGGTAACCAGAACTTCCACGCCGGCTAATGGCGGTGCAAGACAAAATCTGAAGTAATCCGGCGGCAGGTTTATTCCTTATAAAGCGGCAATTCATTGCCGCTTTTTTCTTATTTTTGCCGCATCCGGAGGGGCGTAAACATGTTAGAAACCGAATTTCAGGCCGGTGAACTCAAGCTGGCTGCACTGGACAATCAGGGAGCCGGAACTGTTGTTATCGGTTTGCACGGCTATCTCGATAATGCAGCATCACTGGCGCCGCTGGCGCCTTATCTGCAATCCTGCCGCTTCATCGCACTGGATTTACCGGGACACGGTCAGTCTGCCCACCGGCCGGCCGGTGCCCATTACCACCAGTTTGATTTCCTGCAGGATTTATACGCGCTCATCAAAGAGAATCAGTTTGAAAATGTGATCCTGCTGGGTCACTCACTGGGCGGTATTCTGGCGACACTTTATGCCGCTGTGTTTCCTGAACAGGTGAAAGCAGTGATTTCCATAGATGCCTGCGGACCGCTTACTCTGGATCCGCAAACAAGCGCTGAACAGGTCAGGGAGTCTGTCATCAGTCGTGATAAGAAGCGGCGAAATAAACTGAATATGGTGGATTTGGATGCTGCGGTGAAAGCCCGTTGCGCTGTTGCTGATATCCGGCCTGAACATGCCCGGGCAATTCTATCCCGTAATCTGACGCAGGATGCATCCGGCCATTGTTTCTGGGCGAGCGACCCCCGCGTACGCACAAAATCTACCCTGCGGCTGACTGAGCCACAGGCAGAATCGTTCATGCGAAGCATAGAATGTCCGGTATTGTTTCTGGCCGCGGACAGCAGCTTTAAAAAGGTTGAGCAGGTTTATGCGAAAAGGCACAACTGGTTTAGTCACAGTCAGTGTAAAACTTTTGCCGGCGGCCATCACATTCATATGGAAAAAACAGACGAAATCGGCTGCGAAATTCGTCAATTTGTTGAGCAATTGTAAATAGTGGCGTTTATCTTTTCTTTATCATCCTATAATATACGGAAGAAATCAGACCAGTTGTGAAATATTGGTTAAAGTTTGTGCTTTTTTGCAAATATAAAAATAAAAGTTACCGGAGGGTGTGTGGAAAAAATTTGGCTTGAGCATTACGACCCAAGTGTTTCGGCAGAAATTAACCCTGATCGATATGCCTCTATCGTAGATATTTTTGAACAGTCTGTAACGACCTGGGGCGATAAAACCGCTTACATGAATATGGGTCACAGCATGACTTTCAATGAGCTGGACGTGTTGTCTGCTCAGTTTGCGGCTTATCTGCAAAATAGTGGCTTAGAGCGTGGCGATGCTGTCGCCATCATGATGCCAAATTTGTTGCAATACCCTGTTGCTATGTTCGGCGTATTACGGGCCGGACTCACTGTCATTAACGTGAACCCGCTTTATACCGCCCGCGAATTAAAGCACCAGTTAAACGATGCCAATGCCAAAGCCATTGTTATTGTCGATAACTTTGCTGCCACGCTGGAAAGTGTGATTGCTGATACACCGGTGAAAAAAGTACTGCGCACGGCGTTAGGGGATATGTTACCGGCTCCTAAGCGCTGGATAGTAAACCTGGCGGTGAAGCACGTGAAAAAGATGGTGCCGGAGTTTTCTCTGCCACAAGCTGAGTCGTTCATGTCAGCAGTGAAAGCCGGCGCCAGTCACACTTATAAGCGTCCTGAGATAACAGGGGACGACCTGGCATTTTTACAATATACCGGCGGTACAACAGGCGTATCGAAAGGGGCGATGCTGACACACCGTAATATGATTGCAAACCTGGAACAGGTATCGGGTATTCTCGAAATCGTCATTGAGCCCGGTGAAGATGTCGTTGTTACTGCATTACCGCTGTATCACATCTTTGCATTACTGGCGAACTGCCTGTTGTTCCTTAAATTTGGTTGTCCGAACCTGCTTATTACCAACCCGAGAGACATGCCGGGTTTTGTGAAAGAGTTGTCGAAGCACAAATTTGCCATTTTACCCGGGGTGAACACCCTGTTTAACGGCCTGCTTAATACACCGGGATTCAGTGAACTTGATTTCTCCGGTTTTAAGTTCGGTCTGGGGGGCGGTATGGCCGTGCAGCGTCCTGTGGCTGAACGCTGGCAAAAAGTCACCGGCACGGTACTGCTTGAGGGTTACGGCCTGACTGAGTGTTCGCCGGTGGTGGCGGTTAATTCACCTACCATTAAGGCTTATAAAGGCGCTATCGGTATGCCGGTACCTTCCACAGAAATCCGTCTGCTGGATGATAACGGCAATGATGTGCCCTTAGGTGAAGCCGGTGAAATGTGGGTCAAAGGGCCGCAGGTCATGAAGGGCTATCTGAACCGTCCCGAAGCTACAGAAGAAATTCTTAAAGATGGCTGGCTGGCAACAGGGGATATTGCGAAGTCAGACAATGAAGGTTACTTCTATATTGTTGACCGTAAAAAAGATATGATCCTGGTCTCCGGCTTCAATGTGTTCCCGAATGAGATTGAAGAAGTGGCTGCCATGCATGATGATGTGGTGGAAGCGGCTGCTATCGGTGTGCCTCACGAAGTCAGTGGTGAAGTCGTGAAGTTATTTGTAGTTGCTAAGGACAAGAGCCTGACCGCTGAAACGGTTATTGCACATTGTCGTAAGCACCTCACCGGCTATAAAGTGCCGAAACACGTTGTCTTTAAAGACGAACTGCCAAAAACCAATGTAGGCAAAATTCTGCGTAGAGAACTGAGGGACTGAGTTCACCGTGACTTTACGCAACTAATTGGGACAGCCGGCATCATTGCCGGCTGTTTTTTTATGATGAAATATACCTTAATAACCGACGAAATTGCGCTGAAAGCTGTGTGTGATAAGGCTTCTGCCGCTGAAGCAGTTGCCATAGATACTGAATTCGTTCGTACCCGTACCCTGACGCCGCAGCTGGGACTATTGCAGTTGTTCGACGGTGAGCAACTGGTACTTATCGATCCGCTGGCGATTAATGATTTAAGCCCGTTTGTGGCATTAATGACAAATCCGGATGTGATCAAAGTGCTGCATTCATGCTCAGAAGATCTGGAAACATTTCTGGCAGCATTCGGTGTAATACCTGCGCCGGTATTCGATACTCAATTTGCAGCAAGTGTGCTTGGCATGGGCGCAACCCTGGGTTATGCACGGCTGGTGGAACTGATGAGTGACGTAGTGCTGGACAAAGGGGAGTCCCGCACTGACTGGCTGGCAAGACCGTTACGGGAAAGTCAGCTGGTGTATGCCGCCAATGATGTGCTGTATCTTTTACCTGTGTACTTACAACTGAAAGAACAAATCGAAGCTGCCGGTAAATTTGATTGGGTAACGCAGGAAATTGCTGCACTGGGAGAAAAGAAGGCTGCACAAATTCCTCTTGAGCAGGCCTACCTTGTGCTGAAAAATACCTGGCGGCTTAATCCTGAACAACTCACGGTGTTTCGCCATCTTGCAGGCTGGCGGCTTAAGGTTGCCCGTGAAAAAAATCTGGCCCTCAACTTTGTGGTCAGAGAAAGTCAGCTTTTCGATATGGCAGTAAAAATGCCGTTAAGCCGCACTGCGCTGAGTCGTATCGAAGGGTTGCAGCCGCAAACCCTCCGTCGTTACGGTGAAACGCTTACCGCCCTGGTGGCTGAAGCGAAATCCCTTTTTGAAGATACCCCCGTAGACAAACAATTACCCCGTATGCGCAGGCTGATTGACTATCCCGAATATAAAAAGCATCTGGCGGCTATTAAGCGCCTGTGTGCAATGGTTGCCGCAGAGCAGGGCGTGTCAGAGGACGTTGTGGCCTCTAAAAAACAAATCAATCAGCTGTTAAAATGGCAATGGTTTGAACTGGATGAAACCCGCGTGCAGGGGCTTCTGCCTGATCTGCTGAGTGGCTGGCGCCGTCCTCTGCTGGAAAAGGGGCTGGCCTCATTATTAGGGCCGCTGGCTTTCACCCGTTAAGAAATAATGCAGGATTGAATATGCTTTGTGCAATTTATAAAACCCGCCGGAAAGAAGGCATGTACTTATACGTGCCCGGCAAAAATGCTTTCGGTGATGTACCGGAAATACTGATGGAGAAATTTGGCACGCCGGAACTGGTGATGTTGATTTCCCTGGATAAACGGCCGCAGCTTGCCGGTGTCAGTAAAGCTGATCTGGAAGTTGCGCTGAAAGAAAAAGGCTTTTATCTGCAAATGCCGCCAAAAGCGGAAGACATGCTGGCCGCTCACCGCACAGAGCTTGGTCTGACGCCCCATGTGGATGAAAAACGGTGATGAAGGCATTGTTCTCAGTCAGCCCTGTTGTATTGTTCACCGTTTTTTTAATGCTGGCTTTTCCGGTTTCAGCAGAAGAAAAAAACGAAGCAGGATTTAAAGTCTGGTTACAGTCTCTGAAGCAGGAAGCATTGGAAAAAGGCTATACGGCAGAACTGGTGGACAAAGCGCTGGATACTGCCACATTTCGTCCCACCGTTGTAAAGGCAGATAAAAATCAGCCGGAGAAAAAAATCACGCTGGATGATTATCTGGCTACCCGCGTGCCGGACTGGAAGGTCAAGCAGGCAATTACCCTGTATCGTGAGCATCAGTCTCTGCTGGATGAAATCGGCAGCAAATATGGTGTTCAGCCCCGCTTTATTGTCGCTTTATGGGGTAATGAGTCTAACTTCGGTAAAATCCAGGGCAACTATCCGGTGTTCCCTGCAGTGCTGTCTTTAGCCTATGAAGGGCGTCGTGAAGCGATGTTCAAAAAGCAGTTCTATGCTGCACTGGATATCATCCGTGATGGTCATATCGGTATTGAAGCGCTGAAAGGCTCCTGGGCCGGTGCGATGGGCCAGAGTCAGTTTATGCCCGTGTCTTTTTTAAATTATGCCGAGGATTATGACGGTGACGGCAGAAAAGACATCTGGACTACGCCGGCAGA
Source organism: Alteromonas sp. NFXS44 (assembly GCF_040148705.1). NCBI lineage: Bacteria > Pseudomonadati > Pseudomonadota > Gammaproteobacteria > Alteromonadales > Alteromonadaceae > Alteromonas > Alteromonas sp. NFXS44. The sequence goes on along the minus strand of NZ_JAGDEA010000009.1, from coordinate 35,542 downwards.
TGTGTTTGCCTCTATCGCTAATTTTCTTGCCAGCGAAGGGTGGGACGATGACTATACCTGGGGCCGGCAGGTTAAGTTCGTTGACGGTTATGACGGTGCACATTCAGGCTTTGCAAAAGAAGATTTCGTGCCGTTAACAGTATGGCAGGAAAGGGGCGTACGTAAATTTGATTTATCAGACTTACCTGCTGCCGGTATCAAAGCCTCTCTTATCATGCCGGACGGCATCGATGGCCGTTTATACCTTGTCTATAATAATTTTCATACGCTGATGAAGTGGAACCGTTCATCGTATTTCGGCGTGTCGGTCAGTTATCTGGCAGACCGGATCAGCAAAGGGGAATAACATGTATCAACATCTCAATATTCAGGGCCAGCCTGTTCCTTTGCCTGTGACACGTGCCCTGTGTATCGGCCGCAACTATCTTGATCATATTCAGGAGCTGAACAACACTGTGCCGGATGAAGCCTTGTTGTTTATGAAGCCGGCTCCGGCACTTTGCCATTTGTCTGAACCCGTAGTGATCCCTTCAGATAAAGGCGAATGCCATAACGAACTTGAAGTGGCAATCTTGCTGAGTCAGTCACTGTGTAAAGCGACGCCTGATGACGCGCTGGCCGCTATTTGGGGCGCAGGGCTCGCCCTTGACTTGACCTTACGTGATGTACAAAGTGAACTCAAAGCGCAGGGCTATCCCTGGGAGCGTGCCAAAGCCTTTGATCGCAGTTGCCCGGTTTCGGCTTTTGCTCCGTTGACGCAAACCGGAGATCTTACTGACATTCATTTCACCCTGACCGTGAATGATACCGTGCGTCAGCAGGGGCATACAGCAATGATGATACGGCCGGTGGCGGAGCTTATCGCAGAAATGTCTCACATCTTCACCCTGCAACCCGGCGATATAATTCTCACCGGAACGCCAAAAGGCGTAGGCCCGCTGAATGCCGGTGACAGGATCCGCGCAGAGATGGATGAATTAATGTCTGTCGAAACGAATGTGGTGATGTGATGACACCGTTCTGGGAAACGAAGACGCTTGATGAAATGACCGTTGCTGAGTGGGAATCACTGTGTGACGGTTGTGCAAAATGTTGTCTGCATAAGTTCATTGAAGATGACGATGCTGAAGAAGCCGCGCCAACGGATACCCTGAATCAGGGAGAGGAAATTCACTATACCAACATTGCCTGTTCGCTTCTGAATACCAAAACCTGTGGCTGTACCCGCTATGCAGAGCGCACAAAGCTGGTTCCTGATTGTGTAAAGCTGACCAAAGAGAATCTCAAGGATATTTTCTTTATGCCGCCAAGTTGCAGCTACCGGCGATTACATGAAGGTCGCGGGCTGCCGTCCTGGCATCCGCTGCTGAATAAAGGCAAGAAAGCCAAAATGCATCAGGTCGGGATGTCTGTGAGAGGGAAAACGGTATTTGAAACGGATGTGGATTTAGATGCGTTTGAAGATTATATCGCCAGTTGGCCTTTGCACGACGCAGACTGATATCCGGCTATTCGTTCGTTAACGCGTAAAGCAATGCATGTCTGCCGCAAATACGTTTGCGGCAATAACCTTCCTTTTCTGCCCCCAACTTTTCAGCAACACGTAAACTGGCTTTGTTATTGGGTTCAATAAACAACTCCAGACGAAATAAATCCATCTGATCAAAAGCCAGTTTCTTCAAAGCCTGGCAAAGTTGTACAGCCAGACCCTGTCCGCATGCCTCAGGCCGGATCCAGAAACCCAGATTGGCGTTACGGTGCAAGGGATGGATATAGTTTATCAGTCCCATGCCAAGGCAACGGTTGTCCATCACCAGCAGGTAGGTGATACCGTAACCCTGCTCACGCTGATTTTCCAGCGTGGTCAGACACTGACGGGCCTGCGCGGGAGTGACAGGGCACAGATCTGTACCCATCCATGGCCGCACATGACCGACTGATTGCTGAGACGCTTCACACAACATATCGGCATGTTTTTGCCCGGCCCGTTCAATACTGATGGGGCTGGTTGTGGTTGCAATGGCAGGAAGCCGCGATGGCAGGGTACTTAAGTCAATCAAAAGGGTTTCTTGTCCAGTAAACGACAGCCAAACACGATAACGAATACGGCAGCGTAAATCCCGAAGATCACCATCATCCACTCAGGCATACCCAGTCCGGCAACACGCCAGCCGTCATCCAGGCAATCCCCTTTTGCTTCAAATATGGCTGGTAACCAGTCGTAAAGAGGCATAAATGAAGGGAAGTTTGGCACTATTTCGCAACTGGCAAACAGAGAAGTACTGTGAATGATATCGTACTGTTCACGGGCGATCATAAATCCCCATACCGAGGAAACCGCCCAACCGGCGAAAGCCAGCATCCGCGTCAGGCCATGATTCACAATAACGACCAGTAAACCGGACAACAAAATACCGATAACCGCTGTACGCTGATAAATACACATCACACAGGGTTGCAGGCCATTAACATGCTGAAAATACAATGCTGCAGACAACAGTCCTGCGGCAGATAAAAATAAAAGAAGCCAGGCGGGTTTATACTCCGCCTGGCGACTAATCCATTGAATGAGATTCATTGTTGCAATAAAAACCTTAGTGCGGTTCAGCGCCTGATACTGGCATCGTAGCTGAATGGTGCTCAATAAGTTGCATATCGTATAGCGCTTGTGTGGCATCTGCCAAGCCAAAATAGGTGGCTGCCAGTCCTACTAAGGTGAGTACCACGGTGTAAGGCAGCGCCATCACTACCATTTTTCCGTAGGACAAGCGCAACAGCGGGGCAATGGCCGACGTTAACAGGAATAAAAATGCTGCCTGACCGTTAGGTGTCGCTACAGAAGGCAGGTTCGTACCTGTATTGATAGCGACAGCCAGTAAGTCGAACTGGTCACGGGTGATCTGGCCTTCCTGCAGCGCTGCCATCACTTCCGTAATGTACACAGATCCTACAAACACGTTGTCACTGACCATCGACAGCACACCGTTGGCAAGATAGAACATCACAAGCTGGGTTTCGCCTTCGAAAGACAGTACCCAGTGGATAACCGGCTGGAACAGGCCCTGGTCGATAATTACCGCAACCACACCGAAGAAAATACATAGCAATGCTGTGAACGGCAGGGCTTCTTCAAACGCTTTACCTAACGCATGCTCTTCAATAATACCGCTGGCAGATGTTGCCAGAACAATGACTGACAAACCGATAAGACCAACAGAAGCAAAGTGACCCGCAAGTCCCACAACCAGCCAGACACCAATTAACGCCTGAACGGCCAGACGGGCTTTATCGCGGTTAGTACGGCCTTCATCCATATGTTTGTCGTAGGACACAAGAATGTCTCTTACTGCCGCCGGTAGCTGGGCGCCATAGCTGAACAGTTTCGTTTTCTCCAGAATCATCGTGGTGGCCAGACCGCATACGAATACGGGTAAGGTAATCGGTGCCATTCGGGTAAAGAACTCAACGAAGTCCCAACTCGCTTTATCAGCAATAATCAGGTTTTGCGGTTCACCTACCATGGTCATTACGCCACCCAGTGCAGTACCTACCGCTGAGTGCATCATCAGGTTACGCAGGAAAGCACGGAAGTTCTCCAGATCATCACGACCCAGATTCGACACACCGTCATCGTCTGTGTGGTCATGGTCGTGGTGAAATTCTTTGCCGGAGGCGACTTTGTGGTAAATCGTGTAGAAGCCCAGCCCCACCGCAATAATGACCGCGACAACCGTCAATGCGTCAAGGAAAGCAGATAAAAACGCGGACGCTGCAATAAAAGACAGCGACAACACCATCTTGTTTCTTACCCTTATTACCAGCTTGGTAAACAGGAACAGCAGCAGATCTTTCATGAAGTGAATACCGGCGACCATAAAGACCAGCAACAGCAGTACCTCAAGGTTCACTTCAATTTCATGCATCATATGTTCGGGCGAGGTCATGCCAATGAACATCGCTTCAATCAGCAAAAGACCACCCGGTTGTAAAGGATAACATTTCAGTGCCATCGCCAGCGTGAAGATAAACTCGATGACCAGTGTCCAACCCGCGAGGTATGGATCTACCATGAAAAGGAAAGGATTGAGAATAAGGAACGCTACAATTGTTTTTTTGTACCAGTCCGGCGCGTGCCCGAGAAAGTTCTTATAAAGCGCCATAGGTAGCGATGTTTGCATAGTTAATTTTCCTTTAACAACTTGTTGCGATGTGAATGTAATTATTATCGTAAATCTTGTCCAGCGAATGTTGGACATTAGCCAAGTTATGGTTTTTAGTGGCTTTTATCACATCTGGTACACTCATAACCAAACTCTACCTGAAAAAAACAGCTTGAGAAAGCTGCCGCAGGCCTCAGTTAGTATAACTTATATCAGTTTTATGACTGATTAATTGATTGTGTTAAAGAAAATTCCTCTGGTACAATGAGTTTGACAATAAAAAGAGATTCAGGCGAGTCACCTATGATTTATAAAGCCCAGAGCCCGGCAGGTTTTGCTGAAGAGTATATTGTTGAGTCTATCTGGAGTGGTCGTTTCCCTCCCGGGACCATTCTTCCTGCAGAACGGGAGCTGTCCGAGCTTATTGGTGTAACACGCACCACGTTACGCGAAGTATTACAACGACTCGCCAGAGACGGCTGGTTGACGATTCAGCATGGTAAACCCACAAAAGTGAACAACTTTTGGGAAACTTGTGGTCTGAATATTCTGGAAACCTTGGCCCGTCTCGATCAGGACGGTATTCCCGAGCTGGTGGATAACCTGCTGGCCGCCCGTACGAATTTAAGCGCAGTGTTTATTCGTATGGCAATCCGGAATAACCCTGAAGACTCTGCGGAAATTATCGCCCGGTATCTGAATATTGAAGAAGACGGCAAAGAATTTGCGCATTTTGATTATCAGTTAAACCACGATCTTGCGCTGGCATCCGGCAATAAAGTATTTGTTCTGATGATGAACGGCTTCCGCGGATTGTATTCCCGCATCGGTGGTTACTTTTTTGCCCAGCAATCCGCCCGTGATGTGGCGAAAGATTTCTACGGTAAACTGTTAGCGGCAGCGAAGTCCGGAGACCACGAGAGTGTTCCTGCGCTGATCCGCCAGTATGGAATCGCGTCAGGTAAAGTGTGGGCACAAATCCGCGAAGATATGCCAAAAGATCTCGTTGACTAATCATTCTGTTTTATCCTGAAAGCCCGGTATCCGCCGGGCTTTTTGCTATCTGCTTTTCGAATCTCCCGGGCTTGCGGTAAAGCCTTTACTTACATTATGCTGGGATCCGTTTTACCCGTCATGTTGTTTTCTTGATGTCGCCGCACGCCGGTGAAGTCAATGCCGGTGGTGTTCAGAACGGGTCAGCCGGCCCTGAATCAACCTCTCAGACAGTAAGGAAACACAATGAACCTCAATCCCGTTGGCTGGTTTGAAATTTACGTCAGTGATATGTCCCGGGCACAAACCTTCTATGAATCTGTTTTTATGTGTGAGTTAGAGACAATCTCTGTACCTGCGGATGAATCGCTGGTCATGAAAGGATTTGGCTCTGACATGACGGCTTACGGAGCCAGCGGCGCGCTGGTCAGTATGGAAGGAATGACACCGGGCGGTACGGGCACACTGGTCTACTTCTCCTGTGATGACTGTGCCATTGAATGTGCCCGTGTACCCAAAGCAGGCGGCACGGTCATTAAAGAAAAATTTCCGATTGGCGAATATGGCTTTGTCGCACTGCTGCAGGATAGTGAAGGCAATATGATTGGTCTGCATTCGCAAAAATAAACGGGATTAGTATGCGCTTTCTAACTTTTCATTTTATGGTTGTGTCAGATGAAGCGAATTCCACAAGGAGATCCGAAAATGACCAAATCAGATACCATTAAAAGCAAATTGAACGATGCTGAAGATTTCGCCCGCAAAGTCTGGCTTGCCGGACTGGGCGCCTACGGTAAGAGTGTTGAAGAAGCACAGGGCCGTTACGAAAAGCTGAGCACTGAAGCGTCTAAAATGTTCGATGAATTAGTGAAAAAGGGTGAAACTTTAGAAGATGACGCCCGTACTAAATTCAAAGAAACCACTGACGATGTTGAAAGCCGAGTGAGTGATGTACGTCAGAAGCTGGGACTTGATACGGATAATACAGATCATCGTATCGAAGAGCTTTCAGCCAAAATTGACGCATTGACAGAAGCGGTTGCCAAGCTGGCAGCGAATAAATAATGTCAGATTGCCGTGTGTCCGGCACAACGGGCACGCGGTGTTTTCGCCGCTACGATTTCTTCAGTATAAAGGAAAAGTGATGGTACAGAAAAATAAGCCAAACGGTCCGTTGACCGGCTGGATTGAAGCCGGCTCCGAACTTATCGCTGAGCAGTTGTCCGGTGTGACTGAACAGATTAACCGTCAGCTTGATGCGCAAAAAAAATCCTTTGATGAACTGCAGCAACGGGGTGCCAGGATAGATGCACATCTCCGGTCATCTTTATCGCCTTCGGCTGTTTTTGCCAATATGGAACAGTTAGTCAAAACCAGTCCGCTCTGGTCATTTGTGCCGTCTTTCACGGCAAAGCGTGATAAACGTGAGCAACAACTTGATGTGTTGTCGGCGAAAGTGGATGTGCTGGTAGAACAGGTAGCGTTACTGGCGGCAAAGCAGGCACAAGAAAAAGCTGAGGCAAAACAGGAAGCTGAAGCTTCTGCCAGAGTGGAAACGAAAGATGTAGCTGAAAAAGTTGATTCCGCTGCGACAGCAGCAAAGACTGCCAGTGCAGAGCCGCCGGAGAAGCCTTCACGGAGACCTTCAACCCGGAAGAAAACGGTGACTTCCACTCCCGGAGCGAGACCCCGCTCGGTATCTTCAGTTCGCCCTAAAGCAAGGTAACGCTCACAGCCTGTCTGTTATCCGGGTTTGCCGGGTAATCGCAGGCCTGCCGGGCGATGAGTGATCCTGACGGCTTCGCATCTGTTGTCTTTGAGAGGGTAGCGAAAGCGCTACCCTTTTTTCGTGTTCAATAACTTAGCCCTCGTTTTAGGATTGCTGAGCAAAATAGCCAGCGCCAGAAATATCAAACCCACAGTAAGATAGTATGGTTGTTCAAGCCCTTCCACAAAATAGGCTGCGAACAAAAGAAAGGCTGAAAATAGAAGAATGTAAGGCGTTATCCGTTTCATGTATTACTCTCCGGTGAAGGGGGGCAGTTGTCCGCAGTTAAACTGCCCCAAATTCTGACTATGGTGTCGTTAAGTTTGTCGCAATATCCACAGCAGTAATATCGATCATGCCTGCTAAGCCTGATTTTTAAGCTCGCGACCAAATTTATAAAATTAAAATGTCAAATAAAACTGAGCCCGGGGCGGGGATTTCAATGATTGATGACTATCACCGCCAGATAGATTGGTTTTTGCGGTCGGCAAAGAAGTCGTGGGGTTCCCAGAATGCCGGAATGTGTTCGTCCACATCGGCGATGGTGAAGTTCTTTTTCAACTGACTCATGATTTCTGTCATGCGTGCGCGGTCAATTTTCATCAGTTTTTGTTTGGTGGCGTTAAAGAACAGATTTCTGTCTTTCGCTACCCGTTCTTCTTTGCCGGCAGCAAAAAAGGTCAGGTTTCTGGACACAATTTTGCAAACCGGTTCAGCAGGATGCTCCGGGTTTAACCGGGACACGATGGCATATTCATACTGGTCTTTTTCCTGACCTTTTTCATTCACCGGAATGAAGCACACACCGAATCCCTGAGGGAAATAGCCCACAATATTGATGAAGTGCTCAGCGAGCCTGCTGTTAACACTTTTTTGTTTCGCCATTTGTTCAATCAGCATATAACCCTTCGGCAGCATAGAGCGGTTATAGCCGGGTTTGGTGGACAGGACGATGGAGGAATAGACCTGCGGGATTTTTAAAATATCGCCGATTCCGGATTTACCGGTGAATGTGTCCTGCATCAGTTCCATAAGAAAGCCGTGGGGGCCTTTGTTCTGTTCACAACTGATAAAGGAAATACCGTCTCTGATAAAGGTCAGTGTTTGCTGATAGTTAATCTTTAACAGTTGCTTGCGAAAAGATTCATCCAGTTCTCTGAACGGATCATCTTCGCCGTCTTCCCCGTACAGAATGCGCACAGCCTCTTCATGATAAAGTCCGATGTCCTGAAAAATAGCCGCTGCGATGACAGGGGTGGCGATGAAGTTTGCCCATTCCCGCATTTTTACTTCATCGGTAAACCGTTCAAGTACGCCGGCATATTTTGATAGATAGCTATGTTTTACGCTGCTGTCTGCCAGCACTTTGTCACTTAATCTGAGAGCAAGTACGGCTTTATAAAGCGGTTTAAGCCGTTGATGATAGCGGGCGTAATTGCCATCTTTACCCCGCGTGAGCAGAAGTAATGTGCCCAGAAAGCGGGAGCTGGCGGTCTGGGTCTCATAATAAGTTTCCCCTTCACTCAGGGAAATTATCTGCGACGCAATAGTGATTATCAGGCGCTGGCGATCTGCCTGTTCTTTCTCAAGTTGCTGCACCGCGGTTTTGTGTTGCTTCTTCAGATCTTCCAGCACGGCAATGTTTGCCCTGGTTTCGCTGACAACTTTGACTTCCTGTGCCAGGCCCTGAATGCGCTTTTTAAGGTCTGCGGTAACCGCATAAAAGTGTCTGGCGTATGTCACCACTGAGGGCTTTGCCGTATCCACAGGATCGACAAGTTCAATGAGTTTTTTGACTTTGCTGACATACTGGCTGTCAGCCTGAGTGGCATTGCGGTTCACGGCATTCCTGAGCGTTAAAATACTCCGGGTCTTCCTTTCCGGTTTTTTATCAGTGCCCTGATTCCCTGGCTTCCCGTTCTTTTAGCTTAGTTAAATATAAGCGTAACGTCTCGCTAATTTTAGTATTTCTTTCAATAACATCAATGTGCTCCCAGGTAGCCTTCTCGCCGCTGCGTATCAGCGATGTAATACTTTCTGAAGTCGGGTTGGCGAGGATCTGACTGAGACTCCTGAGCTGCTTATGAGGAAGAATATTAATATTGCCTACGTACTGCTGGTCAATAACCGACCGTACTTTATGAATTGCGAGGCGGGCAGCCTTGTTACCGGTGAGGTTCTCAAGCATGTCGAACGCAAAAATGCTGTTAGACTTTGCCAGTTGACTGACGTGGCGGAATGTCAGTCCGGTCAGTGTGGTAGCGCCGGCGCGGTTCGAAGACAAAAAAGGCACAGCGAGTGGATTTGTCTGGCTGACAATGCTGTGGTTAACACCGTATAACCGTGACAACTGTCTGAAAGGCAAATCCGCCATGAGTGAGCCGTCCACGAACCTGCGGTTAGGGATGTACGGTATGATGTCGCCGGCAGCATTTTTAGCGCGTAGTTGCACCGGGCTGAAAAATAACGGGACGGCGGTGGAAGCCCGCACAGCCTGAGTAATAATAGCATTCGGAGACGTTTTGGCGTTAAGTACCCGTGATTGCTGATGTAAATCCATCGGTGATACTGAAATGTTGATATGACGCCCGGTCTTACTGAAAGCCTCTTCAAAGGTCATCAGCTCAAACAATTCAATGAGGGTGTTTTCCAGTGCTGTGGCATCCAGCAGCGACTTCCTGCCAAACCCTGACCATTTTCTCCAGTAACGAAACTTACTCAGAATAAACTCAGGAGACAGGGCTTCCTGCAGTTCCTGCTGGTTTTTTGTGCCAATCATAGCAGCGATAATAGCACCGGCACTGGCGCCTGATATCACGGTGGGCAACAGGTTGTGTTCATTGAGGGATTTCACTACACCGGCGTGAAAAAATCCCAGACCGGCACCACCGGACAGCATCAGACAGGAACGGCCGAATGCATGGGCCGTCTCTTCAAAAAACTGCTTTTTATGGAAAAAGTCCACCACAGACTCATCAGCCCGGTAAATGGCATCGAGTGCCATCACCACTTCGCTGATAAAGGTTTCGATAAGCTGCTTGGTGCCCGTTTTACTGTGTGTAAGCAGGGCAGGGTTGGCGATATTACCCAGATTGCCATGCAATCCTTCATGGAGTACCGACATCAGGCCGGTCACATCCTGTAACTTTCTGGCTGACTGCATGCGTTGAACACGCTTTCGTATCAACCGGTAGTCATAATCTCTGCTGGCTTCTTTTCGCTTCCAGTTTTCTGCGCCGGTCAGGGCGTCGTGGGCCAGGCAGGCTTCACGGTATTCAGCATAATCAGAAGCCTGTTCAATATCCTGCTCTATTGCATTCGATTTTGAGAAAAATATCATAATACCGGCCTCTTACTGATCTTTGGAAACGCATCACTTGCAGTGATATTAACCAGCCTGGCAGGAATAATTTGAATGCTCTACCTAATTTTGAACGCATGGCGCAGATCAAGCTTTCACCGCAAAAGGTTTGCTAAATATGCAATCTCCCTTTAGCCTGAAGCTATGTCGGTAAAATAGCCAAAAACAATAGCTTGCATGGAATGGAACCCGGAACTGCTTAGCCTGCTGTCTATCCCGTTTATCAGCGCGATTGTGGGTTGGGTGACCAATTATCTGGCGGTCAAAATGATGTTTTATCCCATTGAATTTAAAGGGATCAGACCATTTTTTGGGTGGCAGGGGCTGATCCCTGCAAAACGGCGGGAAATGGCTGAAATTGAAGTAGAGCTGGTTCTGGGCAAACTGCTCAGTGTTGAAGAACTCGCCCAACGTCTGGACGGCGAACAGCTGGCCTGTGCCATCGAACGGCGCTTAAAGCAGGTGCTGAAAAGTGTGGTCAACGAGGTGATGGAAGCTTCAGCACCGGATTTATGGGCCGCAGTGCCGGTGCAGGGGAAGAATCTGGTTTACCGCCGGATTGAAAATGACATGCCCAGGGTTGTAAAAAAGCTGGTCACAGATTTTCAGTTAAATATAAATGAAATTCTGAATATTAAAGAACTGGTAGTAGAGCAACTGGTCGGTTCGCCATCACTCATCAATGAAATTTTTCTTACTGCCGGGGCTAAAGAATTTCCTTTCATCGTCCGTTCCGGTTTTTATTTTGGTTTCCTTTTCGGCTTACCCACCATGTTTCTGTGGCACTATTTTCAGGCTTGGTGGTTATTGCCGCTGGGCGGATTGGTGGTGGGCTACGCCACTAACTGGATTGCAATTAAGATCATCTTCGAGCCTAAACGTCCCCGCAAGTTTGGTCCTGTGACTGTTCAGGGCATGTTTCTGAAACGGCAGGCGGAAGTGTCCCGTGTATATGCTGAAATTATCGAAAACAAGCTTATCACTCCGCAAAATATTACCCATGTGATCCTGCACGGCTCCGGGTCAGCTTCGTTACTGGAGCTTATCGAGCTGCACGTCAATGATGCCATTGAGCGCTATGTGGCCATTGCCCAGCCATATTTCGGGCTGGGTGTCGGCTCTGAAAATTATTTCAAGATGAAAGCGCTGGCCGTACAGCGTATTTTTGAAAACTCAGATAAAACCCTGTTTTATGCTTACGATTACGCCCATTCTGCTTTGCGGGTAGGTGAGGACTTACGGGTCCGCATGCAGGCTCTCCCGCCGGAAGAATTTGAAGGCGTATTGCGTCCTGCTTACCGGCAGGATGAATGGAAGCTTATTCTGACAGGTGCATTGCTGGGTCTGGCAGCCGGGTTTGCCCAGCTTTATCTGGTGTTTATCTGATCATGAAAACCGCAGATAAAATACTCTACACGGCACTGTCACTGTTCAATGAGCATGGCGAAAACAGCGTAACCAGTGTAGATATTGCCATGGAACTGGATATCAGTCCGGGTAACCTGTACTACCATTACAGAGGCAAAGAAGTGATTGTTGAACGCCTTATCAGCATTCACAAAAATCAGATGTTGCATGTACTGCGAAATGTTATTGCCGGCCGCATCAGTGCGGAAGATGTGTTCTATTATTTCTACATGATCATTGAGAAACTGCATCTGTTTGAGTTTATTTACCGGAGTCCGGCAGATCTTGCCGAAAAGTATCCTCACGCCCACAAGGTGAGAAATCAGGTGGTGAGTGCGCTGGAAAAACAGATAAGCAATGTATTGCATGCGCTTAAATCCTCCGGTTCTCTGACCCTGGAGAAAGCGGAGTTACCTCTGCTTACAGAGCTGTTAACCCTGGTATTGACCCAGTCGTTCCAATATGACCAGCTTGGCCGCAGCCTTGACGGTGAATCTCAGCGATATCACTGCCTGTCTTTATTAATGATGAGTTTATTGCCGCGGTTAACTTTACCGGAGGGCACCCTGGCTGAACTGAATCAGGGGATTGCCCGTCACAGTCTGGCAAACCTGAAACATACTGACTGGACAGACAGGGAAGACTGATGGGCCGCTCACTGTCTTTTCTGGACAAGTCTTTCTGGCTGGCGGAGTCTGATGCCAGTCCCAAGCATGTGGGTTGTTTGCAGATCCTTGAAATGCCTGAGCAGGCATGTGCTTCAGAGTACGTCAGGGCGCTTTACGAAGAAGTAAAATCGCACACAAAAATTACCCCGCCATTTAATTGCAAGGTTAAAACGCTGCTGGGTTACCCCTTGGGTTTGCAGCCTGTAAAGCACATGGATATGGATTATCACGTGCAATTTCATATTACTGAAAACATTCAGGATCGCAGACGGCTCGATAAACTCACCGAAACGCTGCATGCTTCGCGGCTCGACCCGGAAAAACCACTCTGGCAGTTCATTTTTTTGCATGACAACACCAGCCTTCAGTTTGTGATTTATGCGCGGGTGCATCATCTCTACGGTGACGGCGCAACGCTGGTTCGCTGGTTTCAGGCCGGATATACCGCCGGACCTGCAGAGGAGGGGTTTACTCCGGTCTGGGCGCTGAAACGGCTGCGTCATAAAAGAAAGCATCTGGTGCGCTGGCGTGACAGGTTGTTCGCTGTCTGGCAGGGACTGAAAACCTGCTGGCAGTTTCTCATCATTATGTTGCGGCTGCTGATGAAGCTGGTGCGTATTAACACCCATTATATGCCGTTGCCCTTCAGCGGTACGCAGACGCCCCTTACCGGACAGGTGAGAGCGGGCAGGGCGGTAACTACAACAGACATCGATTTTGCAGAGATTAAAGCGCTGGCACGACGCACGCGGGCATCTGCTAACGAAATATTGCTGTGCGTATTTGATATTGCGGTTCACCATTTTCTGAACGATCACGGACAGCGGTTTACCCGACCACTGTATACCAACATGCCGGTTAATTTGCGCAAACCGGGTGAGAAAACCACCGGTAATAAGATTGCCATTGTGCCTGTTGAACTGGCCCACGGTGAGCGGGACCCCTATGTGCGGTTAAGGCAAATTATTGTGAATCACCGTATCGTCAAACATGCTGCACAAAAAGCGACGCCGGGGGCATTCAAAGCGTACACCATCACTATTCAGGCGGTATCACTGTTGTTTGAATGGTTACACTTGTCAGACTTCGTCAAGCCCATAGCGAATATCTTAATTTCAAACCTGCCCGGACCTAAAGAAGCCCGCTATCTGAAGGACAGCAAATTACTGGCCTGTTATCCGGTGTCCACCATGACGCCGGGCGGCGGCGTGAATATCACACTCATGACCTACAACGGGACGGCAAACGTGGGGATGGTGTGCTGTAACCGGCATGTCAAAGACATCAGCCCTCTGGCCGGTTATGTTCATGAAGCTTTAGCCATTCTGGCCCGTTCGCTGGATGAACCCGGAGTGGGTATTGAAGATATCGGCGAGCAGATTGAAAGTTATCCCCGTTCGGTCATTGCTGAATAGTCTGAGCAAATCAATAACCTCAGCGGAAACTGAATCTCAACCCGCCGTTGACCACGAATACCTGTTTGCCCCAACGCTGAAAAACATCTTCCCGCCAGTGCCCGCCTAATGCATAGCTGAGATCCTGCGTTTCAGCATGGCGCTGCAACACAGCATCAATTTCCGGTTTGTGATAGTCCAGAATGCGCTGTTTGTTGTGATCAAGATACAGACGCAGATACGACAGCAAACGGTCAGTTTTGCCGGTGGTGGCGATACTGGCGATATTCAGAAGGGGAGCATTGATAAACTCAGTCAGTGACTTACCCAGTTGTAACCCGGGTACAATCTGACGGATCAGTGAGCGGGTGTCATTGAGCAGTGCATAGTTGTCATTAACCAGCCGGATTGCGTCGGATTTGAGATCCTCAATACTGATCACATGGTTTTGAATATCGTAAACCGGCGTTCCGCTTATCACGACAATGACATGGGCCCGGTAGAGCGGGGTATCGAGCACCGCAATATTAAGTTCCGCGAAACATTGCAGTGCCAGTCTGTTTGATTCTTCCTGACAATGAACCTGCGCTTCCGTGATTGTCAGGCGGGCCTTTCCTCCCGGTACATCAAACGGAAAAGAGCGGGGGAACAGGGGAGTCAGTAACGCCTGTAGTTCTTGTGTGGTGTAGTCGTCATACGTCAGTCTGCCTGTTTTTATCATCAGGCCGCAAACGGCGACTTTCCATTTTTCCCGCCAGATGAGTGTCAATCCTCTGTCCCTGTGGTTGAGTCTGTCACTACAGTAACATAAAAAACACAGACAATAGCCGACAATTTGTTAAACTGGTAAGAGCAGTTGAATAAGCACATTGCGGGTGGCGTATGGTTGAAGAACAGTATGATTATGTGATCACCGGGGCGGGATCTGCCGGCGCAGTGCTGGCGGCCCGTTTGTCAGAAAATCCGTCTGTTACAGTGTGTCTGCTGGAAGCCGGCGGTAAAGATAACAATCCGTTCATCCATGTGCCGTTCGGATTGTCTTTGCTCAGTCGTTTTGACAGCATTGGCTGGGGATATTTCACTGCGCCGCAACGTGAGCTGAATGACCGCGAACTTTTCTGGCCCAGAGGGAAAACCCTGGGGGGCAGCAGTTCTGTCAATGCCATGTGCTACATTCGCGGACAGCGGGAAGACTATGACCGCTGGGCTGAATCCGGCGCTGCCGGGTGGAGCTACAACGAAGTGCTGCCATGGTTTAAAAAGGCAGAAGATTATCACGGCGGCGCGGATGCTTATCATGGTACCGGCGGCCCCCTCAGAGTTGAAAAGCTATGTCATACCGATCCGCTTTCCCGGTGTTTTGTGAATTCTGCAGATGCTGCCGGTTTGCCTGTCAGAACCGACTTCAACCGTGAACAGCGGGAAGGGCTTGGCTTTTATGATGTCACCCAAAAGCACGGCCGGCGCTGGTCCACGGCGCAGGCGTATCTTAAACCGGCGTTGAACCGGCCCAATCTGACGGTACATACCCGGACGCTCACTGAAAAAGTACTTTTCACCGGTAAAACCGCCAGCGGCGTGCAGGTGCGGTATAAAGGCAAAGGTCGCCGGATCGGCGCACGTAAAGAAGTCATTCTGTGCGGGGGGGCAATTAATTCACCGCATTTGCTGATGCTTTCCGGGGTGGGGCCCCGTGACATGCTGATGGAAAAAGGCATCCATGTGGTCGCGGACTCCCCCGGGACAGGCCGTAATTTGCAGGATCATCTGGACGCTATTGTGCAATACCGGTGCACGTCCCGTCAGGGCTATGCTGTCGCACTTTCTGCCATACCCTCTTACATAGCAGCCGGTTTCCGGTATTTATTCTCATCAGGTGGCCTGCTTTCTTCTAACATTGCTGAAGCCGGCGGTTTTGCTTCTTCTTCACTGGCGCAGTCCGGTCAGCCGGATCTGCAATTTCATTTCCTGCCGGCCATTCTGGCTGAACATGGCCGCCGCTCGGTTTACGGATACGGTTTCGGGGTTCACGTTTGTGCCCTGTATCCGAAAAGCCGTGGCAGTATCTCTTTGCAAAGCAGTCATCCTGCTGACCATCCGCTTATCGAGCCTGCTTATCTCACCCATCCCGACGATAAAAAAGTGCTGCTCGAGGGGGTTGCTCTGGCAGACAAGCTGGTAAACAGCGCGGCTTTCGATGACGTGCGGGGAAAACGATTGTCACCGCCACTAGGCAACAACGATGAAGCATTGCTGGACGAATTTATCCGTGAGCATGCGGAAAGTATCTATCATCCTGTGGGCACCTGCAAAATGGGAGCGGCAGACGATGAAATGGCGGTGACTGACAATCAGTGTCGCGTAAAAGGGGTTAATGGCCTGCGGGTAGCAGATGCGTCGGTCATGCCTGTGTTGCCCGGGGGCAATACCAATGCGCCGGTGGTGATGATTGCCGAGCGGGTGGCGGACCTGATCATCCGCAGTGCCGGCCACCCCTGAACCGGCCGGTTTTCTGCAAAAGGTACTTCTCCTTCAGAACTTACTTTAATCCGGCAGAGCGGATAAACACTTCTGCGGCACAGTCGCACATTTCGCTGATATGCGACTCGTCGGCGTAAATACCATCAATTAATAGTCTTGCGATACCGTGCAGGGTACTCCACGTCACCTGCGCCAGCCTCAGTGCATCCTGATCTTCAGGGAGCAGGCCACTGGACTGCCAGGTGCGGGTCATGGTGAGCTGGTATTGGAAACAGGGATAAGCAATGTCTTTCAACTGTGCTGTTGCCTGATCGTTGTGCCATAACGTCCGCCCGAACATCAGTTCATACACCTGCGGGTGGTTCGCGGCATAATTGACATACTGGTGAATGAAGCGGCGGAAACGGGTAGCCGGAGTCACATCTTCCTGTTCAAAAATAGCTCTGGCAGACGCGTGCCAGTCGTCAAACCCTTTAGCAGCAATAGCACTGAGCAATGCATTTTTATCTTTAAAATGGTGATACGGGGCGGTTCTCGATACGCCCGTTACCTCTGCCAGCTTTCTCAGCGACAAAGCGTCTATGCCACTGTCTTCAATGATAATGGTGGCCGCTTCTATGAGCGCACTGCGTAAATCACCGTGATGGTAAGAAGAGCCGGAAGTCATAGCGTTTCCTGAAAAGTCGGTACGCTGAGTGTCCCGTTTAATCTTGACACTGTCAACATTGATGTTATCTTGACGGTGTCAAGTTTGCGTTGTTCATCAAACCTGGCTAAAAATTTATTTACAGGCAACCATCAGGACTAAACATGAGCACCACCACGTATCCGCATCTGTTTCGCCCCCTTGATTTGGGATTCACTCAGTTAAAGAACCGCGTCATCATGGGCTCTATGCACACTGGGCTTGAGGAAATGCCGGGCGGGCACAAACACATGGCCGCATTCTATGCCGAACGAGCCCGGGGCGGTGTGGCGTTAATTGTGACCGGTGGGATCGGGCCGAACGAAGAAGGCTCTACCCATCCTGCCACACGGCGCCTGGATTCAGATAAGGCCGTTGCGCATCATCGTGAAGTGACGGATGCGGTGCATGCAGAAGGCGGGAAAATTTGTATGCAAATCCTGCATACCGGTCGTTATGCCTACTCAGAGAAACTGGTGGCGCCATCGGCTATTCAGGCGCCGATTAATCCGTATAAACCCAAAGCGCTGACAGAAGAAGAAATCGAACAACAGATCAGCGACTTTATTTTTGCTGCCACTCAGGCGCAGAAAGCCGGTTATGACGGTGTGGAAATTATGGGTTCTGAAGGGTATTTCCTGAATCAGTTTGTTGCCGCCCGCACGAATCAGCGTGATGATGACTGGGGAGGCAGTTATGAGAACAGAATGCGTCTGCCGGTTGAAGTGGTGCGCCGGGTCCGTGAAGCCACCGGCGATAACTTCATCATTATTTACCGGCTTTCCATGCTGGACTTAGTCGAAGGCGGCTCCACATACGATGAAGTGGTCAAGCTGGGGCTGGCTATTGAGGAAGCCGGCGCGAATCTTATCAATACCGGGATCGGCTGGCATGAAGCGCGAATTCCTACCATTTCAACACGGGTGCCGCGGGCTGCTTTCACCTGGGTGACCGCGAAGTTTAAGGCGGCGCTCAATGTGCCGCTGATCACCTGTAACCGCATCAATACACCGGAGGTCGCAGAAGCCGTGCTGGCGCGGGGAGATGCGGACATGGTTTCCATGGCGCGGCCATTTCTGGCAGATGCTGAGTTCGTTATTAAAGCTGAACAAAACCGCAGTGATGAAATAAATACCTGTATTGGCTGCAATCAGGCGTGTCTGGACCATATTTTTAACGGCAAACTCACCAGTTGTCTGGTTAACCCGCGGGCCTGTCATGAACTGCAACTGCAAATTGCGCCGGCGCAGTCAGTGAAGCACATTGCTGTGGTCGGGGCCGGTCCTGCAGGACTGGCGGCGGCGACTACCGCTGCACGTCGGGGCCATAAAGTCACACTCTTTGACAGTGCTTCTGAGATTGGCGGTCAGTTCAATATCGCCAGACAGATCCCGGGCAAAGAAGAGTTTAATGAGACCCTGCGCTATTTTGCCCGCCAGCTTGAGCTTACCGGCGTAGATGTTCAGCTGAACACCAGAGTGACCGCAGACACACTGAATAACGGCAACTTTGATGACGTTATTCTGGCTACCGGTATTACCCCGAGAGTGCCGGATATTGAGGGCATTGAACACAGTAAAGTTCTCACTTATCTGGACGTGATAAGAGATAAAAAACCGGTGGGTAAGCGGGTAGCGGTAGTCGGTGCCGGTGGGATCGGTTTTGATGTGTCTGAGTATCTGTCACACGGGAAGGATGCGCCAAGCCTGGATATTCCCGTTTTCATGAAAGAGTGGGGCGTGGATATGACACTGACAGCAAGGGCTGGTGTGGAAGGGGTTAAACCTGCACCAGAGCCGTCATCCAGAGAAATCTTCCTGCTCCAGCGGAAAACCTCCAAAGTGGGCGCCGGTCTGGGTAAAACGACCGGATGGTCTCACCGCGCCAATCTTATGATGAAAGGAGTGAAAATGATCGCAGGCGTGACCTATGATCGCATTGATGATGAAGGTTTTCACTGCACAGTAGAGGGCAAGTTAATGGTATTACCGGTGGACAATGTGATCATTTGCGCCGGACAGGAGCCGCTGCGGGCATTGCAGGACGGCCTGACGAAACCGTGTCATCGTATCGGCGGCGCGGATGAGGCCCGTGAACTGGATGCCAAACGGGCGATTGAACAGGGTACAAGAGTCGCTGCGGCTTTGTAACGGTTCGAAGCAGACTGAGCCCGGTATACAAAACCGGGCTTAATGAATGGGATCCAGTAGCAGCGCATTCCCGGCCTGGTCAATGCGGAAATGAAACCGCTTGAGAATATTCATGCCTAACAGCCCCTCAGTGCCATCAAGCGTACCCGGTGGCAGCACCAGCACCGATACATCCGCCAGTCGCCACGGACCAAACTCTACTTCTTTTAATGTTACCATGCGGGCGTCTACCCGGCCGCCTGCGGTATTGACTGCAAAATTTCCCAGGTCCCGGTAATTTCCCCGTCTGGCTACTTGTCTGAATACCTCCGTCGTCACCGTTGTAACCGACGCACCGGTATCTACCAGCAATCTTGAGTGGCGGCCGTTAAGTGTCAGTGGCGCGAGATAATGATCGCCGGTTTGTTCCAGCGGCATCCTGTATGCGTTACCGGATACCTCACGTTTTTCCTCCGTGGGCGGGGTATCTTCACTCTGTGCGTCTGCTGTCTGAGGATACAGCACACGCCGTAACGCTTCAGCCTGCCGGTCTTCAGATGGCAGCGAAGCCAGTACATTTTCCATCAGCGTAAATTTTTGCTGTCTGCCATACGCCTCTGCCAGTTGCAGGGTATAAAAACGGTCTTCCGGCCGGTACTGGTAAAGTGGCTCCACAAAAGCCGCAAGGGTGTCCCAGTCGCCGGCGAGCCGGAGCTTTTCTGCTGCGGTATCTGCCATTTGGGTAATCAATGCGGAGATATCCTGTTCTACCTGCGGCGGAGGGTTTCGCTCAAGAATTTTGTAGTACTGGATGATAGCTTCGCTTAACGGTTCCTCACGTTTTACCCACATTGCTTCCAGCAGTAACAATTCCCAGTTATAGGGCTGGTCTCTTAGGGCGGCAGTGAGGGCAGGAAAAAAGCGTGGATCGTCATTATTAAACCAGGCTTGCAGTGTAGCCGCTGAAGACCTTTCCTCCTGCATGAGATCTGAGACTGAAAGGGGGGAGCTTGTCACTGCGGGGGCTTGCGCAGCAGGACGAATATTATCTTCAGTACTGTCTGCCAGCGGCACAACCTGCTGTGTAACGGGCTCCCGGCGGATTGCCAGCAATATGCCGTTAAGGGTGAGAGACAGCACCAGAGCAGCCAGCAACCATTTGTTCACGGCGTAGTCACCGCTTCGGTATAAGTATTTTTAAACAGCGCAGGCATACGCGCAGGGGCACCGGTTTTTAAATTGACGCAAACAAAACGGGTTCTGGCGGCAAACACCGATTTCCGCCGCACGGGACAAATAAACTGGAAACGCCGCTCAAGGTTCAGCTTACCGTCGCATTCCACAATCCAGGTGGCACACAACAATGTATCGCCTTCGTGACAGGGTAACAGATAGTCCAGTTCGTGACGGTGGATCACCATACCTTTACCGCATGCCCGGTAATCATCGAATGTCAGCCCCAGATGATTTGAATGTGACCAGGCCAGCGACTCAAGCTGTGACAGATAGGCAACATTGTTAACGTGCTGATAGTGATCTATGTGGGAGTCGTTTATTTGCCATGGTTTAACGAAAGGGGCAGGCAGAGCCCATTCCGGCTGGTAGTCATCGTTCGGGTACATGGGGGACAGGATTGTTTTCAAGGCTAAAATCGTCGGAAAACAGTTGTAACATTAATTGTTGCTCACGGGCAATAACCGGTCCGGTAAAGCGCTCAACATCGCCAAGTTGTCTGAAGGTATCGTATCCCCGCTGCAGAAATTCGTGCAGAGAAAGAAGGCCCGCCAGTTTTGCCGGACGGCGGGATACCGAAATCAGCATACCAATACCCCGTATTTTAATGATTGCGGCCAGTTGTTGTCCCAGGTGCCGGATGATGTCAATTTGTTGTGTTCTTGCTGCTTTATCACCCGCTTCACGGTAGGCCAGTGCATAGGTATTGTTGTTGAGCGGCTGGCCCTGCAGTGCATCAACAACCTTTTGATCCAGTTCAAAAGAGAGGGCATTCAGTGCAAGGGCGTCATCCAGCGCCTGCATGGCTTTGTCCGGCAATACTTTTGCCAGTTTCGGGATCACCCGCGCGATATCGGCATCCCGCTGTGAAAAATCTTTCGGTCCGTAGAGCTCTTCAGTGAAAAAGGCCATAGCCTGGCGGTACTGTGGCTGAGCCGCCAGATCTGCGTGAGTCACCAGCAAACGTTCACACTGCCATTGTTGCAGGGCATGGATAGCCGGCAACTGGCCCATCTTCTCTGCCATGTTTTTCAACGCATTCACGCGGTGGATGTGTCTGACAATACCGGACGTGGTGTTCAAATCTGCTCTCCTTATGTTCACATCAACATATCACATTCATCCTCAGATTTGGCGGAATGACCGGCATTTGGTACTATGCGCAACCTCTTTTCAGGCTTGTCAGTGAGTTGAATGCAGCAACAAAATTCAGCCTTAAATACGATGCAACCAAAAATGCAGTTTACCCCGCAGGACGATACCGATCCGCAAGTGGACGAACTCATCCGCCTGTTTGACGCCACTTTCGCTGAAAACTGGAATACCCGTCTTGTGCGCGGTGATGATGAGCCGGTGTATTTGCCCGCGGGGGATGAAGTGCCTTTTCACCGCATCGTTTTTGCCCACGGTTTTTTCTCCAGTGCGTTGCATGAAATTGCGCACTGGTGTATCGCCGGTGATAAACGGCGACAGCTGGAAGATTATGGTTACTGGTATTGTCCTGACGGCCGTGACGCCAGTCAGCAGAAAGCTTTTGAACAGGTGGAAATTAAACCGCAGGCAGTGGAATGGGCTCTGACGCTCAGTGCCGGGCGTCAATTCCGGGTCAGTACGGATAATCTGAACGGGGCAGAGCCTGACCGTGAAACGTTCACCGCAGCTGTGCATGAGCAACTGGTGCAATATACCCGTACTGGATTTCCACCCCGTGCCGGTATGTTGATGACAGTACTGCAGGCGCATTTTAAAACGGCGCCGGTTACTACAGAACGGGCAGAGGCATTAGCATGAGCGATAAATTTCGTCTGGGCGTGGTGGTTAATCCGTATGCCGGCATTGGTGGTGCGGTGGCTCTCAAAGGCAGCGACGGTGCTGCGGTACGTGAACAGGCGCTGGCAGCCGGAGCGGAACAACTGGCGGGTTTTAAGATGACCCGCGCGCTGAATGTGCTCAGTTCGCTTGCCGGTCAGATCACTGTGATAACCGCCTCCGCTGAAATGGGTGAAAACAGTGCCCGTGAGGCCGGTCTGACAACAAAGGTGGTGTACACACCCGCACAGGCACAGACTGAAGCTGAAGACACAGAAGCTGCGGTGGAAGCCATACTTGCTGAGGGAATCGACTTACTGTTATTTGCCGGCGGTGACGGCACTGCACGAAATGTGTGTCAGATTGCAGAACTGCAAACGCCTGTGCTGGGCGTACCGGCCGGGTGTAAAATCCACTCCGGTGTATATGCAGTAACCCCCGTAGCTGCCGGTGAAGTGGTGGCTATGATGGTACGCGGGGAGCTGGTGAGTGAAGCTCCGGCAGAAGTCCGTGACATTGACGAAGAGGCATTTCGTCAGGGCAAGGTACTGGCAAAGCATTTCGGTGAAATGCGGGTGCCGGACTCACTAACCTACGTTCAGGCCGTCAAAGCCGGCGGCAAGGAAAGTGATGAACTGGTGCTGGAAGATATCGCGGCCTTTATCCGTGAAACCATTGAAGATGAGCCGGACACGTTTTTCGTGATGGGATCGGGTTCCACCGTGGCCGCAATTATGGATTCAATGGGTCTGGACAATACGCTGCTGGGCGTCGATGTCGTGAAAGACGGAGAACTGGTGGCGTCGGATGTGACAGCGGTACAGCTGCTTGAACTTACTGACGGCCAGCCGGTTAAAATGGTCATTACAGTGATTGGTGGTCAGGGGCATATTTTTGGCCGTGGGAACCAGCAACTCTCACCGTCATTTATCCGCCGGACTGGGAAGGAAAATGTGCTGATCACCGCTACAAAAACCAAATTACAGTCTCTGGATGGCCGCCCTCTGCGGCTCGATACCGGTGACGCTGAATTAGATACCACACTTGCCGGCTATTTTCCGGTGATCACCGGATACCGGGACAAAGTGCTGTATCCTGCAAAATAAGGAGACTTTATGGAATTTCCCGCCGCCGCCCCCACTGAATTTATCGGGCAATCCGGACACATCGAAGACGCGTTGGATGGTGTTGTTGATCATGGTAGTGACGATGAACTGTTTATTGCCAGCTACCTGCAAGGTCATTTTGCGGTGATTGCCAGACAACAGGAAATGCAGCCTGATGCGAGCCTGGCCACCCTGGACGAAGCCATGCAGGGCAGTTTACAAGCTGCTTTTGATAATAAAGAACTGGAAGATGAGGATCAGCGGCTGGTCATGGCGCTCTGGCAACGTCTTCTTGCCAGTGCAAAATAGTTACTCTCTGCTGACAGCTTTTCCCTGAAGCGGCAGACTCTTGCCGCTTTACCTCTTTCCCGCCGCCTTAAAACCCGCTTACCGGTTACTGAATTCCCCTCTGCGCCGCCACATCTTTGACGTTTCCACATGGTACGAAAATTGCGAATACCTCAGCAGACAATAAATGGCGGGTTAACGGGCCGGAGTAATGAGTACTAAATATCTGAAAAAGACAGTCCCTGCAGCATGGCTGGCAGCAGGCAGTTTGATGCTCGGAGGCTGTGCCGGAGAGAGTCCTTCGGTGGTGATGCAGGAAGAAAATATGGCGTTACCTGCATTAGGCAATATGGAGTACCACACTTACGTACTGGCGAATGAGCTGTTTGCGCAGCTGCGTCCTTCACGTCAGGCGAAATATGCCGTTACCGGTTTTGTGCCGGCAGATACCATGAGCTGGAACAGCAAACAGCAGGACCCGCTGATGATGCTTGGCCATCAACTTGAAGAGGGGTTGATCACTGAAGCCGCAAAACGGGGCTTTACCACTCAAGAGTTTAAGCTCACGGACGATATAATAATGGGAGAGTATGCAGACCGCGTACTCACCCGGGATATCGAACAACTTCCCGGCATCGAACGGGTGGATTTTTATATCACCGGCACTATTGTACGCCAGCAGGCCGGTGCTATGGTTAACGCCAGAGTGATAAACGCCAGAACAAAAGATGTCGTGGCTGCTGCGACACGTTTCTTTCCTGAAGGCTTGTTCTGGGAAGAAGAAAAGGTCACGACCCGGAACGGGCGGCTGTACAGAACTGAGGATAAGGGGTAATGCCAATGACTTTTCAACGCAATATGATTGCCATGGCAGCAATGCTGGTCAGTATTTCAGGTTGCTCTCTGCTCAGCGATGAAGAGACTGCAGAAGCGCAGCCGGGTGCAGTTGAGCCGGTGATGAATGTCATTGACGTGCGTGCAGAAGACCGCGCTGAGGTTGTCGCCGCAGAGCCTGAAGACGATGCCGACAGTTTCGGTGCTATTGGCCAGCCGCCTCTGTACAGCAGTGTGCAGGGTGCCTATCAGGGCCGCCCTCTGAACCGTCATGTTGGCGATTATGTCAAGAACATGACTCAGGACCTGGTTTCCAACATGGAGTACGTTACCAATAAAACGCCGGTGGCGGTAACCAATTTCGCTATGCTGGACTCTGATCTCCAGCACACCAATTTACTGGGTCATCAGATGGCTGAATCGTTTATGCACGAACTGCATAAATACCGAATTCCGGTAGTGGACTTTAAAGCAACTGATTACATCAGAGTAACAGACAGCGGTGATTTTCTGCTGAGCCGTGACTATCTCGACTTAAACAGCAGCCTGCCCATTGATTACGTTCTCACCGGCACGATGGCGAAGCATCAGGGCGGGGTACTGGTAAACGCGCGTATTCTCGGCATAGAAAGCCGCGCTGTGGTGGCGTCAGCCCAGTTACTTATACCGTTTTATGTCGTGGATGCGCTTATTCCCAGCGACAGCAATGGTAAAAGTGGCATCCGGGATGGTGTGAAGCTGACACGGGGTTAAGACGATGACGTTTGCCAAACCTTCAGTTCCGGCTATCACAGTAATATCAGGCTGTTTACTGGCTGTTATGCTGGTAGCCGGGCTCTCCGCCTGTACCACCATTGATGAACACTACCATGCTTACATGGATGGTGAGGGTGATGCTCACACGCAGCCTGCGCAACCGCCGGGTGACAGTGCAGCTGACATGCCGGGGGATCATGATGGCATGCTGAGCGGCAATGAAAAGCCTCAGGTTCAGGACGGAATGCAATTTGTTGATGATTTTGAGCCCGCAGAGCAAACTGCGGCTTCAACTTCAACTTCAACTTCAACTTCAGCGGCGACTTCCTATCCGCAGGCTGATGTGGTGACACATGCTGCACCAGAGGTCATTGCACCTGAGAGCAACGCACCGGTGAACATGGCAGCGGTGCCTGAGACAGCACAATGGCAATACCGGCCTGATTCCCGTGACCGTAACCCGGAGGCCAGTGAACAGACAGGGCCGGTAGCGGTTGAGTGGCACGATCCTCTTGGAACCGGCTATCAGCCGGACAGAACGCACAAAGCGCTGGCAGACTATGCATCCCAGCTGGCAATGCAACTGATGGACTCTGCTACAGAGCTTAGCAGCAACGATTTAATCGGTGTGGCAAGCTTCGTAAGGCTGAACCGGACGCTGCAGGAAACCACAGTGATGGGAAATCAGCTGGCTGAACTGCTCATCGCAGAATTGCAGAGTTTTGGTGTGGGTATTGTCGATTTTAAAATGGCTGATGCGTTGACAGTCACGCCGTTTGGCGATCTGGCCATGACACGGACCGGCGAAATACAGAGCCGCTCAATGCAGATGGATCATATTCTCACCGGTACCCTTATCGAAGAGCCCAGAGGCGTGCGGGTAAATGCACGTATTGTGTCCGTTGATAAGCATCAGGTTGTCGCCAGTACCAGCCTGCTTATTCCGTCTTTTATGGTTACTGCGCTGAACAGCGGCAGCCAAACCGGAAAATAGTCATCTTTTAGTATGAGATTTCCCGCCGGCCACCGATAAATACTTTCCTATCGGGGCAGGCTGGATTATTATTCATACTGGCGTTTGAATGCCACATTCAAATTGCCGCTCTGCGCCGGCATGGTGTTATGACTCAACCATCTCCATAGCACTCTGCCCGGCTCAGGGCGCCACTCCTCTGATTGAATTTCTGATAGCAAACCTTTGCGGTGCGGTTGCCTGAAGTAAAGACTCCGGTGCCGGCAGCGGTGTATGGGTTAACTGGCCTGTCAAAATTTGCGCCATTAACGGCGCCGTAGTTAACCCTCTTGAGCCGAGTCCGGTTAAAGTGAACAGTCTGCCGGCAGGCAGCTGTGTCTGGCTGCTGAGTGGCTTTCCGGTGCTCAGGGCGCGGTATTGTTCGTACAACACGTCATTACTCAACAGTTGTCCGGTTGCGGGCTGGTGATCCGGCAGTGTCAGACGGATTGCCGCTCTGGCTTTTCCGTCGTGTTGAAGCTGCGCTACCCAGCTGTCTGCCCCCATTGCTTTTTTATGTGTCGCCATATTTGTCTGTGTGTCGCTTTCACGCACATCACACCGGGTATCATCTTTTCCATAGGTAGACCCCAGAGCATGGCGGTTATCCATATGTGGTGTCATGTAGCCTTTATGACAAAGTACGGTACGCAATGCACTGACTGAAGGCTGGCCGGGAATAGCCTCTACCTGACCCCGCACGGGTCGAAGTGGCAATGCCGTCATCTGCGGAATATGGATACTGTCAGCACCGGTGGCAATGACCGCGTAATCAAAGTGCTGTTCTTTTCCGTTAACACAAAGGGTAACGCCATCTTCCTGTTCAGTAACGGCAGTGACTTTTGCGCCGGTTTGAACCCGGATATTTTCGTCGCAGCCGGCAATTAACGCACTGACCAGTTCCGGCGGGCAAACCCAGCCACCCAACGGTATGTGCAGTCCGCCGGCAGGCAACGGAACACCGGCAAAATCACTGGCATCCTGCTGAGATATGGCGCATACAAGTGCTTCAGGCCAGACTTCGCTGTCCAGCAATTTAGCCTGCCGCTCACCTACCGTTTCGCTGAAATTAAGTTGCAGTACGCCACACCAGTCATGCGTAAAAGGCTCCGGTAACTGCCGGTAAACCCGGCTGGCGTATAAAAAACCGTGAGCCTGAATTTGGCTGGCAATACTCGCCTCACTGTGAAGCTGCGGATAAAAACCACCCTGAGGATTACCCGATGCGCCCTGAGCAAGGGTTTCATCTGCACACAAGACTGTGGCAGATATCCCTGTACGGCTCAGGCTCCGGGCCAGAGTTGCTGCTGCCAGTCCGCCGCCGATAATTGCCAGGCGGTGGTTTGCCGTGACTGCATCGTTATTAAAACGGGAGTAAGGCGGTGCAGCCGGAGCAGAGTGCTGGCCATCAAAATATCCGCACAGCATGTCGCGCTTGCGGCCAAAACCTTTACGTTTTTCAACAACAAAACCGGCGTCTCTCAGGCCCCGTTTCACAATCCCTGCTGCGGTAAACGTGCCGAAGGTTGCGCCTTGTCTGGATACTCTGGCCATTTGTGAAAACAAAGCTTCCGTCCACATGTCCGGGTTTTTACCGGGCGCAAAACCGTCCAGAAACCAGGCATCAATCATCCCGCGGGGCGGTACGTGCCATTGGGGCAGCAATTCATGTACATCGCCAATCCATAAATCCAGCGTGGTGTGAAATTCATCAAAGTGAAGTCTGTGGCAACCCTGAATGGATAGGGGATAGTTATTCAACAGCGCCTTTGCTGCCTCCTCCAATACCGGAAATGCGGTCAGTGCGCGGGCCAGATCGTCTCTGGCCATGGGGAATTTTTCTGTTGAGAGGATAAACAGTTGTTTCAGCGGGTGCTCAGGATGCTCCGCTCTGAACGCAGCGAAGGCCTGCATCGCCACCAGGCAATTCAGGCCGGTGCCAAAGCCGGTTTCAGCAATAACAAAGTCGCGGCGGGTATGTGCCAGCCAGCGCGCCGGAATATCGTTACCGGCAATAAACACATGATGGGTTTCATCAATGCCACTGTCGTTGGAAAAATAGACGTCATCGAAGTCGTCAGCAACCGGAGTGCCGCTGTCATTAAAATAAACTTGCGCAGTGCGGGATTTCACGTTTTGATATTCTGCAAGACAAACATTGGGTGATCATACCTTGCATGATACATTGAGCAAAGCAAACACGCGGGGTTGAAGCCTGTTTTCTCTGTGTTGATGAAAAGCTGAACGTTTTCGGCTTTTGGTAATCATAGCAGGGGCAGATAAGACACAAATGACGGGGCAGGGTACGTGTAAACGGTATAGGAAAAACGTTAAGTAAAAAGAGCAGACCAGTTTACGGATGAAAATCGTTACCATATGCCCCATCAAAATAAAGGGTTAGTTATGAGAAGAGCAGTTATTACCGGTCTGGGCATCGTGTCCAGCATTGGTGTAAATCAGGACGAAGTGCTGGCTTCATTGAAAGCAGGCAAATCAGGTATCACTTTTTCAGAGCAATTCGCTGAAATGGGTCTGCGCAGCCAGGTCTGGGGTAACGTGGACATTGATTTATCAGAGCACATCGACCGTAAAGTTATGCGCTTTATGGGTGATGCCGCTGCTTATGCTTATGTGGCAATGCAACAGGCAATCGCTGATTCCGGTTTGGATGAGAAAGATATTTCAAATGAACGCACTGGTATTATCGCCGGCTCCGGCGGTGCGTCATCATTAAATCAGGTTGCTTCAGCAGACATTCTTCGTGAGAAGGGCGTAAAACGTATGGGTCCTTACATGGTTCCCCGTTGTATGGCCTCTACCGTTTCAGCTTGTCTGGCAACACCGTTTAAAATTAAAGGTGTGAACTATTCTATTGCTTCAGCGTGTGCGACCAGTGCTCACTGTATTGGTAATGCCCTGGAACTGATCCAGCTGGGTAAACAGGATGTGGTATTCGCCGGTGGCGGTGAAGAGCTGCACTGGTCACTGTCCAGCCAGTTTGATGCCATGGGAGCGTTGTCGTCGAAATACAATGACAACCCGTCTGTTGCTTCCCGTACTTATGATGCTAACCGCGATGGTTTCGTCAGCTCCGGTGGTGGCGGTATGGTTGTTGTAGAAGAGCTGGAACATGCTCTGGCCCGTGGTGCAACCATCTACGGTGAAGTGGTAGGTTACGGCGCCACGTCAGACGGCTACGACATGGTCGCGCCTTCCGGTGAAGGTGCGATACGTTGCATGAAGATGGCGATGCAGAATGTTAATGCACCTATCGATTATCTGAACACTCACGGCACATCTACGCCGGTAGGTGATGTGAAAGAACTGGCTGCTATTCAGGAAGTCTTCGGTCAGTCCGGCGTGCCAATCAGTGCAACCAAGTCTCTGACTGGTCATGCTCTGGGTGCTGCCGGCGTGAATGAAGCGATTTACAGCTTGCTGATGATGAAGAACAACTTCATCGCGCCGTCTATCAACATTGATACGCTGGACGATGCAGCGGCGGGCCTGGACATTGTGACTGCCACCCGCGAAGCTACCCTGAATACCATTATGTCTAACAGCTTTGGTTTCGGCGGTACAAACGCAACGCTGGTTATGCAGCGTTACAACGGGTAAGTAAGCAGTCAGAAGACTGTTTATACCGTTATAAATGAAAAACGCCCGCACCGGTTATCCGCTGCGGGCGTTTCGTTTTGTGAATTACGTTACGTTCCAGTATTATACCGGCCTTAGCAAGTCTGACAGTGTTTGATATGACCCGCATTTTGTTCGAAGAAAGTATCCCTCAGGGAATGGCCTACTTTTCAGTGCTTGGCGAGGCTTCACCGTTTCATGGTCCTTCGCTGGATGCAAAAGCGCTTCCCGGTACTGACTATCTGGCGGTCAGATCCACCACCAAAGTGAACGAAGCGCTGCTGTCCGGTGCCGGGCAGTTAAAGCTGGTAACGACAGCGACGGCGGGCACAAATCATCTGGATAAAACCGCACTGGAACAGGCGGGTGTGCCATGGCGCTCTGCCGGTGGATGCAATGCAGTAGCCGTAGCTGAGTACGTGGTGAGTGTACTGATGAACGCTCACCGTCAGGGCAAGCTGGATTTAAACCGTATTACTGTTGGCGTAGTTGGCGCCGGACATGTAGGCAGTGCACTGGCAGAAAGACTGCATGCACTTAACATTGCCCATGTACTGTGCGATCCGCCTCTTGAGGCCGCCGGTGACAGCCGGCATTTTACCGGCATGGACACCATCATGGATTGTGATGTCATTACCCTGCATGTGCCATTTGTCAAAGACGGACCTCATCACACTGTTGATTTGCTTAATGCAGAACGTATAAGCGGTCTGCGGGCAGGGCAGTTGCTGATCAATGCCTGTCGCGGTGAAGTCATTGACGAACCTGCGTTGCTGACACGTTTACAACAACCTGAGGCACCGCTGGTGGTCCTTGATGTGTTCCGTAATGAACCTGAGATCAATCAGGCATTGTTGCCGTATTTGTGGTTTGCCACGCCTCACATTGCCGGTCACTCTGTTGAAGGTAAGCTGCGGGGAACGCAAATGGTATATGAACATGTGTGTGAAGCCATGGGTGTAACGCCTGAACTCACTATGGAAGATTTTCTAACCGCGCCGGAAGCCCGTCATTTTGACGTGCCGGATGCCACAGCCGAAGCGCTGGACTGGGATACGTTGTCTGACCTGATCTTGTCTGTATACGACGTCAGCAAAGACAACGAGCTGTTTCGCCGTGATACCGGTAAAGAAGGGTTTCTTAATTTACGTAAGCATTATCCTGCCAGAAGGGAATGCTGTGCCGGTTTTCTGCGACTTGCAGCACCGGTTTCAGAAGGCATAACAGAGCAACTGAGTGGCCTGGGTTTTCAATTTAATTTTGTGCGCTGAAACTTACAGCGTACCGACAGGAGAAAAGAATAATGTCACAAGTTTTTGATGTGGCGGTACTGGGCGCAACAGGCCTGGTCGGACAAACCATGATTGAGTTGCTCGAAGAGCGTAAATTTCCGGTAGGAACCCTGTATCCGCTGGCCAGTGAACGTTCTGCCGGTACAACCATTAACTTCAAAGGCGAAGAAATTGAAGTACTGAATGCCGATGATTTCGACTGGACGCTGGTACAGTTTGGTTTCTTCTCTGCAGGCGGCGATATTTCCGCCCGTATTGCCCCCGTTGCAGCAGACGCCGGTTGTATCGTTATCGACAATACCTCACATTTCCGGTACGAGCCGGATGTACCGCTGGTTGTGCCTGAAGTGAACCCCCATGCGCTGGCAGACTTCCGCAACCGGAATATTATTGCCAATCCGAATTGCTCAACCATTCAGATGATGGTGGCTCTGAAGCCTATCCATGAAATCGCCGGCATTGAACGTATTAATGTGTGCACTTACCAGTCTGTTTCCGGTGGCGGCAAAAGTGCAATGGAAGAGCTGGCACTGCAAACCGCCAATCTGCTGAACACACGGCCGGTTACACCGGAAGCATTCAGCCGTCAGATTGCCTTTAATGCCATCCCGCAAATCGACGCCTTCATGGACAACGATTACACCAAAGAAGAAATGAAAATGGTGTGGGAAACGCAAAAAATCCTCGGTGACGATAGTGTGCTGGTGAATGCTACTGCTGTGCGCGTGCCGGTTTTTTACGGACACGGTGAAGCCATCCATCTGGAAACCCGTATGCCAGTGGATGCTCTGCAAGTGAAAGGGTTGCTGGCGCAGGCGCCCGGCGTGAAGGTGTACGAAGAAAGAGAAGCGTTCCCTACTCAGGTGAGCAGTGCAAGTGGTAATGACTGGGTACACGTGGGCCGCATCCGTGATGATATTTCTCATCCTAACGGCCTGAATATGTGGGTGGTGTCTGATAACGTACGTAAAGGTGCGGCAACGAACAGCATTCAGATTGCTGAAACCCTGATTAAAGACTATCTGTAAACACCCAGCGCAGAGGTAAACTTCTGCGCCTTTGTGCCGATAAAACAATGAAAAGGCTGTTTTACAGACTGTCATCTGCAGAAGAAAACGGCCTTTTTCTAGATAGTTACCGTTAACTGGTTTATAGTTTTGGTAAGTAACCTGTGCGGGCTTGTCATCATGGATTAAAGCTTGCATAACCCCGTGAAACCACAGGTTTTATTCTGTGAGTGACGGTTTTCTGACTCGCCGGAAGCAATCCGGCACGCCCGGAGCATCAGGCTCCGGCATTATAAGAATAACAGGCAGCGGTGTGCCGGCTTGTCCGTGTACTGGCTACACCACATGGCCTGGCCACCATGACAACGTCATGGTAGACGCTTGAGGGCATATAGGAACGCTATGAAATCGCATGTTACGGGCTTGCTTATTTTTTTATTGCTGCTGACGGCAACCCCTGATTCCGGTCAGGCTCAGGAACGGGAAACTGCCATCCGCGGACCGAAAGATGCCACCAGTCAGTTCTCCGGCAATGTTTATGGTCCTATAGACGACAACGATACCCTCTGGCGTATAGCCGACCGCTACCGTCAAAATAAGAACCTTTCTGTCTACCAGGTGATGGTAGCTATTTATGAACTGAACCCTGATTCTTTTGAGCAGCAAAACCTTAATTTACTGGTCGACGGCGCTGTTCTGAAACTGCCGTCTGAGCGTTATGTTGCCCGCATTGATCCTGTAAGAGCGAAACAACGTGCCGAACAGGATGATGACAGCTTTGCCCGCATGGAAAGCAAGCCAGGCAGCAGCCTGAATAATCTTAAGCCGCCGGTACCGCTGGTAAACCAGCAGGATCTAAGTTCTACCCGTACCGCAATTGAAGACAAAATTACCCGTCTGGACAGTCAGCAAACTCAGCAATTTGATGAATTACGACAGCAATTTGCTGCCTCGCTGGAAAACGTGCAGGCCATTCTGGATGAAAACCGCAAGCTATATACCCGTGTTGAACAGGTTAATGATGATTTAGCGTCTCTGCGTACCCAGGTGGAAGGGGACGTGCAGAATCAGATGGATGAGCAAACTGCGTTACAAAAGCAGTTATTGCAAATGATGCAGCAGGAACAGGCGGAGCGTCAGGCTGAAAAAGACGCGTCGTTTATGAATACGCTGATGCAACCCATGAGCCTCATCATCGGCTCGGGTATCCTCACGTTATTACTGGTGGGCGGACTGGTTGCCTGGTTCCTCAAACGGGGTAAGAAAGAAGAAGATGATCCCATGCAGCCTGTGGCGCAGGTCTCTACCGCCGACACCGCACCGGTTGTTGCTGCGGCCCCGGCAGCGATTGTGCCTGAGCTGGATGACACGCCGGAATTGTCAGATGACGAACTCTTTAACGACGATGAATTGTTAGATGATGTGTTATCCAACGAACTGGAAGAATCACTGGACGACGATCTCGAGAGCTTCGCTGACCTTGATGATGACATGCTGGTGCCGGATGACGATTTTGCCTTCGAAGACGGTGATTCCGAGTTAGGTCAGGATGAACTGGATAGTCTGTTCGATGATGAGCCGTTATCTGATGATTCACTGGTGCCTGATGTGGATGATCTGGACGGGATTGATCTGGCCGGCGATGACGATGACAGCGCAGACGCTGCTACAGAGGAAACGCCTGCGGAACCGGCTGCTGAAATGGTGGCTGACGATGACATTGATGCGCTGCTGGCACAAAACTCTGTTGACAATAACGTGGCAGAAGAAAGTAGTGCAGAAACAGATGCTGCTGACAGTGCAGCAGACGTTGATGATTTTGATATCGATGCATTGCTGGATGCAAATTCAGGCACAGCTGAAGAGCCTGCAACAGAAGAGGAAAATGACGGGGATATCGACCCGGACGACATTCTTGCTGAATTTGAAGCGCCGTCAGCGGACGAAGAAGACAAGCCTGAAATTGATATCGACGATTTGCTCGACGAGCATCAGCCTGATTCTGTCACGGGCAGTGATAACGGCGATGTTGATGACGACATGCTGGGCAAAATTGACCGTGAGATCAATGACCAGAATCAGGAGCTGGACCGTCTCACAGACAATATCATCACGGAAATGGACCAACTCGACCAGATGGCGGATATGCTGGGCGACGATGAGGATGAAGAAGACGAGATCACTACAGAATCAGCGCCTTCACCACAGGCCATTCAGGATCTTGACGCATTCAGCGAAGACCTGGACGAAATTGACGTTGAGGATATGGAAAATGCCGGCGAGTTTACTGACCCGCTTTCTGATGACCTCATCGCAGAGCTCCAGGGCGAACAGGACAGTGACGAGGATGACGCCGGCGTTGACGATGCAAACGACGCACTTGCCGACGAACTGCTGGCTGAGCTTGAAGCTGAAGATGATGAAGTAGATACCTTATCAGATGAATTACTGGCAGAGCTGGAAGCCGAAGAATTATCCGGTGAGCAGGATGCGCTTGCTGATGAGGCACTATTGCAGGAAGACTCCGAAGACAGTGAATTTGAGGCAGATATTGATGACGATCTGACCAATGACCTGCTGGCAGAACTGGAATCTGAGGGCGAAACAGAGGACCCGGCGGAAGACGAGCTCCCTGGCGACGTTGACCTGCCTGCGTCAGATGAATCAGTCGAACCAGAGTCTGCAGCGACAGACAAACTTCCGGAAGAGCAAAACCTTGCAGAAGAAGCCGTTGAGACCGAAGACACAACAGTTGAAGACGACGTCGCTGATGAGCCTGAGCCGGAAAGCGAACTGACTTCTGACGATGATACAACCGGTCCGGATGATTCTGATGCGTTGTCTGAGTTGGATGAACCTGTTGAAGAAGAGACTGCAGAGTCGGAAGAGCTGCCCGTTGATGAAGAATTCGCAGAAGCAGCTGTTACCGGAGAAGACGGCTCAGCACCGGAAGAAGAACTACCAGATGACGAAGAAATATCTGCATCCGGTGAAATTACAGATGATGAATTAGTCGCTGAAGAAACACCTTCACAGGACGATGAGTTGCCAGACAACGAAGATTCTGTTGAAGACGTAACTTTATCTGATGATGAGATCTCAGAAGAGCCTGAACCTGCTGAAGAAGAGAATTCTTTATCGTCAGATGCTGACGCACTTATTGCTGAAATTGAAAATGCGCAATATGAGCAGGAAGCAGAAGCTGAAACCGATAATGACGATGAGGCAGAACTTCAACCTTCAGAAGATGACGTTGAAGAAGAGCCTGCTTTTGAGTCCACTGAAGCAGGTCAGGAAGATGCACCGGCAGAGAAATATCAGCCTGAAGAAGTTGATGCATTAGCCGACGAATTACTTGCCGAACTGGAAGGTACTGACGACGATGTGCCTGCAGAAGCAGAAGCAGAAGCAGAAGCAGAAGCAGAAGCAGAAGCAGAAGCAGAAGCAGAAGCAGAAGCAGAAGCAGAAGCAGAAGCAGAAGCAGAAGCAGAAGCAGAAGCAGAAGCAGAAGCAGAAGCAGAAG
>NZ_JAGDEA010000007.1:0-179111 GCF_040148705.1 Alteromonas sp. NFXS44 | reverse complement strand
CGGAGAGATGGCAGAGTCCGGCTGAATGCACCTGACTTGAAATCAGGCGAAGGGTCAAACCTTCCGGGGGTTCGAATCCCTCTCTCTCCGCCACATTCCTAAAAGGCCCGCTTATTTTAAGCGGGCCTTTTTACTTTTTGCACCGTTTAAACGGTTGAAACTTTCCGGTCACACAATTCCATTACATTTAATTCATTGATCTCAGTGGTGCTCTTTCCGTATTCCCACGGTAAGGTCTGGAATTCTGCTACTGTTTTCTGTACAAAAGATCAGATGGCTCCCGCCAGTGTTGTCAGGTACCGGCCTCGATTCTAAACAAAGAAACCATAACAGAGATACACCTAATAAAAATTCACCATCCGGGGTTTTCATGAACGCTCTTCATACACCACATCTGAAACAGGGAACTGTTGAAGAAAAAAGAAAAGAATTCTTGGCTTATTTTCAACAGTCTTTTGACCGTTACGAAAGTCTTTTCTCGTTATTAAAATCAGACGACGCTTACTATCAGCGGCCGGAAAAATTACGTCATCCGCTTATTTTCTATTACGGTCATACTGCCACTTTTTTTATTAATAAACTGGTACTGGCGAAACTTATTAATGACCGTATCAATCCTGATTTTGAATCTTTGTTTGCCATCGGTGTCGATGAGATGAGTTGGGATGACCTCAATGATGCTCACTATGACTGGCCTGCCGTTGAAGAAGTCACTGCCTACCGTGCTCAGGTAAGACGCCTGGTCAGCGACTTAATTCTGACAATGGATTTTTCATTACCCATAGACTGGGAAAGCCCCATGTGGCCTGTACTGATGGGCATTGAGCATGAAGGCATTCACCTTGAAACGTCTTCTGTTCTCATCCGCCAGTTACCCCTGCGATTCGTACAACCCCAACCGGAATGGGCACCGTATCCGGAGTCCGGTGAAGCTCCTGACAATACTTTGCTTCCCGTGCCCGGCGGAATAGTCTCAGCAGGTAAAGCATTTAACGCAGACTACTATGGCTGGGACAACGAATACGGTGAGCACAGTGCAGAAGTAAAACCTTTTTCTGCGTCACAGTATCTGGTCAGTAACGGTGAATTTCTCGCGTTTGTGAAAGATGGTGGTTACGCTCAGCCCCAATTGTGGGAAGAGGAGGGCAGGCAATGGCTGTCCTATACCGGCGCCAGGCACCCTGTATTCTGGCGGGAACAGGGAAATAGCTATGTTTACCGCACGCTGGCAACAGAAATTCCGCTGCCGGAAGACTGGCCTGTGGACGTCAATTACCATGAAGCAAAGGCCTTTTGTAACTGGCTGTCAAAGCGAACAGGCAAGCATATTCAGTTACCGGTAGAAGATGAGTGGCTGCGTTTGTGTGAACACGCAGGGATGAAAGAGTCACTATGGCGCGAAGAGTGGAACACAGGTCTGCATCATGGTGCATCATCAGCACCGGTGAACCTGTTCTCAATGGGGGGCTTTTACGATGTGGCGGGTAATGTGTGGCAGTGGACAGAAACGCCCATCTATCCCTTCGACGGTTTCAAGGTGCATCCTCTGTATGATGATTTCACCACGCCGACTTTTGACAATAAGCACAATTTATTTAAAGGTGGTTCATGGATTTCGACGGGAAATGAAGCCATGGCGCACAGTCGTTATGCCTTCCGTCGTCATTTTTTCCAGCACGCGGGTTTCCGTTATGTTGAATCTACCGAGGTAATTAAAGTGAACGATCTCGATTACGAGAGTGACACGCAGGTATCACAGTACAGTGAATTTCACTATGGCAATACGTATTACGGTGTGCCAAATTTTGGGGCCGCATCTGTAGCTTTTGCCATGCAGTTTACCGGTGCAAAACCCAAAGCCAGGGCGTTAGATTTGGGCTGTGCAACAGGCCGCGCTTCATTTGAGCTGGCTAAGTACTTCGACCACGTTGACGGCATCGATTTTTCTGCACGCTTTATTAAGACCGCTTTTGCCATGCAGGAACACGGTGAGATCCGTTACAACCTGATTGAAGAAGGCGAGTTGACTGAATTTAAAGTGGCAAAACTGGCAGACCTTGGCCTAAGCGAAAATAAAGACAGAGTGCATTTTGCCCAGGGCGATGCCTGTAACCTGAAGCCCCAGTTTACCGGTTATGATCTTATCCTTATGAGCAATCTGATTGACCGTGTTTACGAACCCGCCCGGTTACTCGAAAGCATTCGTGAACGGTTAAATCCGGGAGGATTGCTGATCATTGCATCGCCGTTTACCTGGTTAGAAGAATACACTGCCAGAGAAAACTGGCTCGGTGGCTATAAAGACGCGAATGGTGAAACACTCACGTCGACGATGGCACTGGAACAAACCTTAGGCGATGATTTCCGTCTTGTGGCTGCCCCGCAGGATATTCCCTTTGTGATAAGAGAAACGAAGAGAAAATTCCAGCATTCACTATCTGAATTTAATGTCTTTGAACGGATAAGTTAGTGCAAGAATTTCAGCAGCGGTTTAACAGTGGTTCGCTAAAATTTGATGATGTAAAAAATCGTTATGGCGCATCTGATAAACCGGTATTTCCCCTGTGGGTGGCGGATACGGATTTTCCGCCACCGGAAATGGTCAACCATGGTCTTTCCCGCTTCCTGTCTTCTCATTTTGGTTATCAGCAACTTGCTGTTACTGCCGCTGTCAGTCAGTGGCACTGGCGGAGAGGGGAATATATAGATGAATCTTCCATTGTAGATTGCTGCAGTATTATCGCTGCAATGGGCATTGCCCTGGAATGTCTGACGCGGCCCGGCGATAAGGTGGGGATATTCATACCTTCTTACGGGCCGTTTTTCGCCGTGACAGAAAAAACACAACGCAAAGTTTGCCCGCTGACGTTGGATATCAACGATGGCAATGTTCACATAGATTTATCGTCACTGCCGGATGACTTATCTGCTGTATTGCTCTGTAATCCTCATAATCCAACCGGCCGGCTCTGGCAACGAGACGAACTGGAGGCGCTGGCTGAGTGGTGTACTCAGAGAAACATTCCGTTAATTTGTGACGAAGTTCACCGCGGTTTTATTGCTGAAGGAAACGAATTTGTTTCTCTGACCAGTATCGGGGATGAATATCAAAACAATACAATTGTGCTGCAATCGCCATCTAAATCCTACAATCTCGCCCATGTTCCGGCGGCAGCCTACGCCATTGTTTTTAATCAGCAATGGCGGGATGCAGTCCGCGCAGCGATCACCCGTTCCCACTTGTTTGCAGGCGCACTGGCAAGACAGGCATTAGTTCTGGCATACGACGAGCTTAACGATTTATGGCTGCAGACTATGGAAGAAAAGATCAGTGAAAACCGCGCTCTTCTCACCGGACTACTGCACAACTCATCTTTACTCGCCTGCATACCACAGTCGACCTTTTTTCTCTGGCTGGATCTTCGCGATTATCTGAATCATGTCGCTCCCGGCAGTGCCGCTGAGTACCTGTTCAAATGTACCGGCATTGCTGCCAATGACGGGGCCGACTTCCGTGCTCCCGGTTTTGTCCGGCTTAATTTTGCCACCTCAAGCGAGGTGATAAAGCATGTTGGCGAATTGCTGCTCACCATTAGTTCTAATAAATAGAACATTTCGTTGTAGATAATGGAGTATTAATCCTGGTTAACAGGACTACACTAAGCCTGTCCAATTTTTCCGGAGTATTAGTATGCGTTACATTCGCAGAGCAGATGCCAGAGGCAAAGCTGATTTTGGCTGGCTGCAATCAAAACATACCTTTTCCTTTGGCCGCTACTATGATGCTGAGCACATGGGAATTTCGGTACTCAGAGTCATAAATGACGATAACGTCGCGCCGGGACGTGGTTTCGATACTCATGGTCACCGCGATATGGAAATTATTTCTTATGTAACCAGTGGTGCGCTGGCACATAAAGACAGCACAGGGAACAGTGATACGATTCCGGCCGGAGACATTCAACGCATGTCTGCCGGTACAGGGATCCGGCATTCCGAATACAATGCGTCGCAGACTGATCCAGTACACTTTTTACAAATTTGGGTGCTGCCTGCAGAAACAGGTATCGCGCCGGGTTATGAACAGAAAACCATCGCTCAGAAAGGGGCGCTCACAGCTCTGGTGACACCGGACGGTGCTGACGGTACAGTAAAGGTACATCAGGATATGTCATTACACCGCTTAATATTAAAAGAAGGTGAGGGCATTACATTGTCAACAGGTAGCCGGCTTGGCTATCTGCATCTGATTAAAGGTGACCTGACACTGGAAGGTGATGAATTTTCAGCCGGTGACGGCATCGGCGTCTATCAGGATGACATGCTTAAACTCACTGCCGGGACTGACACAGAAGCATTGTGGTTTGATTTACCACAGCTTTGATCGCCTTTCTTACGGCAGCATGTTCACAGCCGCAGATATCATGTTATTATGCCCGTGGTGGTAAACAGACCGCTAATCAAATCAATAATAACGATGATTCAGTGAGCAAAAAAACGTGATTAAGATTATCCTGGCAGATGACCATGAACTGGTCAGAACAGGGATTCGACGTATTCTGGACGATGTATCCGACTTCAAAGTTGTAGCCGAGTCGAAAAACGGGGAAGACGCTGTTAAACATTGCAGAACTGATGCGCCCGACATTGTCCTGATGGACGTCAATATGCCCGGCATGGGCGGACTGGAAGCCACTAAAAAAATTGTACGAATGTCTGAGAATACGCGGGTGATTTGTTTGTCTATGCATACAGAACACCCCATTCCCACGCAGGTTATGCAACTTGGTGCATTCGGATTTTTAACCAAAGACGCTGATCCGGAAGAGATGATCAGGGCTATCTACAAGGTACATTCCGGTCAGAAGTATCTGCCTGCGGATATCGCTGAAAGTATTGCTATGCGGCGTATTATTCCGGAAAGCGACAATCCTTTCGATTCGCTTTCTACCCGTGAGCTGAATATTGCTATGCGTCTGACCAAAGGTCAGAAGGTACCTGAAATTGCCAGCGAACTTTGTATTAACCCGAAAACTGTTAACAGTTACCGCTACCGGATGTTTGAAAAGCTGGGGGTATCCACTGATGTGGAACTGACTCACCTGGCGCTACGACACAAACTCATCGATTCTAATTTGCTTTAATTTCAATGCCGGCATTTGATCACAACGCGTTTCTTAAAAACCTGACCAGTCAGCCCGGTGTCTACCGGATGTACAACGAGCAGGGCGATGTGATTTATGTCGGTAAAGCAAAGAATCTTAAAAACCGCGTATCCAGTTATTTCCGCAAGAACGTAGATAACGCTAAAACCCGTTCTCTGGTGGCAAACATTGCCTCAATGGACGTCACTGTGGTGAACAGTGAAACCGAAGCGTTTCTGCTGGAAAATAACTTCATTAAGAAGTACAAACCCCGTTATAACGTGGTGATGCGGGATGATAAGTCTTATCCGTTTATTTTCCTTTCTGCCCACGAGCATCCCAGGTTGTCTTTTCACCGGGGCCCGCAAAAAAAGAAGGGTGAATATTTCGGCCCTTATCCCAGTGCATGGGCTGTTCGCGAAAGCCTGCGTACCATGCAAAAGATTTTCCCGGTGAGACAGTGCGAAGACAGTTATTACCGTGCCCGCAGCCGTCCCTGCCTGCAATATCAAATGCAGCGTTGCAGCGCCCCTTGTGTGGAAGGCTATGTCAGTGATGAGGAATATCAGGAGCAGGTCCAGCTTGCGCGCTTATTTCTGAACGGGAAAAATCAGCAGGTCATCGGCACGCTGGTTGATAAAATGGAAAAGGCCAGTGAGCAACTGAATTTCGAAGCTGCTGCACGTTACCGTGACCAGATAAATGTACTGCGTAAAGTGCAGGAACAGCAATGGGTGTCCGGTACACAGGATGAAATGGATGTTTTCGGCTTCGCAGTGCGGGGGAATATGGCGTGCATTCAGGTTATGTTTATCCGCGACAGTCAGTTGCTGGGCTCGAAAGCCTATTTCCCTAAAGTGCCTGCATCTGCCAGTGAAGATGAAATCTTTGAGTCGTTCTTTCTGCAGTTTTATCTTTCAGGTAATAAAATTATTCCGAAACAAATTGTGTTGCCCCGCGCATTAACCGAAGAAGACAGTATTCTTGATGTGTTATGCGAAGAAGCAAAACGCAAAGTTAAGATATTTAAAGGTGCACGGGAAGAAAAGCGCCGGTATCTGAAACTGGCTCAAACCAATGCTGAAAATGCACTGGATGCCCAGTACAGTCAGCAGAAATCTGTGCATGCCAGATACCTGGACTTAGAAGATATCCTTGAACTTGATACGCCGGTACAGCGTATGGAGTGTTTCGACATCAGTCATACATCCGGTCAGCAAACCGTGGCGTCCTGTGTGGTGTTTAACCGTGAGGGGCCACATAAAAGCGACTATCGCCGGTACAATATTGAAGGTATAACGCCGGGTGACGACTACGCCGCGATGGCTCAGGCGCTCAGACGCCGCTATAAGAACGTTAAAGAGGTCAGTAAAATTCCTGACATCCTATTTATTGATGGCGGTAAAGGGCAACTGGCACAAGCTGAGTCATTTTTTGAAGACTGGCCGGAAGATAAAAAGCCCATGCTTATCGGTGTGGCGAAAGGCACAACCCGGAAACCCGGACTGGAGACGCTTATCCTGGCCGGTTCTCATGAAACCATTCCTATGGAAAGTCACTCACCTGCGCTACATCTTATACAGCATATCAGGGATGAGTCTCACCGGTTTGCCATTACCGGGCACAGAAACCGCCGGCAAAAAGTTAAAACGACCTCCAGTCTTGAATCGATTCCCGGTATCGGAGCGAGGCGCAGACAAAGCCTGCTTAAATACATGGGCGGTTTGCAGGGTTTGAAAAAAGCCAGCAAAGATGAGATTGCAAACGTCCCCGGGATCAGTGCTGAGCTGGCGGAAACCATTTACGATCATCTGCATCTTTAAGCAGGTGAATAATCAGGGACGTGTTACCATGCTTACCTGTGTGATGTCATTGATGAAAATTGAGAAGTAATAATATGTGGACGGTACCAAATATCATCACGCTTTTTCGTGTTGTGCTTATTCCTGTATTCGTGGTGGTGTATTTTCTTGACTGGCGCTGGGCAAAAGAGGCTGGTGCCTTTGTATTCTGGCTCGCAGCCATAACTGACTGGTTTGACGGTTATCTGGCAAGAAAGCTGAAACAGTCAACACCGTTCGGTGCTTTCCTTGACCCTGTGGCGGATAAACTCATTGTTGCAACGGCACTGATCATGATTACCCATACCTATGGTTCTTTGTGGATCACGCTTCCGGCTATCGCTTTAATGGTGCGAGAAATTTATATTTCAGCATTACGTGAATGGATGGCACAGCGGGGGTACAGCGATACGGTAAAAGTCAGCTTTATCGGTAAAGCGAAAACCATGGCGCAGATGCTGGCATTAATCGGATTGTTATCAGGCCTCGAAACGTTTATGGGCTTCCCCATTTATTGGGTAACACTGGGGCATATTCTGCTTTATATAGCGGCAGTTTTGTCTGTCTGGTCCATGCTTGTGTATACCGGCGCGGCCTGGAAGCATATCTCCGGACGTCATAAGCCATAAGGGTTGGCTGGATGTTGTGCAATACGAATAAAAAAAAAGCAAACAGACAGCAAATTAAGTATTTAGGTGTATTTTGATGGTTTTTGCTGTTGACAGTTTTGTCCGTGCAGGTAGAATGCACCCCACGTTTCAGAGAGCAGCAGCGAACTGAAACAGCAGCAGAAATGCTTATGCGGGAATAGCTCAGTTGGTAGAGCATGTACCTCGTC
The DNA here is from genome assembly GCF_040148705.1 of Alteromonas sp. NFXS44. Taxonomy (NCBI): domain Bacteria; kingdom Pseudomonadati; phylum Pseudomonadota; class Gammaproteobacteria; order Alteromonadales; family Alteromonadaceae; genus Alteromonas; species Alteromonas sp. NFXS44. The sequence continues at coordinate 171,288 of NZ_JAGDEA010000007.1, read as the reverse complement.
ACGAAGTGATTGCCAAGCTTGGCAAGTTTCGGAGATACAGACTTAATCAGCGGCAGGAACGCAAATATGCGGGAATAGCTCAGTTGGTAGAGCACGACCTTGCCAAGGTCGGGGTCGCGAGTTCGAATCTCGTTTCCCGCTCCAAATTGGCGGAATGGCAGAATGGCTATGCAGCGGATTGCAAATCCGTGGATCTCGGTTCGACTCCGGGTTCCGCCTCCATCATCGCAGCAGCGATAACAGGTTCCAACCTGTACCAGTCGAAAGACAACCCAGGCCCGGGTGGTGAAATTGGTAGACACAAGGGATTTAAAATCCCTCGCTGGTAACAGCGTGCCGGTTCAAGTCCGGCCCCGGGCACCATTTCTTAATGATCTCAATTTTTAATCAACCATCCATAGCTTAAATCACTAAATTTTCAAATTTGTGACGATAATTGGCTGTATTTTTAGGATGAATCTTCGTATAGTGATTGAATCGTGCAGTTTTATTTACAGCCGTTCTAAGCAGGGACGTAATGAATCGATTCTTAATCTCAGCCGGTACACTTCGGCAAACTCTTGATGAAAATGCCACTTGCGTACTCCGTGCCATTATGTCGGATCCTGTAAACGGTACTGCTGATATTTCCGGTTCACAAATTATACCCGGCGCCCTTGATATTAATATTGATGAAGAAGGCAGTGACCATTCAGGAGATTTGCCGCATACAAATCTTTCTCCTGATGCGCTGGCGGTATTACTGGGAAGCTTAGGCATTACCGAAAATAGTGATGTTGTGGTTTATGATAATCGTGGCATGTTTACGGCACCACGGCTTTGGTGGATGCTAAAAGCAGCCGGCCATGATAAAGTGACTGTATTAGACGGCGGCTGGCCAGCCTGGCAAGCAGCGGGCTATCCTGATTCCGGAGCGGCCCCGCAAAGCGGGAATGCACTTTACAATCCGTCTTCGCCTGTCCGCAAATGGTTTGTTAATGCTGAAGAAGTCAGCAACGCACTTTCACAAGATATCCAGATTATCGACGCCAGAAGCGAAGCCCGCTTTTATGGCGAAGTAGAAGAGCCCAGACAAGGACTACGTCGGGGTCACATGCCCGGCGCGTTTAATTTGCCTTTTCAATGTGTATTAGACAACGGATGTTTTAAATCACCGGAAGCACTCAAACAGATTTTTGCAGACAAAGGGATCGACCTTGATAAACCAATCATCTGCAGTTGTGGCTCCGGTGTTACAGCATGTATTACCGGCATGGCCGCTCTGTTATGTGGTGCCACAGACGTATCCGTTTATGATGGCGCATGGGCAGAGTGGGGAGCTAATTCACACTTTCCTGTGGAGGTTAAATGATGAGCAATAAACCACGTGTCGTCGTGTTAACCGGGGCAGGTATTTCAGCGGAATCCGGTTTGAAGACATTCCGCGACAGCAATGGCTTATGGGAAAACCATAAAGTTGAGGATGTTGCGACACCTGAGGCGTTTGCTGCAAATCCTGAACTGGTTTACCGCTTTTATAATGCACGGCGGGCACAATTGCAGGAACCCGGTGTGTTACCTAATGCTGCACACAGTGCACTGGCCAGACTTGAAAAGCAGCTTGGTAAAGACTTTCTGCTTGTAACCCAGAACGTGGACGACCTTCACGAGCGAGCCGGCAGTCAGCGCATGATTCACATGCACGGAAAGTTACTCTCAGCCCGTTGTACTGGTTCCGGCCAGTCTCACTCCCGGGATGAGTCTTTTGATGATCAAACCCCTTGCCCGTGTTGCACACCTTCTGCAGGTCTTCGTCCTGACATTGTGTGGTTTGGTGAGATGCCGCTGCAAATGGATGATATAATCCTGGCTTTGACTAAAGCGGATTTGTTTATCTCAGTGGGGACATCAGGTCAGGTTTATCCGGCAGCCGGCTTTGTGCAGGTTGCGAAGGACAGCGGAGCCAGAACTGTGGAGCTGAATCTTCAACCCAGTGATCGCTGCGACATGTTCGATGAGTCATACCACGGCCCGGCGTCTAAAGTTGTTCCTAACTTTGTCGACAGTCTGCTTGAAGAGTTATCACTGACCGCCATGTTGTAAATGTCGCCGTATTTTGATGAATTTATTACTATCGCTCTGGTACACCTGCTGGCAGTAGCCAGCCCGGGGCCTGATTTTGCTGTAGTGGTGCGTAACAGTGTTGCTTATGGTCGCAGGACAGCCATGTTTACCAGTGTGGGGATTGGCGTGGCAATTCTGGTCCATGTGGCTTACTCACTCGTCGGAATTAGCGTACTTCTGAAAACCACCCCCTGGCTGTATACCGCGTTTACCTATATTGCCGCAGCCTACCTGTTATATCTCGCTTCGGGAGCGCTAAGAAGCGGCCCTGCACAGACAAACAATGAAGCAGGTGCTGAAATCGCCGCTAAACAACCGGCTATCAGCGCTAAAAAAGCGTTCATTCAGGGTTTTCTTACCAATGGCCTTAACCCTAAGGCCACTTTATTTTTCCTGTCACTGTTCACTGTCATCATTGACTCACAAACACCATCAGATATCCGGTTAATGTACGGGCTTTACCTGTCTTTCGCGACGGGGGCGTGGTTTTGTCTGCTTTCCTATTTGCTCAGCACCAGTCGTGTTGCAGGCGCTATCCGGTCAAAAGGCTACTGGCTCGACCGGGCCATGGGCGTTTTACTCATCGGGCTGGCTGTGAAGTTAGTCTTAGCGTAGTAGGCAATCTGGCCCATTGGGGTATAATCGCCACAACTTATTGAATTAAAGAAGTATCTGAGTGCCTGATATGCAACCTGACAACAAAAAAGCCTTGTACAATGACCGTTTTAACCTGCTGAACGGCAAAGGGTTATTTGATTTCAGAAAGCTGGCCTCCACATCAGTAAACCTGCTGAAAAGTAACTTCTGGCCGATTTTTCAGGCGTGCGCGCTTATCATACTGGTCGTGTTTGCGTTTGCCATGGTGATCTCCGGCATTTATCCCATAGAGCAACTTACTGCAATGCCCGCTGAACAACAGGGTATTCTTGATATCGCGATGATCCTGATTGTTGCGCCGTTGTCAGCCGGGTTGTCACTGATGGGAATTAATATCGCCAGGGGTAACAAAATTAAAACCAGTGATGTATTTCGTTATTTATCCTGGGTTTTGCCGCTGGCTCTGGCACAGCTTCTGGTCACAATTCTGGTACAAATAGGGCTGACTGTGCTCATCCTGCCCGGTTTGTACCTCTTCGTAGCCACCACATTTACCTTACCTCTGATTGCAGATAAGAAGCTGGGGGTATTGCAGGCCATCATCACATCCTGCAAAGCAGTGAATCAATTTATACTATCGTTTATTGTTCTTTTTGTTATTTTTCTCGTACTGTTCCTGTTAAGCATTTTTACATTCGGGTTAGCCTTTTTAGTGATTATGCCGCTATATTTCGTGGTGACTGGTATGCTGTATACCACACTGTTTGATACTGCGGAAAATCATCAGGTTAACGAATCAGCGGGGCAGGAGTCGACGTTCGATGCATAAAAGAGAAACCATGAAAATTGTACTGATCACGGTTGCCGTATTACTGGTAATTGTTATCAATGCCTGGATCATGTCCTCACGGGAGCCTGATATTCTGGACATTCCGGTGACAGAACAGGCAAGAAAGCCGGTACCGGACTTCAAAGAGATTGAAAATGTGCAGGATAAGAAGGAAGCTTTCTTCTCGTATCTGAAGCCTGAAGTCGAGAAACAAAACGAATATCTTCTGTCTCTGCGACATTATATTCAAACATTGCAGCGACAGTTATCGTTAGGTGAAACGTTAAGTGAAGACGACACCAACCGCATAGCGTGGCTGGTCAATGAGTACAAAGTGGGCGAAGGCGCAGATTTAACAGATCAACTTCAGGTACTGATGCGCCGTGTAGATATTTTACCGGTATCACTGGTTCTTGCTCAGGCAGCAAATGAATCTGCATGGGGAACCAGCCGCTTTGCTACTGAAGGATATAACTTCTTCGGACTGTGGTGTTTCAGAAAAGGATGCGGTTTTGTCCCGTCACGGCGAAGTGACGGACTCGATCATGAAGTGGCCAGGTTCCCGAATCTGTCGAAAGCCACTTATACCTATATGCGAAACATAAACCGCCACTATGCCTACAAAGAACTGCGCGATATTCGAAATACACTGCGCAGCAATCAGCTTCCTGTTACCGGCGTTGCGCTGGCTGAAGGACTGATGAATTACTCGGAACGCGGGGTCGCTTATGTTGAGGAACTACAGGCGATGATCCGTTATAACAAGGATTATATGTAGTGAAAAAGGCTTTACTGGCAGCAAGCTTTCTTTGTCTGAACATGTTTCAGGTGTCGGCTGAAACCATTCAGGTGGAGTACAGCCGTTTCTATAGTCATGTTAAAAAGCTCGATGGTGAAGATACTCAAGCTCTGCAGTTTGCATTTGGTTTTGTGCGCGTAGGGGAAGGGTATCTGTGTGGTATTAACGATGCGAAAATCATCACAGAAAAACAGGTGATGCCACTCACTGTTTCGCCGGAAAACCGATTCACCGTCCCTGATGACAAGATCCTGAAAATGGCAGAAGCAGTGGTTGAAATTGATTTGGCGGAAGCGGCGAACCTGTGTGATATGTCCGTTCAGCTCGAGACAAAGCCGGCTTATCTTTCCAAAACCTACACGAAAGAAGAACTGGTATTTCTGCTCGGGCAATACAAATCATTCTTCAATGCTATGGGCAGTTTTTTGTCATTCATGATGCCTACTGTCGACGGGCTGAATATACAGTTTGCCGATGATAACATCAGTATGCCTCTTAAAAATGCGCCTTCAATCAATATGGGCATCGTGACGTTACCTGCTGACTGGATAGAACAAAGTAAAGGCCTGACTCTGCCGGATGTGCCATTGAGGATCACAGCTAAAGCCGTGCGCTGAGACGGAGAGCAGAAAAAGTAAAGGAGCCGCTTCCTATGAAGCGGTGCCGATTGTCGTGTTTTCTTCGATATTATCTTCAATAACCAACTGATATTTAATTTCTTCGGCCAGCCGGTTAACTGTTTTTTCCCCTTCCAGACATAATTCACCTGCACGGTGAAATTCCATCAGTCCTACATCTGACAGATGAGGTTCTATCAGTACGTCAGGCGGATCTCCGGCCAGTCTGGAGCGGGTCACGCGGGCTTGCAGTATTTCCAGAGAACTGCTCATGACACTCAGGATCCCGGGCGGTTCCGGTTTGTCGGACCTGGATTCCGGTGAAAACCACTGCCTGACAATATTTGAACCTTTAGAGAAAAAGTCGTCGGTTTTTTTCTGGATTTTTTCATGTTCTGCGGCTGGTCTTTCCAGGCGCTGAGGCTTGAAATCAGCGTTGAGATTCACCGCAATCACAAAATCTGCGCCCAGTTGACGGCAAAGGTTTACAGGTACAGGATTGACGACAGCACCATCCACCAGCCACCGGCCATTATATTCAACCGGACTGAACAGGGCAGGAATTGCGCAGGATGCCTGGATACAATTATCAACGGGCCCCTGGTTGAACATGACTTCGCGGCCGGAGTATAAATCCGTGGCAACCACAGCAAAGGGTTTATTCATCTCTTCAAAAGACGGGGCGCAAAATTCTTCCGCCAGTTTGGTAAACACTTTTTGTCCGCTGGCAATGCCTCCTTTGCGGATGCCAACACCCATTAAAGACAGGATTTGCCATTCTGTTAACGAGCAAGCCCACTCTTTGAGGGGCTCAAGCTTACCACTTGCATAGGCTGCGCCCACATAAGCACCTATCGAGCAACCCGCAACCACATCTATCTTAACGCCCAGACGTTCAAGTGCTTCAATGATGCCAATATGTGTCCAGCCCCTAGCAGCGCCGGCACCGAGTGCGAGTCCGATTTTCATGGTTTATTCCGTCAGATTAACAATTTGAACAGGGGATTGTGCATCATCACTGACCGCACTGGTAAAATCCGGCTTGTCGAAGGCTGTATCACCGTCTTCTACCGGTGCGCCTGTGGCCTTGATCCCTTTAAAATCATACAAATTGCCATCAGCGAGGTGTGATGGGGCAACGTTCTGAATTGCACGGAACATAGACTCAATGCGACCCGGAAAACGCTTATTCCAGTCCTGCAGCATCATTTTAATATTCTGTCTTTGCAGATTCTCCTGAGAACCGCAAAGATTACAGGGGATGATCGGGAACTCAGTGGCGTCAGCGTATTTCTGAATGTCTTTCTCACTGCAATAAGCCAGCGGGCGAATAACAATGTGTTCACCGTTATCACTTACCAGTTTGGGGGGCATGGCTTTTAGCTTTCCGCCATGGAACATGTTCAGAAACAATGTTTCCAGCATATCATCACGATGATGACCGAGGGCTATTTTGGTTGCGCCGAGTTCCTTTGCAGTACGGTACAGGATCCCGCGTCTTAATCTTGAACACAGTGAACAGGTGGTTTTCCCTTCAGGGATTTTATCTTTAACAATGGAATAGGTGTCTTCTTCTACAATTTTGTAGTCAATACCCAGAGAATTCAGGTATTCAGGTAACACATGCTCCGGAAAGCCGGGCTGCTTCTGGTCGAGGTTAACCGCGACGATATCGAAATTGACCGGTGCAATTTTGCGTAAAAATAGCAGGATATCCAGCAAGGTATAGCTGTCTTTGCCTTCTATTAAATAATGTCCCTCGAATTGAAGAGGTGTAGATATTGTAACCCATTGTTTAATATTGCTAAAATATTTAAGTGGAAGGTCGGATGCTTTACACAATATATAGCTTTTGTATACAAACGTTAGTGCAGCCCTCAGATATCTGCTTAATAGCAATGATGAAGCTTTACAAAAATTGACCAAGACTTTGTAAATGTGCCAAATGAAAATTATTAACTCTGTATTTAATAACAGTCCACGATAGGCTGATGTCCAGTCAAAGCCGGGAGCATAAACCAGCTTATTTTGATACTGCATTAGAGAGGTCCTAACTTAAGCTTCATAACTTATTGCTACATCAATAAGGTTTGTGGATGAAATGGTTGGGCCACTGTGCTCATACTCTTGACGAGGTCCCTCTCTAACAATCTTTAAGTCTTCAAAATTGAAAATACTGTTATCGGCCAATTGGCTGGGGCTCACATCACAAATGCTGTTAAATATATTTTCAATTCTTCCGGGGCTTGATCTATCCCAGTCAGTGAGCAACCCTTTAATCATTTTCCTTTGAAGATTTTCTTGTGAACCGCATAAGTTGCAAGGAATAATGGGAAAGCGACAGATTTCAGCATACTTTGCGATGTCTTTTTCGCGACAGTAAGAGAGAGGGCGGATTACTATATTGCGTTTATCGTCACTGAGCAGTTTTGGAGGCATTGCCTTCATCTTTCCATTGTTGAACATGTTAAGGAATAATGTTTCAACAATATCATCCATGTGATGACCCAAAGCAATTTTAGTTGCGCCGATTTCTTCAGCGAAAGTGTATAGAGAACCTCGTCTTAATCTCGAGCAAAGCGAGCAGGTTGTTTTTCCTTCTGGTACCTTTTCTCTAACAATCGAGTAAGTGTCTTTATCTATGATATAGTAATCGATATCCTTTGATTCAAAATAATTTGGCAGAATGTGTTCTGGGAAACCTGGTTGCTTCTGATCAAGGTTTACAGCAACCACCTCGAAGTCAATTGGCGCGACTTTTCTTAGATGAATCAATATATCTAGTAATACGAATGAATCCTTTCCACCACTGACAGCACAAAGTACCTTGTCTCCATGCTCAATCATATTGAAATCTTGAACAGCTTTGCCCGTAAGACCTCTCAATTTTTTTTGTAATTTCTTTTGATTGTTTGAAAGTGTCACAGTTTGTCCTCGGGTCTCTCTGCGATAAGCAAATCTATATTTCCTTTAAAAGCAGGTATTTCTGCAGCATTCTGAAGAATTCGCTGAAGAAACCTTTTTTGTTCATTGATGATTTTATTCCTGATTTCAACATCAGCCTGAAGCTTCTTAACTTGTAAAACTAAATCGACATCTTTTTTTGTAATAGCTTTCTCTATTTGGGGTGTAGCCCCTCTCAAGCTTTTCTTTTTTGTTCTGTAAGCATTATAAATGCCTTTATAGTCTTCAAGTGTCTGCCTGGTTATTTTTAAGCCTAATTCAATCTTTATCTTTTGAGTCAATAGTGCCCAAGTCAGCCTACCTTCCCAGTCCCAAAGCATCTTTTCGATCCTAAACTGCATTTCCTCAGTTATTTTTGGTTTGGCTGGCAATGAAAAAAACTCCTAACAATTCACAAGTAGAGACAGGAACACTGCAATATTGTAAATCCTGTAGATACACCCACTCAAGCTCAAATATTGTCTTTTTGATACAGAAATTTCTGAAACCCAATGAATGTTTCGCGAATAACGGGTTCTATCCAGACTTTACGTATACATCCATAAGGAGGCAAATTATGCCTGTAAGGAGTGTCTATCACCAAACGAAGGAAGCATTCCCCAGAAGTCAAACGCGAAGTGGTGTTACTTGCACAGGAACCTGATGCAAGTAGCCGTCAAATTGCATGGCAACTTAAATACCAGCCTAATCATTCGAAGTAATTTGAGGCAATAAAATGGTCTTTTGCTATCGGCTTATTTGACTTCCCAGCTTTTACTTTCATCGACTTTTTAGAACCTAAAGAGTGTATTGATTAATTTTACAACATGAATATTTTTTTCCGGAAGCGACCAAATGAGTCGATCGTCGATCCATACCATCTAGGGAGAGGGTTGTAGAGAGGATTCTCTTCTATTTCCTTATCTGCGAAGGCTGTTGTTATAATATGTGAGTTGACGCCTCGAGAAGAAGTACCATTTACCATGTTTAATTTTGGAAACTCCGTACTATTTATCTCATTTGTTTCTGAAGTTTTAATGACGGCACAATGTGGTACTTCTTCAGAAACTCGACTTGCAAATTCAAGCAAGCGTGGGTGTGCCAAGGAAATAAAATAGCCCATACCTGTATCATTAGGTTGTGCCCTTAAAACTCGTCCCAATACTTGCCTGAAGTAGAGTTCAGTTGTTACCAATGAAAGATAGCAACAGACCCTTAAGCGGGGAATATTAGTTCCTTCGCTGATCATGCCAATCGATATAATCCATTTTTTTTTACTTCGTTTGAAATTTTGAATTAGTCGTTCAGGCTCACTTTCTTTGTAGGTAACCACTTCGCTATATTCACCCAGTGCAAGAAGCAAAGATTGGATTTTTTTAGCATGAGAAATCGACGCCGCGACAATTAAGCCTCCTGCATCTGAAGCAGTTAGACGTTGTTCGTTTAACCGAACAATCCCACGCTTTAGGATTTGTCGTAACACCTCATCGTGGGAAGTGAATTCTGAGTAAGGTAGGGTGCTATTCTTAAGAAATTTCGTTATCGAATTAAAGTGCTTTTTATTATCATCCTCAATGACAGTAATAAGCTCGTTGTCTAATAGAGTGAGATGTGGAACGCGACAGACGCCATCATTGATGGCTTGCTTTAGGTCATAACTGTGATCAACCTGTATTTGGTTGTTCTCACCCACATAATTCGCCAGCGCGATCGGAATAGTGTCGCTTCTCCAAGGAGTACCAGTTAAAGCAATAGTGTAAATTGCTCTCCCTTGAATATGCTTCAGAATTTTAGCTCCCCAAGCATTGGCATTTTCAATCTGACTACCTGAACAGTGATGTATTTCATCAAAAATTACAAACACTCGGTAGGTACTCAATAAATGCCAAAATGTATCATCCAGATGCCTCATGCTTTGATAAGTAAGTGATGAACCTATTGCGCCTATTCGTCCACAGAAGCGTTTTCCAGTAATGGCTTCAAGCTCAGTTCTGAAGTCATTTGCTACAACAGTCGAAGGAGAAAAGCATAATACGAGATCAATCTTATCTTGCTTTAGGAGGATGTCAGCGAGGGCAGATGCCATGACAGTTTTTCCGGCACCAGGCGTTGCAAGACATAAAAAATGAGAAAAGGGTGACTCAAATTTTTCTAGAGCGGCGTTAATGGCTCTTTGCTGCCAGTTTCTTAGCATCATGACAATCGGGCTTCATGCTCAGCGAGTAAACGTTCAAAGCCCTTTACTTTTCCCAGCATGAGTTTCGCTTGCTCTCTTGTATTCTGATAGTGGGGTTTGACGTACTCTGCAAAATCAGGCATTTCTTGCACCCACTCTGAATACGCTTCTGTCTCACCTACGCTCATCAGCATTTCCGTTTTATAACGTCGTATCTTTTCTTGTAGCTTTGAAACTATGAGGTCACTAGTTTTATTTCCATAGATCTCAGTTCGATGAACCAACTCTGAATCTTCTGAGGACTCAGTACACCAACGAAAAACGATCGCTTTGCCACTCTCTCCCTGAATAGCTGAAATTATTCCTTCCTTTGAAAGTCGTTTTAAGTGCCTATAGACGAACTGCGTGGCATTTTTCTTATTATCAAACTCTTTCGAATATGTTTCGAAAAGATATCTCGTTACGTCAGTTACTGTAAAAGAAGGCAAATCAAGAGATTCGATAAATTTATAAAAATCAATGTTATATAATTTTTTAGGCATAATGTACTTCTCAAATGCTTAGCTCTCGTCTCGAAATTCGCGACAGTCTACTTTGTCTCTATCATCGAGACAATGAAAACGTCAGTATACTCCTCACATTACGATAAGCTCAGGTTGTGGTTAAAAGCACGACGTGAAGAGCAATCTTTGTCTTTGCGAGAGGTCTCGGAAAGATGGGGTAGACACCATTCTATTTTGGGAAAGATTGAACAAGCCCGGCGCAAAATTGAGTTAGTAGAGTTCATCGAGCTATGTGAGATAATCGGTGCTGACCCGCATGTCGGGCTTTCTCTACTCATAACATCGATGAATGAAAAATCGTCGATACATAAACTGTGAATTTTCCCTGAGATCAAACTTCAGTTTGCTTTGCAGCTATCTCTAAATTAAAACGATTGTGATACAAATGTGTTCTTCGGGCACTAAGCGGATATTGAGAAAATGGAAGTCTTACTCCGGTACGAGCGATTAGGTTAAGTGGGCAGTGCGGACTTTTAAGGAGATTTTTCGCTCATAGCTCACATCCGAAACTATTAAATAAATCCCACCAAATTTAGTTGAAACTACTGTCTGTAACATTTATGGCCTGTAATGGTTTTATATTCATAGCTTTATTGAATCCCTGAATTTAAGGTGATAATTTTAAGATTTGGGATTCTTCTTATGGCAAAGGCTGTTGTTGCAGGTTGGCAGGGGCACGACTATCAAGCTAGGGTATTCTGGTATTACGCTTCATTTCTAAAAGATAGGACTAGGTCTGATGTTATAGAAGTGTCGTATGAAGCTGATGCCCCTAAAGCGTTTGATGATGTAGTAGTTAAATATAATCCGCCAAGATCAGGTTACAACCCAGAACGGATTGCTGCAGAGTATTTCCAGATAAAATATCATGTTGTTTCGGGAGGCCGATTTGGTTACGAAAGCCTGATTAATCCCGAATTCATCAACGCGCAGTCCAACTCTTTGCTTCAACGTCTCAAAGAAGCAAAAGTAGTAGCTGATCCAAGTTCTTCTTTTATTCTTGTCACTACCGACACCATCTTAGACGGCGATCCCCTAGGAGAAATTCATAGGAACACTGACGGCTCTTTGGATTTGGATAAGCTTGCGGTTGGCAAAACGGCAAGAAGCAATATGGGCAAAGTTAGGAAGTTGTGGCGCGATCATCTAGGACTTAATAATGATCAAGAACTCTTTGAACTCCTCAGAGGTTTTAGGATTGAGGCGCCAGCAGATTCTCTAGAGCGTCTACGAGAAAATGCTAATATGCGGTTTAAATTTGTCGGGATAACGCCTTGCGAAACCAGCTCAGATTTTCGCTATGACGGTCTGATTCGAACGCTGAAAGGCCAAGGAAAATACCAATTTAATCGTGACCAGTTTGAGAAAATGTGTATAGCTGAAGGACTAATACAATCACGTCCTATTGAAGATTATACCGCTGTTTCTCTCCGTTCATTCAGAGATGGTCCATTTGAAACCTTGGACGCCTCCGAGGAAAATACACTTTCCCTGCTGCATTATTTTGAGGGACGTTTTCCTGTCCTAGGTATCGAATGGGAGAATTCAATTCAGCCTGTCGTTACGGAATTTCTTCATAAAATTAGGCAATCTCAGAGAGGAAAAAAAATCAGGCTTTTTCTTGATGCACACTCATCTATCGCTATGCTAGCAGGAAAGTGCTTTGGCGTTAAATCAAGTGTAATAGTAGAGCTAGTGCAGAAGGGAAGGGGTTCACCATCTATATGGAACGTCGATGATGGAGGCGAAATTCGACTTACAGATGTCGAAATAATAAATATGGAAAGAGGTAGGGACATTGCAATTGTACTCAGTATCACAAGAAATGCTCTTCCGGACGCTCAAGATTACATCGTGTCCGAGTTGCCCGAGGTTGGTCAAATTCTGCATTTCTCCCCGAGAGAGGGGGTTGGTTTGCAATCAATAACGAGCGGCGCTCATGCTTCGAACGTTGCGGAATTTGTAGCAAAAAAGTTTGGAGATGTCCGTGTTCCTGTTGGGGCCAAAGTCCACATCTTTAGTGCTGCGCCTAATGCAGTTAATTTCTTTGTCGGTCAGCAAACAGACTACTTTGGAACCTGTATTTTTTACGAGTTTGACTTTAATCGTCAGGTACATGCCTCATATATTCCTTCGTTCAGGGTATAATTACTATGGAACTTAATGCACAATTTAATGAATTTTTAACAAAAATCAGGCCTACAGATAAACAAAAAGAAGACTGGAAAAATGGGGCCAAAACGCTTCGTACTAGGTTAAATAACTATGAGCCGCTGCGGGATATTGTTGTTTCTACTTTTCTCCAGGGGAGTATTCGTCGTTCAACTGCCATAAAACCATTGAATGATAAGCGTCCCGATGTTGATATTGTTGTTGTTACTAATCTTGACTATGCTCGAACTACACCCAGGGATGCGATGGATCTATTCGAGCCATTTCTCGAAAAATTTTATTCTGGCAAATGGCAGCCACAAGGACGATCTTTTGGCATTACACTTTCTTACGTTGAACTAGATCTCGTTATAACCGCAATACCTGCATCTGGAGAGGAAAAGCTATCGCTTTTGCAGCTCTATCGGTCAGAGTCAGTTCAAACAGTAAATTCATTGGAAGAACAGACCGACTGGCGGCTTAACAAAAATTGGAAGCCAACAGGCTTGTTCGATTCTAGCTCTAACAGCTTACAAGACGCACCAGCATCTGAATGGAAGGCACACCCCTTGTTACTCCCAGACAGAGATGAAAACATTTGGGGAAGAACACATCCTCTAGCCCAGATAAAGTGGACTGCAGAAAAAAACCGTGCTTGTAATGGCCACTATATAAACCTTGTCAGAGCAGTAAAGTGGTGGAAACAGAATAATAACGACAATCTACCTAAATATCCTAAAGGATATCCTCTCGAACATTTAATTGGTAACGCTCTGAACGATGGTACTCCCTCCATGGCAAGTGGTCTGGTTCAACTTATTGATACTTTCTTGAACCGATGGGAACCTTTCTACAATCAAAAAAGAAAACCCTCTCTATCCGATCATGGTGTTCAAGAACATGACGTACTTGCTAGGTTGTCCCTTGAAGACTTTTGTCTATTTTATGAAGGTATAGCCGGGGCTTCTGTAATTGCACATAAAGCACTGGCATCTGAAGATGCAAAAGAAAGTGCAGAACTTTGGCAACAGCTGTTTGGTACATTGTTTCCACTCCCTGGCCCACAAGGGGGAGATCGAAGTGGTGGATTTACAACTCCGACAAAGCCGGCAGAGCCTCAGAAAACTGGACGATTCGCTTGACTAATGTTGTTCAAAGTGTGCCCTATGAATTACAGGAAATCTCTGACTTAATTAATGCAGATCCCAGAACGGAAACCATCAGCTCCTGGGTATTCTCAGAGGGTAAAATATGGTCATTAAAATTTATCGTTCAGCTTTCGGTTCAACCATCTCAATTTATGCCAGTGTTCAGCTCATGGCATCTTGTGATCTGGCAAGAAGGCACTTTCGTCAAAATTGAAATGTATCCGGATAAAAAAGATGGGATATCGGTTACGTTTCAACATCAGGATAGTAACTATAAAGATGAAACTCAGCGACCTTGGACTGCTGGAAAACCATGCCTTGAAAATGCTTTTGCAGTTTTTGGTCGATGTCAATGGTTGGAAGAGCCAGAGGAATTGGCTGATAGAGTACTCTGGCGGCTTAACCGATTACAACAATGGATAGATGCAGCTGCGCTTGAAAATCTTGCTGTCAAGGGTGAACCGTTGGAATTACCAGCCTTTACAGGACACTCTGCATATTCACAGATTGGATTTGCGGAGAAAACAGATGAGCTGAAATTCTGGCAGTCAATGATTGGAAAGTGGGGCTATGCCAGCATTAGTGTTTTACAGGGTACTCTTGATACACGTTATATAAGAGAGTTTTATAATAGTGAAAAGAAGTTAATCCGGAGGTCGGAATGGTCTCCGGCTATGTGTAATAGGCCCAAAATCAAAGATATTATTTGGTTTATGCTACCTGCACTTCCTATTTTGCAACCATGGCAGGCTCCACGAACGTGGATGGAGCTTAACCAATCGTTAAAAAACTTAGGTTTATCTTTCTCAGATTTTCTGGTTGATATTGGTTGTTCATTAAGGAAAGCATATCGCCGTCGTCTTCCAAAAACATTAATGCTCGGATTTCCGCTTCAAGAAAAAGTAGGAGAAGAACCACAGCACATTCACTGGCTGGCGTTACGCCTATCTGGTATTAGTGACAACTCGACGACACGACGTGGATTCCGATCTACCGAACGGAATAGAAGAGAGTGGGACCGTGAGCAATCATTGTCGCGGGAGCCCATCAAATGGGTACGCACACAAAATTGGACTTCTGGCCAACTTAGAACACGTGGAGAAATAAGCGGTGACATTCAAAGCAAGAAAATTCTGATCATTGGCGCGGGTTCGTTAGGAAGTGCAATATCAGAAAACCTTTTACGGATAGGAGTCGTCTCTCTTGGAATTCTTGACTCAGACTACATCCAAGTAGGCAATCTTAGTCGTCATGCTCTAACCATGTCGGCAGTGGGTAGAAACAAAGCAGTGGCTCTTGCCGAACATTTGAATTGCATTTTGCCGGACGCAAACGCGCGTTCGTTTAACTGTGATTTTCCGCCAGAAAGCGAGTTCCTTAGAAATTCTCTGAGCAAGTTTGACGTCGTTGTAGACTGCACAGGAGAAGACAAAGTACTCAAGGCTATGTCTGATTTTGACTGGCAATCTGAGAAAGTCTTTGTGAGTCTGGCTATGACATGGAAAGCGGAAGGTCTTTTCGCTTATGCTGCTAAAGAGACTATATTTCCTGTAATTGATGCTATATCACATTTTAAAAAATGCCCTTCACCTGAAATTGACGTAACCGATGCTAAAATCGAGGGAGTAGGTTGCTGGCATCCGGTATTTCCTGCCCGGGCGGAGGACGTAAATTTATGGGCTGCCATAGGCACAAAATTTATTTGCAGGGTAGTAGGCACATCAAAGAGAACATACGAATATTTTAAGCAAAACCAGGATGGTACTGTAGAGCGGCAAACCCATGAGCATTGAGGATATAACGTTTTCTTGCGCAAGTGCAAAGTCTATAGTCAAACTTAGTGCCACGGCACTGAAACAAATTATTGATGAATGTATCAAAGCTGGGAACAATGAAACCGGCGGTATTTTAATAGGCTCTTACAGTAAAGACGGTTCTACCGCTTTTCTTGTTGAAGCCACTGCGAGACCTGATGATTCCCTCGCTGGGAGAACAACATTTCAACGAGGGATAAACGGGTTGCAATCCTTACTCGATTTGCGCTGGAAAGCGGGCAGATATTACGTTGGCGAGTGGCATTTCCATCCCGGAGGTTCTCCTGAGCCTAGTAGGGTTGATCTAGAATCGATGAGACTAATTTCCCAAGCTCCAAATTATCAATGTCAGGAACCCATAATGATCATTCTGGGCGGTAATCCACCAGTGTCTTATAGGCTAAGTGGCAGCGTTTTCCCTCGCGGAAAAATACCTGTTCGCCTTAATTAAGAATTTGCAAACTTTAGAGTTGCACTTGCTTTTCGTCATTTTAGCTAGTAACTGATCTCTGATCATGGTCATAATCAGACAAGAGAATAGGTGATGACAGCATTAAAGCCCCAAGTTATTTAATAATTTATGAACCTGAAGAAACACCGTGAAAGAATAATTTAATTGCGGGCAGGTGATTACTTGTCTGCTAAATATTGACTTAGTGTGAAATCATCCTGAAATCGCTGCAACTGCTCCACAGTAAATTGAAAGACAAAAAAAACCAATAATTCGTTTTTCGCATAACAATTAATCTGGAAGCACGATTAGGCAACTTTATTCCAACTGCATAATAGAGATAGGCGCCGTATATGTCTGAGATATTTTGACAAAGTACAGGTACCAGTTTTCCGGAGTGAAGGTGCGCAGCGACATTCAGGTTTGCCAGCAACCCAATTCCCATTCCACGTAAAACTGCCTCTGTTATGATAATTTGTGTCTATCTTAATTTCTTAAATTCAATGGCTTATGTAGTGAAAGATTAACTTTGCAAATTCTTTGCATGACGAGCTGGGTTCTGTAATGTACCCATAAGTAGCAATTTCTCTATCACGAATCTAGCCAATCATTATAAACGTTGGTGTTTACGAATCAGTCAAAATGGTCTATATTTTAAAGCTGTTAAGGATAGGCTGATGTATAAATTCCATTCAAAACATATTGTTATTATTGCTTTATTATTTGCCTTCGCCACAAAGGCAATGGCTTTTGGTGCAATGACTTGCAAGCTTATGGATAACGGCCATCATACATACTCGTCGATGAATCATTGCTCTGTAGACGAGTGCATCAAGATGAAGCTTAGCAATGATAAATCTGAGGAAATTAAGGATATCTCATCATGTGAGTGTCCACCTAATGGTTGCACTTCAGGTCCATTCTTGTTCTCGACAGTCAGAATGGTCGATACTGTAACTTCAGATAAAATTACTTTTATTTTCCTATTAAAACAGCCGATCTCAAAGACCTCTTCGCTTTACAGACCACCAATTTTTGCCTGACACGGGATTAGTGCGTCCGCAATTTACACACTACAAATATTACTTCCTGTTTATTAAATAGGTGCATTCACACCTATATTTTCCAGCAATGTCTGGGGGCAAAAAATGTTTAAAAAACGACTTCATAAAGCTGCATTGACGTTGCTGCTTTTTCCTTTGTTTGCAAGTTCTAATGAACACGCTGAGACAAACCAAGTTTTAGAACTATTGGTTTATAAAACACCTACCTGTGGGTGTTGTAAAAAATGGATATCACACATTCCGAATGAGGGCATCCGTGCATATTCAAAGGATTTTCAAATCATCAGCAACATCAAAAGAGAATACGGGATCGCTGCTAAATATCGTTCCTGTCATACGGCAGTTACGAGAGAGGGGGTTGCATTTGAGGGGCACGTTCCAGCGAAATATATAAAACAGTTCATTTCAGAGGATCATCCTGACGCTATAGGATTATCTGTTCCTGCTATGCCAGTTGGTTCCCCCGGTATGGAAATGGGGGATCAATTCATGCCGTATAGCGTTCTCATCCTGTTTAAAGATGGAACAAGCAAAGCGTATGCAGAAGTAAATTCTTTTGAGGAGCAGTTTGAATGAAGCAAGAATTAGCCATTTTGTTGAACCTTTCAATTGCTATAGCTTGTGGCCTCTTATCCTTAAACGTAAGAGCAGAGCAAGTTATATCGCTGGAGCAGGCCATTGCTATTGCACAGCAAAATGATCCCTGGCAGCACGGCAATAAACTTAAGCAAACTGCTTTAGAGGAGCGCAGTATTGCGTCTGGATCGTTACCCGACCCTCAGATATCCCTTGGCTTAGCTAATTTACCGACAGATACATGGAACTTCAACCAAGAGGGTATGACTCAGTTCAAAGTCGGTATATCGCAGATGTTCCCCAGAGGAGACAGTCTGGAAATTAAGCAGGACAGACTAAAAACGGCATCAACTAAGTTTCCCCTTCTACGTGAAGACAGACGCGCAAAAATCAAACAATCAGTTTCTGAGCTTTGGTTTGATGCATATCTTGCACAGCAAACAATCAGGCTGATTGAGAAAGATCGCGGGTTATTTGAGCAAATGGCTGACGTTGTTAAGGCAAGTTACTCAAACGTCGTCGGTAAGATAAGGCAACAGGATGTGATCCGTGCTCAATTAGAAATTGTTCAGCTTGATGACAGATTGACCGCAGAAAAGCAGAAATTTGAATCTGCAATTGCTCGATTAAATGAATGGCTGGTGATCTACAACAGTGACGATTTGAATCAGACCTACGACTTTGATCGTCAGACATCGGCCTTTAGCGTTTCTGAACAGTTGCCACACGTAAAACTGACCACCCCTGCACTTGTTGAAGCTAATAATTACTCGCGCAATGCATTAGCTAATGAGTTATTAGCACACCCAGCAATACTCGCAATCGATGTGGAGCAAGAAGTAGCGGATAAAGGAATATCTCTGACTAAACAGCAGTACAAGCCCCAATGGGGAGTTAATGCGAGTTACGGTTATCGGGACAATATGCAAAGTGGTGAAGGGAGGGCCGATTTATTTTCAGTTGGTGTCACATTTGATTTACCACTATTTACCGAGAATAAGCAAGATAAAGAAGTGGCTGCATCAATAGCGGAGTCTGAAGCGGTTAAAACCGAAAAATTGCTACTAGTTAAAAAGATGCTAAGTGCAATTGATAAGGAGTTGCAACAGCTTAAACGCCTTTCACAAAGGCAATCCATTTATAACGATCTGTTGCTCAAGCAAACTCATGACCAGGCAGAGGCAGCTTTAACAGCCTATACCAACGATGATGGCGATTTTGCGGAAGTAGTGAGATCCAGAATCGCAGAATTGAATGCCAAAATATCATCACTTCAAATTGAAGTGGACACACTCAAAGCTATTACCCGCATTAATTATTTCCTGACCCAATCCACCGGCAATAACCATGTTGGGCGCAACCACCAATTTGGAGAAGAGTAATGTTCTTAAATAAAAAACTTATTGTTGCAACGCTTATTGGCGCGGTATTAGGTGCAGGAGGGCTTAGCTTTTTCAAAAATTATGATGACACCAATCAGAATTCTGCGAATGATTCGGAGCAAAAAAAGCCATTATATTGGGTCGCGCCAATGGATTCCAATTACCGTCGTGATAAACCCGGCAAATCGCCTATGGGTATGGACTTAATCCCGGTTTATGAAGATGCAACATCCAGTGATGATGCTGGCCCCGGTGCAATAAAAATATCCCCGAATGTGGTAAACAATCTTGGTGTTCGCACTGCAAAGGTTGAGATGAAGCCAATGCAGACTGAGATATCAACAGTCGGTTATGTTCAGTACGACGAGGATAAATTAATTCACATTCATCCTCGTGTAGAAGGTTGGATAGAGAGATTGTATGTGAAAGCGGCTGGAGATCCGGTAGAAAAAAATCAACCCTTATACACGCTTTACTCACCTCAGTTAGTCAATGCGCAGGAAGAGTTACTGATAGCACTAAAACGCAATGAAACTTCTTTGATCGCTGCGGCAAAAGAGCGCTTGAAAGCACTACAATTATCCTCTCAATTTATCGCCGAACTGGAGAGGTCACGAAAAGTACAACAGAACATCACCTTTAACTCCCCACAAGCTGGCGTTGTTGATGGTTTAAACATCAGGGAAGGCTTCTATGTTAAACCGGGTACAACTTTATTGAGTATCGGAGTGCTGGATCAAGTGTGGGTTGAAGCTGAAGTTTTTGAGCGTGATGCCGGGTTAGTTCAACAAGGTCTGCCAGTATCAATGAAACTCGACTATTTGCCGGGGAAACAGTGGACAGGAGCTGTTGATTACATCTATCCAACACTCGACAGTAAAAATCGAACCTTACGTGTTCGGCTTAAATTTGACAACGCAGATTATCAACTTAAACCAAACATGTTTGCACAAATCACAATTCATACCAGTCAGGGCGGTAATGCTCTGCTCGTGCCCAAAGAGGCGGTTATCAGAACGGGTAAACAGGATCGTGTAGTGCTGGCGTTGGGTGAAGGCCAGTTCAAGTCTATTGCAGTGACCTTAGGACGAGAAGGTGCAGATAATATCGAAATTCTGAGCGGACTCAATCAAGACGATAAGGTTGTCACCTCTGCACAATTCCTAATTGACTCAGAATCGAGTAAAAGCTCCGATTTTAAACGTATGACTCACGATGAAGTACCCAATTCTATTTGGATGCAAGGTGAAATCAATAGTGTCATGGCAGCTCACCGTATGGTCAATATCACCCACCAAGCTGCTGAAGCTTGGGATTGGCCTGCAATGACAATGGATTTTGACGTTGCTGAAAGTGTCGATATCAAGGCACTTGAAGCCGGACAATCCTTACATTTTGAAGTGAGTAAAAAAAATGGTAACGGGTTTGAGATAACTGGCGTTCATATTATGGATAAGCCTGAAATCCCCTCTGCTACTGTATCGGGTGTGGTTAACGCTATTGATAGAAGAAGCCGTATTTTGAATATAAGTCGCGGCCCTATTGATAAGTGGAATAGAGAGGCTGCAACGATGGATTTCCACGTTGCGGATGATATTGACCTATCCAACATCGCAGCGAGTGATAAGGTGACCTTTACTTTTGAAGTAAGAGATGATCTGACTATCACCAATATCTCCCATGACAACGACGTTCAACAGCATAGCTCTGTTGATCATTCGTCACATTAATTAATGGGAGACAACTATGATCGAATCAATCATTAGATGGTCGATAGGTAATCGCTTCTTTGTCCTTCTGGCCACATTGATTTTAATTGGTTTGGGTCTGTTTTCGTTAAAGAACACCCCTGTCGATGCCATTCCCGATCTGTCTGACGTTCAGGTCATCATAAAAACCAACTATCCCGGTCAAGCACCACAGGTGGTGCAGGATCAGGTGACGTACCCTCTGACGACAGCAATGTTATCCGTACCCGGTGCCGTTACGGTCAGGGGCTATTCATTTTTTGGCGATTCTTTTGTTTATGTGATCTTTGATGAGAGCACAGATCTCTATTGGGCACGAAGCCGGGTATTGGAATACCTTAGTCAGGTTGCACCTTCTCTGCCAGAAAATGCCAGACCCCAGTTAGGTCCTGATGCGACGGGGGTGGGCTGGGTTTACCTATATTCCTTAGTGGACAGAACCGGCCAGCTCGATATAAGTCAATTACGTAGCATTCAGGATTGGTTCCTCAAATACGAATTGCAGACTGTACCCGGTGTATCTGAGGTAGCTGCGGTGGGAGGCATGGTTAAGCAGTATCAGGTTCAGGTCGATCCTGATAAATTGCGAGCCTACGGCATACCGCTAAGTCACATCCAGATGGCATTAAAGCGCGGTAATCAGGAAACTGGTGCATCAGTAGTTGAAATGGCAGAAGCCGAATACATGGTAACCGCCTCTGGTTATATCAAGAATATTTCAGACATTGAATCCATTCCATTGGGAATCAATTCACAAGGTACACCACTAACCATTGGTGATGTGGCGCAAATTACCCTTGGACCACAAATGCGCAGAGGCGTTGCCGAGCTAAACGGTGAGGGTGAAGTCGTTGGTGGTGTGGTGGTAATGCGTTTTGGTGAAAATGCGCAAAAGACTATTGATGGTGTCAAAGCCAAGCTCAAAGAATTGCAAAAAGGTTTGCCTGAAGGGGTTGAAGTTGTCACTGTCTATGATCGTTCAGGTTTGATTGGAGAAGCAGTAGAAAACCTCTGGCATAAATTACTGGAAGAGTTTGTGGTCGTTGCCTTGGTTTGTGTGGTGTTCCTTTTTCATGTGCGGTCTTCACTCGTGGCTATATTCAGCTTACCGGTTGGCATATTAGCGGCATTTATCATCATGCACCTACAGGGCATTAACGCCAATATTATGTCTCTGGGAGGTATTGCTATTGCCATCGGGGCCATGATCGATGGCGCAATTGTTATGATTGAAAACATGCACAAGCATATGGAGAAAACCCCTCTTACTAAAGAAAACCGTTGGCAAATTGTCGCAGAATCCGCCAGCGAAGTCGGACCTGCTTTGTTTTTCTCGCTGCTGATTATTACGGTGTCCTTTATTCCGGTTTTCACACTGGAGGCACAAGAAGGTCGGATGTTTTCCCCCTTAGCCTTTACAAAAACCTACGCTATGGCTGCATCTGCGGCATTGGCCGTTACGCTTGTGCCAGTGTTAATGGGCTATTTCATCAGAGGTAAAGTCCTGCCCGAACATAAAAATCCTATTAATCGGCTGCTCATTGCTGCTTATGTGCCGCTATTGAACTTTGTGCTCAGATTTCCCAAATCAACCATTCTGGTTGCAATTGGGGTCACTGTGATCGGGTTTTGGCCCATAAATAAAATTGGCAGCGAATTTATCCCGCCACTGGATGAGGGGGATCTGATGTATATGCCAACGACATATCCGGGTATTTCGATTGGCAAAGCGAGAGAGCTATTACAGCAAACCGACAAACTGATTAAAACTGTTCCTGAAGTTGAAACTGTGTTTGGTAAAGTAGGCCGCGCTGAAACGGCCACCGATCCTGCACCACTAACTATGATCGAGACCTTTATTCAACTTAAGCCTCGATCTGAATGGCGAGATGGCGTTACAACGGAAAGTCTTAAAAAAGAGTTTGATCAATTAGTTAAATTCCCCGGTGTCACTAATGCATGGGTGATGCCCATCAAAACGCGCATTGATATGCTGGCAACGGGAATTAAAACCCCTGTGGGCATAAAAATAGCAGGAGCTAATCTCGGTACGATTCAGGATATTGGTAAACAACTTGAAACCATACTCGCAGATGTGCCGGGGACGGCATCGGTTTACTCTGAGCGGGTTGCCGGAGGGCGCTATTTAAAAGTCGATATTAACCGTGAAAACGCCGCCCGATACGGACTGAATATTGCTGATGTCCAGCAGGTAGTTGCCTCTGCGATAGGTGGGATGAATGTAACTCAAACCGTCGAAGGGCAGGAACGCTATCCGGTCAACCTGAGGTATCCGCAAGACTACCGGGATTCACCCAAACAATTATCCCGATTACCCATAGTGACACCCAATGGTATGCGCATTGCCTTAGCGGACGTCGCGTCAGTGTACGTAGAAGACGGGCCTCCGGGGATCAAAAGTGAGAATGCCCGGATTAATGGTTGGGTATTTGTCGATATTGATGGTGTCGATATCGGCAGTTATGTACAACAAGCGCAACAAGCTGTAACCGACAAATTAGTATTGCCTGCCGGATACTCATTAAACTGGTCAGGTCAGTATGAATATATGCTTCGGGCAAAAGCGAAACTAACCTACGTTGTGCCTCTGACTCTCGCCATCATTATTATCTTGCTGTATCTGAACTTCAGAAATGTCGCCGAAGTCGCTGTCATTATGGGGACGCTTCCGTTAGCAATGGTGGGCAGCATATGGCTGATGTATCTGCAAGGATTCAATTTCTCGGTTGCTGTTGGAGTCGGTTTTATTGCACTGGCAGGTGTGGCGGTAGAGATAGGCGTCATTATGTTGGTCTATCTCAATCAGTCTATTAACGCACTCAAAGCTCGTTGCCTGGCAGAAAATCGGTCGCCTGACATTGAGGAATTGCGAAAGGCGGTTCTGGATGGGGCAGGCATGCGCGTGCGCCCGGTTATGATGACCGCTGCCGCCATTATCGTTGGTCTTCTACCTATTTTATATGGCACCGGCACCGGCTCTGAGGTTATGAGTCGTATTGCAGCGCCAATGGTTGGCGGAATGGCAAGTGCCGTTGTACTGACGCTACTTGTACTGCCTGCTATTTATTTTCTAATGCGCTTGCCTTCCATCAAGGCACTTCCACAAAAAGGAGATTAAGTGGTCATACTTTAACGTAAACAAAGCGAAACAAGATTTTTCTATACGATAGGTTCATATACAAAAGAGGTAAAAATGAAAACATTAATTAAGTCGGTTGCAGTTTTGGGGTTGCTGTTCAGCAGTATCGCTATGGCTCATGAAGGTATTGAGATTGAATCCAGTGTACCTGCTGATAATGCGATGCTAATGGAAAGTCCAAGTGAGCTAGCAGTCAGTTTCAGTAAGGAAGTCAGACTGATTAAAGTGGTCTTAAAAAACCAGCAAGGGGATGAAGTAGACTTTGATTTTACACCATCAAAGGAAGCCGCTGCTCATTTTTCATGGAGCTTGCCAAACCTGAGTCCTGCTCACTACCAAGTCAAATTAATCATGCTGGGTGCTGATGGGCATAAAATGAAAGAAAGCTTCAGCTTCATGGTGCATTAATTTAAGCGGGAAAATGATAATGGAAATGTATATCTGGAATACTGTGATAGTGATATCCAAATTGATGTTTTATACGGGGGTTGCGGCAGTGGCTGGATATACATTTTTTGCGTATAGCAACCTTACCGAGTCTAAATCAGCAGTTAATGTCAATTATCGGAAATTGACGACTGCATTTGTGATACTCGCTATTGTTGCAACTTTCGTTTGGTTTTTTGCTACGACAGGTGCAATGGCAGAAGATGGAATACAAGGCGCATTTGATCCTGACATGGTCAGTATTATGTGGAGTACGGCTATAGGCGACACTACTTTAATGCGGGGACTTGGACTGCTTGCTGCCTTAGCAATCATTTCAGTATCTTCTACTTCTCAATCAGCCAAGTATAAGCATTATATTGAGTACGCATTGATGATGGCAATTATCTTGGTGTTGGCGTACTCCTTTATCTTATTAGGGCATGTATCCGAGCTTAATTTCATTAAACAGTTACTATTAATGTTTCATGTACTCGTAATGGCGTGGTGGTTTGGCGCATTGTATCCGCTAAAACTTGCCTGCAATTATTTAAGCGACGACAAATTATTGAATTTTATGGAAAGCTTTGGAAGACAAGCATCTGTGCTGGTGAGCTTGTTATTCATAGCGGGCTTGATTCTGGTGACTCAACTCGTCAATAGTTTCGATGACTTGCTCAAGTCAAGCTATGGCCAAGTCTTGCTCTTGAAATTAAGTTTGGTCATTTGCATTTTGGCTATCGCGGCCAGACACAAATTAAAACTTGTTCCAGAACTTAAAAATAGAACCGGCAGACAGTTATTGTCAAAATCTATCACAATAGAAATGATGATTGCTTTTGCCATATTGTTGGTAACTGCTGCGCTAACCTCAGTTGTTGGTCCAGCGTCCTGAAAATGAGATAAAAATGAAAATTATAACGGCCTTATTTTTTTCCGTTGCTACATTTAGTTCCATTGTATTTGCGCATGGTGATAAACATCAAAATGAAGCGCTATTCAAGGGATTAGACTCTCCTGCTGCAAAAGTTGTAGTTGCCTTTCATGAGGCATTGAAATCAGGAGATAAGCAACAAGCACAAGATTTACTTGCTGATGATGTAACAATTTTTGAAGGCGGTGGCGTAGAGAGAAGTGCGCTCGAATACGCTCAGCACCATATGTTAGCTGATATGGCGTATTTAAGCGCAGTGGATAGTCAAACGCTAGAGCATCAGGTAGAGGTTGTTGGAACAACTGCTATTTCGATTTCAAGAAGTCATACAAAAGGTGTTTATAAAGGCAAAGAACGTGACTATGAAAGTATGGAAACCATGATACTGGAATTGCAAAAAGGAAGTTGGAAAATCATTCATATTCATTGGTCTAATTAATCCGGCTGTGTAAAACTTGATCCATATCAAGAAGGAGTGTTTGGGTATTTGCTAGTTTATCCTGATGATAACGGGTAGATTTTTCATGTATCGCATATTTAGGTGGTTAAAGATAGCGTTGGTTACTGTGCTGCTAACACAGCACAGTTTTGCTATTGCTAAGCCTATGAGATGTGATGACCATGCAGAATCAACCTTCCATCCACAGACTGATAAATCGACAGAAGGTCCTTCTCATACATCGCACTCCGCACACAAGCAAGGCTCTGACCTGACTGCAAGACATGGTCAAAATGAAAAGGATTGCCAGAAATGTCAATCAGGACAATGCTCTTGTTGTAAAGGTGGATTTTGTACAGCTTTCCATTTGCAGACTTTCGTGACGACAGAAAATTATGGGCTACAAAGCAAGAACGCTAATCTGGGTTCATTTTT
The DNA here is from genome assembly GCF_040148705.1 of Alteromonas sp. NFXS44. NCBI lineage: Bacteria > Pseudomonadati > Pseudomonadota > Gammaproteobacteria > Alteromonadales > Alteromonadaceae > Alteromonas > Alteromonas sp. NFXS44. The sequence goes on along the minus strand of NZ_JAGDEA010000007.1, from coordinate 144,933 downwards.
TGAACTGAAAATTAATCCATTGGCTGGTATCTATTCACCTCCCTATCATCCCCCCAAAATAAGCTAATCACAGGATAGGTGCATCTTTTTTACGCCAATTCCGGGTTGAAAAATACTAAAATTATTAATTAAAAGAACCGATTAGCAAACAAACAGCAAAATAGTGGTCGCTTCGCGCTAGCGGGGTATGAATACGTTGATTTCGAGATCAGAAGATTAACTGAAACTATAAAATCCTGCTTGACCTGTGTCTTAGACACAGGTCTATGCTCAAGGTGAGAGTATAAACCTAGGTGAAAGACAGCGGAGTAACCATGAAGGTTAAAGAGATCGCAAAAGCATTGGCTACTACGCCAGACACTGTGCGCTATTACACACGCTTGAAGTTGGTCAATCCGGCTAAATCTGACAATGGCTATAAGCTTTATTCAACGAAAGATGCTTCCAGATTGAAGTTCATATTAAGCGCAAGACAACTAGGTTTCTCGGTTGATGATATCAAACAAATTCTTAGTGAAGCAGATCACGGTAAGACGGCTTGTCCTCTGGTTAGAACCTTAATTATAGAAAGACTGGCAGAAACAGAAAGACAGTTTAAAGCAATGCAATTACTACGCGAAAATATGACGTTAGCAGTAAGTAAATGGGAATTAATGGAAGATAAAGCCCCAACCCCACACATGGTATGTCATTTGATAGAAGGGTTTGAACATACAGCTTTAGAGGAGGACAGGAAATGACACAGTTTAACGCAGATGTTTTTTCTGAAAAAAGTTGTTGTTGTCAGTCTAAAAAGAAATCTTCGGAATGTGAGAAAAAGGAGAACACCATGAGCGCAGCAGTAACAGAGCAACAATTAGTAATAGAAGGTGCAGGATGTGCCAGTTGCGTCGGCAAAATAGAAGCAGCCTTGAAGCAGACACCGGGGGTGCAGAGCGCAGAGATGAATTTTGCAGACAGAACAGTGCTTATATCGGGTACAGCGGATGCTCAGTCATTGGTTAAAGCCGTAGAGTCTGTTGGTTACAACGCCAAGCCACTTGAAGATAGTCCCGACACTGATGCTCTTGATGAAAAAGAAGCCGCAGATTGGGCCTATTACAAAAAGTTGATGCGGGATACTTTTATTGCGCTTTCGTTGGGTGTCCCCCTAATGATCTATAGCATTGTTGTCGGTGAAATGACGGTTGAGACCAATACAGAGAGACTGTCATGGTTTGTCGTTGGCCTGCTAACGCTAGGTGTCATGTTCTTTTCCGGCAGGCATTTTTATATTGGTGCGTGGAAGAGCTTTAAAAATCATTCTGCCAATATGGATACCCTGATTGCGCTTGGTACGGGCACCGCGTGGTTCTATTCGATGTTGGTTGTATTTGTGCCTGACACAGTGCCGCTAATGGCAAGGCACGTATATTTTGAAGCGACAGCCATGATTATTGGCTTGATTGACTTAGGTTTAGCACTTGAACTCAAAGCCAGAGGCAAAACATCGGAAGCTATCAAACGTTTGATTGGGCTACAGGCGAAAACCGCAACAGTCATTCGGGACTATAAAGAGGTCCAGATTGCTATCGAGCAAGTGCTGCTCAATGATGTTATCAAAGTCAGACCCGGTGAGAAAATTCCCGTTGATGGTGTCGTCATTGAAGGTCATACCTCGATCGATGAGTCCATGCTCACGGGTGAACCCATGCCCGTTGAAAAAATGTTAGAAAATGAAGTTGTAGCGGGGACCCTCAACAAGTCAGGCATGATTTTATTCAAAGCGACACGAGTGGGTAAAGACACCGCGCTGGCCCAAATCATCTCGATGGTCAAACGAGCACAGAATTCAAAACCGCCTATCGGTCGCTTAGCGGACGTGATATCTGCCTATTTTGTTCCTGTTGTCATGATTGTTTCTGTGCTCAGTGCGTTGGCATGGTTGAACTTTGGGCCAGAGCCAGCACTGGCGTTTGCTATCGTTTCAGCCACCACAGTACTGATAATTGCCTGCCCATGTGCATTAGGCCTGGCCACGCCGATGTCAGTGATGGTGGGGGTTGGCAAGGCTGCTGAAGCAGGCGTGCTTATTCGCAATGGCGAAGCGCTACAAACTGCATCAAAAATCACTGCAATGATACTGGATAAAACCGGGACGATTACGGAAGGTACACCCAAAGTCACTGACATTATTTTAGTCAATGCCAGTGATGAAAAGACAGTGCTGCAACTGGCGGCCAGTCTGGAAAGCGGTTCCGAACACCCTTTGGCTATGGCGATAGTGGAAAGTGCCTTAGAGCAAGATATCGAGCTGCTTAAAATTGAGGTATTTAACGCCATTACGGGTATGGGAGTCGAAGCCCGTTGTGATGGAAAAGCCTTGTTGTTTGGTAACAGCAAGCTCATGGCAAAAAAACAGGTGGACTTAGGCAAGTACACCGATAAAGCACAAGCTCTGGCCAAAGAAGCCAAAACCCCGATGTATTTCGCAGTAGATGGACAACTAGCAGCCATCATTGCGGTTGCCGACCCCATAAAATCAGACTCTATTTCTGCCATCAAACGCCTGCAAGCCAATGGTATCCGAGTCATCATGTTAACAGGTGATAATAAGGAAACTGCCGCAGCGGTGGCAAATAAAGCGGGGATAAGCGAATTTTTTGCTGAAGTATTGCCGGAAGACAAAGCCAACAAAGTGCAGGAACTTCAGGATCAGATGGAAATAGTGGGCATGACGGGGGATGGGATTAATGATGCCCCGGCACTTGCGTTGGCAGACGTTGGCTTTGCCATAGGAACAGGTACAGATGTTGCGATTGAAAGTGCAGATATCACCCTTATGCGCGGCTCTCTACATGGCTTGGCTGATGCAATCGTGGTAAGCAAAGCTACCTTACGTAATATTAAACAAAACCTGTTTGGTGCGTTTGTTTATAACGTGGCTGGTATTCCTTTCGCTGCTGGCGTGCTCTATCCATTTTTTGGTTTGCTGTTAAGCCCGGTCATTGCTGGGGCCGCTATGGCCTTTTCTTCGCTAACAGTCGTGTCGAATGCCAATCGACTTCGCCTTTTTAAGGCACAAGAGCACTAAGGAGACACATTATGATGATTATTAACCTTATGGGACTAGCAATTATCGCGCTGATTGTCTGGTGGTTTTGGCTATATACAGCCGACAATACAATGGTAATCAACAATGATGTGACAATAGAAGTCAAGGATGGCGTATATTCGCCGTCCGCCATTCAGGTAAACGCAAACCAACCTGTTACACTTAAATTTTTGCGAAAAGATCAAACTCCCTGCTCAGAAACACTGCTTATCCCCACACTCAATATCAGTGAGCAGTTAAAACTGAATAAAGTCACGCAAATCCACCTTCCAGATATTCCACCGGGCGAACATGCTTTTCACTGCCAAATGCAGATGTATCGCGGTGTTCTCAAAGTGGTACAGGGCTAATCATGAAAAGCAAGCATCCTAAATTTTGGTCGACACCTACCGGTTGGGCGGCGTTAGCCCTTATTGCCGCCGCAACTTATTTTTTAATTTTTGAACATGGTCATCATGTTGCCCAGTTTCTCCCCTTTCTGATATTGCTGCTGTGCCCATTTATGCACATGTTCATGCACGGTAGCCACGGACATGACCACTCTCCTGACGCTGAAAGTAAACATGAGAGTTTTCAGGAATTGAGCGATGAAAACGCTGCCTATCGTGATGGCTACATTCAAGGATTAGAGGAAGGGCGAAAAGAAGCGCACAGAAAGGAGAAAGATCGTGACTGAAACATCTGATTATTCATCATCAAATTAATCTGTATCCCGACATTCTCCGCTGGTTAGCTCAATTTCAATAGTGGTATGCGATAACTCAAACTCTTGCAGCGCGTTGGATACACTTTCTTTTAGTTCGAGGTATTCAGCTTTCGATTCAAATTGACTAACGATGTGAACTGTCGCGACATGATGCTCACCATCTAGCGACCAGATATGCAGGTGATGCAGATCGTTAACAGCATCAAGTTCAAGCAACTTATCAGTCACGTTTTGTAAAAGGTCGTTGTCTGGTGACGCCTGAAAAAACAGCTTCACGGTGCTGACGAGGTTTCGGATAACGTTGAACAGAATGAAAAGCGTAAATCCGATGGAAAGAACTGGATCCAGAACGGGCCAGTCTTTGAACTGCATAACAATAGCGACAATGAGTACCGCTACCCAACCTAAAACGTCTTCGAGTAAATGCCAGTTCAGAACTTTTTCATTCAGCGATTTACCACCTTGTAATTTAAAAGCGGCGAAGCCGTTGACCAGTACGCCAAGAATAGCCAGTGCAATCATGCCATCTGTTTCTGGCATCTCTGGATTACTCAGCCGTGGCACTGCTTCATAAAGGATCCAGGCAGAACCAACGATTAAAACAATGCCGTTTATCAGCGCCCCGAGTAAGCTCAGCCGCCGATAGCCATAGGTAAACTCTTTCGTTGCGCTTTTAGTGCCGAGTTTATTCAGAAGCCACGCACTGCCAATTGACAATGTGTCACCTAAGTCATGCACGGCATCCGCCATAATAGCGGTACTGTTTGTTAACCATCCTCCAATAAACTCAATGATAGTGAAGCCAAAATTGAGGAAAAAAGCCCAGCCAATTTTTTCTGAGCTATGGGAATGTGAGTGCCCCATACATACTCCTGTCGTGCCCTGGTTTTATCCAGGGCATTGTTTTACTGTTTATCCGCTTTCCTGTGCACCAGTTGGTATAAGGTTGGGAGAACGAACAGTGTAAGTAAAGTCGATGAGATAATGCCGCCGATAACCACCGTCGCGAGCGGCCGTTGAACCTCAGCACCGGTGCCTGTGTTCAGTGCCATGGGCACAAAGCCAAGACTTGCTACCAGGGCAGTCATCAAAACGGGACGAAGCCTGACTATTGCCCCCTCAATGACAGCGGTGTAGAGCTCGCCTTTTTCAAACCACAACTGCCTGATAAACGCGAGCATCACTAAACCATTCAATACAGCGACGCCTGACAATGCGATAAACCCTACACCGGCAGAAATAGACAGCGGCATACCCCGAATCCACAACGCAAGTACGCCCCCAGTTAGTGCCAGCGGCACACCGGTGAAGATGATTAAAGCATCCTTTACTGAACCAAATGCAAGAATAAGGATGCCGACGATGAGCGCCAGCGTCACCGGGACCACCCAGGACAGCCTTTTGCTTGCCGACTCCAACTGCTCGAACGTTCCGCCATATTCCAGCCAGTAGCCATCTTGTAGTTTCAAGTCTTCATTCAACGTAACCTGCAACTCTGCGACAAAACTGCCTAGATCGCGCCCGCGAACGTTGGTTGTAACGACCACGCGGCGTTTGCCGTTTTCCCGACTGATTTGTGCTGGCGCGGGTTTGACTTCTAATGTGGCCACCTCCTGTAAAGGAACATACCCATCGGGTGTGCGGACTGGCAGTACCTTAAGCTTTTGAACGTCGCGTCGCAGTTGCTCAGGAAGGCGAATTACCAGTTTAAAGCGCCGGTCACCTTCATAGATCAAGCCTGCCTGCTGACCACCAATACTGGTCGAAACCAGAGACTGAATGTCGTCGATGTTCAGGCCATAGCGTGCCATTACATCACGTTTAGGAATGACTGATAACATAGGCAGACCGTCTACCTGCTCAACACGGGTATCTACTGCGCCAGATAACCCTTTCGTCAGTGATGCAACCGAATTTGCTGATGCCAGCAATGTATCCAGGTCATCACCAAATACTTTAATCGCAATGTCGGCTCTGACACCGGAAATTAACTCGTTAAAGCGCATATGGATAGGCTGCGTAAACTCGTAGGTATTGCCCGGTAGCGCTGTGACTGCTTTCTCAAGCTCCTTAATGAGCTGCGATTTAGGCTTATCCGGAGTGGGCCACTCAGAGCGGGGCTTGAGCATCACAAATGTGTCGGCAACATTGGGTGGCATGGGGTCGGTGGCCACCTCTGGCGTACCCACTTTCGCGTATATCTTGTCAACTTCTTCAAAGTCGATAATGGTTTTTTCAAGGAGTTCCTGCATTTCAACAGACTGCTCTAATCCCGTACCTGTAATACGCAGTGCATGCAGCGCGATATCCCCCTCGTCCAGCTGTGGAATGAATTCTGAACCTAAAGTAGAGGCAAGCCATGAGCAAACCACAACGAGACCCAGCGCGCCTGCCAGAATAAGCGATTTGAATTCAAGCACCCATTCAAGCGCTGGTCGATAAATGGCTTTTGCGCCGCGGATAATGATGCTCTCCTTTTCGCTGATTTTTCCGCGCATAAATACGGCGATCGCAGCAGGCACAACAGTGAGTGATAATACCATCGCACAAAGCAATGCGATTACCACCGTTGTTGCCATGGGGTGAAACATTTTCCCTTCTACGCCAGAAAGGGTGAATATCGGGAAGTACACCGCGGTGATGATACCCACGCCAAACATACTGGGGCGAATAACTTCAATAGTGGCCTCTTTAACTTCCTGTAAGCGCGCTTTAAGCGCCAGTGTACCCCCTTGTTGCTTTTGCGCCTCTGAGAGCCTGCGAATACAGTTCTCCACGATGATGACAGCGCCATCCACAATCAGACCAAAATCCAGCGCTCCGAGACTCATCAGGTTGGCAGAGACTCCCCGCTGAACCATGCCGGTAATAGTCATCATCATCGCGATAGGAATAACAGCCGCCGTAATGAGGGCGGCACGGATGTTTCCTAACAGTAAAAACAGGATGACGATAACCAGCAGTGCGCCTTCCAGAAGGTTTTTTTGCACAGTCTGGATGGCTTTGTCTACTAGCGTAGTGCGGTTATATACCACCTCTGCCTTAACCCATTCAGGCAATGATGTTTGTATTTGCTGAAATTTATCATTGGTGAGCGCTGCAACTTCACGCGAGTTTTCTCCGACCAACATCATCACGGTGCCCATCACGGTTTCCTTGCCGTTTCGGGTTGCTGCCCCTGTGCGCAGTTCTTTGCCCAGTCCCACTTCGGCGACATCTTTGACTAAAACAGGCACGGAACCTTTACGGCCGACAACAACGTTACTGATATCCTCAATGGTTTTTAACTGGCCCGGTGAGCGGACTAACAATTGTTCGCCATTGTTCTCTATATACCCGGCTCCAGCATTGTCATTGTTGCTTACCAACGCTTTGCGGATATCTGCCATAGTCACACCCATTTCCAGCATCTTCGCTGGATGTGGCATCACGTGATACTGCTTGTCATACCCCCCTATGGTATTCACTTCCACCACGCCCTTAACCTGAGCCAGTTGTGGTTTGATTATCCAGTCCTGAGCTTCACGAAGTGCCATAGGCGTAACGGGCGAGCCGTCCGGCATCTTGGCGCCGTCTTTCGCCTCCAGCGTGTAAACGAAGATTTCACCCAAGCCTGTTGCAATTGGTCCCATCTCAGGTTCAAGCCCAGGCGGCAGAACGCTTTTCAGCGTTGCTAACCGCTCATCGATAAGATTCCGGGCAAAGTAAATGTCAGTTCCTTCTTCAAATACCACTGTGATCTGAGAAAGTCCGTAGCGTGAAATAGACCGCGTATAAGATAAATTCGGTAAACCATATAACGCCGTTTCAACCGGAAAGGTGATCCTCTGCTCGGCTTCAAGTGGCGAATAACCAGGTGCTTCCGTATTTATCTGAACCTGAACATTAGTAATATCCGGCACCGCATCTATCGGTAGCCGCTGATAACTCCAAATGCCGATGCCTATGATGACGAGCACCAGGGTTAACAGCAGGTAACGCCGCTCGACTGAGAGGCGAACAATATTATCTATCATTTTCTCCCCCCATTAGTGCGCGTGCGATGCGCCGGATTTTTGTATATCCGCTTTGATTAAGTAGCTGTTGTCGACAACATACCTTTGTCCGGCAGATAGTCCGGCGACGACTTCGGAAAAGTTGTCGTCCTGCAATCCTAAGGTTACAGGTGTTGCCTGATAAGCATTGCCTTCATTCAGGAACACAACTGGCTTATTGTTCAGGATTTGAATGGCCCGATTTTCTATTTTTACCGGCACCGATTTTTGTTGTGAGTCGACGATGCCTGTGACTAAATCGCCGGGAGAGAGTAAACCGTCCTTGTTCACCACTTTTACCAGTGCTAGCTGGTAGGGTTGCCCTTCGTGAGAAGGAATAATGCTGGTAATTGTACTGTCGAATTGACGACCATTTGCGATAATGTGAACAGATTTGCCTTCAGCAATCTGACTTCGCTGGGATGGAAATACCTTTAATTCCGCCCAGAGAACTGAGGTATCAACAATCGTAAAAAGCGGTGTTGTGCTGGTAAGCTCTCCGATATTCAGGTTACGCGATACGACAATGCCATTGATTGGTGCTTTCACAGCGTAAGACTGGAGGCTGTCATTCGACTGTACGCGTACCATTTGATCACCGGCTTTCACGATCTGGCCAATATCAGTAAAGAGCTGCTCTACAATACCCGTAAACCGGGCGTGAACTTCGGCACGCTGCTGGGGCGGTATAGTCAGTTGACCATAAACCTCGGTGTGCTGTTTTATTTCACCGCCTGTAGCCATTGTTGTGGTAACGCCAGCCTGACTGGAATAGGCATCATCAATCTCAGTTCGGGCCTCGTGCTTTTTCCAGTCCCAGGAAAAGCTATTTTCTCCCAGTAAGAGTGTAATATTCGCGAGAAATGAGTGCGGCTCAGCGATGAAGCTTGTGGATCTGAGTCCATTTTTATAAGTTTCAAAACGTATATTTTTCTGACGTCCTCCCATACGATTGAGAGTGACCTTAAGACTGTCGGGGGGCAGCGGCTGTGAGCGTTCAACCCTTTCTGCCAGTAAATATGCCCCCTTATTTGTATCCTGAATACTTAATGTCAGGGATACGCTGCTATTGGTAAATGTTTTGGATTCAGCCGCATGGGGTTGTTTATCACTTGCTGCGGCACTGGCATCTGTCAGACACAGAAGTAGTGAGATAATAACGAATAGTCTATTCATGGTTATTCCGGAATTCTTGAGTAGGAGAGGCCTGACCGGATAGTCCGGTCCACTGTTCAACGAGTGACTGGTTCACTAACGCGCTTTCGCTCAATTCGATGACCTTTGCACGTGCCCGTATCAACGCATCTCTGGATGCAATCCAGTCCTGGTAGCTGTATGCCCCTCGCTGGTAACCTTCGAGCACGAGCGTGGTAGCTGTTTCAAGGTCGGGCAAAACGGCGTCGTTGATATGCTTTACAGCATCAATGGAGAAATTGAGGTATTGCTGCGCTTTAAAGAGCAATGCTTTTATCTCCAGTATCTGACTGTCTCTGGCAATTACCGCGGCTTTTTTCTTCGCCAGGGCAGCCCGAGAAGCACCCTGGTTTCTTTGTTCAGCGAAAAGCGGCATGGATACAGCAGCAACAACAGACGTATCCTGAACCGTCTGAGAGCGCCGCACACCAATGCGCCATGAAATATCAGCACTGGCATTACTTTCTACCAGCTTTTGTTCAGCTTCTTTCATATTGATAGCTTGGGTGAGTCGTTCCACATTTGCTGATTCAAGAAACTGTTGATAAACAGCGGAATACTGCCGTTTTGGAGGAAGCTTACTCAGAGAGCCAGATACTATGTCAATCACTTCAGCATCTCCCTGCCAAAATAGTGCAAGTGATTGTTTGGTAATAGCCAGAGCCGTTTCAGCGGATGCTTTGTCGACTTTGGCTTGATTGAGTGCGGCTCTGGCGCGCAGAAATTCCGCTTTATTGGTTGCGCCTTTCTCCACACGCTGTTCAACGATAGACAGAGCTTCTTCAGCAAGAGAAACAGACGTTTTTGCCAATGTGAGCCGCTCTTTTGCCGCGAGTGTTTTTACATAGTGCCGGGTCAGTTCGCTTAACAGTTTGAGCGAAGCGACATAGCGTTCTGACTGTAACAGGGATAAATTGGCATCTGCCAAAGATACCCTTGCATTGCGCTTTCCTCCCATCTCGAAGACAGAAGAGAGTGAAACCGTCAACTCAGTATCATTAATGCCTGATGCCTCTCCTGAGCCGAGCAGGTTTTCTGCTTCAACGCCAACATGATAAGCCGGAGTAAGATTAGCCTGCGCTTTATCTGCCTCAGCGGCTGTTAGCAGTGACTGATATCGCTGTAAATCGGGGTGTTGCTGCAATGTTAAGCGTGCAGCTTGTTCCAACGTCATCGTTTTGCTTAAGGACGCGGGTGAGATAAATAGCAACACGCTACCCACGACAAGTGTGCACATACGCTCACGCGCATGCGAAAAAAAAGAGTTCATAGTGTAAATCCTGGTCAGTAACTAAATGGGTAAAAAATGACTAGGATTCAGGCTCTGGGAGGACGATCGATACCAGGTTGCAGGTGAGACGGAGGGAGTGTACGGTAAGCGGCAAGTGCCGTCTCGCCAAGTTTTCCTAACTGGCTATCGATATTTTGGAATAATACGATATGGGTAAAATGCCCGTGACAGGAGCAGCAGTGGTCACAGTTGTCTGGTCCATCGTTGTCTACAGAACCATTATCTGGCTGACAAACATTGGAGTCCTGAACACACAGTTCATGATGGGATTCTGAAGCGTTTTCGATGAGGTTATCAAAAGCAAAAGCATCTGAGGCAAACAAAAACAACTGTGCAAACAGCATCAGGGCGGTAATCACCACCTTGCTGTTAGTTCTATTGTTTTGATGCGATTTCATTGCGTTCCTCGTTCTATTGACAGCGTTAACCTATTATCTTTAGCGCAAGAGATCAAGTGAAGGCTTAAGTCATACTGAATTTTGTGGTTATTACAACAAACTTTTATGCACAAAAAATTGCTTTGGTAAACATGGTGGTTGCAATACTCTTCGTTATATATTTACGACTGAGCTTTTACTAGCTGGATAAGGTAACCAAACTATTTAAGTATTACTGGGGCATCCATCAGTGCAAACAGTGCAGATATACACGCTTGCAGTAAAACAAGGGTTGTCAATCATGGTGACTGAAATTTCTCCTCATTTGACTTGCAGCAGTAGCATGCTAAGTCATATTAATTTGAAAATACAATCACCAAGGTTAAGGGGCTACTCCATCAGCCCAAGGATAGAGACTTTATTACTCTCCCACAACGATGACAGGTATTGCGTTGCACACAGACTGGCAATGGATGGGATGGCACATGCCCGTATCGTGATAGGTGGTGTTTTGTGGGTATTGCTTACAGGCGTACTGGGTTGGCTTATTGCCATAATTTACAATAGGCAGTAGCAGGGGGCCGGCAAAATAAATAGCCAGCTTTTAATATCTTAACGTCGGTACACTATTTGCTGCTTTATTGTTTTAAATAAAAGTGAGGCACTATGGTAACCAATTATACAGACTCCGCATTGCAGAAAACCACGGAATTACTCAATCAAACCGGCACAGAGAAAGCGGGGTGTAGCCAGTCTTCTGAGTCAAAGCAAAAGGGGCAAGAGTTTGCTGAAATACTGGATACTCTAAAACAACAAAAAAACGGATAAAGGATGCCGTGAGAGGAAATAACCGGCACGCTAATGCCGGTTATTTCCCTTACTGCCCCATGACAGAAGGGCACAATGCTTCGACTGCTACTCAGTCCCCGTTGACGGTTTTATTTTCCAGTGGGAGTAGTTTATTTACTGACCAGTGACTCACATCAGTTATAATTCGTGTCATCTTCTTCATACGCATGTAATTTTAGAAACCATTTTTCGGCGGCGAAGACAATAAGAAGTCCGGCGACAGAAATCCAAACAATAAAAATATCTGACTTTGCTTTAACCCACAAAAACGCCAGAAGTACAACGATATCTAGAATAATCGCACTTACCAGCACCCAGGTTTTGGCGTGTACGTCATCTCTTAGGCGTTTAAACACACCCCAATGGATGAAAATATCCATCACGATATAAAAAACTACGCCTATCGATGCTATCCGGCTTAAGTCAAAGAATATGGTCAGAATTATTGCGATTACCAACGTATAAATTAACGAATGCCTTCTTAAATCTCCCGGTAATGAAAAATGACGATGGGGCACAAGTTGCATTGATGTAAGCATTGATAGCATGCGGGAAACTGCAAATATGCTGGCGATGACGCCAGAAGAGGTGGCAATAATCGCAAAGATTATAGTAAACCATGCGCCATACTGGCCGAAAGCAGGTCGTGATGCTTCAGCTAGAGAATAGTCTTTAGCCTTTATAATTTCGTCAATTGACAGGTTTGCGCCAACTGCGAACGCTACAAAAACATACAGTACTACACAAATTGAAATAGAAATGATAATGGCCTTTCCAACATTTTTTTCCGGTTGTTTTAGCTCGCCGCCACTGTTTGTGATTGTTGTAAAGCCTTTGTAGCCTAAAATACCCAGTGCTACTGCTCCCAGAAACCCGGTTGCGCTGGTTTCCCGGGGTTGCGCTGATACACTCTCAAACGATAAGCCGGTTGCCCACAGTCCGCCTATTGCCAAAATCGCCAGCCCGGCGATTTTGATAAAAGCCATGATAAATGAGAGCGTCTGAATGAACCGGTTGCTTAGAATATTGACAATAAATGCAACAATAAGAAGACTCACCCCTAGTGCGGGAATGAGCCATTCAGCGCCCTGAGAGTCGAACAATTGCAGGACATAGGTGCCAAATGTACGGGCTACCAGGCTTTCATTGATAACCATGGAAAAAAACATCAGCAATGCGCAGGCCCCGGTCATCGGGCCTCTGCCATAAGCTTTTTTTAAGAACATGGCTATTCCCCCTGCGGAAGGGTATTTCTGTGCCATTTTGACGTAACTGTATGAACTGAATCCAGCAATTATCGCTGCTACAAGAAACGCAAACGGAAACCATGTGCCAGCCAGCTCAGCTATTTGACCGGTTAAGGCAAATATACCTGCGCCAATCATCACACCAGTTCCCATTGATACCGCGCCCCAGAGACTTAACGAATCTTTATTATTTGAATGGTCATGAGCATTCATATAAATTATCCCTTTTTGTCGTCTGACCAAATCAGACGCAGTAGTGGCTCGCTGCGTACATCAAAACATTGGTCAGAAAAATAGATATTCGAAGGTTTTACTTTTTGAAATAACCGGCACTGTCTTGCCGGTTATTTCTCATCTTTAGCAGAATTTTTAAAACCAAATCCTGGCACCTAACACGACACCAGTTTCGCTGGTTGACTCGCCCTCTGCTTCCAGAGCGTCAGCCGTATTACCAACGGATTTGCTGTAGTAAACGCCGACATAGGGCGCTACCTCCCTCACAATCTCATGACGATACCGCAAGCCGATACGAATGTTACTCAGCCCGCTGTGGCGGTTATATTTTTCCGAATCGGTGAGGTTAGCTACTACTTCCAGGCGCGGTTGCAGATAGGAAACCTGACTTAATTGCCAGTCGTATTCTGTTTCATTGATGAACTGCATGTCACCGTCTTCGTTGATACGAAGTGAGTTTTCCATTTCAAACCAATAGGGGGCGAGTCCCTGATAACTGATCACCGCATAGTTTTCCATGTCAGCATCTGACGACATTTCGCCTTTCGTACCAAGGCCGACCTGCACAGACCAGAAAGCAGAAACGAGGTACCCGTAAAGTACCTCGGCGCGTTCAAGATCCGTGGGCATGCCGTCGTTTTGGGTATTTTCACCTTCACTTTTAAACACTAAGCGATGATAATCACCGCCATACCAGGCCTGCATATCCCACACAGCCTGATTTTGTTGTTCATCAGTTCGCGTATACTCGAGTCGGTCAAACAGTACCTGACCAAAGTTCTCATTCGGAATAGGAGACGGCCAGTTATCTTTTGACTGCGCCATTACCATATTATTGAAGCCTAGAGCAAAGGCGATGAGCCCTGTTGACAATATCTTGTTCATCTTCATCTCCTATGCAACCTGAACAACACGAAACATGCCCGCTTCCATGTGGTAAAGCAGGTGACAATGAAAAGCCCACTCTCCGGGTGCATCTGCGCTAATCTGCAACGATACTTTCTCACCGGGTTTGAGGCTGATGGTATGCTTCCTCGGTCTTGGATACTGGCCATTTTCCAGTTCCATCCACATACCATGTAAATGAATGGGATGGTCCATCATGGTGTCGTTAACCAGAACTAGACGAAGCCGCTCTCCAAAATTAAAACGGACATACCCATCTACTTCGCTGAACTTCTTGCCGTCGAACGACCACATGTATCTTTCCATGTTTCCTGTTAAATGAAGCTCGATTTGACGCTCTGGCTCTCGCTCATCAGGCCATGCATGTTCGCCTATTAGGTCAGCGTAAACCAATACGCGATGTGGACTGCCTTCCAACCCTATGCCCGGCTCGTCTAAACGCGGTCGTGGATTTTGTGCGATCATAGCGGCGCCTTGACCATGCCCGTCTTCACTATGAACAATGTCTATCTTTTCTACGGGCAGCACCCGTGAAGATTTCATATCCCCCTGCATCATGTTGCTATGCATCGTGTGTTCGCCATGCTGGGCCATTTTCTTCATTTCCATTTCTGAAGAAGCCTTTCCTTTTTTCATGCCTCCTGATTTTTGCGTGTTCATACCGTCCATGCCTGACATGTCCATGCCCATTGCTGCCATGCCGCGCTCCGTGATAGTTCGTTGCGGAGGAATAGCAGCAGTCATGCCTATTGATGGAGTGAGCGTGCCGCGGGCATAGCCGCTTCTGTCAAAACTCTCAGCAAAAAAGGTATAAGCCTTTCGTTCTTTTGGTTGGACAATGACATCGTAAGTTTCAGCTACTGCAATTCGGAACTCATCTACATTGACCGGCTTAACGGGCTGACCGTCAGCAGCAACAACCGTCATCTCTAATCCCGGAATACGAAAATCAAAGTAGGTCATAGCAGAACCGTTGATGATGCGTAAACGCACTTTCTCACCCACATTAAACAGCGCCTGCCAGTCATCCTCTGGGGTGCGGCCATTCATCAGGTAGGTGTAAGTGCTGCCTGTGACATCTGCGATGTCACGAGGACTCATGCGCATTGCGCCCCACATGGCGCGTTCCTTCCATGTTTCGCTAAGACCTTTTTTCTCAACATCTTCCAATGTGTCGAAGATAGTTCGCTTTTGGTAATTGTAATAACCCTCAGCCACTTTCAGCTTTCTCATCACGTCGTGAGGGTCAGCAAAGGTCCAGTCACTTAGGATGATAGTGTGTTCCCGATCTGCGCCGATGTCTCCGTCGGCAGGCTCAACGATGAGTGGGCCAAGATGCCCGCGTTGCTCCTGAAGACCGGAGTGGCTGTGATACCAATATGTTCCGTTTTGCACTACATCAAACGCATAATTGAATGTCTGACCTGGCTTTATCCCAGCAAACGAAACGCCTGGTACTCCATCCATCCCAGCGGGCAAAATAATGCCGTGCCAGTGAATAGACGTATCTTGTTCAAGTCGGTTGGTAACATTCAGTTGAGCACGCTGACCTTCTTTTAGCCTTATCAGGGGCCCCGGCATCTGGCCGTTGATGGTAATAGGCAGGCCAGTTTTTGAGCCTATTGCTAAATTGGCCTCAGCAATCGTCAGATTTTTAATGTTATCAGTCAGCACCTGATCTTTAAAGTGACGACCAGCGGGCGCGGCCCAAAGCGGACTGACCTTAGTCAGAGCCGCCGCTGCGCTCGCAGTCATAGCACCAAGAACGAACCTGCGACGACCGTCGTTAAATGAATTATTCATAAAGTTAGCCTTCAATAGTGATACTTTCAGGTTGAATAACTCCAACCTGACTGAAATAACAATATTAATGATATTCAGAGAAAGGCTATTGGTGGCCGGTATGGCGGTGCTGCAATGGTTGAAGGAACGGACAGAACAGTAAATTTATAACGCTCTGCGAATTTTGAATTTAAATAATACGGCAGTAAGTTCGTTAGAGAAAAAATGTGATGACAGTTTGTCATCTTGCAAGAGCAACCGCCTTCACAACAATCTGGTGTGTCGCTATGAGATGCACCGTTCGTATCCATATCTTCTGATAGAAGATAATGTATAATTTCGTCAGCAGTGATGCTTATATCTGGTATAGCATACATTGCACTGGCAGTGCGCTGTTTTGATTCCTCATCGCAGGTGTTGGCCTTCCATATAAATAGTGCCAATAAAATTCCGAGGGACGAAAAAACAATGGGAAGTTTCATAACTCAGCGTTTAGATTCCTGACAAGATTTTGCTATTCTGCGGCATACTTTTGTACAAGTAAGTTTGCTTATGGTTAACGCATCTTCAATTACCTAATATACGATGGAGTCGAGGAAAAGATCTCAGTTTGTATCGCTAAGCGGTTATGAATTCATACATGCGGCAGGTGATACTGTAGTGTCTCAGTTTTATTAGCGACCTCGAAGCCGGAACTTCGAGGTATACTGTAAAGAAATGCGGTTTACATCAGCAACATTATTAATGCACCAGCGATCATAAACAGATTTTCAGATAAAGACACGAATCCCAGAGGGACATTACTGTCCCCACCGACACAGGCACATTTGAGCTCGCGCTTATCAACGTAAACTGCTTTAAAAACGGATATGGCACCTACCATACCGATGAATAACGAAAATGGTGCAACCACAAGTGCAGGCAATTGTGCAACCATACCAATTCCGGCGTAAGCCTCGATAAATGGATAGATATAGCCATAGCGCAGCCATTTCATTGCCAGTAAGTCATAGGTAATAAATGAATTAGTAAAGCCATATAGGTCCTTTAGTTTTTGTACAGCCAGAAAGGCCATAGAAAAGGCAATGAACAACATCAGTGTTCTAATTGAGACAAACTCGCCTGATATTGCGAACTGATATGCCAGTGATAGCAGGGCTGCCACAGAGAAAATAGCAATAACAGGGGTGTATGTTGTACCTGTCTGACCTGCCTCATCTTTACCGAAGTAGTCCCTGAGATCATCATAGCCTCCAATTCGTTTATCATTAATAAAAGTTTGAGGTGTCGTTTTGACGCTATGCTTTTGCTTGAATTTATCGGTTTCTTCACGAGAGGTGAGATGGTGATCCTCTATTGAGAACCCCTCACGTTCCAATAGATCTTTTGATCGTAAGCCGTAAGGACATATGTGTTCGTCAGTCACCATTCGATAAAGGATAGCTTTTTTATTCATTTTATTCTCCTTGATTCAGTCTGCCTTCGAACTCAGGAATGGGTCGCTGAGCAACATCAGATTGATTAGTTATCTTTCCGTTTACTGAAATGTCGTTAATCAGCCATTCCATCTCTTTTATCTCTTTTCGTTGCGCTCTAATAATACCATCTGCCAGTTCACGCACACGTACGTCCTCTATGCCGGCACGCTCACTGGTAAGAATGGCAATTGAATGGTGAGGAATCATTGCTTTCATGTAGGCCGTATCAGATATGGTGCTTTGTGAGCGAACAAGGTAGAGACAAGTAGCAAAAAGCACTGCTGCTAGTGAAAAAATGGCCACGTTTAGCTTTTTGTTGTTATACATGCCAAGCATAAATGCCAACATGATTATCGCCATGCCTGCACCCATATAAATTGCCATATAGGTTCGTGTTTCACTGAACCATACATGCGAAACTGCGTAAGTGTTCAAATACATCATGACAAACATCGCCATAGTTGAAGTGACGATCATTGCGACAAATTTGGTGTATTTCATATGTAATCCTTACTCAATAGAAATTTGATTTGTGTAATATCCTCTCGTCATGACGGGTAAGAGAAGCTCATATACGATAGTTCAAAATTTGTACCAATGGAGGGCGAAATGTTTACAGCAATAATTATCAGTGCGGTGACACTTTTAGTGAGTGTTTCTATACATCTCTTTAATATTTCTGTGTTAGCTGACAGGGTAATTGCGTATCACGATAGAGTCTGGTCAAAAACGCCTGTTTTGGTCTTCATTGCCATTTCCAGTCAGCTTTTACTCGCCGTTGTTTTCGCGGTTGCGTATAAAGCCGGTCTGTTTTTGGACTTGGGCGACTTTAAGCAGCCGACAAGCTCAGGCGATATTTTCTATTTTTCGCTAACGACCATAACTACGCTCGGCCTTGGAAGTATTGAACCGACCGGGCATCTACGCATGCTTGCAGGAGTTGAATCGGCTACCGGATTTTTACTAATAAGTTGCTCAGCGTCGAAAGTATTTCAGACAATGTAAATTTATTTAAACAGAATTCACCTACAGCTTTGACAGATGTTGAAATAAAGAGAAAACATATGCCGTGACAGATAATCCTTAGACTCCTTGAAATGAAGTGTTAAAAGTGTACGACACGTATTAACTAGTTTGAGATTTTAATGCTTTACAACACAATGTTAATGAATATTAGCATGGCTTAAAAAACTCCTATTAAAAGTAGGCCAGTATAAAATCAAGGGATGCGAAAGCATCCCTTTTTCTATTCCAGACCAATAAAATCAACTGCTGGAATCCAGTAATAGCATAAGTTTACGATACTTTGTTTACTAATAACAATACCTTACGTCACAATCGACTTTGATTGATTTATATACTATAATATAGAAATAGTCGGTTCTTAAGGTTGGGGGATTTATGGCAAGGCACGTTGTTGTTGATACCGAAACTACAGGCTTAAGTACCATTAAAGGTCGTCATAGATTGATAGAGATCGCTCTTGTAGAGGTCCGGCCGGTAAAAGCGTTGAATTTAGCCAATTCTAACGTAACCGATTGAATATTATGAATTAATCAACCAGCAGTTCAAAAGTCATGGGCTTAACCTGCTTGGTTAGATCCAGCTCAAAACTTCCTAGCCGCCCCAAATGCTCGGTATGATACGGTGAGAATTCGGCCATAATGTCGCGGGTAATATTGTACCCTTCCGACTTCAATTGATTGAACACTTCGGTCATCGCGTTTACGTTGTATAAGATCGCGAAGTTGGCCAGCAAATGATTGTATTTAACGATTTTGCTTTGTTCGTGTCTCAAGTTTGCAGGAATTTTCCCGCCATTAGCAAAAAACAACCACCGGGCAAACTCATTGAACTCTTCGCTCTTACAGGTCGCTGCCTGGATTGTTTTGCGCAGATCAACGTCGGTAATGTATTCCAGCAAAAACATGGTTCTGACCACGCGCCCGAGTTCACGGAACGCAAAGTACAGCTTGTTTTTCCGGTTCTTGGTGCCGAACCGGCGCAGGATTGTCGAAGCGGTGATTTTCCCTGCTTTAACTGACATGGCCGTTCGCATCATATCCGCATAGTGCTTTTCAATGAGATCCCACTTGATCGGCTCCTTGAACAAAGACTGAATATGCTTGAGTACCATGGAGCGATCAGGCTTATAAAAGCTGAGATCTTTGATATTTCGGATACGGGGCATGAGCTTTATGCCCAGCAAGTACGCCAGGCCAAAGACGGGTGTGGATTGCGCCTGTGTATCGCCGTGAACGGTGTCCGGATTAAAATCAGATTCATCGTTGAGTAGGCCGTCCAAGATATAAATCGCCTCGTAGACACCGCAGGGAATAAACCGGCTGAACAATGCAATATAGGTGTCCGAGACGTGGTAATAGGCAATGCCGCCATAGCTGCCATACCGAATATGGTATTCAGATAGCAAATTATCTTCGTAGAGATCCCAAAGCTTTCCATCAGCGGACACACTGCTGCCTGATCCCCAACACTCAATGAGCCGGTATTTCTTATACTCGCTATTGATCTTCGCAATAGCTTTATCGAGACGCGCTTCCGTCGTGCGTTTTAAGTTAAGCCAGGCGACTTGCTTGCGAGAAACGCCCTGCACAGATCGCACGGTTTCGGTGGGACCAATGTTGGTACCGTAACAAAACACGGTCAGGACAAAACGTAACTCCGGGTCGCTGATACGTGATTCGAAGCCCGACAACGGGCCAAAATGTTTATTCAGGTTCAGCCACTTTTCGACATTGATAATCACATCAAGCAGGTTGATTTTGTCCAACCGATCGCGCAAAAGCGCTCCAATTTCTTCGACTTCAGGTAAGGGTTGATCAGGCTTTGGTTTACCGATAATCAGATTCCCGTTTTCAATACGAACCAGTTCGTCCTCCGGGAATTGGCTGTCAGCTTTCCGGCAGCTCGTTTCCATGGACTTCTTCAGCGTTGTTGTAAATTCAGTATCACCGGCGACGAGCCCTACCTCCTCGCAATAGGTAGGCAACTGCGCTTCGTATTCTTCCCAGGTGATCATCTGCTCCCGGTAATCATCGAAGGTTTCACTGTAGGGAATGAACAAGTCACCGGTACTTAGTTCTTCAGCGATCCGTTCAAACACACACAGCTCAAAACAGGTTTTATTAACCTCCGACACCTGTGCTGATTTGGTTGATTTTCCCGTGACTAATTTCCACCAGCTTTCGCGAATCCAGCGAATATTAATGACATTTCTGGAAGAGGGATCGTTCGGATCGCTTTGAATTGACAGGAACTCCGTGCGACGCTTTTTGTGCGTCAAAATAAACTGGAACGCATTGAGCAAGTCCTTGTCTTCCGTGGCCGATGCCAGGTTGAGTATTTCAATCGTACGAAACAAGGTGGATCGTTGCTTTTTATAGAGTCGAACCATAAACGGCAAATAGTTGTTGCCTGCGAATGCCATATATTGTTCGCACATTTGCATTAGCTGATCACTGTTCTTTCCCAGTATCGGATCAAAAGCTGCCACCGAATCGGGTTTATCAAGATACACCTTGACCGTCCCAGACAACACAGAAATCAAATGATCGGTTTGCTTTTGATGGTCTGCAAGGTACTTCTCCAACAGCTTCTGCGCCGAGCGATCCATTTTTAACAACATCTTGATAAAAATATCGGCGGCGTTATCCAGTGTTTGTGCGTATTGGTGCCGGATTAAAACGATGACGAGTGCGAGTCGCTTGTTCAGCTTTAGTTTCATCAATTCGGCGTAATCCAGGGCCTTGGCCTCGTTGATAAACTGCTGGTGTTTAACTGGCGGCAACCCCAAATCCGTGGGCAAAAGTGTTTGCAGGGATGTAAGCCATTCCAGGTATTGGATGTACGCATGGATATTGCGAGGGGTCGGGCGTTTGGGTTCATTTTTCAGCGTGCTCCAACCAAAACCATTCAGTCCTGTGCTAGATCGAAGAATATCGTTGATGCATTGGCGACTTTCAGACTCTAAAAAGCCACACAATTGATCGTAATACCGAGTGTTGACTTCGGCCCTGGCCGCCTGACATATCCGCTCAAGTACACTGAACGCCGGTAACTCGTATCGCTCTTTGACCAAATATTCCAACGTGACATTGATGATATCCGGTAATGCTTCTTTGGTAGTCGCTGCCTCAAGTGCCCAAATCTGTGCCAATTCAGAGGTCTTGGTCGCATCGTAGGCTTTTATATTAAGATGGCGCCGAATCAGCTTTACGTGACGATCCTTCGCGCCCGATGTGTAATAGGTTTGGAGATCCTTCAGTGTCACCCGCGAACGGCACTGATTTTTAATGTGCGTGATGATCACCTTTGGTATTTCACCCAGGTTTACGAACCGGCCCAATCGCTGCGTGATTTTTAGCTGAATCAGGAGCCCCAAAAAGGATGCGCTGGTTCGTTTACAGTGACGCAGTGCAAACTTCTGATCTTCCGGCGTAGGTGTATAGACATCCCCTAACTCATCTTCGGTGATATCAGATTTAATTCGTGGATAAGCTGTCTGATAGATAGCGGCCATCGACTTAAATTTTCTCTGATAGATGCATTATTGTGTAAAAGCATCGCGTTATAGTTATCAGGTTTCTAGTCGTCATTTGGATATGCCTAGATTAGTCGCAAGTGGCTTTCATTGCTTTATTCCTTGTGATGGCCTGCCATTACGTCGCCTGAATTGAGATGCCAAGCATTTTGAACAATCGCAAACAACAGTAATACCAACGCCAACAGCAACAGTTCGGTTTGATACACATTGACCGCATACTGAATTTTGAGACCCATACCAGAAACAGCGGAAGGAAACAAAATGGCGATAAAACTTAAGATGGTCGGCAGCAGCGGGGTACAACACAACAGGGGGCTTACAATCCCGATAACTATGCCGCCCGCCGCTGGTGCCGTTCTGCAATGGGTCTTCTTGCGTATCAGTTGAACCCATAAATTGATGAGAACGCTCTCCAGCGTTGCGAACAAAAACGCAAATAGCGCGATTCTCAGATTAAGATGTGCAAAAGAACGCAAGCCAATATCGGAACCCAGTTCATGCGCTGGCAGGACAACCAAGTGGACGACCAGCACCAGACTAAAGAGGATCGCGGTACGCCGTTTTGAGTGAGAATCCTGAACCGGCGATTGAAATGCATACACTACAAGTGACCAGAGGCGTTTTATAGAGTTTGTAGCGCGCTTCACTATCGCATTCATTCTTCTTTGCCGTTTGTCGCAACTTTGTAAGTTCCCCAGAACATCTCCGGTAACACGCAAACCAGTGGTGTACCGATCAGTAAAAAGAGTCCTAATCCGTTAAAGGTGAGCCATTGTATCCACTGCATCCCAATGCCTAATGCCAACATGGCGGAACCCAGAAAAAATGGCCCGCTGAAAAAACAATGCATTCGCCCACATTGACGCGCATTTCTTAAACAGGCATATCCCATCCAACTTAAAGCGATCGCCCAGATACTGCCGGTCATCCACGGTGCAAGTTGCATCATGCCGGTAATCACTATGAGTATCGCTGGCAATACCCAGGTGAGAATAAATCGGCCTTTATTGGCTACCCAGTCGTGGGGGCCGGTTTCACATTTTTCTGACATCGTATACTCCTTTGTTATGGCGATCAGGCCAGTTGGCGCAGCTCCGACAGCTGTGAATCCAATGCCTGCAAGTAAGCCTGGCGTTCATCAATTTTGGTTTGCAGTTCGCGAATGGCGGCTTCACAGGCTTGCTGGTCGCCTTCGTTGATGGCGTAGAGCAAGGGTTTTATATCCAGGATCAGCAGGCCCGCCGCACGCGCTGCGCGAATGAAGCGCAGCCGGTTTAAAGCGCATTGATTGTATAAACCGAAACCACCCGCGGAATGCTCTGGGCAAAGTACCAAATTTTCCAAGACGTAATTCCTGACGGTATGCACTGTGGTTTGCGCGGCTTTCGCCAGTTGCGAGATCGTCAGGGGAAATTCGAGTGCCTGCCCATCGGCATCCATGAATGCCGCAAAGTCGGGGATCACCTCAAAGTATCGTGACACATCTTTTGACACGGCGGCTTTTGACATGGGTTTGTCTCCGTTCGTTTCAAACACTGCGGCCTGGCCACAACGCTTCAGTCGTTTCGGCATCGGCTGGCCGCGCCAGCCGATAGCCCTGTAATACATCACAGCCAAGCTTCTCTAAAAGTTGTTGTTGAGTGGCCGTCTCAACCCCTTCCGCGACGATGGATAAATTCAGGTTATGGCCAAGGGTGATGACGCTTTCGGTAATGGCGCGATCCTTTGGCTCGGTTGTCATATGCGTGACAAAGGTTTTGTCGATTTTTAGGCGGGTCACTGGGCAGCATTGCAAGCGTGCCAGCGACGAACTCCCGGTACCAAAATCGTCGATGGACAGGCGAATGCCCAGCGCCTGGCAGCGATGCAGGTTTTCGATCAGGATTGGCGTATCCTCCAGGGCCAGTGTTTCGGTTAATTCCAGTTCCAATGCCGGAGCAGGCAGTCCCGTATCACGCAATATCCTGGCAAGGTCTTCGACAAAGTCAGGTTGGTGGATTTGTAAGGCAGAGACGTTGACCGCGATGATACCCTCGGGTAAACCGCGTTGACGCCAATGCATCATCTGTTGACAGGCCGCCCGTAAGACAAACGCGCCCAGTTCCAGAATTAATCCGCTTTGTTCGGCAACGGGAATAAAGGTGTCTGACTGGATCAATCCTTCAGTTGGATGTTGCCAGCGAATGAGCGTTTCAGCGCCTTCCCAGCATTGGTGTTGAACATCCCATAGAGGCTGGTAAAAAGGAACGAATTCACCCTTGTTCAATCCATCCGCCAACGCATTGACCGTTGGGGCTGTCAGTGAATGCGTGGCGGGTGCCGTTCCCATACTGCCCTCTCTTATCCTGCACAACAGGACAGTTCTTTGACATCCTTGTTAAAGGTTTGCGCGCAGAGCTTCAAACCTTCCACCATGGTGAGGTAAGGGAAAAGCTGGTCGGCTAATTCCGTCACCGTCATACGGTTGCGGATGGCTAAAGCCGCACTCTGGATCAGTTCGCCGCCTTCGTGAGCCAGGATCTGCGCGCCTAGCAACAACCCCGTTTCCTTCTCTGTGACCAGTTTGATAAAACCGTCGGTTTCAAAGTTGGCTAACGCACGTGGGACATTTTCCATACCCAGTACGCGGCTGTCGGTCTCAATATCCTGAGCCCTGGCTTGCTCCTCGGTCAGTCCGACGGTAGCCACCTGTGGATCGGTAAAGATCACGGCGGGCATGGTGGACAGATCCAGTTTGGCGTCGCCGCCCGTCATATTGATACCAGCACGGCTACCGGCGGCCGCGGCGACATAGACAAATTGCGGCATGTTAGAGCAGTCACCGGCAGCGTAAATACCAGCAACATTGGTTTCCATGCGTTCGTTAACAACGATTTCGCCCTTTTTGTTGGTGGTGACACCCACCGCGTCCAGATTGAGTTGGCTGGTATTGGCGTGTCGCCCGGTGCTTACCAGCAAACGATCACAACTGAGCTCGCCTGCATTAGTGTTCAGGGTGAATTGATTTCCATCGTGGGTCACTTGGGTGGCTTGCGTGTTGTTTAAAACTCGAATGCCTTCTTTTTCAAAACAGCCTGCCAGTTTTTCACCGATTATGGGGTCTTCACTGTAAAGTAGTGAGTGTCTTGCCAACACGGTGACTTCACTGCCCAATCGTCGGTAAGCCTGGGCAATTTCTAGCGCCACGACCGATGAACCAATCACCACCAGGTGCTGCGGCAATTCCTCGGCAAACAGCGCTTCGGTAGAGGTCCAGTAAGGCGTTTCGGCCAGCCCCTCGATGGGAGGAATGGTTGGCGTGGAGCCAGTGGCGATCAGGATTTTATCAGCAAAGATTTCCTGCTCAGTGCCATCATTTTTTCTGACTATCAGGGTGTTTGCATTTTTAAATTGCGCCCAACCTTTAAGTAAACTAAGCGCAGGATTTGTCTCTAGAATATTCTGATACTTTGCAGCGCGCAGCTCTTCGACTCGAGCGGTCTGCTGCTGAGCCAACAAGGCTCGACTCAGTTGGGGCGCATGATTTTCCAGTCCGGCAAAGGGATTATTGCGTTGCTGCTGTGCCAATTGAGCGGCGCGGATCAAAATTTTTGAGGGTACGCAGCCGACATTCACGCAACAGCCGCCAATCACATCGGCTCCCTCAATAAGAGTGACCTTGGCACCACCTTCAGCGGCTTTGATAGCACAGGCAAAAGCGCCGGAACCCGTACCGATAATCGCCACATGTTGAGTTCGGTTGCTTTCTGTGTTGCTGGTATTTTCGTTGTCACAGTAGGCGTTCGGTGCTGTGTTTTCCGCTAAGGGGTTTTCTTTTGCGGTATAACCCAGGGCTTCAATCGCTCCAATGAGATCGGTTACGCTGACCCCACCGTTTGTGGTGATCGTTGCGCTGGCGTTTTCATAAGATATTTCAACCTTATTCACGCCTTCGATCGCATCGAGCGCTTCTTTAACGTGAGCGACGCAACTTGGACAGGTCATCCCTTCTATCGATAGTAAGATCATTCGTTTTCCTCAAATAGTAGTCAGGCATTGCGTCGTGTTAAACAGCACAGCTGTCATCATCACAGCGTTTATTCGCGGGTGAAAAAATATCCCAAAGCGATACGGCAACCATCAGGCCTAACGCTGAATAGGTGACATAGCTGCTCCAGCCGTATTGGAAAAACGGATAGAGCGATAACAGCAATAAAATGGGGCCGACCACACCCAGCGCACTACGGTGCCATTGCCGGTGGCTGAACCAGCCAAGTCCGTTGAGTACCAGGGCAATCCAGGCAAACAACGGTAACAGGGTATTAACAAACAAACCTTCCCATTGGCTGAGAAAACCCAACCCGACCGCAGCGCCCAGGCTGGCGATGGCCGGGAAACACATGGCGCATCCCATAGCAGAAACCAGCGCGCCCAATGAGCTAATCTTATCGCCGAAACGGGTCAGTAACTGTATTAGCATTTCCATGCTTTACTCCTTGAGCGTTGATGGATAACCCGCATTAGTGGTGGCTTCGGTCAGTGCTTTTACTGTGGTTTTTTCGTCGTCGAATGTGACAACTGCCAATTTGGTTTCAAAGGTGACTTCAGCTTTACTCACACCCTCAACATTTTTTAAGGCATTTTTGACCGTAAAGGGGCAGGTCACACAGTTCATGGTTGGAACTTCCAAAGTAACTGTTTTCGGCGCAGCAAAAGCGGTCAGGCTGGTCAAGGCTAGCAAAGACAACAAGGCAATTTTCTTCATCATTTTCTCCAGTAACGTATTAAGTCATTAATAAAAGTGAGCGGTAAGAAAGTATTCAGGCAAACCAGACAATCCAATAATTGCTGGTGACTAGCACCAACGCAGTCAGTGCCGTTAACCAAAAGATCACCTGCCGGCGTTTTCGCACTTGAGGAACTGCACAGGCGGTGCCTGGCTCACAGTCCTCAACGGGGCGATAGACCTTCCAGCCTGCGAAGCCAAATAAGGCTAAAACCAGCAGGATAAAAATGGGACGATAAGGTTCTAACAAGGTTAAATTACCAATCCAGGAGCCACTCACGCCTAGCAGCAACAACACGAAAGGACCAGCGCAGCACAGGCCAGCGCCAACAGCCG
Organism: Alteromonas sp. NFXS44; assembly: GCF_040148705.1. Taxonomy (NCBI): domain Bacteria; kingdom Pseudomonadati; phylum Pseudomonadota; class Gammaproteobacteria; order Alteromonadales; family Alteromonadaceae; genus Alteromonas; species Alteromonas sp. NFXS44. The sequence continues at coordinate 118,076 of NZ_JAGDEA010000007.1, read as the reverse complement.
CGATAACGCCGCCAATAATAGGTAGATTGGATTCTTTCTGTGACACGACTTACTCCTCTGATTTCAGTGTATGGAGCAAGTGTAATCTCCGTACCGATGTACGGAGTCAAACGTTTTTGTGATGCCCGTGTAAAACTAATTAAGGTTGCAGGGAGTCGATAATGGGACAATGTGAGTCATCGTTATTACTCTGACATTGCGTCAATAATGCCTTGAGTGCGCTTTCGAGCCGCTTCAGATCGGCAATTTTTTCCATGACGGCGCTGAGTTTATACTCGGCCAGCTCCTGCACCTGAGCACATGGGCGGTCATTCAAGCTTAGCAGGTTGGCGATCTCTTCCAGGGTAAACCCCAATTCTTGCGCCCGCTTAATGAACCGGATGCGATTAACCGTTTCATCGGGATAATGGCGGTAGCCCAACTCGGGTTTTGGCGGTTGCTCTATTAATCCACGACGCTCATAGAAGCGAACGGTTTCTATATTGATAGCCAGTTCTTTGGCAACTTTACTGATAGTTCTTGTCATGTTCATATCTCTTTTACCCGAACGGTATCTATAAGAACCGCCATTTTCTCCATCAATATATGGGTAGCGTTATTGGAGAGCTGCTGTCCTTCTTCAATGTACTCCCAGACGGTGGCATCGCTCTTCCATCCGCCTTGCTTTTTAATCAACTCAAAATCAACTCGTTCTCGGGCTGCCGATGTAGAGAGGCCGCGCCGGAAGCTATGGCTGCTCAATTCCGGTACAAAATCGAACTGGCAGGCGTTACCCAAAGTCTTGAGTAATTCATTAATGGCACTGGGATTCAACGCTTTAGGCTGAATCTTATCCCACCGGTTAATGGGGCGAAAAACCGGACCTTCATTAATGCCACCCAGTTCTATCCAGTTTTTCATGGCCGTAGCAGGACAGCAGTCTGGTGCACCGAAAGGTAATGCTCGCACTAAGCCGGAGGCTTGTTGATCGGTCTTGGAACTAGACAGCCGGATGAGAAGTCCTTCAGGTTCCCACACCAGATCACCGTAGCGAATGGCCACCAATTCGCTACGGCGAAAGGCACCGAAAAAGCCGGTCAACACCAGCGCGATATCCCTCAGTTTCTTTTTGGTGGTTGGTAGTTGCCGCAAATGATTCACCATTTGGGCGACGTGCTCCAAGCGCAATGCCTTGGCTTTGCGCTTGGGTTGGCCATGGGTACGACGAACGCCTTCCATGGTTTTGCGGACCAACGGATCACTTACTGGATCGATGAGCCCTTGATAATGGTGCCATTGGCTAATAGCGGTCAGGTGCAGATCCAGGGTTCGGGGATTAAGCGATTCGGCTCTGGCCAGCAGGTAACGCACGACAGTATCCCGATCCGAGGGCAGGCGACCACCCCATTTTTCAAATTGTCGAATGGCCGAACGGTAGGCTTTACGTGTGTTGTCGGATGTCGCTGCCTGGAGGTATTGCCGTAGTGGTTCGGGCCCCTGGCGTTCAACCAGGGTCGCATCCTTATTACGTAACGACAAGTTGCTAGCCTGTATTGGCGGTTTGTTGTTCATGAATAGGATTTCCTTCGATGTCGCTCAAAAGGCGGCTATGTACCGGCGTTACAAGTCGAAAATTTACGTCAAGATCAACTAGCCCACGATAAGGATGATTATCAGTGGTTAGTATCATGAATTCAAGCGATCTTGAAACGAACCAATATAATGTTATATTACGTGTTATGTAATATGTTACTAAATAATCCGAGAGGAATCACCATGGCCCGTGCCGGAGTCACTTATCACGATATCGCTAAAGCCGCTGAAGCCATTAAAACGCAAGGCCAGGAACCCACGGTGGATCGGGTGCGCGAACACCTGGGCACCGGCAGCAAAAGCACCATCGCGCCATTGCTCAAGCGTTGGCGGTCAGACAATGGGGAGGCGGCCGATGTCAGTGGGCTGCCGAACGACCTCGTCGAGGTGGTAAAGTCCCTGCATGAGCGGGTACAGCAGATGGCCGACCACCGTATCGAACAAGCTCGCCAGGAATTCGAGACTTTAAAGGAAGAACTCCGCAAAGAGTTGACCCATGCCGACAACACCATGGCGCAACTAACTGCCCGACAACGGGACCTGGAGAACCAGACCGAACGGCTGAGCAAAGAAAAAAGCGAGCAAAGTCGGTCCCTGGAAGACGCGCGTGTCAGCCTGGCCAAGGCCGAGTCCCAGCGGGACGAAGCTGCTGCACGGATTGTTGAATTGAAGGAGAGCGTTGCGGAACTCAAACAAGAAAATAAGGATATCCGCGATCATTTCGAACATTACCAGCAGCGTACTGCCGAAGACCGCCAGCAGGAGCGCGAACAATTCCGTTCAGTTAACCAGGGGCTGAACGATCAGATCCAGGATCTGCAACACCGGCTCGCCCAGGCTGAGTCGAGAGCGTCAGAGCTGTTTGACGCCAATGTGCAGTTACAACGACATGCCGATGAATTAAAACGGGCCAATGGGGCGCTAAATAGCGACGTGAAGGGAAAGATAGAAGATGTCCAGAACCTGAAACACGAGCTTGAAGAAGCCGTGGCAAAGTGCCGGGAATACCAGCATCAAAATGATCATTTGGCGCAAAACATGGCCGTGCTCACCACTCAGAAAGCTGATGTTGATAAGCAAGTGGCCGTCTTATCCCAAACACTGGAGACCACAAAAACCGAATTGAAAACCACCCAGGATAAAGCGGCGCTTCTGATCGACGAGAATAAAGTCATTCTTCAGGAAAAAGCCGTGATCCAAGGTCAATTTAAACAGCTCCAAAGTTCGCTGTAGCCGGATGGATGTATTTTGAGCGCCCGGCAGCTTAATGGTGGAATCGTCGTAGCTCATCAAATTTGTCGGTTCTTCCACTTGAAGCTTCTGTGCTTCTTCACATCAAGGATCTTTTGCCAATGAATCTGCTGTCAATTTTCACAATATTTGTAATTACTGCGGTTGCCGAAATTGTAGGTTGTTATCTGCCGTGGCTGGTACTGAAACAGAACAAGTCGGTATGGTTGTTAATTCCTGCTGCGCTTTCGCTGGCGTTATTTGCGTGGCTGTTGACGCTTCACCCAACGGCGGCAGGTCGCACTTATGCTGCCTATGCGGGCATATATCTGGGCGTTGCTCTCCTCTGGTTGCGTATTGTTGACGGAGTGGCGCTCACCCGTTGGGACATCGCGGGGGCTTTGGTCGCATTGGTAGGGGTTACCATCATCGTTATACAGCCAACGGCCGGTTAGGCAAGGCGCCATAATGTTGAATAATATCAGCCGCTTATGCTCAAAGTGGCTAAATCCAACGCTTTTACCGGCCGGACCTCAAATAGATGCTGAGAAATGGATCCCAATTCTTTGCTAGTAAGCGGCAGAGTATTAATTCCATCACTCCTGGCTTGACGTAAGGCTTTGAGAAATTGTTGGTTTTGCCTATCTTCAGGCTCTAAATAGATGACTACAATCTGATTGTCCTGTGCCAAAACCTTGTGAGGGACATCTTCGAAAATCACAATACATTGTCCGGTGTGAATACTTTGTGCCTTGTAATCTTGAACCGAGATGTCTTTGTCTAAACCAATGCAAATTTGGACAGCATGATGTGCATGAACATCATTATCAGGACTGATTCCGATGTAAATCGCTTTGTAGGGCCACAAATGAATATGCATGGCTGACTCAGTATCAAAAGTTCAGGCTATTGATTTTTGCCTTATAAATCTACACAAATGACGAATGTTAGCCGATAGATACAAGTTAAGGTGAGCGCGCACAGTGAAATTGTGTTCTTCTTACAATTTTAAGTGTGTAAATAATTTAAAATACCACAGTCCCTAATGGTTTTGTCTTGGTCACACGATGACGCCATATTTTCGAGTGATGACTTTAATGCGTTTAGCTCTTCAATGCGAATAATGACGTCTGATAAATGCTTAGCTATTAACGTATTGATATTTGAACAGCTCTGATCTGGCCTCGAACGACTGTCCATTAGCGTTTTTACTTCCATGATAGACATATCTAATGAACGACACTGTTTGATAAACAGGAGTTGTTCAATAGTCCCCTTGTCGTAGACACGATAATTTCCACTTGAGCGCTTAAGCTCAGGCAAGAGCCCCTTCTTTTCATAAAAACGAATGGTCTGAATACTACAACCTGTCGTTTTTGCGACATCACCAATTTTCATTTTTTTCTCCTAACCGTTGACTCTATACCAAGTATAGACTTTATACTCATACTATTCATCAGTAAAGAGTGTGTTTCTAATGAGCGGATGTGGGTGCGAAGTTGAAATAAAAGACCAGTCTCAACGACAGGTTTTGTATTGGCTTTTGGGAATAAACGCGACAATGTTTGTTATAGAAATGGGGATCGGGTTGCTTGCTGATTCAACCGCATTAATAGCCGATTCACTTGATATGCTCGCCGACGCAGTTGTCTATGGTGTTGCCCTTTATGCTATTGGTAAATCGCTATTGCACAAAGCCAATGCGGCTAGAATTAGCGGCTTTTTTCAGATGGCACTGGGTGTGTTGATTATCATTGATATTGTAAGACGGTCAATTTACGGTAGCGAACCTGTATCGGGACAAATGATGGCTATGGGGGCAGTTGCACTGGTTGCTAATGTCATTTGTCTTGTGATCATACGCAAACAAAGAAATGAAGAAGTGCATATGCGGGCAAGCTGGATATTTTCAGCCAACGATGTGATTGCCAACTTAGGTGTTATCTCTGCTGGCGTTTTGGTGTTTTGGCTCGATTCTCGATGGCCTGATCTGGTTATCGGTGTGATAGTTTCGTGCGTTGTGTTGCGCGGGGCAAAAATGATCCTCGAAGATGCTGGAAATGAAAGACAGCGAGCGCTTAATGCGCAAAGTTGATAAGAAAATGCCAATTTTTAATTGCACATCAAAACTGCGTAGGTTGGCATGGCTACTTATTACTTTGCTCATGTGTCAATCGGGCTTTTCGTTCGCCGCTCAATGCGATGACTACCCTGCGGAGGTATCGTCAGTCCCTGAACAATCAAAGTCGATAGGCACTTATGATGTTCCCGAAAAAAATGTAAATGCTGGTGATAATACGTCGAGTGAAGAGTCTAAGTGTTTCCATTGTGTGCTGTGTCAATGTGGACAGATTAAGTTTCTGGCACAACACCCAATAAATGACGTATCTAAACCGTTATATACCAATCAATACAGTTATTCCCGCAACGTCACTGACGGCCTAGTCGAAGGCCTTTTGCGCCCACCTCAACATTAATCCATTCCCTCCTATATGTTTGCATGGGTGCTTTCCATGTATGTCGTTATCTTATGAACAAAAGGTTCTTTTATGAGTTCTTCACGCCCATTGGGCATAAAAAAAGCTAGCTCAGCGTATCTGAAATTGATATCTGCTGCACTGGTAACCATGAGCATATCTGTTCAATCTGCCAATGCGCAAAAGTCTTCAATCACGCTTGAAAATGCGCTCAAACGCACATTATCAAACAACCCAGATTTAGTTGTGTTCGAATTTAAATCTTCGGCTTTGGATGGTGAATCAAAAATGGCCAGCTTACGACCTGAAATGTCTGTTGGGGTTGAAGTTGAAAATGTGTTGGGAACAGGCGAAGTGTCTGGTATCAAAGATGCCGAATTGACACTGACCTTATCGTCGGTCATCGAGCTTGGAGATAAAGTCAGCGGCCGAATGAATGTGGTGAGTTCAAAAAAAGCACAACTGCTTACACAACGGCGCATTCGTACGCTGGACATCTTGGGTGAAACAACTCGACGATATATCAATGTCATTGTCCAACAAGCGTTGCACAAGACTGAGCAACGAGCTGAAATGCTGGCTCGCACAATGCTTCAGACAGTCTCTACACGGGTTGAAGCGGGGGCTTCTTCACCACTTGAGAAAAAACGTGCAGAGTCAGCGTTGTCGCAGGCGCGTTTGTCGTTATTGATAAGTGAACAAAAACTCAATGAGTATAAACGCGACCTGGCCATCATGTGGGGTGACACTAACGCTGCGTTTGCGGAAGTTGAAGGGACACTGTTATCGTTTCCAAATTCACTATCACTTGAACATATGCTTTCACAGCTTCAAAGCAATCCACACGTTCTGCTTTATGCTGATAACTATCGGGTACAAGAGGCCAGATTGAGAGTGGTTCAGGCCAGTCAGCAGTTCGACATTGCGTGGGAAGCCGGTATCCGAAGAATGCAGGGAATTAATGACACAGCGTTAGTCGCCAGTATTTCGGTGCCGTTAAATACCAAGCAGCGGAATCTAGGAGAATACGAACAACAGCGCGCATTGCTTGACAGTATCGACTATCAAAAACAAGCGAAAATTCGTGAACTCACTCGCCAATTAAATCAAGTCATTAGCGCAAAAGACCAAGCCTTGCTCACTGTTACGACCCTTCAAGACAATGTCGTTCCCACATTGGAATCTGCATTGAAATTGGCGCGGGATGGCTATGAAAGTGGTCGCTACAACTATATAGAGTGGGTGACAACGCAACAGCAACTCATAGATATGCAACGAACACTGATAAAAGCCGCAGGCTTAGTCCACCTTCGAAGCGCAGATCTAGAGGCACTTACGGGAATTCCCGTGTTTTCTGACTCTCCCTCGACGTCTGCTCAATCATCAGAATTACTAGAGAAAAAATAATGAATACATCACAATTTACATTACTCACTAGCGCACGTGATTTGCTTGGCGTGTTAGCCATGCTACTTACTTTACTGTTTGCTACTGTCGCCCTGGCTGATGATGACGATGAGGAAGCCGAAGAAAGACCCGAGTACGTAGTGTTATCTCAAGAACGGATGCTTGAACACGATATCGTGACTGCTTCAGCCGCGTCAGGATCATTATCGCTCACAACCAGAACATTTGGGCGGATAGTTCATGATCCTGCGTCACTGAGTCATATTCGTGCCCGCTTCGACGGTGTTGTAAAACGTATCATGGTGAATATTGGAGATAAAGTAGAAAAAGGTGACACACTGGCAATCATTGAGTCAAACGAGAGTTTAAATCAATACTCAATCACCTCACCGATGTCTGGAAAAATCATAGCTAGACACGCCAATGATGGTGAGCTCACCAACGGTCAAGTGCTGCTTTCTGTTGCTAATTACTCTCGCGCAATTGCTCAATTGGCTATTTTCCCCAAACAACGTACTCATATTGCCGCTGATATGGAAGTCACTTTAAGGCTTGAGGAATTGCAGCAACAATCAAGTATAAGCCACATTACGTCCTCACCGGATGACAAACCCTATTCTATCGCGTTTGTGAACGTTAATAATGGCAGTGGTTATTGGCCTTTAGGCGCTATGGTAGAGGGTTATATTCAGATTGGTTTCCAAGAAGTCAATCTGGCACTCCCCAAAAGTTCAATACAAGAGTTAGATGGGCAAACCATTGTTTTTGTCAAAGAAGGGGAACGATTTTACCCCCGCCAAGTAAAACTTGGGAACACGGACAACCGTTTAGTAGAGATTGTGAAGGGCGTTCAAATAGGCCAGCAAGTCGTTGTAGAAAATAGCTATCTACTAAAAGCTGATTTATTAAAAATGGAGGCGGGCGATGATGACTAATTACCTGCGCATTTATTGTCAAAAGCAAAGCCAAGTCCATAAAAACGGTGAGGTGAGAGCATGATTGCACCAATACTCCGTCTATCCATTGAGCGCCGTGGTGTCATGATGTTGTTCGCCTTGTTTGTCGCCTTTTTTGGTATGTACAGTTACAAACAACTGCCGATTGATGCTGTGCCTGATATCACCAACGTGCAAGTGCAGATAAATACCGCAGCCCCAGGTTACTCGCCTTTGGAGACTGAGCAACGCATAACGTTTATAGTTGAAACCTCGCTGGCCGGTTTGCCTAATTTATCGTATACCCGCTCGATATCACGCTATGGCTTGTCGCAAGTCACAGTCGTGTTTAAAGAGGGCACCGATTTATATTTCGCACGAAATCTCGTCAACGAGCGTCTCACCGCCATCGCGGCGCAATTGCCAACAGGGTTAACCCCTGAAATGGGCCCTATCGCCACAGGCTTGGGTGAAATTTACATGTACTCGTTAAGTGCTGAGCCTCAGGCGCGACAGGACAACGGTCAACCCTATGATGCTATGGCATTAAGGGAGATCCATGATTGGATAGTTAAGCCCCAATTGTCGCGTGTTGAGGGGGTGACCGAGGTTTATGCGATAGGCGGATTTGAAAAGCAATATCATGTGAATCCTAATCCAGTCGCAATGATAAACTTTGGGATAAGTGCAGGTGACCTTCTCAGTGCGCTAGAACGCAACAATGCGAATCAAGGCGCTGGTTTTGTAGAACAAAATGGGCAACAAGTACTGATCAGATCGGAAGCCCAACTGAGGGGCATCGACGATATCGGCCAAGTGGTTGTTAAGATCATTGATGGCGTACCGGTAAAAATTCAAGACATCGCCCAAATCAACCTCGGTAAAGAGCTGCGCTCTGGAGCCGGCACGTTAAATGGCCAAGAAACAGTGATTGGCACGACAATGATGTTAGTGGGAGAAAACTCTCGTACGATCGCCAAAGCTGTGGACAGTAAGCTCGAAACCATTAAAACAAGCTTACCCGAGGGCGTTATCCTTGAAGCGGTTTACGATAGAACAAGCCTCGTTGACAAAACCATCGACACAGTACAGAAAAACCTCGTCGAGGGCGCTTTACTTGTCATCGTTGTGCTATTCGTTTTGCTTAGGAATGTGCGAGCTGCACTTATTACAGCCGCTGTAATACCCCTGGCAATGCTTGCCACGATATCGGGTATGGTCAAAACCGATGTGTCTGCTAACTTAATGAGTTTAGGCGCACTGGATTTTGGCTTGATTGTCGATGGCGCAGTTATCATTGTTGAAAACTGTATCAGGCGATTATCCGAATCCCAGAAGCAAAACGGCGCAACTCTACCGCTCAAAGAAAGACTGAATGTTGTATATGAAGCCACTAATGAAGTCATACGTCCCAGTTTGTTTGGTGTATTGATCATTACCATTGTTTATATCCCCTTGTTCACGCTCACTGGCGTCGAAGGTAAAATGTTCCACCCCATGGCAGCGACCGTGATAATGGCTTTGCTTGCCGCAATGGTATTTTGTTTTACCGTAGTGCCTGCGGCGATAGCGATTTTCATGAGAGGTAAAATTAGCGAAAAAGAAAACCCAATTATTATTGGTGCAAAGGCAGTGTATCGTTCTATTTTAATGGGCGCGCTGCGTTTTAGATGGCTAGTAGTAGTAGGTGCGAGTGCTTTGGTTATCGGCAGTCTATGGATGGGCAGCAAATTAGGCTCGGAGTTTATTCCTCAGCTCAATGAAGGTGATATCTTAGTACAGGCGATACGCATCCCTGGGACAGGGGTAGAACAAGCGGTTGAAATGCAAAAAGCACTTGAAGCGAAACTTATGCAGTATGAGCAAGTTCAGACGGTATTCGGTCGCACGGGTACGGGTGAGGTCGCTACCGATCCTATGCCGCCCAACATTACTGATACGTTTGTTATTTTGAAGCCTAGGGAACAATGGCCCGATCCATCAATGACAAAAGCTGAGTTAGTGGAAACGTTTGAAGAGGACTTGTTTACTTTGCCCGGCAATAATTATGAATTTACGCAACCTATACAAATGCGTTTTAACGAATTGATTAGTGGCGTAAGGGCAGATTTGGGGATAAAGCTATTTGGGGATGACTTAGATACGCTCTTTGCATCTGCTTCTGACATTTTGACCGTTATTTCAACGATTGAAGGAGCTGATGACGCGAGGCTTGAGCAGGTAGAAGGCATTCCAATCTTCACCGTCACACCAAAGCCTGATCAATTGGCACGCTTTGGTTTGGATATAGCCGACTTGCAGTTATGGCTCAATGCTGCGACAGGTGGAGAAACCGCTGGAATGATTTTTGAAGGCGACAGACGCTTTGAGATTGTCGTGCGATATGGCGACGACATTCGAAATGAACTCACTCAGCTTGAGAGCGTTCCCATCGTCACGCCCTCTGGTGAGCATGTACCGATAAGCGAATTAGCCACACTGGCATTTAAAGAAGTACCTAGCCAAATAAGCCGGGAAAATGGCAAACGTAGTATTGTTGTCACAGCAAATGTGCGTGACAGAGATATTGGCACTTTTGTTGAAGAAGCTCAGGCGAGAATCAATGATGAAGTAGATTTACCTGCTGGTTATTGGCTCGACTATGGTGGAACCTTTGAGCAGCTCGAGAGTGCGAGTCAACGATTGACTATTGTGGTACCCGTTACGTTGTTTGTGATATTGACTATGCTGGTGATTGCGTTTGGCTCTATACGCGATGCGTTAATTATCTTCACAGGTATCCCTTTGGCATTAACAGGCGGTGTAATGTCTCTTTGGTTAAGGGATATGCCTTTATCCATATCCGCATCGGTAGGGTTTATCGCATTATCGGGAATTGCCGTGCTAAACGGATTGGTAATGCTGTCCTTTATAAAGCAACGTTTGCTAGAAACCGGAGAATTAGTGAATAGCATTGTTGAAGGAGCACTGATTCGATTACGTCCAGTGCTAATGACGGCATTAGTGGCAAGCTTAGGGTTTGTGCCCATGGCGCTCAATACGGGCATAGGTGCAGAGGTGCAACGGCCTTTGGCCACGGTGGTCATCGGCGGGATAATATCGTCAACCTTGCTAACACTGGTAGTGCTGCCTGTACTCTATCGACTCGTGCATAGTAAAGGGGATCAGTAGTGTTCTTGGGCATTTATTCGTAAATGCCCAAGTTTTACCTGAACGATTTTTAGGTACCTATTGACTCTTTATTAAGTATAGACTTTACAATCATATTCTTAACGTCATGTACGATAAGGATAGATATGGTTTCGCTTATTTTAATTAGTAGTTTTTTGGCGCTAGCCGTCCTCGGTAGAAGCTTTGTTTAATATAAGAGAAATGGTGATTTTGGTATAAGAGCAGCATCTATAAACGCACCATTAATAGAAATTGTACCAGGGGCTATATTCGTGGTTACGTTTTGCTGAGCTATGATGATTTCTGGTGTATGAGTTAAAAAGGTTGCGGTGATACCCTGTTGATTGATCTCGCCAGATCAGCAACCAAACAGAGGTACACCGCATGTCAGATAGTAAAATTATTCAACTTAATAAGCCAGCAGAAGATCCGTTACAGGAGGTCTTGCAGCGAGGTGCCAGAGAGCTTCTCGCCAAAGCTGTTGAAGCCGAAGTCAATGAACTGTTGGCGCAGTATTCGGCGCTTGAGGTTGACGGTAAAAAAGCCGTGGCACGCAATGGGCATTTACCTGAGAGAATGATACAAACCGGTCTAGGTGATATTCCGGTAAAAGTGCCTAAAGTGCGTGATCGCTCTGGGCAAGGAATTAAGTTTAATAGTGCGCTGGTGCCGCCCTATTTGAAGCGAACCAAGGCGATTGAAGAGTTTATTCCGTGGCTGTATTTGCGGGGGATTTCCACAGGCCAGATGCAGCCCGCATTGGAATCGCTCTTAGGTGAAGATGCCAAAGGGCTATCAGCGAATACGGTCAGTCGCCTCAAGCAGCAGTGGGAGCAGGATTACGATGTCTGGCGACAAAGGGACTTGAGCAAACGCCGTTATGTGTACATCTGGGCCGATGGCGTTTATAGCAACGTGCGCCTGGATGACAAGCTTTGTTTGTTAGTCATCATCGGCTCAGATGAGACAGGGCGTAAGGAAGTATTAGCCGTTATCGATGGGTATCGCGAGTCAGAAGCAAGCTGGTTGGAGGTGCTATCGCAGCTTGAAGCTCAGGGGGTGACAATACCGCCAAAGTTGGCAATCGGTGATGGTGCGCTGGGCTTTTGGAAAGCGCTGGCAAAGAAATGGCCTGAAACTGCCACACAGCGCTGCTGGGTGCACAAGACAGCTAACGTATTGAATAAAGTGCCTAAAGCGGTGCAGCCGAAGGTCAAGGAAGCCTTGCATGATATCTGGCAAGCGGAAACCAGAGACGCCGCCTATAAAGCGTTCGACAATACGCTAAAGCGGTTTGAAGGCAAGTATTATAGAGCCATGGAATGCTTAAAAAAAGACAAGATGAGCATGCTGGCGTTTTACGACTTTCCAGCTGAGCACTGGCAGCATATCCGCACGACGAATCCGATTGAATCGGTATTTGCCTCGGTGCGCTTGAGAACAACCAAGTCAAAGAGTTGTGGCAGTCGAAAAACAACGTTAGCCATGACTTACAAATTGATGACAACTGCCCAGAACAAATGGCGACGCCTAAGAGGATTTCGCTTGCTGGCAGATGTTATTAAAGGAATACCATTCAAGGACGGAGAAAGAGTGGGACAAGATCAAAAGCAGAGTGTCGCGTGATCTCCCATACACCAGATTTGACTATAGCTCATCAGCATGGTTGAAAGACCGTTGAGGTCTGTAGCAAGCAACAATGATAAAACGAATGTTGAGAATGACCTATCCACTGAAAACACAAAGTTTGAAAAGTGGAATTTGTATGGATCTTACAATCCTAAATACGTATCAATGCTTATCGAAATAGTAAGAGTTTTCAACAATTTCATCTTAACAGACGAAAAATCTATAAGAAACAAGAGGGGCTTAGATATAGCCCCAACGACACCTGCTCAGAAAATTGGGTTTGCCAATAAGCCTTTTGATATACATGATATTTTAGAATTTAGCGTCACCAATTCATTACTGCAATCTAATCTGGCAAGTATGAAATCGACAGCATGACATTATCTTTCAGTTCGAAATTATGTATTCACTTTAAGATTTTTACCCTTAAACTTAGGCCAGCGATTATAGCCGATATCAGGGTTATTTGATTGATAATGAATAATAAATTCTACTTCTTTTGCTGAAAGTTCGGCATCTGTGCAAGAGCTTGACTCCCACAGAATTTCCTTTCTTACTGTGTAATCTTTCTGCTGTTCCACAGGAAGCTTTCGAAAATCTTCATCGACTATAGACTTTGATGGACTACCGAAATATCTAAAACTTTCGTATGCAAGCTTGCCGATATAGATCTTGTTAGTTGCTAAATAAGTTATTTTATAAATTTGTTTCATATGGATATTAGGCTAACGGTCTTTCTTCGAAGATTCAAAATTAGGAATACGCTGAGTCCCCCACAGCGAATTCTTTCTAAGTCCAAACAGACTTGAGCTATGAGCCTCGTAATCTCATATGCTAACAAGGTTTTTACTTTTTAAGATTAAAGCTGATTGTCATATCGGATAAAACCTCTTCACTTTCAATATTAAGTGCTAGACGTTGAATCAGATAGTTAGCCACTTCATCCTTATCTCCAGTGGAACCTGGGTTATTAAGCTTTCTACCGATTGCCGAAGCTATTAAGTCTGCTATCTGAACAAACGTACTTTTCTGAGATGGAACGGTTGTGATGCTTTCAAGCTGTGTACCGTTAGCTACGGAGTGCTCTAACTTAGTTTTAACGCTTCCTTTTAATTCATCCAATGCAACCGCATCAAGAGAACTTTCATCATCTAAGGTAATTTTAATATGTGTATTTGGTGCGATTCGTTTGGATACAACTTCATGCTCAATGCCCTTATGCAGCAATAATTCATGAAGCTTGATTAGGGTTTCGGATTGGCTTCTTTTAACTTCAGAGTTTTTAACAGTTATGAATTTAAAGCCGAGATAGCTGGAATTATCGTGGATCAAATCAATTAAATCTTTAAATCTACTAACGTCACCGCTTTTCAGTTTTTTGAAGTGGATCTCCTTCCCTTTCCAGCCATTTTCAGATTTCCATGTATCTAGCTTTTGGGAGAAAATTGCAAGTTGATTCGCTTGAAGTACCCAAACGGAACCGATGACAAAATGATCTTGTGTTTTACCGCTTTCATCAGAAAAAACATGAACTTGCTTTATAGCAGAAACGCTATCAGAGCGCATTGTATCTACCATTGTTTCTTCGTTCTTCTTCCTTCGGTAACGAATTTCGTCTTTTGCCATAAAGAGTTTGTATTCATTCTGAATTTTAGCTCTTGCTCTAGTTATGTTGACTTGTCGTTCTAGCTTGAACAGATCTCTTTTACCAATAAATTCGCCATTGAAAATCGTATATTGATAAGTTTCCCAATACTTCAGGGCTAGTGTGATGTCGCTATTTCGGGTGTCTGGATAGATATTGAGTACATGAGCTACCTTAGTGATTAGCTCTTTAAAGTTACCTGAATCAAGGTTTTGTAGAAGTTTAGCTTTAGCTTTAGCAATTTTTGCAGCTTTAACAGGATCAAACTCATCATTGCTGTCTTCACTACTATCGTTCCTGACTTTATCATCCATGATAACCACCTAATTTAGCTTCTTTTTTTGTCATTTTTTAGCTTCCTTTCTTAATGCTGCAATTTTATTATTTTTTAAATTTGACATAGTTTTCGTTTGGTGTGACTATATCATTATATAAGTTTAGATTGCATCAGTAGATGTAGAAGAAAGCAGCGAAAAAATCCAACTAGACACAAAATAAAACTTATTAATCAAGGGTTTAGTCTAGTAAATATTTGGATGGTGACGCAAGCTATTGTATTGTATCAATATTTTTTAGAGAACTTATGTGGATCTCCCTCAACATATCAAAATTTCTATATATTTTTCATACGCATAAAAAAAACTGAGAGATTATTCATCCCTCAGTTTCCTACCAGCCTATATTAAAAGAGGAGTTTTTTATTAAGTCATATATCTGCGAAATAAGTGCAATATATTTTTTTGCAAACGAGTATGTATGGCCATGCAGCTAGCAAGACACGACAACGTCGATACACTTTATACTTCTGCAAGACAACAGCAATAAGTGGTACGCACGCCTTAAGTTGTTCAGCAAATGGCACTGCAAATTTACGAAGCAGTACGAGAAAGAAGAGGCTATGGCTGCAGCGAGATTGCTGCGCATGGAATGGAAAATAGAGGCAAAGACTGGAACTCTGACTAAGAGTAAGTCCGTCAAGACTGACGGAAGGCGCAAGCGGCGTTACTACCGCCATGCTCACAATGCTAAAAGCAAATAGTAGAACTGAGAAATCTTTCCCATTTTAGTAAATTCCCTGTATTCCGTTGTCTTCAAACTAACGCTTCCATCAAAGAAAGACCAAGCTGTCGCTGATATATCCAAACACTGAACCAATCGTACAGCTTCGAATTCAGTTTCGTTAATAAGAACTCGTCAGTTGCGCAATCGCTTACGCCTGCTTTTCGTTCGTAGCTAACTTTGGATTTGAAACAAGCTCATGTCCGTTTTACGTACGAAGTTACCGGTCGTGAGATGATGCAAGTATTGACGGGCTAATTTTCCAAGCCAAATTTGATAACGAGTGACTTCATACTGTCTGGTATTGATTCAACATCTTCCGAATATACTTCAAAGGCTTTAAGGAGCTCTTTTTCAGCAGGGAGAGTTAAGCGTTTTTCTTCGACGTGCTTTGTATCTAGATCCGTTATGAAAAAATACCTCCTATCAGACGAAACGCTGACCAGTTGACCAGGCCTATGCTCTTTAAGGATTACAATCAGTTGCTCAAGAAGTGAAACCCCTTGAGAGTGCTTAACCCACCAGTTTTTATTTGCTTGAGAAACAAATGATTCTTTTGATTGCCTTAATCTATTGAGCCTAACTAACTGAAATCTCAGATCGTGCTCTAAAACATTAATGGCAGACTCATCACCAGATACATAACACGCACTCTCGCACCCCAGACAGCCACTTAAAAAGTCATTGATATAATTACATGGAGTAACTGCCAATTCTTGGGCGCATACACCTGTTTCAGTCAAGCTGGCAGGCAAAATGTGTTTTGTTTGCAACTCTTCTGTTGTGATGACCCTAATGTCCTTTTTAGCGTCATTTAAATCGAGTGTAGCTACCAATCTGTCTGCTTTTTCTTTGTCTGAAGTGTGAATGTACTCAAGAGTTTGATTGATGGTCTTTCGACCTGACCAAGTGGCAATAACGTTGATTGGAATACCACCTTTTTCTGCCTGAGTATTCGCAAAATGTCTTAATGAATGAAGCCTAAGTTTCTGGTATCCAAATCCATATTTGTAAAATAGATTACAGTTCTGTTGCTTTTTGCTGGGATTCAGACGAGTTACAAAATAAGTCTTTATTTTAGAGAGTGAAAATATACTAAGAGGACTTCCTGCCATCCCTTTAGAAGAGCCAAAATTGTGCTTACCAGGAGATATACAAAATAGCGCACTTTCTAAATCTAATCCTGTTTCAGTATCTGTGTGACTTAGAGGAAAGGTTGGAATTATCTCTTTGATAATTCTAACAACAGATTCTTGCACATCTTTGACCGTTGCAATTAACGGTAGATTGAGTCTTTCGGAAAAGCTCTTGTTGAAGATGTCGCACATTAACAGCTTTTGAATAGAATATGGTGTCTTTCCAGATTGCCCTGTTAAGTTAAGCACTAAATCATCAGGACGGACTCGTCCAATGCTTTTACGGGTAACCATATCTGCTCTTTTAAGACGACGTTTTCTTTTGCTGCAATATCGTGGTAAGCCCCAGGACCAGCCTTTTACACTATTATTTGGGCAAATTCCATCACGACTATTTAGTATCTCAATTTCATAGGTTACTGGGTAGAAACCCAGTGCGTATGCTACAGTAAATAAGTTTGGAGGAAGGTGGAAATCCAGATTTTCCATTCTTTCTTTTTCAACTACAAACCCATTCATAATGGATTCCCATGTTTGATTCATGTTTTTTAGGTAGCGGATAAAGTGTCTTTCTGGTGCCAAGTATTTATAAAAAAAATTAATCGCTTTTTTAACTTGAGGTACCAACGCTTTTAATATGTGGTTTTGATTGTCTTGATACCCTTTGCTGCCTGGCCAATCAAGATAGTAGACTTCGTTTCCATTTTTTGGCTGGATTACTTTTAGCTGCTGATTTGCTAAAAGTGGTATTTCGCCATTTAGCCTGTTAGGGGATGCCAGCCCCAGAAGTGCGGCGGTTATGGTCAATGCATCAGGTATGTTTATACCTCCCTCAGAGTTAAGGTTACCGTCCTTGTCGACATCATGAAAGACTTTAGTAAATATGTCTCCAAGCGCATAAATCATTGACTCTGAAGTCATTTTTAAGTGCTTCTGGCTTCTTGTGAAAGTAGCGTCAGCTCCTCTTTCTCTATCTGTGTGGATAGGGCGCTGGGCTCCTGAAAGTAGCCTATGCCTTGCGCAAAAATCCCAAAAAATATTGGAGCCATTTATGCCGTTCCAAAAAGCTAGTGGGATGTTGTTTATGCCTCCAAGCTCTTCAGCCTTTGTAAGGATTTGAGCCGCTTTAGTAACTCTAAGCTGTTTCGAGTTGTTGACAATACTGGATAGTTGAACTTCTAATGCGTAGATTTTAAGGAGATATCCATATGGTTGACAGAGCATTTCAGATTCAATGTCTGCAGGCTTTCTGATAGCGCTATCTTTCGCAATTCTAGTGATGCCCTTCACAGCTTTAAGAAATATGTATCTGTGCGGTACACCAGTTTGAATATCTTTAATATACCAAACCGGATCTTCCCAACTCGCTGTATTACTATCGATTCCTTCAACATTTACAGGAAGTTGTTTAGGGTAGCTTTTAACAAAAACATTCAGATTGATTAGATATTTGTTTAAGTCTTTCACGACGTCTCCGACAGGCCATTTCGATAACGTTTGGTTTCATCACATACTGCTATCGTAAGCTTTATGAACGCTATGGCTTTCTCGATCCTATGTAAAGCGCCTGAATTAACACCATTTGATTGAAACCTAAGCATAAAATTACGTTTAGCCTCTGCACGCTCGAGAATCAATGAATGATCCGCATCTAAAAGTGGTCTAAAATTTGAGCAACCATAGCAAGGTATCGGTCTTACCAAACGCGTTTTATGTTGACAGGTTTGACAGGTTGGTGCGCTTTTCTCCACGCCTATAGCTACACCCACCTCATCTTCAATCAATAAGTCTGTGTGCTCTAATGTAGTAACCGGATTAAATGCTTCCCTGAGCAATTCATTTGCTCCATAATTTTTATCAATAAACTGCCTCTCCTTTAACCCGAGCTGTAAGTATGCTCTGGCATTAGGTATCGTGACATTCGTAATTTTAGAGATATCGGAAAGTGATCTCCCTTGTATGGCCGCATTACATAACCAAGTGTGTCTTAATCTATTGTTTGTGCCTTGCGCAGTTCCATGCCTTTCCGAGAAGCCTTTTCCAATTTGGGCTTCGTAGCTTTTGATGTTGCTCTCGGATTGATGAAAAATGCTGGAGTTTTCTTGCTTCATTGCGTTATAAACTTTTACATCAGTTAACTCTGCCGTGAAAAGCTCATGTGATGGAATAATAGGGCAGTGAAGTATTAAGCGTGACGCTTCAGAAGCATGGCCTTTTACTCCCAGTTGTTCAAGATGCAAAGATAATCCTTTTAGGTAAATGGCTCGAAAGTTTAAAATCAGTAATGAGCAAGATTCACTGATAGGTATTGTCCACCGCTCAGGTGTAGCCCTCCAACTATTATCACTCTTGTTTTGTTTTATTTTAAAGCACCTGAAGTGAAGCGACTTTACACCTATATACGTCGGTTCTGCATCAACATTAGTATCACGAAAAGAGGTTCCTACAGGCAAAACATCACTCCATTTCAGCATCGCTATCTGCCTGGGTCTTCTTGCTAGTTGTAGCATGAGGCGATACGCGACAACAGATTTAAAGTAACTAAATGCTCTCCTCTTTATTTGACCTCTGGGGCTGTTTCTTTGTTGATAGAAGGACAAGTCCGTTGGTGGAGTGGTCGGTAGTTCAGCGCACAATGTTCTTACATTGTGAAGCAAAGAATCGTATTCGTAGTCGGTGAGGCGTCCTTTGGTTGGATGCAAAGCGTTAAAAATTTGTTTGTGTTTATACTCCTTTGTAATCTCGTGATATTCCATCATGTGTTTGTGATTAAGTTTCTTTACAGCCGTGCTAATGAACCCCTTGAGAGTTTTTCTAGTCGAGCTTTTGAGTTCATTCCATTTAATCTTGAATTCGTCAATACTAACTTTGTCGTTTGGAAAAGCTTCGATTAAAGCGAATCGCTGAGTTGATACGGTGGCCGCAGTTTTTGTTTCTGCGTAATGAATCAGCGTATCAATTAAAGTATCTCTTAATATTGGGTTAAATTTAAATGAGTTAAGCCATCCGACATCAACTGTGTTCCCTTTGCCGATAGAAGAGAGTACCCACATATCGTCACTAGTCTTAACAAATAATCCAGATTGACTATAGAACTCAGTTGCAACATCTATCTCTGAATTAAAAGAAATCTGGTTTTTATTCTTTTGACCCATCAATCTTTTCCTGGTGTGTTGTCATTAGTTCGATTGCAATCAGTTGCTCATGTTTGTCATTATAAACTCTCCCCATTTGCGAATCAGGCGCATGACCCATCGCGTTTCTTCTGAGGTCTTCTGTGTATTCTCTATCTAACCCTTTTTTCTTTGCTATTTCACTTAATCGTTCATTCCATTTATGTCTTAAGAGGTGAGGGTGAATTTTGAAATTCAACGAAGTTGAGACTCGGGAGAACATGTAGTTAACCATTTCTCTTGTGATAGGTAATCCAGCAGTTCCGTGACTGTTTTTTTCTGCAACAAAGAGAAAATCATGCTTTTTGGAAGCAGTAAACTTATTTCTTACATGGCTGATATAAAACTCTATATCTTTCATTAAGCTTGGTTTGATTCCAGACATATGAGATCTTCCAGTTTTCTTGTCAGGTCTATTGATACGAGGGTCGCTCTTATCATCAGGAGAGGAGTACACTTTTATTTTGTTGTACTCATCATGAAATTGACAGTCTGATATCTTTATCTTACATACTTCACTTCGCCGAATACCTGCCTGTTCCATTATTGAAAGAATTAAATAATTTCTTAACTTAGAAGACTTGAATGGGTTGTTTACATTGCTTGGAATTATAATTTGTAGGAATTGCTGATAAATATCATTAGGAATGACGCTTTCCACTAATTCGACTGGCTGTGCTGAACTCTTCGTGTTCGTATAGCTCTCTTTAGCCTTTAACTTGCAACACATCGTTTCAAATGCATTGATGAGACCTTGCGGGGGAAACTGATCCCCATGAAAGTGACTGAACAAAAATTCTAGGTATTTTCTGAGCGTTCTAACTCGCCCAGAACGAGTCTCGACAGAGACTTTACAACTGTCATGGAGCGATGCAGCGATAGCGTTTCTGATATTTTTACTTTGAACGCTCGGAATTATAGATATCCTCTGCGTTCGCTCAAAAGAATCTTTCCTTAACATCATCTGGCCAAAGAATTTACTGATTTCAGTTGAAGACAATAGCGTTCCAGCAGCTATTCTTTTCTCCAAATCGATTCCATGTGATTCGAAGTATCCCAGCACAATTTTTAGTTCTTGAGCAATACGCTGTTTTGTAGAAAAAGACGCATTTAAAAAGACATCATAGATGAACGCATTTGCAAGCGGGTAAATCGGGATCTCATTCTCATCAACAAAAGCTACAAACCGTCTTGAACCAACAGGGTAAACACTTACTTTCATGGTTTACAGAATATATATAATTGTTAATGGGTAACTCAAAAGTTACCAAGCTTTACTAAAACATTCAAAGGATAATAGGATAAACCGTCAGAGTTTCTTCTAATGATGATTTAGAAAGAGCTTAAGAGGGGGATGTTGGTTTACAAAATATTTATTTATTATAATTTTCCGCCGGATAAGCACACCATGACCTTGTCGCCGTCTTCAATCATATTGAAGTCTTCGATGGCTTTGCCAACATGTCTGCGCAGTCTTTTCTGCAACTTGTTAAAGTTGTATTTTTGTTTACTTTGCGCACTGTGACTGGCGTTGTCAGATGGCGTAGATGTTACTTGATTCATGGCACTTCAGAACTGGCTGGAAAAATAAAAGTACCATTATACAAAAGCAGACGGAATGCTGCTACACAAGCAGCATTCCGTTATCGCGCATTTACTTAACCGGAGATGTAAACCCGTCAGGTTTAACCGCCAGGACATCGCAATTCAGGTTATCAATAACATGCTCTGCTGTATTGCCCAAAAAGGCGGCTGATATGCCTGTACGTCCCACGGTACCGATGACGACGAGTTCTGCATCCAGCTGTTCAGTCACTTTCGGGATGGCTATATCGGGTAATCCCTCGACAACATGGCAATTTGCTACGCCGATCCCAAATTTAGCGCTGTGGTTTTCCATTTCCTGAACATGATGATTGCGCACAGCATTATGATACGTCTCAGGATTGAAATCGGGGATCTCAATGGCGATATTCAGTGGGGCAGAAGGATAGGCATTAACCAGATGTACCTGACCGCTCAGTAACTCTGCATAATCCTTTGCGATACCGGTCAACTTGTCATTCAGTTGTGCATGTTCTTTGTCTTCTGTACCCACATTGACTGCCGCAACAATATTACCGTTTTCAGGCCAGGCATGGGCTTTGACAAGTAAAACCGGAGCCGGACATTTTCTCAGTAAGTGCCAGTCTGTTGGTGTAAAGAGCACTGATGCAAAATCATCGTGTTTGCGGGTAGCTTTAACGACCAGGTCAACCTGACGGTTAATGGTGTAGCGGGTAATGGCTTCGTAACGTTTATCACTCCACTCAACAGCAACCTTTACATCATAATCATCGTAGCGGGTCAGATTTTTTTCTGCCCAGGCAATGCGGTCTTTGGTTACCGCATCACGCATGGCTTCACGCTCACTGCGGGTGAGCATTGTTGTCATGTCATAAGAAAAGTCGTATACAACAAGCAGTGCGTGTACTTCTGCACCGGTTTTACGGGCAATTTCGATGGCTCTTGAAAGGGCAGGTTGTTCAGGGTTGTCGGCCTGAACGACGGCGAGAATACGTTTGCAGGTGATCATGGCGTCTCTCCTTATTGATGAAGACAATAAATACTGCCTTCATCTTTAGTATAAGACTTACAGCAGGAGAGACCTTGTTTCAGATCAATATTTCAACGGGATCTTAATCCACGCAAAGAGTAGGAATGTCCATAGAGTGCAGCTTTTTATCCATAGCCGCAAAATCCAGAACAGTAATGAGCTTCGCGTCTACTTTGATAATGCCTTCTTTCTGGAAGCGAGTCAGCAAGCGGCTGATCGTTTCTACCGTTAAACCGAGATAATTACCGATTTCGTTGCGGGTCATACTCAGATTGAACTGACGGTGAGAAAAACCCCGTTCTTCAAACCGACCGGACAGATGGGCGATAAAATAAATCAGACGTTCTTCTGCCGTCCGTTTATTCAGCAGCATCATCATTTCGTGATCCTGCTTAATTTCAGCACTCATAAAACGCATGATCTGATGGCGCAATTTCGGGAATTGCTCAGACATTTTTTCAAGAGTGGAATAGGGAAGCTCGCACACCATAGCCGTTTCCAGTGCCTGAGTGTAACTCTGGTGAGTGTCGTCACGTAAACCGTCAAAACCGATAATATCGCCCGGGAAGTGGAAACTGATAATTTGCTCTTCGCCTTCTCTATCGGTGACAAAAGACTTAAATGAACCTGCCCGCACAGCGTACAGAGAGGTAAATTTATCGCCAGCTTCTACCAGGGTGTCGTGTTTATGCAAAGGCTTTTTGCGTTCAATGATGTCATCCAGTGACTCAATCTCAGTTTTGTTGAGGGCCACGGGCAGACACAGATGGCTGAAACTGCAATTCTGGCAGTGTATAGAAAAATCCGAACGTTTTTGCATGCTCACTTTCCGCTGTTTGCGATAATTCTAATGTATATTACTTAAAGCCTGCCACAACAGCAATAATGCGTACAACAGCAAACTCAAAGCAATGATTTGACGTAATACGGGTTGTCTGAAACCTGAGGAAAGCCAGTCTGCACCTGCCCGGACAGCCAGCAACGCCGGTAGCGTTCCTAAACCAAAACCGGCCATGATTACAGCACCGGATATTGCCGTCCCTGAAGCCAGTGCCCATGTCAGGGTGGAATAAACCAGTCCACAGGGCAACCATCCCCAAATCATACCATAGGGAAAGGCGCTAATAGGAGACCTGAAAGGTAAAAACCGTTTCGACAGCGGCTGAATTCTCTGCCAGAGTTTACTGCCGAGGGCTTCAACAGCGGTCAGGCCACGCCACCAGTTACCCAGATAACAGGCCATAGCAATCAGCATAATGCCACTGATGACGGCGAGTACAGGGCCGGTCACCGGTACAGCTTCTTTTGCTATCTGTCCGATACCGCCGGTAACAGCGCCGGCAAGTATGTAGCTGAATATACGACCAAAGTTGTAGCTAAGCGCATAGGGTAAAGGCGATGAGCCTGCCGGCGTGGCGGCAGACAGTGCCAGCGATACGCCGCCGCACATTCCCACACAATGAACGCCTCCGCCCAGCCCGACCAGCAAGGCAGAAAAAAACGACAGATCACTCATTGAGTTTTTTTCGTTCTTCAGCCAGTTTTTTTTCTTCAGGAGATAAATCATCATCGAAAAGAATACTGTAGCCCTGGCGATCCAGGTCTTCAAACTGGTTCGATTTTACTGCCCAAAAAAATACGCCGATGGCAATGGCCACAATGATCACAGCAAGGGGAATCAGGACGTAAATTATACTCATAGCGTTACTTTAACAGTCTCGTCGAATTTGTTACTACCAGAATACTACTCAGGCTCATACCAATCACCGCCATCCACGGCGTCAGGATGCCGGACACTGCAAACGGCAGGATAACCAGATTGTAGCCTATAGCCCATCCCATATTCTGCCTGACTGTCGCTTTTACTCTTCTGGCCATAAAAGTAAGGTGTCCGAGTACAGCCAGCTTATCATTTAATAAAATCACATCCGCGGCACTTTTTGCGATATCCGTGGCATTACCCACGGCAATGCCAACATCAGCGGCAGTCATCACCGGCGCGTCGTTAATACCATCACCCAGCATCATCACATGACGGCCCTGCCGCTGAAGGGCTGTCACGGCGTTTAATTTATCTTCAGGGCTGTTCCCGCCTGTGGCTTTGTCTACGGGTAAATTCGCTGCAATGTCGTCAACATTTTGCTGAATATCGCCACTCAGAATTATCCGCTCCAGTTGCGCTAGTTTGCTCAGGCTGTCTGCGGCATCCGCTTTAATTTTATCTGCTACACGAAAGGCGGCAACGGGCACACCGTTTTCGGTAAGAAACACGTTAGCGGGAAAGGGCGACAGGCCGGCATCAACACCGGTGAAAGAAGCCGAACCGGCTTTATAACTGCGGCCATTGCATTGCGCGCTGATACCCATTCCGGCCACAACGTCAACTTGGCTCAGAATTAATGCCTGATTGTTATCAGAAACAAAGGCAGCGGCAACCGGATGTTCTGAGCGGGACTCTATTGCCCCCATCAAAGCACGGATTTCATTTTCCCGTGCCGGCTCAGCAAACCAGCTGTTTATCTGAGCAAACTTTCCTTCGGTCAGTGTTCCGGTTTTATCCAGCACCAGGGTATCTACGTGGTTGATTTGCTCCAGTGCATCGGCTCTTTTCAATAAAATGCCATGCCGGTTAAGGTTTGCCATTGCGCAGGTGAGGGCAGATGGCGTAGCCAGCCCCAGCGCACAGGGGCAGGTTGCTACCAGTACTGCGATGCTGATCCAAAAGGCATTATCATTACCCTGCCAGTGCCAGTAAGCCCATGAGGATGCAGCCGTAATCAGTACTACGGCGACAAAATAACTGGAAAAACGGTCAGCCATAAGAGCGACCCGGGGCTTTGCAGCCATAGCGGTGGATTGCAGACGGATGATCTGATTTACCAGCGCAAATTTTAACGCCCTGGTTACCGTTATCGTTATCACGCCGGTGCGGTTTACCGTACCCCCGAACACCGCATCGCCAATTTGTTTGCTCACCGGATTAAACTCGCCGGTAAGCATTGATTCATCGGTTTCACTGATACCGTCAGTCACGATACCGTCTACGGGAATGGTCTCTCCGGCTTTGACCACAACAACATCGCCGGTTTTGAGCGATTTCGCCAGTACCTGTGTTAAGGTGTTATCCGCAGCCACCTGATTAGCGGTTACCGGAATATACTGCAACATATTCGCTGAGATCTGCGCGGCGCGGTGCCTGCTCCGGTGTTCCAGAAAACGACTCAGTAAAAGCAGGAAAATAAACATGCAAACTGATTCAAAATACACTTCGCCGCGACCGGTAACCGTTGCAAACAGACCGGACAGCCAGGTGCCCAACACTGCAATACTCACCGGTACATCCATATTCACGGTCCGGGCTGACAGAGCCTTAAGTGCGCCAACGTAAAACGTACTGCCGGAATACAGCACCACCGGTGTGGTCAGAACCAGCGCTATCCAGTGAAAATAAGACCGTGTCTGTGCTTCCATTGCATCGAACAAATCAAAATACAGGGCTGCCGCCAGCATCATTACCTGCATGGTCATCAGACCTGCGAGGCCGAGTTTTTTCAAAAAGCGCTTATCTTCCGCTTTGTATGAAGCTTCATGCTGGTCCGGTTGAAACGGCAGCGCCGGGTAACCAATACGCCGTAGCGTAGCCATGATGCTGCTGAGCGATACTGCCTCAGGTTGCCATATAACCACTGCGCGTCGCTGTGCTACATTCACCGCAATCTGGCTGACACCGGTGATCCGCGACAATTGCTTTTCAATCAGCCAGCCGCAGGCCGCACAGGTTATGCCTTCAAGAGTTAGCTCAATATGCTTGTTATTACCGTTATCAACGACGAACTCTTCCTGTAAGGCAGGCTCGTCATAGACAGACAGTTTATCCAGTGTTTCGCTTAATGCTGCATCACCTCTAGAGGCCGGTTCAGTGCGGAAGCGGTAATAGTCTTCCAGTCCGTTCCCGGTGATGGCCTGAGCCACGGCCTGACAGCCCGGACAGCAAAAATGGCGTTCCTGCCCGAGCACAAATGCAGTAAACGGCTTACCGGGTATATTAGGCTCGCCACAGTGGTAACAAGAAGAGTCGTCGCTCACGGGTTAAACTTAATGATACCGGAGGCCGGTAATTGGAGTGTATTCTGGATTTTCCATTCTTCATCCAGCGGTGTGAGTGAAACGCGCCATTTACCCGACAAAACGGTATCCGTTGTGCCGCGGTACACGCCACCGGCATCGCGGGTAAGTAATAATTCGGTATCCAGTGATTCCAGGGTTACGTGGAAAAAGGTCAGTTTCAATGCGGCACCGGATTGGGGAATACCGGAATGAAACTTCAGCGCGACGCGGTTTTCTTCAATGGTGAGATCGGTGGTGATATTCAGCTTTTTCGCCCGTTCGACTTTGTCCAGACGCACATTGATGGCTTTTCCTTCTTTGTAATAGTCGTCAATGACCAGGCTGTCTTCACCGGAAGTGGCAAAATGGATGAGAAAACCACTCATAATGACTGTCAGCACAGGTACCGTGATCAGGAACCAGGGCCAGAATTGTTTATACCAAGGCGTCTGCATATCACCACTTATTTATCTGCGCACAACTGAAGGTGCAAGATTACAGGAAATGAAACTTACTATGATGATTTCCATCAAGTTCCGTTTGTATTTTCACACAAAAAAGCCCTGAAAACAGGGCTTTTTGAATGACAGCAGTGTAATTAACCGGGGTCAGTTAGACAGGCTGTACACGTAGGCGGCCACAACGTGAATTTTGTCATCACCCAGGGTTTTCTTGAATGAAGGCATCACGCCATTACGGCCGTAAGTCAGCGTTTCAGTGACCGATTGTTCAGAAGAACCGTACAACCAGATATTGTCCGTCAGATTCGGCGCACCAAGTAACTGGTTACCTTTACCGTCCATGCCGTGACAGGCAGCACACACCATAAAGCGGGCTTTTCCGTCATCAATAAGCGCAGTCATTTCAGGCTCCTGTTCCCGGCCACTCAAACTGAGTACATAGGCAACCGTCTCTTTGATACCTTGCTCACCCATGGAAGCAATCCATGCAGGCATAGCGGCCTGACGACCCAGTGTAAGGGTTTCAACAATTTTTGCGCCGCTGCCTCCGTAAAGCCAGTCGTCGTCGGTGAGGTTAGGGAAGCCCACATTGGCGCCTCTTGCATCTGAACCGTGACACTGGGAACAGTTTTGTAAAAACAAACGTTGTCCTACTTTTACTGCTTCAGGATCATTGGCCAGTTCTTCAACCGGTACTGCCGCGTATTTTTCGAAAATCGGGTCATATAATTCCGCTGCCTGATCCAGCTCACGGTCGTACTTAACCAGTAATCCGTTCTCTTTCGCATCAGCACGGGCCTGAGCAGATTCTTCCAGTGACTGGATGTTCTGGTTGGAACTTTTCCAGCCAAGGAAACCCTGCCATGCACCTAATCCCGGGAACAAAGCGAGATACACAAAGCCCCAGACGATACAAACGTAAAATAAAATAGTCCACCAGCGGGGTAACTGGTTGTTAATTTCTTCGATACCATCGAAGACGTGCCCCATGCCTTCACCTTCTGCTACACCGGTTTTATTAGCCAGTGCCCAGCGTAACAGGATGAAGCAGCCGATAATGGTACCCAGTGTGATCACTGATATCCAAATTGTCCAAAACGTGCTCATGAGTTCAAGACTCCTGCTTATTCTTTTGAGATTTCTCTTTCACTTCGTCGGCAAAGGGCAGGTTAGCCGCTTCATCGAACCGCTTTTTATTGCGACCGCTGAACGCCCACCAGACCACACCAATGAAGCAAACAAACACTACGACAGTAAAAATGCTGCCCGCTATTCCCTGATCCATATCAGTTCAGATATGTGCCGAGGGATTGAAGGTAAGCAATCAGGGCCTGCATTTCTGTTTTACCCTTTACTGCCGCCTGTGCACCGGCGATATCATCATCGGTGTAAGGCACACCAAAGCCGCGGAACACTTCCATTTTCTTCGCGGTATCTTCACCGCTGAGCGTATTCTCTGCCAGCCACGGGAAACCGGGCATATTAGACTCCGGTACCACATTGCGGGGATTAATCAGGTGAACACGGTGCCATTCGTCACTGTAGCGGCCACCAACACGCGCCAGGTCAGGACCGGTACGTTTTGAACCCCACAGGAAGGGATGCTCCCATACCGACTCACCGGCTACTGAATAGTGGCCGTAACGTTCTGTTTCAGCACGGAACGGACGAATCATCTGGCTGTGACAGCCAACACATCCTTCACGGATGTAGATATCGCGGCCTTCCAGTTGCAGTGCTGTGTAAGGTTTTAATCCTTTTACCGGCTCAAGTACCTGCTGCTGGAACATCAACGGCAAAATTTGAACCAGGGCTCCCAGGCTGATGGCAATCAAAATGAGCACAGTCATCAGGCCAATGTTTTTCTCAATTATTTCATGTGGATTCTTCACAACAACGACTCCTTATGCTGCCTGTGCGGCGGGTTCAGCTGCAATGCTGCCCTTGGGCGCACGCACAGTTTTCCAGGTGTTGTAGGCCATCACCAGCATGCCGGCAACCACAAACACACCACCGATAAAGCGCACCACATAGAAGGGTTTGGAGGCTTCCAGTGACTCAACGAAGCTGTAGGTCAGCGTTCCGTCGGCGTTCACTGCACGCCACATGAGACCTTGCAGTACACCGGACATCCACATGGCAACGATGTAAAGCACCACACCAATAGTAGCCAGCCAGAAGTGCACGTTCACCAGTTTGGTGGAGTACATTGCACGTTGTCCGAACAACACAGGAATAAGGTGATATACAGAGCCGATGGACACCATGGCTACCCAGCCCAGTGCGCCTGAGTGAACGTGACCGATAGTCCAGTCGGTGTAGTGTGACAATGCATTAACTGTTTTGATCGCCATCATCGGGCCTTCAAAGGTCGACATGCCGTAGAAAGACAATGAAACAATCAGGAAACGTAACACCGGGTCGGTACGCAGTTTGTGCCATGCACCTGACAATGTCATGATCCCGTTGATCATGCCGCCCCAGGAGGGAACAAAGAGGATAACCGACATCACCATACCCAGGGACTGCGTCCAGTCTGGCAGCGCTGTAAAATGAAGGTGGTGAGGACCGGCCCAGATGTATAGCGAAATCAGAGCCCAGAAGTGAATAATGGATAAGCGGTAAGAGTATACCGGGCGTCCCGCCTGTTTAGGCACGAAGTAGTACATCATGCCAAGGAAACCCGCTGTCAGGAAAAAGCCAACCGCATTGTGTCCATACCACCACTGCATCATGGCATCCACCGCACCTGCATACAGTGAATAAGATTTCGTGAAGGAAACCGGAATCGCCATACTGTTACCGATGTGCAGCACTGCTACAGTAAGCATAAACGCGCCGAGGAACCAGTTTGCTACATAAATATGCGATACCTTCCGAATGATGATGGTACCGAAAAAGTTTATGATGTACGCAATCCAGACCAGCGCGATAAGGATATCGATAGGCCATTCAAGTTCAGCGTACTCTTTACTGGCGGTAATGCCAAAGGGCAAAGTTGCAACAGCAAGAACGATAACGGCCTGCCAGCCCCAGAAGGTAAAAGCAGCAAGTTTGTCGCTGAATAAACGTACCTGACTGGTACGCTGAACAATATAATAAGACGTTGCAAACAGTGCACATCCGCCGAAAGCGAAAATGACTGCGTTGGTGTGTAACGGTCTTAATCGGGAAAACGTCAGCCAGGGTGTATCGAAGTTAAGTGCAGGAGCAAACAATTGCGCAGCAATAAATACTCCCAGCCCCATGCCGATAATACCCCAGACAATTGTCATGATGGTAAATTGCCTGACTACTTTATAGTTGTAATCAGGTTGTGCTTGGCTTATTTCACTCATTTGATTGATATTCCACTTCAATGGTAAATGGGTTTCCAACTGCCGGATTCCGGTTTTGCGCAAGTTGCAGGCTTAACGCTTGACCTTTTTAATTCTGTTGTAATTATAGACAGGTCAGCTGGTACGCGGATAATAAGATTTTTATTTACAAAAAGATACCATAAACTAGTCGGGGTTGATCTCCGTCAAAGGTAGTAATAAACCGTCGCTATTTACAGTATAATTTTCACATGAAAACAACAAAAAAAGCGCAAAAATTCATCATTCCCACACTCATTCTGCTCCTGGCGCTGGGTGTGTATCTTTCAAAGCAACAGGTAACAACAACTGACACAGATAACGGTTTAGGCAATCCGTGTACATTTGTCAATTTGACCTGTGAAATTGGCCATGAACAAAATAAGGTTTCTGCCTCATTTGAAAGTATACCGGAGGCAGAAGAATCGATAACAGTTAACTTTTCTTTACCCTTTTCTCAACAAATTGAGAGTGTTTGGATTGAAGGGGTAAACATGTATATGGGCAAGGTGCCGGTGCTGGCAGAACGGATAAAAGAAGGGAGCTGGTCCGGATGGTTTATGCTGGGGAGTTGTTCTGAGCCACAAATGCGCTGGAAAATGTTGATCCATGTAAAAGATAAACCGGACCCCTACGTGATGTTCTTCGAAACAAAAATGCCCTGAACAGGTCAGGGCATTTATCGAAACAATCCGGCTTACATCTGTGAGTGCATGTAAAGCTGCAGACCCAGGCGCTTAATCAGGCCCAGTTGCTGTTCCAGCCAGTGAGCGTGATCTACTTCCGTGTCGTCAAGTAATTCAACCAGGATATCACGGGTAACGTAGTCATTTTCCTGTTCACACAAAGCGATAACTTCTTTCAATTTCGCATCGACTTCGTATTCAACGCGTAAGTCACTTTCCAGCATTGACGGTACGTCGTGACCAACCTTATAGCCGGTACGGGTAACCATGTCAGGCGTGCCTTCTAAAAACAGCATGCGTTCAATCAGTTTTGTGGCATGGCCTTTTTCGTCATCAAACTCATGGTTGATGCGCTCGTAAAGCTTGTTCAGGCCCCAGTCCAGATACATCTGAGAGTGAATGAAATACTGATCCATTGCTGCCAGTTCATAAGACAACAGCTCATTCAGC
The DNA here is from genome assembly GCF_040148705.1 of Alteromonas sp. NFXS44. NCBI lineage: Bacteria > Pseudomonadati > Pseudomonadota > Gammaproteobacteria > Alteromonadales > Alteromonadaceae > Alteromonas > Alteromonas sp. NFXS44. Next base: position 86,986 of record NZ_JAGDEA010000007.1, on the reverse strand, counting down.
GCGTCATTGATTTTCGCGTTACCTTTCATTAGTCATCTCCCTCAATCTGTTTTAGCAGGTACGTTTCAAGACCCATTGCATCAATCTGATATTCCTGGGTTTCAATCCAGTCGAGATGATCTTCTTCGTACTCCAGAATATCTTCCAGCAGGTCACGGGAAACATAATCCTGCTTTTCTTCGCATAGCTTGATGGCGTCTTTCAGCAGGGGAATTTGTTCCAGCTGAAAACGACTGTCGCACTTAAGCATCTCTACGGTGTCTTCACCGATATACAGCTTGCCCAGTGCCTGCAGGTTCGGAAGTCCTTCTAAAAACAGTACGCGCCCGATGATAGCATCAGCCTGTTTCATGTCTTTGATGGACTTCTTATAATTCTTTTCGTTGAGCTCGCCGAAGCCCCAGTTTTTAAACATCCGTGCATGCAGAAAATACTGATTGATGGACGTCAGTTCACTGGTCAATACTTCGTTGAGTTTCGCGATGACTTGTTTATCGCCTTTCATAACGGTATTCCTTAAATTAACTGCACACATTATATGCCAATCTTTGCGTTAAATCAAAAAAATCTTTATAAATCAATGATATGCAAATGATAATAATTTCCATGTCGTCCTGTGTTCTTATTAGTCCTCTATTTAGCAGATGAATCATTGACATAAGCCAATGATTCTTCGGCAAAACCCAGGCCTGCCTCGGTAAAAAAGTTAAATACCTTGTCTACACCTTTACTTAATAAGGTTTCCACCTCATCTTCATAGCGGGCGATGGCAGCGATTTTACCGGTGTATCCCGAGAACTGAAGCTGTCGGGTAATATTCACCGCGTCCTCGATAGAGGGTAAAGCAAGCAGGATCAGTTTTACGTTGGAGGTATCGAGGTTTTCCCACAAGTCCACGTCTTCACCGTCTCCGCAGATAACATTGAGTCCTTCCTGTTGCAGGCGGTTAATTTTAACACTGTCGGCATCCATTCCCCATACAGCAGAGTCGGCCAGTTTATGCAGAGAGTTAAATGCACCCAGACCTACACGGCCCATACCGATAACAAGGAACTCGGCATTGGTGACCACCGGATAAATGTCTTCTTTGAGGCGGACAGGACTTTCGAATTTCTGAATGCCGTTTTTGATACGCAGATACTGGCCGTGACTGTTCCGGTACATGATACTGGTGATTACAAATGAAATAGAAACGGCCAGCGCAATAATGACCAGCCAGCTTTCGCTCAGCATTCCCAGACTTACTGCTAATGCGGCGACTATGAGGCCGAATTCACTGTAATTCCCCAGCACCAGTGAAGTGAGATAGCTGGTTCTCGCCCGTAAGCGCAGCCAGGTGAATAAACCAAAGAAAAGCGCGGCTTTAACGGCAAGGAATACACACAAAATAAGTGCAGCCATGATCATATTGAAATCCGGCAGGGCCGTGAGGCCGATAGACAGAAAGAAGCCGATGAGAAATAAATCCTTAAAAGCCAGCAATGATTTGGACAACTCTGTGGCTTTGGGGTGTTTAGCCAGAATGATTCCGGTGAGCAGGGCGCCGAGATCCCCTTTAATATTCACCAGGTCAAACAGGTGGTATCCGCCCAGCGCAAGCACAAACCCGGTAAGTGGCAGTAACTCGCCGTGACCTGATTTATCGATAATACGGTTAAGCAGCGGCATCAGCGGGAATACAGCCAGCAAGCCCAGCGCATAAACAGACGGCAGTTTACCCGTTGCAGCGACAAGGAACACCACAGCAAACACATCCTGCATAACCAGTATGCCGATGGCCAGTTTTCCGTGGCGGGTTTTGCTTTCTCCGCTTTCTTCCAGGACTTTTATAACACAAACGGTACTGCTGAAACTTAACGCAAAGGCAATCAGTAGAGCTGATTCAAAAGATATGTCACCAAACCAGAAAGCAGCGACAGCAGCCAGTATGTAGAGCGCTCCGGCAACGATACCAACCCAGATAAGGGTATGGGCGATACTGCCGGCCCAGACTTCACGTTTGTTGAGATCGCGGACATTAAGCTTCAGGCCAATGGTAAACAACATTATGGTGATCCCGAGATCTGCAATATGTTGCAGCTCGCCGGTCATTTGTTGTCCCGCTGCATTCAGCGCGAAACCGGCAACCAGATATCCTACCAGAGGTGGTATGCCTATCATTTTCACTGAGAGTCCACACACGAAAGCAAAGAGAAGAAATGTATATTCCATGAAACCCGCTGTTCTATTCCGGTTTAAAAAAGCCTGATAAAAGGATGCGATAACAGCATCATTTTGTAAATCTTTGATTGTGCTTATTTATCTGATCTGCCTCAACGATAACGATGGTTCTTTACGGTAAGATGGCGGTATAAAATAAACACCCCGTGAACGAAAAAAATGCCTTTCTTTTCATGATCTTTGTTATGGTCTTGCGCTTAAAAGCGTAATACGGCGCAGTTATTACCGGAACAGGCACTATGCACAAACGAATTATTGTAAGTTTAACCCTTATCTTTTTGATAAATGCCGCTCTGGCAGTGGTCTGGCATTATCTCTTATGGTTGCTTCCTCTCACCGGACTTTGTCTTCTCATTGCACTTTATGACCTGACGCAGAATCACCATTCAATTTTGCGGAATTTTCCTTTTATCGGCAGAGGCCGCTGGCTGGTAGAAGGCTTACGTCCTTTCATCCAGCAATATCTGCTTGAGTCTGAAACTGACGGTAAGCCCATCAGTCGCATGCACCGCTCAATTGTGTATCAGCGCGCAAAAAATGCTACTGACAGTTCACCATTCGGTACCCAGCTGGACACCTATGAAAATGGGTATGAATGGATTGGGCATTCTCTTTCAGCAATGGAAATTGATGAAATGGAAGAGGATCCCAGGGTAGTAATCGGCTCTTCAGCCTGTAAACAACCCTATGCATCCAGTGTGCTGAATATTTCAGCCATGAGTTTTGGCGCACTCAGTGCTAACGCCGTGCAGGCGCTGAATAAAGGTGCGGCCAAAGGTGGTTTCAGCCACAACACAGGTGAGGGCGGTCTGACACCGTACCATCTGGACAATGGTGGTGATGTGGTATGGCAAATCGGTACAGGATATTTTGGTTGCCGTAATGATGACGGTTCCTTTAATGCGAAATTATTTGAAGAGAAAGCCCGTCACCCGAATGTGAAAATGATAGAAATAAAACTGTCTCAGGGGGCTAAGCCGGGCCACGGCGGTATTTTGCCTGCACATAAGAACACTCCGGAAATTGCCCGAGTCAGAGGTGTTGAACCCGGCACTCAGGTAGACTCGCCGCCAAGACATACCGCATTCTCAACACCTCTTGAAATGATGCATTTTATCCGCGCTTTACGGGATATGTCAGAGGGGAAGCCGGTGGGTTTTAAACTGTCACTGGGACGAAAGAGCGAGTTTATCGCCATTTGTAAGGCTATGGTGGAAACCGGTATATGTCCGGATTTTATCACTGTAGACGGCGGTGAAGGCGGAACGGGGGCAGCGCCGCTGGAATATGCCAACTCTATCGGATTTCCGCTGCGTGAAGCTCTGGCATTTGTGGATGACTGTCTCACCGGATTTGATTTAAGACGGGAAATTAAACTCATTGCCTCAGGGAAAATAATTACTGCATTTGATTTGGTCAAAAACCTGAGCCTGGGAGCAGACTTATGTAACAGTGCCCGGGGAATGATGTTGTCTCTAGGTTGTGTGCAAAGTTTGTCCTGTAATACAAATAAGTGTCCTACCGGCGTAGCCACCCAGGATCCGAAACTGGCAAGAGGGCTGGTTGTTGAAGACAAATACGAGCGCGTGTACCGCTTTCATAAAAAGACGGTTACTGCTTTTATGGATATTCTGTCTTCCACCGGCCATCAGTCTCATTCGTCGTTGAACCGCACGCATATTTTCCGCAGGGTTAACCAGACACAGGTAATGCGCTACGACGAGATTTTTCCGCTGGTAAAACGGGGCAGTTTTTTAACGGGTAAAATTGCTGATGCATTCAAACTGCATGTGGCAGAAGCCAGCCCTATGAGTTTTATGCCTGTGAGTCATCTGGCAAAAATAGAAGAAGACACCAAAGCGGTTTAAATTTGATGCGTATCAAGATTGTTGTCTGACTATGCTCTATAGTGAAAGAAAAACCGGAGACATTTATGGCTGCTTACGACTCAATACTTGTTGCTATCGATATTTATTCTGATTATGAAGGCGTGGTTCACCGGGCTATGCAACTGGCGGGTAACAACGTGAAGCTGAACCTGCTTTATGTTGTCTATCCCCAAACCAGTATCGAGCCTTACGGGCTGTTTCTCGAAAGTGATTTTTCTGATGAGATCTGTCAGCAGGCAAAAGAGAAACTTGAAGGGATCGCGCACCGGCATAACATTCCGGTTTCTCACACTCATGTGGTTGTGGGCGCTGCAGCCGATGAAATTCATGCCGCAGCGGAAAAACTGGGAAGTGACTTAATTGTCATCGGTACCCACGGTCGCAGTGGCATGCGGTTACTGTTGGGATCCACAGCGAATGCGGTGTTGCACGGCGTGAAAACAGACGTGCTGGCCGTGAAAGTTTAATGTCAGTACACCCTGGCGGTGTCACATCGACACCGCCTTTTTTCCTTCTTCCAGCTGGCTGTTAACCAGTTCTGTGACTGTGCTTTCAATAAGCTTAAGATGGGAGTGATGCACTTTCGCCTGCTTTTTGTTTTCATTAGACACGGTCTCAAACAAGACATCATCTTCTTCACTCGACACTTTCACCAGTACGTCATTATCGTCACCGTTCACCGGCACTACAACGTAGAGCGGTTCATTATGGGATTCAATGTACGTGAATGCCTCTTCAGCAGAATGGAAGGGTGATTTTTTCTCAGGTTGAAGCTTCCAGTGTGACGACTGGGTAACGACTTCAGCAAGCAACTTAGCGTGTTTTTCTTTGATTTCCGATGACATAGTAATAGCTCCTGTTTGCAGTTACTTTTGCTACGGCATGATAACGAAAACAGATTGATTTCTTGCTGCATTTGCAATTCTTTATTGAATAATTACGTTATAAATAATGCCGAAAATACGGAATAAAAAAATACTTGCGTACTTCCCATTTATACAGATATTCATTTCATTCTAAAGTCTATAACCTCAGGTTATGATTCATGACCGGCTTCTTTCATTACCTAAAACGCTGTTTAACGCTTAAACAGTCTTAAAATGGCGTGTTGGCTATGGATATGCCGGCGGCTTCTGATTTTTCTTGCCCTTCGTTTCAGATCTGACATTTGAATTATCGTGATAAATTATTACTACATAATAAATATTTTTGAACAAAGTATTCTTGACTGGGCGCAATCCTGTCTGTTAAATGTTCAGTCATAATAAAAACGTAACGTTCCGGTAATAATAATTCACACATTACAACAGGTGTCACTATGAAAAAGGAAAAAGCACGTTTCGCGGCACGCTATCTCACCAGACAAATCCGGCAAACATGGAAGACCGCATCTTTCGCCGCGCCTTTATGTCTTGCTGTAGCCGCCGTATCTTCACCCGCTTTAGCGCAACAACAAACAGGTAGCATTAAGGGGCAGGTGACCGCCGGCGACGGCAGTACCAGCGTCGCGGGTATTCAGGTAGTAGCCAGCAGTCCCGTAATGCCAAAAGACCGCTCTGCCACAACCCGGGAAGACGGTACATTTACGATGCCATTTCTTGTACCGGGAGAGTACGAGGTCACATTTACGCTTCCCAATGGCGATACCCGGCAGTTCAGCACCAGAGTGTTGCTTGAGCAGGCTTCAGCAATCAACTTCGTTTATTCGCCGGACAACACAGAGGTGATCACCATTACCGGCAGTCCTTTTGTGACTACCGGCGATTCATCCCTTACCAACTCCTTCGGTGCAGAAGTCATCCAGTCTCTGCCTACCGGTCAGACCTACCGTGATATGCTGAAAATACTGCCCGGCGTGGAATATTCTGAAAACGGTACCCTCGGACCGTCTGCAGGTGGCTCCGGTGTTGATAACAGTTACGGCTTTGATGGTGTCGACCTTTCTATGCCCATGTTCGGGAACTTGTCGTCAGAACCTTCAACCCATGACATTGCCAGCGTATCGGTAGATCGCGGAGGCGCAAAAGCTGTTGGCTTTAACCGTTCAGGCGGTTTCGCAGTTAACTCGGTATCCAAATCAGGGACTAACGAATTTCATGGCAGCGTGGAATACCGTATTCAGCCTTCTTCGTTTTCTGCAACGCCCAAAGACGGTGTTATTGAAGATACAGACAGCAGCTGGATTGTTGCTTCTGTGAGCGGACCGCTGATTGAAGATGAATTGTATTTCTACGGTTCTTTTTACCGCCCGGTTGTCGACGGCAGCAGCAAAGAAACAGCCTACGGCGCCACAAAAGATTATAAAAGTGAACGGAATGAATATTTTGGTAAGCTCACCTGGGCACCTACCGCTGATGTGCTGTTAAATGCCAGTATCCGTGATTCTGAAAGGAACGTGTCAGGCTCGTCAATTGGTGAGTTCGAAGCAGACGGTGTATCTGTGGGTTCAGACTCTAACCTGAGTATCTACTCGCTGGACGGCTCCTGGCTGATTGGTGATTCCAGCATTTCCTTCAAATACGGTAAATATAAAGAAGACTTCATCGACACGCCGGACACAGAACTAACCGGAGTTACACCGGTTATCGGCGACTCTATTGATATTACTGCACTGGATGAAATGGGGTATTTCAGCGTACCCAGTATCCGGACTGGCGACCTGACTGCTGATGATATTCAGTTTAATACTGGTGCGTTACCACTGGTGCAACAATACGGCTACGTGGGCGATGACGGTGAAATGACAGGTGGCGGTGGTGTCGGTGCTTATTCAGAGTACAACCGGCAATCTTTCGAGCGTGAGAGCTTTGAGCTTGCTTTCGATACTGAGTCCATGTTCGGAAACACTTATCACACCATACATGCCGGCTTTAAGTGGGAAGAGATTTCCGAAGATCTGGCAAGGTTATCTAATGGCTGGGGTTACATACAATACGTTGGTGGTATAGATGCCGAGTATCCCGGCGCCTACTACGTTGCGCAGGTTCAGCAGATGAGTCTTGCGGTAGATGGCTCCGTTACACCGTCCATTGTGTCTTCGGCAGAGTCCTTCAATTTTGAAATCAACGATACCATTGAACACGGTGATTTTACGTATAACGTGGGCTTACTGGTGTCAAAAGATGTACTGTACGGACAGGGTCTGGCTGAAAACAGTGAGAATATTTCCGGATATGAAGTAGCGCCCGGAAACCCTTATAAAATGTACACTGTAGACTGGAAAGACATGGTGCAGCCCCGGTTAGGCGTAACGTGGGAATACGAAGATGATAGCACGGTTTTCGCCAACTATGCCAGTTACAACCCCAGTGCCAGCTCCCTGGCCCGTGCCGCGTCCTGGGACAGAAATTCCCGTGCAACGGTTGAGGTTCAGTTTGATGAAAATGGCGACTATCTGACATCAGGTAACAAAGCAGGCTCATCCGGTAAGTTCTTTGCCGATAACATGCGTCCCCGCAGAATTGATGAGTACACTGTTGGAACGACCCGTGCTGTAAGCAATAATCTGATGTTGCGTTCACACGTACGTTTTCGTTACGGCAGTCATTTCTGGGAAGATATGCCCAACAACGCCCGCCTGTTTGGTGAATATGAAGGTGGCGCGGTACCTGAAGATATTGCCGCAAAAGGGCTTTATATCGACAATCTGGATGAGCTACGTGCAGAAGTCGGCGGCTCTTCTTATGTGGTCGCTGAAGTAGACGGTGGCCAGACAAAATACTGGGAATGGAGTACTGAAGCAGAATGGTACGGTGAACGTACTTACCTGAATGCGTCTTATACCTGGAGTCATTACTACGGTAACTTCGACCAGGACAGCACCACCACGACTAACGATGCGAACACCTTCATCGGTTCTTCATACTACGGTGACGGTGTAGGCCGTATGCCATGGGACAACCGCTACGGTAAGCTGATAGGTGACAAACCCCATAAAGTGAAAGTGTTCGGTTATTACACCACCGACTGGGATGCCAATATCGGTGCTTACTTTATCTTCCAGTCCGGTGAAGCCTGGACTGCATGGGATGGCACACCTTACGGTTATGCATCGGGGATCAGCCGTTATGCAGAACCTGCAGGAAGCCGCCGTGGTGCAAGTCACTGGCAGCTGGATATGAACTATACGCAAAACTGGGATGTCAGCGACTATACCGTGAAGTTCCGTGCAGATCTGTTCAACGTATTTAATAAGCAAACCGGTTACAACTATAACCCGTACGTGACGTCTGAGGAGTTCGGTCAGCCAAGAGATTATTACAATCCGCGCAGACTGCAACTGTCAGTCACCGTACAATTCTGATCTACCGGTAACAACGGAAAGTAAGACCGCCGGAAGGCGGTCTTTTTGTATTCGTTATTCCTGCGTCAACGGCGTTGTGAACATTTGATACAGGGTTTCGGTGCCGCTGAAGAAGTTGCCCAGCCTGAGATTTTCATTCGGTGCATGCTGGTTGTTGTCTGCATTCACAAGGGGAAGCAGAATGACCGGTTTTTGCAAACCGGATACCAGCGGCGAGGTAGGCACAGTGCCTCCCATCATGGGAATAATAACCGGTTCAGAATCACTGACATGAGACAAGGCTGTTAATGCCCATTGTCCCAAGGGTTCATCCAGGGGCGTTTGCAATGCAGCCGTGCCGGTATGCGAGATAAAGCGGGCAATACGGGGATATGCCGCCCGTTCTTTCGCTGTTGGCGCATCTTCAACCAGATGATAGCCCTGTGCAATGACAAAATCTTTAACCAGTTTTATCTGTCGTTCTGCTGTTGCTGTTTTTGTTGTACGGATATCCATTGTCACCGTTGCTGTAGCGGGAATAATGGTACGGGTCGCTTCCGTGCTGGCAGCAGAAAGCCCGTTAATATTTAAAGACGGGTAGTTAATTGCCCGCTGGTAGTTTCCGGCCACTTTCTCTGTTGTTGCAATGCCCAGCCGCTTCATTAAAGCCGCTTCATCTGCGGGTACTGCATCCAGTGCACTGGCATAATCATCATCAAATTTAACCGCATCATAGTAGCCGGGAATCGTCACCCGGCCATCATTATCTTTCATCCTGCCAAGCAAATCAGCCAGCAGAAATGCCGGATTGGCAGCGTAATTACCGTAATGGCCGCTATGGCTGTCGGATGCAGGACCAAATACAGTCAGTCTCACCATAGATGCACCACGGTGACCAAAAACCAGTGTAGGTTTGTTCGACGGATGCATCGGTCCGTCCAGCATAACGACACCATCGGCCTGAAGCTGGTTTTTATTGCGGTTAATCACGTCGATTAGGGTTGGAGGCCCGCCTTCTTCATGTGAATCAAGCAGTACTTTGATATTCACAGCCGGTTTTTTGTTTTCCGCCTTCAATGTATCAATAGCAGCCAGCAACATCATGATGGGCGCTTTATCATCAGAGGCTGAACGGGCAAAAATGCGCCACTCAGGATCCGTTGTGAAGGTGAGGGCAGTCACAGGTTTACTTTGCCAGCTGTCACCTTCAAGGGTTTTAAGCACTGGCCGCCACGGACTTTCCTGATCCCACTGTTCCGGATTTACCGGCTGTCCGTCCATATGTGCATAGAACAGGACGACCGGCGCATCTTCACCTGCTTCCATGTATTCGGCATACACCATAGGTGTCTGACCATCAGGAAGAAGCTTGGCATTCAGTCCGTGTTTCCGGTAAGTATCGCGGGTCCATTCAGCCACCGCTTTAATATCAGACGGCGATTCTTTCGCTACATTGGGTAATGTCAGGTATTTAAGGTATTCAGGAAGAATGTGTTTTACAGCATCTTCGGTGCCGGCAGATACCGGCGCTGAGAAAATACTGACAATGGCCGCACTGAGCAGCGACTTACGCAGAAAAGAAAAAGGTCTGTCCATGATGAAATTCCGGGTTGAATGCGTGTGTGAAATACCATTCTGAACAGAATTACACCATGTTAAAAGGTATCCTGACCGGATTATCTGTGTTTTTGGCTATAAAAAGGATATTTATCCTAACCTTACGACTTTGATTTTCCGTAACAACGCTCTGTAATATGGGTATAGATTTGCGTTTCAAATTCCCGCACTATTTTATAGAACGCATTGGGTTCGTCTCCCTTGTGCATGCCATTTATTGTCATGGCATAGCCGGAAATTTTGCCGCCAAGCGTTTTATTCAGCATACGGGTTTCGTAGCCATCAATATTAAAATGGAACACATCATCAGTGGCTTTAAACCCGGATACAAAAGGTTCACTATGAATCGTTTCCGCCACACAGGAAAGTGTGACTGGGGTAACATAAACGCGGTCTAAACCGGCCATATTATTTTCAGGCTGGCAGGCAAATAAAAAAACAGGCGTTAACAGAGGAAGAAACTTTTTCATAGCAACATCAATGGACAATCAGGCGGCTATAATGCGAAGAAGTCAGCGGGGAGTCAATGCGGAATAAGACAAAAGGCCGCGCCTCTGAAGCAAACGGCCTGTTAATAGAACAATTAAGGATTATTTTTCCTGTTTAACGGGTGCCTCCGCTTCCGCGGGGTATTTTTCGAACCAGGCCAGTACATGTTTTACTTTACTGATCATCTGACTCGGACGGTTTGAAATGAAGTGATAAGCCCCCGGCATTTCAACCAGCGCGGTATCAATCTTCCGTAAAATCAGGGCGCTGTATAACTGTTTAGCTTCAGACAACGGTGTACGCATATCCGCATCACCAACCATTACCAGCGTCGGTGTCTGAATATTTCCGACCAGAGAAACCGGCGAGAACTTCCAGTAAGTTTCGGGATTGTCCCACACCTGACCGGGATAGCGGTAATCAGCATAACCATAGTAGTTATCTGCCGTGAGCAACTTGCTTATCCAGTTCATCACCGGCTTCACGACGGCTGCAGCTTCAAAGCGGTTATTCTTACCAATCATCCAAGCTGACATAATGCCACCGGCACTGCCTCCGGTAACGTACAACTGATCTTCACTGGTATAACCGCGCTTAATCATTTCATCAACGCCGTCCATGACATCCTGATAATCTTCACCGGGATAGTTATTGAACAGCAGGTTTCCGAACTCTTCACCATAGCTGGTGCTGCCACGGGGATTCGGATAAAACACGACGTAGCCTGCTGACGCATAGAGTTGAATTTCCGGAGAAAAACGATCGCCGTAATTTGAGATAGGACCACCGTGATTTTCAACAATCAACGGATAGGTTTTACCTTCTTCATAGTCAGGCGGAAACGTCACCCAACCCTGAATGTCACGGCCATCAGCAGTAGACTTATACCATACGGTTTCAGTGCGGCCCGGGTTACGGTAGGCCAGAATATCTTCATTTAATCCGGTCACCAGTTCAGGCTTTGCATCGTTCTTAGCCAGCACGGCAACATCAGCAGGACGGTAAGGGGTAGTGTGGGTATAGGCAATGACACCCTTGTTATTTACGCTGAAACTGCCGCCGCCATATGGTCTTGCCACGGTGGTTCCACCCACATTGTCAGCCAGTTTTTTAACTTTGCCGTTTAATCCGGTAACAGCAATTTTCGTGTTGCCATGATCATCATACTGAAAATAGATCCCTTGCTTATTCCAGACCGGATTGCTGACAGAGCGATCCAGCTTTAAATCAATTTCTTTTTTATCAGAACCGTCAACATCCATTACGTATAAACGGGTTGTCTGATAAGCCATCAATTTATCAGGATAGCCAAGCCAGGCAATTTTTTTGCCGTCAGGCGAAAGGACAGGGTGGTGATCAGGCCCGGTTTGTGTGGTTAGCTGCTTTATAGTGCCGCTCTCTATTTCTACAGAATAGATATCGGTATTGCGGAAATTATGCTCTGCATCCGGTTGTCTATTTGCTGAGAAAACCAGAATATGACCATCAGGCGTCCATTGAGGCTGACCACGATGCTGAAAATCGCCGGAGGTGATTTGCCTTGGAGTGCCACCATCAGCCGGCACCACAAATAAATGTGAAAATCCGGGCTCAATGTAACCCCGACCGTCCTGTTCGTACTTCAGACGGTCAGTAATACGCGGATTAGCCGCCCATTTGGCACCTTCAGGTTTGGCCGGCATTTTAACCATTACCGGCGGTGCAGACGGCACCAGCATCGAAAACGCAATCGTTTTACCGTCCGGAGACCAGCTTAAACCCGATGGAGCACGCTCAAGTTCGGTTAATCTTGCAACTTTGCCATCCCTGACGCGATAAACAAAAATCTCAGCGCCGTTTTGGCCTTTTCTGGTGTACGCAATCCGTGAGCCATCAGGCGACCATACGGCATTGCCTTCACTGATATCATCCGTTGTCAGCTTCATGTGCTCAGAGCCGTCAGCATTCATCAACCACAGATTACCGGTACGTGCATCGGACATGATATCCATTCCGTTACGGCGGTAAACGATATGCTTTCCGTCAGGCGATATCTCAGGTGCAGAAGCCCATTCAAGCTCAAAAACATCCATATCAGAAAATGCAGGTTTGGCAGACTCAGTGGTGCCGGCTGCTAATGCGCTGTAACTGAGTAAACTGACAAGAGAACAGAGGTAGCGAAGTTTCATTGTTGTTGTGTGCCTTTTTTATTTGTTAGCTGTATCGCTTTTGTAACGTAAAGCAGCAAAGGCATCAGCGGCTTTACGATCATCACCGGTTAAACAGGATAAATGGCAGAAGTTAGATGAGCCATTATAATTCGTCGAATAACGATTCAGCCCCAATCAACGGAACAAGCCGTAGCAAAACATCTTCCATTACACCATGTTCAGCAGTGGTAATTTTCTTCGCACTGCGGTCTTTCCACGAAAGAGTTTGGATTAAACTTGAAGCTACTACACTTGGTTCATCGAGGTTATTTACCGGAACTTCGGTCGCTTGCCACCTAATACTGGTACTAATCGGGCAGCAAATCAGCAACCCCGTTTGCTGATTGTATTCTTTGCTTGAAAGGACTAACGCAGGGCGATACTTTCCGATCTCTTTACCTTTAACCGGCTCAAAATCCAGCCAAATAATTTCATTGCGTTTAGGTACATATTGAGGCATTACTCACCCAACTCTTTACCCGATACCGACGCCAGCTCGTCAGCATGAGAAGTATGAGCATCTAAACCATTCAATAGCTCTCGTTCACTATACGGAAAGCGCTTTTTCTGACGTTTGATTGGTTCTATGATGATTTTATTTCCATCAGCTTTAACTTCAATGTCAGACCCTTCGGCTAAGCCGAGTTGCTTGATGAAAGCGGCAGGGATTATATTGCCCAGACTATTACCAATTTTCCGTATTTGAGTGCGCATGTTCTACCTCTTGTGTAGGTACTTTGTTATAACATTTTTTATTGTACGCCACCTTCCTTTAGTGTCAACTTTGTTATAACAAACTAGTGACACGACACTAATCAGCGATACTGAGGCCGGGAAGTTGGCGCTGAGAAACTCAAAACAGCTTTCTATTACGTGACTTCTGTTCTCCGGGAACACTGAAAATAGTGAATAGCGTACCTTTAATGAAACCGATAATTCCAGGCTCGTCGGAAAGCCAATCAATAACAGGAAAGAAAACGACACTAGTAGCGACATCCATACAATACAAAATGGTGAGCATGGTCACTGCCACAGCGCTGCGATGGAACAGGCAACCATGAGTAGTTTTTCCATCGCAAAGCGCTGGATTAGCTTACGATTTAAGAAACTCAAGCTAAAAATTCCGACAATATTCACAGCAAACAACCACCCATAGTATTCCGACGGTACTTCAAAAGAATTTATGTAGACGCGGGGAGAAACGGTAGTAAAGGCGTAGGCACCAACGTAATAAAACGCTATGCATAAAGTGAGTTGCATGAAGGTTGAATTTCCCAGTAACAACCAGTAGTGCTGAAATGATTGATGTAGACGGCTGCTGTGCACTTCCCTAATGAGTGATATTAGGTCGCTATGAATCTCTCCCGCAGTTGCTCAACATCCTTAATGGGAGAATTACCGAACATCCTCTTATATTCACGGCCGAACTGAGACGGGCTTTCATAGCCTACATTAAAGGCTGCAGTGGCTGAATCCAGGTGCTCAGTTAGCATCAACCTGCGCGCTTCCTGTAGTCGCAATGCTTTCATGTATTGCAGTGGTGTCATGGCTGTGATATTGCGGAAATGATGGTGGAACGTCGAGACACTCATATTGGCTAAATCCGCGAGAGTTTCTACTCGAATGTTTTCAAATAAATTCGCTTTCAACCAGATAATCGCTTTAGTCATCTGATTGGACGGCGTGCCCAGTGAAGCCAAATTTCTGAGGGTTTCGCCTTGCTCGGCAACAAGCAACCGATAAAAAATCTCACGCCGGATCATGGGGGCTAACGTAGGAATATGCGCTTCTTCTTCACTATTCAGGTCAATCATTCTCTGGAACGCACTTATCATCTGACTGGTCAGTTTTCCCGTTAACATGCCTCTGTTTGATTGTTTAGTTTGAGGTGCAGGGATCTGATTTACGAGCATCAACTGGGTTATTTCCTGGTAATCAAACGTGAGTTTTAACCCAATATAAGGTTTAGCTTTTGTGGCGCTCACAACTTGGGCAAAAACGGGCAGATGTAAACCAGAAAACAGATAATGCTCAGTATCATAGAAGAAGGTTTCATCGTTAAGTTGAACCTTTTTTTCGCCCTGTGCAATCAGGCACACACTAGGTTCATATAATCCTGAGAGCGGCTCTGACGTCTCCGATATTCGAAATACCGTGAGTCCCGGAATAGCGGTTTCCACAAATGGGGTGTGCTGCGTTAACTTTGCAATGCCTTTTGCAAGTAGGGCCATCTGTTGTGTTAGCTCAGTATTCATCGTCATTAATCAATCCGGTCTCTTTCATGTTGTTGAAATCAGTATAACGTCAATTTCACTGACGGTTCTCACAGAAATTCTTTAGCTCAGAGGATTAGGCTATCTTCAGGCAGAATCGAGATATACCAAAGCGCCAAACATCTCTTAGTCTGTATTTAGTGAATTAACGCAAAAACAAAGTTCATCCACTCATCTCATACATAAACGTGAAAAGGTTAAAAGATGCTAGACAGAAGGGGTTTTCTTATTGCCGGTGCCGGCATTACGGCAACAGGATTTATGCACGCGGCAAACGCTGGTAGTGCAGGGCAGCCTGCCAGAATGGCATCAGTCTCACAGATGCCCAGGCGTTTACTTGGCAACCTTGAAGTATCTGCTGTTGGCCTTGGGGTTCAAAACATGAGCCGCAAATACGATACCTCAGTGCCCAATAGAAAAGAAATGTATGAAGTTATTCATACGGCGTACGAAAACGGCGTAACTTTTTTTGATGCTGCTGAAGCTTATGGACCTTTTGAGGTTGAGCGTATTCTGGGGAAAGGTATTAAGTCCTTTAGAAATGAAGTCAAAATTGCCACTAAGTTTGGTTGGAATATTGATCAGGAAACGGGGGCAAGGTTGCCCGGTCTGAACAGTAAACCTGCGCATATTAAAACGGTTGTAGAAGGCATGCTTAAGCGTCTGCAGACTGACAGGATTGATTTACTCTATCAACATCGCGTTGATCCTGATGTGCCTATTGAGGATGTTGCCGGGGCTGTGGAAGACCTGATGAAAGAAGGAAAGGTGCTGAACTGGGGGCTTTCTGAAATGGGTGTCAATACGCTACGACGCGCACACAAAGTACTTCCTGTAACCGCCGTGCAGAGTGAATATTCCATGTTATGGCGAGGTCCGGAAAAATCAGTTTTACCCTTGTGCGAAGAACTAGGTATTGGCTTTGTACCCTGGAGTCCGCTTGGTGTGCAGTTCCTTACAGGATGGATTGACGAGCAAACTCGCTTTGCAGAGGGCGATTTCAGATCAATGGAATCACGCTTCGGCCCGGAGAATATTAAACACAATATGGCTCTGGTTAAGCTTTTGAATGACTGGGCGGAAAGAAAAAATGCAGTGCCGGCACAAATTGCCCTTGCTTGGCTACTGCACAAAAAAACCTGGATTGTACCTATTCCGGGTACGACCAATCTGCAGCACATGCTTCAGAACAGTGCCGCCTCAACCATTGATTTTTCTGCAAGTGAAATTGTTGAATTAAACACAGCACTGAATGCCATAACCATTGAAGGGGAAAGGTTACCCCCATTTGTTCAGGCTTTTTCTGATGTTGAGGCGCCAGTAAAGCGTTAGTTGTCGTTTGTTAAAACGACTCACTAAACGAATCAAGCGGATTTAAAACGCAGGATGATGTCTGTTGAATTGTTACTACGACAAAACATGTAAAGCTGACATTTGTGTCAGCTTTACGTCACCAAACTGACATTAAGCGTTTGCAACGATGGCCGTTTAGCTATGTATTTTCACCAGTTCAACGAACACAACCGTTCATAAATCGAGGAAAGAAAATGACGAAAATTAAATCACTTATTATTTTTTTGGTTTCTTACAGCTTTACCCAGTTAGCATTTGCAGATGACACCGCAAAACAACTCGAAGCCTTATCAGACAGTAAATGGGAATGGATGGCAGCAAAAGAAATTGCCCCACTGCAACAACTCTTTCACCCCAACGCCAAGTTTGTCCATATGAGTGGTTCCTGGAAGACGGCTCGTGAGCTGGAAATCATTAAAAGCGGTTCTATCTGGTACAAAAAGGCCGCAATTCACGACCGTGCCACAGAAGTTGTGGGTGATACAGGTGTTGTCTGGAGTCGCATTACACTAACTGCACATGTTCGTGGCAATGATGTAGAGAATGAATTTACGGTAACTGAAGTATTCAGCAAGGTTGGCGGTGACTGGAAAATTCTTGGGCTCACCTTCAGCAAAGTGCGTGACACGCATGAAATAGAACATTAATACAGAGAGAACTTCTTTAATGAATACAGTTAGATTGAATAACGGTGTAGAAATGCCAATTCTGGGTTATGGCGTTTTTCAGATTACCGACCCAGCCCAATGCGAAAAAGTGGTTACCGAGGCCATCGAAACCGGTTATCGACACATCGATACGGCGGCATCTTATGGCAATGAGGAACAAGTTGGTAATGCGATTAAACGCTGTGGCGTAAATCGGGAAGACCTCTTCGTTACCACTAAACTCTGGTTGCAAGGTGCATCTTACGAGGGCGCGCTGGCACAATTTGAGCGTTCGATAAACCGGCTTCAGATGGACTACGTTGATTTGTACTTAATTCATCAGCCTTTCGGTGACATACACGGAGCCTGGCGCGCCATGGAAAAACTGGTTTCAGATGGCAAAGTGCGGGCTATAGGGGTCAGTAATTTTTCGCCAGACAGAGTGGCAGACCTCATTGCATTTAATGATATCGTACCGGCAGTGAATCAAATTGAAGTTAACCCCTTCAATCAGCAACTACAAGCTGCGCCCTGGCTTTCATCTCGCAGTATCCAGGTAGAAGCCTGGGCCCCTTTCGCAGAAGGACGAAACAACCTTTTCCATCACCCTGTGCTTCAGCAAATAGCCGATGAGTACGACAAATCCATCGGGCAGGTGATACTTCGCTGGCTGGTTCAACGTCAAATTGTGGCATTGGCGAAAACGGTGAGTGTGGAGCGAATGAAAGAAAACATGGCAGTATTTGATTTTGCCTTATCTGACGAAGACATGACAATGATCACGGCATTAGATACGGCGACCAGTGCGTTCTTCTCCCACCGGGATCCCGCCATGGTTGAATGGCTCACATCCCGTAAACTTGACGTGTGAAGGGCTATAGCGTTGCTGGATTCTTACCGGCAATAACATCTGCGCTTTTTTGCTACATATTATCAGACCGGCTTTTCGCCGGTCTTTTATCTTGGAGTTTAACAATGAAAAGAAAGCATGTTTTTCAAGTCGTCGTCCAGAGCTATTTGTTCATTGCAGTGCCGTTGTTGATACTGATGTCGATAGCCTGCTGCACATCCGGTGCGAGTTACCCATCTGTGTTTATAGAGCGACAATTAACTTGAACGGACCGGTCAAAATAGTTGACGTTCTATACTGTGTTGGTAAAACCTCAGGCCGACCATAAAAAATACAGTGCGTTTCATTAGAAAAATTGCTAACCGTAAGTTCGTTTATCTGATTATCCAATAAATTGATTATCGATATGCTGTACACTCAATTCAACCAATGAGACATCGACTTTGAAAAAACGAATTTTGGGTAAAAGTGGCCTGGAAGTAACCGCTATGGGTCTTGGTTGTATGCGAATGAGCTTCGCAGACAAACCCGCAGATAAAAGCGAAATGATGAAGTTACTGCATCAAGCTGTTGATGCAGGTGTGACATTTTTTGATACTGCTGAGGTATATGGTCCGTTTACTAATGAAACTTTACTCGGAGAAGCCTTTGCTGACGTTAACAAAGACAACCTGGTCATTGCCACCAAGTTTGGCTTTAAACATCAGGATGGTTTTGGGCCTTTACCTTCACACGGGTTTGATAGCCGGCCAGAGCAAATTAAACGGGTAGCGGAAGCCTCGCTCAAAAGATTAAATGTAGAAGCCATCGATCTCTTTTACCAGCACAGAGTTGATCCAAATGTGCCCATTGAGGATGTTGCCGGGGCGGTGCAGGATTTAATCAAGGAAGGTAAGGTAAAACACTTTGGCTTATCAGAGGCAAATGCTGAGACAATACGTCGGGCTCACAATGTACAGAACGTGACTGCCTTGCAAAGCGAGTATTCCATCTGGTGGCGTGATATCGAAGCTGAAATTTTACCAACTTGCGAAGAATTGGGTATTGGCATTGTGCCCTATAGCCCGTTAGGTCGGGGTTTCTTAACGGGAACAATCACAAAAAATACCACTTATGATGCGAGCGACCTTCGCAGTAATAATCCCCGTTTCACTGCGCGAGCAATAGATGCAAATCAGGCCGTCGTGGACCTGCTGGTCGACATTGGTAAACAACACGACGCGACACCAGCTCAAATTGCGCTAGCCTGGTTATTAGCGCAGAAACCTTACATTGTGCCAATCCCGGGTTGCCGTTCGCTATCCCGGTTAAATGAAAATATGGCGGCTGCCGACATCACGCTTTCTGCAACGGACTTATCACAAATCGAGGATGCAATGGCAGACATTGAGGTAGTAGGCGACAGATACTAAATCATGCTCAATTTGCAAAAAAGTTTGTAGGAACTGAGACGGTGGTTGTTAGTTCATTTCGCATTTTTGCCACCGGCAGCGATACTTTTCACAGAGGTATCTTACACAAGTAGCTTGCATAAGCAGGGCCATCACCTGAACAACGTGGTCCTGCTTGGTAAGTAAATCAGAAATCAGTGATTTTTAAGCTTATCAGCTACCGAGTCATAATATTCCTGTGTGAGTACTTCGGTCCAGGTAGTGGGATTCTCTGCACCGTACAGTGCCAGGTAGGTAACGTCACTGTCCTTGGTTGATGAGTGCCAGTGTTCCGTATCCTCCGGGCACTTAATTATGTCACCCTCTTTAAGAATAACCGCATCTTTCCCTCTTTCCTGATAATAGCCCTGGCCATCGACAATAATCAAAACCTGTGCCGACGAATGTTTGTGCCAGTCTAGCGTAGAATTAGCTTTGAATGTGGCTTTAGTAATGTTGTAGCCCAGATCGTTATCGTCGTGAATGACAGCGTTCAACCAGGCTTCGCCAATATAATGTGTATTGGGTGCCTTCATTCCTGAGGTGTAATACGATGAAACGTTGTAATCTGAGTTTGCAGCGAAAACAGACAGTGGCGCTAAAGCAAACAGGGCGAAGCTTAATTTTTTCATATTGTGCCTTTTGATTTTTTAATTTTTAAATTCGCGATCCACAACATCTTCTATCTTACGGATCATGCCATCACTTTTTGTCATTATAAATATTTCGCCAGAACGATCCTGGCCGAATCTAAGATCGATGCGACCGGGGCCTGCGATGACACCTCTGCTAGGTAAGGGTAACTGGGTACCACCGCGTTTTTTATAGGTCGATTCAACTTGTTCTCTGAGTGTAGTCGTAAAGGCAAATTTAGCCGCAAGATGTTCGGGATTATCATCATTTGCGTCAACCAGAGATGCTATGTCACTGTACCAGATGTTACCGGTGGTCATGTCACCGAATATTAGCTTGTCTTTAAGTTCAGGATGTTTAGTGCCTGAGTATATGTAGCCACCCGAAATAGCATCGCCACCAATTGCCGCCATATGAGGGTATTGCAGTGCGGGGTAGGATGGCTCGATATATCGTTCCGGCAGCACACCGCTTATCATGACGGGCATTTTTACTGAATCGTCATCCCGTTCCACTGAACCGGGCATCATCAGTTGCGTCCCTTCGTAAATCGGGTAACCGTAATTCTTACCTTTACCGATAATGTTGATCATTTCCCAATTAACCTGACCAATATTAAAGGCCATAAGTTGCGGGGTATTCTGGTTGTCTTTGAACCAAATCAACCGGTGCGGATTGCGTAATCCATAGGCCCAGATTTCAGGCCGTGCGCCTTTTAGCTTTACAAACGGATTATCATGGGGAATTCGGTACTGTCCATTTTCACTCAGGCTGGAATCACTAGTTCGCTTTTTAAGGTCCGGAATAATCCGCAAAATTGTGCCGGCAACATTGTTCAAACGCTGCGCATTAAGTTTGCGTGCGTCCTGCATACCGCCAGAGCCAGTTTCTCCTATCCCAACATACAAGGTTCCCCAGTCTTCATCACCTGGTCCCGCGTAGGGATTAAACGAGAGCGCCCCCATTGGATGAATATGTCGGTTCATATCCATTCTCAATAGCTCTCTGGCCGTTCCTTCGAATACATCATTCTTAGGATCGCTGTCCTGCCATTCTACCAATACACCATAAAAACCATTTTCATTGCCAAAAGAGGGCGTTTCTATGGTTTTCGTTACTTTATAATTGCTTAAATCAAGGCTTTTAAAAGGGCCTTGTACTGGTTGAAGCGGAACATCGTTTTTCTTCACTTCAAGATGAATAGTGTAGAAGCGACCATTTTTACTGTAATCCGGATCAAATTGTATATTCACCAGACCACTGGCAAAGCCAAAGCTGTCATGAAAGGCAGGAAAGATGCTCTTTAAGTTGAGGTATTCTACGGGGGCTGCCTGTTTGTCATCGAAAATGTAAAGCGGTCCGTTTAAATCAGGAACAAACCAACGCTCTGTTTCAGGTTCCTGTCGAATAAAATTCATCCGGGAAATCTGTGAGAGGGTATTACTTTCACTGTTCAAATCGCCAGTGACTGGCATGCTGATATAATCTGACAGTACGAGTGTATAGGGGCTTTGCTCTGGGTTACGCGGCTGACTGCCAGTATCCAGCAATTTTTCGATAGAAGATTGTGCCATCCCACCCATTCGCGAATGGATATATGCCACGATATTTTTCATTTCAACATCGGTGATGCGTCCTTTCCATGCTGGCATCATGGTTCCGGGAACACCATTTTCGATTATCGCTAAAATATCATCAGGACTTGTGCCATAAAGCGATGCATCATCGGTTAAATCAGGTGGCTGATTCCCGCCGCTGTCCGTGATGATGGATATCTCCCGTCCCGCATTGATTGCACCTTCTGCCGCATCGCCGTGGCAAGCAGCACAGTAACTTTGATAACGCATTGCTCCGTCTTTAATTGCAGCGGGGTCAGCCATCACGGTCTCAGCGTATGTGAAAGCGGGTGCAAAAAGGGCGGCAAAACAGAGGTATTTTTTCATTACAACACTCCCGATATTCATTACGGGTATTGTTGCAAAGTGATCTGAAGCTTAACTGTCATTCAGCTGTCAGATTTGTCAGAAAACACTTTCTTTTCATTTAACACATAGAAAACATCAACAATTTATGGAAAAACCAAAGGTGTTCTGCTGTTTAGTCGAAGACACGAAAGCATTTCCGCCGTGTAAAGTCGCTATCGCTTTTACGATAGATAAGCCTAATCCATGCCTTGCTGAGCTACCGTTGCGACTGGGATCTGCGCGAAAAAAGCGATCAAATAAACTGGCTTTTACCGTGTCATCAATTGTTTCGCCGGTATTTGTAACGGAAATAGACGCCTGGCCGGCATTGACTTCTATGTGAATTAAGATTGTTGAGTCAGGCTCAGCATATTGAATCGCATTCTCTAAAAGGTTACCAAGGGCGCGATGGAAAAGGCCCCTGTCAACCTGTGCCTTTCCACTTCCTGTGCAATTCACGCGCAATGCATCCGCGGTAAAATTCGGCTCTAAATATTCAATGATTTTGTTTGCTTCGACAGTAAGGTCAACAGGCTCTTTCAGAAGCGGAGTTTGCCCAGACTGAGAACGGGATAAGAACAACATGTCATTGACTATGCGGGTTAATCTGTCTAATTCTTCAAGGTTTGAGTAAAGCAGTTCTTCCAGATCTTCCCGACTTCTTCTTTTGGAGATAGCCAACTGTGTTTGCCCAATCAGGTTGGTAAGCGGTGTTTTAAGCTCATGTGCCACGTTTGCATTAAAGCTCTCAAGTTGCTGCCAGGCCACTTCCTGACGCTCAAGTACACCGTTAAAACTCGCGCCAAGGGGTTGTAGCTCAAGAGGTAGCACCTTCGTGTCTAAACGCTGACCATTCACACCGGGTTCTATCTTACCCGACTGAATGCTCAATGCATTGACAGGTTTCATGCCTGCCCTCGATATAACATAGCCCAGTAATGCGACTAAACATGCACCGAACAAAGTAAGGAAGAACATTTTCTGATTGAACGAATCAAACGTTCCCATATAAGGGGTTGAATCAATCGCGACCAGAAGTTCTAATTTGGTGTTGCCCGATGACAGGGTAAGTTCGGTGTTCAACAAATACAGTGAGCAAATATCTTCGCTTACTGAAACTTTTGAATATCCTATGGGCAGATTTTCCCAAACGACATTGTTTGGCAGTTCAGGTGCTTCACTAAATGTCTGCATAGTGGGTTTAACCCAATATTGAACACGGTGACCTTCAATGGCGGATATCCGCTCGAGCTCATAGTTTAAAGCATCCCATCGGCCCTCATCTGCATAGTCCATAATGGTCGGTAACACGAGTTTTTCTCTGAACGTCAGTTCCTGATGCATTTGGGTTCGGATAGCATCGTGAAGGGTGTATCGCAGCGTGAGCGCATACATGGAGACAATCAATATGGCGGCGGAAGCAAAAATGACGGCCTGACGGGCAGAGATAGAGTAATGATTGCTTTTCCACCACTTAAACATTTTGGTTGCCTCGCTCTTCAAGTACATAGCCCATCCCTCTCACCGTATGCAGCAATTTAGTCGCAAATGGGGTATCTATCTTCGCGCGAAGCCGTTTCACGGCGACTTCAACTACATTTGCATCGCTGTCAAAATTCATATCCCAAACCTGCTCTGCAATCATCAATTTAGACAATATCTCGCCCTCGTGACGAGCAAGCAAGCTTAGCAGGCTATATTCTTTCGCCGTGAGTTCTATTCGGTGATGACTTCTGAATACTTTTCGGGACAGCAGATTAATATTGAGATCGTCAATGTTCAATTCACTGATATCACGGGTATCGTTGTGGCGTCGCCTTACCAATGCTTGAATCCGGGCAATTAACTCAACCAGGCTGAATGGCTTAGGCAGGTAATCATCAGCGCCTTTTTG
The DNA here is from genome assembly GCF_040148705.1 of Alteromonas sp. NFXS44. Classification (NCBI taxonomy): domain Bacteria; kingdom Pseudomonadati; phylum Pseudomonadota; class Gammaproteobacteria; order Alteromonadales; family Alteromonadaceae; genus Alteromonas; species Alteromonas sp. NFXS44. The sequence goes on along the minus strand of NZ_JAGDEA010000007.1, from coordinate 63,256 downwards.
AAGCCCTTTTACCCGCTCTTCCACGTTTCCCCTGGCCGAAAGCATTAACACCGGCGTCTGCTTTTTCTTTCTTAACCGCTCTAAAACCTGATAGCCATCAATGCCCGGCAACATAACGTCAAGAATAATTGCTTCGTAATCTTGTTCTAACGCCATATGAAGGCCGTCGATGCCATCATCGACACCATCAATAACAAAGCCGTTTTCTTCCAGGGCTTTCGTGAGGTATCTGAGCGTTTTCTGTTCGTCTTCTACAATGAGTATCTTCATAAATGATTATAAGGGGCGATAGGCAGTTTTATCAGCGGCTAATGCTGTTTTATAACCGACACTGTAATTGCACTGGGCTTGAAAATCCATTTTTTATATTTTACATATAATTCATTGGATTACGCTTATTTTTCGAATTTCAGCCGATTTTATTCCTGCCTGAAAACTGACAAAAATGTCAGCTTGCGGACATCATGAAGACAAGTCGATTACACATACTGTTCACATTGTTGTTTCTTGCCCACCAACGCTTCTTTGAAAAAAGGTCGGTGGGTAAATTTCGTGCGATGAACTAAAACGGAGAGGTTGATTGAAAGCTGATAATTTAAAGGTTGCAAAAGGATTATTCATCTCAGGCGTGCTGACCCTGTGTGCCTGTGCTTCGAGTGAAAAGTCTGAAACCATGTCGTTGAAAGAGCAGGGTAGTTTCGCTGTTGGCGGGTCAGTTATCACCACTGATGGTACTTATGACCCACAGGCTCGCGGGCCGGAAGGACAAACGCTCCATGGTGATCATGCCTATGTTTTTTATCAAAAACCTGTTAATGCAAGAAAATACCCTTTGGTGATGTGGCACGGAATAGGTCAATTTTCAAAAACATGGGGAACCACGCCTGATGGCAGAGAAGGATTTCAAAATCTGTTTTTGAGAAAAGGTTATAGCGTTTACTTGATTGACCAACCGCGCAGAGGAAACGCAGGTAAAGGCACTGTAGCAGGCGAATATGTCCCGCTTACCGACGAGCAAAACTGGTTCAACATTTTTCGTGTAGGAAAATGGCCTGACTATTTTCCCGATGTGCAATTCCCGTCAGATCGCGCTTCCCTGAATCAATATTTCCGACAAATGACACCGAATATAGGCCCTATCGATATCAATGTGAATGTCGACGCCGTAGAGGCTTTGTTTGAAGAGATTGGCGATGCCGTATTGGTCACTCATTCACACAGTGGTGGCATGGGATGGCAAGCCGCCTTGCAAAGCGAAAAAATTGAAGCGATCGTTTCTTATGAACCGGGAAGTGGCTTTATCTTTCCGACCGGTGAAGCACCAGCACCAAAACCGAGTTCTGCAGGCCCGTTAGTGGCGGTAGAAGTGCCCATGGGGCAGTTTAAGCGTCTTACCGAAATACCCATCGTGATTTACTACGGTGACAATATTCCTGAGCAACCTGACGACAATCCCGGTCAAGACGGATGGCGGGTGCGGCTGGAAATGGCCTATGAATGGGCAGATGTGGTGAATAAATACGGTGGTGATGCCACGGTTATTCACCTGCCGTCCGTGGGCATTTATGGGAACACCCATTTTCCGTTCTCCGATTTGAATAACCGTGAAATCGCCGAACGCATGTCTACGTGGCTAGACAGTAAATCACTGAATATTCGTTAAACAAGTCACTAATTTGGGAGAATTTCTAATGTTCAAATATCTAATCAGAAAAGCAGGAATACCGGTACTCATTTTCGGTTTACTGTCTGCAACCGTTTTCGCTGATGACACAGATACATTAAGTGCACGGCAACAGGCGATCATTCCGATTGCAGCGAATACTGCATCTGGCGATATCGCTGCGTTAAATACAGCGCTCGCAGATGGCCTTGATGCCGGACTCACGGTGAATGAAATAAAAGAGATATTCATTCACGCTTACGCCTATGTTGGTTTTCCGCGCGCACTGAATGGCATTAATGCATTTAATCGTGTTGTAGATAACAGAAAAAGCGACGGAATCAACGATAAACTTGGGAAAAGCGCGACGCCTGTTCCTGAAAACTTCGACAGAAACGCCTTTGGCCATGAAGTTCGAAATGGCTTAGTGGGACGGGATATTTCCAATCGCACAACCGGTTATGCGGCTTTTGTCCCTACCATCGATGTGTTTCTGGTAGAGCACCTGTTTGCAGATATCTTTTATCGGGATGTACTTTCAACAGCAGACCGTGAACTTGTCACCATTAGCATGCTGGCAGCTTTAACCGGTACCGATGCTCAACTTACCGGCCATATGAATATTTCCATGCGCGTGGGCTATAGCGCAAAGCAGCTTCTGGCATTTACACAGGTGCTGGCGAATAACGTCGACGTAGCAGCCGCCAGCCGTGCGTTTAACATTCTTACGACAATATCTGATATCGATGCAAGTGAACAACCTACCAAGGTTACTGTCGATTCAGGCAAATCAACCATTACCGGTTCAGCAGATAAATTCTCAGGCAAAGCCATTGTAAGCTCTACGTTTAAGGCGCCTGCGTCGTCTCATTATCGTGGTGGCATCGTGAGCTTTGAAAAAGGGGTGAAAACGGCATGGCATACTCACCCTAATGGTCAGACACTGATCGTCATTTCCGGCAAAGGCTATGTTCAGCAGAAAGGTGAAGAAAAGTTGCTTATGGAAGAAGGCAGTGTAGTGACTATTCCACCTGACACCTTGCACTGGCATGGCGCTACTGATGATTCGGCAATGGCCCACGTAGCAATATCTACCCCGGAAGCAGGTTCAACAGTGAGCTGGCAGGGTTTTGATTAAGCACTACTGATTGACCAAATAACTCACAGCAACATTGCGCTTAAAACGCACTAAATTTAAACGGAAAAATAAAAATGAAAGCGGTGTCATTACTGACACTATCACTCGCACTTTTGTGCGCGGGTAGTGCTTTTTCAGCAACAAACGTAAAAGTAAAAACGCCATTAGGTACTGTTGTAGGGATACAACAAGGCGATGTGGATGTATTTAAAGGGCTTCCCTATGCCGAACCTCCGGTAGGTGAGCTTAGATGGCGGGAAACCGTGCCAGTAAAATCGTGGGAGTCGGATGGAGCACGCATCGCCGATGCCTTTTCAAATATTTGCCCCCAGGCACGATTTGGCGATCCTGAAAGCTGGGAAGAAGGGATGTCGGAAGATTGCCTGTATCTCAATATATGGCGCCCTCATGAGGCGGAAACGAAAGCCAAATTACCGGTTATGGTATGGATCCACGGTGGGGCTTTTGTTTTCGGTTCGGGCTCAGTTGCTGAAAGTGTTGGTAACAGCTTTGCCGAAAGCGGGGTTATTCTTGTCACCATCAATTACCGGCTAGGACGCCTTGGGCATTTCGCTTTTCCGGCGCTAACTAAAATGCATAGTAATGAAAGCAAAGGTAGCTATGCTTATATGGATCAAGTGGAAGCGCTTAGATGGCTTAACGCTAATATTGAATCATTCGGTGGTGATCAAAACAATATAACCATTTTTGGTGAATCTGCTGGTGGCGTATCTGTGCATTCTCTTTTAAGTATCGCAGACGCCGAAGGCTTGTTTCATAAGGCCATAGTGCAATCGGGTGGCGGCCGAGACGGAGTGTTAACAGCCCGTCCGTTATCAGAAAGCGACGCAGATCCTCATTATCCTGAGTCAGCCGAACAAATAGGCATTAACTTTGCCGAATTTGCTGGCATAAAAGGGACGGATGAAAAAACCCTGGCACAACTCATGGCATTACCTTTTGAGGCAATCGTGGCAGGTGGTGTAGAAAGCGATCCTGAAACTGGTAAGCCGATTTATTCCGGCCCTATTAAAGACGGTAAATTAGTTCAACGTACAGCTGAAACCGCCTATAAACAAAATACGTTCAACAAAGTACCATTGATGATCGGATCTAACACAGCAGAAGTACCAGCAGGGTTTGTTAATGCGTCTTCGAAACAAGCGCTTTGGTCAACCTTCGGTGAGTTCGCGTTAGACGCAGCAAACGCTTACGACTATGAAGGTGATCGAGAACTGGATGAAGTGCTGACTTATGTGAACACTGACAAAGTGTGGGCAGAGCCTGTGCGTTTTACGGCGAGGATTTTTGCTGAGCACGATTTGCCTGTCTACGTTTATCGTTTTGGCTATGTTCCCGAAGCACTCACTAATAGTCTTCGCTATGGCGCGCCACATGCGTCAGAAATTCCTTACGTATTCAATAATCTCGATGCTCGTCGCGGTAACTTACTTATTACTGAGGCCGATAAGAAAGTATCCGGTATGCTGAATGCGTATTGGGTCAACTTTGCCAAATCTGGTAGTCCAAATGGCGAAGCTTTACCAGAATGGTCCCGGTTTTCGAATAAATCTCCACTGCTTTTAAAGGTTAATAAAGATGGTCGCACAAGTTCACTTCCTGACTCTACGACTGAACGACTCGACGTAATTGAAAAGACGGTAGAATAACACCAGTCCTAGAAAGCAGAAAATTTAGCGCGTGGATGAAAGCTGACAAATCTGTCAGCTTTTCGTCACTAACACGACGGCTCATACCAGCAATAATAGGTTTTTAACGTTGATAAGGAACCTCACTTTGCTGATCAAACACCTCTCTGCTTTACTATTCAGTTCAACGCTTGCCTTTTCTCAGACAGCCTTTTCCGCATCTGCAGACGACAACCCGTATACGCTAGTCTACAAAGGCGCCATAACGGAAAACTTGCCTAATGAAGTCAACATACACCCGGTAACTTATGATTTGCATGGGATTAAAATCGCAGCGAATGTTTACACGCCGCCGGGGTTTGACGTAAAAAAGCGCTACCCAACCGTGGTAGTTGCTCATCCAAATGGTGGTGTAAAGGAACAGGTAGCAGGGCTATACGCACAGCGATTGGCGAAGCAGGGTTTCATTACCATCGCCGCTGATGCGGCGTATCAAGGGGCCTCCGGTGGTGAACCTCGTTATATAGACGTACCCGCAAACCGAATAAGTGATATTCACGGTATGGCCGATTTTATCAGTGCTTTCAACGGTGTTGATACTGGCAAAATAGGTGTACTAGGTATTTGTGGCGGTGGTGGCTATTCACTGGCCGCAGCACAAACGGATAAACGTTTTCAGTCTGTTGCAACGTTATCAATGTTTAACTCAGGCCGGGTACGCCGCAATGGCTACATTGATTCCCAAATCGACACCATCCAAAGCCGTTTAGCTGACACTTCTGAAGCTAAAAAGCATGAAATTGAAGACGGAACCGTAGAGTACGTGGGTGGACAGAGCCTTACGAGAGAAGAAATCGCTAAGTTACCTTTTGAACTTTACCGGGAAGGACTTGAATACTATGGTTTTACCCACAAGCACCCAAATTCACAAAGCAAATACACCAAATCAAGCCTGCTTGAGTTAATGCGCTGGGATGCGACAGATCATATCGATTTAATTAATCAGCCATTATTAATGATCGCAGGCAGTGAAGCAGACTCTCTTTATATGAGTGAGAACGCCTTTAAACTTGCAGTGAATGCAAAAGATAAAGATCTGTATTTGCTAAAAGGTGCCACTCACATAGACACATACTGGAAGACAGAATACGTCGATGATGCTGTGAGTAAATTGGACGCCTTCTTTAAAGATACTCTCTAAGTTAATGACGTTGTGAGCAAAGATGAAACGGCGACGAGGATTGGTATCGAGTTAATTCGATAACTAAACGCACCAATCTGCTAGGAATCGCCGTTTCCTCCGTTCAAAGAAATATGGCATCAGTTCACAATATTATCTTGAAAGCCGCGCCGTCCACCAAGTAAATGATGCCGCAACCAATAGAACCGTTGCACTGAAAATATAGGTTGTGACGTAACCCTCAAAATCATACAACACGCCACCTAGTGTAGAGCCAAGCCCAATGCACAGCTGCACGACGGCTACCATCAAACCACCACCGGCTTCGGCATCGTCAGGGAAGTTTTGTGGTATCCACGCCCACCAACCAACAGGTGCAGCTGTGGCGATAAAGCCCCACAGTCCGAGTAGAAATACGACAATCTACATAGAATGACCAAATACAGTTAAACTAACCGCGATAGCCGCAAGCATGAGAGGAATAGAAATCAGGGTAGGGTAGAAGGCATGCTTTAACGGAAAATTAATCAATGATGTACCAATAAAACCCGTCACGCCTATTACCATCAGAATAAGGGACAGCGTGCCTACATCTACCTGGGTAACATTTTCCAGAAACGGGCGAATATAGGTGTATAGACTAAACTGTCCAAGAAAGAATAAGCCCACAGCAAGCATGCCGATGACAACCAATTTTCTTTTCAACAGTGCGAATACGGCAAAAATTCCAGCACTTCCATGATCTTTAGATACTGGCGGCATTGAGGGCAAGCTGAGCCACTGCCATACAAAGGTGACTATCGAAACCGGTATAAGGCTAAGGAATGCGCCACGCCAACCAATCAGTGCCCCCAGGTAGGCGCCTAAAGGCGCAGCAATAACAATGGCCAATGCGTTACCACTATTAAATATCGCTAACGCCTTGGAAACTTGATCTTCTGGTACCAGTCGCATGGCAATGGCAGCAGACATAGACCAGAAATCACCAACAACAATACCAATCATGGCGCGTCCAATCATGTAAATAATATAGTTATTGGCGAGTCCGACAACTGCACCAGACAGACCCATAAGCACCGTTAGAAATAACAGCAGCGTTTTGCGATTCACGTTAGACGCAGCCGATGAAATAAACAGGCTTGTTATTACTGCGAACGCACCGGAAATAGCAATACCTTGACCAGCCATGCCGTTAGTCACATTAAGTGCATCGGCGATAGGTGTAAGCAAACTCACGGGCATAAATTCAGAGGCAACCAGAGTAAAAACGCAAACGGTCATGGCAAAAACGCCACTCCAATAAGCTTGCGGCTCGTCGTTAACGATAGTGCTTTGTTGAATTGTCATGGATGATTTTCTACAGCAATAGTTAGCAACAAACATCGTGATGACAGTGCTGCACGTATGTCTGAGATAAAATAAGGAAGGTGCTATATTCTTACACAGGGTGTTTTTTGAATTAACATGGAATGCATAAATACACTTATGAATGGTGTTCATTGAAGAGCGTGGCGAATTGTTAATAGGTGCGGTGCAACAACAAAGTTGTAGAGAGGATTTTGCAAAGTGACGACTGCCACTTAACTTGAGAATCTCTGCCAGCGAGATCTCCTACTTATCAACGAGTTATAAATTCTCTCAAAAATTCACTGTCACTTAAAATGAGATTTATTTTTCCTAAGGCAATTGAACATCCTGTCGCTAACTGGCTTAGCGTCCTGTACTAGGTAATCCCAGATAGAGGGGAATCTAAACCCAAGCAAAATCAAATCTATCCATTTATCAGTTTCTAGAGTTAGAGAATTGGACGAATTCACCATGGCAATACAAAAGGTAATCAGCGGCGATTCATTAGGGACTACCAAGTAAATAGCTGACTCCTTACCTGATGATCTTGGTAATGCAGCTCTCAACGCGTGGGTTGCAGGAATGGAGGGGAGGCTAGAGCGATTTGGCGACTCGAATGAAATTCTTTCTGAAAAAAGTTTCATGCCGTGGTGAGTAGGGGCTAAGTACTAAAAGTGCGAACTAATACTTGTGCATATACGTTTACGTAAATGTACGACCATGTGTTTCGTTCCGAAATGAAGCAAATGTGCAACAAGCCGTTGCACAAATAACGACTGCTGAGTGTCTGTAGCATTCTTGAGTGTGATTTATATTTTTACATTTATTCCTCAATCACTTTTTTAACACTGCTCAGCATATTCATTTGTGATTAGGCTTAAGCAACTGATAATAGTAATGTCGTATTTTAGCAGAAGAATATTCGGGCTGTATATTCGTTGTAAGTCGCAAAGGTATGCGAAATTCAACATGCACTACGGCATAACCGTGTCAAAAAACACACTTGCACGCTTAGCTGTGTTGAAATTAATCCAGTTAAGAAATGAACTAGTACAACTAATTTCCTATTCTTGGCATGTGAAAAGGTTGACGGGAACCTGAAGGGGGATGTGTTTGCGATACATTGAGCAGCATCGCTAGCATTGTATAGTAACCACATAAACCACATAGCTCTACCACACCCTGTTCATCAAATAAGTCTAATGTCTGTGAGTAAATTTCATCAGTTATACACTTACTTAGATTAATCTGTTTACAGAACTGATACACTACGTTGAAATCATTAGGTAAGTTTTTGAGGTTGCCAGTTGTTCCAAGCTCTTCAATCCACTCCTCTCTTACTCCCTTACTAATAGCTATTGGAACATGAGCATGCCACTCATAGGTTTGTTGCCAGTGCCTTGCAATATTCAGAATAGCAAATTCGCGATAGCGTTGAGGAATAACAGAGTCAAACCGTATATATTCTCCTAGATGTTGAGCTCGGTTCATAAATTCTGGGCTTCGAATCATAGAGATAAAAGGCCCTCGCAATCCACCACGAGGTCCACTAATTAATGCCTTTGCTGCATCAAACTGCTCTTTTGAATAAGCCTCTTGTGCAATGGCTGGCATACGTTTGGGTTTACTATTGGGAGTCATCATTATCAGCTATATATATTTTTGTGGGCTACCTAAAAATGATGCAAATACACCGTTAGGATCGTGTTTTGCCCGCAACCTTTCTAATTTTGAGTAGGCGGCCTTAGATAAATAATCCTGCGCATGATCCAGCATGTTTTCATCATTCATCTGTGCTCCGATTGATAAATCTTCTAAGGCTTTAATCTGCGCTACCGGCCAGCTGTGCATTTCGGTATCAAGTGCAGGATCTGTCCATAGTGTATAAGTGGCTATGAATACATCTCCCTGCATAGAGAGCGCCATATCATCTTCATAAGGTTTGGTTGGTCCCCAGCAATGCCAGAAGGTATGTGTTCTGGGGGTTGGCTGGTTTAGGAAAACCTCTCGTATTCGGGGTAAAAGTTCCTCTGCAGAGGCATTGGTATACATATTATCTACGGCAAATCGAAAGCCTGCCGGATCAGCTGAGTAGCCGCTCATGTAACACTCTTCCAGCGTGGTGGGGGTGCAAGGCATTGTAAAGTAGGCTTTGTCCAGAATTGGGCAAGTATCTATAAAGTCCAGTTGACGGTCACACTCTTCGTCTGTATCAGCTAAAGACAGTGCTGCCACCGTTAATCTAGGCGCCGATGCGTCTCCGGTTTTTGCATCATGTGAGGTAGATACCAGCACCATTTCGACTTCTTCTGGAATCTCTGGCATAACATTACGTATCCAGGTAATCAGTTCGTCGAACTGCTCTGGGCGGAACCCATATACCGAACGTTTCCAGACTTTAGGTCGTGGGTGGGCCTGTATCTGCATGCGGGTAACAATACCAAAGAATCCCTGACCTGATCCTCTTGCAGCCCAAAGGTAGTCGGTATTTTGGGTCGCGTCAGCCCGAATTAACTCTCCGTCGGCTGTGACAACATCTATCGCCAGTAATTGGCGTGCGCCATTCCCCCATTTACGAGAGTTCCAACCAAAACCGCCATTCATGGTAAATCCACCGATACCTGGCGAAGGGTGATGGGCGGTAGGAATAATTAGTCCCATGGTTTTTAACATGGCATTGATTTTAGAACCCAGTACGCCTGTGTTAGTCCATAAAGTTTGGCGTTTTTCGTCAATATCGACCTGTTGCATTAGTGACATATCAACAAGCAAACAACCCTCACGGATGTGTGAGGCAGACCAGGCATGTCCACCGGATCGGGTTGTTACTTTCAATTTGTGCTGACGGGCAAATTTCACCGCAGCCACAACATCATCATCGTTAAGCGGTTGCACGATAATTAGCGGATATCGTTTAGGCTCGTTGCTACGATAGGTATTTGCTCCGCGGATGCTTTCGTATCTGGGACTATCCTTCCAAAAAACGTTACCAGATACCTGGTTTTCCAGAGTGGATTTTTCCTGGGCAGAAAAGGATTTGAAAACAGGGGCCGCTAAGGCGAATGCTGTGGTAGCAGCGAGCTTGCGAATAAAGGTTCTGCGCTCTTCGTTAGTGATTGTTCTTGAGTGCTTTGAATACGACTTTGACATACGAGTATCTCACTGTTGAATTACTGTCATTTTTGATGTGTTACAGCATTTGTTAAATAATTAACAATATATTAATTACCTTATCAGAGAATATTTGACGGGGTAAAGTGTTTTGTGTAGATTTGGGTAACATTTTCCCTTTGAGAGAATAATTTTGATGAGTAAAAAGACAGGCTTAACTACCAACGAAAAAGGATGCTTTACAGTCATGCGCAGAATGGATACGAGGCGCTTGTTAGCCGCCTCTGCTATTGGCATAGCGGTGCTTGCTCCTGTCTCGACGAATGCTAATGAAGCGCTTGCAGTGAAATATGGGTGTGTCGCCTGTCATGCTGCTGATTACACACGGATTGGCCCGTCTTTTATCGATATTGCAGAGCGCTACGCAATGGGAGGCAAGCCCATGGTGGATCATCTAGCCAACCAGATTGCCAAGGGGAGTAAAGGTTTGTGGGGGGATATGCCAATGGCTGCACAATTTTTACCAACCGAAGCTGATCGAAAAGCACTAAGTGCATGGATATTGGAGCATGATCTAAGCGAGTAAGGGGCGCCTTGCGTCTAAAAGGGCTGGTTCTTACTAAACAGGAGCCGGCCTTTTTTGTTTTTCGGTGTAACTTCTGGCTAGCAGAGCGGTTATTTTGTCAGGGCTAAATGTGTGGGCAAGTAAAAATAAAGCCACCGTTCTGATGGCTTTATGTATGGTTATAGATTAACTCGGGAGGCTGGGTAATAGGCTAGCTCAAACGACGGTCTATCGCACATATCCCGATACCAGCGAACGACAGAGGGGCGAGCCTCGAAGAGATACTGCATATGTAAATCTTCGAGTCTGACTAACGAAGGCAATAGACTGATGTCGGCGATGGATAGTTCATCACCCACCAAACATCGGTTCATATTCAGCGTGTGTTCAATCCGGTCTAAACTCTGCACTAATTGCCGTTCTGCCAACGCCAACACACCTTCGTGAAAGCCTTCAGGGCCCAGTTGACGGTAAAATCCTTCACGTAGAGGACGTTCCCGCGCCATGGCCAGGCGTTTTTCGGCTGGCATTGTTGCAAGGCGTTTACCAAACGCTTTTTGAAACGATGGGTAACGAATAGCCGGCGTCGTAACTTCATCAAGGTACTGAACCCAAGCGCGCATTTGCGCTTTGTCTGCAGCCAAAGAAGGTCGCAATGGTTGTTCCGGATAAACATCTTCCAAGTACTCAAGGATGACTGAAGAGTCGACTACCGTGGTGCTGCCATCAATCAGGGTCGGTACTAACCCGTTTGGGTTTAGTGCCAGATACTCTGTGCTCAAATGTTCATTGGCGTCCAGTTTGATATGCCGGCTTTCCCATGAAATATGTTTTTCTGCCAGCGCGTGCCTCACGCGCTGGGAACAGGTTGATTTATCTGAGTGATATAAAATAATCATGGGATTAACACTCTTTTTCAACCAATGGGTTATTTGCTGGTTGCTCTTCTTTCGCCGGTTCAGGCTTAAGTAGGAACCGGAACTTTCCAAGTGTGGCAATACATAAAACAGAAATTGTCATCGTTGTTCCAAAGATATAAACCATAACGTCGTAGCTACCTGTGAGGTCATGAACCTTACCCATCATAAAGATACCGATGGCAATACCTAAGTTACTGGCGCCAAAAGTTAAACCGTATAAGGTACCGAAGGATTTTAGGCCAAAATAGCGAGAAATCATGTAAGCATTTTGTCCGATCTCACCACCGAGGCCCATTCCCATCATTAAGCAGCCGAGCATTAACAGGGCTTCTGAACCGCTAGTGGTATGGGAAATCAGAACGCCCAGTAAAGCGATGCAGAAATACGGTAAAATAATGCGTGGGGTAGGGAATCGATCCACTAAAAAGCCTGACGAGAATTCACCAATGAGTACGCCGGCAAAGGAAAGCGAGATAGCTGTGGTTGCAATGTTAGCGCTAAAGCCGTGCTCTTCAAAAAGGATTCGGGCATGACTTAATGTACCGATTAAGGTCATCGACGCAAACATAATGGCAAAAAACACCTGATAAAAAGAGAGGGTTTTCAATGACTCTGGTACCGAAAGGCCTGGTAGAACTTTGACGTCACTGGCTTTGTTATGGTCTAGAGGAGTTTGTTTTACCCCTTTTGGCTGACGCACAAAAATGAATATCAGAGGTAAGGCAACGGCAAAAATTATCAAAGAGATACCCTGATATCCGCCACGCCACCCATAGGTATCGATTAGCCACTGAGATATTTTAGGCATGGACATTTGGCCAATGCCTGCACCAAACGCGACACAGGTCCCTAATACCAGACCACGGTTGCGGTCGAACCAACTCGACACGACTTTCGCGTAGCCGACCGACGAGTTAAGGCTGGCACCAACCGAAAGCACGATTTGGAGTAAAGCATATTGCCAAATACTAATTACCTGACTCATGGCTAAAAAAGCACCGGCAAAAATCATCACGCCGGGAATAAGCACTCTTCTGGCACCAAAGCGATCAATAAGCTGACCCGCGATGGGCACTAAAAAGGCGACTACCAGTGGCGCAATGGCAATTGCGCCACTGACCTCTGAGTAGCTGGCACCAAAATCTTTGATTAAGGCATCCATAAAATTAGCATTGGTTGCCGCCACCATTACGTTGGGGCCAAGCAGGAATGCAACCCAACAGCCAAATGCGGCACGCATAGAGTGATTAGAAAATTCGCTGTCGTGTTTCATAATTCATACCTGATTTGCATAATCATATTTCCTTTCGATTCGCGTTTGAAGGCGTGTTTTAAAAATACATACTTAACCTGACACCATAGGTTCGCGGTGCTTCAATGGCTGAATACCTTGCGCCACTTAGGTTTGTGGATGGTCTCCAGAAAATCCCGGTGCTGATTGAGTTCGATGTACCCACATTAATAACCGGTTCGTCAGTAATGTTGTCGATGTACGCGGTAACTCGCCAGTCAGCTGACGTACTCTCGTATGTTAATGTAGAGTTAAATTTTATGTAAGCCTCTCTGTAGTCTCCCTCAGTTAAGCTTGCTTTATCAACGGCTCGCATAATCATTTCTGACTCATAGTGAGCATTCAGGCCGAAGATAATAAAGTCACCACCTGGTAGTATGAAAAGATGGGTATAGTCGGCGGTAATGGTGTGTTTAGGTACGCTGGTTCTGTCTAAATCGTACAGGCCACCAATCTCTCCCGATGAGTTCACAGCCTTAGGTAGAAAGTCGTATTTACCATTTACATTTAAATACTGCAGGTTAAGGGTATCGACGTCTGTTGGTAGCCAGGTTAGCTCCACTTCGGCACCGTATAAGTTACCATCTGCCTGTAAGGGTTTAGGTGCTTGGCCTGAAGGGTAAAGATTTTGTCTTACCCCAATTTGTTGATCTTCATAGTCCCAGTAATAGAGCTCGATATTGGTTTCTAATGAGTTATCAAAGAAGCGGTTTTTTGAGCCTATTTCATAAGATGTTAGTTTTTCTGGGCTGTAGCGGTTAGTTTGCACGTCGGTAGTTGGATCGTCCAGGCCAGGGTTCAAACCTCCAGATTTAAAGCCCGTTTTAATATTGGCGTACAGTAGTGAACTATCTGTAATATCATAAGCAATACCGAGTTTGTAACTCAGATCATCAAAATCAACTTCACCGCTATTGGGAATAAGACAATAACCTTCAGGGTATTCATTTCCGAAGGCTGTCGTAGGGCCATTTACCAAGGTGGCAGGTTCTGCACAGGTGGCAGAGAAATCGGGAATAATACCTAAATCAACCAGCCAACTTTCGTTATTTGCTAGTACAAAACCATCAATTGATTTTTCTTCTTTGGAATAACGCAGGCCAGCCGTAAGACGCAGGTCTTCTGCCAGGTGGTAAGTTACCTCCCCAAACAGCCCCATACTGGTCGTATCGAGGTTAGGGGTATTCAGGATTTGATACCCTTGCGGCTCAAAGTTTTGATTAATGGCATTTTGATCTTCTTTTAAATACAGCGCGCCAATCAACCAGTCTAGTTTGCTGTCCTGATTAGAGGCTAATCGAGCTTCAAGAGATACCTGACGGGTTTCTTCATCCCCTTTAAAGTGAAAACCAGAACCATAATTTAAAAAATTAACATCGGTTTCGACTAACGCGGGGATTACGGTGAGGGTGGCAGCTGAGAATGACTGGTTGATTTCCATGCCATAAATTTTTTGGCTGACGTTTAAGAAGCCATCATCATCGACTACAGATAAATCCTGAAACTCTTCAATGTGGATATTAAAGGGGACGCCAGCAGAGGTGTTATCACCCCAGGTCGGGCATTCGGTAACATCACCACAGCCGGATGGACCGTAGGCAAACCAAGGATTATCCGGGTTTTGGTACTCTTGGCTAGGCTCTACATAACGATAAATTGTGCTTGGCCCTTTCGAATTGTTGTTAAACTGGTCATAGAAGAACAACACATTAAAGTTATCAGATGGCTCGTATAGCATGCTGACTCGTAAGCTTTGATTGTTGGCATCGTTATAGCCATTAGATAAGTAACCGTCGTGATGATTGCTGGAAAATGATACCCGTGCTGCGAGGTCATCGTTGACGGGTAAACTGACGCCACCATTAACGTTTAATGTGTTGTAATTACCTGCAGTGACGTTGAGGTTACCCTCGAAATCAGAGCCAGGGCGCTTAGGAATTAAATTTAGAGCCCCGACATTGGCGTTTCTGCCATAAAGTGTGCCTTGGGGACCTTTCAGGAGTTCTACTCGCTCCAGGTCGTAAAAGGCTGCTATGGTGGAGTGCTGTCGTGATAACGGAACACCGAAAATACTAAATTGCACACTTTGCGTCGTAAACTGGCTTGAACCGCCAGCCCCGATCCCTCTCAACACAATATTATTACTTGGCGTTGACGTGGTTAAGTTAAGTCCGGTTACTGCATTTTTGAAGGTGGTGAGATCCATCAACCCTTTGTTATTGAGCTCTTCACCACTTACTGCTGAAATTGCCATTGCGGTATCCTGAATACTGGTAACCCGTCTCTCTGCGGTGACTTCTATGGTTTCTAATTCTATTTTCTTACCTTTCTTATCTTTCACATTGGCATCAGTTTGAGCCGTAGCCGTTACGCTAAGCAAAGATGTAATCAGTAGGCTAAGTGTGTTTTTTCGGATGTTCATAAAGTGTCCTAAGGCTTTAATTATTGTACTTATTCTCTTTGAAAGAATATTTAGGCAAACTTACCCCCAACTGCGGGGTGACAAAACGATAATCATGTAAACACAAACTTTTAACAATTTAAATAAATAATTTCCCTAACAGAGAAATAATTTCTGTGGTAAGTTGATTTATGTGATTATCTTATTGAATATATTGATTTTAATTTTTCTTAGTCTGGTATTATTTAAAATAGTGTTTCAATTTTAATTGGTTTTTTGTTGCTAGTTTGGAAGGTGTGGTGTTACATTTTATTAAACTTAATTCTCTGCTAAAGAATAAATTCAAGGAAAAAAAGTGAATATTATAGGTCCTGATTACTTAGTGTTTGGTGTCGATGATATGAGCGCCTGTCAGCAAATGCTTAAAGACTATGGTGCAATTGTGAAGGAGGAATCCGAGGAAGGGGGGACATATGTTGCTTTAGATGGCACCGGCGTTATCCTTCGTCATCACGATGATCCTCAGCTGCCTCCAGCGGTAGCGCCTGCCCCCAATGCGCGCGAGACAATTTACGGCGTAGCTGACCAGGAGACCCTGGATGCTATTAAAGCGGAATTAGGAAAAGACCGCGACGTGGCTGAACGAGATGGTGTGATACATAGTGTTGATGATGATGGTTATCCCATTGGATTTCAAATTACCGTCAGACATGCCATAGATATGCCGCACTATGGCATAAATGTGCCTGGTCAGGCTCCTGGTCGGGCTCCTAATGTGGTGGCAGCAATTGAAGATCAGCATATACGCCCCTTGTCGCTGTCGCACGTGGTGTTCTTCACACAAGATAAGTACAAGTCAGAAAAATTTTATGCTGAGAGATTAGGCTTCAGAACGGTGGATGTATTCACAAATTTAGGGCCATTTATGAGGCCTGCTGGCACTCTGGACCACCACACTTTGTTTTTAATTCAAGCGCCTAAATTGGGCTTGCAGCATTTTACTTTCCATTTTGCAGGAGCGAATGAAATTCTCAAAGCCGGATTTGAGTTAGTTAATAAAGGTTATAGTTCAATGTGGGGGCCAGGTCGTCATGTTCTGGGCTCAAATTATTTCTGGTACTTTAACAGTCCTTTTGGCGGCTTATTGGAAATGGATGCTGATATGGACTTACACGACGATGACTGGAAGCCGCGTTTTATGGACGCGACCAAAGAGTCATCGCAAACTTTTTTAATGAAGTACACGGAGAAGTGGTCACCAGGTGGTAAGCATTAATGTCGTTGACCAGACTTTGTGGTTTTCACGATATTCCTGAGGGTGAAGCCAGAGGCTTTTTGTATCTCGAAGGTCACCCTCAGATTTTTGTTGTTCGACGTGAAAATCAATTATACGGGTACCTTAATCAGTGCCCGCATAATCTAATCCCCATGGAGTTCAAGAAAGATCACTTTCTGAACGCCGATAAATCTAAAATTATTTGTTTTGCTCATGGCGCACACTTCGAGATTCAAACTGGCTATTGCGATAAGGGAATCTGCCAGGGGGATTATTTAACCGCAATTGAGTTAACTATCGAAGATGGACAGGTATTTTGGCGTCAAGGTTTGCGCGAGTCTAAAAGTATGATCTAATATGAAGTCTGATAGGAACTCTAAAAATTCCCTGAACAGGATACTTCATGGCCGGTACAATAAGAAAAACAAATTCTGCTAACACCACAAAGAACACAACCCGAACCACAACAAGCACTACTAAACGCAGGGGAAAAGGAAGGCCAGTAGGCGGACAACTAGAAATAGGGCGCGACATTCTTATTGAAACAACCTGCAAATTACTTAGTGAACTGCCACCGAAAAATGTGACCCGAGTTAAAGTGGCCGAAGAAGTAGGCGTGGACCCTTCGTTAATTCGTTATTATTTTAAAAATCGGTCGGCATTGCTGCTGGCTGCTTTTGAACGCCTGACCAGCGAATATAACTCTATGTTGAAAAAGGAGAAAAGCAATTTTGATTCATCTCCTGAAGGTCAGTTGCGCTCAAGGGTGTCGGCATTATTTCGCCTTATTTCTACGTATCCTCACTATCATCGCTTGATCATCGAAGAAATTGCGCCAATGGATACGCCGGAGTCGCGTAAAGCGTTGCAAGAGTTGACCGGCAACCGTCTGGTAACTTACGGAAAAATCATTCAGGATGGTGTTGAGGCGAATGAATTCCGGCAAGTGGATACCGGTTTATTGTTTATCGCTATTATCGGTATGGCTAACTTTTTCACCAGCGGTGAAGAAGTGGTTAAAATCGCGCTTAACAAAGACTCTCTCGATGAGGAAGCAGCCTCTGACTATCAAAGTTTCATCTGTGACATGCTGCTGAATGGCTTGAAAGTCAGACCAGAATAGTACAGTCATTGTAGCGGTAACTCCTTTTTACCCTGCTGTTGTGTAGTGCACCTTTCGATTTGTACTTAACGCAAGGCAGGGTAAGTTAAACCCCTCATTTATTGAGTTAAAAGATACTGTTAATCAAACGTTAAATGCGATACGTTATTCTCTCTTGAAGAATAATGAGTGATATGATGTTACGGTATTTGACGATATTCATGTTTGTGGTTGCTTTACATGCGGCAGCTAATAGTTCTGCACCAGCTTTTTCCATGATGGTTGATGGTCAGTCAGTTGCCTATCTCGATAGCGGGGGGAATGGTGAGCCTATTCTGTTTTTGCATGCAGGCTCTGGCAATATGTCGTTATGGGATCAACAAGTAGGCTTCTTTATCTCCCATGGTTATCGGTTTATCGCCATTAATTACAAGCCAATAGAAAACGCACAACGTCATGCTGTCATGCATGAGTTTATGGCTAAGCTCGGTATTCACCAGTTCCACTTAGTTGGCACTGCCGCTGGTGGTGGGATAAGTTTAGGCTATGTGCTGAAATACCCAGAATCGGTTAAATCCATTGTGATAGCCAATAGTACGGGCAATATTGATGACGATGACTATCGAAAAATGAGTAACCGGTTTCGGCCTAGCGATATTTTTACACAGCTTCCCACCGATTTTCTTGAACTTGGCCCTTCATATAGGGCAATCAACCCAGACGGAGTTGAGCTTTGGAAAACACTTTCTGAAAGCCATAAAAGAATGCCTCCCCCACCTAAAACACCAGTTAACGTTGACCCTGAATATGCTATAACTTGGGAGAACCTGGCCAAGTTAACTATGCCAATTTTGTTTTTAACCGGAGACGCTGATTTATATACGCCTCCTGCGGTTGTGCGACTATTTCATACTCATGTTCCACAATCAGAAACCTACATAGTATCGGATAGCGGCCATTCTGCTTACTGGGAATCTCCGAAGGAGTTTAACCACGTTGTTTTGACTTTTCTTTCTCATGGCAAGCTGAACTAACCTGTTCGTCGAATATTCGGAAATTTCCCGTTAACTCTTATTTTTTAGATATTTAAGCTGTTGTCCTAATTTGCTTTTTTATTTATTTACAATTTTATTCCCTAACAGAGAATTATTATGTATGATGTAAAATAGTTGTGAACATGCTTATGTTTTTAGGTCCGGAAGAAAGAGGTGTTTAATTTATGACGTTAACGAGTGACTTGGTGTTTACTCAATTAGCCACTAGCAAGGCTGTTGACTTTGGCTCTCTGGCTGCCTCTCTGGATGTTTCAAGTGAGAGCTACTTGTCACAAGAGTCTGAATTGCGGGTAGCTTGGTTTGAGTATGTGGCAAATGGCAGTGCGCGAAATGTGTTAACAAATAGAAAAGCACATTTAAGTCAGCTTACTAAAGGTATAACACCGATTGAGGTCAACGCTTATGCAGGTCGTCTGGTGCAAGATACCGGCGATGCTTCTGCTCCATGGGGACTTCGTATGATAGTGGCATTTAATGTTCCTGATACACAAAAAGCCGAAATCGACAAGTGGTATGTGGAAGAGCATATCCCTTTGTTAATGAAGTCTCAGTATTGGTTAAGAGCTCGGCGTTATGAATGTGAAATGGTTATTGGTGATACACCATTTAGTTCAATTGCCGTGCATGATTTGGTCGATCAGCGTGCGTTGGACAGTGCTGAACGGAAGGTAGCTCGCGATACGCCTTGGCGGGCTTCGTACAGTGATAGCAACTGGTTTAAACAAGCGGGTCGTTTTTATTACTGTAATAACGCAAAACATATAACGGAGGGGGCGTGATGTCAGATAAGCGGTTAGACGGCAAAGTTTGCCTGGTAACGGGCGCCGGTCAGGGAATTGGTAAGGGTATCGCTCTGAAATTTGCTGAATTGGGCGCTCATGTAGTGGTTACGGATTTAAATCCAAATACGGTACTGGGCACAGTCTCAGAAATTACTCAGCAGGGCTCACGAGTGGATAGTTTTGCACCGTGTAATTTAATAAATAAAAATGATGTCAAAAACTGCATGGATTTTGTAATTGAAAAACATGGAAAACTCGACGTATTGGTAAATGCTGGGGCAATCCACCCACACCTTAAACCCTTTTCTGAAATGGATTATGACACAGAGTGGTGTACCACCATGGTAGGTGAAGTTGATGTCGTGTTCTTGCTCACACAGGCAGCGTGGCCACACCTAAAAGCCACAGGTAATGGTTCGATTATTAACTTTGCATCAGTGAGTGCACAACGTGGAAGCCTGAATATGGGGATGTCTGCTCATTGTGCAGGCAAGTCTGCAGTGATGGCACTTACATGGCAGATGGCAATAGAGGGCGGCGCAGACATTCGGGCCAATTCCATTGCTCCGGGAATGGTAACTACGCCGGGCACTCAGCAAGCTGGAGGATCTTCTGAAGGTCCCGTGAAAGACGCAATTCTAGCGCGCGTTCCGCGCAAACGTTTAGGTACTCCGGAAGATATTGCGTGGGCAGCAGCATTTTTAGCATCGGATGAATCGAGTTGGATTACGGGGGCTATGCTCCCTGTTGATGGCGGAACTACCTGTTGTTAATCAGTTTTACGAAGAGGACTAAAAATGAAATTTGTATTGTATTGGTCGCATGGTAAAGCGCGCCCAGGAGTGATTGTTGATGGCATGGTAATAGATATTTCCCGTGTAGTAGATCATGGCCAGACTGCACAACAAACCATGGAAAACATCATTAATAGTTACGACACTATTAAATCAAAAATCGAGGCACTCTCCGACTCGGCACCGAAGCAGCCATTATCATGTGTGCATTTACTGCCTCCATTACCGAGACCAGGCAAGATCCTTTCTTGTATCGCGAATTATCGTGAAAACAACGAGCACCGTGACCCACGCCCTTTAAACATGTTTATGAAGAACCCAGAAGCCGTGATTGGCCCTGGGGACACCATTCAGTTACCTAATTTTGAAGAGCCATCGAGCTTTATGCATGAAGCAGAATTAGCCTTGGTTATCAAAGGTCCGGTTAAACATGTAACGGAAGAAAACTGGCGCTCTGCGATATTTGGTTATACCGGTTTAATTGATGTGACTGCCCGGGGAGAAGGTCGTTCAACCTGGAAGAAAAACAGTTGGATGGGAAAATCATTTGATACTTTCGCTCCTATTGGCCCCTGCATTGTCACCGCAGACGAAATTGACGACCCAAACGATATCGATATTAAGTTTTGGAACAATGGTGAACTTCGTCATGACTTTAATACTTCTGATATGGAGCACAAAGTACCTGAAGTGGTGTCATTTGCCTCACAAATGATGACGTTAAATAGTGGCGATCTCATTGCCACAGGTACCAATCATGAAGGCTTAGGTTACTTACAACATAACGAAGAGATCGAAATTAGCCTGGCCGGGATTGGCACTATGAAGCTCAATGTTTTCGACCCACTAAACCGTAGTTGGGAGCGAGGCGTTTATCTTGGCGCAGACTCAACAAACCATGCTGTTGCGTTAAAAGACGGCAAAGTCGTAAACCGATAAATCCAATTTACATAACGACAAGGGGCACGTTTTTAGGCGAGCTCCTAAGAATACTTGTGCGAAAAATAAGGAATGATGATGAATGCAACTTATCCTGAAATAGTAAAACTGTATATCGATGGTGAATGGCGAAATGCTCTGGACGGCTCTACGTTACCGGTATTAAGTCCTGCCTCTGGGGATGAAATTGGCAAGGTGGCAGCAGCACAACAAGCCGATCTGGATGTTGCTCTGGCAGCCGCTGAAAAAGGGTTGGAAGTCTGGCGCAATACGCCACCATTAGAACGAGCCAGCAAATTACGTAAAGCGTCTGAAATTTTGCGTAATAATGCCCAAGAAGCCGCCCGATTGATGACATTGGAGCAGGGTAAGATTTTGGCAGAAGCGTCTGCAGAGGTGTTTCGTACCGCTGATGGAAATGATTGGTTGGCAGGCGAAGCCGAACGGATTTACGGTCGTACGATTGCCGGGCGTACTCCTAATGTAAGCCAAACTGTTGTGCAAGATCCGATTGGTGTTGTCATTGCGTTTACGCCGTGGAATTTCCCGCTGTTTCAAATGGTAAGAAAAACCGCAGGCGCGTTGGCCGCGGGTTGCAGTATTATTGTAAAAGGGCCAACGGAATCTCCGGCGTGTTGTGCCGCGCTGATTGACGCCTATCATCAGGCTGGTATTCCTGCTGGGGTGGTCAATTTAGTTTATGGTGAAGCGGCTAAGATTTCTGACTATCTGGTACCGCAACCCATTGTTCGTAAGATATCTTTTACCGGATCGACTCCTGTGGGTAAGCGCCTTGCTGCTATGGCCGGTGAGAATATGAAAGTGATCACCATGGAATTAGGTGGCCATGCTCCTGTGATGATTTTTGATGATGTGCCAGATGTGGAGGCGGTGGCTAAAATGATCTGTGGCAATAAATTCAGAAATGCCGGAGCCAGTTGTATTAACCCAACCCGAATCATGGTACAAAAATCGGTGTTTGATCAATTTGTAAAGGCGTTTGTCGAACAAGCTAAAACCATTAAAGTGGGTCATGGGCTTGAGCCTGATTCAACGATGGGCCCGATGTGTAACGAAAGCAGATTGGTAGCCACTGAGCAACTGGTTGAAGATGCAAAGTCGTCAGGGGCGCAGTTAGTGTTAGGCGGCAACCGGGTGGGTACACGCGGTAACTTCTACGAACCCACTATTTTTATTAATGTGCCGCAAGATGCCCAAGTGATGAATGACGAGCCTTTTGCGCCAATTGCTATGATCAATAGTTTTGATTCAGTGGATGAGGCGATTGAAGAGTCGAATCGCCTGCCTTACGGACTAGCGGCTTTTGCCTGGACATCAGATCCTGCTAAAGCCAGACGAATCAGCCGAGAAGTCGAATCAGGTATGGTTTCCATTAATCACTTTGGATTGGGGAATCCCGAAGCGCCATTTGGTGGCGTTAAAGACTCTGGATTCGGTTTTGAAGGTGGTCAGGAAGCCATTGAGGCTTATCTGCAAACACGCTTTATTACCGTAGCTGACTTATAAGGCTGGAAGACCATTATGTCTGCATTATCTTTCTGGCATCATCATATTGGATTGAGTGTGCCTGATTTGGATGAGTCTATTGCATGGTATGAAACCATGCTGGACTTTACGTTATTTCGTCGTTCACATATCGCTGATATACCGGCGGATATTGCCATGCTAAAAAACGGTAATATGCATATCGAGTTATTGTGTGTGGAGGGGGCGAACCCGTTACCAGAAGACAGGCGTACCCCTGAACTGGATATCCACACTCATGGGACTAAACATGGCTGTTTTGAGACCGATGATGTGGTGGCTACTGCCGAAGAGCTCAAGCGTCGTGGAGCCGAAGTCTTATGGGTTCGTGAATATGCTGGTGGACGACAAAATTGCTTTGTCCGGGATAATGCGGGTAACTTAATCGAGTTTGTCAGAGCCGTGCCCAATTAAGCTAGATTGGAAAATAAAAAAGGAGCGATATGTCGCTCCTTTTTTGTGAACTGTGACTGACCCATCCTAAATAGTGCTCATACGTGATCAAACCCTTACTCTGCGGTCCAGCCACCATCGATAACCAGGCTGGTTCCTGTTACCAACGAGGCGGCGTCGCTGGCAAGAAACACTACCGCGCCCATGATATCCTGAACCTGGCCTAATCGACCCAATTTTATCTTTTGTAGAACGGCTTGTAAAAAAGCCTCATCGGCTAAAAAGGGTTGGCTCATAGGCGTTTCGATAAAGGTCGGCGCGATGGTGTTGGAGCGAATACCATGGCATGCTAGATCAAGGGCGAAAGCTTTGTTCATCCCTTCCATTGCCCATTTTGATGCGCAGTAAAGAGAACGATTTGCCGCGCCCACATGACCCATTTGCGAACTGATATGGAGTAATGAGCCACTGACTCCCTCACTTATCATCTTATTGGTACATGCCTGAGACATGAAGTAAGCGCTTTTCAGATTAAGGTTAAGCACGGCGTCATAGTCTGCTTCGGTTACCTCACTTAGCGGTTTAGGGCGGTTCGTACCGGCATTATTAACCAATATATGAAACGCTGCTTGAGTGGCAAAAAAATCGGTAACAGCGGATGTGTTAGTTACATCAAGTTCCGTTGCTGTCGCCATGCCTCCGCTTTGTGTAATGGCGTCGGCAACAGACTTGATTTCATTATGGCTGCGGGCAATCAGAGTGACCTCGGCACCGGCCTGGGCTAACCCCGCTGCGATAGCCATACCGATTCCTCGCCCGGCACCACTGACGAGTGCGCGCTTCCCGCGTAAACTGAAGCTCGGCATAATAGGGAGTTGAAGGTCACTCATGCGTTATTCCTTATGCCCGTGTTTTATCTGACGGCGTGGCAGTACCTGCATAAGGCACATCGATTTTACCATAACGACGCACACGTATATTAGCTTGCTCACCATGGCCGGCAAAACCTTCAAGACCACATAAACGAGAGCAGTATTCGCCTACCAGTGCAGATGCTTCATCGGTGGTGACTTTTTGATAGGTACAGGTTTTCAGGAATTTACCCACCCAGAGTCCGCCTGTGTATCGAGCAGCCTTTTTAGTTGGCAGGGTGTGGTTAGTACCAATGGCCTTATCTCCAAAGGCAACATTAGTGCGAGGTCCAAGGAATAAAGCGCCGTAATTGGTCATGTTATTGAGGAAGTAATCTGGATCGTAAGTCATTACCTGAACATGTTCACTGGCCAGCTCATCAGCAATTTGAACCATTTCCTCATTACTCTCTGCCACAATCACTTCACCATAGGTTTCCCATGCGGTACGAGCATGCTCGGCGGTGGGTAGCACCTTAAGTAAACGTTCAATTTCGGCCATGGTTTCACGAGCCAGCTTTTCTGAGGTGGTGAGAAAAACGCCGGGGCTATCTGGACCATGCTCTACCTGACCTAAGATATCGGTCGCGCAGATTTCTCCATCAACCGACTCGTCAGCAATAATCAGGGTTTCTGTTGGGCCGGCAAAAAGGTCAATGCCGACACGCCCGTAGAGTTGTCGTTTGGCTTCAGCTACAAATGCATTCCCCGGACCAATCAGTATATCTACCGGTGAAATGGATTCGGTACCCAGCGCCATGGCGCCTACCGCCTGAATCCCACCCAGCGCATAAATTTCGTCAGCTCCAGCAAGAGCCTGGGCGGCGACGATAGCTGGTGCAGGCTTGCCCTTAAAGGGAGGTGCACAGGTAATGACACGAGGAACACCGGCGACTTTGGCGGTAATTACTGACATATGGGCAGACGCCAGAAGAGGGTATTTCCCTCCCGGTACATAGCAACCGGCGGCATTTACTGGCAGGTTTTTATGGCCCAGAATGACGCCTGGCAGGGTTTCCACTTCGACATCCTGCATCGAGTTGCGCTGCACCTGAGCAAAGTTTCTTACCTGAGTTTGTGCAAACTCAATGTCTTTCAAATCCTGTGGTGAGAGGGTGTCGATACACGCCTGGATTTCAGCGGCACTTAGCCGGTAGTCTTCGCGATCCCAGTTATCGAATTTATTTGATAACTCACGCACGGCAAGATCGCCACGTTGTTCAATATCGGCAAGTGTTGCTTCAACAATAGTGCGTACCTTGCGGTCTACATCTGCTTTGAATTCAGTGGCGGCTCCACGTTTTAGCCAGATAGCCATAATCTTCTCCAGGTTAAATAGGGTTGGGCTGGCGCTATGTAACCATAGCGCACGTTAAATCCGGTGTTTGTTTGAGTATGTTTCTTCGTTCAGAGCAACGGTATTTTTACACTCGTTGCAGTAACGTAGCGATGCCCTGGCCAACACCAATGCACATAGAACACACAGCGTATTTGCTGTCAGATTGTTGCAATTGCACTGAGGCTGTTTGCAGTAATCTGGCTCCAGACATGCCTAGCGGATGGCCAAGTGCAATAGCGCCACCATTGGGGTTGATACGTTTGTCGTCATAAGGAATGTCGAGAGCTTTGAGGCAGGCTAAGCCCTGAGCAGCAAAAGCTTCATTTAGCTCTATCAGATCAATGTCATTGATGGTTAACTGATTACGCTTGAGAAGTTTTTGCATGGCCGGCACAGGGCCTATACCCATGATGGAAGGTTCTACACCTGCAGTAGCCAGGCCTTTGATTTGTGCCACAGGCTCAAGTTGATAACGCTCTACGGCAGCTTCGCTGGCGACCAGCATTACGGCCGCCCCATCATTGATTCCTGATGCATTACCTGCGGTGACCGTGCCTTCTGCCTTAAAGGGGGGGGCTAATTTGGCCAGCGCGGCTAAGGTGGTTTGCGGACGCAGGTGCTCATCGGTGTCGATGATTACCTGCTTATCCCGCCCGGCCGTATAGGTTATAGGAGTAATTTCCTGCGCAAATCGCCCATTTTGTTGTGCTGTTGCAGCTTTTTGTTGAGAGCAAAACGCAAACTGGTCTTGCTCTTCGCGACTAATATTGAATCGCTCCGCTACATTTTCGGCCGTTTGTGGCATGGTTTCTGTGCCATAGCGCTTTGCTAGTTCAGGGTTGATAAAACGCCAGCCCATGGTGGTATCTTCAATTTGTTGCTGGCGGTTGTATGCATGGGTTGCTTTGCCCATGACATAGGGCGCACGAGACATAGACTCAACGCCACCGGCCATAATGACGTCAGCTTCACCGGTGAGAATACTTCGATAAGCTAAGCCAATCGCATCCATACCTGAGCCACATAACCGATTTATCGTGGTCGCCGGTACAGAAAAAGGAATACCGGCGAGTAATGCCGCCATACGACCCACATTACGATTATCTTCTCCTGCCTGGTTGGCGCATCCGATAAAGATATCATCAATGTGTTCGGCTGGCAGATGGGGGCAAAGCGCTAGTGTGGCCTGCATCACCTGAGCCAGTAAATCATCTGGTCGGACCGCAGCTAAACCGCCACCGTAGCGGCCAATGGCGGAGCGCCTTGGAGCACACAAGTATACATTCATACCGCACTCTCCTGACTATGGGCTTGCTCGGTGGCCGCTTTTAAGCTTCTTAGTACTTGTATCTCCTGTGTTGAAGGAGATGGGGTGGTGACCAGAGTAGAAGCAAACCTTATATCCCAGCCGGTAGCCTCGATCACTTGTTGTTGGGTCACACCAGGGTGAAGGCTAACCACAATCAATTCGTTTGTTTCGGGGGCAGGTTGCAAAATACATAAGTCGGTAATGACCAATACCGGTCCTTTACCTATGGTGGCTTTGCCTTTACGGGCCTGACCATCCCGGCCAAAGCCGAGTGTGGTAATAAAGTCCACATCTTTAACAAAGGTGCGGGGGGAGTGCTTAAGCGTAATAATTACTTCTTTGGCATTGGTTGAGATTTCAGGAGCGCCGCCACCGCCAGGTAACCTTACTTTAGGATGTTGGTAGCTAAATGCCCCTTCCGGCCCACTGTCAGGGTGCTCAGCGGCAATGACCGTGGTATTGAGATTGGCGTACCGATCTATTTGTGCTGTACCTAAGAAGCCCACATCGATATGGCCCCCTTGTAACCAGTATCGGAACATTTCGGGTACGGAGACTGTGGTTAACGAGGATTCACATAATTCCCCATCGCCAATAGATAAAGGCAGTAAGCTGGGTTTGGTTTCAATGGTGCCAGACTCGTAAATAAGCCGAATGTCCGGAGCGTGAGTGAGCCTGGCCAGATTGGCCGCCTCACTGGGTAAACCAATACCAACAAAACAAGTCGAATTATTATTCAGTGCTCTGGCAGCAGTGATCGTCATCATTTCTGCTGCAGTGTAATCTGACGCAGTCATTAGCAAGCTCCTTGCATAAATACGTCGCTATCCAGCCAGCTGGCAAAGCTGTCCCGCTGGCGCGAAATAGCATCCCATTTTTTGTAGTAGCTATTGTCTCTTGGGTAATAACCTTGTGCGTACGAGGGTTTAGCACCCAAAGGTACGTGGCATATTGCATCGATGGCCCATCCGGGAATAATGCAGCTATTGGTACTGGCGTTGAGATCGTCAACAATTTCTTCAACAGTAACTATGCTATGGTGAGAAGACAGCACGACTTCTTTTTGCACTCCCACAATACCCTCTAATAAGACGTTACCCGCCTTATCTGCCTTTTGCGCATGAATGATGCCTACATCGGGTTTGATTGCCGGTACGGCGGCCAGAGCTTCGCCGCTAAAAGGGCAGGTTACGGTCGCGATATTTGGATTGACCTTTTGCAGGTCACTGCCCACATACCCCCTAAAAAGAGCCATAGGTAATCCTGCTGCACCTGCTTCATAGGCATTTGCCATCGCAGCGTGGCTGTGCTCTTCAATCTCAAGCGCTTCAGGGTAGGCATTTTCAATCGCGTCACGAACACGATGCAACGAACCGACTCCAGGGTTTCCTCCCCAGGAAAAAACCAGTTTGCTAACGCAACCGGCACCCACCAGTTGGTCGTAAATCAAATCAGGCGTCATTCTAATTAATGTGAGTTGACGTCGTTGCTGACGAATAATTTCGTGGCCTGCAGCAAAAGGAATGAGGTGGGTAAAGCCCTCTAGTGAGACAGACTGGCCATCGTGTACACCATCAGAGATAGCGTTTTTTAAGGAAGTAAATTTTGCCATATTCTTAAAAGTTCGTTATACGAATTAAAATTCACGATGCGTACAATTTAGCGGGTTACGCTTTGTTACGTCAAGTTTAATTTTTAACAAAAGGATAACTTGGCAGTGGTGAAAGGTTTTATGTGGCTGAAATTAATGGAAAACTGGCACTTGTTAACGGAATAGGAAATAATTTGACTAAAGCGAAACGGAAGCTCATATGACTGACGAAAAAATTACCTCCGATCATCGTGACTACATAGCAGCGCTAGCGACGGGCCTGGATGTACTGGGTGCATTTGATGCGCAGCATAGATCAATGACGCTGTCACAAGTGGCTGAAAGATTAAATATCGACAGAGCAAAGGCACGTCGCTTTTTACTCACGTTACATGCCCTTGGATATATTCAGCGTGACGGCAGATTATTTGCTTTAACGCCAAAGGTGCTGTCTTTAGCACATGCTTACACTGTGGGTGATGATTATCTGGCCGTGGTAGAGCATTACCTCAAAGAAGTCACCCAAACGCTGGGAGAATCAGCGTCCTTAGGTAAGCTGGAAGGTCAGCACGTCGTCTATGTGGCGCGTTCACCGGCGGCACATCGTTTAATGTCGATTAATATTACGACCGGCACGCGTTTACCTGCGGCCTATACCTCGATGGGCCGGGTGTTAGTGGCCGGTTTAGATTCCTCCGAGCAAGCGGCCTGGCTTGACGGCGTAGTATTATCACCTCATACCAGAACAAGCATTATAGAGAAAGACGTATTAAAAGAAGCTCTTGAACAATCCCGTGGTGAAGGTTTTAGTATTGTGGATCAGGAGCTTGAAGAAGGGCTAAGATCAATCGCCGTGCCTGTATTTAGTGGTAAAGGTGAGTTGATTGGAGCAATGAACATTAGTACTAATGCGTCACGGGTGAGCATGGAACACTTAACGGAAACCTGTTTGCCGGTGTTACAGCAAGCCGCAGCGAAAATAAAAGACGATACTCGCTAAAGTGAATTGCTATTTTTTGAGTTTGATAAGTCAATCAAATGACAGCCGCGAAAGGCTGTCATTTGTGTAAAGTACCTGCTATCACAAGGCGCTAGCACCCGTGAGCTGTTAAAAACTCATTCAACGCGCAGAATAATGTTACCCTGATATTTACCGGGTTTTATTCGGGTTGTTTTACCATTAACCGTCATGGTTAGTGTGCCATTTTTGCCAACAACCGATGCGCCTTCTTCTAATTGCAGCGAATTTAACAAGCTCGTTGAAGTTACATTCCAGGTAGCGCCTGTTTTTAAGGTCAGATTGATATGGTTAGCCCCATTATCAAAGGGTTTATTCGCAATATGGCCCAGATAGTAATATTCATCACTATTAAATCTGGCCTTTTGTTTACCATGCTCATCAACATGGATCGCAGAGGTTGCCGAGACCTGACCGGTTAGCGTGGCCTTGTTGGCTAAGGTTAAATTCAGGATATCTCCTGCCTGTCCATTCATGTAACCCGTGGCATTAAATACATCACCGGTTAAGTTTACATTTGTTGCCGTTGCATTGACGGTCGAACGCATTTCGGTAGTGGGTTCGGGAATTTTAAAATCAAGTCCGGGGTAGCCAACCGGCTCGGAAAAACTTGTATTAAAGTGGAAATCCAATCCGGTGTCTTGTTGCAGGCCAACGGCGCGATCATCACTATCCATTAGTTGAATCAGTATGCCGTTTGCTGGCAGGAGTTCGACATTGTCTTCCAGTGTTAGGGTGATGTTGCCGTCTTTAAACAGGAACATAGTACTGCCTGTTTCTGCGCGAGTACCATCCGTCAGTGTTAAACCACCGTTACCATGAGACATCCAGCCAAAATTATCAGATAAGATAACAGAGTGTTTGCCTTTACCCGGGATATTGGTAAATATGGGGTCTTTGCTTACTTGCTCTATAAAGACTGGGCGGTCGTTTCCAAAAATGTCTTTTTCTGTTTTGCCCGTATCGATTTGAATTTTAGGATAGACGTTTAACGGCGCGCTAAAGTCCGATGCTCCGTAGGTTGCGTAGCCATTACGGATTATACCGCCGTAGGTTCCGGCTTTCACCGTAACGCCATAATAAAACTGTTCTGAACCCAGGATATATGTGCCATAGCCACTACCATATTTTTTGCTGAAGATATCTTTTTCACCAGTTAACTCCAGCTCAGAGTCTACGATGGTTAACAGCATTGCTGCGCCCAGATCGGTTGATACCACTCCCCAGTTTGCGGCTTTTACCGTAGAGTTAACTAAGGTAAATGTGGTGGTATTACCCATCATGTTAGTGGTTCTGGCTGTCCCCGTAATGCCAAGTACCCAGGGAGGGGCTACCATTAACGAAAAATCAGCGGAGTTTTCATAGCCGGGGTAAAGCTCACCTCCCAATGAAGTGAAGTTTGAATCCTGAACCAAAACATCTGAACCCGCAAAGCTAAACAGAGCGAGGCGGGCAACACCAGCAGTGATAATGTTGGTATTATTAATCGTGACTTTAGCATCGTTGTAAGCGGCAATGGCGGCACCGAATCCGGAAAAATCTGATACCTCTGAGCCGTCACCATTACCGGTAAAATCAAACGTTGAGTCAGAAATCGTATAATTGACAGGCCCATTTATCATCACGCCATTAAAGTTGTCGCTGGACGAAGTAATTGTCAGGTTCCTAGCAGTCGTATCACTGAATTGTCCTTTAGCAATAGCTTCAACAATCGATTTTTTGTTATCAATGCCTGATTCATCGACGTACAGCGCTGTCCGGAAGTTATCTACGCCTCGAGGAGTATTACCTGCAGGATTTTGGCCAAATTTATCTGAAACTCGGAGTTGTGCATTTTGATAAGTTCCGGCTTTTATGGGGACTTCCTTGCCTGCAACCAGTAGCGTTATGGCTTTTCCGGGTCTGAGAATTCGGGCTCCTGCATCAATAACCAGTTGATCAATTAGCAAATCCTGACTGATAACCCAGGGGCGTTCATTGGTAACATGGTACTTTTTTAAGTGTACGGCTGTGCCGGCTATCGACACTGTACTTAATACACAACTGACGGCCAGTGTGATGCGCTTTAAATATGTACCCTTAAATAAAAACGGCTTAATCATATCAAGATCCCTGTTTGACTTTAGCGTTACTCTATCCACCTAAAGTAATTTTATTGTGAATGTTTTGTAATTATCTTGCAGATAATTATGCAGGATATATCAATATCGACACGAATACGCCAAATACATCTTTTGTTTTACCGATACACATTGTTTGTAAAAAAAAATAGCCGGTTTTTTATTTAATGTTTTACCCAAGCGCATGAATTTATGCGCTTTGTTAAGTCTATGGAGGAAGGTTGACTGCCCATGGAATGATATTGCCAGATTGCCCTTTCGCTACTGGTATACGTCTTTCTTGTTAATGTTAAACATTATTGCAAAAATTATTTAACATATTATTGGTTTGCTATACATTATTCTCTTTTAGAGAATAATGTGGTGAGTTATGTACAAGCAAAGAAGACATATGATAAAAGCGGCTGGTGGACTTGTTGCGGCTAGTGCCCTGATGGGAGCCAAAGGAGTGCGCGCGAATCAACCTCTAAGGTTATATGACAGCCATTGTCATCTTATTTCAGATGACACAACGAAATATCCGCAGAAAGCCGTCGATTTAGCCGGCGATAAGTCTGGTCAGAAGATGCCTCCTATCCCGGGAGAATACTTTGGTCATATTAAAGTCGCTCCTACACTCTCCAATGTATTGCAATGGATGCACAACTCGAACGTAGAGGCGGCGGCGGCAGTGCAAAAGAAAAGCACCTATGGCTATGACAACAGCTACACTCTGGATGCGTCTGACGTAGTGGCCGATAAATTTGTGGCTGTGGTGGTGGTTGATGCGAAGCAGGACAATACCCACGATGTGATTCGTCAGTACGCAGAAAAACACAATCTGGCGGGTATTCGTTTAAGTGGATTGCAGGGAAATAAAGCCAGTTATGACTGGTTACAATCTAACAACGCACGTAAATGCTGGCAGGTGGCTCATGAACTGAAGTTAACAGTCGATGTGATGGCGGTATTACCAGAGTACAACGAAGAAACCATGGAACGTTATCAGGAATTAGCATCAACGTACAATGATACAAAACTGGTGCTTAATCACCTGGCATGGCCACACTTGAGCCAACCTAATTACGGTGTGCATAAAGCGATTACTCAAATAAACTCGTTACCTAATGTCTATTTTAAGTTTACTACCATTAACTTAAATATGCTGGCAGAAGCGAATATTAACAGCGCCGACTTTATGAGGGTTGCCTGTGACAATCTGGGCGCTCATAAATTATTGTGGGGCTCGGATATTGGTAATTCTGCAGGTACATACAGTCAAATGGTGCAGCGTATGCTGGTGGCTTGTGAAACCCTGAACAACAAGGAAAAGCATGAGGTGCTATACAAGACCGCGAAACAGTTATACCACGCATGAATCGGCTGGCACCACGCCAGCCACATTAGTTCAGGCTGGCGTGTGTCGAAGTAAAAACGCTTTCATAGATGCTTTGGCTACATCAAGCTCAGCTCCGCTCTTCCATTCTTGCAGAAAAACCTCATTGTTTGGTAACAATGCGGCTACCTCTCGTGATACGGATAGAGGATGGGCGTTATCGTTGCCTGCAAACACTGCCGTGGGGATCTGACATTGGCTAAGAGACTCCGAATTTACACTATACACAAAACCGCTTTGATATAAGTTGGCATAAAACCTATCCAGTATCTCACTCGGGGTGCTTTGTAATGTATCGACGGTCGCTGTCCACTTATTAAAAATCTCATTCGGCGGTGGCAACGCAACGCCTGCTGCACGTCCTATGGTTTGGGCAATGACTGCACTGCAAAATCGCTCTGGTGAACGTTCGAGCAATTTGAAAATAAATGGTCCACCAATACATTGTCCGAATACATGGCATTGTGCGATATCAAGATGGTCAAGCAGGGCGATGTGGTCGTCGGCATAGTCATCCCAACTGGTTTTTGCCGTGACCGGAGCATGGGAAAGTCCGCCAGCGTTTCTCTGATCCATTACGATGATCTGAAAGTCTTGAGCCAGGTCATAAAGTGGTTTGATTGGGGCATTGGGGAGATCCCAAACTGATACTTTGGACAACAATCCCATCGGGGCAAAAGTCAGGATTGGAAACCCTTCTCCGTGTACCTCGTAGTAGATGCTTGCATCACCATGTTGAAACTGTGGCATACGCTTTTCCTTTTATTTTTCACTTTGTTTTAACCCGTGTGGGTTATTGTTGTGTAACAATTAAGTCACTTTTCTTATTTTTTAATTCGAATTTAATTCTTTTCCTGGTTGTTTTCTAGGTATCTGTTTTTGTTTGATTTATTGTTTTTGTCTTAATCCTTTTAAGGTATGGTTAAAGTAACTTTGTAAACAAAATGTTCAAGTTCAACTCTTGACGCAATCAACTCAAGATGCGTAATATTACCTAATCGAGAAATAATTGTAACTAATAATTCTCTCCAAGGGAATAAAGTGAGGAAGCGGCATTGGCTAAGTATTTACGTAGAGTAGTAACAGGTCACACACCCGAGGGGAAATCTGTGGTGTTGAGTGATTCCATGGCTCCGAATGTGAGAACCAAAAATACCGGAGTGGATTTTATTGAAATCTGGAATACCAGCGAGACACCTGCAGTAATACATGCCTCTGAGCCTGAACCTACGGAGGGGCCGTTAATTGTTCCCCCTGTTGCAAGGGGCAGCAAAATCAGAGTGAACGACTTTTATCCTAACCACATCGATAAGTTGCCAGAAAGGGAAGATGGTCGTCACAAGATGATGCATCGCACACTTTCTGTTGATTACGGCATTGTGCTGGAAGGGGAGATTTACATGATCATGGACGATGAAGAGGTGCTGTTAAAGGCCGGAGATATCGTAGTTCAACGGGGAACGGATCATGCCTGGGAAAACCGTTCTGACCAAATGTGTCGAATGGCATTCATTTTAATTGGTGGCGAGTTATCCGACGCGTTGAGGGAAACATTGCCAGAAAATCTGGAAATCAGAAAATAATAAACAAGAGGATTTAGTTATGGCCTTTAAGCCTGAAAAAGGAAATTACTACCGTATGCCGGTATTCTTCGGTCCTACACCTGGGCCCCGTCAGTTCAAAGGAATTGAAAATTATGATTGGGAAACTTTACCTAAGCGCCATGTATTGGGAGCGCGTTTTCTAACTGATGCCAAGATGCTCGAAAGCTGGTTACCTGAAGGATTCTCACTGTGGGGCGAGCCGGTAGTGACTTGTGAGGCAACTTACTTTGATGGCTTTGGCTGGCTGGCCGGTCGCGGCTACAACATGTGTGATTTAAAACTTAATGTGGTCTTTGAAAGTGAAAATGGCCCAGTCCATGGCACTTTCTTGGTTGTTCGTTATGAAAACCTGACTGATCCTATTTTATCCGGTCGTGAAGAGCTTGGTCATAATAAATTGTGGTGCAAAATTCCTCCGGTTAGAGATCACGAAGGGAAAAAAGAAACGGCAATGTCATGGTTGGGTACAACGTTTTGGAAGATTTCAGCGTCGGATCTTAGTGAAAGCACCGAACTGCCTAAAAGTGACCCTAAGTTTGCAGGGTTATTATCTTATAAGCATATTCCTACCACGGGTAACTGGGGGGATTCTGATGCCAGCTATGTCACTTTAACGCCACCTGCCTGGAACGGTAAAGTTATTCGCCGGTTGGAAGGGAGCGGTAATGTTGAGTTTATTCGTCCTAAATGGGAAGACCTGCCCACCATGTATCACATGATTGATGCATTTTGTGATTTACCGCAATTAGAGAGTCGAGGTGGATACTTCCTGGAAATGGAAGGCGGCGCCAGTGGTTCTGAGACACACCGTATTGACTAATCAGGGAGATTAACATGGCAGCCATTAAAAAAGCCCTGGTTGTGGGCGCTGGAATTGGTGGACTTTCTGTAGCAATTGGTTTGAAGAGAAACGGTGTTGACGTTGAGGTAGTGGAGCTGCATGGGAAGCGGGATGTGTACCATGTGGGAATTGTCGTGCAGGCAAACTTTATTCGGGCAATGGATGCCATTGGTGTGGCTGATAAAGCCATGGAAATTGGTTATCCCTATGAAACCATGATATTTACCGATTTGCAGGGGAATAAGCTGCACGAGATTGAAGTGAAAGGTTTTGCAGGCGAACGTTATCCGGCCAGGTTAGGAATGACTCGCCCCGCACTTCATGACCTCTTGTTGGGAGCAGCTGATGAACTGGGTATTCCGATTCGCAATCATTTTACCTATAGGGCGTTGAATGAGGTCGGTGACAAGGTTGAAGTGCTGTTTAATGATGACACAACCGAAACATACGATGTTGTGATTGGTGCTGATGGTTTGTACTCATCGGTTCGGAAAACCGTGTTTGGAGACAAGTATACTCCCAAATATACGGGGCAAGGCGTATGGCGATATAACATTCCCCGCCCAGCTGATTTGAGTACGTCGTTTAACGCCATGGGCCCTGAGATCGATAAAGGTAAGTGCGGTTTTATACCATTAAGCGATAAAACCGGTTATGTGTGGTTAACCTCTACTGACCCTGAAGGTAGCTGGTTCCCACAAGATAAATTAGCGGAATTATTCCGCGAAAGACTGGCTGGCTGCGGCGGGCATTTAGCCCAGATGAGAGAGCAAATCGTGGATTCGTCGATGGTGGTATATCGCCCTCTGGAAGCGGTGTTTATCGATGAACAATGGAATAAAGGCCGTATTATCCTGATGGGGGATGCTGCTCACGGGGCAACACCGCATATGGGGCAAGGTGCCGCGCAGGCAGTGGAGGATGCTGCAGTATTAGCCGAGTTACTGCCGCAGGATATGCCATTTGAGAGCCTGATGGAGCAGTTTAAAGAGCGTCGATTCGAGCGCTGTAAGTTTGTTGCTGAAAGTTCTATTCAAATTGGCCAGTGGGAGCAGGATGGCGCTTCACATAATGAAGATGCGGTCAAACTGACTCAAAAGGTCATTGAAGAAGTGGCAAAGCCAATTTAACACGATAGGAATGGGCCGGAGAATCAAAAAACGCTGTCAGATTGATACGTTATTGATATCCGGCCACCAATATAACTGAATAAAAGGACACCTATGACTATTCAGAACCGTTTAAAATCGATCCCGCTAATTATCAGTTTATCTTTAGGCACGTTGCTGAGCACAGGTTCGGTTCAGGCATATCACGAGCAGCCTCACACCGATAAAGCGCTGATTGAAGAGACCGCATTTGAATCTGAACAATACGTTGATTTGTATCCTGGATTATTTACGGTACAAGAAAAGCAACCCATTGGTGATTATATCAAGATGATTAATGCGATTAATCAACGAGGTGATGTTGATATAAAAGCATTAATTAAAAAAGGTTGGCCGAAATCCGTACCTGGCTTAGGTAATGTGATTGAAGTGACGCCGGAATGGGTTGCTTATCAGAATAATAAGTATGATCCAACCAATCCGCTGTACACCGATAAAAAGTATGCAAAGGCACATGGCCATCCTGATACGCCTGCTTATTTAACTTTTGGAATTCACGACGATTCCTTCATGACGTTTCCTAACGTGGAAAGCCGGGACTCGTTACTGGCTGGTGACTTAAATCACAATGTGACTTTCTATCGTCATGTATATCCTGGTGATACCTTATATGTGATCAAAGACCAAATTATCCGAAAAGACCGTACGCCAGAAGAGGGCAGTAAATATCGCTGGACTCATAACAGTTATTCGGGACGTGTATTTAACCAAAATGCGGAAAAAGTGGCAGATGTCACATTTAGAGTGACTCGTGGAATCAAAATCTTTAAAGATGAATTTGAGCCAGAAAAGCGTGACTTCAAGCTGTTATGGGAAGCGCCAGCCTGGAATAGTCGCCCAGCGCATTACTATACCGATGCGGATTGGACTTACATTAAAAGCATTTGGCAGAATGAGTCAGTGCAGGGAAGTAAGCCACTATACTGGGAGCAGGTGAAAATCGGCGATCGCCCCACCGTCACCGCTGACGGCCCAATTTTACATGGCCCATTACCCATCTCTCCCCACGGAATGGGAGTGGGTGGTAGTGTGTCGCTGCAGCGCTTTATTATGGATCCTAAGATTGCTAAAACCATGATTAGAAATAGCGCTGATGGCATTTACCGTATGAAAAATCGCACTGACTATGTCCCTATTCCTCCAGGCAGTGATAAACCCATTGCCTTGGCGATGAGTGAGGAAGACGAGAGCGATTATGACGTTACTGACATTCATAAAGAGTCGGAAAAAAGAGCCATTCTGCTGAACTATGTAGCCAGAGATTTTGCTATCAGGCACATCAACAACTGGATGGGAGACAAAGGCTTTGTGCAAAACCTTCGATGGAGCATTATGGATCCTCGCGCCATGGCTCTTGTCGGTAAAACAATTCCAGAAAACCCAGAAGCAGAGCACTTCCTGGATCGTGTACCTGAACTGAAAGGTAAACATGTAAATACACATGGTCTGACTCAGGATATGGCGATTGTGAAATCTTATGTGTATGACAAGTACGTTGAAAATAATAAACATTACATTGAAATAGTGTGGTGGATTGAAAACATAGAGGGTGACATCTGGCAGGAAGGGGCAGCAACTATCGAGCTTCCTTCAATTCAGGATTAATCATCTGGCTGGCGGACGATGTTCGCCAGTCTATGTCTCTGGAGATAGTGACGCTATGTTTACTCTCAGTCGACGTGCTTTTTTGGCAGGGGCTTCGGTTGTTGCTTGTTATCCGTTGTGGGCAAATGGCATTTCAAGCGACCTGCAGCGTTTTGTTGTTGGCACTTTCACCAATAGTCAGGATGAAGATATACCTACCGATTTTGGCATACATCGCAAGGCATCGGATATCTCTGAAGGGATATATGCATTTACGTTAAACACAAAAAGTGGGCAGCTAAGTCAGGCAGAGTTAGTCGCTAACGTTTCTAATCCGGTCAATCTGATAACTCATCCAACGCTTAATGTATTGTATGCGTGTCGGGGGCAAGGTACGCAAATAAACGGGCAAAACGTGATTACGGCTTATCGCTGGCACCACAATCATTTTGTCGAACTCAACTCGGTTATGAGCGGTGGGTTAGGTCCTACCGTTGGGCAGGTGAGTCATGATGGTAAACAATTACTTACAACACATTTTGCTTCCGACAGTATTGTCGCCATTCCGTTAGCCGCAAACGGTGCCTTATTGAATCAACAACAAACTATGGGTAAGCCCTTTGTCACAGGGGAGTATCGTATTCGGGCTCCAGGCGAGGAGACACATCGGGATAGCTGGCCTGAAATGGATATTGGCAAGCCCCATGATATTCAGTTTAGTCAAACCCAGAGATATGCCATTGCCACTGAGATAGCGGCTAATCGATGTCGTGTTCTTAAAGTGGATAAAACCTCGGGACGCTTGCTTTTTCACAGTGTCGCTAACGACGCCCCTGGCGCTGGCCCCAGGCATATTGCCTGGCATCCGGGGTTTCAATTTTTGTATACGTCTGGTGAAGGGACTTCCTCAGTATCTGCCTGGCGATGGAATGAACATGATGGAACTTTAACCTTACTTCAAAACGAGAGCGTACTGCCATTAGGGTATCGTGGTGACAATCATACCGCAGATATTGTAATGCATCCTTCGGGTAAGTGGGTCTTCGTTAGCAATCGCGGGGCAGGGAGTATCGCCTCTTTCAGCATCAACAGTCAGGATGGTCGTTTTACACTTCATCAGCATGTTGAACTCTCATCTCCCAGTTGCTGGAGCATGCAATTTGATAAAACTGGCCAGTGGGCTTTGGTGACAGAACAAATAGCTGACCAGGTCTCACTCTGGCGATGTGATGTGAAATCCGGGGACCTCATTCGTACTGAAAATCGGGTGCGAGTCGTGTTGCCATCTTGTATCCGAAATTGGGTTTAGGATGCCAATTTTTGCGGGCATTATTTGTTTTATCGATGCCGTATATCACACTTTCTTATCGCGAATACACATCCTAAACTATTGATTAAC
This sequence comes from Alteromonas sp. NFXS44, assembly GCF_040148705.1. Taxonomy (NCBI): domain Bacteria; kingdom Pseudomonadati; phylum Pseudomonadota; class Gammaproteobacteria; order Alteromonadales; family Alteromonadaceae; genus Alteromonas; species Alteromonas sp. NFXS44. Next base: position 23,845 of record NZ_JAGDEA010000007.1, on the reverse strand, counting down.
TTGCCTTAAATTTTTTTACCATAAAGTCTAAAAAACTATTTCCCTTTGCGGGAAATATGTGTTTATTATGTGTGAACTTAATGTTATCAGTATGTGTTTTTCTGGTGTTTGGTTTTCGTTTTCATGTTGTCACGATGTGGCCATCAGCAGAGATACGCATTGAAGAATGAGAAATAAAATACAACTCGGAAATATGCACACAGGAGGTATTATGCGTAAACACAAAATCACTTTATCAGTTGCCATGGCAATATCTAGTTTGAGCGCTTCTAATGTTGCAATGGCTCAGCAGAACGAAATAACCGAAGCTGAAAACAGGGCACAAATCGAAGTTATAGAAGTGACAGCTGAAAAGAAGGTTTCATCCATTCAAGAAACACCAGCGTCTATTGTGGCAATAAGTGGTGAAGCCATATCGTCTCAGGGACGAAATGATATCCGTGAAGTTTTAGATACGGTAGCAGGTGTGAGTTTTTCAAATGCAGCGTTTGGTGCAACAAACATCAATATGCGTGGTGTGGAAGGTGCCACAGCCGCATTTGGTCGCACTGATCCCGGAGTGTCTATTAATGTCGACGGCGTCGTGAGTTCCAGTCTGATAGGTGATACCGGTTCACTTGCTTTCTTTGATATTGACCGTCTGGAAGTATTACGTGGGCCCCAGGGAACGCTATATGGTCGCGGTGCCATTGCCGGCGTGTTAAATGTTATTACAAAAGATCCAACTGATGTCTTTGAGTTATCTGGCTCGGTAGAGCGAGGCAATTATGACTTAATTCGTGCTACCGGCGTTATGAATTTACCATTAAATGACAACTGGGCAATGCGTGTAGCCTATAACTCCGTTGATCGTGACAGTTACTATACCAGTGGCCTAAACGACTTGGTTTCGTCAGGTTCCCGTATTAAGTTAGCTTACAATGATGGCGGAGCATTTAGCGCTTTATTTGGAGTAGAAAACAATACATTAGGTGGCGCTGTTGGTTCAGGAGGTCGTGGCGCAGGTTCTGCTGTTTGGGGATTAGGTGAGCCTGACTACGATGCATGGGATGATGTTACACAAGACGGTGGTTTAACCGGTCAGGAACCGGGCTCTTCAAGAGATTTTGATTTTGCCAAGTATTATGCTGACCTGCGCTTTTCTACCAGTTTTGCTGATTTTCGAATATTACCAAGCTACAGTAAAACGGATCAGTTAAAGAACCTGATCATTAATACAGGTACAGCATACCAGTACGGACAGTTTCCTGAAAAGACAGAGGCGGATTCTACGACTTTTGAAGCTCAGATGTCATCTCCGGAATCTTCCGACATCGATTGGATTATAGGTCTTTATTACGATGAGGCGGAAAGAAGTAACCATTCTACGGAATATGATACCTTCCTCTTTCAGGACCAGAGTACTCAGGCAGTATTTGCGCAAACAACCATCCCATTTGGTTCATGGGCAGTCACTGCCGGTGCACGCATGACGAAAGATGAAAAGTCATTCATTAATACCAGTAACTATGAAACTGAAAGTGCATCGGATGCGTCAGGTAGCAAGGACTGGTCTCGTTTTGATTGGAAGCTGGGCGTTGAAAAAGAGTTGAATGACACCTCGTCTGCATATATGACTTTAGCGACTGGATATCGTCCAGGTGGTATGAACACTAATGCTTCCCCGATTGTAACCAACCTTGCAGGTGAGGAGATCCCCAATAAAAAATTGTTCAGTGACCCAGAGTATCTGACAACCTTGGAAATCGGCTCCAAAAATATGTTGTTCGATGGTACTCTAATGCTAAACGTGTCTGCTTATTATTACGATTATACTGACCGTCAGTATAATTATTTCACCACAACAGCCGATCCAACAGTTGACTGTCCGGATGGTTCTGCTCCACGTGTTTTCTTTGATGTGGACGTAGTGTGCAGTTCAATGCTGAACGCCGAGGGCATTGAGACTACAGGACTGGAATTAGAGTCAATGTGGCTGGTTACCGAAGATAGCCGTATCAGCTTATCGACAGCCTATACCCGCTCTGTGGTGTCGGATGACAGTTATCTGACGTTTACAGCTACTTCAGGTACCAGTTTTCCGGACGATGCTTCATCCACTGTTAATCTCAATGGAGCGCAATCCCCGCGAACCCCCGAGTTGCAGGTTAAAGGTTTCTATGAACATTTCTTTGATTTCTATGGCGGCACCCTGTCACTTCGTGCCGATGTTCGCTATTCCAGTGAGATCTACGTATCAGGTTACAGTTATATGAATCCGGCAATTCGTGAATCTGATGGAACCCCCGTTGGTGATTTATACACGGTGGATGCTAATACTCAGTTTGACGTTATGGCAACCTACATGCCGGGTGGCGAATACGATTGGAAAATTAGCGCGTATATAAGAAATATTACTGAAGAAGTCGTAAAATCGACTACAGACGGAAGTACCGCACAGGCAGAGCCTCCGCGTACTTTTGGTATAGTGTTTTCTGCGAATATATTTTGATGATTGTTCAAGTTTTACCGTAGCCATTTGAAACACAATGCTTTATCAAGTGGTGAATAGGCTAAATTGTCTCTTCATCACTTTTTATTTTGACTTTTCCGATGATTTTAAACTACTGTATATTCGTTGTAAGTCGCAAAGGTATGCGAAATTCAACATGCATTGCGGCATAACCGTGTCAAAAAAACACACTAGTTCATTTGTACTGACACATACACGATCTGACAGTTTAGGATTTTAACTCAACCAAATCAGACAGTCCGCAACAAGTTAATGTCCGAAAAGAGCGAATTTCGGGCGTTTTCCAAGCTTTGGTTAAGTAACCGCTAAAAGTACACAACCACGTGTTTCGTTCCGAAATGAAACAAATGTGTAATGAGTGAAATATCTGAGTTATTAAAGGCATTAGCAAGTCTCTTGAATCACTTTTTTAAAACTGCCAAGCATAGTCATCCATGTGTCACTGTAACCTCTATAATTACAGTTCCCGGCACGGAGCCGGGACTGCGTTAGTGGTTGTTTTACTGCCCAATCAATGCAAGTTCTGCATCGCGGTTTAATACTACCCACCAGCGGTTGCCAAACTCACTGTCATATCCGGTTAGCGGATAGTCTTCACAACCGGCATCTAGTGTAGGAGGGGTAGTGAGATAACTGTCGGTCCAGGCAGAATCAACCACACATGACGACGGTGCCACAGGTTGCCATTCATCCCCGGTAAGGACACCTAACACTACCGTTGCAGCGTCGTAAGTCTCGGCGGCAGTAAATTGTACAGCGTATGCATCACTAACTGCTGTGCTGATATCCCACTCTTTTGTTGCGGTTATCGGTAAGACTACGGCTTGTTTAGCAGACCCATCTGTTTGAGAATTGCCTAAGCCGGTATCTACTTCGATATCTTTAAGGACGCCGTAATCATCCTGATAGATGCCGGTTTGGTTTTGGGTACCACTGACAATCAGGATGTCTGAAGCTGTGTTTGTCGATGTTTGCCAACTTAAGGTGATATGCTCTTTCAGGTCGATAGTGGTCTCAGGGATCAGCAATTCCTCAGCATCGTAGTCAGGAACAACCCGCAGAGGGCTGTTTAAATTCGGACTCCAGTTCTCGTGAACCTGATATAACCATTGATAGGCAAGACGTAATAAATCGTTCATAGACTCTGCGCGGGTCAAGCCAGGCGTAAAACCCAAATCGCGGGTGCGGGTGTCGGTACGATTAAATGTATTATTCTGACCACCTACCAGATTGACATAACTGCCATCATCAGCGTAACACTCGTTCGTCATATAGCGCGTCTGAAAGACCAAAACCGGACGAGTATCTGACAGAATGGAGTTGGGATAAATTACCGATTCGCAACGGTTTTTAGTGCGTGAAAATTTATCCATAAGCTGCCATTCGGCTGTAAAGTCCTGGTCTGCATCATTAGAAGTAGCCGTGTGCGAAGCATAGTAAGCCTCGTAATCAAGACGAGGCCCTGTAAAGGTGAGCATAGCTGAGTTTACGTCAAAATTTTCTGAGCCATTTTCCATTGTGGCGTTTTTCTGCGACACAATCATTTGCACCAATTCACGTTCTCCGAATCGAAATTCATAACCTTTGTAGGAAGCATTACCTGACATTATCTGGGTATAGGTATCCATGCGATAATTGCCACCGGTTGGCGTTGAACTTGAAGGAAAAGTCTCTAGCGTAGTTTTGGCACTCACCAGCGAGCGCTGATATTGATGTTCATGCCCCTGAACATATACCACATCATTGTCGGCAAAAAACTCACGGATTTGCGGTTGTACTGAATACACCCAGTCGTCGTCTTTAGTGCCATCAACGATTTGTTCTAATGTCTGTCCGTATTTAGCGCCAATCAAACCGTCATGACTGGCAACTACAATATGTTCGATACCTTCAAGGCTTTCGACAGTTTCTTTAATCCAGCTAAAGGCAACTGGCAGGTTGTAATAAGCTAAGGCAAATACCGCTACGTTTTCGCGTACAACATAATAGTTTATCCATTCGTAGTCGGGCATGTGCACGGCGTCTTCAGGGATAAAATTCTTCATGTTCTCTATCCAGTTATACGTATAAGCATAACTGGTTTCGTGGTTACCCATCAGGGGCATGAATTCGATACCTTGTTCAGCATAGGTATCGGCAACTGAACGCCATTCGGCAAACTCTATGTCTGAGCCTTTATCAGTAAGATCGCCAACGGCTATTACCATATCAACACCAGCGCTTGCCTGATGTGCCAGTACTTCACGCATCGGATAAATAGAGACATGAGCCTGTCCTTGGGTATCTGTGCCACCTTGCGTATCAGGTAATAAACCAATTTTAAAGGGTTCTGGGGCAGACGCTTCTTCGGAAGATTGCGTTTGGGTTGATGATTGCGCTGTTGAGATGGGAGAATTGGATGAGCCGCCACAGCCCGTTAATATTGCTGAGGTAATTAAAGAGGGAATCAGTATTTTTAGTGATAGAGCTTTCATTGTAGTCCTGTATTGAGAGAGAGGTAAACAGAACCATTAAGTTACAAACTGAATATTCTAATAGGATTGCAGAAATAGTAATATTTTATGGCAGATTTATGTATCTATTCATTACAAACCAAGACCTTGCAATTAGCTCTGCGACACCAGACCGCCATGAATATCGCATCAATGACTCGGCCAAAATGACTTGACAACTACATGGCAGTCTCTCATTGCCGTCATCGTGAAATTGTATTTCTGCTACAAAATTTCATAAATGTCGCCTTAGGTAATTCAGTAAGTAAAGATTGGTATAATAGGTAAAGGTTAATGTGCTTTATAATCACGGCAGCAGGCTTTCATATCAGCAGAGGTGAATTATTGGTCAATAGGCGCTCAGAATGACATAATAACTAAAGCCGTGGTGTATATTTGTAGTAATCGAGGAGAGCAGAGTGTTATGACTCTTGAAGGATTTATTATTGGGCTTCTTGGGCTATTTGTACTGCTTGCTTTTGCACAGTATGTGGCGCGCAGTTAAGGTAAAAAGAGAATGACGGTATACTTGATTTGCGGTATTTCGTTGGTCATTGTTGGAACAGTTGTGGGGGGTGCTCACATTGCCTATTTGCAGCTTATGAAGAATAAAGAGCGTTAATTGTTACGAATTCGATATAATTAATTTCGCTCAGAAGGTTTTTTAAACAATGAATACTATACAGATTATTGGTTTGTTCGTTGCAGTTGGCGGGCTAACGCTGATTGGCTTCCTCTTTTCATACTACAAAAAGAAATAACAATTCTAAAAGGGACTGAAGTGCAGGCAGTGATTTTTGATCTCTTCAATACCCTGGTTTTTCTACAAACTGACAGTCGTCCATTTTATCGGCTGGCAAAGAAATCGACTAAAATGTCAGTTAGACACGCCTTGCAGTTGTCTTTAACGAGAAATTATCCCACCTTGCAAGAATACGCGTTGGATGTCTGCGCGGAAGAGTCTTTTGACCAGACTTCTCTTGAAAAACACTTATTACATGATTTAGCTTCATTGAAACTTTACGACGATGTCGTTCCAGAGTTAAATGCACTGAAGTCCCGTGGTGTTATGCTGGGGCTGGTCTCCAATATTGCTTCGATTTATATACCCTCTGTCGAACGCACCGGCCTAATGTCTCTATTCGATTCAGTCGTATTTTCCTGTGATGCGGGCTATATAAAGCCTGAGCCTGAAATCTACTATTCGGCGCTGGATGAGCTAGGTCTGAAACCCAGTGATGCACTATTTGTTGGTGACAATTTCAGAGCGGATGTTAAAGGCCCGAGGGGCGTAGGCATGCATGCTATACAGATCAAAAGAGGGAAGCGCACCAACCTAAATAACGACAGCATTGCCAGACTCTAACAGCTGAATGAGTTTCTCTAACTACTGTGGAAAATAAGCGCGATGGGGCTAAGTTTGTTTTTCCGTTATTCACTCAAAATGAATCGCCCCTCGTTCCCTAAACGCCTCTCAGCTGAAAATCATTTAAATATCTCTTTGGATACTCTATGGTAACGACAAAAGGAACACCGGTAACGTGGACTTTCCGGATGTATTGAGTGATAGCCCACTGAATTTCAGAGATTGAAACGGGGTAATCTCGTCGGGGTTTTCGAACTTCCCGCCCGAGACTGGTTAGTGATAGCACCGGACGATTCCGGATAGTGTTGGCCTGAAAAGCACGCTGCCGATTGTGCTTGTAAGCGATGATTCCGATCAGCCTGAGCAGCCATTCGGCGGGCATCGCAATAAGCAACAGCACATCGAATCGTTTGGGACAGCGTGTTCTGCTGTGACGAACACCCAGCCCGTACTGAGGGCTTTTAATATCCCGGAAGCTTTCTTCTATCTGCATTCGCTTGGCATAGAGGTTCACGAGTCTCTTTGAGGTCAGTGATTCTGCGGGGATGTTCGTTGCGAGTAGCCATGGTTCTTGGAACTTAGCGCCTCCATGTAGGGCATCATTATATTTGTCATTCTGTAACGCTTAGCATACTCCCATAGCTTTCCCTGTTCTAGTTTATTGGCTCGTTTTGCTTCTGTAAGTGCTTCAATCGCAACACCAATACCGATCTTGTTACGGAACTTAAAGCAATCAACAACCGTCCGCTCAATGTCCGTAACCAAAACAGGGACACCATCAACTAGTGTTGAGATAACTCCAAAATCCTCAGTCTCTCTGCTTCGAACAATCTGAATGCTTGGGTAGTCAATATTAGGCGCTCTATCGCCTTTTTTGATGCAGAGCCATACCTGAAAAGGAGCTTGGGTGGTGAGGTTGTGGTATCTAAGAGCCGACAGAAGGCAGATAACACCATTTTTCGATCTGGCGCTAACTTCTGCAAAAGACTGCATCTCAGACTCTTCTCGACCTATATAACCGTAGAGTCCTCTCTGTAGTTTTTCTATCTGGCCCTTTACCACGGCGCGAGACAGGGAAGCGCGTGTTATATTTAATTTCGCAGCGTCTGAGGTAGTAAATATGGATAGTTTTTTTAACTTTTCTAGATGTGATGGACTCATACTAAATGATACGTTATGTCATACTTTATATATATAGTATGACATAACGTATCATTTATCCATTTTTCCTTTGATGGAGTTCAGCCTATGCTCTTGCAACCTTTTTGTTTTATTAACAACACAGAAGTACAACAGAGCCTAGTTTGTACAACTGTGAATAATTTAGTGTGATTACCAAGGGATACTTACAGTATAAGTTGTTCTGACTCATACACGATCTGACAGTTTAGGATTTTGAGTTCAACCAAATCAGACTGTCCGCAACAAGTTAATCTCCGAAAAGAGCGAATTTCGGGCGTTTTCCAAACTTTGGTTTAGTACATCAAAAAAGTTTAATCAGAATAGTGTACTCAAAGTACACTATTTCAATGTACTTCACAGATTATTGTTCTATTCATTTATCAGTTTCTAGAGTTAGAGAATTGGACGAATTCACCATGGCAATACAAAAGGTAATCAGCGGCGATTCAAGACTCCTTACCTGATGATCGTGGTAACGCAGCTCTCAACGCGTGGGTTGCAGGAGTGGAGGGAAGGCTAGAGCGATTTGGCGACTCAAATGAAATCCTTTCTGAAAAAGTTTCATGCCGTGGTGAGTAGGGGCTAAGTTGTACTAGCTCAGACCTGCTCTTACAGTTTACTATCTGTGAAGATTTCATTGGCTTCAAGAACCAAATTACTGACATGTTCGGTTATATTTTCTTCGGTTACACCGTAAAATTTACTTCGAGTTATACTAACGGTACCAATTAATGCATTTGGTAAGCCCCGAGCCTCAATTATTCGATGAGCTTTAAGCACCTCTAAATTAGTGAAGTTAAGTTTATGAAGTGTAGGGGGGTAACTCCCATTTTCTGCTTCTTCATATTGAAAGTTACACATCACCACTGAATATTTGACTTGCCCAACCTTGATTCTTCTTGCAAAAATTGAATGAATATCACCTCCACGCATAGCATTACTTTTAAATCTGAGTGCGTACCAGAGTTCTGGACTGCTCATTTCACAGTCTTGTATATATACGTGATTTACTCCTCCCGATATCTCACTGCCTACAACGAGCCCTCCATGTCCATCTCTCATAGTACATTTCTCGACTAAAATATTCTGAGATGGAACGTTGATTCTCCTGCCGTCAGCATTTCGGCCTGATTTTATTGCAATGCAGTCATCTCCCGTATCGAAAAAGCAATTTTCAATTACGACATCTTTGCACGACTCAGGGTTACAGCCATCGTTGTTTGGGCCTTTGCCTCGAACAGTAACATTTTTTATTAGTATGTTTTCACTTAAGACTGGGTGAATATTCCAAAACGGCGCATCTTTAAGCTCGATCCCACTTATCTCTACATTTTCACATCGATAAAATTCAATAAAACTTGGCCTCAGGTAGTGCCCTCGCCCAAAAATTCTATTGCTAACTGGCACATTTTCTTCTGCTAATTTAAATAAAGCCATTCTATCTTGATGTTGCTGTGGCATTCCTTCTTCCCAGCCAAACTTCGGAGAGCCACACCAAGACCACCAATTATCATTAGATGCCTGCCCGTCAAGAATACCTTCCCCCTTAACTGCTATATTTTTAGCTTCTTTTGCATAGATAAGAGGAGAAAAGTTATAGAGTTCCACACCTTCATATCTCGTTAATACAATTGGGTAGTCTGTGGCTTGAGTACTAAAACGAAGAATCGCGCCTTTCAAAAGTTGCAGAGTAACGTTTGACAGAAGTTCTATTGCCCCGGTTAAATAGTCTCCGGGCGGAACGATTACTCTACCACCACCAGCATCATGACATGCTTGTATCACTTTTTTGAAAACCAAGGAGTTATCAAAATCACCTCCTGATTTCGCGCCGAAAGATTCGATGTTGAAAGAGTTTTCTAATGGTTTCACACCTCCAACCCTCGCTTTTATTTCATTTGCTCTTTGCCATGGGTCAGCACTTGAAGCAGCATTTGCACGTGGTAACACACTACAGGCACAGAGAGCGCAGCTCATTCCGATAAAAGTACGTCTGCTAATCACAATATTAGTCCCCTCAGAAGAATAACAGGCAGTACGAAAACCGCACTGCCTGACTAATTCAAAATTTAGCTTTGAGGGCTGCGAACATAACACGCCCTTGTATATCGTAAGTTGCAGGAATGGTGTTTGCTCCTCCCAAGTTGAGATCACCTAGTACCGGCGGCTCTTCACTTAAGAGGTTTCGTATACCAAGCGTAATTTCTAGTTCCTCAGAGAAACGGTAACCGCCAGTTAGATCAAAATATACATAGCTGTCAATGGTTGGTGACGTAAATGAGCTCGCATCAGGCGGTGTTTCACCACGGCCCTGCGGTACAACGATTCGATCTGTTGTTAGTTCATCAATATATCGAGCACGTAAGGAAAGCGTTGCATCACCGGTTTGCCATGTAACTCTCGTAGTTCCCTTCCATTCAGGTAAGGGTTGACCACATGTACCTCCCCATGTTCCAACGCACTCGTTGGTAAGACCGGGTAATTCTTGTATGGGTGTAGTTGTGAAATCTTCTGTGTAGGTCCATGAAGTATTAATAGTCCAGCGACTACCACTCGCAAACAAGCCGAATTGAGATTCAAAGCTATATGAAGCATTAAAATCGAAGCCCGTTGTCTCAATACCACCAATATTAGCGTTTGCTGTAAAAACATATGTGGGAGCGGCTATCTGGCCTGTTAGTGGGTCTCGATTTATAGCCTGACAATAAATGCTTTCAGAATTTTGCAATGTGGAGTAGCACAAATCCAAAACATTCTGAATTCCTCCGCCACCAAGTGGTGCGATGGCATCATCAAGAGTGATATTGAAGTAGTCTAAAGATAGTGCCAACCCTTCTATCTGGCTGGGCTGGTATATAACACCAAGGGTAGTTGTGTCTGACTCTTCAGGATTTAACTCTGGATTTCCGCCGCGAATTTGTCGAAGAAATGGTGACGGTTGCACTGCATCAGTAAACACAGCGTCTGAAGGAACACCTGTAGCTATACAGAGATCTCGAACTGACTGGGTTTGTCCACTTGATGGCTGACTTGAGCCACATGGATCGATTGCTGTAGGACCATCCGATCCTTGTCCTCCGAATAACTCACCTATATTTGGTGCGCGTATAGCATGCTGAAATTGTCCTCGAAATGACAGGTCATCATTTACAGCCCATTCAATGCCTGATGAGTAGGTCCAGACAGCATCATCACTTCCTATGCTGTAGTCCGAGTAGCGAAATGCTGCGTTCAAATCTAATTGTTTTATTGCAAGCATGTCGGCCAAAAGAGGTACACGAATCTCTCCGAAAAACTCTGTTACTGACTGACTACCACTAGTAGGCCTGGCTGAGTTCCAACCTGAAACATCCCCTGAACTGAGAAAAGAGTCTGGAACATAAGCTGCGCTAGCGTGTCTCCATTCAAAACCCAATGCAAAATCAACTGGTCCTGCTGCCATATCAAATGCAGCACCTGATATGGTTGCTACAGCAACCTCTTGCTGAGCCTCAATCTTTGACACTGCACCAATGCTTATAAATTCTGCTGCCTCGCTTGAAATATTACCGTTTCCAAATAGATTTAAAAGTGGGGAATTATTACCGGATGATAAAAGTGAACTTTGAACTCGGCTCAAGGAAACAGAGCCTGTTTGTATATCTGTTTCTGACGTTTGTGCATAGCTGTAATAAACGTCGTAAGATAAATCATATAAAAAGTCACTGGATACGTCCTCCAAGTAGCCTTTCACACCAAGAACGGTTCGAAAGACCTGGTGGTCAGCATCAGCCACACGTCTGTTTAGGTCGCTAAATCTACGACCATAGTTAATAATTGCCAAACCGTCATTGGGAGTTGTCGAATAGGTGGCACTTCCAACATTGATTGTCGATGATGCAGCTTCTCGTTGATCCATCAGAGTAAGCAAATTCTGAACTTCATTGCTTACAAACGGGTTGTCAGTTTCGATAAGAAAGTTCGTGTTAACGTTTGTTGGAGAGATCTGAACAGTTGAATCATTGTTACTAAAATGAACTTCAAGGTAACCGGTGGAATTTTCAGATAGCTGGTAACTGCCGAAGACATTTGCCATCCACCTCTCCTGAGGCGTCATTAGATAGGAGTCAGGGCCCAAATCGAACCTATCATCAGGAGAAACAAAAGGTCTTAGTTGATTTCCTTGATCGTTGAATATTGCGCCAAGTGAACCCATATTTTGCAAGCCCGCAGCTATAAGCGCCTGGTCAAATTGTGCGTCAGATTGAGAGGAGCCATACAGTGGTATATTACCAATCCTTCCATTTGGAACAGCACTAGATCCACCTGTTATGAATCCCATTATTCCCCCAGCTTGACCACATGATTGCCCAGAAGGAACATTGAGAGGTGAACCAGGTCCATCACTTCGATATGATTCAGGCGTTACACAACCATCACTAAGCGAATTGCTTGCGAATCCGCCCCTTTCAGCGGCAGTGAATCCTTCGCGGCTCATATAACCTAATGAAACAGTCAGATTTCCTTTCCCATCATCAAAATTTCCACCAAAAGTGAGGTCTGCATTATAGAAAGGTGTTGAAGTGTGCTGATCCCAGGTTCCCTGAACATCAAGCTCTATTCCTTCAAAGTCATCACGCATAATGAAGTTAACAACCCCAGTGATTGCATCTGAACCGTACACCGCTGAAGAGCCGCCGGTCACAACCTCCGTTCGTTTAATGAGTGCTGCAGGAATTGTATTAATGTCAGTCGTCATGGCTGGACCAGAAATAGCAAATCGTCGACCGTTGACCAAGACAAGGTTTCTGGACGCTCCGAAATTTCTTAAATTCAATGTTGAGACACCAACCGGTTGACCTGCTTGCACAGTATTCGATTTCGGACCTTCAAATTGGTTGCCTGAAAACTGAGGGTTGTCTAGCATCAGTTGCTCGACATTTTGTGTCCCTGAAAGTTCTACTTCCTCTTCACCAATAATTGACACAGGTGTCGGTGAGTCCATACCGCGTGGAGCTAATCTCGAACCGGTAACTCTTATTTTTTCCACTTCGATCTCTGACTCGTCTTTAGTTGTATCAGCGGTTTCCTGGGAATAAATGTTTCCTGAAGCCAGAATGAAGCCTATGGAAATGGAAAGGGGGGCGAGCCGTGAAGTAAATCTTCGAACATTAACTCGATGCATATGTTTTCTCCTGAATATTATATCAATCAATTCCAATAAAATACGCTCTTAAAAAGCGCTAAAAAATTCGTTTCCGGTCTTTTGCGAGCACTTTTTCTCAGTTTTGTGTAGAGAAAAATCTAATCCAGCTCATTATTTTTACAATAAATACACAACTAAAGTATAAGAAGCAATATAGAGAGAAAATGATTGGCATGCGATATTTAAAGCATTTTGAAATGGGGATGGCGAAGTGACAAATTCACAAAGATATATGATTTAAAACATTTTTTTAGACATAAAGAAAAATGATGGACATTGATCTCTCATTGATGTTATCGGTTACATTTTCGATCGTACAAAAAAGTAAAAACAAATTTAGTTAAATGAAATGTAAAAAACATAACAAAAAATAAAAGAAATTGATTGAATTTGATTTTTTGTTCAAGCATGTTTTATGTAAAGGAAAAAGTAGAGTGCAAAATGAGAGATAACGTTTCACTAAAGTTTAATAAAATAAGTTGCTTTATATTCATTCCATTGATTGTACAAGTCATGTTTCACTGCACAGTTGCAGCTGACGGATGGCAACCTGACCTCGGTAATGGAGAGTACAAAAACCCAGTTTTACATGCAGATTATTCTGACCCGGATGTTATAAAGGTTGATGATGATTTTTATATGGTTTCTTCCAGTTTTAACGTCATGCCCGGAATCCCGATTCTTCACTCGAAAGATTTAGTAAATTGGGAAATTGTCGGGCACGTGTATGACGCTTTACCATTCGAGAAATTTAATAAGCCTTCACACGGAAATGGGTCATGGGCTCCCTCGATCAGATATCATGATGGACTTTTCTACGTCTATTTCTGTACACCTGAAACCGGTTTGTTCGTTGCTACAGCGGAAACTCCTGATGGCGATTGGACTGTAGAGCAGATAGCGGAAGTTGAATTGTGGGAAGATCCTACACCATTTTGGGACGATGACGGAAAAGCATATCTAATTAGAGGCAAAGTCAGAGCAGACATTTTATACATCCACAGAATGAGTGAAGATGGAAAAAGGTTACTGTCAGACGGGGAAGTCATCTATAAAAATTTGGAAAGGCAACCCGTCATTGAGGGACCTAAGGTTCTCAAAAGAGATGGTTACTACTACATATTTGCACCAGCAGGTGGAGTGAGAGATGGCTGGCAAGCCGTCCTGCGGTCCGAGCATATCTTCGGACCTTATGAAGATAAAATAATCCTTCATCAGGGCAACACCGATATTAATGGGCCTCATCAGGGAGGGCTTGTTCACCTGGACTCTGGTGAATGGTGGTTCCTGCACTTTCAGGAAAAAGGCATATATGGAAGGGTTGTTCACCTTCAACCCGCGGGTTGGAAAGATGGATGGCCATTTATTGGTATTGACCAAAATGGCGATGGTATCGGTGAACCTGTAGATACCTATACCAAGCCGGACATTGGACAAACACACGATATTATAATACCTCAAACATCTGACGAATTTAATACGTCCAATTTGGGTTTGCAATGGCAATGGCATGCAAACCCGAAGAGTCACTGGTATTCGCTTAATGACGAAAAACCTGGACACCTTCGCCTTCGCACGGTCCAAAATCTTACACAGAACGGCAACTTAAGATTTGTTGGTAATCAGTTACTTCAGAAGTTCTCTTCTCCTGGTTTCACCGCAACAACCAGAATGACATTTTCTCCGGACGACGAAAGCGACAAAGCTGGTTTAGTGGTCAATGGAAAATCCTGGGGCTACCTCGCGATGTTTCTTAATAACAACAAGGTATTCCTAGGGGCATTCAAAGGTCATTACGAACAATATGATGATGCGACTGAGCTTATTGAATCTGTGGCCATCAAAGATTCATCAAGACCCATCTACTTACGAACCAAAGTCGATGCCACCGGTTTATATCAGTTTTCTTATAGTTTGGATAATGAACATTACGTTTCAATTGGTTCAACGTTACAAGCTGAACAAGGCGTCTGGATTGGAGCAAAAATTGGTGTGTTCGCACTTTCTTCGAGCGTACAGGAAAGTCAAGGGTATGCTGATTTTGATTGGTTTAGGCTTAATGACTAGCGGAGTAGTTATGTTCAAAAATACAGATTTCCTAAGATTTAGAATTAGTATGCTAGGAGCATTACTGGTTCTTGCAGGATGCTCATCCTCGGAAAATAGTCAGAATGGATTAAAAAATCTTGTACCTGCTGCTATAGATAGAAAGGCACTTATTACACGACATAACCCGTCGGTAAGTTCAATTGACGCAAATAGTCCGTTTTCTTTGGGAAACGGGCAATTCACCTATACGTCAGACGTTACCGGTTTCCAATCCTTTGGAGATTTATACCATAAAGAAGGTATTCCTCTTGAAACAAAGGCTCGTTGGGCTTGGCATTCCAGAGTGAGTAGTGAACCTTTTTCGCTGTCGGATACAAATGTATCTTACAAATGGGGCGAGGAAGATGTCTTCTTCCCGACAGATGATTCAGGTGAGGCTGGTCAATGGTTAAGGCAGAATCCGCATGATTTACCACTTGCAAACGTTGCTTTAAACGTCGATGGAAAAAGAATAGACAAAGCAGTCCTCAAAATGCCGCACCAGACTCTTGATATGTGGCGAGGTCTCTTATCAAGTCATTTCTTAGTTAACTCAATCGAGGTTAATGTAGAAACTGTCGTCGATAACGCTACGGATAAAGTTGCATATTCAATTGAATCTTCTCTATTGGAGAATCAATCGTTGAGCTTTTCTTTAACGTTTCCACGAGGGTACGACATGAATGTGAAAAACACTCCCGCCATTGATTATGAAAACCCTCATGAGCATTTAACAACAATTATCTCTCAATCTGAACATGGCGTGGTATTCGAACGGCAAATAGATGACCATCGCCATTGGGTAAAAGTTCAGTGGTCTAAAAACGCTCGTATTGAGAAGAGTAGCGAGCACAACTATGTTCTTAAGGTAGATAATATTAGTCATGACGCACGATTCGATTTTTCAATAGAGTTCAGCGAGGAAAACAACTTTTCTAATGAAATACTCAATTTCAGAAAGCTGAAAACTAATGTCGCAGCTTACTGGCATGACTATTGGAACAGCGGTGCAGCTATCGACTTTACCGGCAGTGAATCCAAACAGGCTATTGAGTTAGAGCGACGAATCGTTTTGAGCCAGTATCTTATGGCCATTCAAGAAAGAGCAGAGATACCAGCACAAGAGACTGGCCTGACTTCAAGCTCGTGGTACGGAAAATTTCATACAGAAATGTCGTGGTGGCATTCTGCACACTGGCCATTATGGAATAGACCAGAACCGTTGAGAAAAGTCTTATCCTGGTACAACAGTAATTTATCTCACGCAAAAGAGACCGCAACTAATTTGAAACTTGATGGGGCACGCTGGTCGAAGATGATCGGGCCTGATGGTCGGGAGAGCCCTGGTGGTAATCCACTTATAATCTGGAACCAGCCACAACCGATTTTACTCGCAGAGTTACTATATAAAGCTGGTGATAACGAGACTGTACTAGAAGAATATAAAGAGCTTGTAGAACAAACAGCCTTAGCTCTCTCATCAATGTTAATTTGGGAGGAGAGTAATAATAGATACTCGCTGAAGCCACCAATCTGGATTGCTCAAGAGCACTACGATGTTACAGAGTCAGAAAATCCTACCTTTGAATTGAGTTATTGGCGAGAAGGATTAGAGATTGCTCAAAAATGGCGAGAACGGTCAGGGTTAGAAAGAAATCGTAAGTGGGACGAGCAACTAAGTATGCTCGCCAAGTTACCAGTCTTCGAAGGCAAATATGTAGCAATAGAGTCTATCCCGGATACATTTACCAACATAGAAAGTCGAAATGATCATCCTGCAATGTTGGGTTCATTAGGAGTGTTGCAAGATAAGACCGTTAATAAAACGGTGATGAAGAATACACTTCATGCAGTCATTGAAGATTGGGATTTCGAAACGCGTATTTGGGGTTGGGACTACCCAATGATTGCGATGACCGCTACCAGACTTAATGCGCCACAAGTCGCTGTCGATGCAATACTGATGGATGCTCACAATAATACATATCTCAACAATGGCCACTGTCCACAAAAGAAAGTCGGGCTTCCTGTTTACTTGCCAGCAAACGGCGCATTACTTTCAGCTGCAGCGCTAATGGCAACAACAAATGAAGACTCTCCTTCTCTGGGTTTTCCATCAGACGGAAAATGGACAGTCCGCGCAGAAGGTTTCTAAAAATGTACAAGTTTTTTCAAACTGATACAGACACTTTAAAGGACAGTTATATGCTTGCCCGGTTTCAAACCAAATTTGCTAAGTCAGGTCTTCTACTCATAGGTTTTGGTGTATTTAGCGCTTGTGCGCTAGCTGAATCTGCCAAGATTTCATATGGAACGAATACACTGTCAATCGACGCGCAGGGTAGCCAACTCGCGATCTCAATTTTTAGCGCGGATAAAAAAATAGCGCAGATAGAGGAGATTAACTTCAATTACAAATCAGCAACGGAGTGGAAAATCGTTTCGAAAAATGATTCGGAAGTAACTTTGATTGCGCTATTACCACCTAGTACTGAGTTCTATCGTACGGCAAGTGATGAAGAAGAACGAAAAGCAGAGCTATTGGTGAGTAAGGCAGATGGAGGATTCAGATTCTTTGCTGCTCCTGAGTGGGGAAACCAGATTACTATAAAAATGAAAGATCTGGGAGGTCATGTATTTGGTTTAACAGAGGCTCTTCAGCCAGATAACCGTTTATCCCCAGATCTGAGGAACTCATTTATTGATTTAGAAGTTAAAGCAGAAGAAGCAAGTATTCATGAGAATTTCGCCTCTGCCTATTCGGCATTCTTTATGAATAGCAAGGGCTACGGTGCCTTTTTTGATACTTTCGCGAGAGGAAAGTACCAAATAGCTATTAATGGGAAACATCAAATCCATCATGATACGGGAACGCTGGATTGGTACATATTTCCTGGTAAGGATGGTACTGAGATCCATCGATCATATTTTTCGTTAATTGGAGAGCCTAAATCGGTTCCGCTTTGGGGACTCGGCCCTATAGGCTGGAGGGATCAAAATGATGGCGGTGCTGCAGAAGTTCTGGATGATATTGAAAAACTAACGAGCTTAAGAATGGCATTCACATCATGGTTTATTGATAGACCATATAGTGATGGTGTTCATGGGTGGTCGGATATGAATTTTAGCCCTATTTTTAAGGATCCAGAGTCATGGATAAACGAAATTAATGAACATTTTAATCTCGAGTTTATGACATGGACCACGCCCGCTTACTTTGGTGCGTCGCCATTGCCTAAGCATCTGGCCGGCAGCTTTTCTTATGCAGACCTCAGTGATCCAGATACTGTAAATGAGTTTAAAAAAGAACTGACATCTAAGCAATTATCTTATGGTGTAAAAGGACACAAGATTGACCGGGCAGATGAAGGCTTTCCAGTCTATGAAAGCTGGCATGATGAGAAAGTAAAACCCGCATTCAGACGCAATTACTATGCTTACCTTATGAGTAAAGTTCACGACGATGCCCTTCGAGAAAAATGGGGAAGCGACCAAGTTACGTTCGTGAGATCTGCTATCCACAAAACTCAGCCATTCGTAAGTGCAATTTGGGCGGGAGATCCGAGAACAACGTGGGACGGCTTTCAGGCTAACTATGCTAACGCTGCAAGAAGCGCATTTATGGGGTTTCCTGTATGGGGTACTGATGTCGGAGGCTATCAAGGGGAAGGGTTTATTCCGGCAGATTTGTATATTCGATGGATGCAAGCCGGAAGTATGAGTGGTCTATTTGAGATAAAGCTGGATGGCGCTGGTGGCGAAGGGAAGGACAGAATGCCATGGCAGTATAACGAAGATGTTCAGAGCCAGTTGAGAAATATTTTAGCTGACAGGATGAAACTGTTGCCGTATCTGAACACATTGGCAAATGATTCTTCAAATCTCGGCACTATGATGCAGCCTCTTTCCTATCGTCACTTAGATGATGAAAAGACCTATGATATGTGGGATGAATTTTACTTGGGGCAAGCAATCCTTGTGGCTCCTGTATTCACTTCTGCATCAAAAAGAGATGTTTATTTACCAGCTGGTAAGTGGCGTGCATACGATCAACCTAAAGTCCGTTACCAAGGAAAGCAAACGATAACAGTCGATGCGCCAATAGATGTAATTCCCAGGTTCGTTAAAGAAAACAGCCTGTTCGTTACTGGTAATTTTGCTTTGGGTAACACTAAGCATTGGAACAAAGATGAAACGGTCTTAACTATCCACGCATTTCCCGGAGATGTAGGAGAATCTTCTGAACTTGACTATATCGATGTTGAAAGTGGAAATAAGAAAAGAATAGGCTTGAGCGTGAAGGAACAGCATATTGAGCTCTCTGTTCCAGCGTTGTCCTACAAGAGTGTTCTTGAAATTATCTCTGATAAAAAACCGAAGCAAGTTTTTATCAACGGTAAACGTATAAAGGCAGATTTCAGGAGCCAGGATGGGATAATAGAAATACCTCTTCAAGCGGACATAAATGCAAAAATCAGGGTTGAAAGGTAGACTCTAAATAATAATCGAGGCTGGTTTAAATCAGCCTCGTTCGTTAAATGTGAACTTCCACTAAGTTAGTAGCATCCATAATCAGCGAATTAGTCAAATCCACTATCAAGCACTGTGTAGTGGTCAATAAAACCCGGAAAAGCTATAGGCCCTCATCACTCTATAAGTAAGACAATTTTGGTACAACACGAATAAAGAAAGTGGTAAGCCCCCATTTTTCTGGGCATCTTCAAGCTGCTGATAATGCGCCTTTTCATTTCTGCCAGGAGATGTTCTGCTCACTTTAGGTGACAGGTGTAAAATTTGCAGATGCGATGGGGTCGCTTTGCATTATTGAAAGACATCGCGTTATGGCTTGCGTGTACATGTTGAACTATCCGAATACCATACGTTTCAAAACGTAGAGGCTTTAATAAGGAGACACTGCTAGAAATTTGAAGATGTATAGCAAACTAAAGGTCGAACGTGTAGGCTAATAAATATACAGGGAATGTTAGAACGATTATCTTGGTTTTGTATTAGCTATCTCTTTGACGATAAAATATCTTGGAGTGCAGGAATGCGGTGGTCTAAATTATTTGTTGGGCGCAAAAAAGAACTCTCCCAACTTATCGCGGCATATGACAAAGCTTTTAAGGGCAATGTTCAAATCGTGCCAATAGTGGCTGAAACCGGCTTTGGAAAAACTAGACTAGCGCAAGAATTATACAATTGGCTTTCAGTAAATCGTGATCCAGCTGGTGAAGCAGGTTATTGGCCCGATTTGCTTGAGAGAATTGAAAATAATCTTACAGTAAATCCTCCGGCCGAAAACTGCGGACAACGCAAATTAGTTATGCCCTATTTGTGGTGGGGGCTACGAATTCCAGATCCAGGAGCTCGCAACGAGATCATATCTGGAGCACTTTGGCCCGCAATTAGCTCCCTAAAACCTCATTTGGCACAGTATCAAAAGGAGGTTGAAAAACGTGCTATAAAATTCAAGGCATTAAAAGAAGGTGCAAAAGGTGCCACATCATTGGGGTTTGATGTTTTAGGAAATATTGTAACATTTGGATTACTAGGTGCAGGAAAAACCATAATAGAATCTGGCATTGCATTTTATAATATACACAAAGAGAGAGTGACTTTAGAAGAAAAAACTGTAACGCCGAATCAAACTAATCAGAATATGAATGACGAACTAAGTGAGACTATAATCTCGGACCTACGTCTATTGGCTTGTCCCCCGTCAAAGAACCTACCAAAGATACCCCTAGTTTTGCTATTGGATGACGCCCAATGGCTGAGTCAAGATCAAAGTACCTTAGCGTTTTTTGAACAACTTATCGTGACTGCCAAGCAAGAAAACTGGCCTCTACTATTAATTATTACTTGCTGGGAAAAAGAATGGCACGACAGCGAAGAGAATCAATTAGCGCCCGCTAAATGGTTAGATCGCGCGGAAGGTGATAGCCCGATTTTATTAGGTTCCGCTAAGGGATTGGAAAACATCATTTCGAAAGCCTTTTCCGGTTTAGTTCCTCCCCAAATTGAACTTTTGTTAGACAAAGCAGACGGTAATCCCCGTTTCCTTGACGAAATTTTGATGTTTCTAGATCGCAGCCCAAAATATTTTAAAGAACGAGACCAAAGCCTTCCACTTTCACTAAAGGGTGAAAAAGCCATAGCAGAAATGAACTTTGCAGATCTTGTGTTAGATCGCTTTGAAGCAGCTCCTGAAAACGTTCGTAAAGTTTTGGCCTTATCCAGCCTACAAGGTATGAGCTTCTCTCCTCGTATTTCAGAATTAATGGCTGAAAGCGCTGCAATAGCGCAAGCAAGCCAAGCCATTTCTTATAGTGAAACTCCTTTAGGCTTTACAAGTATTCGAAGTGAGACAGCAACCACTTTCCCCGAAAGCAAAGCGGAAAAAAATGAAAAAATAATTCAAAGTGTAGAATTTAGATTAAAGGCATACAGAGAAGCGGCGATAGAAGATTTGGAAAACCATATAGATGAAATAAGTGCGCATCAGTATTTCGCAAAGGCTCGCCAGCAAATCAATTTATCAATATGTCAGTCTTCGAACATCGATTTAGAAATATTAATGGCGTTTGTTGAAGAACCTCAAGCCGCCTTAGCGGCAGCTGCAGAGCTTATAAAACGAGCAAATGAAAAACTAGATAACCGGGCAGCCGCATCAATTGCGGCTAATGTTATGCCTCTATTAAAAGAAGTTGATAGCCCTCCGCCTTATGATGTAGCGGATAAAATACTCAATGCAGACTCAAATTTTCACTCGGTCTCTAATAAACACTTAGAGATTGTAGATCGCTTTATTCTAATGTTTTCAGCTCAGCATGTAGACGTGCAAAATTTAGCACTCCAGATAGATGTGACAAAATATTATCGTTTTCGTTCTCGAATCAATTATATATTAAGTGGTGCGTTAAAAGCTGCTGAGGATGCACAAATATCACTAACTGAATCTAGATTAATTGCCGATAAGTATCAATCGACTGATGCTATAGAGAACTTAGCCATCTCCATCAACGATTTCGCTAGAATATTACAAGTCACAGAAGGCCCTAAGGTTGCCAAACCGCTCTTTGTAGAAGTGGAGCAACTGATGCGGGCATTGGCTGAGGAGATAGAGAGCCCAAGCGTGAAAAGGGACTTAGCCCTCGCCACCTTTGACCTCGCCACCGTAACGCGGGACATTGATGGATCGGAAGCTGCCAAACCACTCTTTGTGGAAGTAGAGCGACTGATGCGAATATTAGCTGAAGACTTAAAGACTCCTAGCGCACGCAAGGACTTAGCCAGCGCTACCGCTCATCTCGCCAACGTGACGAGAGACATTGGCGGACCGGAGGCCGCCAAGCCGCTTTTCGTGAAATATGAGCAAATGATGCTGGCATTAGCGAAGGAATTAAAGACTCCAAGCGCACGTATGGACTTAGCCAACGCCATCTCTCGTCTAGCCACCTTGACGCGAGACACAGATGGCCCGGAGGCTGCCAAGCCGCTCTTCGTGCAATATGAGCAACTGATGCGGACTTTGGCCTCAGAATTAAAGATCCCTATCGCAAATAAGAACTTAGCCCTCGCCATTTATCACCTCGCGTCCGTTATGCATGACACAGATGGTCCAGAAACCGCCAAACCACTTTTTGTGGAAGTGGAGCAATTGATGAAGGCATTGGCTGAGGAGTTAAACACACCGGGTGCTCGTAAGGATTTAGCCGACGCTACCTTTCACCTCGCCACCGTAACTTATGATTTAGACGGGCCCGAAACCGCCCGACCGCTCTTTGTAGAATACGAGCAACTGAAGCAAGCATTGGCCGACGAGTTAAAGACCCCAGACGCACAAATTGACTTAATCAACGCCACCGCTCATCTCGCCAACGTGACGAGAGACATTGGCGGACCGGAGGCCGCCAAACCGCTCTTCGTGAAATATGAACAATTAATGCGAGCGCTGGCTGAAGAGTTGAAAACGCCGGGGGTGCGGAGAGACTTAGCCAATGCAAACTTTCAGCTTGCCACAGTGATGCGGGACACAGACGGGCCGGAGGCCGCCAAACCGCTCTTCGTGAAGTATGAGCAACTAATGCGGACATTGGCCGACGAGTTGAAAACACCAAACGCGCTGAAAGAATCAGCCTACGCCGCTTATCACCTTGCCACTGTAACGCGAGACACAGATGGACCGGAAACCGCCAAACCACTTTTTGTGGAAGTGGAGCAATTGATGAAGGCATTGGCTGAGGAGTTAAACACACCGGGTGCCCGTAAGGATTTAGCCGATGCCACCTTTCATCTCGCCAACTTGTCGAGAGACATAGACGGACCGGAGGCCGCCAAACCGCTCTTCGTGAAATATGAGCAACTAATGCGGGCGTTGGCTGAGGAGTTGAAAACACCGGGCGCTCGGAAAGACTTATCTTTCGCTATCTACCAGCTTGCCACAGTAATGCGGGACACAGACGGGCCGAAGGCCGCCAAACCGCTCTTCGTGAAATATGAGCGACTAATGCGGACATTGGCCGACGAGTTGAAAACACCAAACGCGCGGAAACAATCAGCCTACGCCGCTTATCACCTTGCCACTGTAACGCGAGACACAGATGGACCGGAAACCGCCAAACCGCTCTTCGTGAAATATGAGCAACTAATGTGGGCGTTGGCCGAGGAGTTAAAGACACCAGGAGCCCGCAAGGATTTAGCCGATGCCACCTTTCATCTCGCCAACTTGTCGAGAGACATAGACGGACCGGAGGCTGCCGAACCGCTGTTCTTGAAATATGAGCGACTGATGCGGGCGTTGGCCGAGGAGTTAAAGACACCGGCTGCCCGCAAGGATTTTGCCGACGCCACCTATCATCTCGCCACAGTTATGCGGGATTTAGACGGGCCGGAGGCCGCCAAACCGCTCTTCGTGAAATATGAGCAACTAATGCGGGCGTTGGCTGAGGAGTTGAAAACACCGGGCGCTCGGAAAGACTTATCTTTCGCTATCTACCAGCTTGCCACAGTAATGC
>NZ_JAGDEA010000002.1:0-459070 GCF_040148705.1 Alteromonas sp. NFXS44 | reverse complement strand
AATAGAACGGGCATTAAATGCCAGACCGAGAAAGTGCCTCGGCTTCAGGCAACCTGTTGCGGTATTCAATGAATTACGCAGGGCTGCCTAAATTAGCGAGTGGTGCACTTCGGAGTTGAATTCGCGCTACATCATTTTCCGAATGCCTGTCAGTTTACTATTGCTCTCAGTCAAGACCAAATGTAGGGCTGGATAAGTGATACTCGAGTTGAAAGCTTAACCTAAAACTCACACGTAATCCCCGGACAGCGTCATACTTCTGCAGTATTTTGAGTGTACAAGTGTACGCTGAAACTATACACTGGTTTTTATCGACTGGTAAGATCTGTGGGAGCATCACATGACACAATCAGAAAAGCGGCCTGCTGCGGCAAAAGCCTACTCTGTGCTGGAAGAATGGTTAAACAGCATCAGCCATGGTGCGGGGTTTGTTGCGGCCGTTGTGGGGCTGGTGTTTTTACTGCTTCGTGCTGAGCAACCGGTAGCCATCGCCGCAGCCGCCGTTTATGGTACCACGCTGATCCTGATGTTTCTCAGTTCTACCCTTTATCACAGTATTTCCCATGCCAAAGTAAAGGGGATCCTGAAGCTGTTTGATCACAGCGCAATTTATTTGCTCATTGCCGGGACTTACACTCCTCTCCTTCTGGTCGGTATCGGCGGATGGCTGGGTATTACAATGACCGCAATTGTGTGGATCCTGGCTACAGGCGGTGTTGCCTTTAAACTCATTGCCCGGCACCGTTTCCCGAAAGTATCTGTGGCAACTTATTTGCTGATGGGCTGGATAGCCCTAGGCCTGATTTATCCGCTTTATATGGCGCTGCCGGGAGCCGGACTGTGGCTGATTGTTGCCGGGGGCTTATGCTTCAGTATCGGTGTGTTATTTTACGTTGCTAAATCGAAGCGTTACACTCACGCTATCTGGCATCTGTTTGTGCTGGGTGGCTGTAGTTGCCATTTTTTTTCAATTTATTATTTTGTGGTGTAAACGCTCAAGCATGAACACAACCGACAAACCGGCTTCTCACCGTCTGATCACCGGAACGGCATCCATCACACTGGGTGCGGTGCCGGATGCGCAAAGCATTCAGACACTTAAACAACAGGGTATCACCCACGTTATCACGCTGCAGACCTCATCAGAGCATGCTGAACAGGTAGAACGACTGGTTAAAGATGCGGGCATGCACTGGCGCTGGTTTCCGTTTACCGAAACTCTCGACAGTACAGAGACCGGACTTGAATTACTGAGGCAGTATATTCAGGAACTGGGTAAGCTTACCACTGAAGGTAAACAGCTTTATTTTCACTGCAACGATGCCAGAAACCGTTGTATGTTGTTAATTTTTGCCCTGCTTCACCATCGCAGGATCCCGTCATCCAGTGCTTACCCTATGCTACACGACCTGTCATCAGGCTCAGCAAACCGTTTAAGCCGCGCAGAATTACAGTGGGCCGCCAGCCTCGGGTTATCCGTGCATTAATGTGGCACACGGTTGCCTGCAAAGTGTATTCAAAACAAGACACTCCGCAGGTTTCCGCTTACCACTCTGCAGTTCTGACCAGTCCTGAACCGGTTAAAACCTCAGAGCCGTTAGGCTTCACCGTTAAGTCTCCATTGTGGCCTTTGTTTTGCTTCTGACAGTAATGAGTAATTAGTTTCTTCTCATTTTCCCGTCACGGAGTATCTTAATGCGACTATCGCCGCAATCAATCTATGCCTCACTTTATCTTCCACGAAACCTTCGCACGTCACGCCCTTCGCACTTCGTTAAAGTACTTGCGTTAGGGTTGTCCTGCCTGACTGTACCCTTCGCACAAGCCGCGAGCGTAGCACCGGCTCAACCGGGCAGCGTGGCGCTTGAGAAAATCGCTGCGCAGGGCTTGTCAGATTTACAAAGTGCAGAGGCATTAGTGGAAGATTTAGCGGCTTCGAAGCGCTACGGACGGATGCTGAATCTGCTTAAGCAGGACTACAACGACGAGTCCGGTGAGATTTTAATGATAATGAGTCGCGGCGAGTCACTGGAAAACGCGACCCTGCAGTTAGCCAAAAAAGCTGGATCTGAAACCGCGATGGGCCATGTGGTTAAATCGGCATTTATTCTGTTTCCTCTTAATCAGGCTGACTTATACCATTATTTGCAACAACACCTGGGGATACGGGACACGCTGCTGAACAAGTGGGCAGGAAATGCCGGGGTCCTTACTGAACCGACTATGCCGGCACCGGATAACAACGGTTTGTTTATTCAGCCACTCATTGAGTCTGCCAGTATATCGGTATTTGATGTCACCGCTGACACCCGCGCAGAATTACTCTATCGCCGCTCAGGTGCTGAACAATGGCAGCAGGCCAGAGATTTAAGTTTCGAGCCAGTCAACGGGATCCTGACCGGGCCGGTTGTGTATCTTGAAGCCGGCACAGCGTACGATGTGAAGATAGTTCTGCATGCGCCTCAGCAGCCTGTGAGGGAAATTGAAAGCCGGTTTACTACCCGCGCGGATAAACCTGTGATTGACCCGGATAAGGTATATAAACTCTCCGACATTTATAAAGGCGGCATGCTGGATCTTGAAGCGCTGGGCATTGAAGGCAGCAAAGACGGGTACGCCAAAATTGTGGGGGACGCCGGCACAGTCATTGCCCCTGACGATACAGATAAATACGCCATCTTTACCGGCGACAACAGCTATATCTACTTTGAGAACATCACCATAGAAGGCGCGAGAGTGCACGCTATTTATGGTGAAAAAGGCCATGATATCTGGATAAACCAGTGTGATATTTCCGGCTGGGGCCGGGCGCCGAACGTCATGAAAAAAGGCATTGCCTATGAAATGGAAGATGCCGGCCCGATTAACTATGACTCAGCCATTTACTTTCGTCAGTCCGGCGTGATCACGGTGGAAAACTGTCACGTGCACGATCCCCGCGCCATTGCCAATGACTGGTCTCATGGTCATCCCAAAGGACCTAACGCGTTTCTTGCACACGCAAACCATCCTGACCCGCAATTTAAAGGTCAGGTGATTGTTCGTAACAATCACTTCACCGGTACGGCAGACCACCGTTTAAATGATGTCATTGAAGGGCGCAAGAATGCAGAGCCTCTTGGCGGTTTTGTCCGTGACTCGGCGATTTATAACAACGTACTGGCATATTCCAACGATGATGCCATTGAAGTGGACGGCGGCCAGCAGAATGTACTGGTTTACAATAACGACATTTCACACACTTACTCGGGTATAAGTATTACACCGGTTCGCGTTGGCCCGGGCTTCGTGTTTAATAACTATATCCATGATTTGGGCGACTTACGGGGAAAACAGTGGGCATCAATCAAGATGGGCGGCCTGCTCACCAGCCCGCTGGGACAAAGCATTATTTTGCATAATCTGATCACCACAAAACGTAACGGATTAACCGCTTCGCGGTTTAAGGACGACAACACTTTCTGGACGCAGGTACAGAATAATGTGGTAATAAATCAAAAAGACGCAAACCGTTCAGGCTTTGCCGTTTTCGATCCGCAGGGCTATCCGGGATCAGAATATATCAACAATTACTTCTATAACCTTTCTGCGGGCAAGCCGAAAATTCAGGCGAATATTACCGTGCCCTATGAATTTGATGAGGCTAAACTGAATCAGCAAATCGCAGAAGCTTTATTTATAAAAGGCAAAACCGTATTGCTCCCAAATTCTGACAAATACCGTATAAATAACTTCACCAGACTCAATGAAGACGGCACACAAGCAATCTACGGAATTATTGAGTAACAATTAAATAAGCAACATCAAGTGCAGTAACAAGGACGTCAGTCTCTATGTCGTTGAAAGCCAAGTCCCTTAAGGGCGCGTTTTTTAATTTATCCGCGAATGGCGCAGGCCAGCTGGTAAATTTTGTCGTCTACGCCATCATGGCGCGTATTCTGGGCGTTGAAGAGTTCGGTCTGGTGGCTATTTGTCTGATGGTCACCGATTTCTGTAACCTGTTCGTCACCGTGGGCGTATCGCAAAATCTCATTCAGCGAAAAGAATGGGACAATAACTTCGCCAGTTTATCCTTCTGGTTTTTGATGGGTGTGTCACTGGTCATCGCAATTTTGATGTTCGCTGTGGCAGTGCCCGTTGCCTGGTACACCTATTCCGAACTCGCCGCTCAACTTATTGCGGCGCTTGCAATTATTCCGCTGGCCAACGGTTTGCGCCTGGTCCATAAAGCAAAAATGGAACGGGATTTTGCCAATAAACGGCTGGCGGCCTACGAGACAGCCGGCGTGCTGGTTGGAGGCGTAGTGTCTGTCGCCACGGCATTAACCGGCTTCGGCGCATGGGCGATTATTTTCGGAAAAGTTGTTCAGGTATTTGTTTCCACGGCCCTGACCTGGCACGGCTCGGATTTCCGTCCCGGTAAGGTAGAGGATAAGTCCCATCTGCCTGAAATCATCCGCTTTGCGAAACCGCTGATCGCCATGTCTTTCATGAATTTCTTCTCCCAGCGTACATCAAACATAGTCATTGCTGCCTTTCTCGGGGCCGCCACCTTTGCCTACACCTCAGTGGCAAGACAAGGGTTTTCAGTACTGAACAACCTCACTTTCCAGCCACTGAACAGAATTGCCCTGGCCGGCCTTGCCAGGGTTGAGGATGACAAACTACCGGCGACCTTCGCCCGTGTGGTCAGCATGACCGCCATCTTCGTTACACCGGTATACTTCGGTGTCGGTGCAATCGCTCATCCGTTTATTGATGTGGTGTTCGGTGATAAATGGACTGACAGCGCGTACTTATTATCTATTCTGGCGCTGCAAACGCCCTGTAACGTGATGGCGTACTATCTCCCTAACTTGCTGATTGCAAGAGGCTTACCGGCTCAGGCATTTAAACTTAACCTGATAAACCTGACGTTTAACTTCCTATTTCCGTTAGCTGCTGTTCCCTGGGGCCTGTATGCAGTGATCACCGCGCTGGTTGTTGCTAACTTTGTCACCCTGGTGCTGAAATTCATGCTGGTGAAAAAATCTCTGAACATTAGCCTTACAGACGCATTCAGAGAAACCTGGATGTTCACCCTTACCGGTACAGTTATGTTCTGTGTGGTGTTGTATGTCGAGCGCAATCACTTACTGGGACTGGATAATGTATTTCTTGAGCTGCCCGCTCTGGTTGGTCTTGGCGCACTGATTTACTGCGGCAGCCTGCTGCTGTTTTTCCGCAAGAAAACCCTGACCATTGCGAAAGAATTTAAATCAGGAAAGAAAAAGAAGAAGGTGTAGCTGTCTTATCCTGCCGGATTGACCGACAGCCATGCTGAGAGATTTGCTAAGCGCAATCTCTCGGCATGTTTGAGGGACTGACCATGGCGGCCTCAGACTTGTGTACCGGCACATCGACTTTACCGCTGGCAATCACTTCACCCAGTTGCCATAACCGCCATTCTCCCCGTTCATAGATATCCCAGGTTTCATCGTGAGTCAGCGGTTCTGTTGCGATAACACTGACCACGTCTGCCGGCGTGGTTTCAGAGGCAAAATCCACTTCCACCTCCACATCTTTCAGGCAGGCCGGCCCGAATGGCGCACGGCGGGTAATGCTGGCCAGTTTGGTACTGCAAAAGGTGAACAGCCAGTCACCGTTACTCAGCAAGCAGTTAAACACACCTTGCTCAGCATATTCTTTTGACAGGGCCACCAGCGAAGAGGCCAGTTGCTCAGGCATAGCATCGCGGGGCAAAGTCTGACGGATTTGATTCATTAAATCGCAGAACAGCTCTTCACTGTCTGTGTCACCGATAGCTTCGTACATGCCGGCTCTGCGGGTAAAACCGGGGATCTGGCCATTATGGGCAAACACCCAGCAACGCCCCCACAATTCACGGGTAAACGGATGCGTATTAGAAAGGTTGATGTTACCCACATTCGCCTGCCGGATATGGCAGATTGCCGTTTTACTCTTTATCGGTAATTTTGAAACGAATTCAGCGATTTGAGAAGTCGCGCAGGGTTCCGGATCGTGGAAAAGCCGGACGCCCTTTCCTTCATAAAAAGCGACACCCCAGCCATCTTTGTGAGGACCGGTTTCCCCTCCCCTGCGGGTCAGGCCGGTAAAACTGAAACATAAATCGGTTGGCGTATTGGCACTCATGCCAAGGAGTTCGCACACTGTGCATTCCTTTCTTAGAGGCAAAGGCTGGTAGCGTAGCCAAAAAATTCGCCGGTGGCAATGCTTTGACTTCCGGCAAATGTTAACGTACTGTGATAGACGAACGCCATTATAAATAAGCTCTGTGGAAGTGACATTTCATGATTTATAAAGTATTGAAGGAAAGAATGTCAGAGGATTCAGCATCAACCACCGACGATTCACTATTTTCCATTTTTCTGACCAACACCATCGATGGCGCAGTTATTATCGAAAATGGTTGTATAAAAAGTTGTAACGACAGCTTTCTCCGGCTTCTGCGTTACGAAAGCAGGGACTCTCTTACCGGACGCGATTTTCTTCACATTTCTGCAGAATATCAGACTGAAAACGTGTCGTCTGAATCGATGTTCCACAGTATTCAAAAAGAAAATGCAAAAAACTCAAGCTTCAGATTTGACTGGTTATACCAAAAGGCTGATGAAACATCGCTGTGGACTGAAACAACCATAACCAGATTAGATTCCGGCGATGCCACCGTATTATTGTTGATGATTCGGGACATATCTCTGCAAATGGAACTGGAACAGGAGATATATAAAAGAAATCAGGCTCTTGAAGCTTCAAATGTCGGCTTGAACTTTGTAATAGAGAATCTGGCTGAAACGCAGGGACAGCTTATCCAATCAGAAAAAATGGCCAATATCGCCCGTCTTGTTGCCGGTATCGCCCACGAAATCAACACGCCTGCTGGCATAAGCCTGACCGGTATCACTCAACTGCTGGAGGAAAGTAAAATTGTCCAGCGTCAGTATGAAGATGGCAGCCTGACTCAGGATGAATTTGAAGATTTCATCAGCAGCGTCACTGAACTCTCAGAAATGGTGAAGGGCTCAATTGATAAAGTCTCCCATCTTATCTCAAGCTTTAAGAGAATTGACATTACGCAGAGCGCCGATGAGGAGCAGCCGGTAAATGTAAAGACACATATCGGGGGCACTTTATACTGCCTCGAAAGTTCACTGAGCGCATCACTGAGCGCATCAATGATTGAAAATCATATTGAATGTGCAGAAGATATTAACGTCATAATTAAACCTGAATTGTTATCACAAATTATCAGCAACCTGGTGATAAACTCTATTCAACATGGCTACGGGCCGGACAAGCACGGCCATATCTATATTTCTGTGAAACGTGAATCTGCCAATCAGTTTACCTTGCTCTATAAAGACGACGGGTGTGGTATCGATGCGGAACATATTCATAATATTTTCTCTCCGTTCTACACCACCAGAAGGAAAGACGGGCACATCGGTCTGGGCCTGAGTATTGTGTACACCATCGTCACTCAGGGACTGGGAGGAACGATTGAATACATTGACAACGAAGGATGCGGCGCGCAATTTCTTATTAAAGTAAGGTTAAAGGAGGCACAGGCTTCAATTAGTACTGGTGCATTGGCAGATGCAAAGTCAGTGTGACACACTGACTTTGCTATTGGTGTTTACCGTCACTCTGCGCCCCAAAGATCGAAGGGGAAAGCCTGATAAAGTTTATCTGTGATTGCGGTGAAATCCGGTGGCGCAGGTAAATTCATAGAGATGCCTTCCGCCAGGCTGGTTACTTTGGGAATTTCAGTACGACCTGTGCCCTGATAATAATCTTCATATTTAAACATCGACTCACCACTGCCGGAATCGTAAAAAATGGCAGGCACGCCGTATGCTTCGGCAATGATGACACCATGTAATGAACTGGAAATAACCCGCTTGCTGTTCACAATAGCTTCAATGAACGAGCCGGGATACTGCATGGGTGTAACCAGATCCTTCTCATAGCCTTCGTACTGCGCCATATCATCGTTCATGTGGTTGATAATGATGTAGTCTTTTTTGTGCGCCTTTTCCATCAGGTGTTTTGAATAAAAGTGAGGAAGCAGTAACGCCGGGTCACCGTAAACTTCCGGCACACTGATGCCACGGTTCATAAGGTATTCACGGGTAAGAGGGCCGCGCACGGCACGAACATCGAGGTTATCAAACTGAATGACCTTATCGCCCATTTTTTTGTTATAACCTGTGCCCCACAATGTATCTCCGTCCCGCGCAAAATGCAGAACAGAGCCCACACTAACCAGCTTGGTTGAGGGATCCAGTTTGTCTTTGATGAGCTTTCCTTTCATAGCGAGTACGCGCTTTACCAAATCGTAAGCCACATAATCGCCGATATTTGGCCGGTCGTCTTTCTTCGACTGCCACCAGTACACCCGCTTTTTCTCTTCTGCCAGTGCCTGTTTTTCTGCCCATTGATTTAACATAGTTTTCCTTTAATACTCACGGCGGATTACGCCGTCGTTCCACTCTTTATCTGGCTCAGAACCTGTCTGATTCAGGATAATTTCTTCGACAACTTGTGCCAGAAACTTTCACGGTTAAAACGTAACAGTTCATCGTCGCCGTTAAACTCCTGCTGAAACCGTACCTGCCACTGTTTGTTTAAAATGTTACTTTGCTTTTTGGTCACCGGCGTTGGCGGAATACGATGACTTTCCACCGCCAAATCCATAAAGTCAGCAATTCTGAGTACAGAATTAGCGGTGTTGGCTTTTACATCTGCAAAATTCAATTCCATATATTTGCTGCCGGTTGCCGCCAGGGTGTATCGCCAGGACGCATTTTCCAAACTGACGCGGCGCAGGCCAGCTTCAATATCTTCAAAGTTGTATTCCGGATCTGCGGCCGGCTTGCCCTGCTGTGAGATCCAGGCCCCGGTTTGTCTGGCTACTGCCAGCGATACAGCCTGTGCCATCACATCTTCGCGGGTAAGCAACACAAAATGCGGATTCGGCAGCATTTTGCACATCGCTTTGAACCCGCCAAACTCCTCAATATGCGAATAGTGCACTTTGATACCGAACACACCGTTCGGGGATGTCCTCCGCGCCCTGAGTTCATCAAGCACTTCCGGCAAAGTCCTGCGGTTAAGACGCAGTTTCCATTCGTCGAGGTTTTTTCTGTTCACGTATTCAAGGGGAAAGCCAAAAGCGCCGGTTTCGTGAAGCACATGTCCAAGCATATGACTGCCTGAGCGCACGGTTGATGCAATCACCAGTGTTTTTTGGGTTTCCGTCTGATGAGGGAAGTCGTGTTCTGAAGAAAACTGATCCTGATAGAGTTCCATGATTCTTCTCCTGTAATGAGGGCCCGTAACCCTAACTGACCCGCTGTCGCACTTTTTTTACCGTTACCGCAGCCAGGTGGTTCAATGTCACAGACAAACCGGCAATATGAACAGACTTCATCACCCATTTAAGCTTGTCTTTTTTGAGTGGCAAATACACCAGTAATTGAGCTGCCACCCGTTTACGGTAATTCCCGTCTCCGAGAAACTGGCGGTGTTTATCTGCTGAGCGCAGGCGCACCACCGCTTCGTCCGGCGTCATTTTTGCTACTTTGGCGCCGATGCCGTCCATGTTCATGAAGCGGTATAAGAAGATGGGCTTGGGAATATTCCATAATGAATAGCCCAGCTCTGAGAGCCTCACATACATATCCCAGTCCTGTCCGTTGGGCAGGGTTTCATCGAAACGTTCCTTTAAAGCGATATCACGTTTCACACTGAAACCGCTCATACCGCAATATTGATTACCGGTGCGGAGTACTTCACGCTCTACCCGTCTTGAAGGCTGCACGAACAGTTGCTCACCACCTAAAACCTGATAACCGCTGACCACAGCGTCCGCGCCGTTGTCGTAGGCTTTTTTGTGTTCCCACAAATATTCCGGCAGCCATATGTCGTCGTCATCGAGAAAGGCAATGTAATCACCCTTTGCGCTGTCTACCCCAATGTTACGTGCCTTGTTCGCACCCGATGATTCTTTCAAAAAGTGATAGTGGAAATTCGGCTTTTCTGAAAATTCAGTGAGAATGTCATCATATGGCAAGGAAGATGCATCATTCACTACAATCACCTCAAGCGGCTGCTCAACTTGTGCATATACACCGTCCAGCGCTTCTTTGAGTTCTGCAGGTCGATTGAATGTTGTAATAACAACGCTGAATTTGTCGCTCATTGGTATCCCTGTGAGTTGCAATCCGAATAGGAAGTCTGCGTAGATTTCCCGAACATGAATATGATGGAGCAAGAATCATGCAAGAAATCTTAAAGCAGCAATCAGAGAAGTATCTCGCCCGATATCCGAAAATCTTTTTCTGCCACGTTCCCAAGTGCGCCGGCGTCTCTCTGTCTAATGCCATCTATCAGTCTGTCTATCCGTCGCTGCTGAAAGCAACCCGCTTTACCGGCCATATTGATCTCAGAGCCAGCAGGGAGTGCGAGAAGTTACTGGGAGTGGACATGATGACCGCAAGGGAAACCCAGTTAACCTTCCAACTCAGCAGTAAACACCAGGTATTTACTACCGGCCATTGTGTGGCGCGCCCAGAGGTAGTCAGTAACTTTTACAAAGACTGGCACTTTTTGACGATACTCAGAAAGCCCGCAGACCGCTTTATCTCTGAATATGTATACAACCGCTTTAAAGAATCAGAATGGCAGAAAAACGAAACTGACATCGAAGAATATCTGCAGTCAGAAAAGGCGCTTAACTCGGCAGTCACCTATGCCCGCTATTTTTCCGGATACCGCAATGCCGCTGATATTATGGCGAATGCAGATGATGTAATCGCCAAAGCTGTTGCAAATTTGCGTCATTTTTCGGTGTACGGCACGCTGGAGCAAATGGATAAATGGCAGGAAGATTTTAATCATCGCTTCAGTACCCGTATTAATATTGCCAGTAAAAATACCAGCCCGAATCGTGGAGCCTCATCAGCCATTACCAGTAACCCTAAGTTAATGGGTGTAATTACAGAGCTGAACCGCGTTGACCAGGCCATTTATGATGCTGTGTATGCAATGGTGAATGATAAACAAACCTTACAGGCCAGAGCGAGCTGATATTTGCCTGCAACGAAAAAGCCCTGCTACGACGCAGGGCTTTTTGTTATGAAACTGCAAGAGATAATCAGGTAGTCAGTACTACCCGCCAGGATTCTCTGATAGCTTCCTCACCGTAGCGGTCTACAGCCTGATTCACTACCACACTGGAATCAACGTACTCCAGATTTGCCAGTTGGGTTTCCAGATTATCCGGTTCAATTATTTTAACGAAAGGAAACTCTCTGGCCTTCATTCGCGCGAAGGCGGAATCGAAACACAGCACATTGGCGCCTAAACTCATAGCCATGTAAAAGGTGCCGGAGGATATCATCGCATTATCATCGTGGGCCATGATAACAAAGCGCGTGTCAGACACCGCGTCTTCCAGCGTTTCTTCTTTTACAAATTCATTATTCCAGTCCACCTGCAAACCTCTCTGGTCAATAATACTGTACAACCTGGCCGCATATTCCTTGTCGGAACAAAAACCCATCACCTGCAATGTTTGATTCAGCGGCCACACCTCTAACAGTTTATCGAGGCGCTTGTAGGGCTTAATTGATCCAAAGTACAGAAAGTCGATACCTTTTTGGGAATCTCCGATGGCCTCAAAGAATTGAAATAAATCCCTGTCATTAAAATAAAGCGGGTGCTTCACTACGCTTGATTCTATTCTGTCGGTCATTTCAAGAGTGACAACCCGGTCCGCAATAAGCGTCAAGAGCTTCAATATGAAAGTGTAAAGGGTAGAGTGAGTACTTACATTGTGAGGCTTGTAGTTGTGACGTACCCAAATTACTTTGCTACTGAACAAGGGAATGGAACAGACAGTAAGAAAGAATGCGAGGAGGAAGGCCCAGCGTTTGGGCCCGTTCATGCCCTTGCGAAAGGGCTGATCTTCATACCAGTTTAATACCAGCCAGTTTTCCTTTCTGCTGAACAGGTTTGCCGGACGGAAGAGGTGTTTGAACGGGCGGATATCATATCCCAGCTCGCTGAATGCCCCTTTTATCCTGTCGACAAACCCGTTGCTATGTACAAAAGGATACAGAAACAGCTTACGTCTTTCAGTCATCAGGCCGCCGTACGTGGTTGAACAGGAATGCCCATGGCAAGGTTATTCGCAATCACGTAAGTATCATCAGAGATAGCATCCCAGTTGAAGGTGTTCAGGAACGCTTCTTTATTAATAGCCAGCTTCATATCATCCACGTGGGTGATTTTGTAGGCAAGCGCGTCAGTATCGCCAACCTTGAAGTAAGCATCTTCCGGAAAACCAATATCAGTGTTCGGAGTAATATCACTGATTATCACTTCTGTACCGGCACTGATGGCTTCCAGTGCGACGATAGGCAAGCCTTCGTGGTAAGACGGTAATACAAATACCCGGGCGAACTTATACAATGCGTTCAGTTCATCCCCCTGACGGCGGCCGGCAAAAATAATTTTATCGCTGGCCTGCTTTTTCAGTTTCATAGAGTATTCATCTTCGTGGTCTGCACCACCGACAATGACCAGTTTCAAATCTGTATCAGACTTTTTGTATGCTTCGACTAAATCGTGAAAGCCTTTTTCAGGAACGAGGCGACCAACAGTAAGTACATACTTACCCGGCTCAATACCTAAATCCTTTGGCAATGCTTCTGCACCCATCTGAGTATCCATATCTGTTTTAGCACCGTTAGGTACGAACAGGATACGGTTCGATTTACCGGAGAAACGGTTCTTCAGCACGCCGGTGAGAGAACGGCCAACCACAATGGCGCGGTCTGAGAATTTTACTGCCATGGTTTCACCAAACTTCAAAATATTTTTGGCAAACTGATTCCATTTCTGTCTGTCATAGTCAGCGCC
The DNA here is from genome assembly GCF_040148705.1 of Alteromonas sp. NFXS44. Lineage (NCBI taxonomy): Bacteria > Pseudomonadati > Pseudomonadota > Gammaproteobacteria > Alteromonadales > Alteromonadaceae > Alteromonas > Alteromonas sp. NFXS44. Next base: position 446,122 of record NZ_JAGDEA010000002.1, on the reverse strand, counting down.
ATGGTGGGTTACCATAACCTGCATACCCAGCAGCTTTGCCAGTGGTGTAAACAGAGCCGGCCCGATACCGTGAATATGCAATACATCCGGCTTCACCACGAAGCGGGCGTAAAAAATAGCCAGGAAGGTGTGTAAAAATGTCTCGATGAACTTATGCTTCAAAGTCCACACAGAACGCAGTTTTACGCCTTTGTATTCTTCAACAGACTGATCCACATACGGTGAGCGGCAAATCACAGTGACATCCATGCCCGATTTGACCAGCCGCGGATACAGTTGCTGGCAATGAGATTCGATTCCGCCCATTACGTCGGGAATTCCTCTTAGTCCTACGGCACATAGTTTCATAACTTTCTCCAATATCTCAGGACAAACCTGAGTTAAAATCAATTCGCCAAACGAGACGCAAAGGCAGGTGAGTCAAACCATGCATTGCGAGGTAATTTCACCGGTCCGATGGCGTTGCCAATTAAGATGGCAAATAAAATCAACCCCTCGATATTCCAAAGAGGCATGGTGGCGAAGTTCATAATCAAAAATCCCACCATTGATGAACAAAGCATCCAGGCAAACTGCTTGTTCTTAATCCTCATCGCCTGCATTACAAAGCTGGCTGCAGCAAAGAGGAATGTGAGCAGACCAATCAGGCCATACTCATACAAATACGATACGTAGGTGTTGTGAGCGTATTTCGGGAATACGCCGGACCATGATTCGGGTCCCCACCCCACCAGCTGATGTACAAATGAACCGTTCACATACTCATAGATATACAAACTCCAGAGGTACACCCGGGCAGAGAAAATGTCTTTTTCAGCCTCGGAGTAGTAGAACGGTGCCTTGATCAGATCGTCGATACTGGTCAGGAATACAAATACATCAGCAAAACGGTCCTGCATGGTGTACGAGGCCATGAGGAACAACATGCCCATGCCGAAGAACGCGGCAAGGAAAAACACAGTCTGGTAACGCGGTGCGATTTTTGATGACATTGCGGTGTAAGCAAAAATGGCAGCCAGCGGTAATATCGCCAGAACCGAGGTGCGGTAGTTCACCAACACCAGTACTAAACAACCTAATGCAAACAGCGCGCCACGAAATCGTATTGCGCCCGGAGACAGCAAACCCACCACTAAAATAAAGCCGGCGATGATCATCGAAAACGCCGCTTCGTGGTTGTAACCCCCGATATAGCTGGCAGAACCATCGGCTTCAGTGGCTTTCACCTCACCCAGCAGTACTGACATCACAGCGAGAGAAACAGGTAAAAAAAAGCTCGCCAGCAGCTTCTTTAATACAAAATCTTTGTCAGTTTTTCTTATCGCCATGAACATTGCACACGCTATTGATAAGAAAAACATCCACTTAACCATTACGTTAATCAGACCGCTTACTCCGCCGTTAATCAGTCCGCTGGCCACCACAGCAGCGAAGAAAGCGTAAAGGGGCAGCAAAACACGCAACTGGTACACTTTTGGCGGCAGCATCAGTAAACCGGTTGCAGCAATGCCGATTGAAGCGAGGGCATTAATAGAAAATCCGGCAATAAGCGGGTCATAAGTGATTTGATGGAACGCGGAAAGGAAAAAGCGTAACCAAATTGCGACAACTACGAAGGCAAGATACTTATTACAGTGCTGACGAATAGTCTGCCAGACCAGCCAGGCGCTGATTAGGCTGAACAGTAATTTAACGGCCAGAAACATGCTCTGTCTCCGGCAGTGATTGTTCTAATTTAAGCGCTTTAAGCAGTTTTTCGCGGAACACGGCATTACTGAATGTAGCGGCACGTTCAGCACTGCGCTGCTCATAACGCCGTTTGTTTTCGTCCTGCGACATGTAATCCAGAGCACCGGCAACGCCTGATACACTGTTTACTTCACAAATACAGCCGTATGACTGAGCTTCAAATCCTGATACTTTGTAAGGATACTCACCGGTAAGAATTTCAGCAGGACCTGACTCACAGTTGGTCGCCACCACGGCCTTGCCCAAGCACATAGCTTCAGCAATGGCGTTGGGGAAACCTTCAGCGTTCGACGTCGACACAAAAAAATCTGCGCCTTTGATATAAGGATACGGATTGGACTTAAAGCCAAACAAATGCAGACGCCCGCTTAACCCTAAAGACTCAGCCCGTTGCAATAAGGCCTGCTTTTCCTCTCCCTGTCCGAGAATCACGATGTCGTGCCCGACAGAAGAAGCCGCTACGGCTTGCAGCAGCAAATCAAAATTCTTATTGCGAACCAGTCTGCCAGTGCCGATGATGTAGGGCTTTGACGGTAGATCGTCTACTGGTTGTTGTGCCATGGCGCTGATATTGGCCATGTTGTACGGGTTGTAGATAGTTTTAATCCGTTCCCGTTTTACCGAAAAGTTTTCGATAAGGTCCGCTTTTACGCCTTCGCTCACAGCAATTATGCAATCTGCAGAAGGATATGTCGCTTTCACCAGGCAGCGGGAGATAAAATCTTTGATGCCACCGGACAGGTGACTGGATGTATTTACCCGTTCGCTGATCACAGCGCGATACCCGAGGCGTTTAGCCAGAGAGACATTAAGCATATTGGCGCGGGTTAAAAAACTTACGCAGGTGTGCGGCGCTATTTTTTCCAGCGCTTTTTTCAGTGCGCTGTAGCCGCTGTGCAAACTACCTTTCGTATCGAGTACGACCTGATTTACATACTCAGGACACTGCTGTTCCTGCGGCAAATCATCAAGCAGTATCAAATGAACGTTATAGCCAGCACTCTGAAAATCCGCTTCCATGATAGTCAACAACTTACACATCACCCGCTCAGCTCCACCGCCTTCGAGGGAGTTGATAATAAACGCGATGTTGTGTTTTGCCTGTTGCATGTGCTTTTCCCTGCTGGTCACTTCCGACACATATTTAAATGCGATATACGGGGTCTATTCAGCTTTTATGCCAGATCGTAAAATAATGCACGGGCTTTATGTCTGGCTGAAAGAATATCTAAATCCGATGTTCTCTCCCACTAAACCAGTAAAGAGTAAACAACTGATTTTAAATCAATTTTAAAGTTTAGCTTGAGTTCATTTTATGCTTGCAGGCGGATTAAGAATCCATGCACCGAACCCAAAATTACAACTTTAGTATAAGAAATGGCATTTCTGATCTGAATGACTGTTGCTGTGAAGCAACATTTACGCTGTTGATGGCAATTTATTCCCTGTCACATGAATTTTCTCTGCCCGTGTCTCAGTACTTCCTGAAGCAGAGCACATTTATACCGGCTGTCTTTTTGAGTTAAGATGACGGAAAGTCACATCACCGGAAGATTATTCGCCGTGGATAACACACCTCATCCTGTCCATGAGTCACAACTGATCCAAAAACTACTCAGTAAAATGCCACCGGATATTGCCGCATCTTTTTCAGAAGAACAGCTGATAGCCATGAACAAAGCGATTGGCGGGCGCAGCTGGGCCAGACATAAACTGGATGTCCGGGGCACAATCAATATATGGCGGACGAGTTTCTACTTTGTGGTGCTGGCGGGCAAGAACCGCCGCGAATTGTCCCGGCTGGAACAACAGGTTGGACGGGCGACAATGGCTCTGATGTTTGCTCTGTTCATTACATTCAGTGTTCTGAGCGGGCTGCTTATCCTTTATCTGATCAAGTCAGCACTGGGAATTAACTTGTTTGAAAACTTCTCACTGGGGATATGGAGCTGGTTTAAAGCTAACATTCTTAATTAGAGGCTTAAAAATACAAAACCCGCCGGATGGCGGGTTTGTTATAAACATTGTATACGTCAGGCGGTTGCACCAGCCGCAATGATGTTGCCGGGCGTGGTTTTGAACAGAGTATTCGCCACCTCTTCAGAAGCCAGTTCACTGACCACCGCAAAAGCCTCGCCCATATCGTTAGGACGTCGTTTGGTATCATGGGTATCCGATGCTACGAGGTCAATCTGATTATCACGCAACATGTCTTTAGCAATCTTTTCTACATGTTCGCCGAAGCGCCCGGTGAAAGCCCCTGCAGTCACCTGTAACAGACAACCCTGATTGCGCAGCCACTGGATCTTCTCCGGACGCTTCCAAACGTCACGATTCCGCTCAGGATGTGGGATTAAAGGCTGCACGCCTGCATTCAGTAACCAGCGAAATAGTTGATCGAGTCCTGCCGGCATATTGCTGTGGGGCATTTCCAGCAGTAGTACTTTTTTACCACGGTATTCACCCAGATAAGGTAATTTATCCTCCCTGAACCACACCGGCACCATTTCGTTTATCCGCACTTCCCCTGCACGGGACAAAGACAACGGGATCCCTTCTTTATCGACAGCCTCTTTCAGAGCACTGAATCCTGTGGCAATAATTTCGGGGGTATTGTCAAAAGTGCCCCAGTGAACATGCGGTGTGCACACCAGGTGAGTGACTCCGGCTGCAACAGTCTGCCGCGCCATATCCAGAGCCATGTCCATGTCGCGGGCACCATCATCGATACCCGGTATTATATGACTGTGTAAATCAATCACAATTTGTCCTCACACTAAATCAGTTAGCATTGTAACCATACTGGTCATAGAAACCACCATAGCGCTCAGACACATCTGATTTTTTAAGGTCGACCTGGTTCAATACTACGCCGTCAACACGGTGCCCCACTTGCAGGAACCGGCCCAGACCGTTTTTAATCATTTTTTCACTGGTACTGTCAGCACGCACAACATAAATAACCGAGTCACAGCTTTTCGATACAACCATGGCATCAGAGACCGCCTGTGTAGGCGCAGTATCGACAACCACGTATTTGTAGGTTTTCTTAAGATAATTGATCAGTGCTTTGAAGCCGTTACCCGCCAGCAACTCCTGAGGATTTGAAGGAATACTGCCCGCACAAATAATATCAATACCCGATTGCTCGTCATGAACCAGACATTCTTCCAGAGAATGGGTTTTCATGATCAGGTTAGACAGTCCGGGCTGGTAATTAGGTACATCGAACCGCTTGCCAACGGCCGGACGACGTAAGTCGGCGTCGATAAGAATGGTTTTATCCAGTTGACCCAGAGCGAAGGACAGGTTAATAGAAACCGTTGTTTTACCTTCTTTCGGCACTGATGACGTCACCAGTATGGCCTGATTCTGCTTTTCAAGATTTATCAGAGATAAACTGGTACGCAGGGTTCTTACCGCTTCACTGAACTGATGATATTTACTGTCAAAGAAGGCGCGCAGGTCCATGTCTTTACGGCGTTTTACCGAAATAACAGGGATAAGTCCCAACATGCGCTGACCCAATTTCTTCTCAACATCATCCACAGAGCGCACACCGCTGTTCATTGCTTCCAGTACAAAGGCCAGCAGTACGCCGAATCCAAAGCTGGAAATGAATGCCGCCACGATTAGCAGCGTTTTGTTCGGTGCAGTGGGATTATTCGGTACCGGAGCAGGATCCAGCACACGGGCATTTGCTGACTCGAAGCCGCCCATCTCACTGGTTTCTTTCAGACGGGTAAACATGGAATTGTACAACTGCTGGTTGATATCCACTTCCCGCTGTAATGCCCGCCGTGTATTTTCCAGGTTAGACAACTGACGATATTCAGATTTAGCCTCTGAAACTTCTTCCTGCAAAGTCACAACCCGGTCCTGTGAAGCACGATATTGGGTAGTAATACTGGAAATAAGATCGCGGATCTGGGTTTGCAGTGTGTCGCGGACGGAATCCAGTTCCGCATTGGCGGACACCATTTGCGGGTGCTTAGGACCGAATACTTTGCTGAGTTCTGATACACGGCTCATAGCTTCCGCCTCCTGACGACGGACGCTTTGAATATTCGGATGATTCAGTACTTCCGGCAAGCGGGCCAGTGCACTGTAGTCAGCACCGTTTCGCTGAGTTTGTTCGTAAATCGTTCTGTTTTGCTTTAACGTAGTTTCAGCTTTCAGCAATTGATTACTGAGTTGTTCAAGTTCTTCCGCTGCCAGTCCGACAACACCATTGGTAAGATTTACCAGCTGATTTTTCTCATAAAAGTCAGATAAGTCTTTCTCAGCAGAAGTAAGCTTATCCCGCAGGCCTTCCATACTTTCAGTCAGAAAAGAGGTTGCTTTGGTGGTCATTTCCACCTTGGCCTGCAGATAGTTTTCTACATACACATCGCCCATCGTAGTGGCAATGGCGGCTGCCAGTCGCGGAGAATCACTGGTCGCAGTAATATTGATGACCTGTGTATTTTCTACCAGTGACACATTAATAGACTTCATCAATTTATTGATTGCTGCCTGGCGACGCTTTTCTTCACGTTCGCTTTCGGTTAACTCAGTTTTTGGCGCTTTTTCAATGAAAGGCAAATTAGCGAAAAGCCAGGCTTTTGCTTCTTTAATAATTGAGATTTCCCCGTCGGAAGGCGGCATAAATACGGGATCGTTCGCAAGATCCAGCTCATCCACAGCGCGGGCTGCAACCTGCCGGGACTGGATAATTTGATACTGGGTGCGCATGTAGTCTTTGCGGGTCGTGTCAGACTTATACACTTCCTCAATAGACATCACGTTGGCCGGTTGCGATTCAATCAGCAAACTGGCTGTGGCGGAGTAAATAGGGGTCATTTTCATCACCACTATTGCCACCAGTGCAGTAAAGACAATCGCCAACGTAATGATGCGACCAAAATAACGTTTAAATACCTGCCAGTAGTGCGCAAAGTCGATGGTTTCATCATCCAGGATGTTCGCTTGCAGCGAGTCCTTCATTTTCAACGACATACTCTATCCTTTAATTCCATTAATCTTCCCGTTGTCAGCGGGGCTGCAAAATACACTACGCTCAGAAAAAACGTTGCGGAATGGTGATGATGTCACCCGGTTGAATCATGTGACTTACGTTTACCTCAAGGGTGTCCTGGCCACTTTCCAGTTCACGGACAATCTGAATGTCTGAACGGGACGCCCGTTCCGTATACCCGCCGGCTAAGGCTGCGGCTTTGTTCACAGTTAAACCCGGCTGATAGGGATAACCGCCGGGATGTTTGACTTCACCATCAATGAAAAACGGGCGGTACTCAACAATAGACACGGCCACGGAAGGATTAACAAGATAATCCCCCTCCAGACCGGTATAAATCAGTTTTTCTACTTCAGAAAGTGTCAGCCCGACAAGCTTTAACTCACCAAGAAAAGGATAGTTAATCTTACCTACGTCAGGCAGACGGGTTTCCATCGACAAATCACTTTGACCAAACACATTGATCAGCACTTTGTCACCAACACCCAGGCGATAGGAACTCATACTTGCATTTCCTTCCTGCGCGCCGGCAAAACATGCCATGGTCAGCAGAATTAAAGTGGCAAATATCCTTTTCGCATTTGTCATCATTACAAGGTTACCTTTGCTGTTAAACCGTAAACATTTCTGTCGAACTCAATATCGCTGCGGTTACTTTCACGATCGTTCATTGAGTAGTAAAGACCGAAGGTCAACCAGCGACGAAACTCGTAATCAGCCGCTAATGTCAGTTTTTTTGTATCGTCTTCACGTAAGTCTTCTACGTCGCCAACGTAATCATCGTTCATTAATGCCATGGTGGCGGTAGTCGAAAAGCGTTGAACCCAACTATGTTCCCAGCTGATAGCATAGTCTGTGCCACGAATGTAGTCCGCACCGGTGGTGTTTGTTTCGCGGGTGTCCTGTTTTGTGCTGACCGTAAATTCTGAATAGGAGTATGGCAGCCAGCTCATTCCAACTTCCCATGCCAGACCAGAGAAGTCATCACGGCTTGCGGCCTCAAAGGATTTCTCTTTATAGCCAACCTTGGCATAGCTTTGCGTTACTGCGTTAACATCCCAGCTGAAGCCTGCCAGCAGACGATTCTCAATACTATCCAGTGGATTGGCCGGGTTTGCATCATAGTCATAACGTATTTCGTTGCGGTCAGCATCCAGTAACAAATTCGTGCCGTCTACAATGCGATAAACAAATTCGGCACCGTATTTTGTCGTGCTTCTGTCGCGAATAAGATACAGTTCTGTGTCGCCGTCATAGTCCATGTCTTCATAGCCTACTGACAAATCAATACGGCCAAAAGCAGACAATGCACCGTAGGAATAAATGGCTCCGACTTCAGAATTGTTGTAGGTATCCACACTGGTCAGCTCGTTGCCAAAACCGTTCGAATATCTACGGCCACGCTCATCGTGTCCGGCCTCGTAGGTTGCAACGCCCTTGAATCTGTTTCTGTCATTAATTTCAAAGTCGCCCTTAAGGTGAGCGAAATGGTCGGTGTAATCGTCGGCGTCGGTAGAATAGTAGTCCCCGCGCTCAAGGCGGTAGCCCATTTCAATGATATGTCCGTTAAACTCAGTGTAAGCATCAATTTTTGGTGAAACGACTGATACCCAGCTGTCTATTTCATCAGCTTCTTCACTGGCGTACGTCACGTTATCGATATGAAGAACATCGGTGGTCAGGCCGGGTTTTATATCAAACTTCCCCACCTGAATAGCGCCTTCATCCTGCGCATGGGCAACATTGCCGGCAAATAAGGTGACAAGAATTGCGCCTGAAGTCCGTTTAATCATAGTTTCTCCCGGAGTTTGAAATTGAATAGCTACTTTTTCCTTTTGCAAGGAGGCGAGCCCGTTCGTCCGGATGGGACTATGCGATTACTGTGCCATTGCTATCAGTCTATTAGTACTTTTACATTATTTACTATCATCTTCCCAACAAAGTGGAACGGGATCTGCATTAATTCATACAGGAAACGGTTTTATCTGTGACATAAATGATATGAGATACCGGTAGTTATCCTGTAACCCATTGATTATCAAAGAACGTCACGACTCGGAGAGACGAAAAATGAAATTCAATTTGCTGCAGAGCCAGACGCTGAATGGCAACGTTACAAGAATGAGCGATGAACGCAGTGGTCTTTCAGGCTCTTATCAAAGTAGCTTTTCTACTATTTACCGGTTAGTCGACCTGACCGCTATCACATTGTGTTTCTATGTCGCGATGTTCTACTACGCCGTGCCGGTGACCACTGGTGCTTTGATCCTCTTATTCATAAATGTTGTGGCTTTTCAGGTATCCGCTGAAGCGCTGGATTTATACCGCTCTTGGCGTTCCAGCAATACCAGCGCAATGATGAAAATGGCAGCCGTTGCCGGTATTATCAGCTTTGTTGCAACACTGGTTTTCGCGTTTGCATTTGCTCACACGTTGTCCACCACTGTTGCGGTAACCGGAATGTGGTTTGGTGGCTCTCTTATCACTCTGACAAGCTGGCGTTTTGTGATGCGTCAGTTCCTGTTTAAGGTACGCCGCAGCGGGCTTAACAGCCGCTCAGCCATCATCATTGGCGCCACCGAAGCCGGCTACAATATGGCTGTACAGATGATGGAAAACGATCAACTGGGTATTCGTTTCGAAGGGGTTTATGATGACCGTCCTCAGGACCGTGTTACCGGTGAATTTCGTAACCAGATCAAAGGCAGCATTGATGAAGCCATTGAGCTGGCGAAGACCCACAAGGTAGATTATATCTACATTGCTCTGCCTACGGCTGCGGAAGACCGCATTAAAGCGATTCTGGAAAAATGCAGTGATACCACCGCTAACGTGTATCTGATCCCCAACTTCTTTATGTACACACTGCTTAATTCTCGCTGGCAGAGTGTAGGAAATGTTCAGGCTCTGAGTATTTATGACACGCCTTTCCAGGGTGCTAACAACATTCTTAAACGTATTGAAGATGTGGTCGTAAGTACGGGCATTCTTACTGTACTGGCAATTCCCATGTTGTGCATCGCTGCCGCTGTGAAGCTGTCTTCACCGGGTCCTGCAATATTCCGCCAGAAGCGTTACGGCCTCGATGGCAAAGAAATTACAGTGTATAAGTTCCGCTCCATGTCGACACAGGATAATGGTTCTGTGGTAAAACAAGCGACTAAAAATGACCCCCGGGTTACTAAATTAGGAGCCTTCTTACGCCGTACTTCACTGGATGAATTACCTCAGTTTATCAATGTGTTGCAAGGACGGATGTCCATTGTCGGGCCCCGTCCCCACGCCGTAGCGCACAACGAAGAATACCGTAAACTGATCACAGGTTATATGTTGCGACACAAAGTGCGTCCGGGAATTACCGGCTGGGCTCAGGTCAATGGTCTGCGCGGCGAAACTGATACGCTGGATAAAATGGCGAAGCGTGTGGAATATGATCTGGATTATATGCACCGCTGGTCTATCCCGTTTGATTTGAAAATCATTCTGCAAACAGTCACCGGGGGCTTTAGTGACAAAAATGCTTATTAACTCCGGTAAATAAGCACCAGACTGACTAAATAAAAACGCCGCAGCTTGAAAGTTGCGGCGCTTTTTTTTTGAGGCGTGTGTAATCTTTGCGTTGCCAGTTGTACGAGTGCTCAACACACTTTTTTAACAACTATTTCATGCCAGACTGTGTTGCAGTTAAAAATCGTAAACATTGGCACTGTTTAGCAGTCCGTCAGTATTCAATTTTTCTTTTACGCAATCTTCAATTTTTGATTTCTTAAACACATACACTTTATCCTTCTGTCCTGACTGACCGCCCTGAACAAAACCTTTCAGCACAAAAGTCACATGCTCATCATCGGGCAACGCCCGCATCCCGCCGCCAAAGCGACAAAGCGCTTCCCCTATCCCTGCTTCAAAATTACTCAGAAAGGCTTTTGCTGCTTTCAACTGTGCCTGCTTTCGGGCGTCTGCACTTTCCTGTCTTTGCTGCTCGATACTTTCTCTGCGGGCACGCAAAGATCCTTCTTTGCTGCTCAGTGCCGCCAGTTCTTTTTCAAGGGTCTTCACTTCATCTTTGATAGCTTTTGCCCGCGCTTTGTCAGCCTGTCCGGCTTCAAATTCAAGATCTCTTTTACGGCGATCAATATCTCTGCGTTCCCAGGCAATTTCCCTTTCTTCACTTCGTAAGTCATACATCTGTTCTGTAGATTCAGCGAAGGCTTCACCAAACCGGGAGGCAGTCTCGTCAGCAAAGGCTTCCCACTCACGGCTTAATTCAATATCAATTTCACCGTTACTGACGATCGCCGGTACATCAGGAACCGGGGGGATGGGAGGAATGCGATCAACAATATCTGTTATACGCGACATCCAATTACCGTTTCCCGTTGAGGAGACCGTGAATACAACGCCTTGACCTGCCAGATACATAGCTTCCAGTGAACGGTAACGTATTCCCTCTGAACGCTGTTGCTGCTTCAGAGAGGTATCGACAATTCCTTTCACAATTTCAATTTCCTTAGCCAGCCCGGAATAATTCTCAGCGACAGCAAGTCCCGTATGACATGCCGCCACTGTCAATACGGCCAGTGTTGTACGGTTAATGATTTTAGCCAGTTTCGTTTTGTTCAGATTACGCATACCCAAGTCCTCGTATTATTCGGTTACCGGTAAATCCGCGCTGTAGCCATTTTCCATCGCGTTGATTTCCTGTTTAAGATGATTTAACTGGCGGGCCATAAAGCGTTGGTCGTCGTCCCGCTGTTGATTAATAAACTTTACGAATTCAGCAAAATCTTCACGGCGCTCCTGTCTGCCGGATGCCAGTAAATATTGAGTCAGTTGCGCTGAACTCTCTCTTTGCTGGGCAGCCATGGCATCGGCATACTTGCTGAACATCAACTCATTGAGCTGCTGATATTTCTGTAATTTCTCATCGACGATGGCAGCGACTTCGTTTTCTTCGGGAGCCGGCTGACTGAACCCTATCGTCACACCGCCTTCAGAGATCTGTAGCTGAAAGCCACTGACAACTATCACCAGGGCAACCAATGACATCGCCACTGACATGGCCGGCAAGCCCTGCCATTGCCACCACCTCTGTTTTTCAGGAGCCGTAAAGGTACTGTCACGATTCCACTCCGGTACATTCATATTTTCGCCGCTGAGCGTTGCCAGCTCAGTTAAATGCCGTGCAGCGGCAACCCGTTCTGCAAAATCAATATTTTCCGCGCAGAGTGCCTCAAACTGTTCCTGCTCAGTGTTAGTGAGCGTACCTTCCAGCCACCCTGCCAGTAGTTTTTCCTGTTCATGCTTTTGCATGCTCATCCTCCATCAACACTTTCAGTCTGGTCAGCGCACTGTATAAGCGCGACTTCACTGTATTTGGTGATAAACCTGTTTGCTGAGCAATCTCATCAAATGTGAATTGCCCGAAAAATTTAAGCTCGACCACTGCCTTCTGAGCCAGAGGCAGGGTTTGCATTGCTTTTAGCAGTGCCTGACCCGACAAGGTTTCCAGCATGACAGTTTCAGGACAAGGCTGGCCACTGTCTGGTTCCGGTATATCCTCCAGCCCCTGCTCAGGCTTTCTTTTGCGATAGAATTCGATACACCGGTAGTGCGCTACCTTAAATAACCAGCCTTTGAAACTGCCCTCCCCGCGGTAGTTTCCGAGGCTTTTAAATACGGACACAAAAATATCCTGCATCAGATCAGCGGCGTCATCTCTGCTGCCTGTCATACGAACCCCGTAACTGAACACAGCTTTTTCATAGCGTTTAATCAGTGTTATCCACGCCCGCTTCTGCCCTTTCAGCGCGCTGGCCACAAGCTGGTCGTCGTGTTTTTCAAACACGTGCATTCCTTATTACTGTTTAATTGGTTTTCCGGCGGACAGTTATGCCTGCTTTGCCGCTTTTTCTCTGAAGCTTACAAGTAAAGTCGGAGTGACAAAGGAAATAGTTTGAAGTGTTTTTAAATTTTATCGAAAAAGGTAACGGAGACGATTTTTGACTCATCCGGGAGGGGGATTACGAAAGGAGCTGACGGCCAGAAATCATGCGGATTGCGGGCCGTCCATAAAGTAGAATTATTTGAGTACCGGAACCGGTAATAAAGGCGACAGTACTTCACCAATTCTTCTGAACAAACGCATCCGTGTGGTACCGGAACGCCATACCAGGCCAATCTCCCGGTATGCATTATCTTCCGCGGGTAATGCTTTCAGTTCAGTATTTTTAATGATGTTCTGATTCAGTGCCAGTTCGGGCATAAAAGTATAGCCCAGTTTACTGTTAGCCAGTTGCACCAGTGTATATAAACTGCTGGCAGCCAGACTGCTTACCTGCTCACGATGCTGCAGATTACAGGCGCTTACGGCATGGCCGGTCATACAGTGTTCCTGTTGTAACAGGAAAATACTGTTGTTAGGCAGAGTCGTAATATCAAAGGGTTCCGGCAATGTGCTGGCAAGACTTTCGTGAGCCACGAGGTGAAACGGATCATGGCCCAGCACCATCTGCTTGCATCCAGGTGTTTCCATCGGCAACGCAAGAATAAGCAAATCTAGTTGGCCATCAGTGAGTTGCTGAAGCAAGTTGTGGGTTGTGTCTTCCTGAAGCTCCAGACTGATGTCCGGCAGAAATGTTTTGAATGCGCCAATCATGCCTTCAAACATGAACGGTGCTATGGTGGGGATCACGCCCAGCTTCAGCTTACCTTTTTCCCAGTTACCGGCATTCTGCGCGAATTCCACCAGTTCACCGGCTTCCTGCAGCAACACTTTACTGCGCTCAACAATCTCCAGTCCAAGCGAAGTAAAGACAAACGTCTTGTGCTCCCGCTCCAGTAACTGACTGCCAAAGTGCTCTTCCAGATTCTGGATGGCGGTACTCAGTGTCGACTGGCTGACATTACATCGCTGGGCAGCACGGTGAAAATGCTGTTCCTGATGCAAGGTCACCAGATAATGCAGATGTTTCAGGTTAGGCCATTTCATAGTCATAAATCAGATTAAAAAACGATAATTTAATCTAACATAAGGATTAAAGGCACTACAACAATTATCCATGCTTTCCTCTGGTTTGAAGCATCAAGTGTGCAGATTGGTGAAATGTATAAAATCCGTCACCAAATATTCATCAACAGGGGCTGATGCGGGATTATTTAAAAACTATAATTAAAAAGATAATGTATAAATTTGATCACAGCAGTTTTGTGCTTCCGGTAAGACGTGTCATTTTCTGCCGGAAAAGGAGGGAATAAATGAAAGGGCAATTTACTAATATACTGTGCGTGTTGCACGACACACACGGCCAGGATGTGCTGGTGGAACGGGCGATGCAAATTGCTAACAAGCATAACGCATCACTGACTATCATGCTGGCACTTGAGGCACTTCCCCCTAATGCCCGTATGATCATGCAGTCCTTTGAATACCTGGAGTCAGATTCATCGCTGACTCAGTCTGCACAAAGCTGGCTGGATGAGCAGATTGCAGTCTGGAGCAAACAATACCCGGCCAAAGGCATTGTCAGCACCGGTCACCGGTTTATCAATATTATCCGGCAGGTAGTGTCGGCGGGCCATGATCTGGTTATTAAGCTGAATGAAAACGACGTTGTCAGTAAAATTACCGGCAGTGATGACAGGCACCTGCTGCGCAAGTGCCCCTGCCCTGTCTGGATCATGCACAAAGTACGCACCACATCGCTACAAAACGTAGTGGCAGCCGTCGATGTAAATTATCACTACCCTCAACACGAAGTGGCTATCCGCAAACAACTGGCTCTGGATATCCTCAATACGGCCTGGCGTGTGGCTGAAGCGGAAAATGCCTCACTGCATGTTGTGCATGTGTATGACGCGGTGCCTGAAAATATCCTGCGGCAGGGCTTTATCAGCGTTGATGAAGACGCGGTGCAGCACGATTTAAGCAAAATCAAACTGGAGCGAGAAGAAGAGGTCAACCGGTTGCTGGGACTGATTGCTCTGGATCACAACGACGAAGCACCAACCATAGCGGAACCTGCCGTTCACCTTGTGCGGGGCTATCCCCGCCGTGACATTGCCGCTACAGCAAATGCATGTAACGCCGACCTTATTGTGATGGGAACATTGTCCCGTCTTGGCGTGCCCGGATATATCATGGGTGGTACCGCAGAAGAAACCATTGAGCAGATTGATTGCGCGGTGGTGGGCTTAAAGCCTGACGGCTTTGTAACACCGGTGGATGTTGACGGCTAAATCACAACGAGCGGAAGATTTGTGGCCGGATTTGAGCGCCGGCCTGTAACGAAAAAAGCGAAACGGTGGCTGTTTCGCTTTTTTGTTAGTCAGGTTTCAACTGTCAGGCAATCAGCTTTGCGGCTTACTCAACGCCAAACCAGGCCTTAAGGCCAAAGAAGCATATAATCGCCAGAATGGCACCTGCAGGCAGCGTAATAATCCAGGAGACGACAATATTGCGTACAATACCCAGATTAAGTGCTGAAACACCCCGTGCCATACCCACACCTAACACCGCGCCCACCAGGGTTTGCGTAGTGGAGATAGGCAAACCTGTGCCCGAAGCAATAACAACCGTACAGGCAGCAGCAAGCTCTGCAGCAAAGCCACGGCTCGGTGTCAGATGGGTGATCCCCTGACCGATAGTTTTAATAACACGATGACCGAATAACGCCAGGCCAGCCACAATACCTAAACCACCCAGTGGCAGGATCCATGGCGCAAGCTCTGAGTTTGCGTTAATTTCACCGCCAGAGGTAACCACACTGACGACTGCCGCCAGCGGACCAATGGCATTGGCTACATCATTTGAGCCGTGAGCGAAAGCCATACAACAGGCCGTTACTACCATCAGCATTGCGAATATCTTTTCGATATTGGCACTTTGAATATCAGCACTCTGATTTTCAGAAAATGTCATGCGGGAAATCGCATACCGGCCCAGGCCTGCCAGCATAATGGCAATAACAACGGCCAGCACATATCCCATTTCCGGAGACAGTGTCAGACCAACATGTTTGAGGCCTTTCTTGATGGTAACCAGCGACATGACGAAGCCTGCCAACCCCATGTAAAACGGTACAAAGCGTTTGGCGTTTTTAAACGGCGTGGCCGTATCAAAAATAAGCTTATGCGCACTGATGAAAATAAGATAAGCAATGATGCCGGAAATAGCAGGTGTCACCACCCAGCTACCAACAATGCCGCCCACTTCGCCCCATTCAACGGCATCCATACTTACGCCGGTGGCAGTGAATCCGATGATGGCACCAATGATAGAGTGCGTAGTTGATACAGGCCAGCCTAACCAGGACGCCAGTCCCAGCCAGATACCTGCGGCAAATAACGAGGCAATCATCCCCAGAACCAGATAATCCGGCCTGTCGGTGAAGAACATGGGATCGATGATCCCCTTACGAATAGTGCTGGTGACTTCCCCACCCGCCAGATAAGCTCCGGCAAATTCGAAAATCATCGCAATGATAATTGCTTGCTTGATGGTTAAGGCTTTAGATCCTACCGATGTACCCATTGCATTGGCTACATCATTGGCACCGATCCCCCACGCCATTATAAAGCCGACTACCGCGGCCAGGATAATAAGCGTCATGCCATAACTTTGCAGAAGTTCCACAGGTCTCGCTCCTGGATTATTCGCTGACTAAGCTAGAAAACGCCATTTGGCGCAAAGTAAAGGAGGTTTTATCTTCGCAGTCGAAAATGACAACCGGCGCTAACGGTGTGATATCTGGCATAGATTATTTTTTAAACGTTTCCAATTCGGCTGCGGCGCATGATAACGAAATTCAATCCAATGCAATAGTGTAAATTTGCGGAATAAGTTAAATCGCAATAAAACTACGCGCGTCCGCTTATTTATACACCAAATATTTCAATTTTGTGACAGATCGCCGCTAACTCAGGTGCTTTAATTTCTGTTGCATGTTCTCTAACGGTGAATGCCGCACATCGGTTCCCCGCGATAAGTAAACAACATACTCACAAATATTCTTACAGCGGTCACCAATCCGTTCCAGAGAACGTAATGCCCACAGTACTTCCAGCCAGTCCTGCATATCGTCGGTACTTTTCTGCATTTCTCCGGTGGTGTATTTAAGTAACTTCTTATATTCAGCATCAATGCGGTTGTCCTGCTCATACACTTCCAGCGCGGAATTTTCATTTTGCCGCGCCAGTGCATCGAAGGTACCCCGCATCATTTGTACAACACGGTCGCCAATCAGAATCATGCTGCTTTTAATCGTTTCTGAAGCCGGCAGCTTATTTTTAGTTACCAGACGGGCTATCCGTTCTATCTCATCACCCATGCGCTCAATATCGGTAATGGCTTTCGACACCATCATCACCAGCCGTAAATCGGAAGCGGTGGGATGTCTTCTGGCTATGATGCGTAAGCACTCCTCATCAATCTGCATTTCCATGGCATTGATCTTGAGATCATTTAATATAACTTTTTCAGCCAGACCGGCATTATTCTGTTTAATCGCCCGCAGGGTATCCACCAGTTGCAGCTCGACTTCCCCTCCCATGGTAAGCACGGAATTTCTGAGGTTCTCCAGCTCAGTATTAAACTTGCCGGAGATATGGGTATTTAACGCAATCTGACGTGGCATGAATATCTCCCGTTAACCGTAACGGCCTGTAATATAATCTTCTGTCTGTTTATGTTCGGGCATGGTAAAGAGTGAATCGCTGTCAGCATATTCAATCAGTTTCCCCTGATGCAGGAATGCCGTGTAATCAGAAACCCGCGCAGCCTGTTGCATATTATGGGTGACAATCACGATAGTGCATCGTTTCTTCAGTCCGGCCATCAGCTCTTCGATAAACAGTGTGGTCAGCGGATCCAGTGCCGATGTAGGCTCATCCAACAACAGGATCTCCGGCTTCAACGCCAGCGCCCTGGCGATAACCAGCCGCTGCTGCTGACCACCAGACAAAATATGTGCTGATTCAAACAGCCGGTCTTTAACTTCTTCCCATAATGCTGCCTCTTTAAGCGACTGTTCGACGGCATCATCAAGAAAACGTCTTACCCGTATTCCCTGCAAACGCAAACCATAGCAGACATTGTCATAAATGCTCATAGGGAACGGATTGGGTCGCTGAAACACCATGCCGACTTTAGTACGCAGTTGAGACACGTTTTCCTTACGACCATTAATATCCCGGCCGCCAATGTAAATGCTGCCGTCGTATCGACAATCAGCAACCAGGTCATTCATCCGGTTGAAAGCGCTGATAAGGGTAGATTTACCGCAACCGCTTTGTCCGATAAATGCCGTTATACGGTTCTTCGGAATGCTCATGCTGATGTCCTGCAGCACATGCTTCTGACCAAAGCGCAGATTAAGATGCTCCACCTTAATGGCCGTATCGTCATCATTCAGGTGATGGACATCCAGCGTTTCATGTTCAAATAACTTCAGCATAATCAGCTCGCTAAGTACCGTTTTCTTAACCGTGCTCTGAGTAACACCGCCAGAATATTAAGAATGAGCACCACCAGCAATAACAGCAAACAGGTGGCGAACATCATGGAAGCCCCTTCTGCGTCAGTCTGGCTGTGGAAAGCACCGTCGTATATCAGCACACCCAGATGCATAAATTGCCTTTCCAGATGGAGATAGGGAAACTCGCCGTCGAAAGGTAAGTTCGGCGCAAACTTCACAGCCCCCA
Organism: Alteromonas sp. NFXS44; assembly: GCF_040148705.1. Taxonomy (NCBI): domain Bacteria; kingdom Pseudomonadati; phylum Pseudomonadota; class Gammaproteobacteria; order Alteromonadales; family Alteromonadaceae; genus Alteromonas; species Alteromonas sp. NFXS44. The sequence goes on along the minus strand of NZ_JAGDEA010000002.1, from coordinate 427,656 downwards.
CCAGCATCAGTGGTGCAACTTCGCCGGCAGCCCGCGCAATCGCCAGGATGACACCGGTCATGATGCCGGGCGAGGCCATGGGCAATACAGTATGCATAATGGTTTCCGCCTTCGTCGCTCCCAGGGCGTAGCTTCCCGCCCGCAATCCCCGCGGTACCCTGCGCAGTCCCTCTTCTGTAGCAACAATCACAACAGGGAGAGTAAGAATTGCCATGGTCAGCGCAGCCCAGAATAGTCCGGGCGTTCCCATAGTTGGCGAGGGTAATGTGTCTGAGAAGAACAACGAATCGATGTTACCGCCCACAATATAAACAAAGAAGCCCAGGCCGAATACGCCATAAACAATGGAAGGCACACCCGCCATGTTCGACACACTGATGCGGATGGTTGCTGTGAGGATATTATCCGGCGCATATTCATTGAGGTACACCGCGGCCAGCACACCAAAAGGCGTCACAATGATGGTCATGATAAATACCATCAACACTGTGCCGAACAGCGCGGGGAACACGCCACCGGCGGTATTGGCCTGCTTGGGTGCCTGGATCAGGAACTGTCCGATATGACTCAGCGTAACCCCGATTTTACCGGCAATGCCAAGCTGCCCCGGAAAAATCATTTCCTGTATGCTCGCCACCGGAATCGCAATGACTGAACCGTCAGCCATGGCAATATGCAGTGTGTAACTGTCCCGCTCGGTTTCCAGTGCAATAATTTTGCTTTGCCACTGCCGGAAGGCGTCATTCAGTTTTTCCCGCGCCGGCGCATCTGCAGCCACTCCCCGCGCATCCAGTTCCGCCAGTTTCTGATGGATCCCTGACAACCAGCGGGTACGTAAATCATCAATACTGTCTTCCAGACGGCTGACTTTTTCTGTGACCGTGCCGTAGGCTGACTCATCGAAAACATGCTGCCCGCTGGCAGTGATCTGCACCGGCACCCCCAGTACAGACAGCCCGTCATTGAGGGTTATGTCGGCACTGTTCACCGATTCCACCAGCGTAAGCGTGCGATCTTCGTCTACAAGCGCCTGTGTACCGTGGGGATTTTGCTCCGACGAATACACCACCCAGCGCACGGTGTTATTGTTTTCCTTGTACTCACTGAAAACCTGGGCGTAAACCGACCTGGCCTCTTCCGTCTGCTCATCGATAAACGTAAGTGAATATACCGGTGCAGGCCAGAAATAAGCGACACCCCGGTAAATGATCAGGGCGAGAATACTGACAAGCGCCAGCAATAAAAGCGTGGTTAAAAATGCGGTGAAGCTGATAACAAACGACTGACGCTGTGCCGGCGTCATAATGGCTTCAATTTTTGTTTTAATCATGACGGGCATTCACCCGGAGTTTTTGCCGCAACAGTTCAGCCAGCGTATTCACAATGAACGTGAAGCCGAACAGGATACAGGCAGTTAAAAATAAGATCTGATAGTGCGCGCCCTGCACGTCGGTTTCCGGCAGTTCGATAGCCAGGTTCGCGGTAAGTGCCCGCAGTCCCTCCAACAGACTCCAGTCAGATACCGGCGTATTCCCTGTGACCATCAGTACGATCATGGTTTCACCAAAGGCGCGGCCAAAACCGAGCATAATCGCTGCCAGAATACCGGGCATGGCCATTTGCAACACCACGTATTGCAATGTCTGTAGCCGTGTTGCCCCCAGCGCAAAAGACGCATGCTTAAGATAATCCGGTACCCCGCTGATTGCATCTTCAGCCAGCGAATAAATTGTCGGGGAAATGGCCACGCCGAGGGCCAGCGCAACCACGATTGTGGTTTTTCCTACCGGTGTTTCAGACGATGCCGACATGGCTTCAAAACCGTCTACGCCCGCCAGACTGAATATCCATTCAGGCGCCCATTGCATGCTGACATACCCCAGACAAAATACCATCAAAGGCAAAACAACCAGTTCTGTGCCCTGACGCAATACATGGGGTAATTTTCGCGCTACGCGGTTTTGTACAAAAGCCGCTGCAAATAAAATCAACGGCACAACCACAAGGAAAAACGCAAAGGAAAAAAGTACCCTCTCAGCCATAGGAGCCAGCCAGATAGCGGCCACAAAGCCGATAAGCACAGAGGGCACTGCTTCCAGCAATTCCAGAGCCGGCTTCAGCCAGTGCCTGAGTGCCGCTCTGGAGAAATATGCAGAATACACCGCAGCCCCCACGGCTACAGGTATCGCAATAATAAGAGCCAGCACTGAAGCTTTCAGACTGCCGATTAATAGTGGCACAAGGCTGTATTTTGTTTCCTGATAATCTGAGCCACTGGTGGTTTGCCAGATGGTTCCGTCTTCTTGGTATCCTTCATATTGCTGAGGACTGAATAACGAGGACCAGGTTGTGATACCGGTGAGCCAGTTAATTTTTTCCACGGATACACCGATGTCTGACCACAGATAAAGCCGCTGTCCGTACCAGCTGATATGACTTTGTGGCATTGCATTCCTGAAATGGCTTACCACTTCACCGGTGACTCTGTTCATCAGCAACACCTGTTGTTGCTTTGTGAGCAGCGCCAGACCGTTGGTGGTTGCATGGGCAGTCACATCAGCGGGGAGCTGCTTTTCTGGCAGTGTAGTGGTCCAGGTCGGGTAGTACCGCATCTTACCGTCAGTATTCTGCAGCACCCAGCGGGTTAATTTCCCTTCCGGCGACGCCGTCAGCACGGTGCGATCTTTTGGCAGGCTGTGCCACCAGGAAACCGGCTCTCTGGTGAGCTTTTCTTCAGGAGCGCCTTTCAGGGGATATTGTCCGAGCACGCCATTCTCATAAACCAGCGTGATGCCACTGCCGGGCAAAGGCAGTACACTGGAATCAGAGGAATAATGATGATCCGTTATTTTCACCGGGTTTCTGCGGTTTACCCAGCGGACGAAAATTTGAGACGGCGTGTGAACAACGGCGACAATCCACTGCTCCCCTAATTCAATTTGCCAACGGATGCGCCCATGCCAGATATCCTGCGGTAATGCAAAGCTGATTAATCCGGCGCCGATTGTTCGCGGCTCGCCGGCATTAAATTGTGGTTCAGCGGTACTCAGAGCCAGCGACTGTACTTCAACAATCCTTACCTGACCGGAAGAGGAGACATCAGCAATGAAATGTTGTCCGGTTTCACTTACCACGCGGGTTTCATGATCGCAGGGACGAATATAGTCATGAAAAGGCTCAAAGCCTGTTTTTGTGCCGTTCAGCGCCAGCATTTTCACCCGACATTCATCTGACCGCGTCATTAACGGCTGACCTTCCATCAGATCGCCACTGGCCAGAACCGCCTGTCCCTGCTGTATCTGTTCCGGGCTGAGTGACGCACTGGTCACATTAACTACAACAGGGCGCATAGCCAGTGGCATTGCCTGTGAAATAAGGTGAGTAATGAGCAATACCAACGTGAACAGCACCATGCCACCAAACAGTGTCACGATGAATGTCAGGCGCCTGTCTTTACGCTGCCTTTTCTTAATTTGTTTGTCCGCAGGTGACTTCATTATTGTAAAAGCAACTTTTGCCTGATTTTTCAGAAGATCAGATAGGGTTGATTGCCAATGATGTGTTATTTTAATACTTCTAATCAAGTGAAAGTTACGCAGTCTCTCTGCGCCAACCCACTCGTCAGCACCGTTGCCGGGTGCCGTCATTCAAAATAACAGGAGTGCCAATGCAACCTCTGATCATTACTATCATGGGCAAGGACAAACCCGGTCTGGTTGATGCCCTTGCCAAGTGTGTTTATCGTCACGATGCCAACTGGTTGGGCAGCAGCTTTGCACATATGGCTGGCCTGTTTACCGGTTTCGTTGAGGTACATGTTCCCAAAGAAAAACACGATGATTTGGTATCGGCCTTAGACAGCCTGCCCGATTTAACTGTGCAGTCTGTCACTGTTGCTGAGAATTCTCAGACCTTCAGCGACACCCTTAAAGTAGAAATCATGGGTAACGATAAGCCCGGCATCGTACAGGAACTGACAAATATTCTAAACCAGTTCAACCTGAATATTGTCTCTTTTGATTCCCGTTGCGAGAGCGCCCCCAACTGGGGAAGCCTGATGTTTAAAGCTAAAGCGGTCATCGCCGTGCCGGAGTCATTTGACGACAGTGCACTGCAGACAGCGCTGGAAGGTATCGCGAACGACCTGGTTGTCGACATCAACACCAGCGTATAACGCTGCGAAAATCACCTCCGGTTCCGTGCCGGAAACCCCGCCTGTCACACGGTTGTCACGGATAAGTGGCAGGCTTTGCAACTTTTGAATTGTAAAACCGTAAGTATGGAACACAACGAACTGTATTACCCCAAAGAACTTAGCTGGCTGGCCTTTAATGAAAGGGTGCTGCAGGAGGCTGCCGATAAAAATAATCCGGCAGTGGAGCGCATTCGCTTTTTGGGCATTTATTCGAACAACCTGGACGAATTCTACCGTGTCCGCGCCGCCGACGTAAAACGTCAAATCACGATTGCAGAAGACAATGGCAGTGATGATGAAGCCAATAAACTGATGGCTTTAATGGCGGAAATTCAGAAGAAAGTGGTACACCTTTCCAACAAGTTCGATGAAATTCACAAAGATGTGCTGAAGGCTCTGGCCCGTTACAACATTTTCATTCTGCGAAAAGATGAACTGAACGATTACCAGCGGGTGTGGTTGCGCAACCTCTTCGTCAATAAAATTCTGCGCCACATTGCGCCTATCCTGATTGATAAAAAAACCGATCTGCTGAGCCGCCTTAACGGCACATCCGTTTACTTGTATGTTGCATTACGTCGCACAGGCAAAAATACCCGATACGCCGTTGTTCAGGTGCCCACGTCAGAAACCTCACGGTTTATCGTCATTCCGCCGGAAAAAAGCCGTAAGAAAAAGCACATTATTTTGCTGGATGACGTCATTCAGCTTTGTCTTGAAGAAATATTCCGTGGCTTCGTGAAATACGATTCTCTTGAAGCTTATTCCTTTAAAATGACCCGCGACTCTGAATACTCCATCAATGACGAAATTGATGAGAGCTATATGGACAAGATGTCCGAGAGTATGAAGCAACGCCTGATCGCCGAACCTGTACGTGTTATCCACGACTACTCCATGCCGGAAGACATGGTAGTGGATTTACGTAAACGCCTGAAAGTCACTAAGCTGGACACCATGCATGCTGCAGGTCATTACCGGAACTTCAAAGACTTCATCGGCTTTCCAAATGTAGGCCGCGAGTACCTGGAAAATCCAAAGCTGCCGGCCATCGACACGAAGATGTTTTCCACGCACAACACCGTCTTCGATGCCATTACCGCTCACGATATTCTGCTGTACTATCCGTATCACCGCTTCCTGCATTTCACCGAGTTTTTACGTCAGGCAGCGTTCGACCCGAGCGTAAAGTCTATTCGAATAAACATTTACCGGGTAGCAAGCAACTCGCGGATCATTAACTCACTCATTGATGCGGTAGACAACGGCAAGAAAGTAACCGTTGTCGTAGAGCTTCGTGCCCGTTTCGATGAAGAAGCCAACATTGAATGGTCCCGCCGGATGACAAACGCGGGTATCCGCGTTGTGTTAGGCGTTCCTACGTTAAAAATTCACAGTAAGCTGTGTCTGGTAACCCGTGAGGAACGGGGATCGCTGGTCAATTACGCGCACTTCGGTACCGGTAACTTTAACGAGAAAACCGCCAAGATTTATACCGACTTCAGTTTGTTTACCCGCAATCAGGAACTGGCAGAAGAAGCCGCCAGTGTATTTGATCTCATTCAGTACCCGTACCGCCGCTATAAGTTCCAGCATCTGCAAATTTCGCCGCTGAACAGCCGTAATAAAATTCAGTCGCTAATCCGCCAGGAAATTCAGTATTTGAAGGAAGGCCACAAAGCCCAGATCACCTTCAAAATAAACAACCTGGTAGACAAGGAGCTGATTGACGACCTGTACCGCGCCAGCCAGGCCGGCATGAAGATTCGCGGTATTGTGCGGGGTATGTGTTCACTGGTCCCGGGTCTTCCGGGCATCAGCGAAAACATCACTATTACCAGCATCGTCGACCGGTTCCTGGAACACCCCAGGGTGATGGTATTTGAGGGTGGCGGTGACAGAAAAGTATTTATCTCATCAGCGGACTGGATGACCCGTAACATGGACAACCGGATTGAAGTAGGTTGCCCGGTATACGATAAACGTCTGCAACAGCAAATTGTCGATGTCCTTGAGCTACAATTTAAAGACACGTTGAAAGCGCGGGTGATTGACAAGGAACAGACGAATAAGTACGTTCGTAGGGGTAACCGTAAAAAACTACGCTCACAGATAGAAATCTATGACTATCTTAAGCGTCTCGAAGATGAGTAACGCCATTTGAGTCCATCCGAATCCGTATTTGAAGCTGTTGAAAGCCGTGACACCACAAAGGTTGCGGCACTTGATATTGGCTCCAACAGCTTCCACCTGGTGGTTGCCCGCATTAATGCGGGCTCCGTTCAGATCCTTCACCGCCTGAAAGAAAAAGTTCGTTTGGCGGCGGGTTTAAGCGAAGACAACGTACTGTCTGATGAAGCGATTGAGCGTGGCCTTAAAATGCTGCAACTGGTGGCTGACAGCCTGCGGGGCTTCGAACCGGATTCGGTACGCATTGTTGCCACGCATACCCTTCGCCGTGCAGTCAATGCCCGTGCATTTATCAATGCAGCCCGTGAAGTATTGCCCTACCCCATCGAAATTATCTCCGGTGTGGAAGAAGCCCGCTTAATTTATCAGGGCGTAGCCCATACCAATCACAGCGACGGCCGCCGTTTAGTGGCTGACATTGGCGGCGGCTCAACAGAGTTCGTTATTGGCGAAGGTTTTGACCCGCTGATTTGCCGCTCGTTACAAATGGGCTGCGTCAGTTATACCAATCGCTTCTTTGCTGACGGTGAATTAAAAGCCAAAAACTTCAACCGTGCCATTACTGCGGCGAAGCAAGAACTTGAAATGATTGAGAACCGCTACAAGCAGTTAGGCTGGTCTCAGTGTATCGGTACGTCCGGCACAATTAAAACCCTGTTCAGTCTTGCTCAGCGCGATAAATCAAACGGTCACGATGAGCCGGTGACGCTGAAAAGTTTGCGCAATCTGATGAAGTCTTTCATCGAGGCAGGCCACACCGGCAAACTCACTATGCCGGAAATCAGTGATGACCGGCGTGGCGTGATAGCCGGCGGTCTGGCCATTCTTATCGGCATTTTTGAATCCCTCGGCATCGACACTTTGCAATATTCCCCGGCCGCTCTGCGGGAAGGTGTGTTGTATCAGATGGAAGATGAACTTAAACACACCGATATCCGTGAGCGGACAGCAAAGAGCCTGGCCACGCGGTACGATGTGGACACCGATCAGGCGAACATGGTGCTTACCACTACCCTGAGTCTTTTTGACCAGGCGTCCGGTGACTGGAAGTTCAAAAACAAAGATTTCCGCGCCATGCTGGGATGGGCAGCCCTGTTACACGAAGTCGGTTTACAAATAAACTCCCGTGGTGTGCAGCGACACTCGGCTTACATTTTAGCGAATGTGGATATGCCCGGCTTTACTCAGGAGCAACAGGACTTACTGGCCACGCTGGTTCGTTTTCACCGTAAAAAAATTAAAGTGGCTGAGATCCCTGAGTTTCAACTGTTTGACAGTAATGCCGTGAAACGGGCCATTTGTATTATCCGCCTGGGCGCATTGCTGAACATCAAACGTCAGGAAGCGTTTCTGCCGGAAATGAAAGTGAATGCATCCAAACATGCCCTGACGCTTACGTTTCCTACCGGATGGCTGGAAACCAAACCCATCATGTCTGCCGATCTTCAGCAAGAAATTCTTTACTGGAAAACACTGGAACTGGAGTTAGTGATTCAGGAAAACTGAGTAATGCAGAGCTGTTTATAAGCCAGATTCAGCTCTGTGCCCGTTTTACCTGATCGCGGCCTGATGCCTTGGCTCTGTACAGGGCTTCATCAGCGTAGCGGATACCATCGAAAATAGTCTCATCGTCGCTGATACCGGCAACACCAAATGACGCAGTGAGTGTGATCGTCGCTTTTTCCAGTTGTATTTCGCTGCTGCGGACCTGCTCACAAAGCCGTTCAGCCAGCGTACTGGCCTCCATCAGCTTGCTGTTCGGAAGCAGGATCAAAAACTCTTCGCCCCCCATACGAATCATGGTATCGCCATCCCGCAGAGATGTTTCCACAATTTCAGTAAATCGCCTCAGGGCAATATCTCCCATGGGATGACCGAACTTGTCATTCACAGCTTTGAAATAATCAATGTCGCAGGCCACAAGGGACAGGGGCTGGTTATGCCGGCGTGTATGAGACAGCATTTTCGGTGCTTCTTTGTAGAGAAAGTGGCGGTTTTTCGTGCCTGTCAATGCATCAATATACACCTGGGTACTGAGCCGCTGAAATAAAGATTGCATCAGACTGGTGGGAAAGCCCAGCATGAACAGAATAGTCAGAAAAAAGATCGCGACAAACGCCACATTGGTACTGACTGACTCACCTTCTTCCAGCATGGAGAGATAAACCGGTACGCCGAAAACAACACCCACTGTAGTGATAGCGACTACGACGAAAATCATTTCATCGCCGCCCTTATTTTGCGGAATATGCCGGTAAATGAGTTTCAGCGCCATTCCCAGCGGTACCAGCACACATACGGAGACAATGAGTTCTCTGATAAGCACCTGGTCATTGACCAGATAAAAATACAAAGACACGGCTTCACACAAGATCAGGTGACAGACTATGCCGGCAGCTTCCAGTGGCCTGAGAGGTAATCCGTAGCGCCGCATTACCACCATCAGCAACATATACATCGCCAGTAAAATACACAAATTCAGAGTGGCCGCGCTGGCCAGAGGATAGCCCAGCGGTTCCAGACAAATAGCCAGAAATGCAAACCAGACTGAAATGAGGAACAGCCGTCCGAAAACCGGCGATTGCGCTTTATAGCGGTGATTAGGCACAGGCAGGGCGAAAGTAAACACAACACCTACCGTTACCAGCAAACCGAGAATGCCAATTAAAAAATAGATGTGTTCTGTATTGCTCACTACAACGGATCCCTTTTATTGGCGAAGTATTCCGGCGCATGCCTTCGCGCCGCTTTGTTGGAGTTTTAGCCAATGTGAAACCATAGTCCAGCCGGCTTCAATCTGTCAATTTCGTAGCATGAAATGCTTAATAAACTGCACCCGGACAGAATATAAATTAGAATCTACTAATAAAGTATAAAGCAGAACTTAAAGACAGCAAAGTGTGTGAGGAAAAAGAAAGCAAACCGGTAAGCAGGATCTTACCGGTTTGTTGATATGAATTAAGATTTTGACGCCTGATAGATAGACTCAATGGCAGCATCCAGCGTACTGTCGAACTCTTCCTGCGACTGCTGAGCGCTTACACCCTCGGTTAATGCACGGGAGAACGAGGCGATAATACCCGGGTTTTCTGCCAGTTTTGCATTCGCTTCATCACGGGTATAACCCCCTGACAATGCCACAACTTTAATCACTTTAGGATGATCAACCAGTTCCTTGTAGAAGTTATCCTGAGTTGGCAACGTGAGTTTCAGCATCACTTCCTGACCTTCATTCAACAGGTTCAGCTGCGTCATGATTTCCAGTTTAAGCAATGCTTCTGCTTCCGCCTTCTCAGGGCTGTTGATATCTACTTCCGGTTCGATGATAGGCACCAGACCTGCAGCCAGAATCTGCTTACCCACTTCAAACTGTTGCGCAACGATGGCTTTGATACCTTCATGATTAGCCAGCTTGACCACTGAACGCATCTTGGTACCGAATACGTCCTGCGCCACGGCTTTAGCAAGCAGGGTATCCAGGGTAGGAATAGGCTTCATCAGCTGAACACCGTTTGCCTCATCCTCAAGACCTTTATCTACTTTGAGGAAAGGAACCACACGCTTTTTCTCCCACAGGAATTTTGCCGAAGGCATGCCTTCGATTTCCCGGTCGAGGGTGTTTTCAAACAGAATGGCACCCAGAACGCGTTCACCACTGAACACATCGCTGGTAATAATGCGGGTTCGCATGGCATGTACCATGTCGAACATTTCTTCGTCTGTGCTGTAAGCAGACGGATCGATCCCATAAAGTTTCAGAGCTTTAGGTGTACTGCCTCCGCTTTGATCGAGGGCTGCTATGAAACCTTTTTGGACTTTAATTTTATCCAGCATAGCCTGCTGCGCTTGTGATGCCATGAGCAACACTCCTTTTTATGTGCCGCGTGTAAAGACGGCTGTAGGGTTTATAATAATGCCGGCAAACGTCACTGTTCGCCGGACAAGTTGAGTAACGAATTTCGTTACACGAGCGCTGTTTTTATTATTGGTTTTTTTCTTCTAAAACAGCGACCGCTGGCAGGGTTTTGCCTTCCAGAAACTCAAGAAAAGCACCACCGCCGGTAGAGATGTAAGATATCTTATCTGCGATATCATACTTATCTACTGCAGCCAACGTATCACCGCCACCTGCAATAGAGAATGCGTCACTGTCTGCAATAGCCTGCGCTAACGCTTTTGTGCCTGCGGCGAATTGATCGAATTCAAATACGCCTACAGGACCGTTCCAGACAATTGTGCCCGCATTTTTCAAAATTGTTTCTAATGCCGCCGACGAATCAGGACCGATATCAAACACCATATCGTCATCGCCGATTTGATCCACTGCCTTTAATGTGGCCGGCGTGGTCTCAGAGAACTCAGTACCGGTGACTACGTCGGTAGGTACCGGAATATCACCGCCACTTGCCTGCGCCTGTGCAATGAGCTCTTTCGCTTCATCTACAAGATCCATTTCAACCAGTGATTTGCCCACATTGTGGCCCTGAGCAGCAATGAACGTATTGGCGATACCACCACCAACAATAAGCTGGTCCACTTTCTCTGCCAGCGTTTTCAGCACAGTGAGCTTAGTTGATACCTTTGAACCGCCCACAATAGCAACCATCGGACGCTTAGGGTTATCTAGTGCTTTACCCAATGCATCCAGTTCAGCTGCAAGCAGCGGGCCAGCACATGCTTTCGGTGCAAATTTTGCGACACCATGTGTCGACGCCTGGGCACGGTGAGCTGTACCGAAGGCATCCATGACAAAGATGTCACACAGCGCTGCGTATTGTTTTGACAGGGTTTCGTCGTCTTTCTTTTCACCTTTATTAAAACGAACGTTTTCCAGAATAACCAGTTCGCCCGGCTTCACGTCAACGCCATTCAGATAGTCTTTAACCAGCGACACTGAGACGTCGAGTGCACCATTTAAGTAATCAACGACTGGTTGCAGTGAATATTCTTCTTCGTATTTGCCTTCTTCAGGACGGCCCAGATGAGACATCACCATTACCGCTGCGCCGGCTTCCAGAGCAGCTTTAATTGTAGGGATAGATGCTTTGATACGCGCATCTGACGTAACTTTACCGTCTTTTACCGGTACGTTGAGATCCTGACGGATCAACACGCGCTGACCGTTCAGCGCTAAATCCTGCATGCTTGGAATTGCCATGGTTTTCCCTTAAAAACTGAAGTTAATTTCCTCAACACCCCGACTGGTACATAGCCAGCGTGGTATCAATCATTCGATTTGCAAAACCCCATTCATTGTCACACCACACCAGCGTTTTCACCAATTGACGGTGACTTACCCGGGTTTGCGTACCATCAACAATGCATGAATGAGGATCGTGATTAAAATCTACTGAGACTAACGGCGCTTCCGAATAACCCAATATACCGGAAAGTCGCCCTTCACGCGCTTTTTTCAGTGCACTGTTCACATCAGTGATGTTCACTTCGGTGTCCAGCGTGACACTTAAATCCATGGCCGTCACATTGACTGTGGGTACCCGCACCGCAATGGCTTCAAACTTACCTGCAAACTTTGGCAGAATACGTTCGATGCCGGCGGCCAACCGGGTGTCGACAGGAATGATAGACTGACTGGCAGCTCTGGCACGACGGAGATCTTTGTTATAGGCATCAATCACCTGCTGATCATGCATTGACGCATGTATGGTAGTGATAGTGCCGCTTAAAACGCCAAAAGCATTATCCAGCGCCTGGATGACAGGAACAATACAGTTCGTGGTGCACGACCCATTAGATACCAGTTTGTGTTCAGGTAACAACGACTCTTCGTTGGTGCCAAAAATGATGGTGTTGTCTAAATCGGTGCTGCCGGGCTGTGAAAAGAGCACTTTGCCGGCACCGGCATCAAGGTGGGCCTGACCGGCCTGCCGGTCAGAAAATACACCGGTACATTCGAGCACAATATCCACCCCCAGAGTGTCCCAGGGGAGGTTGTGAATATCTGGTTCAGCCAACAGGCGGATACTGTCACCCGCCACCATTAACTGTTCGTCTTGTAGCGCCACATCAAACCCGAACCGACCATGCGTGGTGTCGTATTTGAGCAGATGGGCTATGCCTTGAGGTTCTGCCAGGTCGTTAATCGCAACTACTTTAATCAATTGATTGCGCCCTGTTTCATACAGGGCGCGCAGTACGTTACGACCAATGCGGCCAAACCCATTTATGGCTACACGGACCATAAAAAACCGCCTGTTGTCGAACTATTATAAAGACAACGCTGCCTCAACAACGGCATCTGTTGTAATGCCGAAGTGTTTGAACAGTTCTCCTGCCGGACCGGATTCACCAAAGGTGTCCATGCCCACAATTGCGCCGCCGAAACCAGTGTATTTATACCAGGAATCTTTCGCTAATGCTTCAACTGCAACTCGCTTAGTAACACTTGAAGGCAGAACTGCTTCACGATATTCAGCATCCTGACGGTCAAACGCATCAGTACAAGGCATAGAAACCACACGGGCTTTAACGCCCTTCTCAGCCAGTTGCTCGCTGGCAGCGACAGCCAGTTGCACTTCAGAGCCTGTGCCGATTAGCAGTACATCTGGTGTACCGTCAGTATCTTTCAGGATATAACCACCTTTAGCGATGTCAGCAACCTGCTCAGCAGAGCGCGCTTGCTGCGGTAAACCCTGACGGGTAAAAATTAAGGTGGTAGGACCTTCGGTACGTAAAATTGCTTCTTTCCAGGCAACCGCAGACTCAACCTGGTCACAAGGCCGCCAGTTGTCAAGGTTAGGCGTAGAGCGTAATGCCACCAGTTGCTCAACCGGCTGGTGCGTAGGACCATCTTCACCCAGACCAATAGAATCGTGGGTATAAACAAAGATAGACGGCGCTTTCATCAGCGCGGCCATACGCACTGCGTTGCGTGCATATTCCATAAACATCAGGAAGGTAGCGCCGTACGCTTTAAAGCCGCCGTGCAGGGTAATGCCGTTCATCATTGCCGACATACCGAACTCACGCACACCGTAATAGATGTAGTTACCGGACGCGTCTTTCGCATCAACGCCTTTTGAGCCTGACCAGATTGTCAGGTTAGAACCGGCAAGGTCAGCAGAACCGCCCAGCAATTCAGGCAGTAACGGACCAAATGCATTCAATGCATTCTGCGATGCTTTACGGGTAGCCGGAGCATCAGGATTAGCCTGCAGTTTCGCAATGTAAGCATCCGCTTTTTCAACGAAGTCAGCCGGTACATCACCATTTACACGGCGGCTGAATTCTGCAGCAAGTTCAGGGAACGCTTTTTCATAGGCTGCAAACGCTTCGTTCCAGCTCGCTTCTGCCGCACTGCCCTTCTCTTTACCATCCCATTCAGCGTAAATATCCTGTGGTACTTCGAAGGCACCGTGGGTCCAGCCAAGTTCTTTGCGGGTTAATGCAATTTCGTCATCACCCAGCGGAGCGCCGTGACAATCTTCTTTACCTTGCTTGTTAGGGGAACCAAAACCGATAATGGTTTTGCAGCAGATAAGTGTAGGCTGTGTGGTATTAGCGCGGGCTTCATCAACCGCTTTACGGATTTGATCAGGGTTGTGACCATCAACACCGGCAATGACATGCCAGCCGTAAGATTCGAAACGCTTCACGGTATCGTCAGTGAACCATCCCTCAACTTCGCCGTCGATAGAGATGCCATTGTCATCGTAGAACGCTACCAGCTTGCCAAGACCTAATGTGCCGGCTAATGAGCAAACTTCATGAGAAATACCTTCCATCAGACAGCCGTCACCCAGGAACGTGTAGGTGTAATGGTCGACGATATCGTGGCCGTCCTGATTAAACTGTGCAGCCAGCACTTTCTCTGCCAGCGCCATACCTACGGCGTTGCTGATCCCCTGTCCCAGCGGACCGGTGGTGGTTTCAACACCCGGCGCATAGCCATATTCAGGGTGACCCGGGGTTTTAGAATGTAACTGACGGAAATTCTTCAGCTCTTCTAACGGCAGATCGTAACCCGTAAGATGCAGCAATGAATAAAGCAGCATAGAGCCGTGACCGTTTGAAAGCACAAAACGGTCGCGGTTCGCCCAATTGGGATTAGACGGGTTATGAGAAAGATAATCGCACCATAATACCTGTGCGATATCCGCCATACCCATAGGGGCGCCCGGGTGGCCTGATTTGGCTTGCTGAACTGCATCCATGCTAAGTGCGCGGATAGCGTTGGCAAGTTCACGACGAGTTGGCATGCTAACTCCTTTAATAATTTGCTTAAAACTTTGACACTGACAACCCGGAGATTAATCCGGAAACGGATAGGAATTCCTGCTGCCGACTATGAATTTTCAAACTGGCGACTATTCTTACCTAAGCGCATAACCAGTTCAATGTGTTTTATGCCGGGTGCACTTATCGAATTTAGTTAACTTATAACAATTATTCGGATAGTCGTTGCGCAAAACAGGTTTACTGCTGACAGAAATCGTTTTTCGTTGTACTCACGTAATAACGAACCGGACTGTCAATGAAACGTAACAAATAGACTTTTAGACGTCCAGAAGTAAAGATGGTATTTTTATGCGAACCCGGTACAATGCTGTTCATCGTCCGGGACGACAGAATATACCCGGGGGCGAACGAATATACCCAACCAGCCAGTCACTTAAGCTTATGATAGTGATGTATTGGTTAACCCAGAAATAACGGAGGATTTATGGCCGCACATTTATTCACATCGGAATCAGTCTCAGAAGGACATCCGGATAAAATTGCCGACCAGATTTCAGATGCTGTGCTTGACGCCATATTAGAACAGGATCCCAAAGCACGGGTTGCCTGCGAAACGTATGTAAAAACCGGTATGGTACTGGTAGGTGGTGAGATCACCACATCCGCCTGGGTCGATATTGAAGAATTGACCCGTCAGACGGTAAAAGAAATTGGTTACAACCACTCAGATGTAGGCTTTGATGCTGACTCCTGTGCTGTACTGAATGCGATTGGTAAGCAATCTCCTGACATTAATCAGGGTGTTGACCGTGCCCGCCCTGAAGAACAGGGTGCCGGTGACCAGGGTCTTATGTTCGGCTATGCCAGTGACGAAACCGACGTATTAATGCCGGCACCGATCACCTACGCACACCGCCTGGTACAAAAGCAGGCTGAAGTCAGAAAATCCGGCCAGCTCGATTTCCTGCGCCCGGATGCGAAAAGTCAGGTGACTTTTATTTATGAGAACGATAAGCCGGTGGGTATTGATGCCGTTGTTTTGTCTACTCAGCACAATGAAAAGGTCACCACAGAGCAACTTCGCGAAGCCGTTATGGAAGAAGTGATTAAGCCTGTACTGCCTTCGGAATGGCTGACCAAAAATACTCAATTTCACATTAACCCGACTGGTCGTTTTGTTATTGGCGGACCGATGGGTGACTGTGGTCTGACTGGCCGTAAAATTATAGTAGATACCTACGGCGGTATGGCCCGTCACGGTGGTGGTGCATTCTCCGGTAAAGATCCGTCGAAAGTAGACCGTTCAGCTGCATACGCAGGTCGATATGTGGCGAAGAATATCGTTGCTGCAGGTTTAGCGAAGCGGTGTGAAATTCAGGTGTCTTACGCTATCGGTGTAGCAGAGCCAACATCTATCAGTATCGAAACGTTTGGTACAGGTGTGGTTGATGAGAAAACACTGGTGGCATTGGTACGTGAACACTTTGACTTACGTCCTTACGGCCTGATCAAGATGCTTGATCTGGAACGTCCGATTTATCGTCCGACTGCTGCTTACGGTCACTTCGGCCGTGATGAATTCCCTTGGGAAGCCACAGACAAAGCAGAAGCGCTTAAAGCCTCTGTATAAAAACAAAGATAAAAGGAAGGCGGCACGTGGAAACATGCCGCCTTTTTATTTAAATTATTTTAAAAATAATTACATTTTCCCACTGGGATAATCATCCAAACCAACTACACTTAAGTATAAATCGCATTGCCTGCCCGATAATCAATCCCTAACTGAGCTGCAGACTCAGGCACACACATAGGAACCATGCCATGAAATGCTTCTGGCTAGTGAGTTGTCTGACTTTATTAAGTACGCTATGTCATGCAGGCGGCAGTGTGCTTTCTGATACGAAAAGAAGTCAGCCGGTATACGTTGCCTCCCCCTATCAGTCTGAAATTTCATTTCGCAGTCAGCGCCTGCCGGCCTGGCGATTTGGGGTGCGCTACAACCGCGAGCTGCCTTATCACGACCAGTGGGTTGACAAGATCAGTACGTATCACTCAGTAGACTCCGTGAGGGTCTCGGCCAGCCGCTCTTTGTTAAAAGACTCCAGTCAACGCATATTCGCAGCGCTGCAAACCAGTAACGCTCAACAGGCCGCCTATTCTGACTGGCTTTATCTGCCTTACAACGCAGGCACCGCCGCCAGCGTCGGCTGGCAAATCGGAGAATTAAATTCGGTGAAAATGGCAGTGGAGTACCAGTACAGGGAAGTGAGTGATAAAGACATCAATTCATTGTTGCTCGGTGTGCAGTACTATTTCTGACCCTTACTCAGACATCGGGCTGCGTTACCCCAGCATAAAATCCACAATGCTTTCGCAATGAATTTCAGTGGTGTCCAGTACCGGAATACTGACATCTCCGGCCTTTATCAACATACCAATTTCCGTGCAGCCGAGAATGACAGCCTGCGCACCGTCTGTAGCCATTTGCTCAATGATTTGCTGATAAATCTCTTTTGAGGATACCCTTGTTTCGCCTTTGCACAGTTCATTATAAATGATGTCATGAATGACCTGCCGGCCGGCCATGTCCGGCGTCAGCACATTGATCCCATAGCCTTGAAGGCGCTCCGTGTAAAAAGGCTGTTCCATGGTAAACCGGGTGCCTGTCAGAGCTGCTTTATTTATACCATCACGCCTGCACACACTGGCTGTCGCATCAGCAATATGAAGTAAGGGTACGTTTAGCGCCTTTTCTACTTCAGGAGCGACTTTGTGCATCGTATTAGTCGCAATAGCAACGCCGTCTGCGCCGCCGGCTTCCAGTTGTTTTGCTGCCTGAACCATCGCCCCGGAAAGTGCATTCCAGTTATTTTCATGCTGCCACTGACTAATCTCTGCGAAATCCACGCTGTTCAGTAATATGCGTGCACTGTGCAGCCCGCCCAGACGTTGATTCACATCGTTGTTGATCAGGCGGTAATACGTTGCCGATGATTCCCAGCTCATGCCACCGATAATACCAATCTGCTTCATTGAAGTTCCCTATCCGTATTATCTTGCCATTGCCGGCAACGGCATGGATGCTGTAGTCATGAAGGTTTGCTGGATGAGCTCCGCATCCACACTGGCACGATGGCGTTTAACACACTGCTGATTGACCAGAGACTGTTTCACTCCATGCCAGTGTTGCATCTGGTTTTCAGATAACAGGTATTCCAGCGCTGTCAGCTTAAAGTTCATCTCTATACCAGCTTCTGCGTAGAGTTTTATCAGCCAGGGATAATCCACAACCCAGCCGTCCGAATAAGCCGTGCTGTTTTGCATGAAGGCATTGAGCTGAATGCACACTTCCCTGCCGTCAATGCCGTATCGGGAAAGCACATCGCGGGTAATACCGTGTAGAGATTCGGCCTCGCTGTTCCAGTGCGTCCAGCTCTGATAGGGTTTTATCAAACGGCAAAAACGCGCACCATCAGAACGCTTAACACCGATTTCGATGGGAAAACTGTCGCTGCCGAACCCGCTGGCTTCGACATCCAAAATGGTAGGAGGATAATGATTTTGCACGCTAATTTTGATTTATTTGTTATACGTTAAAACTAAGTCTCTATCCTGAAAGGTGCAAGTTTTTATTCTGATAAATTCCACCATCCTTTGTCTAATTGCAGAATCACATGCAAATACTAATATTATCCCGAACCTTTTTTCAACAACCGTTTTCCTTTACGTTTACGTGACTGAATATGACCAGATTTCTCTTAATCTTTCTGCTTACTCTGACAGGTGCCGGCAGCCAGGCCGTGGCACAGGAAAAAGCGCCGCTGGTACTGGCACTTGACGCCGATCTCAGTGCTGTTGCCGTGGAAGGCGGAACCGCCATACGCCGGGGAATGGAAATTGCCATCGCGGAAGTCAACAACAATGGCGGGGTTCTTGGTCACCAGCTCTCACTGGTCACAACGGATCACCGTGGAAATCCGGCCCGTGGCGTATATAACGTTGAACAACTGGCAAAGCGGCAGAATTTACTGGCTATCTTTGGTGGCGTACACACACCGGTAGCCCTGGCCGAACTGGATGCTGTGCATAAGAACAATATGCTGTTCCTGAGCCCCTGGGCCGCTGGTACATCACTGGTCGATAATCATTACACGCCAAATAACGTTTTTCGTGTCTCCATCCGTGATGAGCAGGCAGGGGAAGTTCTGATAAAGACAGCCAGAGAACGGGGAGTTAAAGAAATTGCCCTGGTACTTGAGCGTACAGGCTGGGGTCGTTCAAATTTCACATCATTATCCAAAGCGGCTGAACATCAGGGCCTGAAAATCGTGAGCACACAATGGATAAACTGGCGCCAGACAGATTTTACCAATGAGATGTCGGCGATTATCCAGTCTGGTGCAGGGGCTATTATTCTGGTATCTAATGCGCCTGAAGCTGCTGTTGTCAGCAAAACTCTGCTCAAACTGGAAGCGGCAGAAATGCCGTTAATTGCTCACTGGGGTCTGGCAGGTGGTGATTTTGTCGCGGAAATGGGTCTGGCAGATCTATTTAAACTCGACTTGTCTGTCATTCAAACATTCAGCTTTTTACATCAGAACAATAGCCGTTCTGCTTATTTACTGAAGGCGTACCGCGAACGTTATGACGATATTGCTCCCCAGGCAATTCCGGCTGTTGTGGGCCTTGCTCATAGCTATGATCTGGTCCATATTTTGATTGCTGCAGTGAAGAAAGCTGGCTCTGTTGAAGCTGATGCTGTTCGTCAGGCTCTTGAGAACTTGCCGGTATTGCAGGGCGCAGTGAAACAATATGCGCCGGCGTTTACGGAAAATATGCATGATGCATTAATGGCGGAGGATTATTTTATGGCGAAGTTTAACGAAGACGGACACCTTATCCCGGTTTCAGATATCCGGTGAGTACCCGCCCCTCGCTGTATACCCAGCTGCAGCAAACCATACTCCCACGGCTTTTAGTCGCACTGATTGCTGTCAGCATGATTTTGTGCCTGTGTATTTTTTATGTGGCACAGAAACAGGTGGCGAATGAACAGCGCACCTATATCTCACACCTTAAGGCAGATCTCACATTCACCCTCGACAGTACGCAACAGCTTATGGAGGGTATCGCGGCTAACGATCTGCTGATAAACAGTTTTATTGATATTCAACAGCGGCAGAATTATCTGCCCATCTTTTTTGAGTCTTTGCGCTTTACCCGTGCCCGATCTTTCAGTCTCGGATTGTTTCAGTTTAATGGTGAACCGCTCATCACAAACAACTGGGAAGGTCAGGTGCCGGCATCGATGGCCAGCGCGTGGCAGGAAACGGTACTGAACGAATCGAAACCTTACAGTAATATTTCCGGTGACGGCGCAATTATCGCGGTACCGGTATTACTTGCGGATTCAGCAGAAGGGGCGCTGGTACTCCATATTCCGGCTTTGCAGGCATTAATTTATCAGCGGGACAGTGATGCAAGCCAGTTAATTCTCGACAGTGAAAGGAAGATCCTCTACTCAAATAAACCGGCGATGTTCAGGCCCGGCAGTGTGTTCGACCATGCAGCCTATTCCGGTTGGGAGTCTGAATCAGAGCAATGGCGGGGACTGACTCTTATCAGTCAGGCGCCGGCACTGGAAGCTTACTCTAATGTACTCTGGTTAATTCCGGCAATTTTGATCACGCTAGCCTTTGCTGTGATCGTAAGTATTTACGCATCCAGTCATGCTGCAAAACTGAGTGCGGTAACCCTGCGTCAGCTTCACGATGATATTCAGCGCAGTACCAGCCGGAAGAAAGGGGGAACCAGCACCGGCAGTGAAAATGAACCTGCAGAACTTAACGAAATCCGGACAGCGTTTAATCAGTTAATCATTAATTTATCTACTATCTCCCTGTCCAACAGACAATTTTCTAATGTGCTGGATTCACTGGAAGAGATCCTGGTTGTGCAGGACGAAACCGGTGAGAACATTCTGGCGAACCGTGCTTATAAGCGATACGCCCTCTATTATGATTTATCAGACAACACGCTCAGAGATATAAAAGCTGACTTATCTGCTGACAAACAGTCTCTTACCGGCCACTACGCCTCTTTAAGTGACAAGAGGCCGGTCACGTTAAGCTGGCGGGTGCTTCCTCTGATAGACGATGAGCGTAAGCAGGTTGGCAGTATTCTGGTGGGCAACGACCTGACTCAACGGCGGGTGCTGGAAAATCAGATAAATGTAATCAGTCATGCCATGAAATCTGCCACCGTGTCGATACTCATTGTCGATGCTCAGGAAGCGGGCTTCCCTGCCATCTACGTTAATCCTCATTTTAGTCTGATCACCGGCTTTGATGAAGATGAAGTCATGGGCCAGACGTTCCTGATGTTAAATCAGATGAAAGCTGAAACAAGTCAGCTGCATAAAATTAAATATGCCCTCAGACATGGTCATGCCTTTGACGAAATGCTGATTTGTCATAAGAAAGACGGTTCTGTTTTCTACAACCAGTTGATCCTGACACCCGTCTACACTGAGGATAAGCTAACGCATTTCGTGGCTTTCTTTCAGGATGTTACAGACCGTGAGCGAACACGGCAGTACCTTGAAGACGCCCGCTTAAAGGCAGAAGAATCTGCCCGTTTGAAATCCGGCTTCCTTGCCAGCATGAGTCATGAAGTCCGTACCCCGCTGCATGGTGTATCTGGTGCATTGCAACTGGTGAATAAGACCCCACTCGACAGTACTCAGAAACGTTATGTCGATTTGGCAAAAGACAGTCTGAAGAACTTGCAGCACATTGTCGATGACATACTCGATTTCTCAAAAATCGAGGCGGGTCAGCTCAATCTGGAAGCCATTCCGTTTAATCTGGAACTGCTGATAAAAACTATTTACGACCAGTTCTGTATCAGTTGTGGTGAGAAAGGACTGACACTGAAACTGGAAAGCGATCTGAATGGTCAGACTATGGTCACCGGCGATCCGGTAAGATTACGACAGGTGCTGGGTAACCTGCTAAGCAATGCAGTGAAATTTACATCAGAAGGTACCATTACTCTGCGCATTGCTCTGACTGTTGGTGATAAACAGAAATGGGCGTTACGGGGAGATGTCGAAGATACCGGCATAGGTATTGCGCCTGAGAATCTGGACAGCATCTTTGAAGTATTCAGCCAGGAAGACGTGTCCACAACCCGTAAATTTGGTGGTACAGGGCTGGGATTATCCATCAGCAGGCAGTTATGTCAGTTGATGGGCGGAGATTTAACCGTCACCAGCGAGAAGGGCCGTGGCAGCTGTTTCAGCTTTGTGATGCTTCAGGGTAATGCTGAAGGTACACAACCGGCACAAAGCCTCAACGATTCTCAGGCTCCTGCCCCTCTGCTTCCGGCTAAAGACTTCTGCGCTAAAATTCTCATCGTCGAAGACAATGAAATAAACCAGCTTATTGCCAGAGAACACCTGAGCCAGCATAAAACCATGACAGCCCGCAACGGTAAAGAAGCGCTGGAAGCGTTGAACAGAATGAAGCTGACTTTTGATGTGATCCTGATGGATTGTCACATGCCGGAAATGGACGGATTTGAAACAACCCGGCGTATTCGCGCCGGAGACGCCGGCGAGAAATACATGAATGTACCGGTGATTGCCCTTACCGCTAATGCCATGAAGGGTGACAGAGAACGCTGTGAAGCGGCCGGGATGGACGATTACATAAGCAAGCCTTTTTCCGCAGAAGACTTGCTGAGTGCTGTTGTTCGTATGTGCTGAAGGTTAGAAGTTTTATCCGCGTTCAGGTCATGAAAACTGCTGTACAGTATTTCAGAAATAACAAAGGCCGGAATTTCCGGCCTTTGCTACACTTTCAAAGCGATTTAAAATGCCGCTTTCACATTTATCGCGGCTGTTCTCGGTGCACCAATCCAGCCTGCACCGGCAACCACTGTGCCCAGATAGCTTTCGTCAAACAGGTTATTCACCGTTAAGCGTACATCCAGTGATTTAATGCCACTTGCCACGTTGTCCAGCACGACACCTGCGTAGAAATCGCTGACCACATACTCCTCAACTTCTGTCAGATTCGCCTGATCCATAAACCGGGGGCCGACATACTTTGTGCTCAGGCCGGCAATGTAATTGCTTTTCGCATAGTCCAGGCTCAGAACAGCCATGTCTTTTGCGGTGCCAAGTACAGTATTGCCTTCAATATCTTCGTAACGGGATTCTGCATATTCAGAATTGTTGTAGGTATACGATGCATACACGCTCAGGTATTCCGTCGCCTGCCATTGTGCAGATGCTTCAATGCCGTCTGACTCAACACCACCGTCATTAACATAACCACCGGCACCTTCTTCAAGGAAGTCTATCCCTTCAGACTGCTCGGCACTGACAAAACGAATGCGGTTATCAAATTTGATTGTGTAGTACGTCAGGCTGGCGTTAAAGCCGGGGGTTGAGTAGCGCACACCCAGGTCAATATTGTCCGCCGTTTCAGGCTCAATCACTGACAAGTCAGCGTCATCACGCTCTAGCACTGCATCTTTGATTGCCGCGTAGTTTTGCGCGAAGCCACCGAAAAATTCCAGATTGTCAGCCAGAGGCGCAACAAAACCTGCAGAGAACAACACATCAGAATCAGACGATACAGCCAGGTTGTTATTGGCATCAAACAAATCGTTTTTCTTTACGTCTACATTGAATTGCTTAGCACCAAGGCGTACTTTTGCTACGCCCACGTCCAGCTCGTCTTCAAGGTAATACATGATGGTTTCAACCGGGAATTCACGGCTGTACTGCACCCAGTATGGAACATGGTCGTAATAGAAACTGGTTTTCGAATCGATGATCTTGTGCCAGTCACGTGATTCTTCGCGGTTGTAATCTTCATACCACAAGCCTGCACGTAACACGTTGTCCATATCGCCAATCTGTGTATTCCAGATCATGTCAGCATTAAAGCCGGTGCGTTCCTTTTTGTAATGCGTATGACGGTAAGAGCCCACCGGCACTGCGCTGCTGTCGTAACAGGCAGGGTCATATTCGGCAGAACTGCCGCCGTAAGGGAATTTAAGTGAGCTGACACAGCCTGTTGCAGGCGATAACGCCGCACCTTCAGGAGACACATAGAAAAGCTGACCTAACTGAGAACCGCCGTATACCGTGTTACCCGAAACCAGTTCAGAATTAGGCTGATTCAGCCCGTCGTCTGTTACATCGACCACATAAGGAGGCAACCAGTCGCCCCGCCCTTTCTGATTGTGGTAATAAACGTTGGCACTGAAATCCACTGCGCCTACCGACATATCAGCTTTCAGATAGGTGAAAAAGTTCTCACGCAATGTTGACCATCCGCGGCGATATGCCTGATCCTGATAAGGCACACCCGACCAGTCACTGGTAAGCTGATCCCATTCCGGGTTCTGGGCAAATTGTTCGTTGCCATAAATGCGCTGATAGTTGTCTTCGTGAGTATCGTCGTAAGAGGCATAGCCGGTAAAATCGATACCACTCACATAGCTGATAACTTTGGCTGCAAAGTGGTCACGGGTATTTTCAGCCGCCTGATCCATCCAGTCTGAACTGTCCTGTGACGATACACTCACCCATGCGTAGGTGTCTTTTACCAGCTCTCCGGTTTCATAACGGGCATAGATTTTCTGACCTTCATATTCAGCCAGCGTACCACTCAGGATAAGACCTTCTTCTGTACCGGGGTTAATGGTTGTGAAGTTAAGCGTACCACCCAGTGCTTCGTTCGAACGGGAAGCGATATCAGCCGTTCCCTGAGACACCTCTACCGCCCGCAGGTTTTCTGTATCCATATAACGGTTGGCCTTCGAGCCACCACCGTAGTTTGAATTACCGTTCGCGATACCGTCTACCGTCATACCAATTTGTTGCTGATCCAGATCCACCTGAAAACCACGGATGGAGATACTGGTAGACCAGTCATCAGCACCGAATGTGTCGCCTTCGTTAATCAGAACCCCCGGCAGGTTATCAATTGTCGCCAGCACGCTGGTCATCGCCGTTTGCTGCTGTTTCATGTTTTCGTCAGTGGCGTTGTTAGCATAAGACACGCTGCGGCCGATAACCTGAATTTCTTCAATAACTTCGCCATCACGTGGCTCTGGAGGCATCTCTTCCGCAAACGCGTTTGTGGTGCTTGCCGCGATTGCTGACAGTACAGACATCGCCAAGATATGCTTCTTACAAGTGACTGTGTGTTTCATGTGTTTTCCTTGCGCTTATTCTTCTGATTAAAAGTGAATCGCGAAGAGCGTACGCAGGGAATATGACAAGGTTGTTTTGATTCGTTGACTGTTTGATTACGAAAACTTGACGCATGGATCTGTAAGAAAGCTTCCTTCCTGTGGCTTCAGGAGATCATTCCTGATTTAATTACTGTACAATCAATCAAAAGCACATTGATGCATGCTTTACGGAGTAGCACTGCTAAGTGTGTTGCGGCAATTCAATATCTGAAGTAGAAATGGAATGGATAACAATACGGCGCTTTATTCACTTTGCAGTGTGCCCTTGCACGGGGTGAGTTTATTTACGGATTCAAAGCCGGTAATAAAGAACAAATACGCACTGCGGCTCAGTAATGGCAAAGTCGAATCACCATCACAAGAAAGTGTAATATGGAAACTGACCGACAAAGGTGAAAGGTATACGTCAGTTATAGAGCTTCACCGGGAAAATGACCGGCAGGTGCTGATGATTGATTGCGAAGGCAAAGGCGCGTTCGAATTCACTGAAGAAGGCATTAAAGTAGACTGGCATGCCAACGGCACAGGACCTGCTCACTACCTGCAAACTATCGGTTTATCTGTTTTTCTTGAACAAAAAGGTCACCTTTGCCTGCATGCTAACACGCTGGTAAAAGAAGGACAGGCGCATCTGTTTCTTGCTCCCAGCAGGACCGGGAAGTCGACATTAACCACAGCTTTAACTCACGAAGGATTTACTCTCACGACTGATGACATGGCAGCCCTGTTTTCTGACGGCAATGCTTTTTCAGTATATCCCAGCTGGCCTAAAGTTCGTCTGTGGCCAGACAGCACAGAGTATTTTGCAGACAGTGCCTCATTCGATAAAACAACAGTTAAGAAAGTACACGATCGCTTCGCAAAAAATGAAATAACTTTCGCCGGGCAGAAGTCAGAAGATAAGCCCGCTCAAATAAATGCATTGTATTTTCTCAACAGAGCTGAGAATTATACCGGACCAGTTGAAATAACACGCATAGCCAATAGTAAAGCGCTCATATTACTCATGCAAAACAGCATGCTGGGTGATGCCTATAAAGCACTGGGAATTGACAAACAAAGGGTTAGCTCGCTTGCAACGTTGATAAATACGCTTCCGGTTTATGAAATAAAATATCCAGATGGACTTGAACGACTGACTGAAGTTTGCAGGCAAATTAATGAATGGATTTCAGCAAAGAACGGGTAGAGACGCAGCGCTTGAATGATGGGTATGGAAACATGCTGCAGAGCAAAACAAAAAGGCCAGTCGTATGACTGGCCTTTTTTTATTCGATCAGCTTAACCCTGGAATGGGTTACGCTTAGTCTGACCGCCTTGTTCGTCAGGAATGCTACCTGCGAAACCTTCAGTCAGTTCAGCCAGGGTACCTACTTTTTGCAGTTCCGGCTTTACATACTCTTGTTTGCTTTCAGAAGCATTTTCAAAAGTTTTCATGTTTTCTATCCTTATGCCTTTCTACGGCGGTTGAAGCCCATAAATCCTAGGGCAGCGGCAAAGATACCCAGAGTTGCAGGTGCTGGTACAGCTACTTTGTCTGTATCAACAACAAACTGGAAGCTGCCTGCAGCGTCCATCAGGTTGCCGCTAACGCCACTCAGTGTTAAACCACCAAAAAGCTCGTCTTCAATATTCATTGAGTATGAAGCATCTAACACATAACCGTCTGTAACCAGTTCACGACCAGCAAGAGAACCATTAGCACTCGCATCGCCTGAAACAGTATCAAAAACAACATCAGCAGCATATGCATCAACATAAACAGATGCAATGCTCAGGCCAGTACCGTCATAGGTGAAAGTCCATGCACCGTAAACATATGCGGCACCAGGAGGCTGATCAGCGATAGTATCGCCAGTTTGTGTTAAAGACCACGAAGTACCGGTAACGCCGCCGCTGTAACCTTCCATATAAGGTACAGTCGCGTCGCTTGAGGTTACACCCCAAGTTAACGTCTCAGTGCTCAGGTCAGAGTAAGTAACAGTCACTTCCATGCCTGCCATGTCAGCGCCGGTGACAGTGCTGATGTAGCTAGCTGAAGCTTGACCGCTTAAAAGCAGGGCTGCTGCTGCCCCAAGTAAAGCCGACTTTTTCATTCCATATTCCTTGTAAGTATAAAACTACGTGGTATAAATTATTGTTGTACACAATAGAAAAGCAAGCATCACGCCACATTTGAAAATATTATTATTTTCAATTATTTAAAAAATAGTAATGTGAATTTGATGTTAATGGATGATATTCACAAACAGATCTGTAAAAAATTCAGACAGATCCTTTCAGATCCTATCTGCTGCACCAATTTTTCTCCCGTATTGATGCAGAAAACAGATTATAAATTATGAAGTTAAATTGGCAATGTTAATTTTTCTCCTGAATTTATTAATGTTAGCATTCAGGCATACTCAGCAGAACCTGTTACTATGTCTGATCGCTCAGTAATGGTGCATTTACGCAACAAGACGGAACTTTGTGAAACCATTTCTCTTCATATACAGCCATAAGTCCCCGGGTCCGCTTCAGTCCTGCGGGCTTGAAAGCCAGTTTTTTACCCATTGCTTTGTTCGCAACGGCAGACTTAGTGGTTTTTCAAACAGTGGTGACACAAAATTACCCGTTCAGGCAGATGAGCGGACTGCAGAAAAGTTAGCATCTATAAACTGTCCATTTTTTATACAGCTCGAAAATGATGCTGTTATCATCGGTACGGACGCGCTTTCTCTGACTACTCTGTACTTCGTGTCTACACCTGATTTCACCGTCATCAGTAACAGCGGCGCCCATGCGCTGGATGTATCCGGACTAAAGCCGGTACTTTCAGACACTGCCATAGCCGGATGGCTTGCCGGTCAGCCAGTCCCTCAGCTAAGTATTTATTCAGGGCTGCAGATATTGCCGGCAGGCCACTACCTGCGATGCAGTAAGGATAAGGTAACAAGTCATCAATATTGGGATATTGAACCGGAAAATCGGATCAGACTCACCAGTGATGATGAGTATGCGACTGCCTTTCGCGAACTCTTTACTTCTGTGGTGGAAGAATACACTGGAACAACAGAAGTAGCGGGTTGCCAGATGAGCGGCGGGATGGACTCTACCTCGGTTATCTCTCTTGTACACCAGTATCAGAAGCAGCATAAACGCCGATGTATTGCGGTTTCGCATTACTATAAGCACGATCCTAAATCAGATGAGACAGAATTAATCCGTGACATGCGCGAATATCTTCAGTTAGAAGAGTTTCATTTTCAGGATGTGGACAAATCAAGATATCGTAATTTTCTAAGTCTTTACCCGCCACATTTTGATCATCCGGGTATTGTTCTGTCTCCCCGTTACCGGGATGAACTCTCAGATTTAAAGCAAATGGGTATCAGTAAACTGTTTACCGGAAACGGGGGCGACGAAATTTGCTGGGGGCATGCCAGTGCATACACCCAGCGTTTACGTGAAGGGGAATGGGGTGTTCTAACTGAAGTGTACAAAGCCTGCCTTGAAACTGGCATGTCTTTTAAATCTGTTGCCCGTGAACTCTTCATTAAACCTTTCGTACCCACTGCCTTGTTGAATATGGCCAAACGTCTGAAAGGAAAAACACCCGGTGTGCTGCCACTGCCAGCCTGGTTAACAGATAAATCTCGCCTGCTGGCCAACGAAGCTTTCGGGTTCCATAATCCTTTTGATCCTGTCAAAGAACCAGCCAGCCATGCCAGATACTTTGCGCTCAAAACGACTACCACGTTCAATTCTGTCAGATCTTACGATGCCATTGCTGCCGAATTTGATATAGAGGTGAAGCATCCTTTCTTCGATTACCGGCTTGCTGAGTTTTCTTTTGCAGTGCCACCCTCACAACTGATACGCGGGCCTTATCCCAAATTCGTTTTACGTAATGCGATGAGCCGCCACTTGCCGGATTCAGTATGCTGGCGTCAAACGAAAACCACCTTTGATCATCATTTCGGCAATCTTGTCAGAGAAAATGCTGGTGAACTCCGGGAATGTTTGTCACACCCGTATCTGAGCGATCGTGGACTGATTGATAATAAGAAAGTGCTTAAAGCTTTTGATGATGCGATATATAACCGGCATGGCGGTGTGCATGTGGACCTGTTGTTTGTCATCCTGACCCAGCGCTGGATTCAGGCATTTCATGTCTAAGTCAAAGCGCTGAGAAAAGCCTGCTCACTTCCTTTTTTCGTTCTCAATTCTGTATAAGTGCTAACAACATCATGACTATCATTAATGATTATGCCGTCATGTGTCAGCCAGCAGTGGGCCTCCGTTTTCCCCGCCGTTACCCGCACCCCGAAATGTAACCCGGGATAAATTTGAAGGTCATTGAGTAATGACATGGTCACCAGGCACCTTCTCAGGCAATTCATTTTCCGGATATGATGCCTGCCCGCCTTCTCAATGACAGAGATAAACGATTCAGGAACCGGCGTTTTCGTACTTTGAAATTGATCCGGGGTAAAAATATGTCCTTTCCATTTTTGATACGGCTGTTTTGAAATACGCCAGTCCCATATCAGAAACATCAGCCATGCCTTAATAAAAAGCTTTTTATGGCTCAAAGGTAATCGAAAGAAAGCACCTGCCATTATGCTTACACTTTCTCAATGAGACCCTGTTCAAGGAGCGAAGTCACAAGCTCAGCGTAGTCCTTCCTGACTTCATCTTCAGATACATCAAAACGGGATACCATTGCTGATACCACATCATCCTCATCTTTGCCCTCTTCAAGCAATGAAATCATCTCGGTGCCGACACCGTTAACTGTAAAATACTCACCGTTCTCCGGCTCAAGGATCACCATTTCATCGACGACTTTTTGAGCGAGGACGTCTTCTTTCAATTTATAAGCTGTCATGTTATTCCTTTACTACCAATTCAGTTAATGTCCGGTTTTGCAATTCAAACAACCGGTCTGCCACATCGGCAATTGTAGGGTCATGGGAAATCATCAATACCGTATAGTGCTTAAAGAGATGTTCAAATTCGTCTTTAAAACGGTGCCTTCCTCCCTCATCCAGCATCGATGTAGGTTCGTCGAACAATAAGATTTTCGGCCGCTTCAGTAATGCTCTGGCCAGAGCGATACGTTGTCTTTGTCCGCCAGATAACCTGATTCCGCCCTCGCCGACTAATGTGCTCATTCCTGCCGGCATCTTCGCCACAATCTGAGTAAGTCCGGACAATTTGCATACCTTATCGATATCATCCGGTTCTGGTTTCTCAACACCGTAAGTAATGTTATCAAGAATGCTGCCATTGCATAATACGACATCCTGAGAGACATGGCCTATACAAGCCCGCACTGACGTTGTGCTGACTTTGAATATATCCTGTCCGTCAATGCTGATATGTCCTCTGGACGGCTCAAAGAAGCGCATGAGTAAGTGCAACAAGGTAGATTTGCCTGCTCCGTTCTCACCCGTTATCAACGCCGTTTCACCGGCTTTTAATGTAAAAGAAATATCCGACAATATATCTGCATTGTCCTGATAGGAGAAACAGACATTGTCGAATCGCACCTCGCCTCTTTCTGCAGCCAGTTCAGCAAGCCCTGTTTCTGTAGGCTCCCTTTCCTGAGCGTGCATTGCGAGTAAACGTGATAAAGCACCACTCATCTGCATCGTCTGCCCGTATAACCCGGCGAGCGCACTTACGGGCCGTGTAAAAATCATGCCGTAAAGAAGCAAACTGACAATATCTGATACATCAATCTTGCCCGCTTTAAACTGCAACAAACATACCCCGATAATTGTGATAATACACACTGAGGCGAGAAACTGAATCAGCGGCGGCAGCATGGCTTGATAACGAAATTGTCTGGTTCTTAATGACAGTACTTCACCTGTATGAGATTTATACCTGCTGGACTCTGCCTCTTCACGGTTAAACGACTTTATCAGGGAAATTGTGCTGATATTCTCACTGGCAATCGCCAGAGTATCGGCCTGCTTCTGGACGATTTGTTTGGACAAAGGATGAATCTGCCTGCCAACCAGCTTGGTCACAACATAAACCAGAGGCACAAGGGTGATGATAAGCACGGCGACCAGTGGTTCAATCAGATACATCATGATCACACTTCCCACCAGCACCAGTACATTGGGAAGTAAGGTTGTCAGCACACTGGTAACGAAATAACTCACTGTTCCTAAATCGTAGGTAAGCAGCGACAACACATCGCCCTTATTCGTATTCTGAAAATACTTCATCGGCATGATTTGCACGTGGTCATATAACCTGCAGCTGAGGTTGGCCATTAACCTGGCCCCCAATACATTCAACTGGTAAGTAGAAAAGAATTTCAGGAGTGACTGAACAGCGAAAAGCACACACCATGCTGCAAGGTAAAGTGTGAGTTCGTTTAAAGAAGTGAAATTGCTGTTTACTGCGGCGGCTGATTGTTTACCAACAACATAAGGAATAGCAAGATTAAGAGCAGTTTCTGCCATCAGGATGGCGAAGATAAACAGAAAACTAAGCCTGTAGTGCCGAAATATGTTCCTGCCAAAGTACAGGCTTTTAGTCCACATGTTTATCCGATACTGTTACTGCAACTGACTTCGGGAGAAGACCCGTTAATAAACGTTTTTGCCCACGAAGCCTTTAAAGAAAGTAAAGATAACAATTTTAAAGTCGAGCCACAAAGACCAGTTTCGAATATATTCCAGGTCGTACTGCACACGCATTTGCATTTTTTCAACGGTGTCTGTTTCACCACGCCAGCCATTTACCTGCGCCCAACCCGTGATACCCGGCTTGATTCTGTGACGCAGCATGTAATATTTAACGGTTTTACGATACATCTCATTGTGCGCGACAGCATGAGGACGGGGACCGACAACAGACATTGAGCCCTGCAAAACGTTAATGAACTGGGGTAATTCATCCAACGATGTGCGGCGTAAAAATGCACCGACTTTAGTAATCCGGGCGTCGCCTTTGGTTGCCTGAGTAACCTTATCACCATCTTCAGTGACGGTCATAGAACGGAATTTCCATACTTTAATTTTCTTCCCGTCTACCCCGTACCGGTTCTGTTTGAAAATGACCGGACCTTTAGATGTCAGCTTCACAGCCGCTGCGATAAATAGCATAGGGACGGCAATGACAGCCAGAATGCACGTTGCGAGGAAAATATCTTCAGCACGTTTAATTGCAGTTGTCGCTCCGCGCATGGGTGTGTCGAACACACTGATTGTTTGTAAATTACCAATATTACAAAGACGGGAATGAACCATGTTGTACATGAAGAAATTCGGAACAAAATGAACTTCAGCGTTTGTATCGCCCAACTGATGCAGAATTTGTTCAATGCGTTTGTTGGCTGTCATCGGCAATGTTATGAAGATTTGATCAAACTCACCATTTCTAACCGCTGCAATGGCGTCGTTAATTGAGCCTTCTACTTTCATACCATCAGGAATAGCCAGACGGTCTGTATCACGATCATCAAAGATACCGTCAATCCTGAAACCTGTATGAGGGTTACGTTTCAGCTCATTGGCCAGCGCAACAGCATTCTCATTCATACCAATAATGCCAACAGAGCGGCTGTTAAAGCCCTTCTTGCGCACATGATACAAAAATGCCCGCATAAACATACGCCAGGAGCACAGGAAAACAGGGGCAACGATAACCCATGATGACAACGCAACGCGGGAATAGTCGTCAGACGTTTTAGAAAGGAAGAGATAGGAAAGCACCACGACAGTACTGACAAACCAGCTTACAACTGTGTAAAAAATCAGTTCTTTTGAGGTACCTGAGCGCCAGGAACGATACAGCCAGAACAGTTCTGCAGACAGCAGGTAGGTAGTACTTCCGATCAGGCCAAGCAAATGATAGTGCACGTCAATGGGCACACCATACAGATTACATGCAGCCAGTAAAGTGAGCTGAATGATCAGAAAATCAACAAAGCGGTATACTACGGCAAATTGATTAATATTGTTTCTAACGAAGCCGTTTCCCATGATGAACCATCCTTGCGTGTAACGTTAATTTTTGGGTAACTATGATTCGGTTACTCACGGTATTTGTTTGAAGTCTCGTGAATGCGCCTGCTCCATTAGTCTAAGCAAAGCAAAACAAATACCAACTTTTTCAATTAAAGGCTATTTCTCTCTTCCGTGAAAAACCCATGAAGTAACCGCGTGAATTATCTTATTTATATTAAAGTGAACCTGACAGGATATTGTTACATATTGATGTAAGCATCAGAAACTGACCATTTTCATCTTATTTTACTGTCCGGATTTTGTACCTTTACTTCAGTTTGTAAAGAATGCTGACATTATGGTGAAAGTCGCACCAAAAATTAACAAAACAAAAACACTTTGCATTACTTTCTGAAACATTTATAAATGTAAAACAGATAGGCTCAAATTAAATACTTGCCGTTAAGTAGCTGGCACGAAACAATTGTTGGGTGTTTAAAGGGCCGTTAGAGCAAATGTTCAACTTTCCTAAAAACATTTTTTTAGGGGCTTCAATGTTATCGGTGTAAATTTTTGCGACACTTTGAGGATACAGATCCTACTTAAAGACATAAAGTGTGTAATTTAATTACATTTGCTCTTTACCTATACCTTTCAACATAAGCTCCACCTTTTGAATGTTTCCATTGGCTGCGAAAGTTGGAATACTCGTTGCTATGGATTACAAGTCGCGAGAATACAAATATACCAGGTAAACCGGTCGCTATCCCGCCGGTTGCCTCATCAGTCTTACTTATGGCGTACCCTATTTTGAATCAGGTCACTCTGGATAACAAAGAAAATCAAGGACTCGGGCTGCTTACCCTATCGCTTACAAGGCTAATTTTGGCTTCGGGCTCATTACTTTTTGCCGGCTGGTGTTTGTTTTTAGCGTCAGATTACGTCGAACTACACCGACTGACTGAAACGATTTCCGGTGAAAAAGCGTTGTCCCGGTCAGCGCTCCCGGGTCCCGGAGATTCACTCATTCCGTTTGAAAACTACAGCGAAGCATTAACCGGGTTATCAATGCGGCAACCGGGAGAAGCAGAGATCCCGTATCTGCAGGCTTCACTTGCCCTGCATAAATTGCAGATTGCACGGGTTGGCGGTGAAAACAACGGGCCGGAGTTTTTTAACGCGTTTATCACCAGAATTCACGCACTACAGCCGGCACATTATCAGGCATTTGCCCTTTCCATGGCGAATGCATCTTTAAACGATCAACCTGTCACCGCATACCATAATTTACTCAGCACATGGCTACCGCTGGCGCCAAATGAAGAAGAAGTGCAAATCAATGCGGGTCGCTATCTGATTGCGCACTGGGAGGAATTACCTGCAGATATTAAGGAGCTCGCCCTTCCTGTTATTCAAAGCGGATTAAGACAACAGCCGGTGAAACGTATTCTGATTCAGGCCATGAAAACCCATAATGTGATACGCCCTTTTTTAAAAATTTCACCTGACAGAGCAACAACGGCGAAATTAAAAGCGATTACCGGCAATCCGGGTACAAATCAATGATAAACAGGTTTATAAATCGCGCCGCCCTCGTATTACTGGGTAGTCTGTTTGTAGTTTTCCCCTGGTTTCACGGACTTGATTTAAAATGGGAACAGGTGCTTGCCGCGGCTTGTATCAGTATTTTTTTTGCACTCTCCGTTCTCTCATCCTCATTCCATTTTAAAGGCAGCATCCGTTACGTTTTAATAATGTTCGCGGCATGGCTTTTATACGCAGCCTTGTATCTGATCCCGCTTCCCGCTACCGTCACTGACTTTTTGTCCCCTCACATGAGCCACTGGTACACGTTAAATGGCCAGGAAAATGAAGTACGGCTGTCTGTTTACTATCAGGCCAGTCTGATTGAATGGATAAAATTTCTCGGAATAGCACTACTTTTGCCTTCGGTATGGCTTCTCTGCCATTCTGAAGAGAGATTGCACAAACTAATTATTATTCTGGTGACCGGATGCACCATCACAGCACTGTATTCTTTGCTCAATTTCTTCAGTGGAGGTCAATTTGAACTGGTGGGTAACATTCCGCCATGGGATTTGAAGTGGCAAGACGGCATAAGAGGGACCTTCAGCTATAAAAACCAATATGCACTTTACATTGCTTTTGGTATTGCACTTTCTGCAGGTGTGCTGGCCGATAATATCAGGGGCCGCCGCACCCGAATGGTTACTGTAACGCTGATTCTGACTCTGATAGTGCTTACTCTTACCCTTATCAATACCAGCAGTCGTGGCGTTATTGTCGCCTTAGCCGGCGGGTCAGGACTCGCCGGCGCAATGTTCCTGCTGCGTCATAAATCACTTGTAAAAGAATGGTTGTCTGTAAAGCGCATTGCTGCCGGTGCGGTAATGTTACTCGCAGCTGCTGTTCTTTTCATGCAGTCATCGGTATATGACCGTTTTGCTCACCAGAAAATGGCCGACAATGGCAGAATGCACCTCAGAAATACTGCTATCAGTGTTATCAGTGATCATCCGGTGACAGGCACAGGTCCCGGTACTTACCCTTATATTCAGCATGTCTACAAACCGATGGCACTGGGCATTTCTAAGATGTCTAAGCGGGCTCACAATGACTACCTCGAAACCATGGCGACAACAGGTATTGTGGGTTTCCTGATACTGGCGATGCCTTTGGGGTACATGCTCTGGCGGATTTTCAGGCCTGTAGATTGTGCTTTCAATGGCCTGCTGACAGGTTGCAGGGCAGCGATAGCGACTTATTTAATTCAGGCCGCTTATGATACTAATGCAGGAATATACTTCCTGCCTTTGCTGTTTATAACGGTACTGACAGCAGCTTTCGTACTGTGCGAAAAGTTTGCCGTACCGGGCTCCGGAATAAAAGCAGATTAATGCTCTAATGACAGGAATTCGTAGTCAGGACCGGTAACAGTAAATACGAAGGCCCCCCAATATCTCGGATCGCGGAATCGACGCTTTGACGCCAGCAGCACCCTGGCATTTCGCATGGCATCCGCGATGTCGCCTCCGTTACCGGCCAAAGAAACATAGAAATATTGCATAAATTCAGCTGTTGCCCGGTCCGGCACTTTCCAGAGCGTTGAAATGGTTGCTCCGGCCCCCTGATAGAGAAATCCGTGGCTTAAACTTCTCATCCCGATCCCCTGATAGGATTTGCCCATTTCCGTTTCACAGGCACTGATAACCACTAAACGGTTGTGAAAAACATGAGAGAACAGATTTTCATAGGAGATATAGCCCTGATGTTCATTTTCATCGCCTGTTGCAGTAACCAGCCCCACGGTTTCCGGCGACTCCGGCGAATACCAGGCATGACTGCCTACATGCAATAAGGAAGCATCTCTAGCAGCCGCGGAAGTGATGCTTTCGTTTGTTGCATCATCACCGGTAAACACTTGTAAGGGGACTTTAGGAAAGGAAGTTGCCAGTACATCTGCTGCTCTCGCTGTCCATGGTAATGGAGGAAACCCTGCGCGCCACTGCATTGCCTCACTGTCAGACATATATTCAGGTGACGGATTCGAGGGATTGGTAAAAGCAACAATATTACCGGCGGCGCTGTTTTCATCTCTGGCGCTCTGATAGTCCATCAGAGACAAGATCCTGACGATCCCCATTTCAAACCCCAGATAACGGGTTCCGGTTTTATCATTCAAAGCGGCAAAAGAACTATTTCTCCACGGCCCTTCAGGCAGTAAATACAGGGTTTTAAAGCCATGATACTCCGTCAGCCTGCCGCTTATCCACGCAGTCAGCGCATCCGGGCTGAATGCACATTGTTGTTCTATGTAAGGGCCTGAAATAAGATAGGCGCAACTCTTATTCTCCAGTGCAAAAATTTTCAGGATAGCCCGCTTATTTCCGAGGCTCTGACGGATTTTATCTAACGAGAATGTCTGCACAGGCTCACTATCACTAAGCTCCCTTTGCTGGCCGGCCAGTTGAACACGCTCCCAGAGTTTATCTTTGAGAAATTGCTTATCATCATTATCTGCTGAAGGTTGAGGGTCAGGCATAGCGGCGTTTGCCAACATCCACTCGCTTTGCAATGTCTCATCCACTTTTTCATAACTCTGGCTGGCCAGGGCCATTCTGTGCCGGTTGAAAACAATCGCGGAGAACCTTTCAGAGATAAACAAAGCTTCCTCTATAATGCGCTCATCGTCTGAAGGCAGAATGGCCGATAAGTAATTGTTGATCAGTCTGCGGGACTGACTTAACCAGCTCATACCGGTTTCATTACTGCTGAATTTTGTTGAAGCTTCCGTAATACTGGCGAATGCATCGTAAAAAATGCCGGCGATTTCAGGAAGATGCTCGCTCCCCCCGGCCTTTAACAGAGTCATTCTGGCATTCGCAAGCGCCAGACTCACTGACAATGTCATCCGGCGATGCTGGCTGATGTCTTCTATCAGTGTTTTAGCCATCCCGTAACGCTTAACCAGTAACAGCACCTCCAGCCAGTCACTCATCAGCTGTGAACGTTGAGTCACAGAATACTGGCCGGTGAGATGCCCTAATGCTCTTACACAGGCATCTTCGTCAAATTCTGCAGGCGACAATCTTGCTCTTATTCTTGCAAATAAAACCTCGTATCGTGATTCCTGAAGTCTGGTGCGCTGCAGAGGAGCCAGTTCGTCCAGCCAACTTTGAGCGGATGCCAGATCATTTTTCGAAATCGCGATGCCGGCAAGAGATATAAGTGTATCCACGAAATCGGTAGTGAAGTTTTCTGCATTACTTACCTGCAATACCTGCTGATAATATCGTTCAGATTTTTCAATATCTCCCACCAGCATATAAGCCCTGCCCAGATTAGCATAGCTGACGATAAGCTTCTCCGGTGCCAGATTATAAGTATGGCGGTAAACCGACTCTCTGAGCGTGGCAAGATACTCAGGCAGCTTCCCCTGATGCCGGTATACCCATGCCAGATTATTGGTGAGATCGTCCTGCATCTCCTGCTGTTGCAAATTTTCCGGAGCTGGTAAACAGGCAATACCCTCTTCCAGAAACTGTTCAGTGCGGGGCAAATCTGCTACCGACTGATAATAACTCGCCAGACCGTTTTTGATTTGTGCACAAAGATGAGGATCGGTATCAGCCATTATCCTCGCGCTACCAAGTTGCAACTGTGCGTATCCGGACTCTCTGACTGACGAGTCCTCAGACAGTACATCATTAAAGCCACAAAACCCGTAGAATACAGCTTCCTGCTGATTATTTTTGACGCTGGCCAGCAGATCCGGGGAAGTACAAATCTGCTTCACTTTATCGTATTGGTCTATAGAAAACGTGCTTTGAAGGTATATCAGCCTGACTGTGTTTTCATAAGCAGACCCGGCGAAAACATCCCGTGAAATAGCTTCCGCCGCAAGCGAAGCTGCTTCCCTGTAGGCCATATTTTCCAGTTTTATCAGCAGATTTCTTATCAACCACTCATGATAGTAAGGGTCATTACTACTGACAGACTGCGCCCCGATTTGATCCGCTAAGTCATCAGGCAGCGACAGGCCTTGTTGAACATACCCGGTATCAAACTTAGCCAGCAAAGCCAACAAAGAGGCCTGCTGAACGTCATTAACGTTTAATGCCGACGCGGAAAGGCCGGTACATTGAAAGAAAACGCCATCCTGCCCGTAAACCTGATTAAGCGCAGCCCATCCGGCCGGTTCATCACACAACGTGTGCGGAGCTGAAGAAGAAGCAAAAACTGACGTCGCAAATACAAAGAAGACCGGTGCTGCAAGGCCTGCTCTGCGGAGCATACCTGCAATAAATGAATTCCTTGTAGAAAAACGCATTCGTCAGTTCCTGCCGTTTTTTCAGTCGTCGTGTTTCCAGCGATAGCTTGTCAGAATGAGCTCTGACGGATCACCGTCATTGACCGCCGGGCCATCTCTCAACCAGGCAAGTGTTGACGTGTACTCCCGTACCGTTTTTTCTTCATGCTCATATTCATAGGCAACAATTGATACCCGTACCGATTTGAAACCTGCCACATCGGTGCCTTGCGCGGCATCTAAAGGAATCGTGTTAGAAATAAAAATACCCGATTTATCAATAACCTTAAATTCGCTTAGTTTCATAATAGCTTGCGCGGTACCATTCCATAACCCGCCAAGAACCACCTGGTAAGTGCCTTTTTTCTCATCAAAGATGAACTTTACCGGATAGTTTTGTCCCAGCCCTTCAGGGTGATAACTACTTAAAGAAGGGACAATTGTGCGGTGATTAACATAGTTGACGCCGGCTTTACTGGTTTGCCAGTATCCGTCCTTCAAAGACTCCACGGTGGTTTACTCCTTTTTACATAAAATTGCAGACATAGTAAGAGATGCTGCGTTTTCTACGCCACATTGCCTGCTGAACTGATCCAGACAGATGGCGAGTTCTTGTTGTGTTTCTTTCAATGGGAATAACTGTTTTTTCGCAGCATTGATGGCATGCAGTAATACATCAGCGATGATTACGCTGCCCAGTTTTCCCATTCTGTGCCCCGGATTGTCCTCCTGAGCGGAAGATTCGGCCAGCAGAAATGGCCAGAGCGGAAGGCGGTTTTCCCTGTGAAGGGTATAAAACAGTGATGCCTGGTTCATCGGATCCATCTTCAACTCTGTCAGCAGTGACTCGCTGTCGTTCATAGTCAATCCGCAACCCTTAAATAGTTCAGGGTATTCTCCCTCAAGATACTGTTTACACTCCTGAACAGTCATTAATTCTGCTTTCATGCCAGCGGCAATATTACGCTCTGCGATATTACGGGAAACCGGTATCCCACCCATGCCGGACACTACAATTAAGTTAATAGGCTGAACTTCCTGAGCAAACTCGCCGAAAAACAATGACCAGTCAATGGGCGGAATGGCCTTTCCTCTTTCAGCCTGATGAGTCAGCAGTGCATGTAATGTGAAACTGTCATTTCCACGAAGTTTATAGGTTTCGCGCACCATACTGTGTCCGAAACGAAACGCAGCGTGACTGAATTCATAGGGCACTCTTGATATGTATTCGTCGCTCCCGAGTATGGTGACAGCGGGCGGCTGTTCAGAAAAGTAATAGTCATAAACTTGCCGGTCCAGAATAGCAGGTAACCATTCATGAATAACCAGATGGTGAAACAAAGCGACAGTGATTTGTTGCGCTTTACGAAACCTGGATACGTCCTCGCAGAGGTGAGGTAACGCTTGCTCCGGCGATTGACATAAGCTTCCCAGTATACGGTTGTGAATGCGCTGCCACTGGCTGTGAAATTGAAGAATTATCGTATTGTCATTATTACGGGGTTCAAACAGCAGGGGCGTATTGCAATTATCACGCAAACAGTCCCAGTCATTGTCAGGCAATCTGAAAAAGCCCTGCTCATCGGTAAGCCAGTGCGGAGGTAAGCCCCCTGATTCACCGTAGAGGCTGTCCATATTCAATGCCGGAGAGACTTGCCTTGATGAATAGTGATTCTGTGCCGGATGAGTGGGTGAAATAATGTCGTGGGCTATCCACTGCCCCCAATAAGTAAAGCCTGCCGGTAACTTACCGGGATTCAGAGGAATTTTGACAACTTTTTCGCTTTCTGCCTGCTCCGGAGGGTGAACAAGGTTTTCACTGGCAGGTGTCAGTAACGCTTGCATGCCAGCAGAGGTGTAAGGAGCCTCAGGCGTTTCGGAAATGGGATCGGACCAGGGGATAATTGCAGCCACCATCTCTGCAATTTCCTCTTTATCAGGCAGCGGCATCCGTGTTTTTCCGAAAAGATAGTCCCTATCTTCACCACCCATTTTTTAGTCCTTTTTTACTTCCAGGGAGAACCGGTTGATCTCAGTATTATCATTATTGCCGCCATGACGGGACAGAATCAGCTGGTAATTTCCGTTAACAATATCTCCGGCACGGATAACCAGCGTGATTTCATTATTGTCATTCGGCTTCAATAGCCGCGACTCAATTTCCTCTCCCTTTGCACTGGTAAGAAGAGCGAAAACAGAGCCGCTAAAGTCTGGCGGTGCATCACTGACGATGACTTTAAATTGCTCACCGTCATTGAAATGTAAAGTCACAGGTTGAGTCACGTGACTACGAAAATCTTCAAGATAAACAATTGCCGGACTCACTTCCGGTCCGGATGTTACCAGAGCTGCCGGTAGCCAAATCCAGGCTGAGATTCCGGCGGCGAGAGCAAAAGCTCCCCATGCTGGCAACGAGGCTGTCTTTCTGACTTTCTGAGGTAATACGGCCACATCAGGTACAGCCTGACTTAGTGACTGGCTAAGTATCACTTGTTCTGTCAGCTCATTTGAATCGAGCATAGCAACTTCAAAGGCAATTTCTTCATCAGGAGTCAGCTGCTTAGCAAGATAACGCCGGGTGAATTCATCATTATATTTTTCAGACATAAAAGGCCTGGTCAGTTTTTTGGCCTGATTGTGGTATCCGGCCATTCTGTCCATTAGAGTGCTTGTGAGAGACGGAAACTCTCACCTCTTCCGTAAAAGAGATAAATTGCGAAGAAAAAGCATTCTGCCCGCCTGCCGGCGCAAGCAGCATCAGCACGATGACACCATCGATAATCTGCCTGACATTGGAAGCAGCTTCATCATCACCTTCGATAAGTTGTCTGAGACGCTGTCTTGCACGAAATAATACACGGTCAAAGTGAGCAGGCGTCAAATCCAGACTGTCGCAAATCGTGCTTTTGTCCTCATCATGCAGATAAAAACGACTGAGAATTTCCCGGTCTCTTTCTGTACCCAACTGATTTAGCACCCGGAGAACCAGATTTGACGCATCACGCTCATGCAGCTGGTGCAGCAAAGTCGGGTTTTGCGCAGCAAACGTATCGGTAAGATCGGAAACATCAGTTTGTCTGCGGGTTTGCAGACGCCGGTAGGCAATCAGCGTATTAATGCCTGTCTGGCGAATAAAAGAAGACAGCGCATCCGGATTGCGGAGATCACCGTCCCGCAATTTTCTGAGAACAACGACGAATGTATCCTGAGTGAGATCTTCAGCCAGCGATAATGAATCGGTTTGTCGGTATAAAATAAAAAGCAGCCCCTGATAGTAATTTTCTACGAGCTGCCTTTCTGCATTTTTATCACCCTGAACGATGCGTTCAATAAGTGCGGCGGGGTGCGTCACGGGTGTTCCTAATCCGGGTAAAAATTTTTGAGTGCTTTATTGCTTTTGTGCTTCCAACCATATCGGCTAACGCCAGTTAAATCAATGCCTATCGCAGATCGCGACCGCTTCTTAAAGGCTTATTTACAGCAATCTATATATAAGAAAAAAAACACAATAAGGCTATCTTGTGTCAGCTAAGCCATTGAAACACAAAACCTGCAGAGAAAGCACAAATTTCAACCACCATTGATTATTTGAAAATTAATGAGATTTATTCTTAAAAAGTGTGAGAGAAAACCCCTGAATGGCTCACTGGTATCTGCATAAACACTTTAAATAAATAAGAATGTCAGAGAGGACAAGATGTCAAACCACGTCATAGCAGTTGTTATTCACGGTTTTGGTGAGCATCACAGGGCGTTTGCAGGCAATCTTATGAGCACAGTCAAACAAACCTGCCGGCAGTTAACCCCGTCTCAGCACGACATCCACTGGCTCCCGGTGAATATCGACTGGATAAATGAACTGAGAGCCACTGAAGACAATGACCCTTTGCGACTGACCAGCCGTGTTATGCCTCTCAGTGCCACCAGTGCACTTTCATTAGCCGCACAGGTTAATGTATGTAATGCCGTGTTCCTTAATACCTCGTTACAAGCCGTTATTGAAGAAAAGGTTCAGGATTTAATTACGGAAAGTTGCGGCGCACTGACAAAGAAAACGCCGGTTATTATCGCATCCGGTCAGGATGGAAAGATGACATTATTCCAATTCAGCTGGCACAGTGCACAACAAAACAACGGTGCAAACAGTTCACCCGGCTATCGTTCAGTACCTGATTTCATGCTCAACAGCGCAAACGACAACACGATTCATCACAAACGCTTCCAATAAAAAATGCGCTCATAAGAGCGCATTTTTGTTAGTTTTTCAGTGAGTATCACATTATGGTGTAGTGGTACTGAACTGGTATACCGCCAGGAATGTTTCGCCTGTTTCTTCAATCTCAAATGTGTAGGTCAATGAGGTTGCCTGACCACCTGTAGGCGGAGAGTCCAGAGTCACAATCACTTCGGTGCCCTTAGTCAGTACCGTACCATTTTCGATACCACTAAAGAATGGGACAACTACGTTTCGTGAATCTGAGGCTGACACATTTGTTACGGTGAAATCGCCACCTTCGGCAAGCAACTTCAGGGTAACCAGAGTAACAGACTCAGGAGCCGGATCAGAGACTTCACGGGAGAAGTTACCGGCAAACTGAGAGCTTACGCTGAACTCATTATATGTATCCGACGAACCGCTCTTGCGGAATAATCTCACCCGTGGATCAACGGCTTCAATTTGCACGTTGTCTGCAGCACTGCTGACCGTGCCATCGTTAACCACAAGCGACAACACATAGCTACCCGCCAAATCTGTAGTGAATGTAGGATCTGCAGCAGTATCGTCACTTAGTGTCGCTGTACTGTCTGTGGGTTTTGAAACAAAACTCCATGCGTAAGTTAATGCATCATTATCCGAGTCAGTACTTGCAGCACCGTCGAGTTGAACAGTATCGCCAGTTGCAACATTCTGATCTTCACCCGCATTCGCTACAGGTGCCGAGTTACCACTCGCCACATTAATAGTCACACTATCTTCAGCACTATCAACCGTGCCGTCATTTACAATAAGTGAAACAACATATTCACCTTCTGCATCCGGCGTAAAGGTCGGGGCAGCTGTCGTTGCTCCGCCAAGTACTGCGGTGTTAGCTTCAGGTGCTGAAGCAATGGTCCAGGAATAAGTCAGTGTATCACCATCAGCATCACTACTGGCGGAACCGTCTAATGTTACCAGGGTTGCCAGTGTAACGTTCTGAGTAGCACCGGCTTCTGCTACAGGCGCAGAATTTTCGGTACTGGCGGTGACAAT
Source organism: Alteromonas sp. NFXS44 (assembly GCF_040148705.1). Classification (NCBI taxonomy): domain Bacteria; kingdom Pseudomonadati; phylum Pseudomonadota; class Gammaproteobacteria; order Alteromonadales; family Alteromonadaceae; genus Alteromonas; species Alteromonas sp. NFXS44. Next base: position 383,761 of record NZ_JAGDEA010000002.1, on the reverse strand, counting down.
AACGTCGTCACTTTCACTGTCTGTAGTGCCGTCGTTGACTGTCAGAGCAATGGTATATTCACCGTCAACATCCGGAGTAAAGGTAGGTGATGCAGACGCAGCATTACTTAACTCAGCAGTGCTGCCGGCAGGTTGGGAAGAAAACGACCAGCTGAAAGTCAGACTGTCGCCATCTGCATCTGTACTGTCTCCACCATTTAAAGTAACAACTGAAGAAGTCGGAACGTTTTGATCGGCACCGGCATCAGCAACCGGCGCGGTATTCGCAGCGTTGGCAGTTACCACGACAGTGTCGGAAGCACTGTTTACTGTGCCGTCGTTAACTATCAGAGAAACGATGTACTCACCGTCTACATCCGGTGTGAATGCAGCAGAAACAGCGGACGCGCCGGATAGGGTTGCATCACTGCCTGAAGGCACGGATGTAAATGCCCACGTGTATGTTAAAGAATCACCATCGGCATCAGAGCTGCCTGCGCCTGACAGAGAAACTTCGGTGCCTGTCGCCACGTCCTGCGCACTGCCGGCTTCGGCAACCGGCGCGGTATTTGTCGGTTCGCGGGTATCATCAACACTTGAACTTGAACCACCACAACCGGTTAATCCCAACACAACTGCGGTAGCGAGAATGCTTAACTTTGCCTGTCCCATGAGATCTCCTTATGGGTAAATACCTATTGTAATAATTTGCTTCAGATAACCTCTGGCTATTCTGTCCTGCAAATTAATTTGTCCCGATGCCTACGTATTAAAGCGCGATTTGTATTAGTTCTCTACAGGTAAATATTATCTTAACTGATACTTTATTATGAAACATCGACCGAAAACCAGCCAATTCAACGGGATAGGATCTGAAAGATTTTTTTGGAGTTTTTAGAAATGGGAGCTGGCCGTAAGCCGGGTTCTGTCGTGGACAATCATTCCTCTAGGCCTGCAATTACTCACAGGCTCAAGCAACCTACCCGCCTTCCGTGCGGGCCGCACGTATAGAAGGCCTATTTGGTCTTGCTCCGGGTGGAGTTTACCATGCCACACACTGTTACCAGTGGCGCGGTGCGCTCTTACCGCACCCTTTCACCCTTACCGGCGCTTACGCGCTTAGGCGGTTTACTCTCTGCTGCACTTGTCGTCGGCTCACGCCGCCCAGACGTTATCTGGCACCCTGCCCTGTGGAGCCCGGACTTTCCTCCCCTCTCTTGCGAGAGCAGCGATTGCCAGGCCAGCTCCGGCGCGCATTCTACAGAAGTTTTTACACGTAAGCGACAATAATGCTTATTCACAAACAAAAAAAGGACTTCAAACGGAAGTCCTTTTTAAATTGTTCTGTACAGCTTAGTTCGGCGTAATGGCGTTGTGATAAACGTCCTGCACGTCATCGCAGTCGTTCAGCATGTCCATGAATTTCTCAAACATAGGCATATCTTCTTCGCTGATCTCTATTTCAGTCTGCGGAATAAAACTGATTTCTTCGGCATCTAATGTGGTATCAGGATACGCTTCAGTCAAAGCGGTTTTCACACTGTAGAATTCTGTATGGGGTGCATAAACAGTAATTTTACCGTCTTCACATTCCACTTCAGTCACGTCTACATCGGCTTCCATTAATACTTCCAGCACAGCATCTTCATCATCACCGGCAAACTGGAAAATCGCCTGATGATCGAACATGTGAGCTACTGCACCGGGACCACCGATTTTGGCATTAGTTTTAGTGAAGCAATTACGAACGTCGGTAATTGTGCGGTTATTGTTGTCAGTCAGACAGTCAACAATCACCATGCAGTTACCCGGACCGAAGCCTTCGTAACGTGCAGGCACGAAATCTTCACCGGCACCACCTACAGCTTTATCAATGGCTTTTTCGATAACGTGGCCAGGTACCTGATCTTTTTTCGCTTTTTCCATCAGACGCTTAAGCGACAGGTTGGTATCCGGGTCAGGACCACCGTTCTTCGCGCACACGTAAATTTCTTTACCGTATTTAGAATAAACTTTGGTTTTTGCGCCAGCCGTTTTGGCCATGGCGTTCTTTCTTACTTCAAATGCTCTGCCCATCTTAGGTCTCTGTATCGTACTTTTATCTGACAATGCCCGTGAAAAAATTCAGGCACAGTTTAAAAATTGTCGTGCAGTTTACCGGCTTTGCCGCTGAGTTAACAGTTTTGCGTTCCCGCCAACTCAGGGCAAATGTTCCCGCGCCAAATATTCTCTGGATTGCATTTCTTTCAGGCGGCTCAGGCAACGGCGAAACTCAAAATTCAGCCGGCCTTCAGTGTACAGCTGCTCCAGTCCCACCTCGGCGGTCATTATAAGTTTAACGTGGCGTTCGTAGAATTCATCCACCATCGCAATGAAGCGGCGGGCGGTGTCATCGTTATTTGCTCCCATTTGCTTCACGTTGGCAACCAGCACCGAATGATAACAGCGGCTCAGTTCAATGTAGTCGCTCTGGCTGCGCGGCCCTTCACAAAGTGCGGAAAACTCGATTGACAACACCCCTTCAGCACTGCGGCGGGTAGGTATTTTACGGTTGTTCACCTCTATCATCTCGCCGGTCTGATAATTTTCCGGTGCCAGTTGCTCAAAATACTCATGCAGGTGCTTATCGCCATCGGCATCCAGCGGTGAATGAAAAATTTCTGCCTGTTCCAGAGTACGAAGCCGGTAATCAATACCACTGTCCACATTAATGACTTCAGTGTGTTTATTAATGAGATCAATAGCCGGTAAGAAGCGGGCACGCTGCAAGCCGTTTTTATACAGTTCATCAGGCACAATATTCGATGTCGCCACCAGGGTTATTCCACGGGAAAACAACTCCTCCATCAGGGTGCCAAGGATCATGGCATCGGTGATGTCGGACACAAAGAATTCATCGAAACAGATCACGCGGGCTTCACTGGCCAGTCTGTCAGCCACAATTTTCAGAGGATCCGGTTCATTAGGCAGGGTTTTCAGCTCGTCATGAACGCGGTGCATAAAGCGGTGAAAATGCACCCGTGATTTTTTACTGAATGGCAGACATTCAAAAAAGGTATCGACCAGATACGTTTTACCCCGGCCTACTCCGCCGTAAAAATAAATACCGGTTACCGGCTTTGATACTGGCTGCTTGCCGAACAGTTTTTTGATACTTGCACCGAATCCGGAAGATGACGGCGCTTTGATGAGATCATCGTATAACCGCTGAAGCGCTCTGACTGCATTTTCCTGCGCAGGATCATGTTTAAACGTGGGCAACTGCAAATCTTGCTGATATTTTTCCCATGGCGTCATCGCCGAAACTACTCCCGATAGAAGGTAGGCAGAAGGTCCGCTGCACCGACCTCCTTGAAAAAACAAAATCTGATCTTAAATTCCGTATAAATACAGGTAGAATCGCAGCGCTGTGTGTTATGCGGGGTGGTATTGGTCGAAGTAAAACCAAATACCGTATAAACCTGAATAAGACACTATCATAACGCAATGCCGGGCTGCAGATAAGGTTTACAGGCAATGATTTGCTTTGAATCGTCGAAAAAAACGACGAAATCAAACTTTATCGTCTTATCCGCATTTTGCAACAATTCGCAATGCGCATTCACGCTCATTACTTGCTATAGTCGGCATGAGTGATTGTTTTACTGTGCTTAACTCAAATAGTTATGAACACAGAGATTTTTGGAGAAATGAATGGACGTTTTAATTCCTGTTGCCCTGCTGATTGCGGGCCTGATTATCGGCTTCTTTGTTGCCCGCTATATGTATACCCGTGACGGCGCTTCCGGTTCGGCAAAACAGGCAGAGCAAAACATTAAGGAACTGATGTCACAGCAAGCGACACATCACATTCACCAAACCCGTCAGGCGGTTGAGTCTATTGAAAAGCAATGCCAGGCATTGAAGCAACAGGTTGCTGATTATGAAACCTTGCTTACTCAGGGCGAAGACGGTGATGCGCCGGGCGTACCTTTCTATGGTGAGCAGGCTACTACCTATTTACGTAACAATATGCAGGGGAGAGAAAAGTCCAAACCTGCACCGGTTTCTGACACTCAGCCTAAAGACTTTGCTAACGCAAGTTCCGGTTTGTTTGTCGGCAACGCCGGTCGTTCTACCGCAGAAAAGGACTGATTCAGGAACTTTTTCTCACTTACCTGAGTCTGTCAGTGATAGTAACCATATCGCATGAAACATGAGGAGTGTAAGCGAATATGAAGAAATCTCTACGCCAGATGTTGGTTGTCTCCAGTGTTGTCGCCAGTACTTTGGGTATGTCTGCCACGGCAGGCGCTGCGTTACCTTTCTTCGGCGATGATAAGAAACAGGAAGTGCCTTCACTGGCACCCATGCTTGAAGAAGCCATGCCGGCTGTGGTGAGCATTTCCGTTGAAGGTACTCAAACTGCCACGCGGCAGGTACCGGAAATGTTCCGCTACTTCTTTGGCGGCCCGCAGGAGCAGGTTCAGGAAAGACCTTTTAAAGGGTTAGGTTCCGGCGTCATTATCGACTCGGAAAAAGGCTACGTAGTAACGAATAACCATGTCGTTGAAAACGCCGACGAGATTACCGTAAAACTGAGTGACGGCCGCGAATTTAAGGCCAAAAAGCTGGGTGCTGATGAACAAAGTGATATCGCACTTTTGAAAATTGAAGCGGAAAAACTCACGGCATTACCTGTTTCAGATTCAGATGAGATGCGCGTGGGCGACTATGTAGTAGCTATCGGTAATCCGTTCGGTCTGTCACAAACCGTTACTTCCGGTATCATTTCTGCCATGGGCCGCTCCGGCCTGAACATTGGCGGTTATGAAGACTACATCCAAACCGATGCTGCCATCAACCGTGGTAATTCCGGTGGTGCGCTGGTGAACCTGCGTGGTGAGCTGGTGGGTATCAATACAGCCATTTTCGGGCCTAACGGTGGCAACGTAGGTATCGGATTTGCTATTCCAAGCAATATGATGAAAAACCTCGTGGATCAGATTGCCGAGTTTGGTGAAGTGCGTCGCGGACTGCTGGGAATTACCGGCAATGATGTGGATGCCGGACTGGCAAAAGCGATGGGCGTAAGTGCTAACCGCGGTGCCTTTGTTCGTGAAGTAACGCCGGAGTCTGCGGCTGAAAAAGGCGGCCTGAAAGCCGGTGATATTATCACTGAAGTGAATGGTCGTGGTCTTCACAGTTTCCGTGAAATGGCTGCCAAAATTGCCAGTATGGGTGCCGGCGCTGAAGTTGATCTGACGATTATTCGTGACGGCGAAGAAAAAACCGTGAACGTGGTGCTCGACGATGCTGCTGACAGCAAAGTGACTGCCGCAACTATTCACCCTGCGCTGGAAGGTGCAACACTGGTGAACGGAAAAGACGAAGCCGGCAACGACGGCGTGAAAGTGTCTGAAATCGAGCGCAATACGCCTGCAGCACGCATTGGCCTTCAGCCTGAAGACGTGATCATTGGTGTTAACCGCCAACGGGTGACCACTGTCGCGGAATTCCGTGAGAAACTGGATGATTCCGGTGAAAATGTCATTGCGCTGAATGTCAGGCGGGGCACTGCCACCATTTATCTGGTCATTCGCTAAGCAATAAAAATGCAGTGAAGATATAGCGGGCCGGCAGAGAATACTGCCGGCCCGTTTTGTTTTTGCTAAACCGATGACCTGATTGGTATTCAATCATTTAGGTGATATCCTTAACATTAATGAACCCCGCCTCGTTCATAATGTTAAGAGGCAAAATGGAATGAGTCAGGCGTGGCAGGCAAGCAATTCTTTTTATTTATCATCAAATCTATCGTACTGGGCCTTGTAGTAGCAGCGCTTATGCTGGTCTTCATGCCGGATTTAAGAAGCGGTACAGGCTTTGGTGACAACTTTTTCTCCGGTAACACTACCCGTCCGGCAAGGCAATCTCATTACACTGCATTAAGCCGCTCCGCGCCTGCTGTTGTAAACATCTATAGTGTAAGCATTGAAAACGACACCGGTATTTTCCGTAACCGTGCACGTGAACGGGCCAGTTTGGGTTCCGGCGTCATCATGACAGAAAATGGGTATCTGTTAACCTGTAACCACGTCGTTGAAAATGCCGACAGCATTTTTGTTGCTGTGCAGGACGGACGGGTTCTGGAAGCCCAGATTGTTGGTACTGATCAGCTTACTGACCTTGCCGTGCTTAAAGTGAATGCGGACAGCCTGCATGTTATTCCTCAGATGGACGAGCCTGATTTGCACGTAGGCGACATGGTCATGGCCATCGGCAACCCTTTCGATCTCGGTCAAACTATTACCCATGGTATTGTCAGCCGCGCAGGACGCAACGGACTGTCTAATTACGTCGATTTTATTCAGACAGATGCGGTACTGAATCAGGGTAACTCCGGCGGCGCACTGGTTGACAGCAACGGTACTCTGGTAGGCATTACCAACGCCAACTTCCAGGTCAGGGATTCCCGTAACGGCGTGCGTAACGTGGACGGTATCAACTTTGCTGTCCCTTATGAACTGGCGCGACGGGTAATGGATGACATCATCCAGAATGGCAAGGTGATCCGTGGACAACTGGGCTTCCTTGGAAGCGAATATCGTGGAACGCCCGGTATTGAAGTCACGGCAGTAGCCAACGGAAGCCCTGCAGATCAGGCCGGTTTGCGGGCCGGAGATGTGATTCTGGCCATTGACGGCATACAGTTGGAAAGTGCATCGAAAACACTGGATATGATTGCCGAAACAGATCCCGGTACAACACTCGAACTGAACGTCAGCCGTGGCGGGGAAAATATGATGATTTCAGCAACAGTGGCAGAGCTGGGGCAACCGGCATCATAAAGACCCCCTGATGCTTTCCGGTTGTTGCCGGAGATGTTCGTCTTAAACAAAAAACCGGAGCTTTAACTCCGGTTTTTCATTGTCTGGCAGGGAAGATTGTCAGGACAATGCCTCTCTGTCTGTGCTGTTTTTTCTAAATCAGGCTCTTTAGCCAGTGCATATGGCGGCTCACCGATAAATACGATAGTGGCCACCATCAGGCTGAACAACACTGCTGGTATAGCATCCTTTGGATCAGTACTCAGTACCCGCCGGAACTGTTGCCGGACTGAAATCACATTACTCACGCGCGAACCCCAATAAATTCAATCTTATCCATTAATTTTGACATTTCCCTGAATCACATACTTGTATTGTGTCTATACAAACAAATTGAGATGGATTCGTCAGGTCAATCTCTGAAATGCTTAGCCGGGTAATCAGTTACCTCTTAATACAAACCAGAAATGCCTATGGACTTGTTATTTTTTTGTCTTTTTCGACCGGGAGACAGATTAAAAAGATAACTGTCAACTCAGACAAAAGTATATGTACCACAGATTGCAAAAAATTGACAGCCGGCAAAAGCAATTCAGTATTATTTAATATTCTTTTCAGTGATTTTCCCGAACTATCCCGTAACGTTTACTGACGATGTAAACCACTTGTTAATTCTGTTTGAGAAAATGTGCAGCCAGCATACCTGCCCTGACACACTTCGTCAGATCCAAAGCGTACAGATTTGTTTTAAATTGTAACTGCCCCTTTCTTGCAATCCGCCGGCAGGCTAATCTGTTGGCTGCATCAGATTACCGGTACGTCACCTGAAGAGTTTTGTTTGTTGAAAATTCGTTTGTTCATTCTTATTTGCACCCTTTTCACAGGCCCGGCCCTCGCAGCGAGCGGATGCAACAGTAAAGGTGAATGCATTGATACTGGTCAGTGGCGGGTAGCCGCGGCTGTTGGTGCTGGCGGCCGGACTAATCCATTGAGGGGCGGCAGTACACAGTCACTCGTTCTGATTGGCGATATAGCCTGGTACGCTGAGTCCTTTTATTTTGATAATTTTGAACTCGGTTATCAATGGCAAAGCAACCAGCCGGTTTTGTCTGTTGATGCCTATCTGGTTATCGATCGTGAAGCCCGTCCTTTCTTTTCCTATGAAGGTTTCGATGCCACCCCGGCAGAGCTGTTTTCCCGTGAGCAGCTTGCTGTCACTCCCGCCGCCGAAGCCAATACAGAGATCAACGTAGACAGTATTGCAGATCGCAGAAATGGCGGACATGCAGGAGTACGGCTCCACGCCGGAAGCTCACCAGCCAACGAGTGGCAATTTTCTGTAGAGAAAGACATCGCAGGGATCCACCAGGGTGTAAAGGCCCGTATTGCCTGGCGTTTCAGTCACCGCTGGCAGAAATGGCTGTTCAGTATCAGTCCGCAACTGGTATGGAACAACAGGACATTTAACGACTATTACTATGGTATTGATGGAAAGGACACTCCAGATAAGCGGCTCTGGTACAGTGCCGGCAGCGGATTCAGGCCGGGTGTCAATGTAGCGGTAACCAGGCAGTTTAACAAACACTGGGGCTTACTGGCCTTTACCCGTTATCAGTATCTTCCCGACGCGGTTACGGAAAGCCCGTTGTTGACCGGTCATGATATTCTCACGGTCTTCACCGGCCTGACATACCAGTTTTAGCGGAGCCGGGTGTGTCAGGGAAGATCATAACAATATTATTTCTACTTACTTTTCTGCTCTGCAACACGGCACAGGGAGAAAGTTGGGAGATCATGCCCCAGATATGTGTTGGAGAACAACAAACAGAGCCCTGTGAAATGCGCATCACTATTCATGTACCACAGCATGCCGTTGATAATGAATTTTGTGTTTATGCAGATGAGAAGCAGCTTTTCTGCGGTACAGGGATCCTGCCGCCTCAGACTGTCCTGCTAAAGCAGGACAGCTGGATTTTTATAAAAAATACCCGTGGCGATGTTGTCTATTCCCAAAAATTGCTGGTGAAATGGAAACAAAAAGAAAAGCGAAAACGGGTTCGTGATCCATGGAGTCTGTTCTGATGTCACATATTGTCCTGGTGGAAGATGACGCCCGTTTACGCACGCTGGTCAAAGATTTTCTTCAGCAGCATCATTTTGACGTTACTGCAATGGCTGACGGTAGTCAGCTTATTTCAACAGTAAAGCTGCAAAAGCCGTCACTGGTCATTTTGGATGTGATGTTACCGGGTGATGATGGCTTTACACTCTGCAAGCATCTGAGACGTCATTATGAAGGCCCGTTGCTGTTTATGACCGCCCGGGATGATGACTTCGACCAGGTGCTGGGACTGGAAATCGGCGCAGACGATTATGTCACCAAACCCATTGAACCCAGAGTTCTGCTTGCGCGTGTTCATGCACTCCTGCGTCGTATCAAATCTGCCGGACGGCTCAATGAAGCAGGTCGAGAACCGGTTCTGACTTATGGAAACCTTACCGTCGACAAAGCGGCCAGACAGGTATTATTACACGGTGAAGAAATCACCCTGACCAGTCACGAATTCGATATGCTATGGCTGCTCGCCAGTCACCCCTCTGAAGTGGTGGACAGGAACACCATTTACGAAGAGATCATCGGCAGAGAATATGATGGCCTCGACCGTTCCGCTGACGTACGGGTGTCGAGGCTCAGGAAAAAGCTTCACGATAATCCCAGCAACCCTTACCGTATAAAAACGATTTGGGGTAAAGGCTTCTTCTTCGTTGCAGACGCGTGGGATTAAAGTGACCCGCCTTTTCCTGAGCCTTTATCTTTTTATCGCGCTTGCCCTGGCGGGGTTAAGTGCCGCGCTGGAGCCGTTATTTTTTACATCAGACGAAGGCCTGAGTGATGAGGCAACTGATATTGTCAGGGCACTGGAAACTGTAGCCAGGAAGCCGGAGGAAAGAGCCGCCTGGCTTGCCGGGGCAAAACTGGAACCCAGAGTGATCCCTGCCGCCTCACTGGCTTTCAGTCCGGCATCGGAACAGGCGCTGGAAAACGGCGAAGTCGTTCCCCTGTTCTATCAGGACTCAATACAGTTATACGCCCGCGCAGACGACGCCACGCTGTATGAACTGACCCTGCCGGTTACCGGCTCTCTTTCACGTGCCCTGTGGTATTCAACGGTTTTCTACGTTCTGCTCGGGGCATTGATTGCACTCTGGCTCTGGCCTCTCTGGCGGGATCTCACCACCATTACCCGCGGCCTGAGCAACGTTAATGCCGATGGCTCTTTCGGGAAAATATGGCTGCCTAAGCGCTCGGTGGTTGCGCCTATCGCTAAAGCGTTAAATCAGCTCAGTGCACAGGTAACCGAATTATTTAACCGGCATAAAGAAATGACCGGTGCAGTAGCGCACGAACTGCGTACCCCGCTGGCGCGGCTTAAGTTTGCGCTGGCAACAGAACGTCCCGCTGATGAGGAAGGATGGAAGGCGATGCGGGAAGACGTGAATGAACTTGAGCGTATGGTGCAGGAAATGCTGGACTATTTGCGCCACGACGGACGTCAGCCTGAACTGAATGTCAGTCAGATCCCGTTAAGGGCAATGGCGGAAAATTTAGCAGAACGTACTGCCGGAAATACCGCCATCTCAGTTTCAGTTACTGCGGAAAATGACGGTTTAGTGGTTCTGGGAGACGATTATTACATTGGCAGGGCTATTGAAAACCTGCTGCTAAATGCCATCCGCTACGCCCGCACGGAAGTGAGGCTCCGGGTAAGTGACAACCGTAACCACATTGTTTTGCATGTAGAAGATGACGGGCCCGGGGTAAGCGAAGAAAACATAGAGAAGATTTTTGTCCCATTCTACCGGCCTGATGCAGCAAGAAGCCGTGAGCGTGGCGGTGCCGGTTTGGGTCTGGCCATCGTCAGGCGCATTATGCTGTGGCATGACGGGGAATGTGAGGTACAAAAAAGTCAGCTTGGTGGCGCTGACTTTTTATTACGTTTTCCGAAGATCCGGTAAGGGCAATCGTAAACAGGTAAACTGTAACGACGTCCTTGTCTGATTATTCTTTTTCGCGGGTAATGTTAGCCCCTAAACCACTGAGCTTTTCTTCAATGCCTTCGTAGCCACGATCAAGGTGATAAATACGGCTCACGTGGGTTTCACCCTCAGCAATCAAACCTGCAATTACCAGACTTGCTGATGCCCGTAAATCAGTGGCCATCACCGGTGCACCTTTTAATCGCGATGCCCCTTTCGTCAGCGCACTGTTACCTTCAAGCGCGATTTCAGCGCCCATGCGTTGTAACTCGGGCACATGCATGAAACGGTTCTCGAAGATGGTTTCAGTAATCACACCGGAACCTTCTGCCACGCAGTTCAGCGTGACAAACTGCGCTTGCATATCTGTCGGGAAAGCCGGATGAGGGGCGGTTTTCACCTGCACCGCTTTAGGCTTTCTGCCCTGCATATCCAGTTCAATCCAGTCATCACCTGTGGTGATGACGGCACCAGCCTGTCGTAACTTATTAAGTACGGCTTCCAGCGTGTCCGGCGCAGCATCCAGGCATTTAACTTTGCCACCTGATACCGCAGCAGCGACAAGGAACGTTCCGGTTTCAATACGGTCCGGCAGTACACGGTAATCACAACCGTTTAAGCGCTCCACGCCTTCTATGGTGATATGATCGGTCCCTGCACCTTTAACTTTTGCCCCCATCTGATTCAGACAGTTAGCAAGGTCGACGATTTCCGGTTCACGGGCCGCGTTTTCCAGCTCAGTGGTACCGTCTGCCAGTGCAGCTGCCATCATCAGGTTTTCTGTGGCCCCGACACTGACCATATCCATAAAGATACGCGCCCCTTTCAGGCGGCCGTCTACTTCAGCGCGAATATAACCTTCGTCGACTTCAATTTTTGCACCCATCTGTTCCAAACCTGACAAATGCAAATTCACCGGACGTGCGCCGATAGCACAGCCTCCGGGTAAGGAAACATTCGCTTTTCCCTGCTTCGCAAGTAAAGGCCCCAAAACCAGAATGGACGCACGCATGGTCTTTACCAGATCATACGATGCAGTCACACTGTTCAACGATGCAGATGAGATAACCACTTCATTCGTTGCCGGCCGGGAGACTTCTGCACCCAGTTCTTTCAATAAAGCCGTGGTGGTATTGATATCTCTGAGTGCAGGTACGTTAGTAAAACGACACGTGTCAGAGGTAAGAAGCGGGGTAAATAATAACGGCAGCGCAGCGTTTTTAGCACCACTGATACGTACTTCGCCATTCAGTGGCGGGCTCTTTTTTATTACGAGTTTATCCACAGATGTATTTACCGTTATTGAGGTACGTGGAACTGACGCTCACGCTGCCAGTCTGCTTCAGAGAAGGTTTTAATAGAAATAGCATGCATTGAGCCATCAGCAATTTTGTCCTGCAGCGGACCGTAAACAGCCTGCTGGCGCTGCACACGGCTCATTTCATTGAAGCTGTCGCTGACAGCAATAATTGTGAAATGTGAACCTTCGCCTTTAACGTGTACTTCAGTTAAACCCAGCTTGTCTTTCAGCAAAGTTTCAATATCAGATAATTCCATGGTCTGCTAACTCTTAGATTTGGAAACGTATTATTCTACGGGCAACAGGGTATCGACGTCGCTGATTTTAGCCAGTTTCAGTAGCTTCTCCGGCACCTGTGCCAGTACTACATCTACGTGATTGCCTTTGCCGTCACGCACAGCGTTTATCAACCAGGCGAGACCGGCACTGTCGATTCGCTCTACATCCCCTAAATCGAGTATGCAGCGCCCCTGCTTTGCCAGAGCGGATTTTTCAGCGGAACTTAACATGTCCCACCAATTTTTAGCGAGTGTATCACGGTCGAGGTGACCGTGAATATGCACAATACCATTTTCACCTAGCTGAAAAAGACTCACGCAGCATCCTTATCTTGTGCCTGCTTAACTTGCTCGCCCACAGGCTGTTCAATTTTCTCACGCATTAATTTCAGCACGGCATCAATGCCTTCCTGACGCAGAATAGGTTCGAATTCACTGCGCTTGCTGTCCAGCAGGCTGATGCCTTCAGCGACCATGTCATAGGCTTTCCATTCGTTTGTCCGGCTGTCCTTACGAACCTGGAATGCCACTTTAATGTCCGGGCGACCGGCATCCTGAACGACAGCGCGCACAGTCACAGACTTCTTATCTGAAAAGTCTCCTTCAGGCTCGAAAGTCACTTTCTGATTATCGTAGTAGCCCATTGCTACCGCATAAGTCGTGATGAGGTACTGTCTGAATACCTGAACGTATTCAGATAATTTATCTTTGGGTACTGACTTGAAGTATTTACCCAGCACCTTAAAAGCCGCGAACTGATAATCGATATGAGGCAACAGCTCTTCTTTCATGATGGTGCGCAGTTCTTCAGGATCTTTCTCGATCTGCGCCTGACTGGCTTTGATGCGATCAAAAGTTTTCTGACCGGCTTCTTGAACCAGTGCGTACGGGTTTTGTTCGTTAACTTCCTGGGCCTGCACCCCGCCAGTTACACTTGCAACCAGTAAGCCGGCAATCAATAAAAGCTTTTTCAACACTAAGTCTCCTAAAATTGTGTCCTTGTTGTGGTGCGGCAGCCTTAAAGAATCAGACCCCCGCATCACGGAATTTGTTTCAATTATTCGTTACTGTCGCTGCTGCCGCCGCGGTTGAACAGGAACTGACCAATCAGATCCTCAAGCACCAGCGCAGACTTGGTGTCTTGTAAATAGTCACCGTCTTTCAGCTCTTCAACCCCGTCGAAGGAAAAACCGGGCTGAAATCCGACGTATTGCTCACCCAGCAGGCCGGATGTCAGAATGGATACCGAACTGGTATCAGGAAATCCTTCGTAACTGGTAGAAATGCTCAGCGTCACAACCGGCGTGTAGTCTTCTTTATCCAGATGAATATCTGTTACACGACCAATTGTCACACCGCCCACTTTTACCGCAGAGCGCACTTTCAGGCCGCCAATATTATCGAACTTGGCGTAGAGGTTATACGTGTCGCCTGCGTTGGTCATGGTCTGGTTTGCCACTTTTAAAGCCAGCAATAAGGTGGCTGCAATAGTCAGCACCACAAATACACCAACCATCACTTCCGTTTTGTACTTATTCATTTCTATCCTCTACTCAATTCCGAACATCAGGGCAGTGAGTACGAAGTCCAACCCCAATACAGCTAATGATGAAAAAACAACGGTTTCCGTCGTGGCTTTACTGATGCCTTCTGAGGTCGGAACCGAATCATATCCTTTAAATATGGCAATCCAGGTCACAACCAGGGCAAACACGAGGCTTTTTATGACGCCGTTGACCACATCTTTTTGCCATTCAACCGTTGATTGCATCAACGACCAGTAACTACCGCCATCAACACCCAGCCAGTCGACACCAACCAGGTGACCACCCAGGATACCAACCGCACTGAATATCATTGCCAGTGACGGCATAGCAATCATGCCGGCCCAGAAACGGGGAGCAACCACTCTGCGAAGAGGATCCACCGCCATCATTTCCAGACTGGATAATTGCTCTGTGGCTTTCATTAACCCGATTTCAGCAGTTAATGCAGAACCTGCGCGCCCGGCAAATAGTAATGCGGTGACCACCGGTCCCAGTTCCCGTAACAATGACAGTGCGACCATTGGCCCCAGGCTGCCCTCGGCACCATAGCCCACCAAAATGGTATAACCCTGCAGAGCCATTACCATGCCTATGAACAGACCTGATACCAGAATAATCAGCAGTGATTGCACACCTACAACATAAAGCTGGCGAATGGTCAGTGAGATATTCTTAACTTTGGGAGCTGCAAATAAGGCACCGGAAAGCATGATGCCTGCACGGCCAATTGCTGCTACTTTGGCGATGGTTGCAGCGCCGGTTTGCTGAAGAAACTTCATGACTTACCCCCGAACAAACTCTCGGATAAGTCTTTCGCCGGATAATGAAATGGCACCGGACCATCGGCTTCACCATTCAGAAACTGCTGCACCAGCGCAGAATCGCTGTTTTTAATCTCTTCGGCAGTGCCCTGACCGATAATGCGTTTATCCGCCAGAATGTAGATGTAATCAGCAATGGTAAGCACTTCCGTGACATCGTGTGTCACTACGATACTGGTGACATCAAGGGCATCATTCAGCTCGCGAATCAATTTCACCAGCACCCCCATAGAGATGGGGTCCTGGCCGGCGAAAGGCTCGTCAAACATGATGAGATCCGGATCCAGAGAAATGGAACGGGCCAATGCCGCACGTCTGGCCATACCACCGGACAGTTCACTGGGCATCATGTCTGCCGCACCACGTAACCCTACAGCCTGTAGCTTAAGTGCGACAATGGTGTTGATAATATCATCGCTGAGTTTTGTATGTTCTTTGAGCGGAAACGCCACGTTGTCGCGTACCGTCATGTCAGTAAAAAGCGCTCCGCTCTGAAACAACATGCTCATGCGACGACGGGTTTTATATAACTCGCTGCGACTCATAGAAACAATACTGTCGCCATCGAAGCGGATATCGCCTTCATCCGGCGGGAGCTGCCCGCCAATCAATTTCAGCAACGTCGTTTTGCCGATTCCGCTCGGGCCCATTACCGCTGTAATCTTGCCTTTGGGAACAACAATCGACACTCCGTCATAGATAACGCGGGATCCGCGCCGGAATGTCATGTTGTCTATTTCCACTAAATTTCCCATATTCTTGAAGACGCGCCTTCCCTTTATGTTCTTTGCCGGCGGTAGCAGAAAATGCTACTACCCGATTTTACATACACCATTGTATCTTCATTTGAGGACAGCCGCCAAAACGAAAAAGTTACAAGGTGTGTTCGCATTTTTCGAAAACTTTACGCTTGCTTTTATTGCCACTGTCTGCACAAATTTCTCCGGTCCCGGCAAGCTTGTCAGCTAGAATCATGCCATCAGAGCCAGCCTCAAGATTGACCACTTCGTTTGGTACGTAAAAATACCCGTCTCAGCGCGATTACACTTTTGTCATCATGCTGACAGTTTTTGACAATCCGGATGATTTATCACATTGATGTTGTTGATACAGAGCAGAAATATGCTTGCAGATAGCGGAAAAGCAACAGCAACTGTTGCACTTATAACCAGTTGCAACCGTATTAGCAGGTATTCTATCTAAACCGTATGCAAATGCTGTACTTTTTGCGACAATCCGAAAAAACAAAGGACGAATGGTAACTTGTGATACTTTCTATCTGTATTTTCCTGCTGGGTCTTGCTGTACTTAGCTGGAGTGCCGACCGCTTCGTTTATGGCGCTTCCGCACTGGCAAAAAATATCGGAATCTCCCCCATGATGATTGGTTTAACCATTGTTGCTATGGGGTCATCAGCACCGGAAATTGTTGTATCGGCTATCGCCTCTTCAAATGGCAATATGAACACAGCGGTAGGTAATGCGCTGGGCTCGAATATTACCAATGTTGCTCTCGTGCTGGGTATCACGGCCCTGGTAAAACCGCTCGTCGTCTCATCCTCTACATTAAAACGTGAATTTCCGGTTCTCCTTGGTGTAACCGTGCTTGCCATGTTCTTTCTTAATAACGGCAAACTGGCTCACCTGGAAGGCATGATTCTCCTCGGCCTGTTTGTATTTGTACTCGCAGGTATGGCGTGGATATCGTTACAAGTGGATAAGGAAGATCCGCTGGTGAAAGAAACCGACGGAGAAATCCCTGACGGTGTAAATACCGGTTCTGCGGTGTTGTGGGTTGGCGTGGGTATTGTGTTACTGCCTCTCAGCGCCCATTTTATGGTGAATGCAGCAGTAGATATCGCCCATTTCTTCGGTGTGTCCGACCTGGTGATCGGTCTGACAATCATAGCGCTGGGCACCAGCTTACCGGAGCTGGCCGCCAGTGTGGCCGGTGTACTGAAAGGTGAAAGCGACCTGGCACTGGGAAATGTTATCGGCTCGAATATCTTTAATCTGCTGGCAGTATTAGGTATGCCTGGACTCATTGCTCCCGGGCTACTGGACGAGAATGTGTATAACAGAGACATGTGGGTGATGTTTGGTCTCACAGTGTTATTATTTTTCCTGAGCTTTAATTTTATCGGCAAACGCCAGTTAGGCCGCCTGGAAGGTGGCATCTTTGTACTATGCTTTTTGGCGTATCAATTCTGGTTATTTGGTTAAATGAGTAATTCACCGTATATCGCGTCAGCCAGACGGGTCATAGAAATTGAAACCAGCGCAGTAAGTGCACTGGCATCCCGGCTGGACAGTAAATTTGAGCAAGCCTGCACCTTGTTGTCTGAATGCAAAGGCAAAGTAGTCGTGTGCGGCATGGGGAAATCAGGCCACATCGGGCGTAAAATTGCTGCGACTCTTGCCAGTACAGGCACACCGGCCTTTTTCATGCACCCGGGCGAAGCCAATCATGGCGATCTCGGTATGCTCAGTCAGACAGACATATTGCTGGCCATTTCAAATTCCGGAGAAACCGGCGAACTGGTGAATCTGCTTCCCGTGGTCAAGCGGCTGTCTGTGCCTGTCATCGCAATGACGAACAGCGAATCAAGCACCCTTGGCCAGCATGCAGATGTGGTACTCAATATCAGTGTGGAAAAAGAAGCCTGTTCGCTGGGGCTTGCACCGACCTCAAGTACTACGGCAACGCTGGTAATGGGTGACGCGCTGGCTATTGCACTTCTGGATGCTAAAGGATTCACCTCAGATGATTTCGCCCTCTCTCACCCGGGCGGCAGTCTGGGCCGGAAACTGTTACTCAAAGTGGGCGATATCATGTTGACCGGCGACGCTCTTCCCCTTGTATCGTCCGGGGCAACCATTTCACAGGCTTTGCTGGAAATATCTTCTAAGGGTCTGGGAATGACAGGTATTACAGATAACAGCGGCAAACTCAGCGGTATTTTTACCGACGGCGATCTGAGACGAATCCTGGACGCCAGAACCGACATTCATACCACTCCGGTAGCCAATGTTATGACCCGCGGCGGTAAAACTACCCGCTCCGGTACTCTGGCAGTGGAAGCGTTAAATTTAATGGAAAAACACAAGATCAGTGCGCTGATGGTGGTGGATGAAGATGATCACCCCGTGGGCGCTTTCAACATGCATATGTTGCTTAAAGCAGGAGTTCTCTGATGGGACATGAAGTCACTTTTTACGGCGTGATCAGTGAAGAGCGGTTTGAAAAACTCAAAGGGCTGAAACTGCTCGTTTGTGATATCGACGGCGTATTTTCTGACGGCAGAATTTATCTTGGCAACAATGGTGAAGAGTTAAAAGCCTTTCACACCCGCGATGGCTATGGCGTTAAGGCATTAATTAACAGTGGTTTGGACGTTGCTGTCATTACCGGCCGCGACTCGGCCATTGTAAAGAATCGCATGATCGCCCTGAATGTGAAGCACATTATTCAGGGTCAGGAAGATAAAGCCACTGCTATGGCGGAGTTGTGCGAAAAGTTGAACCTGGCGCCATCAGAGGTCGCTGCCATCGGTGATGATATGCCGGATCTTGGCATGTACCGGTTTGCCGAAACAAAGATTGCGGTGAAAGATGCCCATCCGGCCGTCACCCGTGAAGCGAACTGGATCACCACAAAAAATGGTGGATTCGGGGCAGTACGGGAAGTCTGCGATGTGATATTACAAGCGCTCGGCACGCTGGACACCATACACGGAGCCAGTATATGAACCGTTTAGGGATCAGTATTTCTGCGCTGTTTGTTATGGCGCTGCTGATGTACCTTCCGGTCTGGATGGCAGAAGAGCAGGCTCCGGCGAAAAAAGCCGGTGCAGACGCCTTACGCCCTGCCTATAAAGCAAAGAATTTGACAACCACACTGTATAACGAAGAAGGCAAACTCAACCACGAAGTCTTTGCCGCCTCTATGGAGCATTACGACCAACTAGGCTTTGTGTTATTCGACCAACCCAAATACACTGTCTATGTGAATGATGACGAGGCCCCATGGCAAGTCACCGCTGATGAAGGCACACTCTACAACGATGATCTGATCCAGCTGGAAGACAATGTGCTGATAAAAAGCCTGAATCCTGAAGAGTTTATCCAGACCATTACAACCAATTTTATTAAGGTAAATCTGGATGACAAAACCATGACTTCAGATCAGCCGGTAGATATACGCGGTGTACAGACCATCATTAAAAGTAACGGTTTCAATGCAAACCTGCGTACCCAACAATATGAGTTAATTGATCATGTGCAGACAATTTATTCCCCGGGCAGTTAGCCTTTTCGCAGCAATAGCGCTGCTTGCTGCTGCCGGTGAGGCAATGGCCGGCTCCGGTGATTTTGAAAAGCCGATTACCGTGGATGCCAAGTCACAGTTTATCGACGGTAAAAAGAAGAAATCGGTTTTTAAAGACGATGTGAAGATAACCCAGGGTTCTCTCATTATTGCCGCAGATGAAGTGGAAGCCATCGCCAGTGATGGTGAAGGGAAAGAGATTTTTATCGCCCGCGGAAAACCAGCCAGTTATTCTCAAACGCTGGATGACGGGGCCAAAGTAAAAGCCAGTGCAAATGAAATTCGCTACGAAGTAGCTAAACAACTTATTTCCTTGCAAGGTGATGCAAAAATCCAGCAAGATACCAGCATGGTCCAGGGAGATAGCATCACCTATGACATGTCAAAAGAGCAACTTCTGGCAACCGGCGGAGAAAGTAACAGCAACGGCCGTGTAACCACGGTTTTCCGTCCTGACACAGTTAAAGAGCTGAAGGAAGACAACAAGTCTTCAGACAGAAACGAAAACGAGGGTAACTAAGTTACATGGCAACCCTGAGTGCGACTCACCTGGCAAAGTCGTATAAATCACGCCAGGTCGTCCGTGACGTTAGTTTATCGGTTTCTACCGGACAGATAGTAGGTCTGCTGGGTCCTAACGGCGCAGGTAAAACCACAACGTTTTACATGATTGTGGGTCTTGTGCCGCTCGATAAAGGCAAGATCCTCATTGATGAGCAGGAGCTGACGCACCAGCCAATGCATGAGCGTGCCCGCCGGGGAATTGGTTATTTACCCCAGGAGGCATCCATTTTCCGAAAGCTGACCGTACATGAAAACATCATGGCGATATTGCAGACGCGTAAAGACTTAAAAAATCATCAACGTGAACAGGAAGCGGATGCACTACTTGATGAATTTAATATTAACCATATACGTAATAGTACAGGTATGAGTTTGTCGGGTGGCGAACGCCGCCGGGTTGAAATTGCCCGCGCACTGGCAGCCAATCCGCAATTTATTTTGCTCGATGAACCCTTCGCCGGAGTTGACCCGATTTCGGTTAATGATATAAAGAAGATCATTCAGCACTTACGGGACAGAGGTATCGGTATCCTCATCACCGACCACAATGTCAGGGAAACCCTTGATGTGTGTGAAGAGGCCTATATCGTCAGTCATGGAGAACTGATTGCTCAGGGCACCGCAGAACAGGTATTAAGTAATCAAAAAGTTCGTGATGTATACCTTGGTGAGCAATTCAGGCTATAGTTAAGATATCGGGATGAGCATTTAACGGAGATTTCGCCACCGGCACTCACACCGCTACAACCGGATGTCCTTTTTAGAGTTTATATAAGACGTAGATGAAACCATCTTTACAGTTAAAATTTAGCCAACAACTGACAATGACGCCTCAGCTTCAGCAGGCGATCAAGCTATTGCAGTTGTCTACGCTGGACTTACAACAAGAAATTCAGGAAGCCCTCGATTCTAATCCTTTGCTGGAAGTCGACGACAGCTCCGACAACGATGTAATTGAGAAAAATAACATCGATAATGATGACAGCATGCAGGAGTCTGCATCAGCATCATCTTCTGACAGCATGGATACCGGTGAAGCACTGGAAAAGAATGATTTACCGGACGAGTTGCCCATCGACAGTACCTGGGATGAGTACATTTCTGCGTCTTCAGCCCCCGCGCCCGGCCCTTCCGGTAGCGATGACGAACAAATCTTTCAGGGTGAAACCACCGAAAATATTCAGGACCATCTGCTGTGGCAAATGCGTCTGACACCTTTTTCTGACATAGACCGCGCCATCGCACTGGCGATTATTGACTCCATTGATGAGTCCGGTTATCTCACGGTTACCGTTGACGACATTCTGCAAAGCGTAAACAGTGACGATATGGAAGAGCCCGTTGAAGAAGATGAGGTTGAGTGCGTACTCAAACGTATTCAGCTCTTTGATCCTCTCGGTTCCGGCTCCCGCACACCGCAGGAATGCTTGCTGGTGCAACTGGCGCAATTTGCACCGGAAACACCGTGGCTGGAAGAAGCGAAACTGCTGCTCAGAGAGCATTCCGATCTGTTAGGCAGCAAAGATTACCGTACATTAATGCGTAAAACCCGCCTGAAAGAAGATCAATTACGGGAAGCGATGCGTTTGCTGCAAACGCTGAATCCCCGTCCGGGCAGTGCATTAATTACGAAAGAGCCCGAATATGTCATTCCGGATGTATCGGTTGCTAAGAAAAATGGCCGTTGGGTAGTAGAATTAAACCCCGACAGCTTGCCTAAGCTCAGTGTTAATCAGCAGTACGCTGCAATGAGCCGTAAAGCACGAAACAGCAGTGATTCACAATTTATCCGCTCTCACATGCAGGAAGCCAAATGGTTTATTAAGAGCCTTGAGAGCCGGAACGATACACTGCTGAAAGTAGCAAATTGTATTGTTCAGCAACAAATGGGCTTTTTTGAGCATGGCCCTGAAATGATGAAACCAATGGTGCTGAATGATGTCGCAGAAATGGTAGATATGCACGAATCTACTATTTCCAGGGTAACAACGCAGAAGTACATGCACACGCCCCGTGGTATTTTCGAGTTGAAGTATTTCTTCTCCAGCCACGTTGCCACTGAATCAGGTGGTGAGTGTTCATCTACAGCGATTCGCGCCCTGATTAAGAAGCTGGTTGCCGCTGAAAATCCAGGCAAGCCGCTGAGTGACAGCAAGATTGCTTCGTTGTTGGCCGATCAAGGCATTATGGTTGCCCGGCGAACAATAGCAAAGTACCGGGAATCCTTATCGATCCCGCCGTCTAACCAACGCAAAAGCCTTATCTAACTTAAGGCTGCTCAAAATAAGGAAGACGAAATATGCAAATCAACCTTTCTGGTCATCACATTGAGATCACTGATTCTTTGCGTAATTATGTCGATACTAAGTTCAGCAAACTGGAACGTCATTTTGACCACATATCAAATGTGCACGTTATTTTAAATGTTGAAAAGCTTAGCCAAAAAGCAGAAGCAACGGTTCATCTTAGCGGCGCGGAAGTCTTCGCCTCTTCCGAAAATCAGGACATGTACGCTGCCATTGACAGCATGGTCGATAAGCTCGACAGGCAGGTCCTGAAACACAAGGAAAAGCTTAAAAAGCATTAATTGAATTCATGGATATACAAGCCATAGTCAGCCTGGACCGCACCGAGTGTGCGGTCCAGTGCAATAGCAAAAAACGCATTCTCGAAATCATCAGCGGGATTGCAGCTAAAAATAACCCCGATGTTGATGAAGCCACCGTGTTAAGTAGCCTGCTGGCCCGTGAGCGAATGGGCAGCACAGGTATAGGTAACGGCATTGCCCTCCCCCACGGCCGTCTGGCCGGACTGGAAAAAGTCATTGCCATTGTGGTTACCAGCACGCCCGCCATCGATTTTGATGCTATCGATAATAAACCTGTGGATATTTTCTTTACTTTGCTTGTCCCTCAAGAACAAACCGAAGGACATTTACAAACTCTGGCCATGGTTGCCGGTAAACTCAGTGATAAAGAAACCATAAAAACTATCCGCAAAGCTCAGACAAGTGATGATATTATTCGCGCATTACAGTAACTTAGTGTAATACGCACCGACAACATGTGACTTCAGGAGAAACGGGCGTGAAGTTAATCATCATCAGCGGACGTTCAGGTTCAGGAAAATCAGTAGCACTTCGTGCCCTAGAGGATCTGGGGTATTACTGCGTCGATAATATTCCGGTTAATCTTTTACCAGCCCTGACACACACTGTCGCCGATGAATACGAGCAGGTGGCTGTGAGTATTGATGTCAGGAACTTGCCTAAAGAGCCTTCTGAGCTGGTTGAAATTCTCGACTACCTGCCTCAGTCATGGACTGTCACCATCGTATATATTGACGCAAGTGACGATATGCTGGTGCGCAGGTTCAGTGAAACCCGCCGGTTACACCCGCTGGCTAAACTGAATAAGTCATTGTCTGATGCCATTCAGACAGAACGGGAATTACTGGCCCCCGTAGCAGAAAGAGCGGATTTGAATATTGATACCGACTCTCTGAGCATTCACCAGCTGGCAGAATTAATTCGCGAGCGGATCCTCGGTAAGAAAAGCTCACGACTTGTTCTGGTATTTGAATCATTCGGCTTTAAACATGGTATTCCCAAAGATGCAGACTATGTGTTTGACGCCCGTTTTCTGCCAAACCCTCACTGGGAGCCGGATTTAAAACACCTGACAGGCCTGGATACACCGGTTCAGGTTTTCCTCAGTTCCCAACCTATAGTGACCAAATTTATCTGGCAGATTCAGAACCTCATCACGACCTGGCTGCCACATCTTGAACGGAACAACCGCAGTTACGTGACAGTCGCTATCGGATGTACAGGCGGACAGCACCGTTCAGTTTATGTAGCGGAATCACTGGCGAAAAATTTCCGGGAATCTCATCCTGATGTCCAGCTCCGCCACAGGGAGCAAAGTAAATAATGCGTATAGAGAAATCTCTGACTATTGTTAATAAACTGGGGCTGCATGCCAGAGCTGCAACGCAGTTGGTGCAACTGGCGAATCAGTTCGATGCCGAAGTTCTTTTACAAAAAGGCGATAAGCAGGCGAATGCCAATAGTGTGCTGGGACTGATGATGATGGAAAGTCATCAGGGGGAACAGGTTACTGTGATCTCTGAAGGTCCTGATGCTGAAGCTGCAATGGATGCCGTTGAGGCATTAATTGCAGGCAGATTTAACGAAGATGAATAACGCCTGCACTCCACTGAGTGTGTAGTGCCGGCGAAGGCTTAAAGGCAAACCCGTTGAAACGTTTCATCAGTTTAATCATCTTTTTGACAGCGATGGCTTATCAAAGCTCTGTATGGTGTGCTGAGCACAAAAAAAGTCTGATAACCGGTGGTACAGCCTGGCCTCCTTACCTGTATATAACAGACAATAATCAGCCGGCCGGTGAAGACTACCAATTGTTAAAGTCGGTTTTAGGCAAGCTGGATTATGCACTGGAAAGCCAGATCCTGCCTGAAAGACGGGTTACTCAGCAATTAGGACTGGGGCAAATTGATGTAGTCACCGGTGCGGCTTTCACACCGGCGAGAGCGCTGAAAAACTATTTTTCTGTTCCCTACCGCAAAGAAACCATCAGCTTTGCCTTTCACCCTTCCCACCTAGACGAATATGCCGGCAAATCGCTTGAAACGTTACTCCGGGAAGGCAAAACCCTGGCGTTAAACACCGGCGGATGGTACGGCGACTGGTTTAATAACACAGTCACTGAACAGTACAGCGCACAGCTTATTCATCTGGATTCCGTTAACCGGCGGCTACAATTTCTGGACAGAGGCCGTGTCGATTTGGTGCTGGACGATATCAGAGTGATTAGCTTTAATGCTGAACTGCTGCATCTCGAACTGGAAATCAGTGATAATCCCGTGAACGTACAGGACGTCCACTTCATGTTCAGTAAACAATCTGTGGACCCGGGCTTCATCGATAAATTCAATCACGTCCTGTCTGGCTATGTTAAAGACCCGGATCCTGCGATCTGAGCCTTCAACCTCACACCTTATTCTGCTGCCGTATTATCCCTGACATTTTTTTGCACCGTTATCGCGGCAAACAAACTCAGGACGAAAGCCATCCCGTAGAATCCTTTTTCACTTAGCAACAGGTTGGCGTTTACCAGACCAATCACTAACAGTGCAATAGCAGCACCAAGGCCAAACCAGCACAACATCAGGTATATTTTCGTTGTCTGTATGCCTTCCATTTTGTCCCGCACTGTTTTTTGAACAGACACAGCAGCAAACAGTCCAAACAGAAATACGGCAAAGTAGTAGCCTTTTTCATTAAGTGGCATATCGGCATTCAGGAGTCCGGTGATATAAGCGGCAAATCCTGTCAGCAGTGCAATAACAGAAGCAATAAAAAAGGCTTTCGTAGGTTTATTTGCGTTCATGATGATCTCCGTTTTGTATCAGTGACTGGCATACAGCACGGTTTGATGTGCCACCAGTTGATTATTTTCCACATAATTTGCAATAGTGGTAAACGTAGCGGTTTGTATCGCGCCCGGGTGGTCGCTTAAAGACACACCGCTGCTCACCCAACTGCCTAACCGCAACTTCATTTTGTTAACCTTCACCGGCTGTGCTTTAAACCATGCCTGCGTATTGTTTTTAAGGCGATGACTGTCAGTGGTGCCGTAAATAGCAGCATTCAGCACATCAAGGGTGTACTCAGTGCAATTTTGCTTTCCTTCCGTAAACGGACTCGCAATAACGGAATAGGCCGGTTCGTGCAGCAATTTCGCTTTGTCCTGCGCATACAGGGCAACGATTTTCTGCTGCACTTCCCAATCGGGAATAATTATGCCGGCTTTTAACTCCGTTGCTCCCCAAAAGAAATCCACCGGATAATCCGTTTTCAGTACACTTGTACCCGGCTTATCTGCCAGCTGATATAAATTGTGTATTGCATATCCTTGCTCTACCGTGCCGTCATCCAGCGTAATATCGGAATACAGCGCAATTGCCGTATGGGTAAATGAAATACCTTGAGGCAAGTCTTCAGGCGCCCGTCCAACCCGCGCAATAATGGCCGCATAGGCTCCCTGCTCAGCCAGGTAATGCTCAGTTTGCTTTGCAAATTTTATAATCGCCTCCGGCGCATACCGGCGGGGTGCTTCTTCCTGACTGCCGGCAAATACAGGCAACGCCAGACACGCAAGCATTGCTATCGCGGACCTCATTGAGCTTTCCCCTGTGTCACGATAGTCTGGTTTATCACCACGTTAGGTGCAGGGTCTGCAGTAATCACCCGTTTTGTCACCGGTAAAGGTTTATTGCTTTTCTCAATGCTATGGTGAACGGAGTGCGCTGAATCTGCCGCAATCACTGCCACTCCCACACTTAACACGACCGGTGCAACCGATACCGCGCTGGCCACTGATGCTGTTGTTTGCACACTTTCCGTTGCTGCAAGCACACTGTGTTTACTTGCCTGACCGCTGTGTTGTATTGAGTCGTCGGCCATTACACCGCAACTCAGTGTCAGTATTGCTAAACCTGATATCAATCCATGTTTCATTTTTCAGTTCCTCAGTAGTGACTGTGTATTCACAGTAGTCCGGAGAAGAACATTAATAAACTCAAATAATTGATGTAGACTATTTCAACACCAAAAGTATCACTTATTAATACTATGCAGCAGATTAAGCAACTCATCGGTACCCTGAAGCGCTGTTTGAAGCAGCGGGGGTTTACTTATAAATCACTGGCGGAGCGCCTTGACCTGAGTGAGGCAAGCATGAAAAGATGTTTTGCACAGGAAGCCTTTACTCTGGAGAGACTGGCACAAATTTGCGATGTGATGGACCTGACCCTCAGTGAACTGTTCCAACTCAGCGAACGGGAACAGCCTGCCCTGTCCCAGTTAACTGAAGAACAGGAAAAAGAGTTACTGGCTAACCCGAAGCTTTTGCTTATGGCCGTGCTGGTAAGGGACGGATGGCAGTTTGACGATATCACCGGGCATTATGCGATAGACCCGCTGGAAGGTGTCAGGCTGCTGGCAAAGCTCGATAAACTCAGGCTGATAGAACTTTTGCCCGGCAACCGGTACCGTCTGCGCATTGGCCAGAATTTCCGCTGGATCCCGGGAGGACCGCTAGCACAGTTTATGGAACAGGAAGTTATGGTGAAGTTCATGGCGCCGAAGCGGGGTGAACCCTGGCTGTTCAGGTTATACATCCGTGGCCGCTATTCAGAGGAATCCATCCGGATCATTGAAAAGCGCCTGAAGCAACTGTCAACGGAAGCGGCAGAATTAAACGATGCTGACTCGTCTTTACCGGTTTCAGAACGAACGCATATTGGTATGTTGCTGGCGGTACGCCCCTGGGAACCCTCGCTGTTTGAAAAGATGCGCAGAGAGCAAAGCGAAGCGCAACAGCAATAAATCGCCCCGATGCTCACAATTTGCGCAAACGGACGGTTTGTGGCGATTCGCAGGCAGATATACGCCGCTTTCCCGATGACAGTTTCCGGAGGGTAAGGTATTCTTTATCTACCTCCCTGTTTGTTTCTCAAAGGATTTCCGTGGCAGAAGCACTCGAAAGCAAATCAGCACAAAGCCAGCTATGGGCTCTTAATGCGGCGTTAAATGACGGCCGTTTTGTTTCTGTGCGCAAAATGCTGCATGAGCTGCCACCCAGCGATGTTGCCCTGATCCTTGAATCCAGCCCGACCCGAACCCGTGATGAACTTTGGGACCTCATAGACGGCGATTTTCACGGCGATATCTTAGAAGAACTGTCAGAAGATGTACGTAACGGTATTATCAGCAAGATGGTGCCTGAGAAGGTTGTTGATGCCCTTGAAGAAATGGATACCGATGACCTGGCGGAGACTTTAAGCAGTCTGCCGGATGAAGTATTGCAGGATATTCTGCAGTCTATGGATACTCAGGACAGACACCGGGCAGAACAGGCACTGTCTTACGGTGAAGAAACCGCCGGTTTTATCATGAATACCGACACCATTACGTTGCGCCCTGACGTAACCGTTGATGTGGTATTGCGCTATCTCAGACTGAAAGGGGATTTACCGGAAAACACAGACACATTTTACGTGGTCAACCGCACAGATAATCTGGTGGGCATTGTGCCGGTAGCACGCCTGCTGACAGCGGATCCCGACGATAAAGTGTCAGAGGTGATGGATGATGATCCCGAAGCGATCCCTGTTAATATGCCTGACGGTGAGGTTGCCAGTCTGTTTGAACGTTACAACTGGCTGTCAGCCCCTGTTGTGGACGAGAAAAATCGCCTTGCCGGTCGTATTACCATCGATGACGTGGTCGACATTATCCGCGAAGATGCGGAACACTCGATGATGAGTATGGCCGGTCTGGATGACGAAGAAGATACTTTCGCGCCGGTGTTACAATCTACCCAGCGCCGCTCCGTGTGGCTGGCTGTGAATCTGGTTACCGCCCTCCTCGCCGCAGCGGTCAGCGACTTATTTGAAGCAACACTGAGCCAGATGGCCGTGCTTGCTATTCTGAACACCATCGTTCCCAGCATGGGTGGTGTAGCCGGTAACCAGACACTCACACTGGTTATCCGTGGTATGGCACTGGGCCATGTTAATGGCAGTAACGCAAAGTGGCTGGTTAATAAAGAGCTGGCAATCGGCCTGTTAAACGGCGTGATGTGGGCAGTACTTATCGCTTCTGTAATAGGTCTGTGGAAGCAGGATCTTATGCTTGGCCTCGTTATCGCCTTCGCCATGCTCGTCAACATGATTGCCGCTGCGCTATCCGGTGCAACCTTACCCATGATCATGAAACGTCTGAAAATCGACCCTGCCCTGGCCGGCAGCGTTATTCTGACAACCATTACTGATGTAGTGGGTATATTTGCCTTCCTGGGAACTGCGTCACTGCTTTTAACCTGAGCATATTCACGGCCCGGCAGCCACGTCTTAAAATGTGGCTGCCGGATATCTGTCAGCCGGCACATGATGCAGCCGGCACATGATGCAGCCGGCGACTACTCACCGGCGGCCGGGGCGTAAAGCGGTATCCTACTCCCCTGACGGTTTCCAGCATAGCAGCCACGCTCTTATCTGCAGCCAGCTTACTTCGGAGCCGGTTAATGTGTGACACCACAGTATGTTCATAGCAGTCGAGCTGATGACCCCACACTGTTTCCAGTAGCTGATTACGGCTGAATACCTGATTGGGGTGACGGACAAAATGCGTAAGCAACGTAAATTCCGTAGCGGTAAGCGGCAGAGCACTTTCGCCAATCCTTGCCTGATGGGATCTGATATCCAGAGATAACCTGCCAGACTGCAAAAGATGGCAACCCGACGGCTTTTTCTCATCATCAGGACGATAGCGGCGTAGCTGCACTTTCACTCTTGCCTGTAAAACCCTGTCGTGGCACGACAACATCACCACATCGTCGGCGCCGAGTTCCAGCGCGAGGATATGGTCAGTTTCACTTTGAGATGCGGTAACAATAATGACAGGCAGCAGAGGGTATTGCCGGCGGATTTGACGGCAGACGTCCAGTCCGCAGCGGCCGGGCAATACAATATCCAGAACCACCAGACTAAACTGATTTGCCGCGATTGCCTCACAGGGGTCGTTAAGCGTCGTCACACACTGGTGTCCCAGTGCCTCCAGACACTTGCGGATCCGCTGTGACTGAGCCTGATCATGCTGAGTTAACAAAATCATCTTCCCTCCGGCTGTTTTCATATGCAATGACTCGCATAGAAACAGACCGGAGGTGCCTGTATTTTATTCCATCCGGGTGATAATTAATTTCATCGCCGGATTGTCAAAACGGTGTTCTGAACCCAGAACAGAGTCTGTCAGTCCACCCTCTGCACTGACAACGCCGCCGTGAAATGTGACAGCATCAAGGGCCTCTCTGCCGTCGCTGACACCTTCCCCGCCATCTGCCGGACCGGGTATAGTGCCCGCCGACTCCGTATTTTCTTCTGTACCCGCATCGTAGACATGGGGCAACATGGTAAGCGTGTCATTTGTCACCAGCGCAGATAAATCCAACCCGGTTATTCCTGTGAATCCGTCATTGGTATTTACCAGCATAGTGACAACACTCAACAAAGCAGAATCACTGGCTTCCATGGTAAGCATAAAGGTTTCACTGCTTCCGGGCAGCAATGCCTCAGTACCGGCTTCTGCAACCAGTGTCTCACCCTGTTCTGTCAGTGCACTGCTGTCTCCTCCTTCGGCGAGCATGGCTAGTCCGTCCGATGCAGCGCTTCCGGTTTGCCACAGAGTCACAGAGTCACTGGCAATCACCGCGACCGGCGAGAATGGTTGTGCAGCTGTCAGATTGGTTACGGTTATTTCATAAGTCCGCATTTCAGGTGCCCGGGGTTCAACGATGGTTTCATCATCGTCATCTGAACACGCCGCCAGGGTGAATAAAGCGACGGTCAGTGCGCTGAGGCGAGTTATCCGTTGATTCATCATATCCACTCCTATTCACTTACCGTAACAACCACTCTGGCTACGGGATTGAGCCAGCGCTGTACCTTGTTTTGAACATCACTCATGCCACCGCTGAGCATATCGTCTCCCAGATTGCCGGGATGGATATGAACGGTCGCATTGGTGATAGTGGCATTCATCCCGGTGCCGTCCGTACCTACTAACGCTTCCAGAGGAGGAGGAACCGGCATACCTGCTTCACCGGGTACGCCGCTCCCGCGAACTTCATCATTGGCCTCGGTACCGGCATCATAGGCATTCAGGTAAATCATGTAGGTGCCGGGAGTTTCCGGTATGGTCCAGCTGTCTAAACCGACAAAGCCATCATTGGTGGGCAACAACATGGCTACCAGACTCAGTTGGGTATTGCCGTCAGTGGTGGTCACCATGGCAGATGTGGTCATTGCCGGCATCAGTAATCCGCCAGCAGGATTACTGACTATATCAGCAGACGCTCCGGCCGCCACTGTTTCCAGCCCTGAGATATCACCGCCTTCCGCCATAGCCTGCAATTCTGTGCTTGCTGTTTCACCGGTCACGAACAGATGGGTGTCGCTGCTGTGTGCTGCTATGAATAAAGGTGTGAATGCGATACCCCGGGTGAGGTTTTCCACTGATATTTCGACTTCAGCGGCGCTTAAAGTAAATGCCGGCAGGGTGGCCATGCAGAGGGTTGTGTAGCGAAGGGTTCTGTTTGCCATGATAAAGCTCTCTGTTGTTATATGGAGAATTTATCCTGGCGCAGGATCCTCCCGGTTTGCT
This sequence comes from Alteromonas sp. NFXS44, assembly GCF_040148705.1. Classification (NCBI taxonomy): domain Bacteria; kingdom Pseudomonadati; phylum Pseudomonadota; class Gammaproteobacteria; order Alteromonadales; family Alteromonadaceae; genus Alteromonas; species Alteromonas sp. NFXS44. The sequence goes on along the minus strand of NZ_JAGDEA010000002.1, from coordinate 352,851 downwards.
CACGGCCAGATCACAACAGCAGTACTTTTAAGAAACAGTATTAAACAGAATTAAAAAATCCGGCGCGTAGGCCGGATTTTTTATTTAATGATTTTCAGCGTAGGTTTGCCTTTCTTCGGCGGCACCGGCGCGTTCTCAGAATCGCCATCGGTAACGTCGGAAGACGGTCCGTTCAGCGTGTCAGTATCGTCATCGCTCAACTGTTCAGGCGCCTGCATTTCATCTTCAACGGCAAAAACAGTTCCTGCGCCATTCTCACGGGCATAAATTGCCAGCACAGCGTGACAAGGCATATAGATCTGGCGGGGTTGCCCACCAAAACGAGCCTGAAATGAAATAGCGTCCAGATCCAGCGAGAAGTTAACGCACGCAGCAGGAGAAACATTCAGCACAATTTGGCCGTCTTTAATGAATTCCTGCGGAACATCAACACGCTCCACCGTGGCATCTACCACAATGTATGGCGTTAACTGGTTGTCTACAATCCATTCGTAAAATGCACGCAGCAAATACGGCTGATTGGATGTCATTTTACTCATAACGGATTATGAATTTCGCGTTCCTGATCAGTCAGAGAAGCTTTGAAAGAACTGCGTGAGAAAATGCGGTTCATGTATGCATTCACTTCTTTACTGCCATTACCGGTCAGGGTGATCCCCAACGCAGGTAAGCGCCACAACAGCGGTGCCAGGTAACAATCAACCAGGCTGAACTCTTCACTCATGAAGAATGGCATCTCAGCAAAAATAGGACCTAATGAAAGTAACGCTTCACGTAATTCGTTACGGGCAGCTTCTACATCACCTTCATTACGGAAAATACGTGCAGCCAGAGAATACCAGTCCTGTTCGATGCGGTGCATCATCAGGCGGCTCTGACCACGGGAAACAGGGTATACCGGCATCAATGGAGGATGAGGGAAGCGCTCATCTAAGTATTCCATGATGATATGGGATTTATATAACACTAACTCTCTGTCAACGAGGGTTGGCACAGTACCGTAGGGGTTCAGATCAATCAGATCCTCAGGCAGGTTAGTTGGATCAGTGTAGCTAATTTCAACACCCACACCTTTTTCCGCCAAAACAATACGAACCTGGTGACTATATATGTCAATAGTATCTGAGAACAACGTCATGATTGAACGCTTATTCGCGGCTACGGCCATTCATTTTCCTCCGTCGAGAGTGTTACCTTGCCCGGCCGTATTGCGACCAGAAACAAATGCTAAAAAAGGGGGCGGAATGCCCCCTTGCGTATTATACACAAATTAACAGAAATTAGTGCACTTCCTTCCAGTATTCTTTCTTCAGTAAGAAAACGAAGATGAACAGCACAATAATGAACACCAGTACCCACTTTCCGATAGCTTCGGATTGCAGACGGAACGGTTCGCCACTGTATGCCAGGAAGTTAACCAGGTCGGCAATCGCCTGATCATACTCTTCTGTGCTCAGCGCACCGTCGCCATCGGTTTTAATACCCACAAACTGCTCTTTCATTTCACCGTCAACCATGGTTTCTTCATGGGTTAAACGGGGCGTGCCCTGAAGCGGCTGAAGGACATGAGGCATGCCTACATCTTTGAATACCACATTGTTCACACCAAACGGACGGCTTTCATCAACATAAAAACTGCGCAGGTAAGTATAAATCCAGTCGGAACCTCTGACGCGGTTCACCAGCGTCAGGTCAGGCGGCGCCGCACCAAACCAGGTAGCAGCAGCTTCTTCAGGCATAGAGCGGGTGATGTAATCCGTCACCTTCTCACCGGTAAACTGAAGGTTTTCCTGACCAATCTCATCAGGAATACCTAAATCGGTGAAGGTACGCTGATAGCGCTGGTATTGCATAGAGTGGCAACCCAGGCAGTAATTCATAAAGATTTTGGCACCGCGCTGTAACGACGCTTTATCGGTTAAATCAACAGGCGCTTTGTCCAGATGGACATTTCCGCTGGCAGCCATCGCCATACCCGGTACGAGGAATGCCAGTAACAACATTAGTTTTCTCATTTCGGGATCCTCGCTGGTACAGGCTTCGTTGTTTCATTTTTGCTGTATAAGAACAGTGCCACGAAGAAACCAAAATACAACACGGTAGCCACCTGAGAAGCAATGATTTTCCAGTTTTCCTGTGGTGTACCGCCCAGGTAACCCAGGAATACGAATACCGCAGCGAAAAGCAGCAAGTTGACTTTGTGCAGGCCACAGCGGTAACGCCATGACTTCACCCGTCCACGGTCAAGCCACGGCAGTGCGAACAGGGCCGCGATGGCACCAAACATAGCAATAACACCAAACAGCTTATCCGGTACCGCTTTGAGGATGGCGTAGAAAGGCGTGAAGTACCACACAGGGAAAATATGCTCCGGCGTCTTCAGCGGGTTAGCAATTTCAAAGTTTGGATGTTCAAGGAACTTGCCCCCCATTTCCGGCGCAAAGAACATGATGTAGCAGAATACGAAAAGGAAGATACTGAACGCCACTAAATCCTTAAGCACGATGTGCGGGAAGAAGGGCACCACATCATCTGCGATGTCGTATTTACTGGTGTAGTATTCGTGGATTTCGTATTTAGTCTTTTCACTTTCAGGCAGAGAGCCCTTCTTGTGCTTGATTGCCACACCGTCAGGGTTATTAGAGCCCACTTCGTGTAGTGCAATGATATGCAGGAACACAAGAATGACGATGACCAGTGGCAGGGCAATAACGTGCAGGGCAAAGAAGCGGTTCAGCGTAGCTCCGGAAATAACATAGTCGCCCTGAATCCAGATGACCAGGTCAGGACCAATCACCGGAATCGCACCGAACAGAGACACGATAACCTGTGCGCCCCAGTAAGACATTTGGCCCCAGGGAAGTACGTAGCCCATGAAGGCTTCAGCCATTAACGCGAGGTAGATAAACATACCGAAAACCCACAGCAACTCACGGGGTTTCTGATAGGAGCCGTAAATCATGCCGCGGAACATGTGCATATACACCACAATAAAGAACGCAGACGCGCCGGTACTGTGCATGTAACGGATGATCCAGCCGAAATCGACTTCTCGCATGATGTACTCGACAGAGAAGAAAGCCCCTTCCGCCGTCGGGTTAAAGTTCATGGTTAACCAGATACCGGTTACGATTTGGTTGACCAGCACGATGGTGGCCAGAAAACCAAATACGTACCAGAAGTTCATATTACGTGGAGCAGGATATTGAATGGCGTGCATATTCGCCACCCGCATCATCGGGATACGTTCTTCAATCCAGTTTAAAAAAGCATTCATAATTAAACTGCCTCCGCTTCTGAACCGATGATAACGGTGGTGTCGTTAACATACTGATAAGGCGGAACCACCAGATTAAGCGGTGCAGGCACCCCCTGGAATACACGACCGGCCATATCAAATTTGGAACCGTGACAAGGACAGAAAAATCCGCTGGGTACACCCTCTACGGCTTCTTCGAAGGCACCGTCTTTCAAGTATTGCGGAGAACAGCCAAGGTGAGTACAAATACCTACCAGAATGAGGTATTCCTCTTTCAGAGAACGGTAACGGTTTTTAGCAAATGCAGGTTGCTGCTCTGTTTCAGACTCAGGATCGCGGAGACTGTCTTCGTGAGTGGCCAGTTCTTCCAGCACTTCCGGGGTACGGCGTACAATCCAGACCGGTTTGCTTCGCCACATAACACGAATTAACTGACCCGGCTCAATCGCACTGATGTCCACTTCAACATCTGCGCCGGCGGCTTTGGCTTTCGCACTCGGGTTCCAGGAAGTAACAAAAGGTACCGCTGCACCTGCAACACCAACAGCACCAACCACCGAAGTTGCTACCGTTAAAAAACGGCGGCGGGTGTTGTCCGGTTGGCTTCCGTTGAGTGCAGAGTCTTTTGCATCTACTGATACGTTACTCATCCACAATTCTCCAGATTTGGATTTTGATACCGGAGCAACTTTTTAACATTAAAGTTACGTACCGGTATCAGTCGGCCTGTCTTGATTTGCACTGTCAGCGCCCGTCTGCTGTGAGCGTTACAATGCTTTATAATTATTTCGACCAAAGATGATAAGTGAAAAGCCCTTATTGTTACAAGGTTTTATCAACGATTAAAAAACGATAACCTGCGCTTAATCAAAGACCTTTTAAAAATTTAATGATTCCTGTCCTGTTATTATCATTGAAGTGACATGATGTATGGTGATTGTCACACAATGATGAAACACGAACGGATTGCCGTTCAATTTCAATAATAAGCCGGAACCGGAGTCAAATCTTCAGCCGGACTTCAGTATAGTCTATCAGTTTCGGAAAACCGTTTTTCCGGCGGGAATTTAATAATAATTAAACCTCCGCCCCGAAATTCACAATTAACCGGTTAATTAAAGCAAGGAGCGTCACTAATATCATGAGAACACTCAGTAAAATTCTCTGGGTCACCCTGCCCTTTTGCACACACTTCACTTTTGCTGCGCAAGATGACGCAACATTTGTAAAAAACGCCATTGCTGATCATCAATCTCAAATGGAGAACATTTCAGACTCTTTGTGGAACTGGGCCGAAGTTGGCTATAAAGAAACACAAAGCTCAGCATTGATGCAGACTGTCCTCCGTGAGCACGGCTTTAACGTTGAAGCCGGCGTAGCAGGCATGCCCACCGCTTTCGTAGCCACCTGGGGTGGCGATGGTCCGGTCATCGGCATGCTGGCAGAGATGGATGCTCTACCCGGTTTGTCCCAGCAGGCGATTCCTGAGAAAAAACCACAAAGCGGCATGCACAACGGTCATGCCTGCGGCCACCACCTGTTTGCCGGTGGTTCAGTGGGTGCTGCGCTGGTTGTAAAGGACTGGCTGGAAGCCACCGGTACCGGTGGTCAAATCCGGGTATATGGTACGCCGGCGGAAGAAGGTGGTTCCGGAAAGGTGTATATGGCACGTGAAGGTTTATTCGATGATGTTGATGTGGCGCTTCACTGGCATCCGGGAGACGGAAACTCTGCCGAAGCCTCTTCCACCCTGGCCAACAAGAGTGCAAAGTTCCGTTTCCGTGGTATTGCAGCTCACGCTGCGGCTGCGCCGGAACGGGGCCGCTCCGCGCTGGATGCAGTAGAGGCAATGAACATGATGGTGAACATGATGCGTGAACATGTACCTGACCGCACCCGCATCCACTACGTGATCACAAATGGTGGTGCTGCTCCGAACATCGTGCCCGATTTTGCTGAAGTCTATTATTACGTCCGCTCCCCTGAACCTGAAGTGGTACTGTCTTTATGGAAACGTCTGGAGAAAATAGCAGAAGCCGCAGCATTGGGAACGGAAACAGAAATGGAAGAGGAAGTTGTTGGCGGCACATGGAACATTCTGCCTAATCTGACGCTGGCCCGCCAGATGGATAGCAGTATGCACGCATTCGGCGGGATCAGTTACAGCGCTGAAGAAGAGAACTTCGCTGATAAAATTCGTCCGTCACTGGGTAAACCGGCCATGAAAGCGAAAGGCCAGCAAAGTGAGGTTGCTGAGTTTTCAGAGGATATCCCTGTCTGGTCTGCGTCAACAGATGTGGGTGATGTAAGCTGGCAGGTACCTACAGCCGGATTGCGTGCAGCAACCTGGGTTCCGGGTACACCACCCCACAGCTGGCAGGCGGTTGCTGCCGGAGGCATGTCCATCGGCAAGAAAGGTATGACGCTTGCGGCCAGCACACTGGCTCTCACTGCGATAAAATTATTCGAACAACCTGCTGTCATTGAAGAAGCAAAAGCAGAATTTGACCGTCGTGCATCAGACGTGGAATATGAAGCTCTGCTGGGTGATCGTAAGCCGGCGCTGAATTACCGAGATTAACGCGACTAATCAGAGTATTTCCGGTGTTTCAGCGTGCAGCAGAAACACCGGACAAACTTATCAGTAAATAAAATACAGGCATAAAAAAACCCGGTCGATGACCGGGTTTTTGATAACAGTAGTAAGCGAATTAACGCTTGGAGAACTGTGGCTTCTTACGTGCTTTGTGCAGACCAACTTTCTTACGTTCAACGCGACGAGCGTCACGAGTAACAAAGCCAGCTTTGCGCAGTGCAGGACGTAACGCTTCATCATACTCCATCAGAGCACGAGTCAAACCGTGACGAATTGCACCAGCCTGACCGTTTGAACCGCCACCTTTTACAGTAACGTAAACGTCAAACTTTTCAGTCATTTCTACCAGCTCGAGAGGCTGACGAACAACCATGCACTCAGTCTCACGACCAAAGTACGTATCCAGCGCGCGTTGGTTAACTACGATGCTGCCTGTACCCGGACGCAGGAACACACGAGCAGTAGAACTTTTGCGGCGGCCTGTGCCGTAGTATTGAGTATCTGCCATGTCAAATGCTCCTTAGATGTCCAAAACTTGTGGTTGCTGAGCTGCGTGCTTGTGTTCTGCACCAGCGTAAACTTTCATTTTACGGAACATTTCACGACCCAGAGGGCCTTTTGGTAACATTCCTTTAACTGCTTTCTCAATAACCATTTCTGGCTTGTGAGCGATCAGTTTTTCAAAGTTTGTCTCTTTCAGACCACCAGGGTAACCAGTGTGCGCGTAGTACATTTTGCCCTTCGCTTTATTACCGGTTACAGTCACTTTCTCTGCATTGATAACAACGATGTAGTCGCCAGTGTCAACGTGAGGAGTGTACTCAGCTTTATGTTTACCACGCAGACGGCGTGCAATTTCAGTCGCAAGACGACCTAAAGTTTTGTCAGTGGCATCTACCACGTACCAGTCACGTTGTACCGTTTCTGGTTTAGCAACAAAAGTTTTCATTTCAAAATCACCCGAAAAATTCTTCGTTACAGATTACCGGAACAGCCGGAAATCTAATTAAAATCAATGACCGGACCCCTTCGAGCCCATTGATTCTTCCACCTTCCCAAAGGTGGGCGTAACTGGGCAGGGCGCGAATTATACAGGATTTGAATAAAAAGCGAACCCCTGACGGGAAATTTCTGACAATTAAATAAAAAACTGGCATCGCTTAATTATTAAGCTAGAGTAAATAGTGTTTACGCACACATCCGGCACACAACAAACTTTGCTTATAAAAACACGATATATCAGCCAGAGGCTGCTTCTGTGCATCACTTTACTGTGCTCTTTCATGTGCAGCGCCCCCGCGTTGTCTCAAACTTATACCTTTACCCAATCCTTCGCCGGTCCGACTTATGGCGTTTACCATATAGATGTGCTGCGCGCGGCACTGCGCGTCACTGAAGAAGACTATGGTGCTGTCACCCTTGAGAGACATCCCTTCCCCATGCCGCAGGGGCGACAAATTCTCACGCTGCTTCGGGGTGAAAGCGACATTATGTGGAGTGTGACCACTGATGAACTCGAACAACAATTACTGCCGGTAAGGTTCCCTTTACTGCAAGGGTTAGGTGGTCACCGCATTTTCGTGATCAATAAAAATAAGCAAAATGCCTTTGGCCCGGGGCAGACCCTTGATGGTATTAAGTTGATGACATCGGTTCAGGGGAGTGACTGGCCGGACACCAAAATTTTGCAGTATCACGATTTTACAGTTGCCAGTATCAGCTGGAGTGACTGGTACACCACCATGTACCGCAGTCTCGAAGAGGGGATCATCGATTATTTTCCCCGTAATGTGGTGGAGGTATACAGAGATTTGTCCTATCACAACAGCGATAAACTGACTATCGAGCAGAATCATCTGATCATTTACCCCAGCTACGAATATTTTTTTGTCGCCCCTCACGCGCCCGAATTACAGCAAAGATTGCAGGACGGACTGACAAAGCTGTTGAAATCCGGAGAACTGGCGAAAATATTTAATCGCTACCCTGAGCACCGCAAAGCATGGGACATGGTCAAAAAGGGGAAGCGGGTTGTGCATCTGCTGGAATCAAATGTGTTGTCATACTCATTTGAAAACCCCGACTGGATTGAAGCACCTTACGCGTTACTTAACGAGATTTCTGCTTTGCAAGCTCAGCCGCTTTAGCTTTTACCCAAAACGCTTCTAAAGACGGTAAGTCGTAATCCCCTAACGCCCGGCCTTCTTCATTGGCCAGCGTAACCACATGTTCGAACCTGTGGCGGAATTTTTCACTGGCTTCACGCAGCGCCCGATCGGCATCAATATCCATATGACGGGCTAAATTGATAATGGCAAACAAAGTATCGCCGATTTCTTCCTGAAACCGGCTTTTGTCCACCGGGCTTGCATCCAGTTCCTGCTGAACTTCATCGACTTCTTCTTTTATTTTATCCAGCACTGGCTGCGTTTCGTGCCAGTCAAAGCCCACGTCACGACAGCGCTGCTGCAAGGCCTGCGCATATTTGAGCGCAGGCAATGCGGGATCGGTGGCTTCGAAGAACGCGTCAGCACTACCGTTAACCGGTTTTACGTTTGACATCAACCACACCTTTTAACTGCAACAGCCGGGTCATCACTTTCGATAAGACCTGACGGTCCGGCACTTCTACCGAAATAGAAATCATCGCGGTCTGTCGGGTTTTATCACTCAGACTGTTAACGCCAAGCAGTGCCACACTCTCGTTTGCCAGTACAGTAGTGATATCTCTGAGCAGACCGGTCCTGTCTGAACAGAAAATATCGATACCGGTTTCAAAACCCACATTTAACTGTGTCGACCAGCTGACTTCGATTTGTCTTTCAGGATGTTGTTCTAACAAATGCTGCAACTGATCGCAGTTTTCTTTGTGCACACTGACACCCCGCCCCTGCGTGATATAACCCATAATGGATTCACCGGGTACAGGTTTACAGCAGTTCGCCAGCTGACTCATCAGGTGACCAACCCCTTCAATGACAACCGTATCCTGCTTGCCTTTAGAGCCGGCATTCTTGCGGGTTTTCACCTTCGGACTGATTTCCGGCTCTTCTGCCGGCTCCGGCTCCAGCAGGTGCTGAATATGATTCACCACCGTCATCACACGGATATCACCCACACCGATGGCGGCGTAGAGATCGTCCACGTGCTGGAGATTGTACTTCTCACACGCTTCGGCAGGTACTTTCACCGGCAAGTGGGCACGGGATAATTCCCGTTCCAGCATTTCCTTTCCGGCCAGCAGGTTTTTCTCTTTATCCTGCTTTTTAAAGAACGAGTGAATAGTCGCTCTGGCTCTGGATGAATGCACATAGCCGAGCCCGGGGTGCATCCAGTCTCGGCTCGGGTTGAGCTCTTTACCGGTATGAATTTCTACCTGGTCACCGCTTTGCAACTGGTAGGTAAATGGTACAATACGCCCGTTTACTTTGGCGCCGATACACCGGTGGCCTACATTACTGTGAATGTAATAAGCAAAATCCAGCGGCGTCGCGCCCTGTGGCAGGTCGACAACATCCCCTTTCGGGGTAAACACATACACACGGTCGTCGAATACCTGACTACGTAATTCTTCGACCAGGTCGCCGCTCTCCGCCACTTCTTCCTGCCAGGCAAGAATGCGGCGAAGCCAGTTAATGCGCTCATCGTAACCGGATGCCTTTCCGGTAGACCCTTCTTTATATTTCCAGTGAGCCGCTACACCCAGCTCTGCATCCTGATGCATTTGCTGAGTACGGATTTGAATTTCAACAGGTTTGCCTTCAGGCCCAACAATGACCGTGTGGATAGACTGGTATCCATTCGGTTTTGGTGTGGCGATATAGTCGTCAAACTCTTTGGGAATATGTTTGTAGTTTGCGTGAACGGTACCCAATGCGGCATAACAATCCTGTAACCGTTCAGCAATGATGCGTACCGCACGAATATCAAAAAGCTGCTCAAAAGTAAGGTGCTTTTTCTGCATCTTTTTCCAGATGCTGTAGATATGCTTAGGGCGGCCGTAGACTTCCGCTTTGATGTGCTCGTTATCCACCAGCGCCTGTAAGTCAGACACGACATTCTGAATGTAGGTTGCCCGCTCCTTGCGCTTACCATCGAGCTGTTGAGCAATATCTTTATAGGTTTTCGGATGCAGGTAGCGGAAAGCCAGGTCTTCCAGCTCCCACTTTAACTGACCGATACCCAGACGGTTTGCCAGCGGCGCATAAATCGTCGCACACTCTCTGGCAACCAGCACCCGGGTCTCTTCGTCGGCTTTTTTAACCTGTTGCAGTGCACAAATCCGTTCAGCCATCTTAATTACCACGGCGCGGACATCTTCCACCATGGCAAGTAACATCCGGCGGATGCTGTCGGTATGTTGTTCGTCAGGAACAGACAGGGAAGATTCATTCCGGCGGCGGCTGTGCAGAGTTTTGATAGCGTCCATGCGGCGGACACCATTGATCAGATCGCTGATCTCTTCACCAAATTCCGCCAGCACGTCAGTATCGGTGAGATTATGCTTTTCACAATACGGGTACACCAGTGCCGCCTGCAGCGTGGCATCATCCATGTTCAGCTGATGCAGAATTTCCACCATTTCCTGCCCGACAAGCAGACGGTCAGGCATATGGGACACTGCTTTTAATTTTTCTTTTGTAGTATCACTTAGCGACAGACTATTTAACCAGGCTTCAAATGACGGTCTGTCAGGCTCGTGTACTTTTCGTGTTGATACCATAAAACATCAACTCGCTTATGCTTTGTTCTTGTGGTCCGTTAATAACATCATGACTTCCAGATGTCGGGTCTGGGGAAACATTTCAATGAGCCCCACGCGCTCGATTGCATACCCGGACGCCAGAAGGCACTGCGCATCTCTTGTCAGAGTACCCGGATTGCAAGAAACATACAAAATTGATTTTACCCGTTGTCGTGTCAGGGTTTCACAAACGGCATACGCGCCTTCCCGCGAGGGATCCAGCAAAAGTTTATCAAAACCGCCGCTCAGAGCCTGAGCAACAGCCTGTTCATCAGACAAATCCAGAAGCAACCAGTTCACATTGTCTACGCCCTGTTTTGACGCATTTTCTCTAGCGCGCTGCACCATTTCAGCCACGCCTTCAACAGCCTGCACCTGTGCTCCCCGCTTTGCCAGCGACAGGGAAAAGTTACCCAGACCGCTGAACCAGTCGGCAATTTTTTCACCGGGCTGCGGATTCAACCATGCCATGGCCTGTGCCACCATCTTAGCGTTAACCGGCCCGTTTACCTGAACAAAATCATCTGCCGCCGGAGACAAACTCAATCCGGGTTCTGTGGTGCAATACAGCTCCGCTTCTTCATGCAATGTAAGCGTGCCTTCCTGTCCTTCCACGGTCATGTTTACTTTATGCTCAACAGCAAATGCCATCAGTGCATCCCCGAATGCCGGGGACATGGGTTTAGTCAGCCGCACAGAAACAGCATTCACATTATCACCGGCAAGTAAGGTGACATGGCCCACATGTTTACGGGCAGAGTGATCCGAAAGAAGCGCTTTTAAAGGCGCGATAAGCGCAGATAATCCGGGCTGCAGTACAGGACACTGGTCAACATCCACCACCTGCTTACCCTGCTCTTCCCGGTAACCTAACTTAAACTGTTTGTCATTCCGTGCGTCTGTGGCGAGCCGGGCCTTCCGGCGATAACCGCGACGTTCTCCGGTGACCGCTGTGGTCCAGGGAATGTGATCTAAACCAAACTGTAATTTCCACCAGCTATCCAGCGCTTCCTGACGATATGTGAGTGCCGCACCGGCATCTGCATGTTGCAACTGGCAACCGCCACAACGATCAGCGAGGTCGCAAAAGGGTGCTACCCGATGGGGACTGGACGTGAGGATTTTTTTTACCGATGCTCTGGCGAAGCGCTTTTGCTGTTGTGTGACCAGCACATCAACTTTTTCGCCGGGCAACGCACCATCAACAAACAGTACCGGTTTGCTGTCGTTACACACGCCCTGTCCGGTCATGTCCCAACGTTGAACGGTGACGGTTTTACCGGTTTGTGTTTTTTTCGACGACTTTGCCGGCTTGTAGAAACTGACCATAATTAAGATTCTAAAATAACAGTAGCAGTAGCATAATGCTGCTCATCAGAAATGGAGACATGACTGCGAACAACGCCCTTTTCTTCGCAGCGTTTTGCAAATTCATCACTAAAGGTCAGAAAAGGGGCGCCGGACTCATTATTACCAACACAGATATGATGCCAGCTGATACCCCGGCCAATCCCCGTGCCCAATGCTTTTACCGCTGCTTCTTTCACCGCGAACCGCTTAGCCAGATATCTTGCCGGTTCAGGGCAGGCCCCGAAGATAACCATTTCCTGCTCAGTCAGTACACGGCTGGCTAACCGCGCAGAACGGGACAGAGCGTCTTCTATGCGGGCAATTTCGACAATGTCCGTGCCCATTCCGACAATGGCCATGCTCAGCCTGCTTTTCCTGCACGGGCTTCCTGCATCAGCGCACGCATATCAGCGACGGCTTTAGCCAGGCCATCGAACGCCGCACGGGCAATAATGGCGTGACCGATATTCAGCTCAATAATTTCAGGAATGGCGGCGACAGGCTTCACGTTATGGTAGTGCAGGCCGTGACCGGCGTTTACTTTCAGGCCTTTTTTAGCGGCATAATGGATACCTTTTTTAAGCCGTGCCAGTTCCACTTCCTGTTCACGCTCATTTTTTGCTTCAGCATACTGACCGGTGTGAATTTCGATATAAGGCGCACCACATTCAATGGCCGCATCAATTTGCTTCTCGTCTGCATCAATAAACAGGGAAACCTGAATACCCGCTTCACCCAGCACGGTACAAGCGTTTTTCACTGCATCAAAATTACCGGCGACATCCAGACCACCTTCTGTGGTCAGCTCTTCACGCTTTTCCGGCACCAGACAGCAAAAAGCAGGCTGTGTTTTCAACGCTATCTGCAGCATTTCGTCTGTCACTGCCATTTCCAGATTCAGACGGGTGTTGATCGTTTGTGCCAGTAAATCCACGTCACGATCTTTAATATGACGGCGATCTTCCCGTAAATGCACAGTGATCCCATCGGCGCCTGCCCGCTCGGCCACGTCAGCTGCATGTACAGGATCGGGATAATTCGTACCCCGTGCGTTTCGCAGCGTGGCAATATGGTCAATGTTAACGCCCAGTAAGATGTCGTTCATGGATAGATAACCCTGGCAATAAAGTGTGAAGATTGTAGCAAAGAAGTTCCCCGCTGACTCAGGAAAATAGGCGTCAGCCACCGCCTAAGCGCGAAATAATTCCCTGCTTTTTAACGGTTTACCGCCCAGCAATTGATGCAGTGCCTGGCGGTTGATCAGTTTCGCAGCCCGCCGCGACAGCGCGGTCCATTCACCGTGTCCTAATTCGATAAGCGCCGTTCCCGGCAACCGGTGTTTATGTCCGGGCTGATGACAGGCCACAAACCCCTGTTCCGGCGAATACAGATACCAGCCATCAGGCTCAATGGTTTCACCACTCAGCCCGTCAGTAAACCAGTCCGCGAGCATACCCATTTCTTCTAACAGAGAAAACTCAAACTCACGTAATGTTTTTTCAATATCAGGTTGAACGATAAGGGAATTCAGGGCGTGCTCATATTGGGCATACACCGTATCACTGGCGAGACCCGCCGGCATGACACGGTTAAGTATTTCATTTAAATACATGGCACAAAACAAATCGTTCCCTGCCAGCATGGGCACCGGCCCGTCACTTTCAATTTGTCTGAGGTTTTTAAGATCGGTTTTTCCGCTGAGCTGGATGCGCACTTTACGGAAGGGTTGCAACAGACTTTTGCGCTCGTTCTTACTGCTTCTCACGCCTTTCGCTACCGCGCTGACCTTACCGGTTTGCAAGGAAAAGAAATCAACAATATAAGACGTTTCCCGGTACGGACGGCGGTGGAGCACATATGCATCTGACCAGTCTGGCTGACTCATCTGGGGGTTAACTCCGCTTGATCCGGACCACTTTCATTGTTTCAAAAGGGATACCCGCCACTTCCTCCTGCTGACGATAATAGGTCAGGTTGACCCTGCCCCCTTTGAGTGACTGATACTGTTGTTTACGCCGGAAAATGAAGGGCACGTCCACGCCTTCGAGCATCAACGTATGACGCACCCACTCGCCTTCTTCACGCTGAATGTGAGAGACGACTTTGCAGTTTTCACTGTGGGTCAGCGCCTGATGCTTCTCTGTGAGTGCTTTACCGTCATTCACCGGGTACGATCTCTTCAATAAGCAGTTGAACTGATTCCCGTCCCCGGAAGGTGTTTATATCGAGCTGATACACCACCTGTGCGCGCAAGATCCCGGCATTTGGCCATACTTTGGTGTCTACACCAAATGCAATGCCGTCTACTTCTTCGCCGTTTGCCTTACGGAATACCAGCTTAAGGTGATTTTTGTTTTCGCCTACCATGCGCTGATCAACAATATCCAGCACACCATCAAACTTAGGGGCATCAAAGCCCTGACCGAACGGGCCGGCCTGACGTAAGGCATGAGCCAGACTTAAATCTATTTCGTCAGCAGCCAGCTCACCATCAGACAGTATTTTTCTTTCGCAATCAATATTAGCCAGATGACGCAGGGTGACATGATGAAACGCCTTTTCAAACTGAGCCAGCGCATCTGTTGCCAGGCTTAAACCCGCCGCCATAGCATGGCCGCCAAACTTGTCAATTACCCCCGGCCAGCCAGTATTCACTTCATCGAGAATATCGCGGATATGTAAACCGGGAATGGAGCGCGCTGAGCCTTTAATAGTGTTGTCGTCCTGATTGGCAAATACAATAACCGGCCGGTGATGCTTTTCTTTTAAGCGCCCGGCCACAATACCAATGACGCCCTGATGGAAATGGGGCTGATACATCACCAGTGCAGGAGGCAGGTCCTCGCCTACAGACACCGAAGCCAGTGCCGCTTCCGCCTCTTCTTTCATTTCGGTTTCTATGGCACGCCGTTGTAAATTCAGACGGTCAAGCCCGGCTGCCATATGGCGTGCCTGCAAAGGGTCATCGCAAAGTAAGCACTCTATTCCCAGCGCCATATCGTCCAGCCGTCCGGCTGCGTTCAGCCTGGGCCCGATTACAAATCCCAAATCGGTACTGGTGAGGTAAGCCAGCGGCTTATTGCGGTTAGCAATTTCGAATAGTGCCTGAATACCCGGCCGGCAATGTCCGCTGCGAATGCGTTGCAGGCCCTGATACACCAGGACGCGGTTATTCTTATCCAGAGCAACTACATCGGCTACGGTGCCTACTGCAACGATATCCAGAAGCGCCGCCAGGTTAGGCGGCTGTTTGCCTTCAAACCAGCCTTGTTGCTGTAACGCTGCCCGTAAAGACAGCATCAGATAAAAGGCTACACCAACGCCGGCCAGATTCTTTGAAGGAAATTCACAGCCCGGCTGGTTGGGATTCACAATCGCATCGGCATCAGGCAGCGTGTTTCCCGGCAAATGGTGGTCCGTCACGATAACGGTGAGTCCCAGCTCTTTCGCCCTCTTCACACCGGCAAGGCAGGCAATACCATTATCAACAGTAAGTAAGATATCGGTACCCTGCTCATACGCGACATCAACAATCTGCTCACTGAGGCCATAGCCGAAATCAAACCGGTTAGGCACAAGATAGTTCACCTGCTGCAAGCCTAACTGGCGCAGCGCCAGTACACAAACAGCGGTGGAAGTTGCACCGTCGGCATCGAAGTCACCGATAATGGTGACCCGCTTTTGCATTTTGATAGCATCAACCAGGCAAGCCGACGCAGCGTCGATGCCTTTAAGCAGGTTGTAATGGGAGAGTTGTTTTACGGCGTTATCCAGCTCGTCAATATTCCGGATAGCGCGGCCGCGGTACACCCTGTCAAGTACAGGGTGCAGTTGTGTACTCAAACGGGAGTCAGAGCAAAGCTCCCGTCTCACAATGGGTAACGACATATTATTCAGTTTGTGCGATTTCTTGGATCAGGACGTCTGCAGGCTTATAACCCGGCAACATGGTTCCGTTATCAAAAATGATGGCAGGAGTACCACGGATCCCCAGTTTACGGCCGGCAACAAATTGTTCGGCGACAGTGTTATCGCAATCTTCTTTTGCAAAGGTCGGGTTAGCGATTGATTTCGCGCGGGTTAACGCTTCCTGCGGATTCTTTGCACACCAGATAGAAACCATGTTTTCATAGTTCTCTGTTCCCAGTCCGGCACGGGGCCAGGCAAGATAACGTACAGTGATACCGGCCTC
The DNA here is from genome assembly GCF_040148705.1 of Alteromonas sp. NFXS44. NCBI lineage: Bacteria > Pseudomonadati > Pseudomonadota > Gammaproteobacteria > Alteromonadales > Alteromonadaceae > Alteromonas > Alteromonas sp. NFXS44. The sequence continues at coordinate 336,710 of NZ_JAGDEA010000002.1, read as the reverse complement.
ATTTAACTCATCTACTTCACGGTGTAACTTCTTGCAATAGCCGCAGGTGTAGTCTGTAAACACTGTCATTACGTGTTTTTCGTTTTCAGCTTTAAATTCGATGCCCTGATCAGCGAACGGTGCAATGGCATCAAGACGAACCTGACCCAGCGCCACTTCGGTAAGATCTTTCATACCCGCGTTCACATCGTACATGTGACCGAACATCATATAATCTGCGTTTTCTGTTACGTAAAACACCTGATTCGCCGCAGTCACTTCCAGCAAACCATCGACAGGAGAATTAGCAATAGCTTCAGGTTCCACACCCACAATGCTTTTTACTTTATCGTTGACCGCCTGCTCTGCACTGCTGTTTATAGTCGCCGCAGGCTGACTTGCCGCCTTTCCGGTGGATTCAGATGATGCATCAGATTCTGCCGAGCACCCTGTTGAAAGCACAATACCTAACGCAACCATCACGGCATAACGAATATTCTTCACAAAAACTCCCGGAACGCAGGCCAGTCGCCCGCATGTGTAAATACGTAAACAGATTCCTATGCAATACTATCACAATCTCACCACGGCAAAAGTTATCTGAAAGTCCGTGATCATTCTTTCACCGCAGAAAGGGAGCGGTGTGAAGGATGCTACATCCGGTTAAGATCGTGTCAGGCGCCCGTTAATGCATTAAATTATAATCATTAGCCGGTTTTCGTTTGTCTTTTTAAACATTGAATCAGGCAATGAATGCACTATAATGCAAACAAAATCCACCTTATGCTTATTAAACCATGCAAAAATCCAATTTATTCCTGCACAGTATTGGCAAACTTGTGCAAAGCAAGAGGTCTGCATCCATGGACCAACAGGAACTGGCTGTAAGGTGCGGCGTTGGCAGAAACACTATCTCAAATATTGAAAATGGTAGAAATGTCAGCGTGTCGAGCTTGCTCATGGTGCTGGAGCAACTGGAATTAATCGATGATTTTCAGGTGGTGATTGACGAAAAATTGAATGAAAACAATGCCGATTTAGTCAGAAAATCAAGGAAGTACACGGAACTGGACAATGACTTCTAAAGCGTATGTGTTTGTTGACGGACTTGAAAGTAAACCCGTTATTTGCGGAGTTGTTGAACTGGATACCAGTTCTGCAAGCGGGCGTTTTCGCTATGGAAAATCCTGGCTCTCCCGGGATGATGCCTTCCCCTTAGATCCTGTTAACTTACCGCTCTCAGAGACTGAATTCAGCAGTTCCGTTAATCATGGTCTGTTTGGCGCACTGGCAGATGCAGGCGCAGACTCCTGGGGTGAGAAAGTCATCCTTTCTATTCACAGTACAGTACCGAAAAATAAACTGGAATTTCTCCTTGCCGGATCTGGCATGGGAGTAGGCTCACTGGTTTTCAGTCTGTCAAAGACAGGCTCCAAACATAAGGCAAATAAAAACCATCTTGGCAAACTGCCTATGTTGTTGAGAACAAAAGACGCCATACTCGCCGACGGAGAAATCAGTACTGAAGCCAAAAAAGCGTTCGAATATGGCGTAAGTATGGGCGGCGCGCGACCAAAGACCGTGGTTTCTGATGACAAAAAGCTTTATCTGGCGAAATTTAACCGGCCCGATGACCGCATAAACATTGTAAGAGTGGAAAATGCCAGCATGAAAATGTTGGCGGAGTTGCCGGTGAGGGTTGCCTCCACCAGTGTCGTCAATACCGGTTCCGGTGATGTCCTGCTTGTAGAGCGGTTTGATGTTAAAAATGGCGTACCCGTTTGCCATTTTCTCAGCGCAAATTCGCTGTTTCACACGGGGAAAGTGAGTGATTCCTCGCTGAGAACGCAATACACCTATGGACAACTGGCTGAGTTTCTCAGGAAGCACAGCGCAAACCCTTACGATGCACACGAACTGTATTACCGGATGGTTTTCAAAATATTGACAGGTAATACAGATGACCATACGCGTAATCACGCGATTCTCTACGAATTTGAAACCCGCCAGTGGCGCTTGTCTCCAGCCTATGATGTTCTGCCCGTTAATAACAGCTTGTTACACGGTATGGGTATCGGAGACCTTGGCAGACGAGGCAATATTGATAACGCACTGAGCCAGTCCCGCCGCTTTGGTCTGAAAACATTTAAAGCGCGCCGTATTATTGAGGAAGTGATTGAACTCGTATCGGAATGGCCGGCATACATGACTGAAAATGGCGTCAGTGACACAGATATAATCAGACTCCGTTCCATGATACCTGAACAAGCAACCCTTCATCCCCTCGGATGATGGGTATGAATGAGGTTTTGCAGCCGCTCGGTGGCAACATGGGTGTAAATTTGTGTGGTAGAGAGATCGCTGTGACCGAGTAACATTTGCACGACCCGCAGGTCAGCCCCGTGATTTAACAGATGTGTGGCAAATGCGTGGCGCAACGTGTGCGGCGATAAATGTTGTGTAATGCCTGCAACAGAGGCGTAGTGCTTAATGCGGTGCCAGAACGTCTGCCGCGTCATCTGCACGCCCCGCAGGCTGAGAAAAAGTACATCGGTCTGGTGTTTTACCAGTTCTGGTCTGGCAGTTTTACAGTAGGTTTCAATCCAGTCGACAGCGTCTTCTCCCAGCGGCACAAGACGGTCTTTATTGCCTTTACCGGTCACCCTGACAACACCTTGCTGAATACTCACCTGATCCAGCCGTAAGCCAATGAGTTCACTGACCCGCAACCCTGTAGCGTAAAGCACTTCCAGCATACATTTATCACGGCACTCTACCGGATCTTCGGGGTTTGGCGCATTGAGCAAATCATCCACCTGAGCTTCACTTAATGACGAAGGCAATTTTTTCGGCAACTTCGGATTAGCAAGCTGAGTCACCGGGTTATCGGTACGTACCTGCTTTCCAATAAGGTAAATATAGAACGCCCGCATGGCAGACATGGCCCGCTGGGTACTGCGGGCAGACAGACCGGCCTCATGACGGTACTGTAACCAGGCCTGCACTGATTCAGTGTACAGCAGGCTGATATCGTCTATCTTTTCCTTCGCCTGACAGAACAGAGCCAGTTTTGATAAGTCAGTGCGGTAGCTCTGCTGGGTATGTTCACTCAACCCTTTCTCTAACCAGAGCATATCGGTGAACTCGTCAATTAACGCCTGGTTTTTGTCACTCAGTACCTCTTTTGCCATGCCGGATCAGAACCCGCGTTTTTCTTTGATAAGTTCATAGGCAGCCTGAATATCCTGCGCTTTGGCCTTGGCAATATCCAGTGCCTGTTGCGGTAAGCCTTTTGATACCAGTTTGTCCGGATGATGCTCAGACATGCGCTTGCGATAAGCACGTTTTATAGTTTTCTCATCATTTGACGCGGTTACACCGAGGATACTGTAAGCATCATCCAGCGACTGGGTATCAGAGTAAGACTGCCCACGTTGCTGATGACCGTGCTGACCGCCCTGTCCGCCGCGCTGACGGAAACGAATTTCAGCTTCATAAGCAGAAATCAGAAAATCCAGATCTTTACGCTTGAAATTCAGCGCCATGGCGACTTTTTCCAGCACTTTGTATTCTGGTGTGGACAGAGTGCCGTCAGCAAACGCAGCCTGAATCAGGATTTCCAGAAACATTTGCAGTATGTCCCGGCGGCCATGGCAGGATTCAACCAGGCCTTTAAGTGTATCTGCCAGCGGAAAAGCGGATGATTTACCCTCACGGAATGCCTGCTGGGCTTCACGGCGGGCATCGCCGGTCAGCTGCATATCATCCATCAGTACTGTAGCAATTTTTATCTCCCGCTCGGTAACCTGACCATCGGATTTAGCCAGGTGGCCCAGTGAAGAAAAGAGCGCATGGAAAAATACTGCCTGCTGCTTCATTCCGGACTGGTCAGTAAAGAAACGACCAAATCCGCCCAGCTGATTAAAATCCTGACTGTAAGCCTTATCGAAGAAGTGCCCCACGATTAAACCCAGAATCGCTCCCGGTATTTTCAGGAACATAAAACCAAATACAAAGCCGAGGATTTTCCCCCAAAAAGACATACAACCTTTCTCCTGATTGACGTAAAGCAGCTGATGAATACTGTATAGCAATGCTGCCTGACTTGATACTCTGCCCCGACGGCACAGTAAACGGAATTTATGACATTAACGATGAGATATGGCGTCAAACCGTAAAGATCAAAGTCAAAAAACACTGAATTGACAAAAACACTGTAAAACTTTTCAATTTTTTAGCTTTGACGGTTGGCTCAGACACCAGAAGTGCTTAGAATTGCTTACTTTATGGTTCGCTGGCGAAAGCATTAGTGAACCCACGATTCAGGACACCGTCACATATCATTGTGATCACGAAACAGGCCTCCCACAGACGCATGAAAAAAACCTGTGCCTCCTTTCTGCTTGTCGCACTGAGCAGCACCGCCGCGCTGGCGCAAGAATCAAGGTCTCCGGCCGAAAAAAATGACGATTCGCCCGGGTTTTGCCCTGTGCCACCGGTCAGTTTTTCCAGTAAAAAGCTGATGCCGGCCGGTGAAGTGAAGGTTGAGGCTAACCGTGCTGAAATCATTGAACGGCAAGTCGCCCTGTTTTCCGGCAACGTCGATATCACTTCAGACTCTGCCACTATCCGTGCCGATCAGGCGCAGATCAATAACAACGGCCAGCAATTGTATGCCAAGGGCGATGTTGAATATGCAGATAAGCAGTTGCATGTGGCATCTGACAGCGTGGATGTTGATTCCAAAGATGAAAGCCTGACTATGTCAAACACGGTTTATCACCTTAACGGCTCAAACGGCCACGGCGATGCCAGCACCATTGCGTTAAATACTCAGGACGGTCTTGTTCTGCGTGATGTGAGTTTCACAACCTGTCCTGAAGGTGAAGAAGAGTGGCTGATCCGCGCGTCTGAAATCAGTATCCGCCGGGGCAAAGCATGGGGTGAAGCTAAGCACACCCGCTTTTATCTGGGCAATGTGCCGGTATTTTATCTGCCTTATTTTGCCTTCCCGATCACAAATCAGCGTCAGACCGGCTTTCTGTTTCCCAAGGTGTCTAACTCCAGTAATACCGGCGTTGATTACGAACAGCCCTTCTACTGGAATATGGCACCGAACTATGACATGACGCTGTCTCCCAGGGTTATGAGTGCCCGTGGCGTGCAGCTGAAAACGGAATTCCGTCATATGTCAGCAGCCAGTTACAGCCAGCTGAATATGGAATATCTGCCACAGGATAATGACATGGCAGAGAATCCGGACCGCTATTTCTACCGCGTATTCCACGAAGGAAACTTCGCTGATAACTGGACCGCCTCAGTAAATGTTAACGGACTGAGCGACGACAACTACATTGTTGATTTAGGCAGTGATTTTTATAACCGTGCCGATACCCACCTGTTCCGGACCGGGTCTGTCAGTTACAGCTCTGATGAAGTGCTTTTCTCGGTGAACGTGAGAGACTTCGAAATTATTGGTGATTACACAGACACCTACCGTGCACTGCCTGAAGCCAAATTGAATTATGTTCATCCGCTGGCCCGTTATCTTGAATTCCGCCTGGATTCAGAACTTGCCTGGTTTGACAATACCTCACCGGATGCGCCAACGGCGATGCGATTCCATGCAGCGCCCACACTGGCAATTCCTTTTCAGCGACAGTGGGGAGAATTCTCCGCAGAAGCCAGCATGCTGAATACATATTATCGCCAGAAGAATATCGAAGGAACCGGCCTGGAAGAGAAAGTGAACCGGACTCTGGGACAGGGAAAACTTTACGGCGCATTGTATTTCGAGAATGACGAAAGCTGGTTCAGTAAAGACATGTCGATGACCCTTGAGCCGCGGATCCAGTATCTGTATACCAGTTACGAAGATCAGAAGGGGATCGGATTCTACGACACCACCCTGTGGCTGACTGACGTTGAAGGTCTTTTCCGTGGTCAGGAATTTACCGGCCTTGACCGTATCAGCGACAATAATCAGGTTACCGTGGCGTTAACCAGCCGCCTGCTGGATAAGACTAACCGGGAACAATTCGTAGTCAGTGTGGGTCAGATATTCTACCTCGATGAAAACAAAGTCATTGCCGCGACAAAAGAAGGTGACCGTTCAGCACTGGCCGCAGAGCTGGACTGGCGGGTAAATGATGAATGGTTCTTCCATACTGATTTTCAAATCGCCACAGAAACCGATAAAGTAGAGCGCGCAAGCACCACGTTTGAATACAGGGAAAGCAGCAGTAAGCTGATTCAGCTGACGCACCGCTATGTGAGGGAACTCTCGGGCGAAACCATTGACCAAGTAGGGCTGTCTGCCGCCTGGCCTTTATCCGACCGCTGGCAACTTGTCGGCCGGACATACCGTGATTTAGACCTGAACCGGAGTGTAGAAAACTACTTCGGTGTGCAGTATGAATCCTGTTGCTGGGCCATTCAGATTGTTGCCCAGCGTCAGTTAAGTAACCGTTATGCCGCCGACGGGGCGCAATCTGTCGATGAATTCGATTCCGGTATTTCCATGCAATTCATTTTCAAAGGAATGGGTTCAGGAAGCACCGGCAATAAGATGTTGTCGAACGGATTATTTGGCTACCGGCAGCCATATAGTTTAAATTAATGCGCCCGGCTGTTAAACGCAGCCGGCAGCAAAGCATAAACCGATAAAAAGAGTGATTATGAAGTTCATTATCCGCGCTATCTGTATCAGTGCCCTGTTTTCATTTATGAGCATGGCGCAACCTGTTTCACTTGACCGCGTAGCGGTTATCGTTGACCAGGGCGTTATTCTGGAAAGTGAAATAGAAGACCTGATTGCAGATGTTAAGCGTAACGCAGAAGCACAGGGACAAGCTTTACCTTCAGACCGTGTTTTACGTACTCAGGCAATTGAACGCCTGATCACCAAAAGCCTGCAAATGCAAATGGCTGAACGCATGGGTGTTCAGGTCAGTGATCCCCAACTGGAGCAAACCATCGCCAATATCGCTCAACAACAGGGCGCGTCGGTAGAAGATTTACGCAACGAGCTTCGTCAGCAGGGCATTGCTTACGACGATTACCGTGAAGATGTGCGTGAAGAGCTTATCGTAGGCGAAGTGACCCGTGCTAACGTTCGTCGCCGTGTATACATTACACCTCAGGAAATCAGTGGTCTGGTGAAATTAATGGACCAGCAGGGTGCCGAGCAGGCTGAATATAGCCTTGGCCACATTCTGATTGGCCTGCCTTCCAGCCCCACTGACGAAGACGTTGCCAGCGCCCGCGACCGTGCAGACAAAGTTATCGAAATCCTCGAAGGTGGTGCAGACTTCGCCAAAATCGCGATTACTTCATCTTCAGGCTCTAACGCTCTGGAAGGTGGTGATATGGGCTGGCTGAACATTAACTCTATGCCGACCCTGTTTGCCGAAGCGGTTCAGGGTAAAGAGAAAGGAGCACTGGTTGGCCCTATCCGCAGTGGTGCAGGTTTCCATATTCTAAAAGTCATCGATACCCGCGGTATTGAAAAAGTGACCATTGAAGAAGTGAATGCCCGTCACATTCTGATAAAACCGTCTATCATTTTAAGCGATGAAAAAGCTCGTGAGATGCTGGTGAAATTCCGTCAGCAAGTTATCGACGGTGAAGCCGACTTCGGTGAGCTGGCAAAAGAATACTCTGAAGACCCGGGTTCTGCTTTGAAAGGCGGCGAATTAGGCTGGTCAGATCCAAGCATCTATGTACCGGCATTCCGTGAAGCGCTGGCAGGCCTTGAGCCCGGAGAATACAGCCAGCCTGTACGCTCGCAGTTTGGCTGGCACTTAATGCAGCTTCTAGACCGCCGCTTTGACGATGCAACAGAAAAACGAAAAGAAGATAAAGCTTCTCAGTTGCTGTACAACCGTAAATTTAAAGAAGAGTCAGAAGCCTGGTTGCGTGAAATGCGTGATGCTGCTTACATCGAAGTACTGGAATAAAACAGGTTAGTTAAATGAAGCCAATCAGAATAGCAGTCACTCCCGGCGAACCCGCAGGTATCGGCCCTGACCTCATCATTGCTCTGGCACAGGAGCAGTGGGATGCCCAGCTGGTAGTGTTCTGTGATGGCGACATGCTTAAAGCCCGTGCACAACTGCTCGGGCTGCCCCTTCAGCTGCAACCGTATGATGCCGGAAACAATGCCATCCAGCCGGCGGGCACACTGTATTTACAACAAATTGATACAGCGACAGCTGTTATTCCCGGTGAGCTGAACAGCGACAACGGTCATTACGTAGTTGAAACCCTGCGGCAGGCCTGTCAGGCGAATATGGAAGAAGGCTTTGATGCGGTGGTTACCGGACCGGTAAACAAAAGTATCATCAACAAAGCCGGTGTTTCCTTCAGTGGTCACACTGAATACTTCGCTCATCAGTCGAATACGATGGATGTGGTGATGTTGTTGTCTACTGACGGCCTTAATGTGGCTCTTGCGACCACCCATATTCCTCTGGAGTATGTATCCAAAGCCATCACCAAAGATCGCCTGAATAAAGTGATTCATATCATCAACACGGATTTGAAACTTAAATTCGGCATTCAGAAGCCACGAATTTACGTTTGCGGCCTGAATCCTCATGCCGGAGAAGGTGGTCATCTGGGTACTGAAGAGTTAATCACTATCATCCCTGCCCTTGATGAACTGCGGGAAGAAGGTCTGAATCTTACCGGTCCGTTACCTGCCGATACGATTTTCCAACCTAAATATCTGGACAATGCCGATGTCGTACTGGCAATGTATCACGATCAAGGTTTACCGGTGCTTAAATACAAAGGATTTGGCGCATCGGTCAATATTACGCTGGGCCTGCCCTTCATCCGGACGTCGGTAGACCACGGCACTGCCTGTGACTTAGCCGGTACCGGTGAAGCAGATGCAGGCAGCTTCAGAAAAGCTATGCAAAAAGCTATTGAGTTAGCGAACAAACAACAATGAGCAAAACACATTTAGGCCATACCGCAAGAAAGCGGTTTGGCCAGAATTTCCTGCATGACGATTATGTCATTGGCAATATTGTCAGCGCCATTAACCCTGTTGATGGTGAAAACCTGGTTGAAATCGGACCGGGTCTGGGTGCACTGACCGATCCGGTTTGTGAAGAAGTTTCAAAGCTTACCGTCGTTGAACTGGACCGGGACCTGGCCGAACGGCTGCGTCATCATCCTTTTCATGGCAGTAAACTGACGATCGTAGAAAAAGACGCGCTGAAACTCGATTTCTCCACGTTACTGCCCGACATGCCCGACCCGGAAGGCAAACTCAGAGTATTCGGTAACCTGCCTTACAACATTTCCACGCCGCTGATGTTCCACTTGTTCAGTTTTGCCGGAAAAGTGCAGGACATGCACTTTATGTTGCAAAAGGAAGTGGTTAACCGCCTTGCCGCCGGCCCGGGTTCTAAAAGCTATGGCCGCCTGTCGGTTATGGCACAATACTACTGCGCAGTAGTACCGGTTCTGCATGTACCTCCCGGTGCATTCAAGCCGCCCCCGAAGGTGGACTCTGCGGTGGTGCGGTTGATCCCCCACAGCAAGCCTCCTGTAGAAGTAACATCAGTCACGTTACTGGAAAAAGTCTGTTCTGCAGCGTTTAATCAACGCAGGAAGACTATCCGTAACAGTCTGGGCGACTGGGTGAGCGAAGAAGAATTAGTAGCGCTGGGACTGTCACCGACAGCCAGGGCTGAAACCTTATCACTGACAGATTTTGCTGCCGTCGCCAACCTGGTAGCAAAACGGGACGGGGAATGCTGATATGCAGGCATCGCCAGGCATTATCGTCTCCGTTTCCACACGGCACCTGCCGGATCACCCGGCCAGCGGGCCTGACAAATACGCCTTTGCTTACCACATTACTATCCGTAACCACAGTGATGCCCGCGTTCAGTTGCTGAACCGCTACTGGCTTATCACCGACGGTAACGGTAAGAATACTGAAGTTCAGGGTGAAGGAGTTGTTGGCAAAAAGCCCCATATCGACCCGGCAAGTGAATATCAGTATACCAGTGGCGCATTACTGGATACGCCGGTGGGCAGTATGCAGGGCCATTACGAAATGGAAGATGAAGACGGTCAGCGTTTTCGTGTGCCCATTCATATATTCAGCTTAAGTGTGCCGAACGCGCTCAACTAGCTGATATACCGGCACATGCCCGTAATCAATAAGTCAGGATGCTGCCATGAGTGAATCACAAACTCTCGTTATCGGGGATATTCAGGGCTGCTTTGGTGGCCTGATGGCCCTTTTAGAAAAAGCCGGTTTTGATGAGCAAAGAGATACACTTCTTGCGGTGGGTGATGTGCTCGCGCGGGGAGAAGACTCCCATGCCACGGTAAAATACCTGATGGATCTTGGCGACCACTTTTGTACGGTGCTGGGTAATCACGACCTGCACTTTCTGGCCGTATCTCAGGGCATTAAAAAGGCAAAAAAAAGCGATCGTATTGACCCGCTGTTAAAAAGCAAAAAACTGGGCGACTATGTTGACTGGTTTCGTCAATTCCCCCTGGCCCTGGCTGTCAGCGAAAACACCACGATGGTTCACGCAGGGCTTTATCCCGGCTGGTCTCCCGCCCAATTACTCGCTTACAGTAATGAAATCAGTACGGTTCTCAAAGGGAGCGGCTGGAAAACCTTGCTGGAAAATATGTATGGCAATGGTCCTTTCGAATGGAAAGACACACTGAAAGATGTACAGAGGCAGCGGTTTATTATCAACGCCTGTACCCGTATGCGGTTTATACAGGATCAGAAATATCTCGACTTTGCCTGTAAGCATCACCCGGATGATGCTCCGGCCAACCTCACGCCCTGGTTTTCTATCCCCAACCCTGCATTTAGCGCTGAACAACGCATCATTTTCGGACATTGGGCGGCACTTGAGGGAGAAACCGGTTCAGACCAAATCACCGGGCTTGATACCGGCTACGTATGGGGCAATACCCTGACAGCGCTGCGACTGGAAACTAATGAACTGATAAGTGTATCAGCCTGAATACCTCAGAAAGTGGCAAGATACGTTGGTTTATACGATAGTTATGGCTCTTACGTGCAAAATCTGTTTACAATCACTTTAAACCGCAACAATTCCGACTAAAGTATGAGAATATTTTGTCGATAAAAACTTGCGGAGAGTAACTAAAAGATGGCAGGTCATGTCACGTCCTTCTTATCAGTCATAAAAACACAACTGATAGACTACAACAATAAATAAAACTGTGTTTCAGGAGTTCGGATGAAAATCACGGTAGCAATGCGTATTATCGGCGGATTTATCACTATAAGTCTGTTGTTAATTATTATCAGTGTGTCGTCACTCATTAACCTCAACTCTGTGGGATCAGCGGTTGATGAGGTTAACCGGGTCGCGGTACCTACCCTTTCAAGCAGCAACTCATTAAAAGCGAGTTTTCTGAATATGAGCCGGGTCACCTTCGAAGCTTATATCGAAGAGCAGGTCACCGGTCTGGAAAACAAATATGCACGGTTTACCGACAGCAAAGCCGATTTTGATGCTGAATTAAAAGCGCTGAATTCCGTATTGTCTGATGACAGTGCCATGCAGAGCAGTCTTACCGGTGTCCGTGAATCTTATAATGAATACGTGACTAACGTCGAAGCCATGTACAGCAATCACCGTCAGTCTATGGAAATGCGTAATGCTATTTTCGACAAGGTTGGCGATGTTGAAGATAATGCCGACGACGCCTCTACCTACCTGCTGGATTTCTCTGAATCTGATGCAGTCGCTGCAAACCGCGCCCTTCAGCAGGCTTCAGATATCGGTGGAGAGCTGGAGAGCACTCTGCTTGGTCTTATTACCGTTGCTAACGAATATGCCAAAACCCAGACGCTGGTGCGGGCACAGGTGTTAGGCAATGAAGTAGAACTCACTGTGGGTAAAGTCCGCGAACTCATGAACAACATGCAGGCGACGGCAGCCGGCAGTGACACCTCAGGTACGCTGGATGAAATCTCTGGCCTGGTGGACGACGCCATTGATGCCATCACAGGTTCAGACGGTGTGCTGCAGTTACAAAAAGCGCGTCTGGAATTCCGCAATGCCGCCGAACAGGCACTGGCCCGTTCTGACAAAAATGGTCAGGAAGGTATCGCTGCTCTGGAAGCCTTACTTAAGCAGGCCGATCAGAAAGCAGATGATATAGATGAGCAGGTATCTTCGAAAGTTACCTCAGGTAACACCATCGTTATCATTGTCGCTCTTGCATCGCTTGCAGCAGCCATTGTTATCGGATACTGGACCGTGATTGCCATTACCCGTCCGTTAAACCGCGTGAACGAACTGCTGACCGTAGCATCTTCCGGTGATTTAACCCGCCGTCTGGATGACACTGCTGAGGACGAATTTGGTCAGTTAGCGAAAAATTGTAACAAACTGATTGCCAACCTGAAGTCATTAATCACCGGTATCAATACCCGTGCAGAGCAACTGGCTGCAGCTTCTGAGCAAACATCAACGGTAACAACGCAAACGACCCATTCTATTCAGAACCAGAAGTCACAAATTGCGCAGGTTGCCACTGCAACCACAGAAATGCACAGCACTTCACAACTGGTCAGTCAGAGTGCTGAAGACACACTGAACGAAATACGTCACGCTGACAGCGAAGCCGAAAAAGTCCGCTCGATTTCTCTGGAAAACAAACGCACTATCGAAGTGCTGGCGCAGGATGTTCAGCAGGCAGCAGATGTTATCAACAAACTGCATCAGGACAGCGCTAGCATCGGTGGTATTCTTGATGTTATTCGCGGCGTCGCCGATCAAACAAACCTGCTGGCTCTGAATGCTGCCATTGAGGCTGCCCGTGCCGGTGAACAGGGCCGTGGCTTTGCCGTGGTTGCCGATGAGGTGCGTACCCTTGCTTCACGCACGCAGCAATCCACTCAGGAAATCAATGCCATGATTGAAATGTTGCAGGCCGGTGCGGAAAAAGCGGTTTCAGTGATGAATCAGGGCAAAGAACAAACCGCTGTTTGTGTTGACCAAACCGACAATGCCACCAAAGCACTGGACGTTATTTCTCAGGCTGTACGCAGAGCGTATGATGTCAGTACTCAAATTGAGCAGTCAGCCCGTGAACAGAACACGGTTTCTCAGGAAATCAGTGAAAAACTGGAAACCATCGTAGGTATTGCAGAAGAAACCACTATCGGTGCACAGCAAACGTCTGAGTCCAGCTCAGAGGTGGCCCGTCTGGCTGAAGAACTGCAGCAATCTATCCGACAGTTTAAAGTGTAATTTTCACATTTTTCAATGCAAAGGCGCATCTTCAAGGACGCGCCTTTTTTATTTTCTTCTGCCTTTCAGGCAAAGCTGCTGACAGCGTTTATACTGTAAGTATGCAAAACGACCAATGCTGCCCCGACGAATGATTAAATTCAACACGCTGCGCACCCAGCTTATGCTGGGCATCCTTCTGGCGTGCCTGACTATTCTCAGTGCTCAAGCGTTGATCCGCTATTACTACATCCTGCCAGCATTTGAAACAATGGCCCGGGAGGGTGATCGTCAGGACCTTGAAAGGGTCGCCTCTCAGGTACGACAGGAACTGGAGTCTTTGCACAAACTGGTCTACGACAGTGCCGTATGGGATGCAATGTATAACGCAGCCATGCACAGAGACAGTGACTGGTTTGAAGAAAATTATCTCATCCCCGAATCCTACCGGCGAATTCATATCAATGGCTGGTATCTCTATGACAGTAGCGGTGAATTAATCAGTGGCAGAAGTTATCGTGAGGACGGCACAGAACTCGTGCCGGAGAACCTGTCATCTTCGACGAAATTGAATCTGAACAGCGCCGGTAATGAAGCACCGGCACAGCCATCTGCCCACACTCTTTTCACCCGCATTGCGGGGAATCCTGCGGTTGCAATTTTTCATCCCGTGTTACCTTCTGATGAAAATGGCGAACCAGCCGGTACACTGGTGCTGTGGCGCTTTATCGATCAACAGTTCGTCGATTCACTTACGCCGGGTATGGCAGGTGATATTATCTTTCATTCGCAAAAAACTTTGCCCGATAACCCTGAGGCGTTTTCACTCAACGTTGCGTCCGGCAGCCCGGTGCATGCACAGCCATTTAAAGGCAGACTGTATCTGGTCATCAATAGTCTGCAGAACACCCCGCTTTTTGCTCTGTCTATCCAACCCAGACCAAGGCAATATGATGATTCATTGTTTGATGCCAGCCTCATTGCAGGCATTGTGATCACGCTGACTGTGATTGCAGTGTTCTATTTATGGGTAAACCGGCAACTTATCGCGCCGATAGCCAGTATTCACGATAACGTGAGCTTCGCTATGCGTAGCAGGGACTTTTCCCGCCAGACGCCATACAGAGGCCGTAATGAAGCTTTCCGGCTGGGTCGTAAACTCAATGAGATGTTTGCCCTGATAAATCATCAGCGCAACGAAGTTCTTCAGCATAACAAACAACTGGAAAAGATCAGCAATACCGATCCCCTGACAGGGCTTGCGAACCGGAGGCACCTGGACAGTTATTTCAGAAACCTCCCTCTGCCGGTCAGAGCAGGAGGCGGTAATATTGCCGTTATCCTGGCCGATGTAGATTATTTCAAGCGTTATAACGACCACTATGGCCACGCAGGCGGTGACAAAGTGTTAAAACAGGTTGCCGCTTTACTACGTAAAAATACACGCACCGGCACAGATATCGTTGTCCGTTACGGCGGAGAAGAATTTCTTATCGTGCTTCAGCAAACCTCTGCGCAGGGAGCTGTCAAGGTTGCAGAAACCTTACTGAACGAGATCAGACTGGGAAATATTCCCCATGAAAGCAGAGATGACAGTAAGCACATAATCACTGTGTCTGCCGGTATTGCCTGGCAAACAGAGGGGGAACCCCTGCTACCGGAAAAGTTGCTTAAGAAAGCAGACGACGCCCTGTACAGAGCGAAGTCATCGGGACGGGACTGCTTTATTACTGAGGATCAGACTGAAGCACCTCTGCGTGCCGGCGGCGCTTAGCTTTCCGTCCGCCCTTTATCATCTGCACAGCAATACAACCCGCAATAAGTCCAATCCCTATCCATCCGGTAAGTGAAAACCGTTCAGACAATATCCACACAGCCAGTAAAGTGGCGACCACCGGCTCAAGCAGGGTGATCAGCGTGGCAATACTCGCATCTATTTTTTGTAATCCGTATCCGAACAACAGATAGCCGCCACACATAGGGATGAATGCCATATACAGGGCAACCGTAATATTACCGGAAGAGGCAAGCAGATTATCTCCGGTAAACAACAATGAGGGCAGCAGAAGACAGGAAGCAACACCAAATTGAACTGCCATGGCGACATCTGAACGCACGCCGTTGACTATCATACTTTTACCCGTCCATGAGTAGGCGGCATAGGTTAAGCCTGCCAACAATCCGAGCAGAATTCCCCATTCCCGTTGATCACCGGCTACAGCAGTTTCAGCGTGTGGCTTAGCCATGACCAGGCACAAGATCCCGGCAAAACCGAGCAAAAAACTCAGCATCCATTTTGCCGTTACAGCCTTGCCGTTAATAAACCGCTCCATTAAGACTGCGAAGCACGGAGCACTGGCAATGGATATGACTGTACCGATGGCGACGCCGGCCAGACGCATTGAAGAGTAAAAGGCCAGTGGATAGACGGCCACGCTAAGGCCTCCCCAGAAAACATATTTAAACTGAGAAAACAATAAACCCCGTTGCCTGAGCAGCGGACCGGAAGATTTCAACAGCATCAGAAAACCGCCACCACCCGTTGCCACAGCGCCAATGGCGAGGGGGCTGACATCCGGCGCAAAGCTGGCGGCTGTCCCTGTGGTTCCCCATAAAAAACTGGCGATGATAATAGCCAGCACGCAGCGGAAGAGGCGTTGCTGTTCAGACATGAAAATTTTAATCAGTGATGAATTTAAAGACAGTATAAACAGGCGAATTGAAAAGCACTTTGCAGAAAGGACGCTTCATGGTGTTGCAAAGACGCAATTAAGGACATTGATTATTGCAGCATTTTAGACGGGGGAAGTCCGAAATAGGCAGAAAAACGACGACTGAAGGCAGAAAGATCCTGATAACCGGCTTCTTCAGCCACCCGCTGTACCGGCATATCGGTATGTATAAGCAGTGCTCTCGCCTTTTCCATTCTTAATGCCGTGATATACCGTGCCGGCGTTTTCCCCGTTTGTGCCCTGAAAATCTTTTTGAACTGAGTCCCGCTCATGCACGCCACAGAAGCCATATCCTCTATGGTGAGAGACTCACTGAGCCGGATTTCAATAAACTCCACCACATTCCGGATCCGCGGGTCTAATGCAACGCCCTGTTCCTGTTCCGCAAGCACCGCCAGAAAAGTTTGCAGCATCAGTGTTTCCACCTCACTACTGACTCTGTGTTCAAGCTGGGTTGCGATAAAAGATAAAAGGGATGTCATGGGCTTACTGACAGCAAAAACGCTGGCAACTGCATCTGAGAGGTTATCGGGTAACCGGTGTAAGTCTGCCACAACAAACCGGGCCTGTTCTTCGGCAGTAAATATGTGCAGAGTGTTACGCCGGATCACTACGCATTCACCGGGCGCGACCTTACCCTTTATATCCCCTGCGGCAATATTGATAACACCACTGAGGGGCAGCACGAGCTGATGAAAGTCGTGACTGTGACCCGTTGTTTGCTTGCTATAAGAACGGATTGAAAGTGAATCAGGCATGCATTAAAAAGGGCAGTCTGATGACTGCCCTCCTCTTATTATTCAAACAACTCTTTATGCAGTTTCTGCACAATGTCAGTGCTGTTCTCTTCGTTCACCAGGAATGACAAATTGTGGGGGTTTGCGCCGAAGCAAATCATCCGCAAATTGTAATCATGTACTGCCGCGAAAATACGGCTGGATACACCTTTCGCTGTTTGCATGTGATTGCCCACCACGGTAACCAGATCGAAACCTTTCTCAACGGTTACATCACAAATCGTTTCCAGCTCTGCAATGGTTTCTTTATTCAAACGGGATGCCACAGAGTTAGCCGGGTTATCCAGCGTGAATGACACAGAAATTTCTGAAGTCGTTACCAGATCTACGCTGAGTTTATGCTTGGCAATAATAGCAAAAACCTGTTGCAGGAAGCCCTGAGCATACATCATCTTCGGCGTTTTAACCGTTACCATCACCTGCTCTTTACGGCGGGTGATCGCACGGTACGGAGGCTCAATGTCACAGTCGCGCATGATCCATGTGCCGCCTTTTTCAGGCTCTTTACTGGAACCTACGAAGACTTTGATATCTTTACGCAGCGCCGGCTCCATAGTGGCCGGGTGAAGAACTTTGGCACCGAATGTGGCCATTTCTGCCGCTTCTTCAAAGCTCAGCTCAGGTAACGGATAGGCTGCAGAAACAATTCGGGGATCCGTGGTGTAAACACCCGTTACATCGGTCCAGATTTCGCAGGTATCAGCTTTCAGTGCTTCAGCCAGTAAGGCAGCAGTGAAGTCTGAGCCACCACGACCCAGCGTGGTTGTTTTGCCTTCTTCGTTGGCACCGACAAATCCCTGAGTCACTACGATTGCGTCTTTAATTTCCGGGCGCAGCAGTTGTTCAGCTAACTGCTCAATGTCTTCCAGTTGCGGAACGGCTTCACCGAATTCACTGTCAGTACGCAGTACTTTACGCACATCAAAGTTCAGAGTAGTCACCGACTGTTCTGCCAGAACCGCACTGAACAACAACGACGACATACGTTCGCCCATAGAGAGCAGCTGATCTTTTAAATCGTCGCGGTGCAGAATTTCTTCATGATTCGCCAGACCGCGAAGCTCTTCAAACAAGTCTTCCAGTTTGTCACTGACCGAATCTTTGTTTTTGATTTGTGCCAGCACAGCCATTTCGATGTCGATGATAGCCTGGCAGGTGTCCTTAATTTGCTCGCTGGTCAGCGCTGTGTGCGCAATGCTGACAAGGTGATTTGTTACGCCTGCCTGAGCACTGACGACAACAATGCGTGTCGCCTCATTGCCAGCCACGATTCTGGCGCAGTTTTGCATAGCCTGATAAGTAGCAACACTTGTACCACCAAACTTGGCGATATTAAGAGGATTCGTCACGGTATTCTCCGGTTTTCCCAACACGTTGATGTGTTAAATTTTGATACTAATGTGGTCGCCGACACGAACATTATTTGCCGCAAACCACCCTTGATTCATTTCCAGCGCGTACATCACCGCTTTCGATGCTCCCACAGACGTTAAGTCATGCGGCATCAGCGGTTTTATATCTGTAATCACGCCATTCCCGTCGATAAATGCCACATCCAGCGGTACAAATGTATTTTTCATCCACATACTGGCTTGCCTCACCGGCACAAACCTGAACAGCATGCCACAATCTTCGCATATAGACTGGCGATACATGAGGCCACGTGCCCGTTGCTCTGGTGTGTTTGCAAACTCCACCGGCAGCGATTTACCCGCCACTTCAATGGCGGCAATGTCAAATTCAACCGGCTCCTGCGCAGCACTCTGGCATGCAGCAAGAGCAACACACAAGATAAGCAGGCAATTTCTCAGCGCCATGAATGATTTCATTATTTCTTCCTTGCAAAGACAAAAAAAGCCGGGTCCCTGAGGTACCCGGCCCGATAGTTTATAACTCAAGTCAGGCAACATTCAATGTCGGAATGATCTTAGCCTTTGCATCCTCTTCTGCTTTCTTAAAGCTTTCCATCTTATCGAAGTTCAGATAGCGGTATACATCGGCTGCCATGGAGTCGATTTTGCCGGCATATTCCATGTATTCTGCCGCCGTGGGGATCCGGCCGACAATCGCGCCGACAGCTGCCAGTTCAGCAGAAGTCAGGTATACGTTGGCGCCATCACCAAGACGGTTAGGGAAGTTACGGGTCGATGTAGACAGTACCGTGGCACCGGCATCAACACGCGCCTGGTTCCCCATACACAGTGAACAGCCCGGCATTTCGGTACGAACACCCACGCGGCCGTAAATGTTGTAGTAACCTTCCTCCATCAACTGGGCTTTATCCATCTTAGTGGGCGGAGAAATCCACAGGCGGGTTGGAATGGTTTTGTTGTACTGCTCCAGCAGTTTACCTGCGGCACGGAAGTGTCCGATGTTGGTCATGCAAGAACCGATGAATACTTCGTCCACCTTGTCGCCGGCAACCTCAGACAGTGTTTTCGCATCGTCCGGGTCGTTCGGGCAGCACACGATGGGCTCTTTGATTTCTGACAAGTCGATTTCAATCACTTCTGCGTATTCTGCATCCGCGTCTGCACGCATCAGAGAAGGTGACGCCAGCCACTCTTCCATCTTCTGTGCACGACGCTCAAGCGTACGGGGATCGCCATAACCTTCATTGATCATCCAGCGCAGCATGGTGATGTTGGACTTGAGGTATTCAGCGATGGACTCTTCAGACAGGTTGATTGTACAGCCTGCTGCAGAACGCTCTGCAGAGGCATCAGACAGTTCGAAAGCCTGTTCTACCGTTAAGTCTTCCAGACCTTCAATCTCAAGGATGCGGCCGGAGAATGCGTTAATCTTACCTTTCTTCTCTACTGTCAGCAGGCCCTGCTTGATACCGTAAAGAGGAATCGCGTGTACAAGGTCACGCAGGGTGATGCCGGGCTGACGCTCGCCTTTGAAACGAACCAGGATTGACTCAGGCATATCCAGGGGCATCACACCGGTAGCCGCAGCAAAAGCAACCAGACCGGAACCCGCAGGGAAAGAAATACCCAGAGGGAAACGGGTGTGCGAGTCGCCACCGGTACCGACCGTGTCGGGCAGCAGCATACGGTTCAGCCAGCTGTGGATGATACCGTCACCGGGACGCAGGGAGACACCACCGCGGTTCATGATGAAGTCAGGCAGGGTGTGCTGAGTTTCGATGTCTACCGGCTTAGGATAAGCCGCGGTGTGACAGAAAGATTGCATGGTCAGATCCGCCGTGAAGCCAAGACAGGCCAGGTCTTTCAGTTCGTCACGGGTCATAGGGCCTGTAGTATCCTGAGAGCCCACAGTGGTCATTTTCGGCTCACAGTAAGTACCCGGACGGATACCTTCCACGCCACAAGCTTTGCCAACCATTTTCTGTGCAAGGGAAAAGCCTTTACCGGTGTCGGCGGGTTGCTCCGGCTTACGGAACAGATCAGAAGGCCCCATACCCAGCGCTTCGCGGGCACGCTCAGTCAAACCGCGACCGATGATGAGGTTAATACGGCCACCGGCACGTACCTCATCCAGAATTACCTTAGATTTGTAGCTGTACTCTGCCAGCACTTCGCCGGTTTCGTGATGAGTGATTTTGCCTTCGAGGGGATAGATGTCGATAACATCACCCATATTCATTTTTTCTACATCGGCTTCGAATACCAGTGCGCCGGCATCTTCCATGGTATTGAAGAAGATTGGTGCTACTTTAGAACCGATACAGACACCACCACCGCGCTTGTTAGGCACACCCGGCAGATCTTCACCGAAGAACCACAAAACAGAGTTGGTAGCTGACTTACGTGAGGAGCCGGTACCCACAACGTCACCGACGAAAGCGACCGGATAGCCTTTCGCTTTCACCTCTTCGATCTGCTTCATCGGGCCTTTCACGCCGTGCTCTTCCGGCTCAAGACCGTCACGGGTCATTTTATAAGCCGCCAGGGCGTGCAGAGGAATATCGGGGCGAGACCATGCATCCGGGGCCGGAGACAGGTCGTCAGTATTGGTTTCACCGGTAACTTTGAAGACAGAGTAAGTGATCTTGTCTTCCATTTGTTTACGGCCAGTAAACCACTCGCCTTCTGCCCATGATGTCATCACATCAGCAGCATATTCATTGCCCGCTTTACGCTTTTCATCCACATCATGGAAAGCATCAAACATCAGCAAGGTATGTTTAAGTTCTTTCGCCGCCAGCGGAGCCAACTCTTTATCATCAAGCAGCTCTACCAGCGTAGCGATGTTATAACCGCCATGCATGTTACCCAGCAGTTCAACCGCTTTTTCTTTATCAATAAGGGGACAACTGTCTTCGCCTTTCGCGATTGCACTAAGAAAGCCGGCTTTTACGTATGCCGCTTCGTCAACGCCCGGAGGAACACGCTCTGAAATCAGTTCTGAAAGAAAGGCTTCTTCACCTTCCGGCGGATTTTTCAGTAAGTCGACCAGACCGGCAACCTGCTCCGGATTCAGGGGTTTAGGGGGGATGCCCTGAGCAGCACGTTCTTCAACATGTTTACGATATTCACTTAACACGATTGCTTCCTCCTTGTTACTCAGGCTGGAAGGATTCAACGGTCCTGAGCCTGACTACACGTTATCGACGCCGGAATTATATCGGCGCACAGTATAAAATAACACCGGACTGCACCCTTGTTACGCCTGTCACCACCATTCACAAAACTTATAAATATTTTTAGCTGCAAAAATAATGATTCTTAGATTCAGAGGGGTGCAATTCGCAAAACGGTGGCGTTTTCACCATCGGTTAGTACATAGATTGCGCCTTTACGATCAATTTCAATGTCCCGTAAACGCTGATTAATAGTAGCAAACAATTTTGTTTTGCGGGCAGGCGTGGTTGACATATCCACAGCGATGACGGACTGGTCTTTCAGCGTGGTCACCAGCAACTGGCCTTTCAGGCCGGGAAACAGATCACTGTTATAAAAAACCATGGCAGACGGCGCCACAGAGGGTGACCACTCAACCAGCGGAGACTCCATGCCGGCATAATCTGTAAATGGTGAAATACGGGCACCGGAATAGTCTCTGCCCGATGTCGCTACCGGCCAGCCATAATTGAGTCGCGGGCGGAGTATATTTATCTCATCGCCCCCGTCGGGACCATGTTCGTGTTCATAGATGACGGCGGCATCTTCATCGATAGCCAGTCCCTGAGGATTGCGGTGGCCCGTTGAATAAATATAGGGCGCAGTGTCATAAAAAGGATTATCAAGCGGCGCAGCGCCATCCTCGCGGATTCGCAGAATTTTGCCCAGTTGACTGTCAGTCCGCTGTGCATGCTCCCTGTAATCAAAACCGTCACCGGATGACACCAGCCAGGTGCCGTCATTCAGCACTGCCAGACGACCACCAAAATGAACCGGCGTGTCTTTATCCGGTGAAACTGAAAATACGACGTCGATACCGGTAATGGTATCGTTCTGAAGCGTTGCTGTGGCCACTGCCAGATGATTCGCCGTTTCCGTTCCCTGAGAAAATGTCAGTATGATACGTCCGGACAAGTCGAAGTCCTGCGCCAGCGCAATATCCAGCAGGCCCCCCTGCCCGGCTACGTACAGGTCAGGCAACGCCAGCGGTACCCTGACCAGCCGCGATTCTCCTCCGAGGATCACCACATTGCCCTCACGCTCAGTGACCAGTAACCGGCCATCAGGTAAAGGTTCCAGCGCTTTGGGATAGTGTAACGTCCATGGTGCAATACGCTTTGCCTGATAACGAATGTCTTCAGCAAAAGCGGGCAAAGCGAGAATGGTCAGAGTGATAGCAACGAGCGTGTTTTTAAACATGGATTTGTGTCGTTCCTCTTGTGATCTGTAGCATGGCGTGAAAAGATGCGGTAAATCAGTTTCGCACTATACATCGAAAAATCGTCTGAACAACATGCCGTTAGCAACTGCAAAATCGTTTTCACTGGCTTTTTTCCCCGCCTGGCTGCTTTGTTACTGCCTGGCAAGCGTTTTCCATACGCAAATGGTACTGCTTGAGTTGCTCCGGTTAGACGTGGTCATTCCCCTCCCGCTCTGGTTACAAACAACATTCGAAGATATTTTTGGTCTGTTACCTGTGTACGGTTCTGCCACGGCCGCCGCCCTGTTTATCGCTTTCTCCCTGTGCGGCTGGCTGACAGGAAACTTCACCCGTCTGAGGTGGCTACTGCCACTGGCCGGTGGCGTGGCGATGCTGGTGCTGTTGATGGCCATGTACCCGGTAATGCATGTCACACTTATCGCCGGCGCCCGTTCTGCTGCCGGCCTGGCTTTACAATGTCTGGCGGGTTGTCTTGGCGGACTTGTCTTCCTGCGAATATCCCGTCCCGGTTGATCCTGCGCATTAAATTTCAGTAAATTTATGGCGTTACCCGTAAGGCCGCGCTAGATTTATCTTATATTTTTTTTGTTAGCCACGGATGTTGCGGCATGGAAGTTACCCAACACATTATTCGCAGTACCCAAACGGAAGATGATGCTATTTTGCAGGCAATTAAAGCGCCCTGCGATTTACTGCTGGTATTCGCAAGCCCTGCATTTTTCTCCTCATCATCTTTGCTCACTGACATCATTGCCTCAGGCGCACCGGTGGCAGGTTGTGGTACCAGCGGAGAAATTACCGCCGGCGATGTGCGCGAACAGAGCGCAGTTTTCACCCGCATCGATCTTAAGGGTAAAGGATTTGCCCGCATTGCCGTCAGTCAGGTGCATGAAGAAGATTATTTTAACTGCGGTAAAGCCCTTGGCGAATCGCTTCGTGGCGACGACTTAAAAGCCGTTATTATTTTGACCCGCGGAATCGACTTCGTACCCGGTGAAATGTTCGACGGCTTACACCATGTGCTCGGAACAGATTTGCTGATATGTGGCGGCATGGCGGGTGACAACGCCAGTTATGTGCAGACCTTTACACTCTCTCCACAAGGGCTCAGTGATCATGATGTGGTTGCAGCCGGACTCTACGGAGACAATCTTACCGTCAGCCAGGCCGTTATCGGAGGGTGGCAGTCTTTCGGTCCGATCCGTCAGGTTACCCGCAGCGAAAATAACATTTTGTATGAACTGGACGGCACACCTGCCCTGGATATTTATAAAAAATACCTGGGCCGTTCAGCCAATCGCCTGCCCATATCAGGGCTGCTTTTCCCCCTGGAGATGATGGACAGTTACGACGAGCCCTCCGGGTTGCTCCGCGCACTCTATGATGTCAACGAAACAGACGGCAGCCTGATTTTGGGAGGAAAGATTGAACAGGGTGCCTATCTCAGGCTGATGCATGCTTCCACAAATGATCTGATAACCGGTGTGGAAGATGCAGCGCAGTCCTTCAGTCTCAGTGTTGAAAATCAGTTTAAGCCGGCTTTTGCGCTGGTAATCAGTTGTCTTGCCCGCAAAATTGTCATGGGCGATCAGGTGGAAGAAGAAGTAGAGGCCATCACCAGTGCGCTCGGGCAGGACCTGCCGGTTTGCGGATTCTACTCAAACGGAGAGTTTGGCCCCCTCACGGCCCGGGGCCCCTGCAAATTGCATAACCAGACAATGATTGTCACGCTTTTCGGAACGACGGACTGATGCACAGGCTGCTGTTCAGACAAATCAAGAAAACCATGGGCTTTCAGACCATTGAAGAGGCTGAACAATGGCTTGATACGCTGCTGGAGCATGCCCTTGACGATTCACTGCCACCGGCGGTTCAGACGTTATTACAAGGTCTGATGCCTTTCGTCGACAGGGTCGATACCAGCTACAAATCCCATGAAAGAGACATGGAAATCCGCGACCGCAGCATCCGCTTAAGCTCTCAGGAGCTCACTGAATCACTGGAGCTGGCCCGCCGTGATGCGGTTAAACAAAAGCAGGCGGTACGGGAACTGAAAATAGCGGCAAATGACTTGCTGAAAGGCCTGGCCAAGCCGGAATTATCTGAAGATACAGACTCACTGAACGGACTGGCCGAGCTGATGGCTGACCTCGCCAGAGAGCGTAATGAAGCACTGCATGAAGTAGAAGTTCAGCGCCGTGCCATCGACCAGCATGCGATTATTGTGGTGGTGGATAATGAAAAGCAAATCCTCTTCGCCAACAGTAAGTTCTGTGAGATTTCAGGCTATGAGGAGAAGGAGCTTAACGGTAAAAGCCTCGAAATTATCCGCAGTGGTTATCATGATGAAAGCTTCTATTCGCCAATCTGGCGCGCGGTGCGTGCCGGTGAAGTGTGGCATGGCGAAGTGCACAATCTGAGAAAAAACGGCGAGACATTCTGGGTATCCTCCACCATCGTGCCAATCGAAAACAATGCCGGGCAAGCGGAGCGGTACGTCGCCATCATGACAGACATTACCCATCAGAAACTGTTGGAGGAACGTATATCCGACAGCCAGCGTTTTTATCAGAGTATTACCGACTCTATCGGTGAGGGCATTTTCGCTGTTGACCGCAGCGGTACTATTGAATTTCTTAATCCGGAAGCCAGTCGTCTGCTCGGCTGGACTATGGATGAACTGAAAAACAGACGTTTCCACGACACCGTGCAGTTCCAGTCTCCGGATAAAAAATTCATTCCG
Organism: Alteromonas sp. NFXS44; assembly: GCF_040148705.1. Classification (NCBI taxonomy): domain Bacteria; kingdom Pseudomonadati; phylum Pseudomonadota; class Gammaproteobacteria; order Alteromonadales; family Alteromonadaceae; genus Alteromonas; species Alteromonas sp. NFXS44. The sequence goes on along the minus strand of NZ_JAGDEA010000002.1, from coordinate 311,389 downwards.
GTACAGCAAAGCCCTCTTATTCAAACCATTAAGAAAGGTGAAATCTATTTCTCTGAAGAAACTTATTTCACCCATAAGAACGGGCTTATGTTTCCTGTTTCTATCACTGCCGTGCCACTGGAGGATGACAGGGGTAACATACAGGGACACGTCGGCGTGTTCAGGAATATCAGCGAACGTAAGAATATTGAGCAAGCCATGCGGGACGCTTTCTCTCAGGCTGAGCGAGCGAATAACGCGAAAAGTGAATTTCTCGCAAACATGAGTCACGAAATCCGTACCCCGCTTAATGCCGTACTGGGCCTTACTCATCTGGTGCTGAACTCGTCTCTTAGTACTCAACAGAAAGATTACTTGCAAAAGGCCACCAACAGTGCCAATACTCTGCTGGGGATCATTAACGACATTCTGGACTATTCAAAAATTGAAGCGGGTAAGCTGGATTTAGATATTCAGCCATTCATCTTCGACGATTTACTGGAGAAAGTGTCGAATTTGTTTCAGGACAGAGCTGTCAGCAAAGGGTTATTACTGCTTTTTGATATGGGCGGCGATATGAGTCTGCCTCTGCTGGGCGATGAAAACCGCCTGATGCAGATTTTCAATAACCTGGTCAGTAATGCCGTCAAATTCACCCGGCAGGGTCAAATTATTGTATCAGTTGAATTACAGCCCCGTCAGGGACAACAGGTATCGGTTAAATTAAGGGTTACAGATACCGGTATCGGTCTCAGCGATGCCCATCTGCAAAAGCTGTTTGACCCTTTTACTCAGGCCGACGCATCTATATCCAGACAATACGGCGGTACCGGTCTGGGCATGAGTATTACGCGCCACCTTGTCGAACAGATGAACGGCACCATTTCGGTAGAAAGCGCCCCCGGTGAAGGCAGTACGTTCAGTATTGACCTGGTTCTGCCTCTGGCCGGAACCAGCAATACTATGCCGCCTTTAGGTGCCCACCAGTTTCTTACCCTTTGCTGTCTGAACGAAGCCCTTTTACCGGTAGTGGGGCTGGTGGAAAAAACCTTATCGACGCTGATGGTTCCCCATGAACACTGCACAACTCACCGTACTGAATCTCTGCCGGAACAAACCACCCACCTGCTGGTTGTTGCAGATAAAATTACGGAAGAGAGGATGAAACAACTTGCTGAGGCATTCCGCTCGAAACAACTGGATTATTCTCACCTGCGCATCCTCACCCCGGGCAATCAGGAGGAGATCCGTCATCTTCTGATCAGTCACGGATTGTCTGATGCCGCCGTGATGCAACTTCCGTTCACCCAGCGTTCTATGCACGACTTCCTCAATCAGGGAGCAATGATTAAGGACACTCAAACAGGTTTCACTTCACTGGACGACATTGGCCTGGTTGAGCGCAGGCTCAGCGGCAAACATGTACTGATAACTGACAGCGACGACATCAGTCAGACCGTTATGTCCCAACAACTTAATTCTGCGGGAATTAAAGCCACCTGTGTCTCTTCCGGCGCAGACTGTATCACCTTGTGTAAACAACTGACCTTTGACGCCATTATTCTGAATAATAAATTACCCGACATTCCCGGCTGGGAAGTGGCTGAAAGTCTTGTATTTGGCAACAGCCTGACCACCCCGATTATCTGCACTTCCACAGAAGATGCCTCTGCCATTGAAGATTTAATCAGTGATTCCGGAATGTGTGCCTTGCTCACCAAGCCGGTAAGCAATGATGACCTGCTCCGTACTCTCGATAACCACATGATTTATAAGGGCGAAGAAGAACACGCCGGCAATGACTGCGACGGCATAAAAGATCCCTATGCGTCACTGCTTCAGAGTTTTTACCGGAAATACAGTGTCAGCGGAAATACCCCCTTTGACTTCCTTGTTGAAGGTCTGCAGCAACAGTCATCAGTGCCGGTGGAAATTCTTGCCGGGATCAGAAAAGATGCCTCAGCCGTTGGCGCTAAGCCACTGAAGAAAATGCTCGGCGCATTGCTGCAGCAGGATACTCCCGCTGAGCTGGTTCACGCCGCCATTCCCAAACTTGCCGGAGAGCTGGATATGACGTTAAAAAAAGTCGTCGCCAGCCTGGATGCACTGAGCAATGTTGAGGAAAAACAAGAAAATGAACAGGATTTCACGTCACAAGTTCAATTTATACTAAACTTACTGGAAGACTACGATGCAAAAGCATCGGACAACCTGCAACAACTCTATAGTGAACATCAGCAGTCTCCCCATCGCTGGGTGCTGCAACAGGCAATACAGAAAGTATCTCAATACGATTTTGAAGCTGCGGCTGTGCTCTTGCAGCCATTAGTAAACGGGCAATAACTGTGGGCGTAAAGTGAAAGCGTTTAGTGTTTTAATCGTTGATGACGAACCGGCAAACATTGATATTCTCAAAGATATACTGATCCATCAATATCAGGTAAAGGTGGCACCGTCGGGGGAAATTGCACTGAAAATTGTCAGTAAAGCCCCTCCCGATCTTATTTTGCTTGATGTCATGATGCCCCATCTGGATGGTCTGGAAGTGTGCCGGAGATTGAAAGCGGATCCGGCCACGGCCTCCATCCCGGTGATTTTTGTCACGGCGCTCGGGCAAGGTGAAGATGAAGAGCGCGGATTCGCCGCCGGCGCAGTGGACTATATTGCCAAGCCTATTGTACCCGCCATTGTGCTGGCCCGGGTAAAGACCCATATTTCACTTGCCCATCAGCAACGGGTCACCCGCCAGAAAGTGGAGGAACGGACAAAAGAACTTCAGGTAAGTCAGTTGAGTGCTATCAGTATGCTTGCTGCAGCGGGTCACTATAACGATACCGACACGGGACTGCATATCTGGCGGATGGCAGCTTATGCCAGGAGGCTGGCCACTGCCGCGGGATGGTCTGTGGAAGCAGCCAGATTGCTGGAACATGCAGCTCCTATGCATGACACGGGAAAAATAGGCATTCCCGACAGCATTCTGAAAGCGCCCAGGAGGCTGACAGACGAAGAAATGGTGATCATGCGGACCCATGCTCAAATCGGTCACGATATCTTATCTAACAGCCATTCACCGTTGTTCAAACTGGCTGCTGAAGTGGCGGTGAGTCATCATGAGCGCTGGGATGGCTCTGGCTACCCGAATGGACTGAAAGGGACAAATATTCCCGAGTCAGGCCGTATCGTTGCTATCGCTGATGTGTTCGACGCGCTGACCATGATAAGACCTTACAAAAAAGCATGGAGCGTCAGCGACGCTTTTGACTACATCCGCGATAACGCAGGTTCTCATTTTGATCCGGCACTGGCAGAGAAATTCCTGACCATAAAAGATGACATTATCAGCATTAAAGAAAAAGCGGATAATGCCTCTTCTGAGAATGAAGATTCAGTCTTTTACGCCGGATTTGTGGAGGAGAAATAACCCCGCCGAATCCTACTCAGCCCAGTTTAAAATCCATTCTGACCATGCGCGATTTCGTTGCAACCGCATTACCACCGACAAATCTGGGAGCATAACGCCAGTGTTCCAGCGCCTTTATGGCTGCGGCACCAAACATGCTGCCACCGTCAGTTTCTATCAATTCGATATCACGGACAAAACCTTCATCATCGATAGTAAATGACAGGACTGCACTGCCGTCTTTACCCCGCCTTGCATAAGACACCGGATAATCCGGATTGACACGATAAAGCGGTTCGGGCTCCTGATCATCAGACCACGGCTTCATTTTCCCAATCGCCCGGCAGTGCTCTGTAGCCTTATCTGACTCTCCTTTCTTCTCATACAAACCGACCAGTTTCGCATGGGCATTCAGCGCATACGGATGGGAGAAATCAAGATTACTGTCGAAGGTATCAGCAACAATCTCATAATTCCCGATGGCCTTAGAAGAATGATTAAAGCGTTCGTAGACCAGTGCCAGTAATAAGCGGGATTCCAGAGTACGTAAATCTTTATCCCCCCAAAAGCCATCGACGATACTCAGATTGTCTTTATAGAAACGCAATATTGCGTTGTTGGTCACTCCTAAGATTGATTTGATAACTACTGTGGCAGCAAGGTAATGCGTCGTAACCTTCTGAGCGTCATCTTCAAACTGGATGTCGTCCATGTTGAGAATGATGTAACGACTCAGCCGTTGTGAAAAGCTGACCTTAGCTTTATCCATGCCCTTAAGCTTATTCACTGCACTGAGGATATCGATGTGCATATTCAGTAACGCAGGGGAGTTTTCGTTATACAGCGAATCGTATTGCTCCAGTACAGCTTTGAACTGGCTGACAGCGTCATCCATATAGTCCTGCTGTGCGAGCATATTGGCGTAGGAATGCCTGAGCTTCACCGCATTTTCGCTGTCAGCACCGTATTTTTGCTGACCCAGCTGCCAGGCTTGTTTCGCCAGCGCCGTACTTAATATGATGTCATCTTTCTCCACCGCCTCCTGAAACGCACGGTAGACCTCGCTGAATTCATCAGCCGCAGCAGACATTGAAAGCAAAGAAGAGAAAAGTGTGATTTGTGCGAGTCGTTTAAGACCACTCATGACAGCATCCTTGTTCATTAGTGAGTTTTCACTGTAGTGAAATGATGCTTTAAAAGCAAACCCGGCTTGCTGGCCGGGTTTGTTGTGAGGAAATATCAGATTTTTGTGGTTTTCAGGAAAATACAGTTCTGGCTGATGTGCTCACTGTCAAGACGCAGTCCGAACTCAGGTAAACTGGCCAGCACTTCTTCCCGCGTGTAAGGACGGTTAAGGATACCAATAGATTGTCCGTAATCGTTCACCTTCGTACTGATTTTATTCATAAACCCTTCACCGGGATACAGCAGCACATTCATGTAGAGGGTACCGCCTTTTTTCAGCACTCTGACAATTTCATGCATGGCTTTTTCAATCCCGCCAATAGTGTGATAACCATTTGGCAGGTTCGCAGTATCGAACGTTTCGTCCTCGAAGCTCATATTTCTCAGATCTTCGATGGCCAGCTCAGCCCCTTTCAGCTTCTTCCTCGCGCCCCCCATCAGGGCTTTGGAATAATCTACGCCTACCAGTGAAAATGGCTGATCTTTCTGTTTTTTTCGCGCATGTTTCATGCAAATTTGCGTGAATGTACCGGTACCGATAGCACATTCAAGATGTTTGCCTTTAAGGTTCTCGGCAAAAAAACGGACCTGGGAAGATAAGGTATTGCGGTACGCCAGGGTCAGAATAAAAAAACCACGGACGTCATAAAGCATCGGCGTCAGGTTATAACTGTTTTCATTAATGATACTTTCATCTGACATGACAAAATGCCCTCTTTCAAAAAACTGCCGTTCATATTCAGCTATCATGACGACAGAGAGCCCTGCTAACGAACACGGGCTATTATCCACGCTTTACAAAACTATACATCAGGTGGAGAAAAAACTACGTATACCAAACATATACATAGGAATGAATCCGCAACACGCAGAGTAAATACTATGCCGGACAGCCGGAATCACGAGCCATGAGCATAGTCGCTGACATGCGCTATGTAAATGAAAGTAAAATGACATCTTACAAACATAAAAAAGGCCGGTTATCCCTTCATTACCAGGATAACCGGCCTCCTTGTGCCCGTGTGGCAGGCGACGGACTCAGTATTTAATACCTATCAAATTTCAGCCATCGCTTCCTGCTGAGTCTTCTCAGACTGTACAAAGCGCTTCCATTGCTGTGCCATTGCTTTGCTCTTCTGGTGCTTTTCAGCTTCAGCAAGCTGATCCAGTGCTTTGGCGTACTGCTTATTGTTGTACAACGCCATGCCTTTAATCAGATACACAATACCCGGATTCCGTAACTGACCTTTTTCAATAGCATGGTCAGCAGCGGTAATGGCATCATCCCAGCGCTCAGCATTCAGCAATACCTGGGCGAGCTGGGCATCCAGTTCACCGTCTTCTGACAATTCAGCGGCAGACTGCATCACCGGAATGGCTTTATCCTGCTCTTTGGCAAGGGTCCAGCTCTGGCCAAGGAAACGTAAGTTACGCAGGTTCTTTTCCAGCGTACCGTCTTTCATCGCCTGTTCCATCAGCAAAGCACCTTTATAGGGGACTTTATGATAGTAATAAAGCTGTGCCAGGTTGAAGATGTCGGCAGACGATTCCACGTAACCTTGCTGATAAGCCGATTCCATTATTGCCAGTTGCTTGCGCTCTTCACCCAGTTCACCGTACATGCCGGCAAGCTGGATCCAGTACTTGCGCTCGTCAAACAACTTCACCAGTTTAATCAGAACATTCTTCACCTTTTCAGGCTGTTTCAGTTCATAGTAAATGGCCCGCTGCAGAATCAGCCAGTTCTCATCAGGGAGCATGCCCTCAGCTTCATGATCAGCAATAGCTTTAGTCATGAACGGTTCGGCTTTAGCGTATTCCTTATTCTGATAATAAGCCTGAGCTTTTAAAATCATATTCTTAGGCGGAACGACGCCGTCGTTCAATGCTTCCCAGCGTTCAAGATAGGCAATACTCTTGTCGTAGTTACCCTGCATCAGGTTTAACTGAGCAAGACTGAACAAGGTCGTCATCTCAAACTTTTCAGGGATCGGCTGCTGCTCCACCACCTGCGCAAAGCTGTCTAATGCTTTATCGTACTGCTCATCGTTGTAATAGATGAAGCCGTAGAAGTTATACATCATGGCTTTTTCGTAGCTGTTCATCGAACTGTCTTTGTCTTTCACCTCATCCAGGATGGCAATGGCTTCAGGAATATTTCCTTCATCGCCGGCCGCCTGAGCGCGGGCTAACTGTTCGTAAACTTTGCCACGCAAAGTCGGTACTTTGCGGGTTTTCTTTTCACTGGCTTTCACTTCCTGAGCCTGTGCCTGCGCGCTGATAACAACGGCGGGTACAACAGCCAGGTTTAAGGCCAGTGAAAAAGCGCAAACCAAACGTTTGGATAAATGATTCTTCATAGTACTTACCCGTCAATCTGGAAGGTGATTCGGTTCTGCACGCCGGACACTTCAGTCGCTTCACCGTTAACAACACGGGGCTTATATTTAAACTTCATGGCGGCATCCATCGCAGCCTGCTCAAATATGCCCGAAGGGTTAGCTTCTACGACAACCGGATCGCGTACTGTACCTTGCTTGGTTACCGTAAACTCCACGATAACGAAACCTTCGATACCACGCTGCAATGCACGACGGGGATAGACCGGCGCCACTTTAACGATAGGCAGATACTCACCGTCTCCGGATTCAAGTGCTAAGCCGCCGTCCAGGGCTACGTCAGCGCCAACATCCCCACCGAAGTCCATAGACGTACCATTGGCGTCAGGCGAAGGCGAATCCATTTGCGGTGAACTCATTTGCGGCGGTGGCTCTTTTGGCGGTGGTGGCTTCCGGGGCTTACGGTCTTTTTGTTCAACCGTTTCCTCTTTCTTCACCCGCACAAAGTCAAGCACACTGCCTTTTGGTGGCTCTGTTAACGCACTGCCGCCCATCTTGATGAGTGATTGCATCAAGAAGAACAGGCCGAGCGTAATCGCCAGCGAAATGACAAATGCGATGATAAATCGTGGCATGGCTTAAGGCTCTTGTGCTGCGATTGAAACTTCGTAAACACCCGCCGCACGGGAGGCATCCATAACTTTGATCAGCGTATCGGTGGTGGCCTTCTGATCTGCCTGAATTACCACAGTGCCCTGCGGGTTCTCAGCATGCAGACGCTCGATGTTGGCCTGTACCGCACGTACGTCAACACGACGCTTGTTGATCCAGATTTCACCGGTATCAGAAATCGCGATAAGAATGTTAGCGCGATCCTGTTTTACTGCGGTGGCCGCTTCAGGACGGTTTACATCGATGCCGGCTTCTTTCACGAAAGACGCCGTTACAATGAAGAAGATAAGCATGATGAAAACAACGTCCAGCATGGGCGTCATATCAATTGTGGCTTCTTCTTCGTCAATCAGATTTTGAAAATGCTGCTTCATAATAAGGTTCCTGACAGAAAGGCTTAGCCTTTGCGATCAATAATCAAGGCGTCTTCTAAGTGTGTGCGTTCGGTCTTCACCATACGGTTCAGCCAGGTCGAGGCGAATACGCCTGACAACGCGCCAACCATACCCGCCATTGTCGGGATAGTGGCTTTAGATACACCAGATGCCATAGAGCGGGCGTTACCCGAGCCGGAGATGGCCATTACATCAAAAACTTCAATCATTCCGGTAACCGTACCCATCAGGCCCAACAGCGGACACAATGCCACCAGCGCCTGAATAATCGGAATACTGCCCCGTAAACGAATGGTCAGTGCAGAAATCGTTTTCTGGCGTACTTGCTCAGCAAACCAGGAGGAACGATCGCTGCGGGCTTTCCATTCAGCTACGGCCTGTTTCTTAAAGTTCTTGTGCCAAATCAGCAGGTACATCGCACGCTCGAGAATAAGTAACCACATGATGAAAATCAGCAGACCGATGACCAGGAGAACCTGGCCCCCTGTCTCTGTAAAATCACGAATGGCTTCGAGAAATGCGATCATGGCTTAGCCCCGCTCAGCGCGCTCTGCGATAACACCAGACGCCTGCTCTTGCAGCACGTACACGATATTCTTACTACGGGTATTCAGCATGGCGTATAACAATGTCATAGGAATTGCTACAACCAGACCCAGTACTGTAGTTACCAGTGCGGTAGAAATACCCCCTGCCATCAGTTTCGGGTCACCGGTACCAAACAGGGTAATTGCCTGGAAGGTGTTAATCATACCGGTTACTGTACCTAACAGACCCATCAGAGGCGCAACCACTGAGATAATCTTGATAATGGTCAGGTTACGACCCAGTTTTGGTACTTCACCTAAAATCGCTTCTGTTAAGTGCAGTTCCAGCGCTTCAACATCCGCATTAGGGTGATCTTCACGTACTTTCAGTACACGGCCCAGCGGGTTGTCAGTTTTGATTTCTTTACGCTTAAGTTGCTTTTGTACTTTCGCGTTAATCAGCGTCAGACTGATAAGACGCTCAATCGCCAGAAGCAGACCAATAGCACCTACGATAAGGATGATGTAACCCACTTCACCGCCCTGCTCTACACGCTCTTTCAGATCAGGAGCCTGAACCAGCAGACCCAGGATAGAACCACCTGTAGGGTCAATACCAAACTCAACCAGTTCGCCGTTTGAGTTTTGCAGCGCCTGTGCAGAATCGCCGTAACGGTCAGCCGGCTGGCGAACCAGTTCAGCTACAGTGCCGGTGATGCCGTTGAAGTCGAGGTATTTACCATCAGCAACCAGTGCAAACGGACCAACACGTACGATTTCTTTGTTAACTTTCTCGCCGCCGGCTTCAACAACAGACGTGTCGAACTTAGTCACTTTGCCTGACTCAGTCATTTCACGCTGCATTTCAAACCATACGCGCTCAATCTCTTCGATAGACGCTAACTTTGAGCTCTTACCCATTGACTGTGCCATGTTGTCAAGAAACTCAGCGCGGCCGGGGATTTGAGCGGAAACAACTGAGTTCTGGAATTTGCTCTTGGTGTCACCGGCAACCTGCTGCAGCACACCGAACAGTTCTTTCAAAGAACCTAAACGGGTATCAAGCGCGGTATTTAAGTCGGCCAGTTTGAATTCGTTTTCTTCAAACTGAGTTTCCAGACTTTCTGAATTCGCCAGTTCCTGATCACGCTTCTTGCGGGTATCAGCCAGGATTTGGTCCTGCTGAGCGCGCTGTTGTGTGAATTCCTGTTCACGTTGCTTATTCTGTTGTGATTGGGCGAACTGGCCTTCTTCCAGTTGCTTCAACAGGGCATCAAGATCCAGTGCGCGGTCGTTTTCCGCCATTGCACCGAAGCTTAATGTTGCAGCGGCAAGACCAGCTGCTAAAAATTTAATCTGCTTTAACATGGTCAATACCTCTTAGTCCGTGATTGCAACAGGCAGCATTAACAGGTCTGGTGCAAGCTGTTTCTTCGCCATGCGCAGGCCTTTAGTGATCTGTGTACGGTAGCTGCTGTCCAGTTCTTCCCACTGACGTGTTTGTTTGTTCCAAACACCTTGCTTACCAGCGTCACGGGTTTGGTAAATCAGAGCAGTACGGCCAAGACGTAAAAACTCAACGTCACGCTCTGTACCGTCAATTTCATGGATACCGGTGTAAGCTTCCATGGTGCGGCCGTAATCCATCTCAACCTGATAGGCTTCCATAACACGACGGAATTTTTCAGATGCAGACACGTCAGCACGATCCATCATGTCTTTTAAATCAGCGATACGTTTGGCACGCTCTTCTTCCAGGAAAGGCACGTCCAGGGCAACGAATTGCTCCAGACCGTCAATCATACGAATCATTAACGGCGTGATTTGACGCTCGATAACAGAGACTTCGTCGATTGATGCGTTCAGATCAGCCATTTCCTGTTCCTGGTTGGCAATCTGTTTGCGCAGCTGGTTGTTATAAACGTTCAGCCCTTCGATTTCTTTATTCAACGTTTTGAACGTTTGAAGTTTATTATCGATTTGGTCAGCGATATTGTTGATTTTGTCTTGTGATTTAGCTGCACTTTCATTGATTTTTGCAGCCTCATCGACAACGGGTTTCAAGACGCTATCGTCTTGTGCCATGGCGGTAGTGGCCGTCAGGGCGCTCGCCAGCAGCAACGAGTTGAAAAGCTTCATACATTCAAACCTTACTGTTAAAAGGAATCGGATTTAACCGAGCGTAAATTTCTGCGCGTAGGATAGGAACTTTCTATGACAGTTTTATTACATGACTGTCATATTTCCTCTGTCATAATCCGACGGGAGGTGATGAAAAAAGAGCCGCTGATGCGGCTCTTTCTGAGTTAATTTTAGAAGTCGTAGCGATAAGCCAGACTGAAAGACGTTCCCACGGTTTCGGACCTTAGGAGTGTGTCCTCAAACTCAATTTTCTTTTCCTGATCAAGCATATTCTGCACTTTCAATGTGACAGTGGTATTAAAATCAGGATACCACTTGTACACCACATCCAGAGAGTGGAAAGGCTGCTCGAAGCTGTCATCGAACCCGTCGATGCCGGGAATAAGAATACGCGGACCAAACACGTTATAGACTAAAGATGCAGAGTGTTCGCCGTTATCTGAGTCATAACCTAACTGCGTATTGACTACCCACTTAGAGTGACCTGTCATTGCACGCGTTGTGTTGGTGATCGATGTAGACACGCCGGTTTGCTGTTCAATGGCTGCCGGATCAAGCTCGATCTCAGAGTCACTTAACGTCAGGTTACCGGACAGGAACAGATTGTCCCATACGCCGTCACCGAACACCTCAAGCCCTTGCAGGAATTCCACTTCCACACCGTACATCTTGCCGGTTTCGGCGTTAGCGATACGGATGAGCGGCGGACCGTCCTGAGCAGGTGACTGAACAGACTCAATAGGTGTATCCATGTCTTTGTAGAATAAACCTACAGACAGGTTGTTACCGGCCTCACGGTACCATTCCCAGCGAACATCAAAGTTATCGATGGACGTGGTTTCCAGACCCGGCGTACCACCCACAGGGTTTTCAGTCAGCGGGTCGATGTAGGTGGCTGAAGACACTTCACGCAAGTCAGGACGTACTACCGTTTTACCGTAGCTGAAACGCAACTGCATATCCTGCTCAAGGAAATAAGTCACTGCCAGAGACGGATAGAAATCTGCTTCAGCAAACGCCAGCTGTGAACGGTCTGCATCGTCAGTTAAGTCAAACTGGTTTGTACGGGGGTCAAAGGGTACAACAGCCTGACGGAAGTCTTCGTAACGCACACCACCACTGAAGCGCCACAGGTTGTTCCAGAACAGATCCGCTTCGAAGTAGTACGAATCCACTTTCTGACCGGCGGCATAATCATCACCGGCAACGGTAGTGTCACGCAGCAGGTTCTGTGTGGTGTAGCTGGCATTGTCCAGCGCTTCATCGTCAAGCACTTCGTCAAACTCATAGCCGGTAAGCAATGAGGTATCAGAGAAAGCACGGGTGCTCACATCAAGACGGCGGTTTTCTGCAGTACGGGTTTTAGTCAGGAAATTTCCACCCGCTTTAAATTCCATCTCCCACTTATCTACCATCAGCGGATAGTTGAAGTTGTAGGCATAGTTTTCTACGCGGTCATGGAGACCCTGGAATGAATAACGTCCGGCAACGGTAGAGTTACTCACGCTGCTTTCAGTTTCACGATCGTAAATACCATCCAGGTTTTCGTCTTCAAGCAGGAAACGGGCTTCCATATTACCCGGCGCATCACGCAGTGAACGGCCTAATGAGTATTTCCAGTCAAAGCCTAAGAAACCCAGTTCAGGGAACGTATGGGTACCACGAACCTGATTGGTGAAAAGTTTACGTTCTTCGTACTGCACTTCATATTTACGAACACGCTGGTTATCAGACAACGTGATGTTCGCCGTGTTACCAATCATGTCACGGATCTGGTCACGGGTATCGCTCAGTACAATAACACTGTAATCCACGCGGTGCTGGCGGTTATAGTCGATACCGACGTTAAACAGTGAAGACCACTTCACAGATTTCTCTGTGGTGTTCACTTCGTCGTAGTAGCGGACCATACGGATTTCATCGCCGTTACGCAGTGGCTGCTCACCAATGTATTCTTCACTCACATTGGTAGAACGGTCATAACCGGTAGCAACAAGGAAACCGAAACGCCAGTCGTCGTTATAATCGAAACTGTTACCGATGGAGAAGTTGCCTTTCATATCAGGGTCAACACTTTCCAATACAGGGTCGTAGTCACGGTTTAATTGCTTGAACAGCGCGACAGATTCTTCCTGGCTTAAATCATCCAGAAAGTCTTTGCTGGCATACTGGGCTGCAATGTCAGCAGGCATGGCGCGGGTGCCATCATCTTTACCCATCCAGTCATCGCTGCCGCCATTGTACATGTAGGCATCGTCAAAGTTATCGGAGTTATAACCTAACTGGCCCTGCACACTCATCACAAAATCGGAAGGAATGGTACGCAAACGGATATCTACGTTACCACCACCAAACGAAGCCGGCATTGAAGGCGAGTACGCTTTCTGAACCGATAAACTTTCGATAATAGAAGACGGGAATAAATCGAGAGGCATTACGTTACGGGTAGGATCCGGGCTGGGTACCGCCAGACCGTTTAACTGGGTAGATGAATAACGTTCACCCAGACCACGAACGTAAATGAACTTACCGTCAACCAGGGTCAAACCTGTTACACGACGCAATGCTGATGCCGCATCAGAGTCACCGGTACGAGAGATTTGCTCAGCACCCATGATATCCGCAACAAACGCCTGGTTCTTACGTTCTTCCATAACGGCAGTCGCCGTACCTTTTAAGCGGGTGCCGGTGGCAACCACTTCTTCAATGACTTCTTCGTCATTGGTTTCCTGAGCAACTGCGGGCGCGATGCTGGCAGATAATGTTGCCAGTACAGCCAGACTCAGTGGTTTGACAGGAAACCTGATTGCAGGCTTTTTCATTGTAAACCTCGTGGAAAAGCGTTCTTACAATACAACGATAAAAATCGATGCTTTTAATACTTAAAAAGCAAGCACGTTACTTTTACCGCAACGTGCCTGCTCTGATGGTGGGATTAGGAGTGATTACTCCAGACCAACAGTCCAGCCAGCTGTCCAGTCGTTGTCTTCAGATACTGCACCTACGAAGTCAGCATTGTCGAAGAACGTGTCGCCAGTCCAGTCTTTAGGCGTTACTGCATCAGTGATGCTGTAGATACCGTTAACTACTTCAGCCTGAGTAGCAACAACTGCGTTGCCGGTCATGGTGTTCAGGAACCAGTTTTCCAGGTCAACTGCACCGTCATCAAACTTGAAGTTCTCGTCGTTTTCACAAGCGATAACCGAGTTAGTGAAGGTTGTTGTACCGTCAGCCAGGTTAGCTTGTGATTCGTTAACGTTTTCGATTTCGAAACACTCACCCATGCCTGCAGGGCCTGTCACGATGAAGTTAGACAGCTGAGCGCCTGTACCTTCACGTAAGTAAACACCTTCAGAATCGTCATCACCGTCAAACTCGTTACCGATAATAGTCACGTTAGACAGAGTCGGATTAGACTGTGGCTCATTAGCCGGGTCTGAACCGTCGTTGTCAGCTTCGATACCACGGTTTGCATCAGAGTTGTCAGTCGCCTGGCGCACTAATACATACTGCATGCGACCCTGGAAGCCGTTATCCCAGTCAATGCTGTCGTCCTGGTTGTCAGTCAGTACTACGTACTTCATGTCAACGTTACCGCCGAAGAACTCAACACCATCGTCAGATGATTTGTGAATTTGAACGTAGCTGATATCAGTACCTGAACCAACACCGCCCATAGTCAGACCTTGCAGCTCGTTGTCCGGTGCGATTTCGAAACCAGAGTACATGATACGCACGTAGCGGATAGTCCCTGAGTTATCAGCAGTGTCTGTACCACCGAATACTGCGCCTTCTTCTGCACCTTCAATTTGCAGTGAACATGCGCCAGATTCAGGACACTGGTTAGATGGCGCGTTACCCAGCATTACCAGACCACCCCACTGACCAGGCTCACCGGCGTCAGACGCCACATCAGCTTGTGAAGTGAAAGTGATTGGGTTTGCAGCAGTACCCTGCGCATCAATTTTAGAGCCACGGCTGATTACCAGGTAATCATTACCGCTTGCACCGTACAGTGTTACACCGTCTTCGATAGTCAGTGTGGTGTTGTCAGCATTGTCATTACCGATGAATACTGCACCAGACAGAGCATACATGTTGCCTTCAGTCAGTGTCAGGTCAGAAGTAATACGGCCAGACAGTTCACATGTTGTGGTTGTACCGTCAACAGAAGTGATTTCAGACGTACCGGTAGGACAACCCTCTACGGTTTCAACTACGCCGGTCACTTCACCGCCGCCGTAACCAAATGCCCAACCTTCACGCCAGTCAGTTGTTCCGTCTAACGCACCGATGTAGTCAGTTGCATCGAAGAAACCGTCAACCTGAGATGCATCAGCACCGGCACCTAACAGCGGGCTGCCTGAAGTAGGAGAACCGTCTGCATTCAGTGCAATAGCTTCAGATACAGAGTTACCTGTCATGGTGTTCAGGAACCAGTCTTCCAGGTCAACTGCACCGTCGTCGTTCTTGAAGTTTTCGCCGTTACGGCAAGCCATAACAGAGTTTTGAATCGTGATAGTACCGTCAGCCAGGTTAGCCTGAGATTCAGTCACGTTTTCAACTTCGAAACACTCGCCCATACCAGCAGGACCAGTTACAACCATGTTGTAGATCTGTGCGCCGGTACCTTCGCGAAGGTAAACACCTTCTGAATCGTCGTCACCGTCGAAGTTATTACCAATGATTGTCATGTTAGCAATCATAGGATTAGATTGAGGCTCGTTAGCCGGATCTGAACCGTCGTTATCCGCTTCGATACCACGGTTTGCGTCAGAATCGTCAGTGGCATGCTCGATGAATGCATACTGGATTTTACCGGTGAAGCCGTTATCCCAGTCTAATGAATCATCCTGAGCGCCAGTGATCAGAACATATTTCAGTTGCGGGCTACCACCGAAGAATTCGATACCATCATCTGAAGATGCGTGTACCTGGATGTGATCGATAGAAGTACCTGAACCCACACCACCCATAGTCAGACCTTGCAGCTCGTTGTCCGGTGCAATTTCGAAACCTGAGTACTTGATAACCATATAGCTGATTGAACCAGAGCTTTCTGTATCGTCTGTTCCACCGAATACCGCGCCTTCTTCAGCACCTTCGATTTGCAGAGAACAGTCACCTGTATCAGGACACTGGTTAGATGGCGCATTACCCAGCATTACCAGACCACCCCACTGACCAGGCTGAGCGTCACCGCCAACCACGTCTTCAATTGAGGTAAGGATTACCGGCGCTGCTGCAGTACCGTTTGCTTCAATAGTAGAACCACGGCTGACAACCATGTAGTCATTACCGCTGCGGCCGAAGATCGTTGTGCCCGGCTCGATAACCAGGTTTACGCTGTCTGCATTATCGCTACCGAAGAAAACCGCGCCGTCTAACGCCCATACGGTGTCGTTAGTCAGAGTAATGTTACCGCTGTCGTCTGCGTCATCAGCAGTTAAACGACCAGACAGTACGCGAACCGTTACGTCGCTGCCAAATGCAGTTGAAACTTGAGTGCTCAGACCTGAGCTCACTTCGCCGGGTGCAGTATCAGTATCGCCAGAATCACCTGAACCAGAATCGCCACTACTTCCGTTGTTATTTGTAACGCTGTTGTCGATGTCGCCTTCGCTGATATTGATGTCACCACCACAGCCGGCTAAAACAAGCGCTGCTGCGATTGCTGAAGCCTGAAATAAGTGCTTAAGTTCCATTCATCTCTCCAAGTGCAAATATAATTATGGATTTAGAAAACGCAGGCACTTTACCTAAGCTAAATGACACATTTGTTACACTTCCGCGTTGTCACAAAACTTTCACAGTGAAAAGTGAACTTTTAGTATCTAAATCAGACCTGTAGGATGATTGAAAATCTTAGTATATGATTTTGCTTAATTTATTATTTCCCGTCACATGGGGAAATAAATGCTGGATTTGTCGTTTAGCGTTAAAAAAGCGGCAGTCAGGCGAATTTGCCGGTAACAATTAAACGAAAGTATGAAGGAAAAATGACAGCCATCACGGCGTTTTTTAACGCTGTACATTGTCCAGAAGACGGCGCTGGCGAAGTAATACATCCTCCCTGACAGGAAAATAGCCGTCACGCTGAACCTGCACCTGCCCTTGTTTTGACAGTACATACTTCAGAAACTCCCGCTCCAGTGTGGGCAGAGGTTTTCCCGGTGCTTTATTCACCACCAGGTAGAGAAAGCGGGCATAAGGATAGGTTTCATTTCGTACAGTCTCTGTGGTCAGGGGCACCAGTGAATCCAGGCTTTCGCCAATTGAGAGCGCCTTTACACCAGCGGTTTTGTAACCGTAGGCCGCGTACCCCATTCCATGCTGACTGGTTGCAACCGACAGTACCACGGAAGCAGAACCGGGCTGTTCATTCACTGTGGTACGGAAATCTCCGTCACATAACGCCATAAGTTTAAACAAGCCGTAAGTACCGGAAACTGAATTTCGCCCGAACAGGCGAATTGGAGAAGGGCTGGTTGCTGAATTACCGGTAAGCTCAGACCAGTCTGTCACCGGTGAACCGGCGCCGCAATAACGGGTTTCAGAAAAGATGGCGTCAACCTGTTCCAGTGTCAGGCCCTCGACCGGGTTACGACGCTCGACGAAAATGGCAATGGCATCCATGGCCACCTTAAGCACCGTTGGCGGATAACCATGCTCACGGACAAAATCACGGATTTCAGAAGGTTTCATTTCACGGCTCATGGGGCCAATCGTCGCCGTGCCCTCTGTCAGTGCCGGCGGCGCAGTAGAAGAACCGGAAGCCTGGATCTGAAACTTCACCTGCGGATACATTTCCATGAACTCCTGCGACCACAGGGTCATCAGGTTGGCCAGCGTATCAGACCCTACGGAGGTAATTTTCCCTGCCACGCCCGGGCTGCGGGTATATTCCGGTACAGGCTCAGCAGCATGGGCCCGGAAGATAACAGAACAGCAAAGGAACAGAACTAAGGCCGTAAACTGGCTCATGACTTCTCCGTAATTAACTCTTCGTCCAGCAGGAAAGAAAACTGACTCCCCTCGCCTACTGTACTGGTGATATCCAGCTGCGAATTATGATGGCTGAGCACGTGTTTCACAATAGATAGCCCCAGACCGGAACCACCTGTTTTTCTGGAACGCGCCTTATCCACACGATAAAAACGCTCAGTCAGCCGCGCAAGGTGATTCTGCTCAATACCGTCACCGTTATCCACCACCGCAAATAAAGCGCCGTGATCATCCCGTTTCCAGTAAACATCAATTTCGCCCCCGGCCGGCGTGTAATGCACAGCGTTAAACACCAGATTAGAACAGGCACTGCGAAGTTCTGTTTCCACCCCGAAAACCCAAAGTTCAGGGTCGATATGGAAGCGTATGGTATGACCTTTTTCTGCGTTGAGTGTCTGCGCTTCTTTTTCCAGTTGCCGGAACATGGAAGGCATATTGACTTTATTTTCGTAGATACGCTCCGAACTGGCTTCAATGCGTGACAATACCAGCAGATCCTCAATAAGGTTTTGCATTCTGTGAGTCTGGGCGTTCATTTCTTTGAGCGCTTTGGTCACCATGGGATTGTCTTCATTATCCGGTAACAATTCCAGATAACCGGAGATAACGGTGAGCGGCGTGCGTAATTCGTGTGAAACGTTTGCCACGAAATCCTTACGCATTTCTTCTAACTGGCTAACACGGGTCACGTCACGGGCAATCAGCAACAGATGCTCTTCGCCGTAGGGCATAATCCGGTATTCGAATGTTTTACTGGGGTTTGCCGGTGCGGGTACTTCGATAGGATGGCTGAAATCGCCGGCATGAAAATATTCTATAAATTCAGGATGCCGGATAAGGTTATCAATGCGCGCGCCGGCGTCGCCGGGCCACTTAAGCCCCATTTCCAGTCTTGCCAGCCGGTTGCACCAGATTATACAGGCCTTGGAATCCACCACCACAGCAGCGTCAGGTAAGGCTTCCGACCCTTCACGGAAACGCTTTACCAGCTCACCGAGTTCTTTCCTTTTATTGCGGTTACGCCGCTGGAGGTAATAAATACCTTCGTAAATATGCTCCCACACGCCGCTGACCGTGGGCGGAGACATTTTCCGGCTATGCCATAACCAGCGGTTGAGCTTAAAAAGCTGCCAGTAGTTAATAATAAGCAGCCCCAGCGCGCCAAGCGTAATGGCGAATAACATGTCATCCAGGTACAACCCTACCAGCGCGAAGACAAGCAAATAGGCCAGCAGGCGAATTGCGCTTCTCAGCCAGGAAAAAGGATAGTACATGTAATTGAATGCCTTATTTTAATGTGAAAGGCTATTGTGACAATGTAGGGCGGCGCACGCAACGTATGCCGGTGCGCCGTCAGATTACAGTTTGGTGGAGAACCGGTAACCTGCACCACGTACTGTCTGAATCATCGCATCATGGCCGTGCTTTGAAATGGCTTTCCGTAAACGACGGATGTGCACATCAACGGTACGGTCTTCAACGTAGACGTTCGTTCCCCACACGTTATCCAGCAACAGTTCACGACTGTACACCCGCTCAGGGTGAGTCATGAAAAAGTGGAGTAACTTAAACTCTGTAGGCCCCATATCCAGCGGATCATGATTCGCCATAACACGGTGAGAAATCGGCTCCAGTTTCAGACCATTAAACTCAATGGGCTCTTCACTGGACGTCGGTGTCACACGTCGCATTACCGCTTTGATACGGGCGATAAGTTCCTTGGGAGAGAATGGCTTGGTGACGTAATCGTCGGCACCGGCATCTAAACCGCGGATTTTATCTTCTTCTTCACCCCGTGCCGTTAACATAATAACGGGAATATCACGGGTAAATTCATGTTGCTTCAATCCTTTAGCCAGCTGGACACCGGAACCACCCGGTAACATCCAGTCAAGCAATATCAAATCCGGATATGGTTCACAGATTTTCTGCTGTGCCACATCAAAATCTTCAGCCTCAACGGTATCAAAACCTGATTGCTCAAGAACGAATTTCAGCATTTCGCGAATTGGCGCTTCGTCTTCCACTATCAAGACAGTACGGGACATTGATATTTTCCTGCTCATAACAAAACGCCGCTATTATTAAGATGGACTGTGACAGTTTTATTAAAACGATTACATTTATGTGTCAAGGAGATTACGGTTTTTTATGCTGTTGTCGAATATCATCTCGCTTGTTAATTCAAGCTTTTACGCCTATTCTGTGTAGCAGGAATCAGGATTTCACGGTGAGGTTACGGTTGGATGGCCACAGTTAAGACAGGATTGTCGCGCAAGCTGCTCACGCGGGTACTGTCGGTGTATTTCATCCTGACACTTATCGTTACGGTGGGACAAATTTTCACTGAGTACCTGAGTACAAAAAATCACATCGAAAGCGAACTCCGTACCCTCAAAAATACCTTTGCAGAAAGCCTGACACGGGCCAACTGGGAACTGAACAAGGTTCAGGCCCGTATCATCGCAGAAGGCCTGACTAAACTCCCTACCATTGAAGGCGTGCAGGTACGGGATGAAAATGGCGATCTGGTGGCCGATGAAGGTCAGACCATCCCGAGCAACGGCAGCCCTGTGCAAACAGGTATCATGCAGGACCACCCCGGCGGTATTTTCAGTTACAGCTTCCCGCTCATCTTCGAATTTTCCGGACGGGAATCTTTCGTCGGTGATGTTACGCTCTATTCCAGTTTCGATATCATTCTCAGCCGCATCGAAGTCGGTATTTTCTTTCTTATAGGTAATGCCATTGTAAAAACCGCTTTTCTAATTTTTCTGTTCATGACGGCCTTTAAACATATGCTCTCTGAGCCGCTGGCTGAACTTACCGGGCAAATGACGACTTTCGATCCTGAACATCCGGAAGATTCAAAAATTCAGGTGACAGATGGCGAAGACAACGAACTACGCATGCTGCAACAGTCTTTTAATCAGGTTATCGACGACTTCGTCGTTTCCCAGGAAAAGCTGAAAGGTACCCGGGAAGCTCTGCGCCAGGCCAATAAAAAACTGGATGATCAGAACCTCATCCTTGAGCAGGAAGTTGCCAAGAAAACCGCATCCTTATCGCAAATTATGCTCGATCTTGAACAACAAAAAGATGAGCTCATCGCTAATCAGCGGGAACTGCGTCAGGAAAACGAAAATCGTCAGTACATTGAAGATGAATTGCGGAAGCGGAATACCGAACTGGCAAGAAATATGGAAATGCTCAATCTGATCAAAGATCAACTGGTGGAATCTGAGCGCATGGCATCACTTGGCGGTCTGGTAGCCGGTATCGCCCATGACGTTAATACCCCCATCGGCGTGAGTGTTACCGCTGCCAGTTACCTGAATGAACGCCTGGTATCATTAAGGGCCGCCTTCGATGACAAAACCTTATCGAACAAGTCCATGAATGCTTTTATTGATGAAGCCGAACAGGCGTCCGCCCTGCTTCTGAGTAACCTGAACCGGGCATCTGATCTTATTGCCAGTTTTAAACAGGTCGCGGTAGATCAAACCAGTGAAGCAGAGCGTCTTTTCAATCTGAACAGCTACCTGCATGAAATCTTACAATCGCTGAAGCCTACCTTTAAGAACACCAGACATCAGGTCAATATTCAGTGTCCCGCTGATCTTGAGATCCTCTGCGCGCCCGGCGTCATTGCCCAGATTGTCACCAATATGATGATCAACTCATTGATGCACGGCTTTGAGCATATAGAAGAAGGGCATATCTCGCTGGCCGTGTCCCGTGATGGCGGTCATATCGTGATGGAATATCAGGATGATGGTAAAGGAATGAGTAAAGAGGCTTTAACTCATTTATTCGACGCCTTCTACACAACCCGACGAAACCAGGGTGGCAGTGGCCTGGGCACACATATCGTGTTTAACCTGGTCACCCAGACGCTGGACGGTTCAATTGAAGCCTTCAGCGAACCGGAAAAAGGCCTCCGCTACGTTATCCGCTTCCCTGATAAACACGCCTGATCTTTACTAAAAACCACAGCCCGGCGTTGCAGCAAAACGCTGGCATTGGTACGCTTGCCGCCCTTAATAAAAACAATCTGGATCAGGACGTATTTTCTATGTGGTTCAAAAACCTCAAAGCCTATCAGCTTACTCAACCACTTTCTCTGGACGATGATGATCTCAGCCGTATGCTGATGGATAACGCTTTCCGTCCCTGTGGTAAACAGGACACCGCCACTATGGGCTTTGCTTCGCCTTTTTCTCAGGCCGGAAAAGAAGGTGTGATGTTCCACAAAGTGCAGGAACGCTACTGGATCACGGTAAAGAAACAGGAAAAAATCCTGCCCTCTTCAGTGGTCAATGCTGAACTGGCTGACAAGGTCGCACACATTGAAGCGGAAACCGGTTCACCGGTGGGCAAAAAACAACAGCAGGATCTGAAGCAGGAAATCATTTTCCAACTGCTGCCACAGGCATTTGTGCGTAACACGTACACCCATGGTTTCATTTCTATTCCTGAAAAAATGGTCGTAATAGACGCGTCTGCAGACGGTAAAGCTGAAGCCTGGCTCGCTCTGGTCCGTAAAGCCATTTCGTCACTGCCTGTCGTACCACTGGCCCGCCGCAGCCTGCAATCAGAGCTGACTCACTGGCTGACAGATGGCGCGCCGGAAGGTATTGAACTGCTTGAAGAAGCAGAGCTGAAGTCGACCGACGATCTGGAAAGTGTGATCCGATGTAAAAACCAGCCTCTGGACAGCGAAGAAATCACTATGCACCTGGACAACGGCAAGCTGGTTCAGAAAGTCGGCTTCGCCTGGCAGGAAGTACTCACAGCGACCATTGCGGAAGACGGTTCATTTAAAAGGGTGAAATTTACTGACCGTTTAAAAGAAGAATCTGAAGATATTCCTAAAGATCAGGTTGAAGCCCGAATGGATGCAGAGTTTGCACTGATGTCAGCCGAACTGTGTCAGTTCCTCGATTTCATGCGCACCACGTTGAAGCTCAACGACGAATAACGTTAAGCTTACCCAGCTCAGGCCCGCTTTGATTTGATGCGGGCCTGCAGTTTATCCAGCCCCAGCACGCATAAACCAGCCAGTAATCCCCACACCGGAGCCCCAAGCTGAGCCACAGTGATGCCGGATGCACAACAAAGAAAAGTCAACAAAGCTGCTTTACGATGAGCCTGATCATCCAGCGCCTTGATCAATGATGCCTGTAATGTGCTGAATAAAGCCAGTCCGGCAAGCAGATGTACAACCACCAGCGGCATCTGGCTGAACAAATACACCACCAGCGAAGCCAGTACACCAAAGAGTATATAACCTGCACCGGCCATGATTCCGGCCTTATAACGTTGCTGCCGGTCTGTTCCCGCGTTCTCCCCCATACAAATCGCCGCAGTAATGGCAGCCAGATTCAGTGCAAACCCCCCGAAAGGTGCAGTGATCAGATTGACCACGTACACCCCTGACAGAACCTGTCTCACATCCGGTTTGTAGTCATAACTTTTTAAAATAGCGATGCCGGGTAAATTCTGCGATAGCAGCGTAATAAGAAATAACGGAACAGCCAGACTCACAGTCGCTGAGAGGGTAAATTCCGGGGCGACCCATACAGGCACCGGCCAGGCCCACTCAAACGCCATTACAGGCTCACCGGCCACCCACATACCAGCAACCAGTGCCACGGCGAGCAATATCAGCATGCTATAGCGGGGAAACCACACCGTACCCAGCAAATACACACTGATAAATATAACCACCAGAAGCGGATGCTCCGGCGCGTCAGAAAATATGCCCAAACATACCGGCAGTAGAATGCCCGCCAGCATGGCCGAAGACACCGCAGACGGGATGCGCTCAATTTGCTTAGTAATAAAGCGGCTCCGGGCGGCGATAAGTGCCAGCAATGCCGCGATGACAAAAGCCCCGATGACTTCTGCCAGCGAAAATCCGCCTGCAGCACCAATGAGAAAAGCAGCGCCCGGCGTGGACCATGCCGTAACCACCGGCACCTTATAAAACCAGGAAAAGCCGATACAGGTGATGCCCATACCCAACCCGAGCATCAGCAACCAACTGACAATCATGCCCGCATCTGCTCCGGAAGCCTGAGCAGCCTTTATTACCAGCACCACTGCACTGCTGTACCCCACAATAACAGCGGTGAGTCCGGCAGTTATATGGCTCAGCCTGAGAAGTGATGATGTGGACACGATATTCTCCGTCAATTTAAATGTGCGCTATAACGCACAATAAAGGTAACAAAGTTTATCACCGTGCGCTATAGCGTACAAACAAATTCATCGTTCACCTGAAAACGACTTTGTCCGGGATAAAAGGAATACCCGTAAGCGAATGAACAGGATTATGAACAGAAAAAGTGAGAATGGACGTGGATGTTGTCAGAGATGAGCGGAAGATTCAGACCGGCAACAGCGCTGCCGGTCGGGTATTGCGGTTAAGCTCAGGCGAAGACTTGCTTGGCGTTAACACACATTTCTTTATATTCGTCAGTGGTCAGTTCTTTAATGTCTTCAATTACGCCACGCTGAATTGCCAGATTCAAAACGGCATCTTTCTGACCTTCCATTTTACCCGCCAGCGCTGCACCGACACGGACAAAATCCAGATAAGACAGCTTCTCCGGTATGACTGACAGATCCCGCCATTGCTCGGCTACCACGGTGAAATCATCACTGAAATCCCAGGCTCGCATGATGCTGCCGCCAATCCGGCCGGACAACTTATCAATGGCAACATTCAGGAAGGTCGGGTTCGCAAACACCTCTTCGTGGCGTTCCGCTTCTGTGAGAATAGGCAGTACGCCAATATTGTGCACCAGTGCAGCGAGGGTCATGGTGTCCAGGCTCAGCTCACGGTTCTTCGTGCGGTTGATGTAAAGCTGCAGCGTCGCCATAGAATAGGCCACTACATTAACCGTTGAAGCCCATTCTTTTTTCAGGTGTTTGGCAACGACATCATTCTTAGACACGAACAATTGTTCCATTGCCAGAGCAGTGGAAATATTTTTAATCTGGCGCAGGCCGATACGGGTTACCGCCTGACCAATGGATGTGACTTTAACTGTACGGCCCAGGTATGCACTGTTGGCAATCTTAATCATCCGCATACTTAAAGAAGGATCTTTGCCGATAACGTCTCCCATGGCATTCAGATTCACGTTCGGATCATCTGCTGCCTTCCGGACTTTCAGCGCAATGGCCGGTAAAGTGGGCAGTACCAGTGTATCGTTATTAATCTTTTCAACAAGAATCGTGAGAAGCGCGTTTTGTGTTGACATATACCTACCTTTTTATTGTCTGTAAGCCACCCGCCTGAAAGCATAGAGTAGCCGAGAGGTATGTGGAAATCCGGCAATCCTTCGGAGTGGAACGACCAGGCCATCATTAAAGCGTGTTAATGAAAATATATCAGCAGAATAAGTAATCTGCATCCTGCAAATGCGATTTTATTGAAACAGGTCATATACAGGCGTTTCTTCTGTCATACGTTTTCTCACCTAAAGTATTGTGGCATCAACGGCCAGGTAAATCGTTGATATATGTATCAGCGAACTCGTCAGCCAGCAGAAAACTTGCTAGACTCCGGCACACGTTCCGGAGGTGCTGTACTCATCAGATAATGAGCAGCCTGATTGGGAATCCGGTGAAAATCCGGAACTGTACCCGCAACTGTAATGCTGCCTGTCAGCAAAGTCAGATACCAAACTCCGGCCTTGCGCCTTTTGACAGACATCATGGTGCAAATATAACCATTTAAATACTTAACTCGTGCGGGAAAACACGAAGACAGTGACACTGTCTCTGCCACATCTTCTGGCAGGAGACCTTGCCTGTACCGGTTCTGACCGGTGTTTTCTCCTGCGCCCGGATTGACGCGGCAGAACACCATGACCACAACCACGGCTTTACAAACTGAAGCCATCCGGTTACAAGCCGGTGACAAAGTCATTCTTGATGATATGACTCTTTCCTTTTGCGGCGGTCAGTTTCATGGTGTTCTGGGCCCCAACGGGGCGGGCAAAACCAGTTTACTGAAAATCCTCACCGGCCAGCGGCAAAGTGAAGGCAAGGTTTTATGGCAGGGCCAGCACCTTAATACCCTTTCTCCTCAGGCACTGGCCAGACAAATCGCCGTGGTCAATCAGGTAAACGATACTGTATTTGCCCTGACCAGCCGCCAGGTGGTGACCATGGGTCTTCTGCCTCATAAAAACCTGCTATCACGTTACACCAAAGCCGACATGCAGGTGGTGGACTGCGCGCTGAACGATGTAGGCCTTAGCGATAAACGGGACCAGTTTTTCAGTGAGTTGTCCGGGGGTGAACAACAACGATGTCTTATCGCCAGAGCTCTGGTACAGGGCGCATCACTATTAGTGCTGGATGAACCGGTTAATCACCTTGACGTGTATTACCAGCACCAGGTTCTGCATTTGCTGCACAGTCTTTGTCAGCAACACGGGAAAACCGTGATTGTCAGTTTGCATGATTTAAATCTGGCTGCCGCCTACTGCGATCACGTTGTTTTGCTCAACAACGGTAAAGCCATTGCCACCGGCACACCGGAACAGGTCCTGGAAGCAGAACGGCTGAGTGACACATTCAGGATCCCCTGTACCGTCCATAAAGGCCATTCACCCGGCTCTGCCCGCGTAGAGTTCATGCCACAAAATACTGAGCATCAATGGCAACAGCATTCAGGACAATCCCATGAAGTTTAAATGGATCCTGCTGGTATTACTGGCACTTTCAGCCCCTGTTCTGTCACTGTTTTTTGGTGCAGCATCATTATCCGCAGATACTATTTTTCAGTGCGTATTCGCACAATGTGCCGATCCGGTTGATCAGGCGATTTTTATGGAAATTCGTGCTCCCCGCGTACTCACCGGCTTTCTTGTTGGTGCAGGTTTGTCTGTAGCCGGCGCAACACTGCAGAATGTCACCCGGAACGGCCTGGCCGATCCTTATCTTTTCGGTGTTGTTGCAGGCGCAGGACTCGGTGCAGCCGTTGCCGCCCTGCTGTTTATCAGCCCTGCCGGCAGCGAAGCCGGTTTTCCGGCACAAATATACAGCATCGCCCTGCCCGCATCTGCATTAGCCGGAGCGGTATTGGCTGTTCTGCTGGTGCAGGTGTTGTCACACACTACTTTCGGCAGACGCATAGAACACATGTTACTGGCAGGTGTTGCCGTGTCTTTCATGCTCAGTGCACTCAGCCAGTTTTTACTGTTTGTCGGTGACCCTTTCGCTGCCAACCAGGTGGTGTTCTGGCTCATGGGTTCGCTGGCGCGGGTGGAAGGCTGGTATGCCTGGGCCATGCTGTTGATTGTGGCAGCAAGTACCGGCGTGTTGTACCTGTACGGACCGCAGATTGATGCATTGCTGCTGGGCGATGAAAGCGCCCGCACACTGGGCGTGAACGTCACCAGGATGCGCGTTTTATGTTTACTGCTGTGCGCCGCTCTGACAGCTGCCATTGTTTCCTACTGCGGTGGCATTGGTTTTGTGGGGCTGATGATCCCGCATATTGTCAGGCACTGGCTGGGCGTCACCAGCCGCACCCTGTTCATTGGTTGCGCGCTGCTCGGCGGATTTTTCATGGTGTGGGTAGATGTATTCGCCCGCACAGCCTTTACCGGAAGGGAAATTCCCATCGGTATTATCACGTCGGCCATCGGCAGTGTTTTCTTTCTGCTGGTCATGCGACAGCGTCAGACCTGAGGACAAGTCATAATTTATGTCGATATTTGAAAGTACATTCTGGTCAGTCCCGCCATTAAACCGCGAACCGGAACCGCTGATCCGCGGGCATATAGATGGCAAAACCAAGCCGCCGGGAGCACTGGGCCAACTGGAGTCACTGGCGTTGCAACTGGCGCTGATGCAATGGCAGGGAACGATTCAACCCGTCTACATTACTCAACCGGCCATGCTGGTGTTCGCTGCCGACCACGGTATTGCTGCCCATAATATCAGTATTGCCCCGCAGACTGTGACTCAGCAGATGGTGCTGAATTTCCTCAATGGCGGCGCAGCCATCAATGCCTTTTGTGCCACTAACGGGCTGGCTCTGAAAGTCATAGATTGCGGGATGATAAAAGCACTCCCGGTATCCCATGAAGATTACATTGTTAAACGGGTTGCTTCCGGCAGTCATGACATCTCACGTCAACCGGCCATGTCTGACATGGAGGCCGAACTGGCCATCCTGCATGGTGCTGACGTGGCTAAATGCATTACCGGTAAAGGCTGCAATGTGGTGGGCTTTGGCGAAATGGGCATTGGCAACACCAGTGTGGCAGCCGCTCTGATCAGCGCGCTCACCGGCGAACCGGTTAGAAATCTGACCGGCAAAGGCACCGGCATTAACGACTCTCAGTTAACGGTGAAACAAAACTTACTGGAACAGGCAATGACCAGAACTGAAACTGCCTGCGGGAATCTACCCGTCAGTCCTGAACAGGCGCTGGTTCACACCGGCGGCTTTGAAATCGGGCAGATAGCAGGCGCAATGCTGGCAACCGCACAGGCGGGCAAGCTCATTCTGGTCGACGGATTTATTGTCTCTGCTGCGGCGCTGCTGGCGACAAAAATTGCCCCCGAAGTGCGGGATTATATGGTGTTTTGTCACTGCTCAGCGGAGCGGGGGCACAAGTTTGTGCTGGAGCAACTGAATGCCACGCCCTTGCTGGATTTAGGCCTGAGGCTGGGCGAAGGCACCGGCGCGGCGTTGTCCTTACCACTGTTAAAAGCTGCTGCGTCCTTCTATAACGACATGGCCTCTTTTGAAAGTGCGAAAGTGGTGCTGTAAATGAGTCATCGTATTTCCGGGTTTAACCGGCATACTGCCAGCTTTCTGCTGGCGTTAAGTTTTTTCACCCGTATCCCTGTGGGCAAATATGTAGCCTACAGCGACGAAGCCATGCACGATGCCGGTAAATACTTTGCGCTTACCGGCTGGCTTGTCGCCCTTATTCTCTATGCTTTTTACAGTGTGCTGTCGTTAGTCTTTGCCCCTGAAATCAGTGTTTTTCTGATGATTGCACTTAGCCTTATGATCACCGGTGCCTTTCATGAAGACGGTCTTGCCGATACGGCCGATGCCTTCGGCGGCGGCCGGGACAGAGCACACAAACTGACAATTATGAAAGACAGCCTGCTGGGTACCTACGGTGTTTGCGCACTCACCGGCGCACTGGTGGGTAAATGGTTACTGCTGTCGGTACTGGCTGCACAGGATGCGCTGCTCCCGGCACTACTGACCGCCTGTCCGCTTTCCCGCGCATTCGCGCTAAGCCACGTGCAGCATCTTCCCTATGCCACCGGCGATCTCAGCAGTAAAGCCAGTAAGAGCATGCCGTTTGCAGTGCCTTACGATACAGCTTCAATGGCATTTCTGTTTATTACCGGCGGTCTGATGTTGCTGTTTATTCCGTTAGCACACAGTCTGCTATTGATTGCGGCCTGCCTGCTGATGCGCAGTGTGCTGAAAAATCGTATGCAAAAACACATTCAGGGGTTTACCGGTGATACCCTCGGCGCAGCGCAACAATGCCAGGAGTTGCTGATTTATCTGTTCTTCGCAGCCGTAGCCGGAGGTACCCTGTGATCCATTTTATTACCGGCGGCGCCCGTTCAGGCAAATCCCGCTACGCACAGACTCTTACAGAACAAGCCGCTGCACAGAGTGTGCAACAAGTTCACTACATCGCCACAGCGACGCCCCTTGATGAAGAAATGCAGTTACGTATTGCGCGCCACCGCCAGGACCGTCCGTCACACTGGCAAACCGTCGAAGCGCCGCTGTTGCTGGCAGAGGCGCTGGCTGCACTGCCTGCAGACGATATCGTGCTTAGCGATTGCCTGACACTGTGGCTCAATAACCAGTTGTATCATTACCCGGATCAAGATTTTACGGCACTGTTCAGCGCACTTACAGATGTACTCAGTACCCGTACCGGCCCCACCTTCGTGGTGGCGAATGAAGTGGGTCTTGGTGTCATTCCTGCCGATTCTGTCAGCCGCCGGTTTGTGGATCTCGCCGGCTGGCTGAATCAGGCGGTGGCTGCAGCGGCTGACAACGTGACCTTTGTGGCTGCCGGCCTGCCCCTGTCACTGAAAAAAGGAACCGGACAGTGACCACCACAATCGACTTACTCAGACACGGCGAAGTAGCAGGGAAACCGGCACTTTACGGCGAAACCGATGTGCCCCTCAGTGACAACGGTTTACAGCAGATGATGTCTCAAGTGCCTCAATTCAGCGGCGCAGAGCGGCTCATTTCCTCTCCTTTGCAGCGCTGCCGCAAAGGTGCTGTGGCATTAAGTGAGGCCCTGACAGTCCCGATGTCTTTGATGTCCGGCATCGCAGAATGCCGGTTTGGTGACGTGGACGGCCTGCCGTTTGATGACGCAGGAGATAAGTGGCCGGCAATGGAAGCGTTCTGGCAACAACCGGTTGCCTGTCCGCTGCCGGGAGGAGAACCCCTTGCTGAATTCCATCAGCGTGTGATGGATGCCTGGCATACCCTGCTGCATGATGTAAAAGGTCAACATTGTCTGGTTGTCACCCATGGCGGTGTGATTCGCCAGATCATCGCCCGGTTACTGAATATCGACTGGCAACAGGCCAGCGTATATCAACACCTGACGATCGGCTACGGTAGTCTGACCCGGATAACCATTGGCGGTTATGCTGATGCCCTTCCAGCCATTCAGTTTATTGGCGTACCGCCACCGGCTGTATACGGAGCAGACAGATAAATGGGATATAAAAGTCATACCACGTTAATGGTTCAGGGCACGTCTTCCGATGCCGGAAAAAGTATGCTGGTTGCCGCCCTGTGCCGGTGTCTGAAGAACAGACAATACACCGTAGCCCCTTTCAAGCCGCAAAACATGGCCTTAAACAGCGCGGTAACAGCAGAAGGTGGTGAAATTGGCCGTGCGCAGGCAGTGCAGGCACTGGCAGCGGGCATTGCACCGCACACCGATATGAATCCTATTCTGCTCAAGCCATCTTCCGACACAGGCGCACAGGTAATTGTGCATGGTAAGGCCATTGGCAACATGCAGGCTTCGCCCTATCACCAGTACAAAACCATCGCTATGGAAGCCGTCATGGCATCGCACCGCAGACTCACCGCTAGGTATGAACGGGTGATTGTTGAAGGTGCAGGCAGTCCGGCAGAGATTAACCTGCGCGACCGTGATATTGCGAATATGGGCTTTGCCGAAGCCGCCGATTGTCCGGTTATTCTGGTTGCCGATATTGACCGGGGTGGCGTGTTTGCGCAACTGGTGGGCACCCGTGCACTGTTGTCTGACAGTGAACGTGAAAGAATATGCGGTCTGGTAATCAACAAGTTTCGCGGCGATATCAGCTTGCTGGAATCCGGGCTGGAATGGCTTGAGAAAGAAACCGGCAAACCGGTTCTGGGGGTGTTGCCTTATCTGCATAATCTGCAACTGGCCGCTGAAGATGCAATTCAGGCCAGTCAGCACATAAACCCTGAACAGGCGATTCTGAAGGTGGTTGTGCCGGTTTTCGGCCGCATCAGCAACCATACAGATTTTGATATGTTACGCACCCACCCGCAAATCAATTTGCAGTTTGTGCCACAGCACAGTCCCTTACCCCCGGCTGACCTCATCATTTTACCGGGCAGCAAAAATGTTCGCGGCGATCTGGCATTGTTACACCAGTGTGGCTGGCACAATGATATTAACCGGCATCTGCGCTACGGGGGAAAAGTGCTGGGAATTTGCGGCGGCTATCAAATGCTGGGCACCGATATTCACGACCCGGACGGTATCGAAGATAAAGCCGGCAGCAGTCAGGGACTGGGATTTCTACCCGTCTCCACCCGTCTTGAAAAAGAAAAACAACTGACCCGTGACGAGGGGCATCTTTATTTACATCAGGCAAATGGCATTCCAGTCAGCGGCTACCAAATCCATGCAGGCAGAAGCACGGTTGCCCTGGGGCAGCCGCCCTTTGCCATTTTAAAAAATGGGGAACAAGATGGCTGTATAAGTAACGATAATCAGGTAGCAGGTACTTACTTACACGGCATTTTTGATTCGCCGGAAGCGTTGCAGCACATTATTGACTGGGCAGGATTAAAAACAGATTTAGCCGAGCCTTACGAGGTTCAACAGGAACGGGAAATCGCGCGGCTTGCCAGCATGTGTGAAGAATATCTGGACTGGACGAAACTTAACGCAATCCTGAATTTAACGTAATCCATGGTCAGCCGGTAACCGCGTATAGTGCGTTGCGGTCAGAACATCAGTGACAGGCACAGCCCTGAAAAAGTAAAAGGTACAAAAACATGAGTGAACGGGATAAACATAAAAAGCGCATGCAGGCGCAAAAAGAGAAAGTAGACGAGCGGATTGCACAGGCCACGGAAGAACGGGGCATATTGATTGTGATCACCGGAAACGGTAAGGGTAAGTCAACGTCGGGTTTCGGCACTGTCGCGCGGGCTGCAGGTCACGGTCTGAAAGCTGCCGTGGTACAGTTTGTCAAAGGCACCTGGCCTTGTGGTGAACGGGATTTGCTGCAACAGGTTGGTGTCCCCTTCCATGTGATGGGAACAGGCTTTACCTGGGAAACTCAGGACAAAGACACAGATATTAAAGCCGCCACCAAAGCCTGGGAGCAGGCGAAAATCTGGCTGAAAGATCCGTCCATTGATGTGGTCCTGCTGGATGAAATCACTTACATGCTGACCTACAAGTATCTTGACCTCGATGACGTTATTGAGACCCTGCAAAGCCGCCCTGTGAACCAGAGCGTGGTCGTGACCGGACGTGCCTGCCACCGCGCAGTTATCGACATCGCAGATACCGTCAGTGAAGTGCAATCCCGCAAACACGCCTTCGACGCCGGCATTAAAGCGCAAAAAGGAATCGACTGGTGATGAGATTGCGCTTTCTGCTGCCTTTTCTCTGTTTATTTCTGTCTGTCGCCGTCCGTGCTGACGATATACAGAAACAACAACTCAGGTTAATCGTGTTGGCGCCGCATCTGGTTGAGTCGATGTATGAAATCGGTGCCGGCGATCAAATCATTGCCACCACCGATCATTCTGATTATCCGCAGGCTGCAGCATCCATTCCGAGAATTGGCAATTACGCCCGCTTACAGATTGAAAAAATTCTTCAGTTACGACCGGATGTTGTGGTTGCCTGGCGAACCGGTAACCCTGCTGAGGATTTACTGCGGCTGGAGAAATACAACATTAATGTGGTGTACACCCAACCGGGCAAACTGGAAGACGTGGCAGAAGAGATCCGCTTGTTAGGTCAAATCACAGGCCGGGACTCCACCGCCAACCGCATTGCTGATGACTACCTTATGCGTCTTGAAACCTTACAAAACAGGTATAGGTCTGCCATGCCGGTGAGTGTATTTTATGAACTGTGGGCCCGGCCCCTCCGCACGGTTGCCGGCGAAGCCTGGTTGCAGCAACAAATCGCGGTATGTGGCGGAGACAATATTTTTGCCAGTATTGATGACGATTATCCTCAGGTCAGCCTCGAGCAGGTGTTGTCAGCCAGACCACAGATCATTATTCAACCTTCAACCCACGGACGGGGACAGCCGGACAAAATGGACTGGCAAAAGTGGCCCGGCATCCCCGCCGTAGAGAATGCATTTATTCTCACACCGGATGCAGACAAAGTTCACCGCATGACCACCCGCATGCTCGGGGAAGTAGAAAGTATGTGTGAAGGCATAGACAAAGCACGCCAGTTTTACGCCTCTGATGAATGAATGGGTAGTCATCCCGCTGGTGTTGTGGCTGGCCCTGCTCCTTGACAGATTACTGGGCGAACCAGCACGCTTTCACCCGCTGGTTGGCTTCGGAACCCTTGCCGGCAAGGTTGAGCATATTCTTAACCGTGCCCCGGCGTCATCATTCAGTGTCGTCACCGGTTCGCTGGCGTTAGCATTACTTACCGTGCCGGCCTTCTGCCTTGTGCTTTATTTACAATGGACGTTGAACGGCTGGCTGTACATTGCGTTCAGCGCACTCACGCTTTATTTATGCTCCGGTCTGCAGAGCTTGCGTGTTCATGCGCTACAGATTGCAGGGCCGCTGAAAAGAGACGATCTCACCACCGCCAGACACTTTACCGGTTATATGGTGTCCAGAGATACAACCAGCCTGAGCAAAGACGAGATGACCCGCGCCACCGTTGAATCCGTGCTTGAGAACGGGAATGACGCTGTTATCTCCGGATTGTTTTACTTCGCAGCCGGAGGACCTGCATTCGCCCTGCTCCACCGGCTGGTGAACACACTGGATGCCATGTGGGGCTACAAAAATACCCGGTACCTTTATTTTGGCCGGGCTGCCGCTAAAGCTGACGATCTGATGGCACTGCCCGGCGCCTGGCTAACTGCAGCAGGCTACTTGATACAAAAACATCCGGGAAAGTTGTTCACCAACCTGGCTAAGAGCCGGAAACAATCAGCAACCTATAAAAGTGCCAATGGCGGGCTGGTTATGGCTGCCGGCGCAAATACGCTGGGCGTGACCATAGGTGGCGGGACGCCGGTTTATCACGGCGTATCTGTGCCGTTACCGCTACTGGGAAGGGGCAGCAAACCAGAGCCGGAGCATATCCGGCAAAGTCTCACTCTGGTAAGTAAAGCTGCGGTGATATTCTGTGTCGTAGTATCTCTCTTTTCCGCCATATTCGCTGCCGGGGCACTTTCATTTTGACGTCATCACCTTTAACTCCATCATCTTCTCCCTCACCGCTTGAGCATGGTGGCCGCCTGCATACAATCGCACAGCAATATAACCGGCCGGTTGCAGACTGGCTGGACGTATCCACCGGCATTGCGCCGGAAAGTTATCCGCTACCGGATTTACCGTCTTCAGCCTGGCACCGTCTGCCCGAAATTACCCCTTCGTTTCTTAAGGCAGCCTCAGACTATTATGGCTGTGAAAGCCTTTTGCCGGTTGCCGGGTCACAGAGCGTTATTCAGCACTTACCTGCCATAGTCAGCCGCGCCGGGCGCAAACCATCCCGTGTATGGGTGCCGCACCCCGGTTACAAGGAACATGAAAAAGCCTGGGCAGACGCCGGCGTACCGGTTTACCGGTACCGGCATCTCCCTCATCTTACTGCACTAACAAGCGGCGATATTGTTGTAGTGATAAACCCGAACAACCCGACAGGCACCCTTGAAGAGAGGACCACACTCGCTACACTTCAGAAACAACTGCATGCGCTGAACGGCCTCCTCATCATTGACGAGGCGTTTATGGACTGCACACCGGAACATTCCATGTTGCAGTCTCTGCACGGGGAAAACTTACTGGTATTGCGCTCGGCAGGGAAGTTCTTTGGTCTTGCCGGCATCCGCGCCGGCTTTTTGTTTGCATCCCGTCAATGGCGGGAACGTTGCTCCGCGGTACTGGGCCCCTGGCAGATTAACGGGCCGGCATTGCAAGTGCTGGAGTTAGCATTTAACGATCTATCATGGCAATCAGCTCAGCGCAGTCAACTCAACGAGTCTGCATTGTGGCTGGGTAACTTACTGACAACCCACTTCGGCGTTAAATGTACGGGCACAGCGCTCTTTTGCACCATGCCACATACCCGCGCTCCGGAGCTGTTTGCAGCATTTTGTGCAGAGGGGGTTTATCCCCGTCTTACCGATGAGAAAGACGCACTGCGGTTTGGTATGGTCACTGTTTCGCAAAGAGCCCGCCTGGCACAAGTTGTCGCCAGGGTGAGCGGGATCATGGAAAGGCCGTAAATTTAGTAGCAAACCGCCTGTTCACATTGACTTTAGCTTCTCCCGTTTGTAAGGTTGCGCCCGCTGTTTCAGGTGCTTACCGGTACACACCGTTGTGTATTTGGGTAAGGTAAACGGGAAGTGTGGTTCTAATCCACCGCTGCCCCCGCAACGGTACAATGCAGTTAATGCATTCAGCCCGACACCGGCCTGTCAGACAGTTTTTTACGAATGAAGCGGAGGGCTTCATCGGATTGCATTGTTCGTGACTACCTTATGCATTTCATTCCTGCATGTAACACCATGCCGGATGTTCAGGCTAAACTGACTTTACGTTTCCGCACTCCCTTTCCCTCCTTCAATCGTTGACACCAATAAGATTGAGGAACACACATGAAAACCAGCAAACTGGCCCTGGCCGTTGCTATGAGCTGCGCTGCTACATCTGTTATGGCGGCAGACGCAGGCAGTACTGAAGACTCTATTGAACACGTTGTCGTATCAAGCCGTATTGCCACGCCATTGCGGCAACTGGCGACCTCCGTATCTGTTGTTACGCAGGAAGAAATCGAACTTCGCGGTTATGCCAACCTGGCAGAAGTGCTGCGCATTCAGCCATCCATTCATGTGACTGACAGCGGCGGTATCGGTTCGACTTCGGCACTACGGATCCGTGGTGAAGAAGGTTACCGTACGCTTATCCGTATTGATGGCGTGGACATCTCTGATCCTACCGGCACACAGGTTCAACCTCATGTTGGTCAGTTACAGAGCGCCAATGTGTCGCGGGTAGAGATCCTCCGTGGTACACAAGGCCTGTTATATGGTGCAGATGCCGGTGGTGTTATCAACATTCAGACCGGCCGTGTTGAACAGGGCACATTTGGCAGCGTGTCCGCCTCTGCCGGCGCGTATAACACCAATAACATTGCCGGTGAAGTGGGTGCCGGTACAGAACTGGTTGATGGGTATTTGTCAGTGTCTGATTACTCAACGGATGGTTTTAACGCACGTCTGGACGACACCACCCTGCAGGATGATGACGGCTATGAAAATACCACCGTGCACGCCCGCGTAAATGTCCGTCCGGTTGAAGATTTATCTCTGGGTTTTGTTGTCCGCAATAATGACGGTGAAGGTGAGTTTGACCATTGCTACAGCGGTGGTTACGTTGACGACTGTCAGAGCAATTTCAAACAGACCAACTTTCGCGTGAATGCAAACTACGAAACAGATTCAGGTAATCAGCAACTGGCGTACTCTAAAAGCCTGGTAGAGCGTGAAAACCTGACTCTCGGCGAGCAAAGCTACTTCACGAAAGGGAATATCGAGCGTGTCGAATATCTGGGTAATACACAGGTAAATGCTCAGAACAACGTAGTTTACGGTATCGACTGGGAGGAAGAGAGCATTACATCTTCCGGAGAAAGCCGTACACAGACCGGTTACTACGCGGAACTACAAAGCGAATTCACTGAAAACTTATTTACCACCGCCGGCGTTCGCTACGATGATAACGAAGATTTCGGCGAACATGTCAGTTTCCGTCTCAGTTCTGCATACATCTGGGCACTGGAACAGGGTGATTTGAAATTACGTGGAGCATACGGAACAGGTTTCCGCGCGCCGAGCCTGTACGAAATCCAGTACAACCGTGATTTCGGTTATGCTCCTGCTTCAGACATCGATTTGAAAGAAGAAACCTCAGAAGGTTACGAAATCGGTCTGCAATTTACCCCGTCGGCAGGCACATCTGTTGAAGTGGTTTACTTCGATCAAAAAATCGAAGACGCCATTTCTTTTGATCTCGCCACTTACTCCGGCTATCTGCAGGAATCCGGCACGTCTTATTCTGACGGTGTCGAGCTGATTGGTCAGTGGGCGGTAACAGATGCCTGGTTACTGAAAGCTAACTATACCTATAACGATACCGAAGATGCCACCGGCGCTCAGCGCAGCCGCCGGCCCCGGCAGCTGGGTTCATTAGGGGTTATGTATCAGTACGAAGCACTGACAGCAGAAGCTAACATCCGTCTGGTCGCTGATGCTGTCGACAGTGGCGTAAAGTTGAAAGACTATGCACTGGTAGATGTGAGCGCACGGTACAGTGTTAATGAGCACCTGGACGTATTTGGTCGCGTTGAAAACGCGCTGGATGAAGATTACCAGGGCGCATCAGCATTCCGTTCACGTGGACGGGCAGCCCACGTAGGTCTGACTTACGCATTCTGATAGTTGTGCATTAATTCAGACAAAAATGGCTGCCCCGGGCAGCCATTTTTTATTGCTGTGATTTTACCGGTTGATTTGGCTCACCGATAATTGCGATAACATCATTATGATAACCGTCTGACGTTTTATATTCCCGATAGCCTTTTGATACAGCAAAAGCCAGAATATATTCCACGCCGCTAATCTCATAAATACCTGCACCTTTGTGCCCGTTACCACCTTTACTGATGATATCCGGCAATGTGATTCTGTCACCGGTTTTCCATTTTGCATTGTCAGTGGCACTGATCACGTGTCCATTCCTGTCGGTGTACAGGCCAAATATACCGTCATTTTCCCCGCCGGTAACATCTTCCAGCATTTGTTTAAACTCGGGCCCACTGTCGAAGACCAGCCCGATCCCACCATTTACCTGGCCGTCTGCGGTAATCGCAGCATTATAAATGTAGGTGTGCTTACTCTCATAGTAATGACAGGGCACGAATTCTGATACACAAAATTGCTGTGAGCTTTTCAGGTTAAACACCTGTCCGGCCCCTGTATCAGCATGAACCGTGGTCCCTTCCAGCGTCTTCATTGACGGACTGGAAACCGCGACGATTTTTCCATTCCGGTCATAAATATATAAACCGGTATACACTGTGTAGAGGTCGTTAATATAGGAGAGCACATCAGCCATAGCCTGAGCATCATCAGAGGAAATCTGCCTCTTGTTGAGTACGCTTTGAAACAAACCGGTGAGTGCCCACCAACGACAGTCGTTCGCGCGTTCATAGAGATTTCTGTCCATGATATCGATCGCCAGTGCAGCCTGAAAAATCAGTCCCTCGTAATGGGTGTTCAGCGCAGTATTCATCAACTGACTTACTGAGTCGGTAAAAATTGACTGCATTTGCCGGCCAATTTGCCGGATCTCTTCCAGAATGGGAATAAACTCGTCAGCATCACTGCGGGCAGCAGCTATCCGTCCGTTAAGCACAACGAGATCCAAATCCTCAGTCACAATTTTCGCCTTGTGACGTATGTTACTCAATGCCGGTGAAAAGCCGCGCCAGCGCTGAACATCGTCACTGTTTTCTTCACTGTTGTCAGGATGTGCCGACATGCTGGCAAACGGCAGCAATACACATCCTTGCCAGCCAAGCCCCGCATAGCCCTGATAGCCACGCGTCCGGGCTACGGTGCAGTAGTACTCATGCTTACCCAGAGTAATGATCTGATTACTGCGACTGACATTCAGCACCATCCCCCGGGGCAGCACAGTTTCGTCAGCCGACACCAGTGTATTTCCCTGCTTATCGAGCAATGCCATGATCGCACCGGACCCGTCATCCAGATCGGCAAACAAACTGCGCATCTCACCTTCCAGTTTGAAACTCATGCATAAAACGCCGGTAACACGTTGGGTTTCAGGATCTTTCACAGGCGCAAGGAAAAGGGAGGACAGGGGAAAGGCTGGCCTCAGAGGAGAATAGCGACAAATTTCCAGATATTCATGTTCGCCGGTCAGTACTTCTGCAATCACCGGATCGTCGCCGGAAATATCTGCGCCTGTATCCATCTGTGCTTTTAACTGTCCGGTCTCATCAAACAACATAATGTCATCATAGACAGAATACTTGGCAGCATATTCAGTCAGGCGTTTCACAATGGCAGACGTATCCGGCCCATGATCTGTGCTGTCACTAAGGAATGCCAGTATGTCAGCATCTGTTGCCAGAAATCCAACGTCTGCAGTGCGTTCAAACAGATTTCGGACTGGTATATCAATCAGCGTTTGCGCAACAGTCTGATTTTTTACTCCGCATTGCTGCATGTTTTCAGACAGCAGATTCTCTATGAGGATTTCCTGCAGTTCGCTGAATTCGGCTTTTGTTTCAAGCATATTGCTGAGCAAACTCTGGGGTACATTCAGAGAATTGATTTTGCCGACCAGTGCCACCTTATCCCACCAACTGTTGAGACTGACCAGATTCGATTTATGACCGGATACTGTTGTAAAAATATCGAGGAACTGACTTTTATTATTTTTGAGTAGCGCTTCCACTGTGACACCTTATACTTTAGTATAGATTATTGTTTTTTATCAGCATTTTTAAATTACCCTAGCAGATATTAAAACGCCAGCTTGTATAAATTTTGTTAAATCTGGCTTTTTTTTAAACTTTTTTATGCGTCATGCCGGCGTAAGTTGTTAAAAGGACTTCCCCTTAACAGACGGATATTCAGCGCAAGTGACCGCAGCAGATGTTGAACATGCACAATGTTTTGTGTATCAATCGGTGGGACAAACTTGTTTGGAAAAATAACGATGATAATGAATACCCGTAAAGCCCGTTTGAGTATTGCCGTCGCTGCTGCCGTTTTTGCGCTCTCAGCCTGCTCAAAAGCACCGGAAACGACAACCACCCATACACCTGAAGCGCAATCTGCTTCTGAAAAGTCCGGCCAGTTGCTGGTCGACCCTGCCCGTCTATCTATTTATAAGCCTGTCGAATTAACGACTGATCTGTCACGTTTTTCTGATGATCAGAAGGCCATGCTTTCGCTGCTCATCGATGCCTCTGTCATCATGGACAGACTTTTCTGGAAGCAGGCGTTCAGTGGCGATAAAGATACGTTCCTGAAGTCTTTCAGTAACGAAGACGTTGCCCGTTTTGCAAATATTAATTATGGCCCCTGGGATCGCCTGAACGGTGACGCCGCTTTTCTTAAAAACACAGACAGCAAGCCCGCCGGCGCAGAATTCTATCCTCACGATATGACTAAAGAGGAGTTCGCGGCAGCAGACTTTGCAGATAAGGACGGCCTTTATTCGCTGGTAAAACGCAAGGACGACGGCGCCCTTTACAGCGTACCTTACTCAGACGCATACAAACCTGAGCTTACCGAAGCGGCGGCGCTGCTGAGAAAAGCCGCAAAACTGGCCGGCAATGAAGAATTTGCGAATTACCTGAATTTGCGGGCAGACGCCCTGTTAAGCAACGATTATTACGCGTCTGATATGGCCTGGATGGACATGAAAACCAATCCTGTTGAACTGGTGATTGGCCCCATTGAAACCTACGAAGATCAGCTTTTCGGTTACCGTGCCGCCTTTGAAGCTTATGTTCTGATAAAAGACCTGGCCTGGAGTGACAAACTGTCTAAATACGCGCAGTTTTTGCCGGAGTTGCAAAAAGGCTTACCGGTACCGGATGCCTACAAAGCTGAAATGCCCGGCTCCGATGCTGACCTAAACGCCTATGATGTCATCTACTACGCAGGCCACTCCAATGCGGGCAGTAAAACCATAGCGATTAATCTGCCTAATGATGAACGGGTACAGCTGGCGAAAGGAACACGTCGCTTGCAGCTTAAAAACGCCATGCGCGCCAAGTTCGACGAGATCCTCATGCCCATTGCAGATGAACTTATCAACCCTGAACAGCGCAATCACATCACCTTCGACGCGTTTTTTGCCAATACCATGTTTCATGAAGTTGCTCATGGTCTGGGTATCAAAAACACGCTGGACGGCAGCAGCACCGTACGTGCCGCACTGAAAGAACATGCATCAGCCCTTGAAGAAGGGAAAGCTGACATTCTCGGTTTATACATGGTGCAGAGCCTGCTGGAAAAAGGCGAGATCACTGAAGGTGTACTTGAAGACTACTACGTAACTTTCCTTGCAGGGATTTTCCGCTCCGTGCGCTTCGGTGCCAGCTCGGCCCACGGCAAAGCCAATATGATCCGGTTTAACTTCTTTGCTCAACAAGGTGCGTTTACCAAAGATGAAGACGGCTACTACAGTGTAAACATGGAAAAAATGGGCAGCGCGGTAGAAGCACTAAGCCGGTTAATATTAACTTATCAGGGTGACGGCGATTACGACGGTGTCGCAAAACTGGTGGACGAAATGGGGGTCATAAAACCTGAATTAGCGTCTGACCTGGCGAAGCTCGAAGCCGCTAATATTCCTGTCGATATTACCTTTAAACAAGGTAAAGACGTTCTGGGATTGTAGAAATTAAAAAGCCCTGCACGTTATTGCAGGGCCTGGCGGGAGGTCACGATTCTCTGTGACTTCCTGCCTATTCCAGCGCAGTTTTCAGCTTCTCAGTGTACGGAGGCCAGCCCAGCGGCTTGCCGGCGATTACGTGCAGATGAATGTGATAGACCGTCTGACCACCGAACTCATTGCAGTTCATTACCGTACGATAGCCCTGCTCTGCGAAGCCCTGTTCTGCGGCTACTTTCGCAGCCACATAACTTAAGTGCCCGACCACGGCACGGTCCTCTTCTGTAATGTCGTTAATGGTTGCGATGGGCTTTTTCGGGATTACCAGAAAGTGCACCGGCGCCTGCGGATTAATGTCTTTGAATGCCAGCGCCAGATCATCTTCATAAATGATATCAGCGGGAATTTCTTTGTTGATGATTTTCGTAAAAATAGTCTCTGACATTCTAATTCTCCATGCAGGTTAAGCGAACACGAACCAAAGCAACACCGCGCCTAAAATCATGCGGTAGATCACAAACGGCAGCATGCCGATGCGGGAAATCCAGCTCAGGAACAGGAAAATACATAAATAGGCACTGATGAACGAGAATGCCGCACCGTACAGCAACGCACTCCAGTCTACTGCTGTCGTCGCCTGAACTAAATCAAAGGTTTTTAACGTACCGGCTCCCAGAATGACCGGAATAGACAGTAAAAAAGAAAACCGCGCACAACTCTCGCGGTCCAGACCTAACATCAATCCGGCCGTCATCGTAATGCCAGAGCGTGATGTGCCCGGAATCAGGGCCATCACCTGAGCGATACCAATGA
This sequence comes from Alteromonas sp. NFXS44, assembly GCF_040148705.1. NCBI lineage: Bacteria > Pseudomonadati > Pseudomonadota > Gammaproteobacteria > Alteromonadales > Alteromonadaceae > Alteromonas > Alteromonas sp. NFXS44. The sequence goes on along the minus strand of NZ_JAGDEA010000002.1, from coordinate 268,940 downwards.
TGATCGCCTGTTTCATGGTGATGTTTTCCAGAGACTGCGTGTGTGTCGCTTTCACGTCAGCATACCACAGTAAGAGTCCGAAAATAATGGTTGTGGCCGCTATCACCAGCGCAGTTCTGGCATTCATTTCAATCCATTCATCCAGTGCCAGGCCCACAAGCACAGCAGGAATCGTTGCCAGAATGACATACCAGGCAAGCTTGCTGTCAGTATTCTGATTCTTTGTGAATCCTCTGGTCAGCCAGGCCACTGTCATTTGCGCAATTTCCTGACGGAAATACAGCATAACAGCCAGCAAACTGCCTACGTGAACAGCCACATCAAAGGCCAGCCCCTGACTATCCCAGCCAAGCAGTTCCGCCGGCAACAACAAATGTCCCGAACTGCTGATTGGCAAAAACTCAGTTATTCCCTGGATCAGGGCAAGAATAATAATTTCAAAAAGCGTCATCCCTAAGAATCACTCCATGTAAAATCGATTGGCCATAGCCGTTGGGAAGTTTGATCGTATTCCTGCCACAACTGCCGGTAGGTTTTTCCTGTTACGGGGTGCACGTGGTCAGGCAACAGTTCTGCAAGGGGTTGCAGTACAAATGCATTGTGCAAAATTTCTGCTCTCGGCAACGCAACAGGGTGCGTTGTCACTACGTTGTCGTAGGTTAATAGATCTAAATCCAGAGTGCGAGCACAATACTTTTTTTCACTGTGAGTCCGGCCATTTTCACGCTCAATCGCTTTAAGCGTGGCATTCACATCACCGGCACTTAAAGTCGTTTCAGCACTGATCACACAGTTATAAAACGGTGAGCCATCAAAGCCAACCGCTTCACTTTCAAACATTCTTGAACACGTTACCGCAGAAAAGTGACGTTTTAAATAAACGTACCCTTGTCTGGCGTACCAGGTACGCTGAACGTTAGTGCCCAGACTGATGGTAATAAGGTGCATCAGTCACCACGACTCTGTTCAAAGACAACTGTCACTGTATTTACATCCGGCAGAATATCCGGCTTGGTGATCGCCAGCTTAATGTGCGCGACAGGAAAATCCTTAAAGACAGCGTTCATCACGTGGCCGCCCAGGGCTTCAAGCAACTCAAAGGTCTGATCGGCGGCGGCATCCTGAATAGCTTTTGCCAGCAATGCATAATCAATGGTGTCTTTTACATCATCGCTTTGCATTGCCGCAGAAAGGTCGGCCTGTACGGTCACGTCAAACAATAGTGTGGTTTTGCGGGTCCGCTCCCAGTCATACACCCCGATCAGGGTATCAACTTTCAGACCGGACAGAATAATGTGTTGCGTTTGTGGCATAGGTTACAGCGCCTGCGGCTCGCCTTACAGTGGTGGCCGCCACTTTACCACAACTGCCACTGTGGTCACTAAACCTTGCTGGTATTTTACCTGCGATTCCTGTTAGTCTGCGTGCATGTAACGTATTGATAGTGTCTGCAAGAAATGATCGCCCTGGTAATTCTTATGGTCTGTATCGCTTACCTGATGGGTTCGCTTTCCAGCGCCGTTGTGGTTTGCCGGTTATACCAGCTTCCTGATCCCCGCGCCGCCGGTTCAAATAACCCCGGGGCCACCAATGTATTCAGACTCGGCGGCCGTGTTCCGGCAGCCCTGGTATTGTTCATGGACGTGTTTAAAGGCACGGTGCCGGTATATTGCAGCTACTGGATGGGCATTGAACCTGTTGCTCTGGGTTTTATTGGCGTTGCGGCCTGTCTGGGACACATTTTTCCGCTGTACTTCGGCTTCAAAGGTGGCAAAGCCGTGGCTACCGCTTTTGGTGTTCTGTTACCACTGGGCCCGGAATTGGCAGGCTTGCTGATCCTGACCTGGCTGCTGGTCATGTTTGTCTGGGGCTATGCCTCTCTGGCAGCCATTATTGCGGTAAGTCTGGCGCCGTTATTTACCTGGTTTATCAAACCTATGTACACCGTTCCGGTGATCATGTTGTCGGTGCTCATTATCTTTCGGCACAAAGACAATATTCAACGCCTGCTCAAAGGTGAAGAAAGTAAAGTGTGGGATAAAGTACGTTTAAAATAAAACCGCACACTGCCAGAATAACGGATGTGACCGGTTTACCGGCAAACTCTTCATTTCTTTCTGTAATCTGAGAAACATCATGCATTTTCAGGCGCAAACCCGCTTGCAGTTCATCATTTTCATGCTGGTCTGTACCGCGTTTACCAACATATATATTACTCAACCGGTACTTCCTGTACTCCGTCAGGACTTTAATACTGACCTGGTCATGGTGTCTTTCACGGTATCGGCAGTGGTGTTGGGCATAGCGCTGGCAAACCTGCCTTTCGGATTAATATCAGATAAATTTCCGGTTCGCCCCGTCATCGCAACAGGCGGAACCGCCATTGTTCTGTGCGGACTGATTTGTGCGGCCACAGTCAACCTGAATGTACTGATTGCCGCAAGATTCGTACAGGGTATCTTCGTTCCGTCACTGACAACCTGTATCGTTGCCTGGCTTTCCCGCTCACTGCCCCCTGAAAAATTGAATGTTGTGATGGGTGCTTATGTGTCAGCCACCGTTGCCGGCGGTCTAGGCGGGCGGTTACTGGGTGGCTGGGCGTTTTCTCCGGAGCACTGGCGTTATGCATTTGTTGCAACCAGTCTGTTCACGCTCATTGCCTTTTCGCTGGCTCTGTACGGTCTTCCACGTGATAAGCGCGAAAAGTCTGACCCGAAAGCGCCTGCAGTCCGTTACATTCAACTTGTCAGGCAGTGGCCGCTTTTACGACTGTACCTGTGTGCACTGAGCGGATTCGGCATTTTCTCGTCAGTATTTAATTTTCTGCCTTTTCACCTTACTCAAGCCCCATTTGCATTCACCACTGAGGACACCACCCTGCTTTACCTGGTGTATCTTACCGGCGTGATGATTGGTCCGTTAACAGGCAAGCTCAGTAACCGCATTGGCAGCGGCAACACCTTACTGACAGGTGCTGCTGTACTGTGTGTTTCCCTGTTGATGTTGTTGCTTCCCTCGGTGCTGGCTGTCACTGCCGGGCTGATTTTACTGTGCGCAGGTTTTTTCACCATTCATGCCGCTGCTGTAGGTGCACTGAACAGTAAACTTACCGGCGGACAAGGCCGTGCTAATGCTCTGTACACGCTGTTTTACTATGTGGGTGGCTGGGCCGGTATTACCCTATCCAGCCTTTTATACAAGCATTTCGGATGGAATACGCTGGTAGGAGTACTGCTGCTTCTTCTGATCATTCCGGTAACCGCAGGGTGCTTTGAGCGACGCTTCAGCCCCCGCGGTGCGGGTCAGATTATTGCTCAGCCAGACCAAGATTAAAGGTGTCGCTGCCACTGTCTGTTTCAGGCACATATTGCAGCTTCATCAGCTTCGCCAGACCGGGATAAATTTCCAGGTTTTTCATCGGCGGTATGGTCGCCCCCTGCCTGAAATCAGGGCCTGCAGCAATAAAGGTGGCAGCCATGTCTTCCAGTGTTGCATCAAAACCGTGAGCACCTTTACCGTCGTGGGTGCTGTCACTGACAAAGTAACCCGGGGGCCGGATTTCCAGCATGATGTCGCCGGTACGCGGATCCCGTTCCATATGAACGCTGGCTCTGCGTGAATCGGACATCACCGAATAACGCCCTTTAGCAGCATCTTCTAAAGACGCCTTCAGCGCACTGATTTCCTGCTCCGTTGTGCCTTTTTCACCATAGATAAGTACCTGTGAACCGCGGGTCTCAACAGCAAACTTGTCGCTGATCCCAAGCTCAGCCTCTACCACCTTGCTTTCCTGGCGGATAGCCGTCATACCGTGATCAGACACCAACACCAGGTTAACCGGGATATCCAGCTGTTTGATTCTGCCATAAAGCTGGCCAATCAGACCGTCTATGAGCTGAACAGCGTCATAGGTTTCTTTAGCATCCGGCCCGAAATCGTGCCCCTGCGTATCCACCAGTGAAAAGTAGCCCGCAATGAAGTGCGGCCGCGATATTTCGGGTAATGACAACCATTCGGTTATCTGATCAATTCTTCCCTGATAATCCGCATATTTAGAGTAGTGATAGTGATAAGACGGCAGATTGCCGTTAATTCTGGCATCAGATTCCGGCCAGAAATACGTAGCCGCCTTCAAACCGTTAAATTCCACCAGATTCCAGAAAGGCATACCAGACAACCAGGTCGAATCGCCGTGCCCATTTCCCATGGAATATCGGGCATAACTGTCTTTTACAGGGCGGGATTTGTCGTAAAAAGCGTTATTTACGATACCGTGGTGAACGGGTAATAAACCGGTGATTATAGAAATATGATTGGGAAATGTGCTGGACGGGTACACCGGAATCATCTTCTCAGCCCGCACCCCGTCTTTCGCAATTTGTGCAATATTGGCCGCGTTGTGTTTTTCCACATAATCGTGGCGAAAACCATCTATGGATATCATCACCACATAAGGCGTGTCATCCTTCGCCTGGACGCCGGTTGTCAGTACAGTCAGCAAAAGTGTTGCCCACAGTCCTTTTCGTTTCATTGTTTTTTCCGTCTTTTAATACTTGGCACAGTATAAAAGTGGACTATGACAACAACAACTCACTGACCGCAAAGTTCGCGACTTACACCGCGGGCAAAGAATCCAGTGGCCAGCGGGGTTTGGCGGCGGCGGATAAATCACAGAATTGTCCGGCCTTTAAGCGCTGCATGCCGGCATAGGCAATCATGGCGCCGTTATCGGTGCAAAAAGCGAGACCCGGATAGAACACCTCGCCACGGAGTTCTTTCATCAGCGATTCCATGGACTCACGCAAATACGTATTGGCACTGACACCGCCGGCAATGACCAGCCGCTTCAGGCCGGTTTGTTTAAGCGCACGCTTGCACTTAATGATAAGGGTATCAACAACAGCTTCCTGAAAGGCGAATGCAATATTCGCTTTGGTTTGTTCGGAGCCGTCGGCATCGCGGATGGTGTTAGCGGCAAAGGTTTTTAATCCGCTGAAGCTGAAATCCAGCCCGGGGCGATCAGTCATCGGACGGGGAAATTTATAATGTCCACCCTCACCTTTTTCTGCCAGCTTTGCCAGCAGCGGACCGCCAGGGTAATCCAGACCCAGTAACTTGGCGGTTTTATCAAAGGCTTCACCTGCAGCATCGTCAATGGACTCACCCAGCACTTCATACTGACCAATTCCCTGCACATTCACCAGCATCGAGTGACCACCGGATACCAACAGCGCCACGAAAGGAAACGCGGGAGCATTTTCTTCCAGCATAGGAGCCAGCAAATGCCCTTCCATGTGGTGCACACCCACGGCCGGTATATTCCATGCGTAAGACAGTGCGCGACCTACGGATGAGCCTACTAATAATGCACCAACAAGGCCCGGTCCCTGAGTAAACGCGATGCCGTCCAGGTCTTCACCTTCAGTAGCCGCGTCTTTCAATGCTTTGCGGATCAGTGGTATGATCTTACGCACATGATCGCGGGATGCCAGTTCGGGAACCACACCACCATAGTCGGCGTGCAGTTTAACCTGACTGTATAATTCGTGGGACAACAATCCTTTTTCGTCATCGTAAACCGCGATGCCCGTTTCGTCGCAGGATGTTTCGATACCCAGAATACGCATTGATAAACCTCTTTATGGTGGTGCAGGGCGGGCAAGTTTACCGTTATTCGTTCACCCTGAAAATGGTAAATGCGAGGATCGCGAATCAGATTCAGCTAAAAATCTGCGATCGCTGGTTAATTTATTAACACTACCGGCTTTACTTTCCCTTCAGAAAAGAATAGAATTTCGCACCATTTTTAACCCGGGTGTCGATTTATCGCACACTTTCACGCCCGGCTACAGTCTTGAAAATTTTGAGGTGAGAATTTAATGCCTATCGTTAAAGTTAGAGAAAACGAGCCGTTTGATGTCGCTCTTCGTCGTTTTAAACGCTCTTGTGAAAAAGCAGGTGTTTTGTCAGAAGTTCGTCGTCGTGAGTTCTTCGAAAAGCCTACTTGGGAACGTAAGCGTAAAAAAGCGGCTGCTAAAAAGCGTCATCTGAAAAAGCTGGCTCGCGAAAACGCACGTCGCGTAAAACTCTACTAAGATAGTGTTGGCTTAACAAAGGTGCCTTAAGGCACCTTTGCTGTCTCAGGACCACTGAAAAAGTGATTCCCGTCCTGCCCGCCCTGTCCTTCTGATAAGCCCGACATCAGGAAAGAAAATTACTATGGCTTTAATTGACGATTTAAAAAACGCACAAAAAGATGCCATGCGCGCCAAAGAGAAATTGAAACTTGGCACAATTCGTATGGCACTGGCCGCCATCAAGCAAAAAGAAATTGATGAGCAAATCACTGTAGACGATACCGCCATTCTGGCTATCTTAACCAAGATGGTTAAGCAGCGTGCCGACGCGGCCGCCCAGTATGATCAGGCAAATCGTGATGATCTGGCCAGCACAGAACGTGCGGAAATCGTAATTTTAGAATCTTTCCTGCCACAACCGCTTACTGATGAAGAAGTGGCTGCTCTGATTGACGAAGCTATGGCTGCAACCGGTGCCACCGGCATGCAGGACATGGGTAAAGTCATGGGTGCATTGAAGCCAAAAGTTCAGGGCCGCACAGACATGGGCGCACTGAGTGGAAAAATCAAAGCGCGTCTGAACGCGTAAAACTCTGAGTCAGTTCGGATAGCCGTTTAAAAAGATCAGGCGCAATACGAAAAGGTTGCGCCTTCTTCTCTCCCTGATAAAGTAACCCACGTTTGCTGACCCTTCTGACATCGCGCTCAGGCACTGATCAGCTGTTACTGTTTCTGTTATATACCCGTAGGTTACATATACTGCATGTCCGGAAGAATTCCCCGCGATTTTATTGATGATCTGTTAGCCCGTACCGATGTTGTCGACATTGTAGACAGCCGTGTGAAACTGAAAAAAGCGGGTAAGAATTATCAGGCCTGTTGTCCGTTTCACAATGAAAAAACCCCTTCTTTTACCGTCAGTCAGGACAAGCAGTTCTATCACTGTTTTGGCTGTGGCGCTCACGGCAATGCAATCTCCTTTATCATGGAATTTGACCGGCTGGAGTTTGTAGAGGCGATTGAAGAGCTGGCACGGCTACACGGGTTAGAGATCCCGCGGGAACAGAGCAGCCGGCCTGCAATGACAGAAGAGAAGCGTCAGCAGCAACAGGATGACTATGCGCTGATGGAATCTGTCACCCGCTATTTTCAGCAACAGTTAAGACAGCACGCCAACAGCCCCAAAGCAATTGATTACCTGAAAGGCCGGGGTTTATCCGGTGATATTGTGAAGCACTGGGAAATCGGCTACGCCCCGTCAGAATGGGATGGCGTACTGAAAACCTTCGGCACAGATCCCCAACGGGTTCAGCAGTTGCTGGATCTGAAACTGGTAAACAAAAATGATCGCGGCAAGACTTATGATTTCTTCCGTGACCGGATCATGTTTCCTATCCGCGATCGCCGTGGCAGAGTGATCGGCTTTGGCGGCCGCGTGCTGGATGACGGCGGCCCGAAGTACCTTAACTCTCCGGAAACACGGATTTTCCACAAAGGCTACGAACTGTTTGGCTTTTATCAGGCGAAACAAAGCCAGCGCCACCTTGATAAAGTGGTGATAGTGGAAGGCTACATGGATGTGGTAGCGCTGAGCCAGTTCGATATCCATATTGCCACGGCAGCACTGGGCACGGCGACAACGCCGGAGCACCTCAGTATGCTGATGCGCACCACTTCCCACATTGTGTGCTGTTACGACGGTGACCGTGCCGGGCGTGAAGCTGCCTGGCGGGCACTTGAAAATGCATTACCCGCATTAAAAGATGGTGTGAAACTGACATTCCTGTTTCTTCCTGACGGTGAAGATCCGGATACCATGGTTCGCCAGACGGGCAAAGATACCTTTATGGCATTACTCGATGACGCCATGCCCTTATCGCGATTCTTTTTTGAATCACTGCTGAAACAACATGAAGTCGGCACGCCGGAAGGTAAAGTGGCGTTGAAAGCCGCTGCGCAGCCTTTGATAGACCAGGTACTGGGTGACAGTCAGAAAGCCATGTTGCAGGAAGAGCTGGCGAAACATGTGGGTGAATATGACCGCTTTCGTTTGCAGCAGGATATGCAACAGGCAAAACAAAAGTCGTCAAAACCAAAGGATTCCCACTACACCCAACAAAAGACCCAGATATCGCCGGTCCGCACAATGGTGCGGTTACTGCTGGATAACCCGGCACTGGCTGCCAGACACACCCACTGCTCGCCGCAGGTACTGGCACAAAGTGGTGTTGCCGGTATCCACGTGCTCATCGACATTCACGGGTACTGTTTAAATAATCCACAATCTACCACCGCCCAGGTCCTTGAAAACTTCCGTGACCATCCCCATTCTTCTGTCATCGCGAAGTTGCTGTTACAGGAACACCTGATTAAGGAAGATAATGCAGATACCGTGTATTGCGACAGTTTTGCAAAGCTGCTTGACTGGCATTTCGACAGCAGAATTGAGACGCTGATTTCACGGTCGCGTATGCAGCCGCTTTCTCAGGAAGAGAAAACAGAATTGACCTTATTGATGAAAGAACGTCAGAAGTCGTAGCTCACGAGGCCGCCGGATAAAGTTCTGGCGAAAAATCACGCTGAACGTCTGGTCAAAAATGGTGTCTTTCTGTTATACTGGTTAATTCGCTGCAAGCAGACTTTATAGAAAACATCGGGCTTACCTTGATGCAATCTTGAGACGTATAAGATGCATAATTCAGGCCGAAATTACAATAGCCGATGTTCTGACAGGTGCGGTAACAAACGATAGCAAGCATGGACAAGACGGGATTTTTCCGGCTCTTGAACGTGCTTTTTTGCTAATTAATTCAATGTGAGAAGTGTAGGTTATATGGCTCAAAGCAAGCAGTCTCAGATTAAACTCCTGATTGCAAAAGGTAAAGAACAAGGTTACTTAACTTTTGCAGAAGTAAACGACCACCTGCCACAAGATATCGTCGATTCAGATCAGATCGAAGACATCATTAGTATGATCAACGATATGGGTATTCAGGTTTCAGAGTCCGCACCGGATTCGGATGAATTACTCATGCAAGAAACCACCGCCGATGAAGATGCCGCTGAAGCTGCAGCTCAGGCGCTGGCAACCGTAGAAAGTGAAATTGGCCGTACAACCGACCCTGTCCGCATGTACATGCGTGAAATGGGTACCGTTGAACTGTTGACCCGTGAAGGCGAAATCGAAATCGCCAAGCGTATCGAAGACGGTATCAACCAGGTACAGTGTTCTGTTGCTGAATACCCTGAAGCCATCACTTACCTGTTAGAACAGTGGGATTTATTTGAAGCGGAAGAAATTCGTCTTGGCGATATTATTTCCGGTTTCGTCGATCCTAACGAAGAGCAGGATCTCGCACCTACCGCTACCCACATCGGTTCTGAATTGTCAGCTGAAGAGTTAGATGACGAAGATGATGACGATGATGACGACGACGATGATGACAGCGACGAGGACGATAGCGGCGTTGATCCGGAAGTTGCCCGTGAAAAGTTCGGCAAGCTTCGTGAACAATACCTGAAAACCCGTGGTGTTATTGAAAAGCATGGCCGTTCAGACAAAAAATCCCGCGAAGAAATTGGCGTACTCAGCGAAGTCTTCAAAGAATTCCGCTTAGTACCTAAGCAGTTTGACCGCATGGTTAAAAACATGCGCGACATGATGGACAAAGTACGTATCCAGGAACGCCTGGTCATGAAGTACTGCGTTGTAAACGCGAAGATGCCTAAGAAAGATTTCATTAAGGCATTTGCTGGCAACGAAACCACTACAGACTGGTTAGAAGCCACGTTATCTTCAGGCGCGCCTTACACCGGCATGCTGCAAAACTACAAAGAAGATATCGAACGTTCAGTCTCCAAGATGAATAGCGTAGAACAGGAAACTGGTCTGGTTATCGCTGACATTAAAGACATCAACCGTCGCATGTCTATCGGTGAAGCGAAAGCCCGCCGTGCGAAGAAAGAAATGGTTGAGGCGAACTTACGTCTGGTTATTTCAATCGCGAAAAAATACACCAACCGTGGCCTTCAATTCCTGGATCTGATTCAGGAAGGTAACATCGGTCTGATGAAAGCGGTAGACAAGTTCGAATACCGTCGTGGTTATAAGTTCTCAACCTATGCAACATGGTGGATTCGTCAGGCGATCACCCGTTCAATCGCTGACCAGGCACGGACTATCCGTATTCCGGTTCACATGATTGAAACCATTAACAAACTGAACCGTATCTCCCGTCAGATGCTGCAGGAAATGGGTCGTGAGCCAACGCCGGAAGAATTGTCAGAACGTATGGCAATGCCGGAAGACAAAATCCGTAAAGTGCTTAAGATTGCGAAAGAGCCAATCTCCATGGAAACCCCCATCGGTGATGATGAAGATTCGCATCTGGGTGACTTTATCGAGGACAGCACCATTATTCAGCCCCTCGATTCAGCTACCGGCGGCAGCCTGAAAGACGCGACCCAGGAAGTTCTGGCCGGTCTGACAGCCCGTGAAGCAAAAGTTCTGCGTATGCGTTTCGGTATCGACATGAACACTGACCACACGCTGGAAGAAGTAGGTAAGCAGTTCGACGTTACCCGTGAGCGTATCCGTCAGATTGAAGCGAAAGCATTGCGTAAACTTCGCCACCCAAGCCGTTCAGAGCAGCTGCGCAGCTTCCTGGACGAGTAAGACTTGCTGATGTTATCGTTAAAACAGCCACCTTCGGGTGGCTGTTTTGTTTCCGGCTTACTATACCCGGGTATGAAAGAACGTTAGCAAGTTCCCGCCCGCTTCCTTGTCAGTTTTGTATACTTGTTCCATATTTAATCAATTGCATTACTGAATAAGGAAGTGTCCGTGAACAAATTTTTGTCGGCCTGTCTGGTCCTTGCAGGTTTATCTCTGGGTGGTTGTGCCACCTGGAATCCGCCCTCGCCTATGCTGGAAACAGAGGTATTTAAAAAGCTCGTCAGTATAAAGCCTGTGGAGCCGCAGGAAAAAATTTACCGGCAGTACGTGAGTGACGGTATTTACCTTCAATTCGAGCGCATGGACGAAAATAATATTATTTACGGCTGGTATACCTGTACCAACTGTAACTGGACCCGTTCTAAATTTCTCGCGCTGTATGACGGCAGCTACCTGTATATGACATACGGGCATCATGAGGAGTTTTTCCTCGAATCTCCCAAAGATGTCCGCCATCATCCGGAAAATTCACACTGGTCATGGAGTGTGATTGAGAAGTATCAGCTTGAAGGCCGGAACCTGATAAAACTGGGTCAAATTCGTAAATGTGCGTCTGACAGCCCTCAGATCAAAGAGTGGTCTAACGTGCCATGGGCCTACGATGGTGAAACAGATTGTCAGTTTGAAGCGAACGGCAGATACAGCAAAATTTTTGTCGCAACTATCGATGAAACCTTAACGGGTAAACGCAGTTCTATCGTGGGTGAGGCAGCAGACACGATTTCAACCGAAGTTCGTGCCAAACTCGCTACACTTAAAGAGCTTTTCGAAGAAGGGCTTATCAGCGATGCGGATTACGAAGAAAAACGTAAGGCACTGTTAGACCAGCTTTGAGTCATCCCTTATACCAACCTGCCGCACAATAGCACTTCCTTGCTGTTGCGCGGCTCTCCCCTCCTGATTTTTTTGTCTTCGCGACCTTGTCATCCCGCTGCGAATTTAATTAAATGGTTTTTCAGGCCTTTGCTGAACCAGGGAAAGTGATATGCGTTTGCGCCATATTGAAGTATTTCATGCCATTTACACCACCGGCTCCATTACCGGCGCTGCTAACTTACTGTATGTGTCTCAGCCATCGGTGTCTAAAGTGCTGGCCCATGCAGAGCAACAGCTTGGCTTCGACCTTTTTCACCGCAACAAAGGCAAGTTAACGCCCACAGCGGAAGCAGAAATGATGTTTCCGGAAATCAGCAAAATTTATAAGCAACTGAATACGGTTAAGCAGCTTGCCAATAATATTCAACGGGGACGCAGTGGCATCATCAATATTGCCGTTACTCCTGCGCTGGGTTTCAACGTACTTCCCCAAACCATGGCAATGTTCCGCCGGCAACATCCGGATGTAGCCCTGAATATTAAAACCGTACATAACCAGGAAGCGCTGCAAACCCTGCTGGCGCACAAATGCGATGCCGCCGTACTGTTTTCATCTCCCGAATTGCCCGGTGTGGCAGAACGTCCGTTATGCGAACAGGAAATGGTAGTGATGTATCCCAGACAAGCTTTCAGCGAAGCGCCGGAAACACTGACAATCAGTGATTTACAAAACCTGGATATTATCGGGATCTGGGAAAGCGGACCGCTAGGAGAAATGGCCTGGCGTCACATTGAACAGTCTGGCCTGGATATTAAAACGCAAATCCAGGTGGATACCTATTACATCGCCGCGCGGCTGGTTGATGCAGGTCTGGGATGCTGTATTGTTGACAGACTGACCGCTGAGGGTAATCAGACAGAAAAAACCGGTATCGCCCGGTTCGCCCCTTCATTAACGTTCACCGTAAAAGCGCTTTCTCTGGACAGTCGTCCGGTATCCAAACTGTGTGAAAGTTTTCTCGATACACTGTCCGACACTATCGGGCAGATAACCTGACGTTATACCCTTACGAAAAGTTACTACTTATCACCGGCTCTCCGGCCTTTTACACTGCCTGAAATAACACACTGACCTTACAGTGATTTCTTCTCAGAATTTTCAGGATGCACTATGGTACTTACTCCTCCTTATTTGCTTTTCATTGGCAACGCCACCGATCCGCTCAGCATAAAAATGGCAAAAAGCGTGGCTGACTGGAACCCTGAAGCCTGCATCGGTGAATACCGTCTTCCGGGTTGCGAGGTCACCACCGGTTGCCCGTCAATGACTATTGATGAGGCGGTCGATGCCGGCGCCAACACTTTCGTGCTGGGCTTTGCAAACAGCGGCGGTTTTATTGATGAAGCCTGGGTTCCTACAATCGTAGAAGCCATTGAAGCCGGCATGCATGTTGTCAGCGGCCTGCACGATAAACTCACCAGCATCCCAGCCGTGGTGGAAGCCGCGCAGCGTTGTGACCGCCAGCTCATTGATATCCGTCATCCCACAGCCCGCTTCAAAACAGGAAAAGGCATCAAACGCACAGGCAAGCGTCTGCTGACAGTTGGCACCGACTGCTCTGTGGGCAAAATGTACACTTCACTGTGTCTGACCAGAGCGCTTGAAGAAGCCGGTCAGAAAGCGACTTTCCGTGCTACCGGGCAAAGCGGCATTCTGGTTGCCGGAGAAGGCGTCGCTATCGACTGTGTGGTAGCAGACTTCATATCCGGTGCAGTGGAGACACTCAGCCCTGACAACGACGAAGACCACTGGGATATTATCGAGGGACAAGGTTCCCTGTCCCACCCGGCCTTTGCCGGTGTCAGTTTAGGGTTGCTGCACGGCTCCCAACCTGATGCACTGGTGATCTGCCATGCGCTGAACCGTTCACACATGCGGGGGTTACCTCACTATCCCCAACCGACGCTGGAAGCTGTCATTGAAATGACTGTAAATGCTGCCAGATTAACGAATCCGGACGTGAAAGTTGTTGGCATTGCGGTAAACACATCCAGTGTCAGTGAAGCTGAAGCAAAGGCGTATTGTGAAGAAGCGGCTGCAAAACTCGGCTTACCGTGTACCGACCCGGTACGTTTTGGTGTCAGTGAAATTATCGGGAACCTCTGATGGCATTAACAGTTACAATTAAACACGAACGCTTTCCGCTGGCGCAGGTGTTTCGCATTTCCCGGGGAGCCAAAACGGCAGCCGATGTGATACACGTGTCAGTGAGTGACGGCAAGCATACCGGATATGGCGAGTCTGTGCCCTATGGCAGATACGGCGAGTCCATCGAATCGGTTACAGCCCAGTTAGAACAGGTCAGCGCCAGCATTGTCAGCCTTGAAGATCATGCAGCACTACCAGAATTGCTGCCAGCCGGCTCTGCCCGCAATGCACTGGATTGTGCCCTGTGGGATTTAACCGCAAAAGTAACCGGCAAACCGGTGTCTGAACTGCTTGGTTTACCCGTTACGCCACATTGCTTTACCGCACAAACTATCAGTGTGGATACTGTCGAAAATATGCAGGCGTCTGCACGTAAACTCAAAGGCGCGCCGATAATCAAAGTGAAGCTGGACCCCGATGCCGTTGTTGACAAGATCCGCGCTATTCACGAAGTCACGCCGGAAAGCCGGCTGATTGTGGATGCTAACGAAGGCTGGACCATCGAAGACTTAAAAGCCGTGGCTGAGCCGCTGAAAGCCTGTAATGTTGTCCTCATTGAGCAACCCGTACCGGCAGAGAACGATGCAGTGCTTGAGCATTATGAATGCCCTGTTCCGCTTTGCGCCGATGAGTCCTGCCATACGTCAGCCGGGCTGGACGTATTGCGTAAACGCTATCAGAGCATCAATATCAAGTTAGATAAGACCGGTGGTCTCACCGAAGCTGCAGCTCTGTACAAAGCCGCAAGAGCTATGGAATTCTCAGTCATGGTAGGTTGTATGGTAGGCACGTCGCTGGCAATGGCGCCGGCTTATTTGCTGTGTGACGGCGCTGACTTTGTCGACCTCGACGGCCCTATCCTCATTGCACAGGACAGAGAAAACGGCTTCTGTTTCGACAACGGCAAAATGTGGCAACCCGATACGTTTTTGTGGGGTATGGCAAATTAGAAAAGTTCAGTGCCTGACAACCTCAGGCACTGAACACAATCTCATGAATGCAGCGTATATACGTGCATAGTGACGTTTTTAACAAGGCCTTCTGACACTTCCTGAAACGCAGTGAAATGAGGCAATGTCATATGGTCATCAAGTGCCGCCTGAGACGTCCACTGCTCCATCACCAGCACTTCCACTTCTTCGTCAACTTCACGTATTCCAAGATCATACTGAATACAGCCTTCTTCCTTTCGCGAGTGTTCCTGCAACGTTTCAAACAACGCGGTCACTTTCGCTGCATCACTCAGCGATGTCCTTGCGGTGGCAATTACACATACAGTCATCATCAGTTCCTTTTTTGTCAGGGATTAATCCCACTCAGGTGAAAAGTCCGGCGTCGCTTCACGTTCATTGCGGTTTAATTTGTCGATGGCATCCATGTCTTCGATAGCGAGAGTCAGCGATGCCCCTTTAAGGTTTGTCGCCAGATTTTCCCGCTTAGTCGATGACGGGATGGTCGCCAGACCGTGCCCCAGTTCCCATGCAATCACTACTTCGGCGGGTGACACTTCATACTTCTCAGCAATTTGTATCACCGTTTCGTCTTTCAACACTTTGCCCACAGCAAACGGCATATATCCTGTGATATGAATATCATTAACCGTACAGTATGCACGCAACTTGTCGTTAGTTAAATGCGGGTGTACCTCTACCTGATTGGTAAAAATTTCCCCTTTTCCTAAAATCTGCTGCGCTTCTTCCAGGTGGGCAATCGTAAAGTTAGAAACACCGATGTGTCTGGTCAGGCCCTGCGCTTTCGCTTTCGCCAGTTCACCCAGATACTCCTCCATGGACTCGCCGTTCTCAGGGGAAGGCCAGTGGATCAGCAGCAGATCAACATAACTGAGCTGTAATTTCTCCAGACTTTCCTTCAAACTGGGCAGAAAGTCCTTGCTGTTCAGCTTGTTATTCCACACTTTGGTAGTGACAAATAATTCGTCTCTGTTAATACCGCTGTCTTTCAACGCACGGCCTACCGCTTCTTCATTTTCATAAATTTGTGCAGTGTCGATATGACGGTAGCCGACTTCCAGTGCATCTTTCACACTGTTGTATGCCACATCGTCTTTTAACCGGAAAGTACCCGCGCCTAACTGAGGCATGGATGAATGGGATTCCATAAATTGCTCCTTCATGTTCTATGAAATGAGTATTGGGATGAAAATACTCAATCTTTACGATTTACGACTGAATTCAGATTAAGCAGGTTCAGTCGCAGAAAAATGAAGCGCAGTTTGAGGGATAGTTTAAATAACAAAAACAGTAATAGTGACAAAATACCTTTGTCTGAAATGATAGAGATATCATACCTGCTACTGTTACTGTTACTGTCATTTTTGTCAGGAAAGGTTTTTGCCTCTTATTGCAGGATACCAATCGTCACGGCTGATTGCCCCTCTTTGATAGCCGGCATCTCATTAATCATCATCACGGTACCCGCTACAGGCGAGGAAATTGTTTCTACCACATTTCCAAAGTAGTCCGTGACTTTGCCCAGCGACGCGCCTTTTTCAACCTTTGCACCAATTTTTACGCCAGGCAGAAAGAAGCCGGTATGATGACTTTTCGCCGAAGTCAGTGTTTCATAAATAACAGCCTCTGAATGCGGACCCGGCTCCCCCGGTAACATCTCTAAGAAATACAGCGCATTCCGTGATACCTGAACAGCATACCCGACCGATTCTTCCGTGTACTGACCCAGGTGTCCGATTTCAGTGGTAAGTCCGGGCACGCCTCTTGTCATTGCCGTATTGGGAAATGAAATAGAATTGTCAGGGTCGCGGGGTCTGTCGCCATACATTACGATGTGTTGCATACCGGTGGCCTTAGCAAATTCAAAAGTCAGATCATCAAGTGCTTTGTCACCCACAAATGGCGAATAGACATGATCCAGTAATTGTTGATTGGCACTACCTGAATGCATATCAATGAAGTAGTCCGCCTTTGCAATAAATTCTTTGGTTAAGAAGTCTGCGATTTGCTCAGTCGGCGTGCCACCGGCGCTACCCGGAAATTCACGATTGAGGTTTTTGTTATCTTTGGGGTTTAAGGCTATGCGATTGGCATGAAAGCCATCAATGTTCGAAAGATGAAGCAGAACCAATGTACCGGAAAGCTCACCGGGCCTGACCTCTTCACGTAATTTTTGCAACGCAAACATAGACGGAAATTCATCACCATGCGTGCCGGCCGCCAGAAGTAATACAGGCCCCTCTTGCTTACCGTTAATGACTGTGACCGGCAGAGCGATATCTCCCCTTGTCGCCATGAAGGACTTTTTTTCACCGGTCTGAGTTGTTATTCCGGCAAGTTCAAAACCGTCTTTAGCCAGAACGCCGGCGCTAATGAAATAAGAAAAAAAGAATAATACTATCGCAATGCCAGTACGCAATGTAGTTAAGTGCATGAAAATACTCTGAAATAGTTGAATAACAGAAAAAGGGGCATCAGCCCCTTTTAAAACGAATAGTAATGGTCAGAATTGATAGCGGGCACTTACATTAACCGTTCGCGGTGTGCCTGGCTGAGTCCATAAAGCAGAATATGAATTATCGAAATACACTTCATCCAGCAAGTTGTCGACAAACACCTTCACCTGCAAGGATTCGTTAATGTCTACATGCCCGGCAATACTCACCAGAGTATAGGACGGCAATACATATGACTGATTAATCAGCTCTCCGGGACGCTCACCAACGTATTGGAATGACCCCAGCACCGCGGCGGCTTTACCGGAAACGGTAAACTCCCGTTGCGCGGTAAGCACAAACCGGTTCTCAGGAATGTTCAGCAACCTGGTCCCTGCCGGGATCTCAACACCCCAGTCGGAATTCGTTACTGTATTAGAAGTCGCTGCGTCCGTATAAGTATAAGACAAGCTCAGAGAGGTTTGCTCAGAAATATACGCTTTTACATCCAGTTCCAGTCCTTTACTTTCCGCTTCACCCAGCGCGGCTGTGAACCCGGAATTCACAGGGTCAGAAGCCAGTATATTCGACTTTTCGGCATTAAATAGCGCCAGTGTACCGGTGATCCCGTCACCTTCGGTAGAGAATTTAACCCCCAGCTCGTAAGACTCACTTTCTTCAGGTTCAAAAGAATTACCATCTACGTCGGCTCCGCTATTCGGACGGAACCCTTCAGAATAACTGGTGTAAAAGGTGAAATTACTATTCGCCTCAAACACAAAACCCACCCGCGGGCTGGTTGCCGTGCGATCCTGACTGGTCACCGATCCGTTCATGAAATTCTCAATATCCTGGGAAAAGTCATCGAAGCGGAAACCAACTAACAGCTTAAACTGCTCCGACAAATCTACCTGATCCTGAATGTAGATACCTTGCGCACTTTGATTTTCTTCACGGTCCGTGAGTGGCGCAACCTCCGGCTGAACCTGGCCATATTCCGGATTTATTTTACTCACTGAATAAGTAGTATCGCCGGTTCCCCACGCCGTTCTCCAGCGCTGCATTTCCTGTTCAAAGGTATAATCATATGCATCCACCCCGATCAAAATGTGATGAGTCATTTCACCGGTTTGTACCGGGCCACTCAGTTCTGCCCGCGCAGAAAGGTCCTTAGTATCGTAGTCTCTGTAACGACGCTGACGTGAGACAACAGGATTATCTTCGCTCAGCAGCTGGCGACCGGAAGACAACTCAACCTCTGTTGAGTAACCTTCGAATGAAGAATCACGATAACTTAGACCGGCATTTACGTCCCAGTTTTCGTTCAAAGATGTTTGTAGTGACAATTGATGTCCTACAGCTTCAATATTCATGTCGCCGTCGGCCGGTTCGCCATAGAAGGTTTCACGGGGTACGCCGGTAAAGTTGTCACCCACAACCACAATGCCTCTGTCGAATGGGGCCTGCTGGTCGATTATCTCCAGTTCGTAAACCAGGTTTGTAGTGTCATTGAGCCGGTAAAGCACTGAAGGGGTGAAAATGAGCTTATTGCTTTCAACAGTGTCACGGAAACTACCCGCGTCTTCATAAGCACCATTAACCCGGAAAGCCAGGTCCGACGTGACTGCGTTCGTGTAATCACCTTCCAGACGATATAAATCGTAACTACCTGCCGTTGCTTCAATGTAGCCTTCCTGATCAAACTCAGGCTTTTTGGTAATAATATTGATGGTGCCGCCGGGTTCACCGCGACCATACAGCGCTGATCCCGGACCTTTGAGAATTTCTATCGCTTCAATATTTGAGGCATCACGACGGCCACTGAATCCACGGCCAACGTTAAAGCCGTTGACCAGATAACCCGAAGGTGAATTCTCATCACCTGCAAATCCCCGTACTGCAAAGCTGTCCCAGAGACCCCCAAAGTTATTCTGGCTGGCAACACTTCCTGAAAGGGACAAGGCTGTTTGCAAATCGGTAACCCCAAAGGAATCCAGGGTTTCATCTGACAATACTGTCACCGCTTGCGGTAAGGACTTTAGTGGCACATTGCCGCGATAAGCCTGGCGCAGAGAGGTCACTTCGACGTGTTCTACACTGTCGTCTTCTGCTTCAATATTTTGTGAAAAAGATTGAAAACTGGTACCGATAAGTATGGCGAGAGAGGTGAGCCTGGTCACCCGGGTTACTGAGGGTTTCACTGTGCAAGTTCCATTCTAAAAAATAATGATAATTATTAAATCAATATAATTTGATACATTATCACATATCATTACAGTTTACTCTACTAATAATCAGAGCGTTCCGCTAAACGCCTTTCGGATGTCAACTAACGTAAAAAACGCCACTTTTTTACGCGAGATAAGTATACTCAGCGGGTAACATTCCATCCGCTAAATATCAATTTAATAAGGTATATCGTGATCTCCCGCGTTTTATTTCTTTGCTTGCTCACATTCTTCATGCAATCCTGCTCGCCTGCGCCGAAAGACACGACCTTACATATCAGCGGCCCCTTTGAGCCGGTCAATCTGAACCCGGCTTCCGCAGGCTATATGTTTACCCGGATGCAAATTATAGAAACACTGGTAGACGTGGATAATGATGGAAATCTGATACCGGGCCTGGCAACTTCCTGGAAAAGCAATGCAGATTTGACCCGCTGGACATTTAATCTCAGACCCGGCGTAACATTCCACGACGGCACATTGATGGACGCAGAGTCAGTACGAAAGAGTCTTGCCGTGGCGCTGGGAAAACCGGCTCCCTTTCCGGTCGATATCGTCACCAACATTGAAATCGTTGACCCGCTGACGGTCAGTTTTACACTCAAAGCGCCTTACCGGCCATTTCCGTCCCTGCTTTCCAACTACACGACAGCAATCTTATCGCCCGCATCATTTGGTAAATTTAACCGGATGAAGGCACTGATTGGTACGGGTCCTTATGAAATTACTGAATTCATACCGCCCCATAACATTAAAGCTAAGCGTTTTGAAAAGTACCGCAATGGCCCTGCTACCATTGAATCCGTTGATTATGTAACCGGACACCGGTCAGAAACCCGTGCACTCATGGTAAGAACGGGCCAGGCAGACATTGTATTTAATCTCGATCCGCCGGCAACAGAGATGCTGAAACAGGATTCTGATGTGAATGTGCACACCCGTTATATCCCCAGAACGACTCTGGTCAAGCTTAACAGCGGAAACGAAAAGCTCAGCGATGTGCGGGTAAGGCAGGCGCTGAGTCTGGCCATTGACCGTCAGGCCATCGCAGAAGGTATTCTTCATGTTAAAGGTGCTGAAGCTAATCAACTGTTCGGGCCATCCATGGGTACCTGGCACGATGCTTCTTTACCACCACTTGCTACAAATATTGAAAAAGCAAAAACGTTGCTTGATGAAGCAGGCTGGAAACTTCGTGATGACGGTATCCGCTACCATGACGGTAAGCCGCTGTCCTTATCAATGATTACCTACGCAAACCGGCCGGAACTTATCACCATTGCCACGGCGATACAGGCTCAGTGGCGGGAGGCTGGTGTTGAGCTGGCAGTACATATGGAGAATGCCAGTGCCATACCTTCAGGTCACAGCGACGGCACACTGGAAACAGCTTTGCTGGCGCGCAACTTTGCCAATATCCCAGACCCTCTTGGCATCTTACTGGCCGACTTCACCTCGGTTGAAGGCGGAGAATGGGGCCCCATGAACTGGAGCAATGAACGGGTATTTTCCATCGTTAATCAATTGGCGTCCGGCAAACCGGATGACAACTACTATGTATTGCAAAAAGAACTTATCAGCACGCTGAACGAAGATATGCCGCTTATTCCGGTGGCATTTTATGTTCAGCAATCAGCCACATCTTCGCGGGTCAGAAATTTTAGTTTCGACCCCTATGAACGTTCATTCAGAATCGACCAGATGCGCTTTCAGAGTAAATAATGCTGAAAATACTACTCTCCAGACTTGGTCAGTGCCTTTTGATGGCGTGGAGCGTGGGCACACTCACGTTCATCCTTACTCGCTTGCTGCCGGGGGATATGGCCTATAAAATTGCAACCGGACGCTATGGCGATGATGCAGTCAGCACCGCTGCAGCCAATGCGGTGAACGCCGAACTAGGACTTGACCGGCCTGCTTTTCAGCAATATCTGGTGTGGCTGGGAGATTTGATTACCGGAGATCTGGGTACAAGCCTGGTGACCGGCGCGCCGGTTGTGCATGAACTGCAAAATCAGATGAGTTTTACTCTGGTGCTTGCATTCTGGGCTATTCTTGCAGCAGCGCTCATTGCCTTTCCTGTGGGGCTTTTGTGTGGTGCAAAAGCCGAAACGGTGCCAGACAGGGCTTCACTCATCACATCAACATTTATCCGCTCTCAGCCGGTATTTTGTCTGGGGCTGTTACTCATTTTTATTTTTGCCATGGAGCTGAACTGGTTTCCTGTAGCCGGCTTCGGCAGCGCTGAGTACGCTGTACTTCCGGTACTTACTTTAGCACTCAGTCTGGCAGCAGTATCTAACCGGGTAGTCCGCAACAGTACCCGCCAGGCCGTTAACAGTGCTTACTTTCATTTTGCCCGCACCAAGGGACTGAGCTATGCACAAGCCTTCACCCGCCATGTAATACCAAACGTCATCGTACCCGGCCTGGCTTTTATGGGTATTCAGCTCATCGGCCTGATTGAAGGGGTTATCATGGTGGAAAGCCTGTTTGCCTGGCCGGGTATAGGCCATGGTTTGTCTCACGCTGTTTTTGCCAGAGACATTCCCATGTTGCAGGGCACAGCGCTGGTCATGGGTATGTTGTTTGTGGCAATTAACACGCTTGTGGATATCAGCCAGCACTACCTTGACCCAAGAACGAGGCAGGAAAAATGATGTCTATTTTTCACAGGCTGACCATGCAGCAACGGGCTGGCATGGTAATTCTGTTATGCCTCGCTGTATTTGCCTTTTGTGCACCGCTTGCCGGCACCGATCCTGATACACAGGATTTGCGTCATGCATTCGCCGCGCCGGGCGCAGAACACCTGCTAGGTACTGATCATTTTGGCCGCGACATGCTTGCCCGTCTGAGCGGCGGAATGCGGATTTCATTTGCGCTGGCGATAATCTGCGTATTCAGCGCAGCAGTAAGCGGTGTAGCCTGCGGTTTGGCCGCTGCCTGGTACCGGCGCTGGCTGGACACAGGTCTGAATTTTCTGGCCAACACGATTCTGGCACTGCCCGGGCTGGTTCTGATCCTCGTTTTTGCTGCAATTGTGCCCGGTTCATTTTTAATGATATACATCGCCATATCGCTGGTGCTGTGGGTAGAGTTTTTCAGACTCGTCAGAGCCATTACCCTGCCGGTTGTACAAGGGGAAGAACTGGAGTCATCAGCATTGCACGGCTTCGGAAAGTGGTATCTGTTCAAACGTCATATCTGGCCTGCCATTGCACCCGATGTGTATTCTCTTTCCGCCTTCGGCGCTGCGACATCGGTCATTGCTATGTCATCAACAGGATTTGTGTACGTCGGCCTCAAGCCCCCCACGCCGGAACTCGGCCTGATGATTGTGGAATTATTTCCGTATTACTACAAAGCGCCCTGGCTGTTAATAGAGCCCATCGCAGCACTGTTTTTAATGGTTCTTGCTTTCCAGCTTCTGGCAGGTAAAAAGTCATGAATGCTGTGCTTCAAATAGAAAATCTGACCATCGTTTCTTCAGAAGGCACACTGGTAGACAACCTGAGTTTCACCGTCAGGCCCGGCGAGCCGGTAACGGTTATCGGAGAAACAGGCTCAGGAAAAAGCTTGCTGGCTCACACCATCATGGGAGACTTACCGCGGAATCTTCAGGCCACCGGTAAAGTGCTCACCGCCGGACACGACATGTTGCAGGCGCATGCGACGCAGACACCATCGTCTCTGTGGGGACGAACCATTGTCATGTTGCCCCAGGAACCTGTGAAAGCCTTAAGCCCCCTGATGAAACTACGGCAGCAAGTTGGTGAAGTATTCAGATTTATCAGAAATCTCAGCGGCGACAATGCTCAGACATCGGTTGATGGTGCACTCGGGCGCACCGGACTGACTCAGGCTGCAGATAAAATACCGTCGCAACTATCAGGCGGTATGGCGCAGCGCGCCGCTTATACCTGTGTTGCGGCAACGTCTGCCGGAATCATGATTGCCGACGAGCCGACGAAAGGACTGGATAGTCATCACAAAGCGGTTCTCGGGGAAGAGCTTCGTCAGTTCGCTAAAACGGGTACCCTGCTCACGATCACCCATGATATGAGCCTTGCAAAGCTGCTTGGCGGTAAAGTCATCATTATGCAGAAAGGTAAGGTTTTGGAAACCGGTGCAGCGGGCCGCGTGCTGAATACTCCGCGCTCCCCATACGGACAAGCCCTGCTCAATGCCTTACCGGAGAACTGGACTCCACTGAGCACTAAGAAAAGGAGTTTTGCTCCACTGATCACTTTGCAGGACTGCGCGATAAGACGTGGCACAGACGTTATATTTGATAATGTCAGTCTGGCATTAGGGAAAGGGGAAATTGTCGGCTTAACCGGTGACAGTGGCAGCGGAAAATCCACCTTGGGGAATGTACTTCTGGGATTACTTCCGGCAGACGGTAAGCGACACATTGCAGAACCACTGGCCCGTCACAACATGCTGAAAATCTATCAGGATCCTCCCAATGCTTTCGCTAAAAACGTGCCTGTTATTCAGCTTCTGGACGATGTCATCCGCCTCCATCAACTGGACGACAGCGAACTAAACCCGCTGATTAATGAACTCGGACTTTCCCGTCAGTTACTGCAACGGCACGCAGGCATGATCAGCGGAGGCGAATTACAGCGGGTCGCCCTGCTGCGGGCGCTGCTATTGAAACCAGCCTTCCTGGTCGCCGATGAACCCGCCTCCCGGCTGGACCCCATAACCAGTGAAGTGGTCTCACGGTTACTGGTATCAAGCTGCCGTGAACGGCAGTGTACGCTGCTCTTTATCAGCCACGACAGGCAACAACTGGAAAAGCTCTGTGACCGGGTGATCGATACCAACAGCCTCAGGCAACAGTAACACCTATACCCTGACTCTTCCGGCCAGAGCAGTAGCGATACAAAGTAACACAGCAATCACACCCAATGCCGCAGGCAGGCCGTAAACCTGTGCCCCGAAGCCCACCAGAGCAGGCCCGGCCAGAACACCCACATAGCCCAGTGTTGATACGGCTGTTACCGCAGACGCTTCGCTCATGATTTTTTGCTTACCCGTGGCCGAAAACATGATGGGCACAATATTGGAACACCCGAGACCAATCAGGACATATCCGGTAAGCGCTGCCACAGGAAGCGGCACCAGAAGTGATAATGCAAAACCTGTAATTGCAATGCCGCCGCCTCCCAGTACCATCATTTTTGGTCCCAGTATGCTGGTGATCTTATCCCCGGCCAGACGTCCCAGCGTCATGGCAACAGAAAAACAGGCGACCCCCAACCCGGCGTTCTCAGGATTAACGTCACGGTATTCAGTCAGATAAATGCCGCTCCAGTCCAGCACAGTACCTTCGGCCAGAAACACAATGGAACACACGATACCAATCAGTACTACCACACCTTTTGGCAGCGCAAAAAATGCCGCCGGCTCCTGTGACTTGCCGGTTCTGAATCCGTTTATGCCAGCCAGCAAAAAGGCCACTGACATTACCGCACCGGCTGCACTGGCCAACTCCACCGGGACACCGGAAGATAAAATCGCTGTCATTAAAATTGCGCCGCTCATGCCTCCCAGACTGTAAAAGCCATGGAAACCCGACATCAGCGGCTTATCCGCTTCTTTTTCTACTGCAACGCCCTGAATATTCATCGCACAATCGGTGGTGCCTACGCACAACCCGAAGAGCACCAGAAAAACAGCCAGCAAAGTAACGGAGTCCAGCCAAATCAGTGCCGGATAAAGCAGTGAGAAGCATGCCATAGAAGCCACCAGCACAGGCTTGCAGCCAAGCTGAGATGAGAATTTACCGGCCAGAGGCATGCCAACTAACGCTCCGGCGCCGAGACATAACAGCATCAGTCCCATGGTACCGTCACCAATGGCGAGGTTTATCTTAATAAATGGAATGATGGCCGCCCAGGCTGCAGTAATGAATCCTGCGCTGAAAAAAGCAATCCGGGTGGCACGTTTTTGCGCAGGTATTAAAGGACCTGCTGGCACTGAAGACATTCACTATCCTACATGTAGTTGACGACGCTGGTAATATTCAGACTCGGCTGGCAGCGCACTCAGCATCATACAATATCCGGACTGAATTTAAATTCCGTTGACACAATATGCAACAAGCTATTTCGGCTTAACACGTTCATTTCATAAAATCGAACGAACCATTTTGTATTTAGCACTTATCCATTTACGATAAAAAACGTATTGTATTGATAACGAAAAACTCAAAAAGGATTCAGTTCATGAAAGTTGTTGCATTTGGTGCAAGTACAAGCAAAAACTCAATTAATAAGGCGTTAGCAACCTACACGGCAAAGCTGGTAGAAGGTGCTGATGTTACCGTTCTGGACATCAACGATTATGATGTTCCTATGTTCAGTGAAGATAAAGAAAAAGAAATTGGTCAGGCTGAAGGCGCACAGAAGTTTTTAGATGACATCGCCGGCGCTGATGCCCTGGTTATCTCATTTGCTGAGCACAATGGTCACTACCCCGCAGCGTTTAAAAACCTGTTTGACTGGGCAACCCGTATCAACCGCACGGTATATGGCGACAAACCAGCCGTTTACCTGTCATCTTCACCAGGTCCGGGCGGCGCAAAGTCTGTGCTGGCAGCGGCAACCGGTTCTGCAGGTTTCTTCGGCGGAAACGTAAAAGCATCGGTATCTGTGGCTAACTTCTACGATGTTTTCGATATGGGAACCGGCGAAGTAAAAGACGACACAGTCGCGACTGAATTGAAAGCGGCAGTGGCTAAGCTGACGGCTTAATCACAGAGTCAAAAATACAGGGGCAGCTGCGGCTGCCCTTTTTTATTCCCGCCCGTCTGAACGTTTCCTTTCTCTTATCTGTATATATTCTGCGCTTAACTCTTTCTGACAGTGTGATATGGTTGAAATATCATCAACTCTCTGCCCCTTTGTATTCAACGTGTTACCTCATTACGCGCAGGCAGCGGAAGCAAATTCAGGAGAAAGGAATGACGTGGCTGGACTATTCCATTGTTGGTATTTATTTACTGGGATTATTGTTTTTAGGACTCAGGTTCAGGCATCAGCATTCCGGGCAGGAATACTTTCTCGGCGGGCGCTCACTGGCCTGGCCCACACTGACACTCTCTGTCATGGCAACCCAGCTATCCGCAATCAGCTTCATTTCCGCACCGGCATTTGTCGGACTGCGTGAAGGTGGCGGTCTCATCTGGCTGAGCTACGAACTGGCTTTGCCGCTGGCGGTAATTATTATGCTCTGGCGTTTGCTGCCCACCTTACATAACGCCGGTGTGGTAAGTGTCTATGACTATCTTGAGCAGCGTTTCTCCCGCTCTACCCGCTTGCTGATCAGCTTCGTCTTTCAGATCAGCCGTTCCTTCGCCACTGCCATTATGATTTACGCTATCAGTCTGATATTACAGGGCACCATGGGACTGAACCAGTTTCACGCTATTCTGGTTATCGGAGTGATCACACTGATTTACTCAGCAATGGGCGGCATGAAAGCGGTGGTTTACGGTGATGCCATTCAGATGATCCTCATCGTTGCCGGCGCAGCTTTATGTCTGTGGGCCGGTCTGGACACTGCCGGTGGCTGGGACAAAGTATTTGAAATCATTCCGCCGGAGCGTCTGCAGGCAGCTAATACCGGTACAGCCGGATTAAATGGCAGCGATTTCGGTTTACTGCCCATGCTGTTTGGCGGTCTTGTGCTGTATGCCTCGTATTACGGGTGCGATCAGTCTGAAGCCCAGCGGGCGCTGTCCAGCCACAGCATAAAAGACTTAAAGAAAATGATGCTGACCGTAGCCTTTCTGCGTTTTCCCGTCACATTGCTGTATTGCGCTGCAGGCCTGGTGATCGGGGCCCTTGTGATAGCAACGCCGGAATTGCAGGCGCAAATCCCGGAAGGCGAACCCGACTGGATGATGCCCGTCTTTATTATTAACTATCTTCCTGCAGGCATTGTCGGCATTCTGGTAGTCGCCATTCTGGCTGCGGCCATGTCGTCGCTCAGTTCTGCCATTAACAGTCTGGCTGCGGTGACCACCGAAGACATTTGCCGTATCACCGGTGCCAAACCCGATGATGAGACCTATCTGAAACGGGCTCGCCTTGCAGGTATAGTGTGGGGACTGATCACTCTGGTGCTGTCGTTGTATGCCGGTAACATTGCTCCGACGGTAATTGAGGCTATTAATAAAATCGGTTCAGTTTTTTACGGTCCGGTGCTGGCCACATTCCTGGCAGGTATTCACAGCCGCAAGGTGTCTCCTGCTGCCGCTAATGCCGGATTACTGGCCGGTGTAGCGGTAAACGTGTTTCTGTGGCTGAGCGGCAACCCGTTATTCTGGTTCTGGTGGAACCTGATTGGTTTTGTGATTACCTTGTCTTCAGCCTTTGTGTTATCCCGCTTTTTACCTAACGATGCGGCACATAAGCTGCCTTCGGTGCGGGGTATCAGTTACCGCGCTGCCGCCATCCTGGCCGTCTGGTCCGGTATTTTAGTAGTGACTGTGATTTACCTGCCGGACTGGTTAGGATAATCTGCTTTTTTATCTTCTTTAGGGGAATGTATGGATCCGCAATTCTGGATGTTAAAGTGGCAAAACAATGAAACCGGATTTCATGAGCCTGAAGCGAACCCGAATCTGACTGCCAATATTGACCAGTTATCGCTGGCTCCGGGCAGTCGTATCTTCGTGCCTTTATGCGGCAAAACACTGGATATTCCCTGGCTCTTGTCGAAGGGTTATGAGGTGGTAGCAGCAGAATTAAGCCATCTGGCGATCATTCAGTTATTCGATAAGTTAAACATTATTCCTGATTCAGAAAAGCTGAATGGCGTAACCCGCTACGACGTTCCCAATTTCACCCTTTTCGGCGGCGACATTTTTGATCTTACGGCTGACATGCTCGGCAAAGTAGACGCCATCTACGACCGTGCCGCACTGGTAGCTTTACCGTTTGAAATGCGTGTCCGCTATGCAGCACATCTTCGTAAAATTACCAATACGGCTCCACAGTTACTGGTGACCTTCGATTACGACCAGCAAAAGCTTGATGGCCCGCCGTTCTCAGTGATCAGCAACGAAGTAGAACAGCATTACATCGACCACTACAGCTTAACCTTGCTGCAGGGTAAAGAAATCAACCTGAAAGGCAAAGTGCCGGCACAGGAAAATGTCTGGTTGCTGAAATAGTCTCCCGCGGATAAAAAAATGGCCTGCGTCAGGCAGGCCATTTGTCGTTTACTCGCCGTTTATTCCAACTCCCCCTTGCGGTATGGAATAGCAGCATCCTGCTCTGTCAGTGCTTTTTCCCGGGCTTCCGGTGACCCGGTATTGCGGGCAAATGCAGCATAGGCTGTAGGCACGATGAACAGGGTCATAAAGGCCGATACGATTACGCCGGCAAATATCACCATACCAATCACCATCCGGCTTTCAGATCCAGGGCCTGTTGCCAGCACCAGCGGCAGCGAACTGAATACCGTAGTGAAACCCGTCATCACAATCGGGCGTAAGCGCTGGGCTGCAGCACGTTTCAGCGCCTCTTCAAATTCAACACCGGCATCCCGTAACTGGTTGGCAAACTCAACAATAAGAATACCGTTCTTCGCCGCCAGACCAATCAACATCACCAGCCCGATCTGGCTGTAGATATTCATGGTCATGCCTGCCACATACAAGCCGATAAACGCCCCGACCAGTGCCAGAGGAACGGTAAGCATAATAACCAGCGGATGCACCCAGCTTTCAAACTGGGCTGCAAGAATGAGGTAAGTCACCGCCAGTGCCAGAATGAAGACGAAGATAAATGAGTTACCGGCTTCATGATAAAGCTGGGACTCACCTTTGTAGTCAATGGACACAGCATCAGGCAGTTCTGTCGCAACGATGTTTTCCAGATACGCCAGTGCTTCCCCGAGGGTATAACCTTCTGCCAGGTTCGCTTCAATAGTAATAGCACGCATGCGGTTATAACGGTTCAGCAGCGCCGAAGTCGCCTGCTCATCCACTTTCAGCAGGTTATCCATGGGAATAAGCTGACCGGTGCGTTGTGAACGGACATACAGATTATCAATGCTGCTGGGGCTGCGGTAATCCGATTCTATCCCTTCCATGATGACGTAGTATTCTTCGCCTCTGTCCAGGTAAGTAGATACACGGCGTTGTCCCAGCATCACTTCCAGCGTGCGGCCGATATCAGAAATCGACACCCCTAAATCAGCTGCGCGGTCACGGTCTATATTCACCAGTAACTGCGGAGAGGTATCTTTGTAATCGGAATCCAGGCGAACCAGTCCCGGATTGTCTCTGGCTTTATCCATGACGATGTCACGCCAGGCCACCAGGTTTTCGTAGGTGTCGCCCTGCAACACAAACTGGACCGGACGCCCTGTCCCGCCACTGATGCCGCTTCGCATTACGCCAAACGCAGTGACATCCGGAATCACTTCCAGTTTTTTAGTCACCTCTTCCATTAATTCAAAAGACGTGAAGTCACGCTGATCCCATGGGATCACGCCTACCACAGCCAGCCCGGCCATGGTGCCCCGGCCCGGCGCACGTACCAGCAGGCGATCGAAAGTCCCTTCTTCACGGTAAGGCATCAGAATCGATTCCACTTTTCTCATGCTTTCCGCTGTATTTTCAAAAGACGCACCTTCCTGACCTTTTACCATTATATAAAAAGTCCCCCGGTCTTCTTTCGGCGTGAACTCTCCGGGAATTTTCCCGAACAGCTGCCAGATGAGAATTAGCGTAATGATGAACAGCACGGCCATCAGCCATGGCTGGTGGATGGTAGTACCCAGACTGCTTTCATAGCGGTTCTCGATAGCTTTAAAGCGCTTATCCAGCCAGCTGCCGAAGCCTTTATCCCGCGATTGCTTTTTCAGTAATTTCGAGCACATCATGGGAGACAGCGATAACGCCGTAAAACTGGAGAAAGCCACAGCGGCGGCCATAGCCAGCGCAAATTCTGTAAACAACCGCCCGATATTTCCTTCCAGGAAGATTAGCGGTACAAATACAGAAATCAGTACCAGCGTGGTGGCGATAACAGCAAAGCCTACTTCTTTTGCCCCGCGGTAAGACGCGAGTAAAGGCGGCTCTCCCATTTCGATACGACGGTAAATATTCTCAAGCACAACAATGGCATCATCCACCACCAGCCCGATGCCGAGCACCATCGCCAGCAGCGTCAGCAAGTTAATGGAAAAGCCCAGCATGTACATCACAATGAACGCACCGATCATCGACACCGGCACGGTGACAGCAGGGATCAGTGTTGCACGGACATTCCCGAGGAACAGATAAATCACTACCACCACCAGAATCATGGCGATAATCAGGGTGTTGTATACTTCGTTGATTGATTCCTCGATAAATACCGAAGAGTCGTAACTGGGTACAATGAAAATGTTATCCGGCAGCGTTTCTTCAATTTTAGCAATCTGCTCTTTGGCAGAACGCACCACATCGAGGGTATTGGCTTTCGACTGCTTAATGATCCCCAGGCCAATCATGTTTACACCGTCACCGCGGAATTCACTTTCGTCATCCTCCGGTGCCAGCTCCACATTGGCAATTTCACCCAGTCGTACCAGATAACCGTCATTACCTACCGCGACAGTCAACTGGGCGAAATCATCCGGCGTTAAGAATGAGCGCGCTACCCGCACCTCAAAATCCCGGTCATTGGACTCGACCTCACCAGCCGGCAACTCTACGTTTTCTGACTGAATCACATCTTCCACGTCGGTAACGGTGATACCACGTGCCGCCATGGCGTTACGGTCAAGAAACACCTTCATGGCATAGGTCCGGCCGCCGCCCAGCTGAACCCTGGCCACGCCATCAGCAATAGACAATCGGTCTACCAGGAAACGCTCAGCATAATCGGTAAGCTCCATGGTATCCAGGTTGGTACTGCGCAGGTTAAACCACACCACAACATCTTCGTCTGAACTTTCTTTTGATACCTCGGGAGGATCAGCCTGTTCAGGCAGGTTGTTCAGCGCACGGCTCACCCGTTCCCGCACATCATTGGCAGCGGCATCGATATCACGGGTCAGCTTAAACTCAATTGAAATAGACGAACGTCCGTTGCGGCTGGTTGAGGTGATATTTTTTATCCCTTCAATTCCGCTGATCCGGTCTTCCAGCAACTGAGTGATACGGGTTTCAACAATGTTGGCAGAAGCCCCGTCGTAGTTGGTGTTGATTGATACGATTGGCGGGTCGATATCCGGATATTCCCGCAGCGACAGCATACTGATCGCCACGATGCCGAAGATCACCACCAGCAAATTAATCACCGATGCGAACACCGGCCTTTTTACGGAAGCATCAGATAACCACATGGTTACACTCCCTCAGCATTCAGTACACGAACGGCAGAGCCTTCCTGCACACGTAACGTGCCTTCGGTAATAATACGTTCACCGCTGACCAGGCCGTCGACAACCTGCACGATACCGGGTTTACGCTCACCGATAATGACTTCGCGTTGCTCGACCACATCGTTATTCACGACAAATACGTACTGCTTATCCTGAATGGGCACCAGCGCTTTTTCAGGAATAACCAGTGTTTCCAGAACCTGCTTTTCCAGTGTGATTTGAAGCAGCATACCGGGACGGATTTTCACCGGTTCGTTTTTAATGTGTGCTCTTACCAGAACAGAGCGTGAGACCGGATCGATACGGGAACCGATAGTGGCAATGGTGCCTTCAAAATCTTCTCCCGGATACGCTACGGAACGGGCGATAACCCGCTGACCGGGAGAAAGGCTGGCCAGCTGCCCTTCTGCCACACTGAAATCGACCTTGATAATGCTGATATCATCCAGCGTGGTAATGGCGTCACCCGGTTGTACCAGTGAGCCTTTGCTGATGTTGCGGATGCCAAGCAGACCGGCAAAGGGTGCACGGATTTGCAGCTCATCCAGCTGAGACTTCGCAACATCCAGTTGCGCTTCAAGTCCTTTCAGTTTGGCTTGCTGTTCGCCAAGTATTTGTTGCGATGCCGCGCGGGTTTTGGCCAGGTTCACTACCCGCTCATACTGACTTTTCGCTTCCACAATGTTCGCTTCAAGTTCAACAATGCGGGCCAGCTCTTGGTCATTATTCAACTGAACCAGTAATTGCCCGGTTTTTACCGTATCACCGTCATCAAACTTTACGTCTGTAACGCGGTCGGTCTGCTGCGCCGTGATCGTGACCGATTCGTTGGCATTGGCCGTACCCAGCGCCTCGATGGTCACCGGAAAGGTTTGCTCGGCAACTACAGTCACGCGAACGGGAGAAGGTAAACGGCCTCCGCCTGCGGAAGATTCTTCAGCAGGCAGATTGATATAAATTAAGAACGCACCTAACGCGACAACGCCCACCAGTAACGGGGACAAAAAGGACTTTTTCGACATCTCTGATTCCTATCAACGTTTCTCAACTGCACAGTCAGGGCGATGCTGACACTGTGTATGCATTTCTATTCCATGCACTGAGAAATTAAAACAAGCCTTGGTACGTGGCTGTTGTTATTGTTGTTATACTGCCGGACAACTCATGATGAAATCAGGCTGCCGGTCTGTTTGTTTATAATTATTTAAATTTTATTTTACCTGGTTGTATGCTTTTTAGGATTCGCTCATCAGTCGTTTTGTTACTTCTGCCGCTTTTTGGCTGCTCTGAGGTTCCCGCGCCCCCGGTTTGCCGTTCAGTTGAATCAACCTTACCGGCTCATGACGCTCTCGCCTGTGTGATCAAAACAGATAAATACGCATTACTGCTGGAAAACGCCGGAGGTCTTCTGACCATGCCGCTGGCCAGCATCAATGAAGAGCAAAGTGAACAGTGCGCCCTGCATGAACAGGTCTGGCAACAAACCGGTGTAAACGTGGAAGTGGGTAAACTTGTGCTGACCACCAGCCAGAATATGGCCGTGTACGAATGCACCCAGCAAGCCGGCCTGGACAACATCACTGGCGACTTCCCCTCGCCCGGCTGGACCGGCAAATCACTCAGTTGGGTAAAGCGTGATGTTTTTTCAATCAATATCAAAGACATGGAAAACCGCGATCATTTGATCCCGCTGCGTGACAGCGTCACAATACTGCATCAGAATACGCAACCAGCCGGTGGTAACACCACCACAGCGAACCAGTCCGGAGAGTAAATCTCAACGTCTCTGCATTTTCCTCCGGATGATAAATAATAAGTCAGACGATACTGGCATTGTTGACTGTCAGTCCCTCTGCTACTTTGTATCAACAGGACATAAAAGGAGTGATACCCGTGTTTGAGCTTGAACATTTCAGTTTGAAAGACAAGGTGTCGCCGGAAGAATGGCAAACCCGCGTCGATCTCGCCGCCTGCTACAGGCTGGTAGATAACATGCGCTGGGGCGATCTTATCTATACTCACATTTCCGCTAAAGTACCGGGTACACAGCATTATCTGGTTAACCCTTTTGGTCTGGCATTTGATGAAGTGCGCGCGTCGAATCTGGTGAAGGTGGATCTCGACGGCAATATTCTCGATGGCTCCCCCTACCAGATTAATCCGGCCGGTTTCACCATTCACAGCGCCATACACGAAGTCCGTGAAGATGCGAAATGTGTTATTCACCTGCACACAAAAGCCACTATCGCCGTGGCGTCAGTTAAAGGTGGTTTGAAACCCTGGAGCCAGTATTCTCTGTTCTCCCTGCCCTCGCTGAGCTATCACAGCTACGAAGGTCTGGCGGTTGATGACAATGAAAGAAAGCAATTACAGGATGATTTGGGCGATACCAACCATATGTTATTGCCCAATCACGGCGGCTTGACGTTAGGCCCTACGGTAGGCGACGCATTTATGCGCTTTTATGATCTGGAACGCGCCTGTGATATACAAATGTCACTGATGCAATCCGGTCAGGAAGTGATTGAAATACCCGAGCCCATTGTAAAGGGCATTTATGATCAGGCAAAAATTGTACACTCAGGCGAAACCGGCGGCCAGAAAGCCTGGCCAGCGATGCTGAGAAAAGCCTGGAAACTCGACCCGACATTCTGCGAATAAGCTAGTTGCAGGCTAATTGCGGGGACGGGATTGGCATTTATAGCGCACCGGTTTATACGGAATCTTGTCAGCTATCGCGGCGGCGCCGTTGCGGGAACGGATTGTCATTCATAACACGGCGTAAACCCATCCATGGTGCCTCGGCTGCCGCATCCCTGCGGCAGACGGTTATGAATGCCAATCCTTTTTCCCGCTGCGTCTGCGCTTAGACAGCAACTACATTCAGGACAAAAGATGAAAATTACCAAAGTTGAAATATTTGATATTGAATGCCCGGAACGTCCGCCTTGGAATCCGGTTTTTGTGCGTATTTACACCGATGAAGGTATTACCGGTGTTGGTGAAGCAGGCCTGGCTTACGACTGGGGACATTCTGCTGCTGCGCACATGATCAAAGAAATCGCAGAAGCTATGCTGATTGGCTGGAACCCTTTCAACACTGAAGGTCTGTGGTCGAAAATGCTCCGTGAGAGCTTCTGGGGCTTAGGTGGCGGTCCTGTCATTTACGCCGCCATGAGTGCGGTGGATACAGCCCTTTGGGATATCAAAGGTAAAGCACTTGGCTTGCCGGTTTATCAACTGCTTGGCGGTAAGACTAACGGCAAGCTGCGTTCTTACGCCAGTCAGCTACAGTTCGACTGGGATACCACTATCACCAAACTGATCCAGCCTGAAGAATATGGCCGTGCCGCAGAAAAGGCGATGGCTGAAGGTTACACCGCGGTGAAAGTTGACCCAATCGTTTATGACATTAACGGCGACACCCATTATGACCGCACGAAAATCATTTCCAGAGGGGAAATGAAACTGTTCCGTGCACGTCTGCAGGCAATCCGTGATGCCATGGGTGACGAAGGCGATATTATTTTTGAATGCCACAGCTTACCGGGTGCGACTACGGCTATTCAACTGGGCGAACTGGTAGAAGAATTCGGCTGTATGTACTACGAAGAACCGGTTAACTACCTGAACTCAAAACTGCATGACAAAGTTGCCCGTAACGTGAAGGCACCGATTGCCGGCGGCGAACGTTTGTATAACCGCTGGGGCATCCGTCCGTATCTGGAAGATCAGTCTCTGGACGTTTTACAGCCTGATATTGGTCTGTGCGGCGGCTTCACCGAAGCGAAAAAAGTGTGTGACTACGCCGACATATACGATGTGCGCATTCAGGCTCACGTCTGCGGTGGTCCGGTGGCAACGGCAGCCAGCCTGCACCTTGAAACCGCCATTCCTAACTTCCTGATCCACGAGCATCACACCTACGCGACAAAATCCTGGAACCGTGAATTATGTATTCAGGATCCTCAACCGGTTAACGGATTTATCGAAGCGCCGGACACACCGGGAATTGGTATCGAGCTGAATGATGAAGTGGTTTACCGCTCACCCAACATGTCAGTGACTGAACTGAAATAAGTCGCAGTGACGCATTTAAAATCTTCAGAGCCGTTCATCCGTTGAACGGCTTTTTTCTGTCCGCAGGAAAGCGCCGGCTTACATAGCTGAAACCACCAACTATCACGTTCAGTAACCGCTCCTTTTTCCAGTCTCTCACGTACCATACGCCAGTTGCCGCAATCCTTGCGACGCCGTTTCCGTTTTCTGGAGCACTTATGGCGCATTTTACTGTCATCGGCCTTGGCCGCTTTGGCATTACCACCAGTTTAGAACTGATCCATCTGGGTCACACTGTTACCGGTATCGACAGCGATGAAAAGCTGGCTGAACAATATTCTACCGAACTGACCCAAACCCTTATCTGTGACGCCACCGACGAAAGAGCCATGGCAGAACTCAGTCTTCACGACAGTGATGCCGTGCTTGTCGCCATCGGTGAAGATATGCAGGCCAGCTTGCTGTGTGTGCTGAACCTGAAAAATGAAGGTGTGCAGAATATCTGGGTGAAGGCTAACAGCAAAGCGCATCACACCATTCTTTCAAAACTGGATGTGAGCCGGATCATTCATCCTGAAGAAGAGATGGGCGTTCGCGTGGCTCAGGCATTGAATTATCCTATGGTCAGCGACTATCTGAGTTTGGGGCACGGCTATTACATTGTAGAAGTGGTGGTACCGCAAACAAAGTCCCCCATGACACTGGATACGGTCATTAACGGCTACAAAGATGATATTCACTGCCTGATGGTTAAACGTAAGCATCAGATACACTGTACGCCTGACATGGCGTTTCACCTGAAACCTGAAGATCAGCTGGTGCTGAGTGGTTCCAGGGAAGTGCTGGTAAAAATTGCGCCGAGACTTAAACATTGAAACGCTGGTTACCGGCGAACCGCCCGCTGGAACGAAAGCCGAAAGGCGCGCGAAAAATTCAGGCGGCTCCGCCTCTTATCCTGTCGTTGAGCTTTCTGAGCTTTATCGTTCTTGGCACCCAGCTGCTTAAATTGCCCTTTGCCACCACAGCACCAATCACCTGGACGCAAAGCCTGTTCACCGCCACCTCAGCGGTGACTGTAACGGGACTTGCCGTTGTGGATACCGGAACCGGCTTCACTCTTTTCGGACAAACCGTTATTGCCGGCCTCATTCAATTTGGCGGTCTTGGTTTAATGACTTTTGCGGTTGTAACACTGGTCGCGGTAGGCAGTAAAATAAGCTTTCTGCAACAAAGCGCGGTGAAAGAAGCGTTTAATGAAACCGACACGTCGTCGCTGGTCAGTACCGCCAAAGCCGTTATTCTTTTTGCGCTGGTAACAGAAGCCGCAGGCATGCTGATCCTGACCTGCTACTGGCAGGCGGAATCTGGCTGGTCAACGGCCGCATACGAAGCCTTCTTCTATACCATATCCGCGTTCAATAACGCCGGCTTTGCACTGCAGCCGGACAGTTTGTCCCGGTATGTCAGCGATCCGGTAGTTAACATCACGATTACCGCGTTGTTCATCACCGGCGGACTGGGCTTTTCTGTATGGATAGATCTGGTTAAAAAACGAAGCTGGCAAACGCTGACGCCTTACAGTAAAACCATGATAGCCGGTACGGTCATCATCAACGTAGTAGCGTTATTGCTTATTTATGTCATTGAATACGATAACCCGGACACGCTGGGCAAGCTGGACGCGGCGGGTAAATGGTGGGCCTCCTGGTTTCAGGCAGTCACACCGAGAACTGCGGGCTTTAACACTTTGGATATTGCTGCACTGGAAGACGGCTCTGTCACCCTTATGTTGCTGCTGATGTTTATCGGCGGCGGGTCAATGAGTACCGCCAGCGGTATCAAAGTCGTAACCTTCGTGGTACTTCTGACCGCCACTTACAATTTTCTGCGCCGTGACCACGCGCCAACGCTTTTTCAACGCACCATCCGTACAGAAACCGTGTCTAAAGCTTTGGCTCTGACAGTGATTTCAGGCGGGGTAACCTGGGTGGCGATTTTTCTGCTGACCATCACAGAGGATGCACCTTTTCTGGATATCGTCTTTGAAGCTGTATCGGCGATGGGCACGGTGGGTCTGTCGAGAGGACTGACAGGAAGCTTATCCGCTGCCGGCGAAGGCATTATTATTGTACTGATGTTCCTTGGCCGGCTGGGGCCGCTTACCCTCGCCTATTTGCTGGCAAGTCCGAGACAACGTCATGTTCGCTACCCTGACAGCCGTATTTCTATCGGATAAAAGTCTCAGACCTTATCTCTAAGCTTGCCGGTGTGGATTACCTGAATAGCCGGCAGGCTAACCAAAATACCAGTCCAGAGTATTTTCACTCAGCCATTTGTCTGCATACACGGCGGGCACTGCCTGCGTTATTGTGCGCCAGAAAGCATCGTAATCACTGTGCCAGGTACACAAGGGAAAGTTACTGCCTGTCATTACCCGGCTTTCGCCAAAATACTGATGCACGGTGTTCACCACCGGCGCAATATCATCAGCACGCCATTGACGGTTATGCATTTCCCAACCGGACAGTTTTACGGCAATATTATCAGCCCTGCTTAAGGCTTTCAGGTTGTCCTGCCACACCTTAATATTTTTATCTGCCAACGGAAATCCGGCATGATTCAGAATGAAGGACATGGCAGGAAAATCCGCAGCCACAGCAGACAGCGCCTGGACGCCGGCAGTGTCATACAAGGATAACTGGGCATCAAAACTCAATCCCGCCTCTGCCAGCAATGCCAGGCTCCCTTTGGCTTCAGCATCGTTCAGAACAGACGCGGCTTCGTCGTCCAGAATATGCCTGACACCGGTAATACAAGGGCGTTTGAGCAATTCTGAAATCACATGCTGATTATTACCTGCCAGCAAATCAAAGCCGGCAACTGCGCGAAAAGGCATATGGCAATGCTGCGCCAGGTAATCAGCCTCACGCCAGGGCTTTGCATTGTCGAATCCGGCTTCAATATGCACAAACCCGCTAAGCTGCTCCGGGGCTGACACAACTAAATCAGACTCAGAGAAATTTTTCGCGATAACCGGTTTATCCGGCCAGAATGGCGGATTGTCAGGGGACAACCAGCGGTATTCACCGGCCTGTAAATCAAATAAGTGCAGATGGGCGTCGATGATTTTCATGGTTACTGTGTGGTATAGCCGCCGTCGATACTTTGCAGACTGCCGGTGATAAAAGCCGCATCTTCACTGGCAAGGAAGAATATTAACGCAGCCACTTCTTCCGGTTGTCCCAGCCGTCCGAGGGGTTGTGCAGCGGCCTCTTCTGCGTGCACTTCTGCTTTATCCGCACCGCTTGCGGCCACATATTTATCGATGGCGTTATGATACAAAGGCGTTTCGATTGTGCCCGGGCAAACCGCGTTTGCACGAATATTATGAGGCGCGTAATCCAGCGCGGTGGTTTTAGCCATGGATGCCAGCGCCGCTTTACTCAGGTTATAAGCAAAAGAATTACGCTTACCGATGATCGCCTGGTCTGACGCCATGATGATGATTGCGCCTTTGTTCGCCTGTTTCATTACCGGCAACACCGCGCGTACTGCATGATAGGCCCCTTTCACGTTTAAAGAGAACACCTTATCGAAGTCTTCCGGAGTAGTGTCTTCGATGGTGGCAGAGAAATGCATACCCGCATTGCTTACCAGGCAATCGATACGTCCGAAACGCGCTGCAATGTCACTGATACAGTCACTGACCGCTGCAGCACTGGTGACATCGCACTGCATCCATTGCGCGTGCTCAGGAGGGTTATCGAAATCACGAATATCTAAATTGATGACCTGATATCCCCCGGACGCAAACTTTTCGCAGACGGCCAGACCGATCCCTAAACTGCCGCCGGTGACCACGCAAACAGGTGATGATTGTTGCATTACTTTTCCTATTTCAGCTTTCGCCTTCACAATGGCTAACAGGATGCCTGCAGTTGACGGAAAAGTAAAAATGAACCGTGCCGGCAGCGTTCAGTTTCATAACTGACAATCTCAGGCGGTCAGGGCTTCTCCGTCGCCAGGCTGACATCAGCAGACGCCATCACCTGCATCAATTCCTGCCAGACTTTTCCTGCCCCGTGCACCGCAAGATGAGAGCGGTCTGAGTGAACCGGTTCCCCGTCATCAATGATGGTACAGGTTTCGCCTTCACAAAGGGCGGCATCAGGATCCACGTACCACACATTACTGTGCGCTTCAGCAAATTGCTTCAGGCGGCCATTAACAGAGTAGTCCTGCTTCGGCTGAGTACTGCTGCATACAGGAAAAAAGCCGGCGGCGGGAAGAGACTGCCTGGCCAGACATTCGTAAGCATTTACCCACGCCTTTTGTGGCACACCAACCAGAAAATACTTTCTGTCACCTAACCTTGAGATAAAGGTTTCCATTTCAGCGATGACTTTGTCGTTATATTCTTCTTCGGTAAGCTCCAGCTTATCACTGGCGTCCTTTTTCATGATTTTTTCCTGATAACTGTCCCATGACTGAGCCAGAACCAGCGGCTTGTCGTTACCTTCTATCCGTTGTTTCACTTCCTCAAACTGATCGGAGCAAGCTTCAAGTTCCCCGCCTTCTTCATATTTGGCCAGTGTGGGAAAGAAGGGACAGCCATGATAAAACCGTCCGAGTACCGGGATCCCGCTGTCACGCAGCGTACGGCCATATTGAAGAGAATAACTGTCACCAATCAGAATAAACTTGTAGTCATTGTCCTTCGCATGAAAATAAATCCATTCATCGGCACTGTATCCCGCCCCGCCATAATAGGTTTCATGGTAAGACAGAGCATCATGATGGAATTTCTCCGGCACGCGCTCCGGCGATCCCTGTTGCAGGTAAACCCATAAACTCCCCGCAAGGGTCAGGATGAACATCAACCAGTAACGCCGGGGCCGGTGGTGCTGCTCTATCAGCCGGTAGGACAACCAGCCTGCCAGAGTAGTCAGGGTAACAAAAAGCCAGAAAGACAGTTCAAGGTGGTAGATATTGTTCGCCGCCACAATGATCCAGTGCCAAAGATAGATGGAGTAAGACCACAATCCCAGTTTCTGACTGACGACATTGGTGGTGATGACGCTCTTTTCGTCCCGCGCCTGAATGACCATAAACGTGCCGGCAACCGGAAAGAATGCGAGATAGCCGGGCCAGAGATTATCTTCGCTGATAACAAAATAGGTTATTGCGATGAGCGCCAGTCCCGCCAGTGCAAGGTAACCCCGCGTTTTGTCTGAAACATTTAACGGATAGAAGAATGCCACTCCGCCGGCCAGCATTTCCCAGGCCCGTGCAGAAATTAAAAAATAGCTTGCTGAAGGATAAGCAAAAGACAGCCACAGGTTAGCTAAGAAGGCCAGCAAGGTGAGGGCCAGCACAACATGCCTGAGGGACTCGCTGCCACACAGTTTACGTAGCCCGATGAGTATCAGTGGATAAAGGAGATAAAACTGCCACTCCACAGACAGTGACCAGGTATGCAGCAACCATTTTTGCGTCGATGCCGCATCAAAATAACCGGCCTCCTGCCAGTACACAATATTCGAAACAAAAGTCAGGCTGGACGCAATATGCTTACTCAGCGCGGCATAATCAACCGGCGTGACAGCAAACCAGCCGCACACCAGTAATACCAGACAAGCCGCTGTCAGAGCAGGAACGATACGTTTAGCTCTGGCACAATAGAACCGCCAGGTACCGAAGGTTTTTTTATCCAGCCCCCTGCTGATAATGGAAGTCATCAGGAAACCGGATATCACAAAGAACACATCGACGCCGGCGAAGCCGCCGGGCAGGTATTCCGGTTGATAATGAAAAAGCACCACGGCAATCACTGCCAGCGCGCGGAGTCCGTTTATATCTTTACGAAATTGCAATTCATTCCCTGTCAATCACATGCCTGAACGCAGAGCGTCTGACCAGGCACTTTTTGTCATCACATAACTACGCTTAAAGGGATAATCAGGATTACCCCGCAACCGGTCTGCTCAATTCACGCCGCTACGGCTACCGCTGCCCTTTCTCAGCTCATAGACTATGCTTTCATTCAGATGACAAACACTAAATTTAAAACCTGCAGGCTATCTTGTCCCGTGAGTTTGTGCATATAATGTTAAAATTCAAACAAGCGTTTAACTTTGGAGTGAATCATGCCGCAATATCAGGCGCCACTGGCGGATTTTCAATTTCTGTTGCGGGACTGGCTGAACGTCAGTGACCATTATCAATCGACCGGACTGGAAGATTTCGATTTTGAGCTTGCCAGCGAAGTGCTCACTCAGGGAGCCAGATTTGCAGAAGACGTGGTGGCACCGCTAAACCGCAGCGGTGACGAAGCCGGCTGTACGTTTGCAAATGGTGCAGTAACTACGCCGCAAGGGTTTGCTGCGGCCTATGAAGAGTATGTTGCCAATGGCTGGAACGCCATGCTTGGTCCGGTGGACTACGAAGGTCAGGGATTACCCTACACCATGGCGGTGCCGGTGCATGAAATGCTGAACTCAGCCAACCTGAGCTGGCGCCTGACGACTATGCTGACAGAAAGCGCTGTTCTGGCTGTCAGCCGCCATGCAAGTGAGGATTTAAAAGCCACTTATCTGGCTAAGCTGGTGTCCGGAGAGTGGACCGGAACCATGAACCTGACAGAGCCTCAGGCCGGTACTGATCTGGCTTTGCTGAACACAAAAGCCGAGCCGCAGGACGACGGCAGTTATCGCATTACCGGCAGCAAAATATTCATCACCGGCGGCGACCACGACTGGACGTCGAATATTATCCATATGGTGCTGGCACGTTTAGCTGATGCGCCGAAAGGTGTGAAGGGGATCAGCCTGTTTCTGGTGCCGAAGTTTATGCCGGACAGTCAGGGAGAACCGGGTGAAGCTAACTCGCTGTCTGTGGGCAGTATTGAACACAAGATGGGGATCAAAGCCAGTCCCACCTGTGTGATGAATTTCGATGGCGCGACAGGCTGGCTGGTTGGCGGTGAAAACCAGGGCCTGACCTGTATGTTTACCATGATGAATGATGCCCGTTTTCAGGTAGGTCTGCAGGGGCTGGGTGCTGCAGAAGCCTCTTTCCAGGGCGCACTGACATATGCCAGAGAACGGCTTCAAAGCCGCGCGCCACAGGGCGTACAGCAACCGGACGCGAAAGCCGATCCTATTGTATTTCAGCCTGATGTGGCCCGTATGCTACTCACCCAGAAAACGTTAACAGAAGGCAGCCGCGCTTTATCACTGTTATATGCAAAGTATATGGATGCGGAGCACTACGGGACAGAGGACGAGAAACAGCACGCCGGTCAGGTTCTGCAATTTCTGACACCGGTCTGCAAAGCATTCTTCACTGATATGGGGCTGGAAACCACCAGCCTGGGGATCCAGATATTCGGCGGACACGGCTACATCCGGGAATGGGGCATGGAGCAACTGATGCGGGATGTGCGTATAGCCCAGTTGTATGAAGGTACCAATGGCATACAGGCGCTGGATTTAATTGGCCGTAAACTGACCCGCGATGGCGGCAACATGCTGAAAGCGACTTACGACGTGTTTGCCGGACTTGTTGACGCTATGACAGATTCAGACGCCAGACAGAATGCACAGACTCTGCTGGGCAGCTGGATGGATGCATCCACTGCCTGCCTGGACAAAGATCCGGTATTTGTAGCGGCTGCGGCCTGTGATTATCTGGCTTACACAGCGTATTCATTAACTGGTCTGTGCTGGTACAGCATGGCAGATAAAGCCGCGCGGGGAGACAATCCCACCTTTGCCGCAGCGAAACAAAAGTGT
This sequence comes from Alteromonas sp. NFXS44, assembly GCF_040148705.1. Classification (NCBI taxonomy): domain Bacteria; kingdom Pseudomonadati; phylum Pseudomonadota; class Gammaproteobacteria; order Alteromonadales; family Alteromonadaceae; genus Alteromonas; species Alteromonas sp. NFXS44. The sequence continues at coordinate 225,218 of NZ_JAGDEA010000002.1, read as the reverse complement.
GCAGATTTTTACATTGCACGTATCTTGCCACGGCGGGACGCGCATTTGTCAGCCATGTTAAGCGGCGCTGAGAATGTACTTGCCGTCAGTGGCAGTGAGTTTGACTACCGCTGATTATCACTGGCAACGATAGCAACAGATAAAAAAGAAGGGCGCCTGCAATGCAAGGCGCCCTTTTCATTTATATCAAATCAGCAGTATTTATCTGCTGCGTAACAGTGCACCAAGATTGCGGCGGGCACCGTTGTTCTGCGCGTCTTCCGTCGCACAGCGGCTGCGTGTACATAACGAACGCATTACTGCGATGTCACGGGTATTCACTTTGCCGTCATTATTTAAATCGAAAGCCATGTCGATAGCCTGACGGGCGATGATAGCAAACATGAAACTGCGGATATCATTGTTATCCACGTCTTCGTCGCCGTCCCAGTCACCTGTCACTGCCTGCACATCTGCGTCCAGCTGATAAGTACCGATAACCGGATCATGGTCAGACGCACGGAAGGGCAGCTCGTTCAGGAATGAAGCCGGCTTATATTCTTCGTTATAATCGAAGAACTCCGGTTCATCACTGTTGATGTGCCATTCAGTAACATCCACCAGCATATCGCGGGCAGCGGCGTTGTTGAACATGTAATCCAGCGTACCCACAAGGCCGTCATAGGTATAGCTGTAAGACGCACTGCCTTTCAATTCAGACACGGTGTCGGTAAAACCGGCTTCTGCCAGTACCTGCACAGGATCCTCCTGAGCATAAGCGTTGTAGTCTCCCAGCAGGATCATCGGCGTGTCCTGATAAGTGCTTTGCAACCATTGTGCAATGGCCATGGCGGCACGGGTACGCTTACGGTTACAGAAACCCTGTTCGGTATTACCGTCTTCCTGACAGCTGCTGCTTGAACCTTTCGATTTCAGATGGTTAACATCAACCACAAAGGTTTTACCGCTTTCAGTGTGTGTAAACAGTTGTGACAGCGACGGACGGTTACCGTAGTCTGCAAACAACACGCCTTCCTCATCAGAAGGACTGTTCGTTTCCATCAGAATCTGCGGTGCACCTGAAGGTGTAACCACGGCAGGACGGTACAGAATACCTGAGGTAATCGCATCGGTGCCTAACTGTTCAACACCGGCATCTACATAGGCGTAAGTGCCTTCGCCAAATTCCGCATTCAGCGCATCAACCAGATGAGCCACTGTACTGTCAGCACCGAAACCGTCATTTTCCAGTTCCAGCAGACCAAGTACGTCAGCATCAATGGCTACCAGCGCGTTGACAATTTTCGCCAGCTGGCGCTGATATTCTGCATAGGAATCTGCACCGCGCTCTGTCGGGAAACCACCTTCATTACCGTCACCGTTGAACAGGTTCAGTACGTTGAAGCTGGCAATTTTCAGGTTACCTTCAGATACCACTGGAGCATCTTCACGATAGTTATCAGCCAGTAAAGACGGCACCTCAACCGGACGGATACGGTATGCAGAATAGCCATAGTCCATTACGCCGGTTACACCGGTGATCAGGTCGCCGGAACGGATAGTGTTGTAAGGTGTGAAACCACCTGCAGGCAGCATCCACTCTGACGCATAACCGTCTGCATTATCGTCAATAATCAGCTTGTTCAGCCCGTTAGCAGTAGCCAGGTCTGCCGCTTCCTGGGAACCCGGTGCATACAGTTGTGTCGGGTTGAACAGACGCTCTGTAGACACCCAGATTTCACCGAAGTCAGAATACGGATAGATATTGCTGATCACCCAGTTTTCGTTACTGGTTACCAGCATGCCTTCATATTTTTCAAATCCGGAAGCATCTGTCATAGGCAGAGTAATCGCCACTGCAGATACAGAGCCGGAACCACAGGACAGGGCTTCTGAAGAGGCAGTGATCATTGTGCGGCCGTAGTCTTCACCAACCGTACCCGCTAAACGGACAATCTCACCTTCAGTGACAGAGCCGGCCAGAGAAGCGCTGGCAATGAACACACCTTCAGAGGTTGTCTCGTCGCCGTCACTGTCGCTGCTTTCTTCCTGAATCCAGAAACCGTCCAGAGCCGGTGTCACATGGGTCACAATGGCTTCAACAATCACGCTCTGACCTGAAAGTGGTGAGCTGTCACCGCTTCCCTGTACAGCACTGATGTATGTCGCTTCGTCACCGCAAATACCTAATGATGCGTTACCGCCATCATCATTGCCGGTGCCGTAGAAACCGAGGTAATCGAAGGTATCCTGAGCGTAAGCATCCCATTCAACACTGGGGTCGAACGCATCATAAGCATCACTGTCGCCTTCCGTCACAGAAGACTTGCGTACCAGCGTGCGGTTTTGTGTACGCACGTCACCACCAGACCAGTATGAACCGGGGTCTTCTCCGATAACACCAATACTGTCAATGATCACGCCATTGTTACGCAGCACAACAGCATCATCACCGTTGAACTGAACGCTGCCGCTGGTCATGTCTGCCACATTCAGGATTGGATCTTCCGAAGAAGTATGCGCCAGCACAAATACATCACCCGCAGCCAGTGTGCCGGTTAAAGTGAATATCTGACCGGCAGAGGCTGACCCGTTAAAGTAAATCTGCACATCGTATGTACTCAGGTCGATGTCAGACAATGTCAGGTTAGCAATCTCAACCGCTTTATTATTAGAACCGCCTTCAATGTATTCAGAAAAGAAAAGCTCTGTGGCCGGTGCTACGTAAGAACCCAGCGGGAAAGGCATTGCAGCAGTGGCATTGCTGGTTTCACCGTCAAACACATTGGTACCGGCAACCTGCCAGTCTGCAATGTTAAACGTTGAAGAAGCACTGCCGCCGGTACGGTAAGCCCAGCTGTCCAGATAATCCCAGTCTGTGCCCGTGCCGTCAGTATCACGGTCACCGTAGTAATCTACCAGCGCGCCGTCACAAAAGACTTCAATGGCATCGTCACCGTTGACAGACATAGCACCACTGGTGTAATCCGGTGCAAAACCGAAGAAGTCTGCGAACCCTGTGGCCTCGCTGGCAACATAAATGAATTGGCCGGCCACAGCTGATACCGCAGGGAAAGTGAATTCCTGACCGTCAGAACCGCCACCATTATTCGCGCCGCCGACACCACACACACTGAGATCATCAATGTTCTGCGTTACCAGTAATTCGATACCTTTAGGTGTACCGCCGGATAACGGGCCGTCAAATACACCGGTGAGCATCAGTGCACCGCTGCCGGAAGGTTGTGGTTCCGGATCGGGCTCCGGCTCCGGCTCAGGATCGGGCGCTGTTACATCACCACAGCTGTCTGCATCGTAAAATAAGTCGATCCATTCAGGATGGTCGACAAACGGATTACGGTTGCCCTGATATTCATAGATGGCACTGTGACGACGGGTTTCGTCTGCATCTACAGGATCAGCATTGCTCCAGGCAATCAGCGTACACAGTTTGCCCAGCGCCGCTTCACCATTTGAGGTAATACGGTCAACCAGTACCAGGTCCGGCGTAACATCGCTGCCGGCACCTTCATAGCGCATATCCATGTACATCATCATCCGCGCGATGTCGCCTTTTACCTCATCCCGTGGCTCGAAAGAGTCACTGTCGATACGGTTGGCCGGCGCTTCAGAAAGGGCGTTGTCGGAATTGTCGAAATCCAGGTTGCTGCGGCTGCTGTTAACGGTAATGTCAGACGGTCGCAGGTGCTGAATATCGGTATAAGCTTCATTTGACGAGCTGCTGAAGCCATGACTCTTTGGCCAGCTGTGCTCACGGTTCCAGTAGTCAGGCTGGCTGGAATACTCGCCGGAGCCGTTTTCTGACTTAGGAATCGATTTGCCGGAATAAATCAGAATGATGTTATCCGGATTTGCAGGATCTTCATCGGTTTCCGTTAATGCCGTCCAGACTTCAGAATAAGTCAGCACCCGTTGACCGGAAATGGTTTCACTGAGTACCTGACGGATAACAGAGGTGTCGGAACTGGCATCGATTTCAGCCTGAACCGCTGCGTAGTATGAAGCAACATCAAATTCGCCGGCATCTGCAACTTTGTCCAGATCAGGACAGTTTGTACAAACACCGCTTAAGTCTTCGTCACCGCCGCCGGTGCCACTGCCATCATCGCCGCCGTCATCACCACCACCGGTGTAATCGTGGCTGCCCAGGCCTGTGAAATCATCCTGAGCCAGACCTTCCCATTCCGACGTATCATAGGCATCAAACGGGTCAGTATCGCCACCGGCAACACTGCTTAAACGTATGAGTGTGTCGTTCGCTGTGGTTACACTGCCGCTGCCCCAGGAAGAACCGGGATCAACGCCAACCTGGCCAATACTGTCAAGAACGTTACCGCTGCTGTCAGTCAGAACAATGGCGTCATCACCATTAAACATGGACTGTGAAGTCAGCACATCAGCCAATGCCTTCAAAGTGTCTCCGGCACTTGAACTGGCAATAACTTGTGTACTTTGCGCTGCGATTGAACCTGTAAGTTCGATGTTCGCGCCCGCTGCAGTGTTTCCGTTGAAATAGATGGACAGTGTATAACCAGTCAGTGATACCGCGCTGTCTGTCGGGTTATAGATTTCTATCGCTTTATTAGAGCTACTCCCTTCAACATACTGAGAAATAAGCAGTTCATCGCCAATGGCAGATGCTGATATCCCCAATACGAGAGGAAGCAGGATTGGTGCTTTCATTATTAGTGCTCCTGCTTGTAATTAGAAACTATCCCAAAGTGCAGTTGCAGAGTATAAAGAAATTACTACAAAGAAATGACAATTTTTTGGCCAGCAGCGGTACTTTTTTGACCATATGGTCTGTACTCCCTGACAGCAAAGGGATGCAGGTATATCAGAGAAAATTGATGTACAAGGAAGGGGTTGTGCCCCGGGGATTCAGGGCACTGAAGAAAGTGGTGAGATAACAGGTTAGTTTTGTACCAGCGCGCTGGCCATCTCTTCGTTAAACCATTCTTTTATCATGGCTTTTTCGTAACCCAGGTGCGTATTTTGGGTGAAGGTACGGGGGTTATCTAAAAATCCCATATCCTTTAAGTCGACATCTGCACTCTTCACTACTTTGCCCGCTTCGTTAGTGAGGGTGTAGCTGAATTTAATACGCGGAATGTCCACCCGTTTCACAATGCGAACATCGGTGCCGGTAGCGTTGCCAAAGACAAAGCTGCTTGGCCACACCTGGCCGGCAAGATCCAGATTTGTCACCGTGATCGCCAGCTTGTCTTTTTCAGGCAGCTTCTCTGCCAGTTTGGCGAAGTATTCGTCCAGCGCTTTAAATGTGCGTTCACGGAATTTCACCCGGCTTTCATTAGCAGGACGTACATCAGTGTACTTCTCCGGCTTTTCCCAGGTAATTTCTGTGGTGGCAGACCATGCCTGTACAGACAGCAGTAAACTGCCGGCGGTCAAGGAAACCAGTGCAGTTTTAATCAATGTGTTCATGCTTTGCATCTCCCCGATAATTTCGGCCGCGTTGCCCGCGGGCGGCGAAAACATTCTCCGGTTATCCGGTGCCTGCTTTGAGTGGATTTACCACGCCTCTTTTGCGAATTCCCGCACGGACAATAAGCAGACACTTTGTTAGAGCAGTGATTAAGCAGATTGTTCCGCTAAATCACCATTATTAAAGCATGAAAAGATGAATGGAAGCTGAACCGCGTTCAGTAGTCCATCGCCAGCAGGCCGGTGGTCTCTATTGAGTAGCAAAACTGCGCCAGTTGCGCACCGTGGATATAAGGATTGATGTTGTCTGTACCGCAGAATTTCTTATGGAATATTTGCACATTGTGGCGGCTCGCCATAATGCCGTCCACGTATTCCTGCTGGAAGGGACGAAACTGGTCCCGTTGTGCTGCACTGATTGTGTGAAGCTCAGCCAGTTCATTTCTGTCCTGCCAGGTAGCCACATAGGCATACCACTGGCCGACCACATCCTGTGCGTCTTTAAACATGTACTGGACGAAGGGTAAACGAAGCACAAAGACCAGTACTACAATCTCTGAAACTACCACAAAACTACGCCACATCTGCTTTACTTTTTCCTGTTGTTTTCTGACTACCCCGGCCCGTTCCCCGCCCGGTAATAAATCATTGGAGACAATTAGCCCTGTAGATAATTTAACCGCTTAACGTCAAGTGCAACAGATTTGTTTTCATACTTATTTATGAGGTTTTATAAGCCTGAGTAGTATGCACAGAAGGGGTTTATTTGATCTATATTAAGTGTGGCAGACATACACTTGTTATACTGCCCGCAGTACACTACACACCTGTGCCAGTTAAGGTTGCCTAATGAGCGAACAAATTCAGGTTAAACAAGTATCCACGGTAAAAGTACACCAGCCCGCCGGCGGCGTAAGTCATAAACGCCAGTCGGCACGCAGTCAGATTTATGTGCGCGCGGTGAAGGGCCCCATCGAAACGTTCCGCCGCCTGTTCGGTTTTATCTTCCTGGGTTTATTCGCCGTGATCCCCTGGATCCGCTATGACGGCCATCAGGCCATTCTTCTCGATATCATGGAGCAGCGGTTTACCATCTTCGGCCTGACGTTATGGCCTCAGGACCTTACCCTGCTCGCTTACATATTTATCGTCGGTGCTTTCGCCCTGTTTTTTGTTACCACATTTGCAGGCCGTGTGTGGTGTGGTTTTATGTGCCCGCAAACTACCTGGGTCTACATGTATATCTGGTGCGAGGAGAAAATTGAAGGCCCCCGAAATAAGCGTATCAAGCTGGATGAAAGGGCCATGGACTTCGACAAGTTCTGGCGCAAAACACTTAAGCACAGCGCCTGGATTGCCATTGCCCTGCTGACCTCACTGACGTTTGTGGGATACTTCACGCCAATCGGACAGTTGTTTATCGATTTTTTCACCTTCAATGCCGGCTTCTGGTCAGTATTTTCCATTCTGTTTTTTACCTTCTGCACCTACGGTAATGCCGGATGGATGCGTGAAATCATGTGCACCCACATGTGTCCGTATGCCCGTTTCCAGTCTGCCATGTTTGATAAAGACACCTTCACCGTGTCATACAATTATAACCGTGGTGAAAAACGCGGGCCCCGCCCCCGTAAGCTCAGTCATGAAGATCTGGCGACAAAACAGTTGGGAGACTGCATCGACTGTAACTTGTGTGTGCAGGTTTGCCCCACCGGTATCGATATCCGTAACGGTCTGCAATACGAATGCATTAACTGCGGCGCCTGCGTGGATGCCTGTAACGGCGTTATGGAAAAAATGAATTATCCAAAGGGGCTTATCAGCTTTACCTCTGAGGAAAGGCTGACCGGCGGAACCACCCATATCGTCAGACCCAAACTGATAGGCTACCTGATCGTCCTGCTGCTGATGGTCGGGTTACTTATTGCCGACATTGCCACCCGCACGCCGCTGGAAGTGGATTTAATCCGCGACCGTAATTCTCTGTACAGGGAAAACGGTAAAGGCAACGTGGAAAACGTCTACACCATTAAGATTCTGAATAAATCTCAGGACACCCACACCTATACCATTCAGGTCGAAGGCCTGCCCGATTACAACATTTTGGGTGACACAACCGTGACTGTGGGTGGCGGAGAAGTCTTCAGTATGCCAATATCTCTGGAAACCTCTCCGAAGAACCTCAGCGAGGCGGTAACGGAAATATCATTCCGTGTCCGTACTCAGGATGCTGAGGGCAATGTTGTGGAAGTCAATGAACCAACAAAATTCCTCTACCGGTGAAACACCTCAGGGTGATTTCGCCTTTTCTGGGCTCAGCCCGGATACTGTTTTAGACGCGCTGGAAACCTGTGGCATTTATCCTGAGTCCGGTTTACTGGCGCTGAACAGTTACGAAAACCGCGTATATCAGTTTAAAGCCGAAGACGGTCAGCGCCTGGTGGTCAAATTTTACCGTCCCGGTCGCTGGACAGATGAGCAGATCCTCGAAGAACACGCCTTTGCTCTGGAGCTGGCCGGTGCCGATATTCCTCTGGTAGCACCGCTTGCCATCGATGGCAAAACTATGCAGCAGGCTTGCGGATTCCGCTTTGCGGTATTTCCATCGGTAGGCGGCAGACAGTTTGAAGTCGACAACCTTGACCAGATTGAATGGATGGGCCGCTTCATTGGCCGAATTCACCGTGTGGCTCAGGCTAAACCCTTTGTTCACCGGCCTGAGCTGAATACTCAGAGCTTTCTGGATGCACCAAGAGATGTACTCACCCGCAGCCGCTTGCTGCCGTCACATCTGGAAACCGCTTTTTTCGCTATTCTCGATCCGCTGATCAAAGAAGCCCGCCAGCGCTACCATAATTCAACCCTTATCCGCTTACATGGCGATTGTCACCCCGGCAATATTTTGTGGCGCGACGGCCCCATGTTTGTCGACCTGGACGACTGCCGCAGCGGGCCGGCCATTCAGGATTTGTGGATGATGCTTTGCGGTGACAGGCAGCAGCAGATGTTGCAGCTCGATGTGCTGGTCGAAGCCTATGAAGAATTTCATTCATTCGATAACAGCCAGCTGACCCTGTTAGAACCCCTGCGTGCGATGCGTATGGTGCACTATATGGCATGGCTGTCACAGCGCTGGGAAGATCCCGCTTTCCCCCGTGCATTCCCCTGGTTTGCCGAAGACAAATACTGGGAAGGACAAATTCTGGCACTGAAGGAACAGCTGGCAGCCCTGCATGAACCGCCGCTAAAACTGGGTTACTAGCCCTGAGATGTGAGCGACTTGTCGCGTACGCTACCCGGACGGGAATTGCTGTGGTACTCTTTTTTTGTATTTTGGTTTTACGGATTGTTAAACAATGAAAAAAATAGGTTTATTTCTGCTGGCGGCACTGATGATCCCGTTGCAGGCCTGTGCAGATGACGTTAAATGGAAAGAAGGTACGCACTATAAAGTACTGGATGAGCCGGCGACAGCCAAACCGGAAGTGTATGAGTTCCATTCATTCTGGTGTGGTCACTGCTACCGCTTCGAGCCGGTTGTAGCTGAAATTAAGAAAGATCTGCCTGCCGGCACCAGGTTCACAAAAATTCACGTGAACTTTATGCCCGGCGCCTCAGAAGAAGCACAGAACGATGCTACCCGTGCCATGATGATTGGCCGTGCAATGAAAGAAGAAGACAAGCTGAACGGCGCAATCTTCAAGTATATTCATGAGCAACGTGCACCGGTAACAAATCTGGCTGATCTGAAAAACCTGTTCGTTGTTAACGATGTTGATCCGGCCGAGTTCGATAAGCTGGCTGCCAGCTTCGGCGTAAACAACATGGTGAAGAAGAACATCAAGTTGCAGGATCAATACCGCGCCTACGTTCGTGGTACGCCATCATTCATCGTGAATGGCCGTTATCAGGCAACGTTCACCCAGGGCATGACCATGGATGACGTGAAAGACCTGATCGTGTGGTTGTCTACACAGTAAGCTTTTTATAAATCACTTAAAACGCGCCGCACGGCGCGTTTTTTCTTTGCTACACAGGAACGCTTTTTATGACAGATATTCAGGCTCAGGCCGCTTTTATCCGTGAGCTCGATAATCTCAAAGCTGTAAAACGTCAGGTCCGTCTGCCCTGCGATGGTGACCGACAGGAGAACAGTGCCGAACACAGCTGGCACGTGGCGTTAATGGCATCGGTGCTGGCACCCTATGCAGAACAAAACGTGAATATTCACCGTGTCATACAGATGATTCTTATCCACGACCTGGTTGAAATCGACGCCGGCGATATGTTCGCTTTTGCTGGAGCGGCCGATCATGCTGAGCAGGAAGAAAAAGAATTTGCCGCCGCAGAGCGCATCTTCGGATTACTTCCCCGGGGCCAGGGGGAAACCTTGCTGGCGTTGTGGCACGAGTTTGAAGCTGCAGAAACACCCGACGCTAAATTTGCCAAAGCCATGGACAGAGTATTACCGGTGTTTCAGAACATGGCAGCAGAAGGCGGAAGCTGGGTGCGTCACGGGGTAGCGAAAGAGAAAATTCTTGCCCGCAACGCCCACTTGCAGCAAGCCGCCCCGGGCTTATGGCGCTATGTAAACGAACAACTTGATTTGGCCGTTGAGAAGGGATGGCTGAAAAGCGGTGACAAGGCTTAGCCTGTTTGAGCTGAGGGATGTCTGCAAATCGCTCTCACACGATGAGACAAGCACTGTACTTTTCTCTTTACCTTTTTGTCTTCAGGTAAAAGCTCCAGTTTTATTTGGAACAACAAGAGGGTCGTTTTATGATGGAAGTATAGTTACTCGTATGCTGTGCTGGATCCTTGTTAAATTTCTCTGCTGTAATTAAATGTTGTCTGCTGCTTCCACTGTGGTTATTACTCTGGAGGCTGTCCGTATTTCTGGAGTATGCACCCCACGCGAGTCTCTGGTTTCCTCCTGCAGGACTTACCTTTGCAGCTTTCTTACTCATGGGAAGCAGATCTGCAACGCTTGCTGTATGGCTTGCCTGCATGCTCTCTACATTCTGGGAAAACAGCTTATTTAATACGGCCAGGGATACCGCTGAACTGTTAGCTTCCGGCAGTATCTTCGCCACCCTGCACACGTTCCTGTATGGTGGAGGCGCGTTACTGCTTAAGCGCCAGATGGCGCTTTCAGCGTCTTTTAACTTAGTCACTCTTGTGACCAGATTTTTGCTGATTGCCGCTGTCAGCAGTCTGATTCTGGCGGCAAGCGGTTTGGCTCTGATTTATTCTTACGATGGCGTCGACAGCCTGATTGCCTGGTGGATTGGGGATATGACGGGTGTTGTGGTTATGACCCCGATCTTTGCCGGTATTGTCACCCGTTTATTTCCACGTTACTCATTCATGCCGGAAATTAATTTTTATGATCGCCCGAAAGCCCTTTCGACGTTTATCTGGAAACTGGTACTGACAGGTTTGCTATTAAGCATAATTTTAATCACGGCAGAATGGCTTAACTCAGAGGAGATAGCATGCTTCATTTTTTTTCTCGCTATTCCTGTCACCTGGATTGTATTTACTGAGACGCCATTCAGAGCCAGTATCAGCCTGGCTGCAGTGAGTGTTTTGACTGCGGCAATAGTGGCGGTTATTGGTGTAGACACGCAGGCCTATATTTACCAGTTCGGCATTAATGTCATCGCCTGTAGTGCTTACTTTACTATGTGCGTCCCTGCACTGGCAGCGGACAACCGGGCACTGTTTGAAAAAGTACATATAGATTATCTGACGCAGGCCTTAAACCGTGAACACTTCACAGCTCTGGCTGAACAGCAGCTCAAATACGCGGCACGTTACGACAAGCCGGTCAGCCTGATTGTGTTTGATGTGGACAAGTTCAAAGTGATTAACGACACCTACGGGCACTCTGTGGGTGACAGTGTACTCAGAGAAATTGCTATTTGTGTGCGTAAAAAATTACGCAAAAGTGATGTGTTCGGGCGGTTTGGCGGAGACGAGTTTGTTTTACTTTTACCCCGGACAAATGTACACAGGGCCAGACAGGTTGCCGCTACGTTAAGAGAAAATATCTCACAACTTTCGTTTGCTGGTTTTGAGTTTACTGCCACTTGTAGTTTCGGTGTCGCTGAAGCAACTAAAGGCGCTCCATTTGGGCAGGCATTTGATGAGGCTGACAGAGCACTTTACGATGCAAAAAAAGCCGGCCGGAATCGCATCATATAAGGTTCCGCCGCATTCACCACTTTACGTAATTTTTCATTTTCGTTCAGACAAACCTACTCACTGCTTTTTCTGTCCAGCACCTGCTGCCAGTCATCAGGGTTATTCACATTCATCAATTCGTCTGCAAATTGTGGCAGGGCTACTGCTTCGCAGCCGAAACAATTGAGTAATCTGCGCAAGGATAATGAAGGCTGTTCTTTAACGCATTGTTTGAGGTTATTCATGCCCTGCTGCGAGTAGCAGATCACCAGTGGCATGATAGCATCACTGGTATATACGCTGGTCTCACGCTGGCGGCTCTCCTGCAGAATTGCTTTCAGGCACGCGGCAGTACAAAGGGGCATGTCTACCGGCATAACCAGTAATCTGGCACCATCCTGAATACGGGCCTGGCCGAGCATACTGAAAAGGGCCATAGCCGGCCCTTTATCTTCGTATAAATCGGTAAAATCGCAGTCTGTTTTGCCAAGGGTGTAAACCATCTCACAAACACCTGACATTGTTTGCCGGGTAGTATCCAGCAGCGTCAAACCATTCAGTGTCAGGCGGGATTTATCCCGCCCCATTCTGGATGACTTGCCGCCGCAGAGTACTAACCCTGCGGTTTCATGACTTAGAATTTCGCGCCGATCCAAACCCATACTTTGTCAGTGTCCACTTTAATATCACCGGCAGAATACGTACCGTATTTCAGACCCAGTGTGAAATGCTCAGCTACAGTTGTGACGTATTGTACATTGATTTCACTACCGAGATCACTGACCCCTTCAGTGGCTTCATTTGCATCAAACGCGTGGTAAGCTGCCAGCCATTTACCACCTGCCAGACCGCCACTGACGGTAAAGGCCAGGTCTTCAAGACCCTGTGCCGGCGTAGCAAGGAATTGATCCGTCCAGCCGTTAAACTTATGCAGGGTCGCCAGCGGTGTAGAAAAGCCGTACATGCCGTTGTCTGAACCCAGCACTTCATAAGTCACTTTAGCCGTGATACCGGAAACCACTGCCCCACCTTCTAACATATAATAATCGGCATCATAGCTGGCCGCCGGGGTATCGCTGGTTTGCGTGGCATATTCAGCATTATAAATCCACTTCACGGAATCCGTAGAGGTGCTGCCGGCATAGCTGATGCCGTAGGTATCGAGTCCGTTATCAATACCGTTATCCACTTCCAGTAAGTAAGCATACGCCGTGAACTTACCGATATCGCTGCTGTAAGACAGGTTTAGCAGGTGATCTTTACTGTCCAGGTCTGCCGCTTCAGCGAAAATACGGTTACGTTGGGTAACATACCCGTAAAATGCAGACATATTACCGGACGTGTACTTTGCGGTTACCCCGTCGAAGGTTTGCCAGTCCTGACGCCAGCCCACGTGGCCGACAAAGCGGTGACCGTCCAGTGCAATAATCTGACGACCACCTTTGATGGTCAGGCCTTCATTTTTATATTGTACAAATCCTTGGTGCAGCTCGGTGGTTTCAGGGTCTGCGATAACGGAATATTCACCCGCCTGGTAACCGGCCGGTGGCACTGAGTAATCGCCCTGCCCTAAAGCAATACGCACATCTTCCATTTCAGCAGTGAAAGAAAAGCCTTTGTAGCTGCCGGATGTAATTCCCACCATCGTACGTAACGTCAGGGCATCAGCGTCAGCCAGCGCGTTATCCTGTTGCACACCCTCATACCGCAAATTAAACGCTGCCGTGGCAGTGGTTTCTTTCATTGCGTCATACCAGTCGGCTGCCATAGCCGGGGAAAAGACACCTGTGAGCGCAACAGCAAGCAGTGTGCGCGGGTACATTGCAGTTAGTTTCATCGTGTGTTCCTCTGATTTTGAGACAGAGATAGCCCGCCCGTGCCTTGCAGCTGAGCTATCCTATTGTTTTTGTTAAATAGTGTGCTTTAGTCAGGCAGCATCAGACTTTTTTGCTGATGTAGCCTTAGTGTTTTTTGAATCTTTTTGACGGCTGTTTACCGGCTCAACTTTTTTCTGTTTTTCGTACAGGAAGGTGAGTACTTCATGGCGGTAATGGTTATATTCCGGGTTATCTGCCAGCACCAGACGATCCCGTGGTCTTGGCAGATTAATATCCAGAATTTCACCCACTGTTGCTGCCGGACCGTTGGTCATCATGACGATGCGGTCAGACAACAAAACGGCTTCATCCACGTCATGGGTAATCATGATGACGGTGTTACCAAGATCAGCATGAATGTCCATCAGTGAATCCTGCAAATGGGCACGGGTCAGTGCATCAAGGGCACCGAAGGGTTCGTCCATGAGCAGTACTTTGGGCTCCATAGCCAGTGCGCGGGCAATACCAACACGCTGTTTCATCCCGCCGGAAATTTCCGAAGGCAGCTTGTCGATCGCATGGGTCATATGCACCAGCTCAAGGTTGTGCATAACCCAGTCTTTGATTTCGGCTTTAGACTTACCACGCAGAGTTTGCTTAACAGCAAGCTCTACGTTTTTGTAAACGGTCAGCCAGGGCAGCAAAGAATGGTTCTGGAATACTACCGCCCGCTCCGGACCGGGCTCTTTCACTTCAGCGTTGTCCAGAATGACACCGCCGGAAGTTGCCTGATGTAAACCGGCAACGATGTTCAGTACGGTGGACTTACCACACCCTGAATGCCCGATTAATGATACGAATTCGCCTTTGCTGATTTTCAGGTTTACGTCCCGTAAAGCAGTGAACGGGCCTTTCGGGGTAGGAAAATCGATACCTACCTGCGTCAGTTCAAGATGTTTTGCAGTCATATCTGTTTCTCCTGATTAGCGTAATACGCTGTTTTTGTCCCAGCTCACCATGCGCTGAAACATCAGCATGATGCGGTCCAGTACGAAACCGATGGCACCGATAGTCAGTACAGCAACCATAATTCGGGCCAGTGATTCTGAGCTGCCGTTCTGGAACTCGTCCCAAACGAATTTACCCAGCCCCGGGTTTTGTGCCAGCATTTCTGCGGCAATCAACACCATCCAGCCAATACCCAGCGACAAGCGCAAACCGGTAAAGATCATCGGAATTGAGGCAGGTAAAACAATTTTAGTCAGGTGCGTAGGCGGCTTGAGACGCAGTACGCGGCTTACATTCACCAGGTCTTTGTCGATGTTAGATACACCCACAGCCGTATTGATCAGTGTTGGCCACAAACAGCACAGTGATACCGTGAATGCAGAAGTGACAAATGACTTGGAAAACATCGGGTCGTCTGACACGTAAAGGGCACTGACTACCATCGTTACCAGTGGCAGCCAGGCCAACGGAGACACAGGTTTGAAAAGCTGGATAAGAGGGTTAATCGCGGTGTAAGCAGACTTGCTTAGTCCGCACATTATCCCTACCGGTACAGCGATGACCGACGCAATAACAAAGCCGACCATAACGGTGTACAAGCTTGTCCAGATTTGATCAAAGAAGGTTGGTGCGCCGGTAAAAAGACGAATTTTCGGTACATAGTCCGGGTCCTTTGCTACCCGCGCAGCATTACGTTCTTCCTGACGCTCGTAAAATGCGTCAGCCTTTTCACGTTGCGCATTGTGTTCGTCCATGAGGGTCAGCGCCTGCGTCCATACCTGTGCCGGACCAGGGAACTGGCCCAGTGACGTATCGATGGTTTTTGCTACCCCGTTCCAGACGGCGAGGAAAAGCAGTAAACCAATGACTGGCAACAACAACGCTTGCAGGTTTGATAATATGACCTTACCCATGTTGCCTTCTTTTAATCCAATGGATGTGACTAATGACGCTGACTTGCTCATGTTCGTCTCCCGTATGCGTAATTAAAGTACGGTGTCGCCTTTCAGGCCGATACCAAAGCTTTCCAGATAAGCATTGGGCTTAGTACCGTCGTACGTTACGCCGTCAATGAATTCTGATTGAGGTGGTTTAAAACCGGATTCTGAGTCGAAATCCGGGAATTCTGCAGCTTTCGCTTTACCTTCCGCGATTAGCGCTTTAGCAGCAACGGCGTAGATGTCAGGGCGATACACTTTCTTCGCCATGTCCATATACCAGCTGTCAGGTTTCGCTTCAGAGATCTGACCCCAACGACGCATTTGCGTTAAATACCAGATCGCATCGCTGTAGTACGGGTAAGTAGCGTTGTAGCGGAAGAATACGTTGAAATCAGGCACCTCACGCTTGTCGCCTTTTTCGTATTCAAATGTACCTGTCATGCTGTTTGCCAGTACCGCTTCGTCTGCACCAACATATGAAGGTTTAGAGAGAATTTTTACCGCTTCAGGACGGTTAGCGTTGTTGTTTTCATCCAGCCACATCGCTGCACGGATCATCGCTTTTACAACACGAAGGTGCGTGTTCGGGTACTTTTCGGCCCATTCGTTGCTGACACCGAATACTTTTTCCGGGTTGTTTTTCCAGATTTCATAGTCGGTAATAACCGGTACACCAATGCCTTTAAACACGGCTTGCTGGTTCCACGGTTCACCTACGCAATAACCGTAAATGGTACCCGCTTCCATCGTGGCCGGCATTTGCGGCGGAGGTGTCACAGACAGCAGTGCCTGAGCATCAATCTGACCGGATGTGTCACCTTTGTGCGGTGCATAGAAGCCCGGGTGAATACCACCGGCCGCCAGCCAGTAACGCAGCTCGTAGTTGTGGGTAGATACCGGGAATACCATGCCCATATTGAAAGGCTTGCCCGCTTCACGGTAACTGTCGACTACCGGCTTCAGGTAATCCGCTTTAATCGGGTGAACCGGTTGACCGTTTTCCTGAGGGATGTGCTTTTCCATCTCCTTCCAGATGTCGTTGGAGACGGTGATACCGTTACCGTTTAAGTCCATGCTGAATGCAGTAATAATGTGCGCTTCAGTACCGAAACCGATGGTTGCACCCAGAGGCTGTCCGGCCAGCATATGTGCACCGTCAAGCTGACCGTCAATAACACGGTCGAGCAGAACCTTCCAGTTTGCCTGCGCTTCCAGCGTGACATACAAACCTTCGTCTTCGAAGAAACCTTTCTCATACGCAATAGCCAGAGGTGCCATATCAGTCAGTTTGATAAAGCCGAATTTAAGTTCTTCTTTCTCGGGCCAGTCAATTTCCTGTGCTGTAACAGCTGAGACGCTTGCGCCTGCCATTGTCAACGACAGAGCCAGCGTAGATGCCAGCGCTATTACTTTCTTTGTCAGACCAAATAACGGTTTTGACGCTTTCATGTGGGTTCCTCGTTGCCAAAAAAAAACCCACCACCTTAGCGAATGACCGCTAAGGTGGTGGGCTTCGTTGCCGCACTCCAAATCACTTTGGAGCATGAATAAGTTGTAAGCGCGTTACTATTAATGTTCTTTTAATAAGCAGTAACTATCGCAAATTAACTATTGCATCAGGTATGCCAAAAGTTAAAAACCCTTAATATCAGTCACTTATTGAAATTCAGCATTAGAAAAGGTAAAGGGTGTTTCAAATTTGTGCACAAAAAGCGCGCATTGCGCTCAATTGGGATGCAAATAGAAACCCGCCGACGTGTATCATTACGGTGCAAACAAACATTAAATTAACAAAAAAGGCAGTTAAACTGCCTGATTTGCGCCATAAAATGCAGAATGTTGCCGGCAACGGCAAGATGGAAAATTCAGCCTTAAAAAGACTGAGTGAAGGGTAAAGCTTGCTTGTCTCTGTTTTGCCAGAGAGTAACAGCCAGCTTCGCGGCTTCCTCAGATGACAAGGAATCTGTCAGCATCAGATAGCTCACCAGTGTCGCATGAACGGCCTGCTCACCATATTGATGCTGAATATCGCCGCGCCAGAAAGCCAGCATATCAGCAATGTCCATTTCCCTGTCTTTCATAGCCCACTTTTCCGTAAAAGCAGGTAACACCGCCGTTTCCGTTTCACCATTACGGGTAATAAACAAATCCGTAGGCCTTTCACTGTTCACTTCCGGATCGCCACCATCCCCACGGAAACACAATGAATCCCACGCAGTGAAGGCTTCATTGACGTGCCGGTGTTTGTGGTCAAGATGCATGTGATAAACACCCTGCACACAATACGGGGCTACCGTAGGATTCAGTAACCGCGCCAACGTATTCGCACAGGAACGCAGCGCAAAAACTTCGCGGAGCTTTATTAACGTATTCAGCGGCGGCAGAACCACGCCTAAATCCAGATAGCTGGCATTGAAGCTGTCCAGTTGAGACTTCGCTTCGCTGATTGATGTTACAGCCTGTAAGCCCAGCGTTGGCAGCACGTGGCTGGCATATAACCGACCGGAACCGGGTTCATGGGCACCGTGCAGAAAAACCCGTTTGCCTGTTTTTGCCAGCAAAGCTGCAGATAAAAGGTACCAGGGCAACTGGCGTCTTTTACCGGCATAACAACCAATATCTACGTCAGGTTTGAGTGTGGCTAAATCTTGCGGGATAAGTTGATGGCATGCCTGAACAAAACCAATGACTTCTTCGGGGGTTTCTTCGCGGGTACGGAGCAACATTAAAAATGCGCCCCGTTGATCACCGGTCACTTCGCCGGCCAGCAGCATTCTCATCGCGGTGAATGCTTCTTCGCGGGTCAGACTACGGCTGCCTTTCTGACCCTTTCCTATTATTTTGATGTACTGACTAAATTCCTGCGACATGGGTTACCTGCTGAAGCAGCGCTGTGGAGACCTGTTGGCGAGACTTTACCACCTCTCCGAAGATCAACAAAGCAGGACCTTGCAGGTTTGCTGACGTTACCTGTTCAGCGATAGAAGAAACAGTGCCGGTGATCACTTGCTGGTTGGGAGTGCAAGCGTTTTCAATCACCGCCACCGGAAGGGTTTCACGAATACCGGCATCCACCAGCTCAGACGTGATTTTGCTCAACCGGGACAATCCCATGTAAACCACAACAGTTTGACGCTGCATGGTATCTGCAAGCGTTGCCCAGTCGGGCATCTGGTTTTTATCTTTAAAACTGGCGGTGGTTAATGTTACCGACTGCGCGCAGTTGCGCTCTGTTAAAGGAATGCCGGTATAAGCCGAAGCCCCTGAAGCGGCAGTGATCCCGGGCACAATGGCAAACGGAATGTCAGCGGCTTCAAGCGCAGCGGTTTCCTCACAGGTACGGGCAAAAACAGCCGGGTCCCCGCCCTTCAACCGCACCACATTTAATCCTGACTGGGCCAGTTCAACCACCCGCTTGCAAATATCATCCTGCACCATTGAATGCTTGCCAGCCCGCTTACCCACGAATTCCGTTTTTACATGACGGGGAATTTCTGCAATGACAGACTCATCCACCAGCCAGTCAAATAACACCGCATCGGCCTGCTGCAGGCACTTCCATGCTTTGATTGTCAGCAACTCTGCATCGCCCGGACCGGCGCCGACAATAAACACCTGTCCCTGTTTTTTCTCATCCGTCAGGGATGCCGGCGTCGCTGGCTGCATGACACGGTGACGTTGCTGGCCGGTCATCAGCTTACGGAAGAACATTTGCGGCAGTTTTGTGATGGCTGAATTAATCATGGAGAATCACCTCAGGTGTCACTGCTTTTGCAGTTTGAGTAGAAGAATAACTGTCGAGCATCTTTTGCAGTTCCGGTTTGCAGGAACCGCAGTTAGTACCGCATTTAAGTTCATTGCCCAGTCCGTCGACAGATGAGCAACCTGCCTGTATGGCAGTTTCAATAGTTTTTTCCCTGACGGAGAAGCAACTGCATACCAGTTTTCCGTTGAGGAACGCTTCATCAGGTGTACCGCGCAACAGATTAGCCAGCAACTCTGAAGAGATGTCGTCCTGTTGCAGACAACTGTCCAGCCACTCATCAGGTAACGCCCAGTAGCTCTGTTCCAGCCATAAACCGAAAACCAAACGATTCTCACTGGTTGCGATGACCGTCAGCCCTTTTTCATGCTGACGGGTAACGAGTAACCAGAGCGCGGGGAGCACGCATTTTAAACTGCTGAACAGACTCCCGGTGTCATTATTGCTGGCAATACGGAAGGCCGTGCCGCCGTCAGTGGTAGTTTTCGCCCAGTAATCAAAAGCCGGAGACAGAACCGCTGCCACATCAGCGTCGCTGATAATCATTTGTCCGTGTAAATTAAAACTGACTGCAGCAACACTCACCGCGCCCTGTTTCAGTTCAGGCTGTCCGGATAAGGGATCGTGGGCGCCATTAAATAACGCCCCAAGTGTCAGGTTAGAGCCCCAGGTAGCAGACCAGTGAATAGGCGCAAAGCAATTGCCTTTACGCAGTTGTTTATCTTCAACCACAGGTAAAATAACCGGCTCACCGGTATTGCAGGCGCTGTTCACAGCAACCAGTTCCTGTGCTGACAGTCCAAGCGCTTTTATATCTTCAGGGTGCAAAGACAGTTGAGAATACGGTGCATGCTTGAGTAATTTCCCTGCTTTACCGGTGCGGGTCATGGTATGCCACTGGTCACGACTGCGACCGGTATTAAGTACAAACGGAAATGCTGTTGTGGTTTGCTGTTCGGGCAAACGGGGGGAAATCGCGATAAAACGGGCTTTTTTATCTGCGGTGAAAAATGCGCCATCAGCAAACAAGCGCGTCGCGCCGGCTACTGTTTTTTCCGGCACCGGCCATTGCACAGGACGGAAGTTATCGTATTCCGCAATTGTTAAGCCGCTAAGACCGCCCAAATCCAAAGCACGGTCGCCGTTATTCTCAAAAGCGGTCAGGCGGGCATGTTCATCGAAGATTTCAGCCGGGTGCTGGTAATCAAAATGTTCTGCAAACCCCATCTTTGCAGCCACAGCACACAACGCATGCCAGTCATGTCTGGATTCACCTGCCGGTTTCAGTAAACCGCGCTGGCGTGAAATACGTCTTTCTGAATTGGTTACTGTACCGTTTTTTTCTGACCAGCCGGATGCCGGCAGCGCAATATGAGCAAACTTCAGAGTATCGTTTTTGGTCACCATATCCGATACCACAACCATATCGCATTTGCTCAGTGCCGCTTCGACTTCACAGCGGTTTGGCATGCTCACCACGGGGTTGGTGGCCATGATCCAGACAAACTTCACTTTGCCTTCATTAATCCGCTTAAACAGATCAACCGCTTTTAACCCCGGTTTTTCAGCCATACGGGGCGATTGCCAGAAACGTTGCACCCGATCACGGTGCTGCGCGTTATCAATATCCATGTGAGCAGCCAGCATGTTCGCCAGTCCGCCAACTTCGCGGCCGCCCATGGCATTAGGTTGTCCGGTGATGGAGAACGGTCCGCTGCCTGTTTTGCCAATTTTGCCTGTTGCCAGATGGCAGTTGATAATGGCATTACCTTTATCTACACCACTGGTGGACTGATTGATACCCATAGAGAAAAAGGTAATGGCTCGTTGACGTTCGAGGAACAGCGTGAACAGTGCCAGTATATCGTGCTCCGGCACGTCACATTCTTCAGCCACACGGCTCAGTGAATATTCTGCCGCGCTGGACAGTGCCGCCTCAAAACCACTGGTTGAAGCGGCAATAAAATCAGTATCCAGGCCACCGTTTTGTGCCAGAAAATGCAGCAGACCGTTAAACAGCACTGCATCAGTGCCCGGTTTCAACGGAATGTGTAAATCGGCCAGCGTGGATGTATCTGTTGCCCGCGGGTCAACCACAACCACTTTCATATCCGGATTTTGTCGTTTTGCCCGCTCCATACGCTGGAACAGCACCGGATGTGTCCAGGCGGCGTTGCTGCCTGTAAGGATGAGCAAATCCGTCTGCTCCAGGTCTTCGTAGTTGCACGGTACGATATCTTCCCCGAAAGCGCGTTTATACGCGGCAACCGCAGAAGACATACAAAGTCGTGAGTTGGTGTCGATGTTCGCGCTGCCAACATACCCCTTCATAAACTTATTGGCGACGTAGTAGTCTTCAGTGAGCAGTTGTCCTGAAACATACAGCGCCACAGCATCCGGGCCATGCTCATCAATCACATGTTGCATTTTTTCAGCAATGGCGCTGGTTGCAGTGTCCCAGGATACCGGCTTGCCGCCCATCTGAGGCTGAGTCAGGCGGCCATTAAGATCATTGGTTTCAAGCAGGTTGGTGCCTTTTACACACAATCTGCCGAAGTTGGCCGGATGTTCAGGCGTACCGGTAAGGGCTTTAAGCGTTGTTTTATTGCCTGCTGTTTCCAGCGTGATGTCCACACCACAACCAACGCCACAGTAAGGGCACGTTGTCTGCGCAAGCGTTGGTGTCCTGGCAACACTCTTAGGGGCAGACTGTACTGAAATTACTGTGGCGCGGGCGTGATTCATGGTAGTTACCTGTGCTTTTAATGTTGGTCAGCAGACCTTTTAAACCGGAATCTTACAGTGCAACCTGTACGCGGCCGTCTTCAAGACGGACATCGTATACAGACAGGCTGACTGCTTCATTCTCGACACATTTCCCCGTCACCAGAGAATAATGCTCTTTATACAAAGGAGAGGCAATCACGGCTTCACCTTTAACAGAACCGACAATGCCGCGGTACATCACATTGGCTTTACCTACAGGGTCCCAGTTTGAGACTGCATAAAGGTTGGTACCGCCGGCTGTGTTCAGGGCGAAGATCGCAACCTGTTGTTCGTCAATCAGGGCGCACACGCCACTGTTGGCAACCAGGTCACTTTGTTCACAGATGTCGTGCCAGCGCGGCATGATTTCTACAGATGCTTGCATGATATTGTCTCCTTAAACCAGCTCTACCGGAATACGCGATGTACCCGAAATTTTCTCTGCCTCTGTGGCAGGGCGGATCTGACCACGCTCGTCTACAAACTGAATGTTTGAATCGCCTTCTTTACTGTTCACAAACTGACGGAAACGCTTACGTGATTCAGGCGACTCCAGTGTGGTTTTCCATTCGCACTGATAAGCATCGACCACAGCCTGCATCTGATCTTCCAGCTCCTGACAAATACCCAGCGCATCATCAATCACGACAGATTTAAGATAATCGAGCCCGCCTTCGAGGTTTTCCATCCACACCGATGTGCGCTGTAATCTGTCAGCAGTTTTCACGTAGAACATCAGTACACGGTCGATATATTTCACCAGCGTTTCATCATCAATATCGGTGGCGAATAAGTCTGCGTGACGGGGCTTCATACCGCCGTTACCGCACACATACAGGTTCCAGCCTTTTTCCGTTGCAATTACGCCAATGTCTTTGCCCTGTGCTTCTGCACATTCACGGGTACAACCTGATACTGCAAATTTGATTTTGTGAGGTGCACGCAGGCCTTTGTAACGATTTTCCAGATCAATAGCCTGACCTACAGAGTCCTGTACACCGTAGCGGCACCAGGTGCTGCCCACACAGGATTTAACCGTACGCAGGGCTTTGGCGTAGGCGTGGCCGGTTTCAAAACCACCGTCGACCAGTTCCTGCCAGATATCAGGTAACTGCTCTACACGGGCACCGAATAAATCGATACGTTGTCCACCGGTAATTTTTGTATACAGACCATATTTCTTCGCCACTTCACCAATCAGGATAAGACCTTCAGGGGTAATTTCACCGCCGGGTACACGGGGTACAATGGAATAAGTCCCGTCTTTTTGCATGTTACCCAGGTAGGTATCGTTGGTGTCCTGCAGCGGCAAATTAGTTTGCGTAAGAATGTAGTCATTCCATACTGAAGCCAGAATAGAGCCCACTGCCGGCTTACACACATCACAGCCCAAACCGGTACCGTGCTTTTCAAGCAGTGCATCGAAGCTTCGGATCCCTTCCACTTTTACCATGTGGTAGAGCTCCTGGCGGGTAAAGTTGAAGTGCTCACAAATGGCTTTTGACACTTCCACACCACGTTTCTCAAGCTCACTGTCCACCACATTTTTAAGTAGTGCTGCACAACCACCGCAACCCGTTGCCGCTTTGGTCGCTGACTTCACGTCGCCAACACTGCAGCAACCGCCGTCGATGGCTGCCGAAATATCGCATTTCGCCACGTTGTGACAGGAACAGATAGTCGCTGTATCCGGCAGCGCGTCAGCGCCCAGAGCAGGCTTGTCTGACGATGAAGGCAGAATAAGCGATTCAGCGTGCTCAGGCAGTTCAATGCCGTTTAACGCATATTGCAATAAGGTATCGTAATCACTGGTATCACCTACCAGCACAGCACCGATAACCTGCTTTTGAGCCGCATCAACCACCAGCTTTTTGTAAACGCCGTCTGGCTGGTTGTGATAGGTATAGCTCAGTGCGCCCGGGGTTCTGGCATGTGCATCACCGATAGAACCAACTTCTACGCCCATAAGTTTAAGTTTGGTACTCATGTCAGCACCGGCAAACTCACCTTCTTTACCGGCAATGTTTGCTGCAACCGCACGGGCCATGGTGTAGCCCGGCGCAACCAGACCAAAAATACGGTTGTCCCATAACGCACATTCACCGATAGCGTAAATGTCGGGGTCTGATGTCTGGCACTGATTGTTAATGACAATACCACCACGTTCGCCTACTGCCAGCTCAGCTAAGCGGCCCAGGGCATCCGACGGACGAATACCGGCAGAGAATAAAATCATGTCGGTTTCTAAGTGTGAGCCGTCGGCAAACACCATGCGGTAGCGGCTTTGCTCACCGGCCTCAATCACTTGGGTAGCTTTTTGCGTATGTACTGTTACGCCCAAATCTTCAATTTTAGTGCGCAGCAGATCACCGCCCTGCCCGTCCAGCTGAACGGCCATCAACTGAGGCGCAAATTCAACCACATGTGTTTCTACACCGGCTTGCTTTAATGCATTTGCAGCTTCAAGGCCCAGCAGACCACCACCGACAACCACACCGGTTTTGCTTTCTGCTGCTGAAGCTTCAATGGCCTGCAGATCTTCAATGGTACGATAGACCAGACAATGAGGCTGGTCGTTACCCGGTATAGGTGGAACAAACGGATATGAACCGGTTGCCATCACCAGCACATCATAATCAAAGGTGTCAGTTTTGGTGCTGACGGTTTTGTTCTTACGGTCAATGCTTTCGACCCAGGCATTCAGCTTATAGTTAACGCCCCACTTGGTATAAGTTTCTTCATCTGTCATGGCCAGATCGGCTGCCGTTGCGCCGGTAAACCACGAAGAAAGATAAACACGGTCATATGCCAGACGGTTTTCGCCACTTAACACTGTAATGTCACAGGGGTACTCACTGGCGACCAGTTGTTCAACAAAGTGGTGACCAACCATCCCGTTACCGATAACGAGTACTTTTGGATGTGTTGTTGATGTTGTCATTGTTTAACCCTTTCTTTGAGCCATAAAAAAAGCCCACATTCAGATAAACTGAACATGGGCTTCTTTGCCTGATACGCACTTAACGTGCACAAATTGTTTCCTTACACAGCGTCAGGCTCTTGCCGGCCTTTAACTTCACGCTATGTGGATATCTACGTGATATCACTTACGGTTATGTATTGGATATAGCAGGTATGATGCCAGTTTGAGCAATGTCTACAGATCAATAAGTTAGCTTAAACTACGCGATTCAGATGCGTATTCTGCTTCCGGAAACACGCACCTCAACACTGCAATTGCACCATTTTAGTGCCAACCTTGTCCTGCCCGGCAACCTCAGGCGCAACTAACCGGCTTAACCTAATTTATCCGTTGCTACCCGATAACGCGGGTCTTCATTGACATTAATTTCAACAAACTTATCGGCTTTTGTAAGCAGGCCACGACACTCAGAACTGATATGCCGGATGTGCAGCTTTTTACCCTGCTCTTCGTATTTACCGGCCAGACTGTCCAGCGCATCGATACCGGAAGAGTCCCAGATGCGGCTGTTATTAAAATCGATCACCACGTCATTCGGGTCATTAGCTACATCAAACATCTCTTTAAAGTGATGAATCGAACCAAAGAAAACCGGTCCGCGCAGCTCATAAACCTTCCAGCCATCGTCATCGATGTGGGTTTTTGCTTCAATGTAGCGGGCCGCTTTCCAGGCAAATACCAGTGCCGACACAATCACACCAACAACAACAGCAATGGCGAGGTCAGAAATAACTGTTACCGCTGTTACCAGGAACAGCACGAATGCATCTTCCTTATTCACACCACGGATTATGCGGAACGATGCCCATTCGAAGGTACCGATTACCACCACGAACATCACGCCTACCAGTGCAGCAAGGGGAATCATTTCAATCAGCGGCGCTGCAAACAGGATAAAGCCCAGCAGCACTACCGCTGCAGTAATACCTGACAAACGGCCACGGCCACCGGAGTTGATGTTGATCATCGACTGTCCAATCATGGCACAACCGCCCATACCACCAAAGAAACCGTTCACGGTGTTTGCCACACCCTGACCGATACATTCTTTGTTTCCGCGACCACGGGTATCAGTCATCTCATCGATAAGTGTGAGAGTTAACAGTGACTCAATTAAGCCAACCAGGCATAAAATGACTGAAGTTGGCAGGATAATCATCAGCGTATCCCAGGTGAACGGCACCATAGGGATAGAGAATGTTGGCAGCTCACCGGCCAGTGTGGCCGTGGCTTTTTGATCTGCCGGTAGTAAATCACGGACAAAATCGATAACGGTACGGGCTTCTAAATCCAGACCATGTACCAGCAGCGTAATGGTGACGATAGCCACCAGCGAGGCTGGAACAGCCTTTGTCAGCTTAGGCAACAGATAGATGATTGCCATTGTCAGCCCGACCAGGCCCAGCATGATGTAAAGCATGGTGCCCTGCATCCATTCCAGTGAGCCCGGCGCATTTTGCACTTTAAACTGACCTAACTGGGCAAGGAATATAACGATAGCCAGGCCATTTACAAAGCCCAGCATCACCGGATAGGGTACCAGCCGGATGAACTTACCCAGACGGAATACCCCGCACAAAATTTGCAGCAAACCTGCCAGCACCACAGCAGCAAAAAGATATTGCACGCCATGCTCTGCAACCAGTGCCACCATTACAACGGCCATTGCCCCTGTTGCGCCGGAAATCATGCCCGGACGACCACCGATGGCAGACGTAATGAGGCCCATCATAAAGGCCGCATACAAACCAATCATAGGTTCTACACCGGCAACAAAGGCAAATGCCACAGCTTCAGGTACTAAAGCCAGTGCGACAGTAATGCCAGACAGCACGTCGTTTTTAACATTGCTGTCTTTGCTATTAATCAAATCAAACATGGGTGTCCAATTATTCAGTACATGGTTAAAAAACGGTCGGCGATTCTATCACCATCGTCCTGCAAAGTCCTTTAACAGAATGTTAAAACCGGCTGTCTTGCTTTCAGCAATCATAAGGCTAATTTCTTTATAAACTGATCTTTATTAGTCCCACAGTGACAGTTATTTAAAATCTTAGCATTTAGATAATAGACGTATCACTTAATCCTGAGTGATTCTGCATTTTTAAGGAAAAACAAATGAAAAAAGATAACCAATTAACGGAATTGTCGGAAACTGAAATTACACTTGTGAATGGTGGCGTGAGTGACGATGCTATATACGGTGCCAGTGTTGCGAGTGCACTGACTTTTTTGGGCTTGGGGCTTAGCTTGACGGGAGTGCTTTCTCCTATAGGCGTGGGTGTAATGCTTGGCGCTTCAATCTTTTCAAGCGGCACTGCAATAGCGTTAACGACTGCTTGATTCCCATTGTTTTGCGGGCATCAATTTAGTGCCTGCAAATATCTATATACAGGAGTTAGGATTATGAAATTTGAAAGCATGAAACAATGTGTCCCATTAGCGTTGGTCGTGACCGGCATATCGACAATATTCATAGCTAATATCTTTAGCGTGAAACCTTCTGAATATATTTTCGCGGTCCCGGCCGCATTCTTGGTAAGCCTGACTATCTGCTATTTATTTTCTCAGTACAGAGTAAAGTAATTTTATTGAATATGCATCAACGGTCAATGCAGCTTGTAAATACTAACTACTTCCATATGAATTATGCAATCACCGGCTGCCAGAAAAAGGTACAGCGGCTCTGTAAGGGTTACAGTAACCTTCAGTAAATGTGAGGCAGAGGATGTACAGCCCGATTCCACGTATCTCTTTTATGACAAGGACTACAGCACAAAGTATAGCTTGCGGCATAAGGACTGCATTCGGGGTTAGTGCGGGGAAGCCGTGGACAGAGTGGGAATTCACATTTAAAACCGTCAGCCGCATGGATGCGGCTGCCGAGCGCCCAGGGATGGGTTTACCGCGAGTTTTAAATGTGAATTCCCTTTCTGGCCAGAAAGGCTTCCTGTCACTGTTCCCGAAAAAGGAGAAATTATGTCTATTGTTAAAACTGGTTCTGCGCACTATCAGCCGCTGGGTAAAGAAGGCAAAGGTCATGTGAGCACCGGAAGTGGTGCCTTGTCTGATCAGCCTTACGGCTTTAATACACGTTTTGAAGACAAGAGCGGTACTAATCCTGAGGAACTGATTGCTGCTGCTCACAGCAGTTGCTATGCCATGGCGTTGTCGTTTGCGTTATCAGACGCAGGTTATCAAAACGGTGATCTAAAAGTTGATGCTGAGGTCACACTGGAAAAAGACGGTGATGGCTTTACCGTAACGAAATCTGCATTAACCCTTGAAGCTAAAGTAGACGGGATTGATGAAGATAAGTTTGCAGATATCGCGAAGGGCGCAAAAGAAAACTGCCCGATCTCTAAATTGCTGAACGCCAAAATCACTCTCGATTACACTTTACAAAGCTAACCGGCCGTCAAGCAAATGAAGCCAGGGACGGTTTCAGTAATTACTCCTGTGAAATTGTGCCTTTGCTGTGACAGTTCATTCTGGTGGATAGTCTCACCAGAACAAAGTAAAACACAATGAGGCTGGTACGGGAAAATAACTCAAGCTGAATTCACTAAGTGTTTCACTGTTCAAATTTTTTTACAAAAGGTTACATTTATCCAAACGTTCTTAATGTAGTATGAGAATTTTTGGAGGGAAACCAATGCTTTCAGACGCCAGGGACGCGCTGCAACAGATCCTGAACCCGGTCAGTTATGACGACTTTTTCAATTTCTATGTGGGCAAAAAGCCGTTAATAATTAAAGATAACAATCCTTTCAGAGCATCGATTGGCGGTGCATCTCCAAGAGAAAAGTTGCTTCAGGGACATCGCCGGTATGCTCCCGCAGTAACCTGTCACTCTCATGCCCCTAAGCTGCCCCCACCTGCGGCAACGGAAGTTGAAAACGAACAGGCATTTTATCAGCTGATTACTGATCACTTTAAGCTTGACTACACAGTCCGCATACCCGATGTCACCGGGCTGTCACCTGAACTTACGAATTTTACCCGGTCACTTGAAAAGATCATTCAGTCACCGGTCAGTGTAGTCGTATTCTGGAGTCATCAGGGCGCACAGGCTCCGGTGCACCACGATGAGGTGGATGTTATTGTTATACAGTTGGAAGGAACGAAACGCTGGTTTGTTTCCGATGCACCACCTTCCTTTCCTACGCGATGGAAAAAGGCGGGTTCTTTGCCTCCACAAATGCCCCATTATCAAACAGTCGATGTGAAAGCCGGCGATCTTATCTATCTGCCACGGGGCACCGTCCATACTGTGCAGTCGACTTCAGAGTCAATCCACTTATCCATTGGCTTTGTCCCCGTCACCGTCAGGGATACAGTGAATGCTGTTTTAGACCATTTAACTGAAGTTAGTTTGCCATTGCGGAAAGATATAGGCCCGAGAGCGGACTGCCTTACGTCACACAATGCACTTGAGCAGGTTTCTCAGCAGGTAAAGGAGCATCTGCAAAGCTTATTGAGTGCTGCTCAACACGATCAGTTTATTATGGAATCGCTTAAACGCCAGCGTGCACGACTGATTCAGGATATGCCAAAATTGAAACCGTCAGTGCCTGCCCGGCATCCTGTATCCGTAAATACTTTTGTTCAGCGCAGCTCCCTTGCCATGGCGGAGTTAACAGAAACAGACAAGATTCTTGATTTATCTGTTCCCGGCGAACAAATACTGATTCACCCCGGCGTAAAAGCACAATTGCAATTCATGATAACCACGTCTGCGTTCAGGGTTGCTGATATTCCGGGTGAGATAGGTGATGATGTACGTGTCGCCCTGACACAGCGTTTGCTTGCCTGCGGCTTTCTTGAACCTTCGCCTGCCCGCCAATAATCATCCATGATTTACCATGCAAAAGCGGAGTTCAGCAATTGCATTTGGCGGGCGACCTGTCAAACTGTGCGTTTTTGCTAAGCTAATACGGAGCTCCTTTGATTGCATATCTTCTGGCAGGTGTAGCCATTGTTGTCGCCTTTATCGTGAACTGGTTCATGCCAAGGCCATTCTGGCGCGCCACGCTTACCTCAGCACTTTCCATTTTCATCGTTACATCTGTGGGGTTAATGTACCTGCCACTCGGCGTGGAAGCAGAGCCTGAAGAAGTTCGCCGCTGGGTATTCTCGATTTTGCCCCTGCTTGGTTTTTTCGCAATTCTGATTTCAGTATTCGTAGGCTGGTTTCTTTATGTGGTACGCAAATAATTTAGTTTCAAAATAGCATTTCAAAAGCATGACACGGCACCATTCAGTTTCATGATGCCGTCTCGCCCTTAGTTACGACTTCGGTCAGTAGGTTTTGTACGGCAGGAATTTACCTGACATCACCACTTTCACACGGTCGCCTTTAGGATCAGGTTCACGGGTTAAGTCCATTTCAAAATCGATGGCACTCATAATGCCGTCGCCAAACTCTTCGTGAATGAGCTCTTTCAGTGTGGTGCCGTACACATTCACCAATTCGTACCAACGGTAAATTAACGGATCAGTAGGAACAGCCGTTGGCAGAGAGCCTTTATAAGGTGCAATCTGCAACCAGGCGACGGCTTCTTCAGTTAACCCGAATAATTCACCGGTGGCTTCAGCCTGCGCTTTAGTCATTGCCATCTGACCCAGGCATGCTGCAGTACTCCATTCTTTCGACTCGCCAATCACTTCTGCGGCCTGTGACCATTTAATGCCTTTAGTGACTTTTGCGCTCATAATCATTGCGGTGACTTGCTGTCTGTCAGTAATCATAGTGGGCTCCACGGGTTAGATAAGTGAAAATCGTTCCAGTAACAGAACGAGAATAAGACAAAGGAGTAAACCGCTGACTCCCTGCCAGAAAGCAACGGGATTACGCTCCAGTAGGGGCGGCCTCTCGCTGCTGAGAAATTTTGCATCGGGATGTCTCAGGGCATACACAAACTCTGAAAGTGCGTCATAGCGCTTGAGCGGATTAGGATGCAGTGCTTTTCTTAAAGTGTGATCAAGCCAGAAGGGAATGCTCCGGTTCGGATCTAACACGCTTTCATATTTCAATTTATGCTGTGATGTCACGCTTCTGCATTTGGCAACCTGCGTGCCATAAGGAAAGCGGCCACTAAGCAAATGGTAGCTCAGCACCGCCAGCGAAAACTGCTCAGACTGTTCACTGCCACCCTGACCAAGAAAATACTCCGGTGCTGCATAAATAGCTGTACCGGGAATATCTTCATTATCTCCTGCAAATTCATTGATGCCGGCAACAGAAGCCGCACCTAAATCCACCAGTGTGATGTGATGGTTGATATCAATCATGATATTTTCAGGTCTGATATCACGGTGGAGAACGTCTTTGCGATGCAATGCCATCAATCCCCTGGCGACCTGCTCAATGATCATGCGGACAGTTTCCAAATCCGGCTGCGGGTTATCATTCAGCCACTGGGCCAGTGTTTGTCCCGGCACAAAATCTGTCACGGTATACAATGCCGTTTTGGCAGCCTGCTGATCCGGGGCGCTCACCACATGCTGGCTGTGAATACGCCTTGCTATCCACTCTTCCATACGGAATGCTTCAAGATGAGCCAGTTCGTGTGCCATTTCCACAGAAGGCACTTTCAGCACCACCTGGCTGCCATCTGCAGTGTTCTGCGCCAGGTAAACGTGGCTGCGGGCACTGTGATAGATGTTGCGGACAATTTTAAACTGATCGAGAAAATCCCCGCTTTGCAGCATGCCGGGAATGGGTAATTCTTCCTCTTCAGACCCGGCGGCACTGGTATTGGCTGCAGGCAGGGTATTTACCCTGACAATCTGAGCTGTCAGGTTATCGTTGCTGCCTCTGGCAAACGCCATTTCCACCAGTTTCTTCGCTGCTTCATCCGGATCATGCTCATATTCAGTCACTACACTGCAGAGGCTGGCCTCATCGATGAACTCATACACACCGTCTGTGAGCAGAAGGAAACAGTCCTGCTCTTTCAGAGAGCGGCTGTCTTTATCCAGTTGCAATGATTCATTGATACCCATGGCATTGGATAAATAGTGCTTTTCACCATTTATCATCTGACGGTGGTCGCGGGTAAGTTGCTCCAGCACCCTGCCCCGCAACCGGTACACTCTGGCGTCCCCCAGATGAAATACATGTACACGATGATGCTTGAAAATCAGTGCACTGAATGTGCAAACGTAACCTTTGTCCGGTTCGCCGGCATAGGGACTGTTACGACTCTGGCCGAGTAACCAGCGGTTTATTGCTGTAATAACTTGCGTAGCCGCACCGGGGACCGTCCAGGTATCTGAGGTACAAAAATAATCTTCGAGAAACTGTTTAACACATACCTGACTGGCAATGTGACTCACTGAACTGGTACTGATGCCGTCTGCCAGTGCCACCGCAGCGCCTTTGAATGTGAGCAAATCACCTTCGGGAAGCCTGAAACCATAACTGTCCTGGTTCAGCGGCTTTTCCCCTGCACTGGAATATTGACCGATGGATAAACTAAGCATATTGAAGCAGCTCAGTGAGAGGTTTGAATTGAGCCTGCCGGACAATGTTCCGCCAAGCCCTGTGTGCCGGAAGGTATCCGGCAAATCTTCACTAAACTGCAGCAGGTTTTGAATCTGTTGCTACCGGTACAGATTGCGCAGCCAGCTTACGCTTGGGAGCAGTACGGAAGTGCGTGCTGTACAGCGTTAAACCTGTAAACGCCAGACCACCGACCAGGTTACCCAGAGCAGTCGGGATTTCATTCCAGAAGAAGTAATCCATTACAGAGAAATCACCGCCCATGATCAGGCCGAACGGGAACAGGAACATGTTCACCACAGAGTGTTCAAAGCCCATGAAGAAGAACAGCATGATTGGCATCCACATGGCAAAGATTTTACCGCTCACGTGGGTTGAGATCATGGCACCTACTACACCCAGTGATACCATCCAGTTACATAACATGCCACGGATGAAAATGGTCAGCCAGCCTTCCATACCGTACTGAGCATAACCCAGGGTACGGGCTTCACCGATACCGGCTACTTTTGTTGCAATAGCACCACCATCAGTGTTGTAACCCATGGTAAAGATAAATGACATCATGAACGCCACTGTCAGTGCACCGGCAAAGTTACCGCAGAATACCAGCCCCCAGTTGCGGAGAATTTGAGACCATGTGACGCCGGGCCGTTTCGCCAGCCAGGCCAGTGGTGTCAGTACAAAAACGCCGGTTAACAGATCGAATCCCATCAGATAAAGCATGCAGAAGCCAACAGGAAACAGCACCGCGCCAATTAAAAATACGCCGGTTTGTACAGCAATCGTAATTGCGAAAACCGCTGCCAGAGCAAGGATTGCGCCGGCCATATAACCGCGGATTAATGTATCACGGGTAGACATGTAAATTTTAGATTCACCCGCATCCACCATCTTGGTTACAAATTCATTCGGAAGTAAGTAAGCCATTGTGTATACCTTTTTGTTGTGTGTTGATTAGTCGCTGACATGTGTTGCACACAACAAAATGCGGGCACAAAAAAACGCCCAACCATGCACTGTTTCCAGTGTGGTATTGGACGCCGTTATCCAAGTTTACATTGTGTTGTATGCAAAAACCCGTGTTGCAATTTTAAACAGCAAGGAAAAGGCCAAATTTAAATTGTCATTATTTTTCTGATAGTTATGAATATTAACGTGTGACTTGCTGACCATTCATTTCTTGATTGCACCAAAAAAGTTCATCCGCGCACAATGAAGATCCGCATTTTCCTGTGAAACGGAGAAAATTCCGCCAAAGCTATGCGGATTGCGTATTAACAAGGTAGAACAAGGAAAATAAACCTTTATTGTCAACAGGTTAAAATGGTGGAACAGGCTTTGCTAAATCTTATAAACAGGCAACGTCAATTGCGACCACCACAGAAAGACACCATCACCACCATGGCAGTATTCAGCGAAGCGACAAAACGGTTCCTACTGGCGGCAAAGCACGCCGAAATTCACGCACTTAATCAACTTGCATCCAACTGCAAACTGGTGACCTCAGTGAAAGACATGATCCATCAACTCCAGCGGGAGCGCGGTATCAGTAACGTATATCTGGCGTCGAAAGGGGAACGGTTTGGTCAGCAACGGGAAGATCAGATTGCAGACAGTAATTTTGCCGAACAAACCTTACGCAGCCAGCTAAAGTCTCTCTATCTCTCGGGCGACGAAAGTGCCGCTAACATGCGCTTACTGGTAAGCATCACCATGGCGCTACAAGGGCTGGATAACCTTTCTTCCCTGCGGGATCAGGTAGCAGAAAAGGCACTGACATCCCTTGAATCAACGCAGGCATACTGCCGGCTGGTAACGGGTTTACTCTCGGTTATCTTTGAGGCCGCTGACGTGGCAAGCGATCCGGATATCACCCGGCTTCTTGTGGCGCTGTTCAATTTTTTACAAGGCAAAGAACTGGCCGGACAGGAACGGGCATGGGGCGCTATTGGCTTTGCTGAAACCCATTTTAATAAATCATTATGCGACCGCCTTGAACAACTGCAGCAGGATCAGCAACACAGTTTTGACATATTTACGGCTTTTGCGGATCCGCAAACACTGCAACAATGGGAAGACATCTGTCAGAGCGATGCCCAGGCCGACCTTACCCGCCTGCGGACAATGATAAAACAACTGGCTGATGGCAGCCCCATTGACGGACAAATCAGTGAGGTATGGTATGACATTGCCACGACCCGCATTGATGCCATGCAATCCATTGACGAAGCTCTGACCGCCAAACTCATTTCACTGGCTACAGAGCTGGTCAGTCGTGCTGATGCCGAGCTGAAAAATCATCATCAACGGGTAAAAACGCTGGAACAACAGCCTAATCCAACGGGCACACCACTGACAATGCTGTTTGATCCGCAAATGCCGGGCTTACGGGGATCAGAAATGTCCGGTCCGGATACCATTTCCAATGCGGAAAATTTGTCCGCACACCGGTCTTTTTACGACTTGTTATGCGATCAGACTGAACACATCAAAAACATGTCAGTAGCGCTGGAGGAAGCCCGCCAGGCGATTACCGATCAAAAATGTATCGACCGTGCCAAGCTGCTTATTATGCAGCAATGGCAATTAACCGAAGATCAAGCTTACCGTCGCCTGCAAAAAACAGCGATGGATCAGAATTGTCGTCTGATTGATGTAGCGGAACGGGTAGTAAAAGCCACATCCGGCAGTAAATGATTCAGCCAGTTCGCCGTCCGGGTGCCACTGTCATTAAAGCCAGTGACAGCCAGAGGACAGCCGCGCACCAACCTGCCAGAATGTCAGTGGGCCAGTGAACCCCCAGAAACACACGGCTCATGCCAACCAGCAAAATAATTAACATGGCAATAACGTAAAACCAGCGGGTCAATGACGGGTTGCCGCTCACTGATGCACCGGTATATGCCAGACTAAGATACGTTAAACATGACATCATGGCATGGCCTGAGGGAAAGCTGCTGGTGTATACCTTCGTAATATGAGGAACCAGCTCAGGCCGTGGCCGGTGAAAACCATATTTCAGTGCAAAACTGACAACCATACCGGACAGTACCGTTGTTATCAGAAAAACAGCGTGACGGGTCTGCCCCTTTTTATGTAACACCAGAGATGCCAGTCCGGTGATCACAATTAAAAACCAGTTACTGCCCAAGGTGGTCATATCACGGAAATGTACCGCAAGCCATAACGGTCCTGCTGGCTGCCCCGGGTCTCCAGCCCGGCGGAACATCAGCATGATGCTTTTATCAATGGCGGGCACGGGGTCAAAATGCACCCATACAGCGAGCAGAAACAAACCGGAAAGTCCGGCAAAAGCCATAAGTCGCAACACGGATGGCCTGATGTGATTGGATTGCATAGAAACGAAGGGTCACTGACTAATAGCCTTTATTCCATTTGAGTGCAGCTTTGGATCGCTTTACCAGAAGAATCAATACGCTGAATACAACAGATTTTGCTGTTACAACGCCTTCAAGTATCAAAAATCTTGATATAATGGCCGCCATCACCTCTTGTTTTGACTGCCCATGTTTTCCTTTATCACTGAAACCTTATTACCCGTACTGATATTATTACTGATGGGCTGGTTATTCTTCCGTATAAAATGGCTGAATGAGAGCTTTGTTGAAGCCGGTTCTAAACTGGTTTTCAACGTCACATTACCTGCACTGCTGTTTTTATCTATCAGTCAGGCCGACTTTGCCCATGCCGCAAACTTTCCACTGATTGGGGTAGGTATTGCGGGCACGCTCATCATGTGTGCCCTGCTGGTTTTGACCGCGCGGCTCACTGTGACGCCCTATCAGGCAAGAGGTGTGGTGGTTCAGGGCGGTTTCAGAGCCAACATGGGTATTATCGGCCTGGCTTACTGCGCCAATACGTACGGGCCAGAAGGGCTGGCTGCTGCATCTGTATACCTGGGCTGTATCACGATTTTATTTAATATTTTATCGGTGATAGTGCTTAACTTTTATCAGACCGGCCACCGCTCTGTGAGCAAACAAATCAAAGGTATCACTAAAAATCCGCTGATCATTTCCATCGTCCTGGCGCTGCCCTTTTCCTATTATTCATGGACACTGCCTGACGCCATTCTTAAAACCGGCGAATACGTTTCCCAGTTAACCTTACCGCTTGCGCTCATTTGTACCGGTGCCTCGCTGCAATTCCGTTCATTCTCAGCCGACTGGTTTAACATTACGTTGAGTACAGTGAGCAAGTGCATTCTTTATCCGGCCCTGATGGTCGGACTGGCATATCTTGCCGGATTTACCGGAATGAGCCTCGGGATTGTGCTGCTGCTGTCGATTGCCCCGACAGCCGCTGCCAGCTATGTGATGGTAAGAAATATGGGCGGAGACCACAGGCTGGCTGCCAGTATTATTGCTGTATCCACACTGGTTTCATTACCGGTGACAGCACTGGCATTCGGAACACTGACTGCTATGAACCTGGTATAGTGGCCTGATATAAAGCCCCTCCGTAATGAACAGATAATGAAAACAAAAAAGAGCGCATATTTATGCGCTCTTTTACGTTTAAATACCGCTGAATAACACGGTTAACGCATGGCTGCCTGAGCCGCTTCGGTTGAACGCTGGACCACATCCAGACGCTCTGTCCAGGGGTCTTCACCATGCACCGCTGTAGCGTCCATGGTGAACGTCATGATGTTATGCGCTTCATTGTCATAAGGCTTCCATTCCGGCAACCGGGACACATTCGGGTCACCATTTTCGATAAAGCTCACCACGTAGTCGAAAACCAGTTCAGAGGCATTCAGATCCTGCTCAGTGGCATCCGGATACTTCACGTCAGCCGTTTTAAAGAAAAACGGGATCTCACTGGCATGGGGTGCGCCCTTCCCGTTACGGACACTTTCTGCCACGTAACCATACCGGTACATGTACACGTTTTCGTCCAGATCCGTCATACGCTCAGCAACAAACCTTGCAGGCTCCTGCATCATACGGTCCTGTGCCACTTCCGCTCCGATATCCTGTAATTCACCGGTGCCTTCAAGGTCATAGGCGTCTTTCGCTGCCTGCGCGTATTCGCCGAAAGAGGCGAACAATGCCTCTTTATCCGGGAACATGCTGAATCCGATATCCTGACTGGTCGTACCCACCATTACCGGCACTTTCGCGACTTTGCCCTGCTCAAGCAATGACTGGGTGCTACCCTGTACAATGTCACCATCAGCAATGGGGCCGCCAACATACGTCGGTACACCGCCGGGAGGCTGGAACAGCGCCATCAGATTCAGGCCATCTACCACTTTGTCTGCCGGCAATGCCCGCAAAGCAGCCAGCGCTTCTGCGCCATTACCGGAAATGCCATTCTTTTCAGCGAAATTAACGCCTATCTGTTCAGCAGAGGGCTGACCGTTTACTTCTTCCGTTAAGCTGCGCTCACCGGTTAATGAACGGCCACCACCGGACATAATAATCGCCCGCTGGAAGGTACCCCGTGCGCCCGGTGTCTGCATAAGATTGTGTACAGAGCCGCCGCCGGCAGATTCGCCCATGATGGTGACATTATTCTTATCGCCACCGAAAGCTTCCACGTTATCTTTCACCCATTGCATGGCCGCTATCTGATCTTCAAAACCGTAGTTGCCTAACGGACCTTCTTCAACGGCTGAAAGCGCCGGATGTGCGAAGAAACCAAAACGGCCAAGGCGGTAGTTAAAGCTGACAAAAATCACACCGGCACGGGCAAACTCGCTGCCGTCATAGGTTGCAGGCGATGCACCACCATTCACGTAGCCACCACCATGGATCCACACAACCACAGGACGCTTGATATCATCTTCCTGCGGTGCCCATACGTTAACGTACAAACAATCTTCCGCAGGCTCTTTCCCTAGCGGTGCAGCGTCACTTGGAAACGGCTTTTGCATACAGTCGTTGCCGTAATCCAGCACTTCTTTCACACCGTTCCAGTCTGCAACGGGCTGAGGAGAACGCCAGCGATTTTCACCTACCGGAGGTTTTGCGTAAGGGATCCCTTTAAAAACGCGGATATCATCATCTTTAACGCCCTGCAGCGTACCATTTTTAACCGTTACCTGCGGTGATGCATCTTCAGCTACCGGCGCAGGACTTTCAGCCACTTTCTCACCACAGGCACTTAACATTACTGCTGCAACAGCAGACAAAGCAAACAGCCGTTTTTTCATAACAAACGTTCCTTATTCTGATCCACGGTTAACCTAACGCACTCAGATGACAGAGTCCGCGCACAGCATCTTCAAACGGTGTATCTGTTACATCCACTTCTACGTAGCGGTACTTCACGTCATTTTCGTTCAGGTGTTTAACGATGGCGGCAAAGTCTGATTTGCCGTCCCCCGGCGTTGAGATGCGTGACATCTCAGGAATGATCATACGCGGATCGTCACTCAGCGGAACCGAGCCGTCGTAATCCTTCATATGACAGCCGATAACACGGCCTTTGTATTTATTGAGCATGGCAACAGGATCATGACCGGCTGCCGCAACCCAACCTAAATCCAGCTCAATTTTAACCAGCTCCGGGTCGGTGTTCTCCATCATGATGTCGAAAATCACCTGTCCATCCACCTTATCGAACTCAAAGTTGTGGTTGTGGTATGCGAACTTGAAGCC
The DNA here is from genome assembly GCF_040148705.1 of Alteromonas sp. NFXS44. NCBI lineage: Bacteria > Pseudomonadati > Pseudomonadota > Gammaproteobacteria > Alteromonadales > Alteromonadaceae > Alteromonas > Alteromonas sp. NFXS44. The sequence goes on along the minus strand of NZ_JAGDEA010000002.1, from coordinate 186,170 downwards.
AAGCTCTTTCATTGTCTGACCACGTTTGTTCAGACGTGCAGCAATAGCTTTAACTTCGTCAACAGAAGAAGGGGTGTTCAGGTTTACTTTACCATCTTTGAAATTCAGGAATTCGCCGGCCATGGGCTCGATGAAGTAATCGATATTCAGTTTGCTGCCCAGTTCCTTGATATATTCAATGTCTTCCAGGTCGGAATTAATATGTACAGACGGCACTGTCAGCTTATATTCTGCCATCAGATCTGCCATATCATCGATGCTTAAGCCGAACAGCGGCGCGCCTTCTGCATTCACTGAGCCACCTACACCGAACATTTCAAGCTGCTTGAAACCGGCTGCAGCCAGTTTTTTAATTGTACCGGCGGGATCTTTAGCAAACATGTCGCGCAGCATGTACATCTGAACGCCGTAAGGTCTGCTTGAAGCTGCATTACAGCCTCCGGTCATCGCGTTGGCCATCAGTCCCGGCGCTGCCAGCACACCGGCTACGCCCAGACCAGCTTTAAGAAAATGTCGACGGGTAAGTGACGAAGTCATTATTGTTTCCTCTCTCCGGTAAGAAACAGGCTCAACACGTTGGTCCCGTTGAGCCTGCAAGAAGTTAATTATTTGTTACACCCACTTTAGAACCTTTACATTAATGACATCGATATCATTTTACAACTATTGTTTAACATTTTTAGACAAGTGACAGAACCGGACGCCGGTTTGAGATCTCTTCTCTTCCGGACGGATCCCGGGCGGGTCAAAAAACAAAAAAAGAGCACGACCGGCGTGCTCTTTTTCTCTTTAAAAATTATGGAAAATTATCCCAACTTACTGCCACCCAGGCAATCCGGTGACGGGGTTACACTGCCGCCTCTGGCTTCCCATTCTTCAGGGGTATACGTGTGCAAAGCCAGTGCATGTACCGGCCCCTGTAAAGCTTCAGCCAGCAAACCGTTCACCTTCTGGTGACGGGGCACCCGACGTACGTCAACAAACGCTTCAGACACCACCGTTACTTTGAAGTGACTCTGGGCACCGTCGGGCACATTGTGCATATGACTTTCATCCAGCACTTCAAGATACACAGGTGTGAGAGCATCATTAAGTTGCTGTTCGATAAACTGTTTTACATTTTGCATGGGTTCTGCTCCGGCACAGCGGGATAGATAAATCGGAAAGTTAGATTAATTCTACCATCAACGTGCCGGGTCGTCTTGTTGATGCCGTGCAGATAGTTGCGCTGAGTGTCTCCCTGCATGATTAGCAGTGAGCCATGCTCAAGACTGACCTTCACTGACGGAGCACCACTGCGGTGACGAAATAAAAAGGGCCTCGCTTCACCGAGAGTCACAGATGCAATAACCGGCTGCACGCCCAGCTCCTTTTCATCATCGGCATGCATGCCCATGCTGTCCTGCCCGTGCCGGTACCAGTTCGCCAGCACACTGTTAAACCTGCAACCGGCGGTATTTTCGCAACGTGTTTTCAACGCCAGCAGATCAGCGGTCCAGGGGCGCGGTACCATCGTCAGGCCGGAGTAGGAATACTCGCTGACAGCATCACCATACCAGGCTTGCAGGCGCGGAATTTTAACCGGCTTACCAAACAGTTTAATGGTATCCTGCGACCAGTTTAACGATGAGGCCAGCGATGCGTACAACGCGTCAGCATCATCCGGTCCTATCCAGCCCGGTATGTAAGTAACATCCGCGCCGGGTAACGCCAGTTTCTGAGGCGCAGCGCCGGCGTTACAGCCATCATCGAATAGTGAAAATTGCATAAATCCGGAACCCGATTAACGTTACCATGAGCGACAACACAGCCTTTGTATTTCGCGACCGCGAACTGAACTTAATACGCCACCCGGCAAAACATCAGCATGTCAGTTTACAGGCCTGGGACAGCGCCGATGAATTGATTATCGATTATCTTGCCACAGAAGGCCCCGGCAAATGTATCATATTTAATGATGACTTCGGCACCCTGGGCTGCTGGTATGCCAGTCATAACCCCTGCTGGATTTCAGATTCATGGATTGCTCACCGCTCGTTGGCTGACAACCTGGAAGGTAACAATATTGCCGCCACACTGGATGACAACGGACTGGTAGCCTCGCCATTGAAAGCTGCAGACTGCCTTGCTCCGTTGCCGGAAAACCCGCAAACGGTGATTATAAAAATACCCCGTACTCTGGCGTTGCTGGAACATCAGTTAATTATGCTGCAAAAGGTCATCACGCCTGAAACACGTGTTGTGGCCGGTGCGAAAGTGAAGGCCATTACGAAAAATGTGCTGGAGCTGTTTGAGAAATACACCGGTCACACCACCACCTCACTGGCTAAGAAAAAATCCCGCCTTATTTTTGCAAAGCCGGATGCAGCGATACTGAAAAAGCCCGTACAATCTCCTTATCCGGTACGCTGGACAGCGAAAAGCCAGAACGGCGTAACGCTGACACTTTCCAATCATGCCAATGTATTCTCTGGGCGCTCTTTAGACATCGGGGCAAGGTTCATGATTGACAATATGAACGTGACCAATAACGAACGGGTTATTGATCTTGGTTGCGGTAACGGCATTTTAGGTCTGAACGCCCTGTCACTGGCACCACAGGCGCGGATCACCTTTGTTGATGAGTCATTCATGGCGCTGGCCTCAGCCAGACAAAACGTAGCAGAGAACTTTCCTGAACAACTGGAACAATGTGAATTTGTGCCATCGAACTGCCTTGACGCCTTGAAACAGGCTGAAGAGGGAGGATTCAGTAAAGTGTTCTGCAACCCGCCATTTCATCAACAGAACGCGATAACCGACCACATTGCCTGGCAAATGTTTTCAGATTCCAAAGCCAGTCTGGCCAGAGGTGGACATCTGGTGGTGGTGGGTAACCGCCATCTCGATTACCATGTTAAATTAAAGCGCTTGTTTGGTGGCGTAACGCAAGTTGCCAGCCATCAGAAGTTTGTTATTTTAAGTTGTGCAAAACGCTAAAGGGAGAATGCTATGCTGCGTGCTTTGCTGCTGGCTTTAGTTGTGGTAACCACTCCGGTTATTGCAGCAAAACCAAAAGATGACGGCTCACAAATTCAGCCGGACAATTATTACCCGCGGGTGAAAATGGAAACCACAATGGGCGATTTTGTCGTCGAACTGTACCGCCGCCGTGCGCCTATCACCGTGAACAACTTCCTGCGTTACGTTGATAAGAAAAGCTATAACAGCACCATTTTTCACCGTGTTGTACCCGGCTATATCGTCCAGGGTGGCGGTTACAATGCTGAGTTTGATGAAAAGCCGGATTACGGCACGATTTTCAACGAATCCGGCAGTGGCATAAGCAACAAGATGTACACGGTTTCCATGGCACGCCAGAACGACCCGCATTCAGCGACACGACAGTTCTTCTTTAACATGAATGACAATACCAACCTGGATCCCGGCAGAGACTGGGGTTACAGCGTGTTCGGTATGATTGTGGAAGGCGAAGCTGTTGTGGAAAAAATGATGGAAGTAGAACTGGACTATCAGCCGGCACTGGGTGAACCGAATTCCCCTAAAGAGCCCATCATTCTGAAATCTGTCACTTTACTTCCGGCGGTGTAAAAAAGCTGACGCTGTGGCAGCGCGTAAATTCAGCGCTGCCGCGTTTTTAAATCCAGCCAGAAAAAATGTTGCGCAAATACACCTGACATAAACAGATTGCCCCGCTTCATAAAGCCCAGCTTCATTAACAGTTTCTGAGAATCCGTATTATCAGCATGAGTCATCGCAGTGAGGTAATTCACGCCAAGGATGTCTCTGGCATAGCTGATAACCGCTTCACCGGCTTCGCCACCAATCCCCTGCCCGCGGGCTTGCGGCAGCAAGGCGAATCCTAAATCAGGTGCACTGAAAATGCCGCGGTTTATCAAACCACACATCCCCAACGGTTTACCGGTTAATTTATCTTCTACGGCAAACAGGCCATAGCCATGGTTTTCAAAATGCACCAGCGCATTATCAATATACCGGTTCGCATCTTTAAGTGTATGTACACCCCGGTTTCCAATAAAACGTAGCCACAGAGGGTCGTGATTTAACGCAAAAATCCAGTTGCGATCATCAGCCAGCGGCTTGCGCAGACGTAGCCGCAATGTAGAAAGAATCAAAGATGTGCCCTTAAACAAAAAAACTCCCGCAATGGAAAACCATAACGGGAGTCAGTATAGCGTCTCGCCGGCCAGGCTTCACGCAGCAAACTGACAGATTCAGTTACTACGCGAACACACACATCACCATGCCGGCATGCCAGGGACTTAAAACACGGCTCTTACACCCACCGAAAAGTTACGGCCGGGTAGCGGCGCTAAATCTTTCAGGAACGACGTGTGCACGCGGGCCTCTTCGTCTGTGATGTTGTCTGCAGTAGCGAACAGCACCCAGTCCACCCCGGCAGATGCAATGTCGTATTCAACACTGGCATTCAGTAAGGTGTAACCATCGGTTGCGGTTTCATACGGTGCAGTACGGGTTTGGTCGTCATACCATTCCACACCCACCTCACCGGAAAGTGATTGCCCCTGATAACGGATTGACGAGCCGATACGCAGAGGCGGAATGCGTGGCAAGTCTTCGTTATCCAGTTTGGCACGAATGTAGTCACCATATAAATCCACACGCCATTCACCGGTAATGTTGTAGAACACCTCGGCTTCCATACCGTATAAGTCAGCATCGGATTGCCGGAAGTAGTACACCGGTGTGCCCTCTTCCTCATGACCTTCCTCTTCTGCCCCTTCTTCCTCGTGTTCATGCTCTTCGGTTACAGCAATCAGGCCTGTACCACTTTCATAAATGTAGTTGTCTACCTGGTTGTAGAACAGTGACGCAGTGTAACCCCAGTTGCCGCTGAATTTACGGAATGTGAGATCCAGGTTGGTACTGACTTCTTCATCTACACTTCTGAGCGTGTCAGATAACTCACCTTCATCATCCAGTTGATACACCAACCCGACTTCATAAGTCCGGGTCGCAATGTGCTGACCACCGGAGAACAATTCCTGCTGACTTGGCGCACGTTCATTACGGGATAATGTCAGTGCGGCAGAGTAACCCGGCTGATATTCCCAGTTTGCACCGGCAGATACCGAAACACTGGTGAAGTCATAGTCAGGGAAGTTGAAGACCATAGCCTCTTCTTCATGTTCTTCCTCTTCCTCATGCTCTTCTTCATCAAGATGCTCCACATGAAGTTCCACTTCAGCGTCATCTGCATCGTAGGAGGTTTGCTCGAGACGGCCACCCAACTCAAAAGTCACGTCGCCCACTTTCTTCTGTTCAATAAGAAAAACAGCTTGTGTATCTGTGCTGGTTGGCGGGGAAAATGCTTCTTCACCAATCGCTTCGTAATCGCTGTCCGTTAACTGGAAACCAAATACACCATGCCATCCGGCAATACCGGTATGAGCAATCGTCAGCTTGGCATTCACGCCTTCATTATTAAATTGCGTACCAATTTCGCCATCTTCAATTTCAACGTGGGTGTAGTCTGTATAAGCAGCAGAGAACCGGATATTATCAATGCCGGCAGTGGGCGAATGCCATTCGCCGGCCAGTTGATAGCGGGTCATATCCACATCAATTTTGGTACCTTCTTCTGCGCCTTCTTCCTCATGCTCTTCTTCCTCATGATGATGGTGATGACCGGGCACACCATACAGGTTATCCAGTTTTTCTACAGAAAAGCCGAAGAAGCCTTCATCCTGTACATAGCTGATACCGGCATTGAAGTCGGTTGTATCCATATCTGTACTGGCCAGTGTGCCGTAAGTGGCATCATCATCCGGCTCAGCCTCTGAGTAGCCGGGAATATCCACGTCATCCGTTTTGCGTTTGAAACCATCAAAGTGAAATGCCACATTGCCGGTTCCGGTGGTCACGTCCACCTTACCGAACTTACCGTTGTCCACAGTGGAATAACGCATTTCTGCTTCCCCTTCTGTGCCGTATGGCATTTCCTGAGGAATACGTTTGTCGACCACGTTGACCACACCGCCGATCGCGCCGGAGCCATATTGTAATGTGGCAGGACCGCGCAGTACTTCCACCTGAGTGGCACTGGACGTGCTGGCCGCTACGTTATGATCAGGACCAATTCGTGATACATCAGATACATCCAGGCCGTTCTGCACAATTTTAACCCGCGGACCACCGGCACCACGAATGACCGGACTGCTTGAGACCGGTCCGAAGTAACTGGAATGCACACCCGGAACGGTTTTTAGGGTTTCACCCAAAGTCGGCTGTTGCTTTCTGCGCAGTTCTTCAGCGCCGATAACCGAGACCGGCGTCACGCTTTCAAGTACAGAAGTTTGCATAGCGGTAGCGGTTACCGTGATGTTTTCTATAGAAGCTGGCAGGAGCGTAAAGTTAACTTGCTGGTTTTCAGTAATACGACCTAAATCTTTATCACCATGCAGATATTTCGGCGTTGCAACATGAATATGGACGTCTTGTGCGGTGACATTATCCATTGAATAAATGCCATTCTCGTCGGTATAGACTACGCGCCTTGAACCTTCTACTGAGACTTCGGCTCCAGCGACGGGAGCGCCTGCTTGATCAGTGACTTTACCGGTTATTGTCGTGGCCAGTGCGGCACTGCTGAATGCTGTCATCATAGCTACAGCGATAAGAGAGGGAGTATGCATGGTTGAATCCGTTACTGCTTTTATTCATTTTGTGATGTTATAACATTTTTAAACGAATTCACGTTGAGGTCAACGGCAATTTATCGACAGCACCTGCAGTTTATCGATGATATAACATATCATTTTAAAAAACGAGAATTCACGGTGGGATAAACTGCCGTTCAGGGTGAAAAAAGCAGAATTAACGGTGAAAGTATGGATAGTGGACTTTTAAGCCCGCGATACAGGAAACGCAATGATGTCCTGAATATGTTCAGCACCGGTTTTCAGCATCAGCAAACGGTCTATACCCAGCGCCACGCCGGCACAGTCAGGTAATCCCTGCTCCAGCGCAGAGAGGAAATGCTCATCCACCGGCAGTTCCGGTAAGCCGGATTGACGCCGCTGTGCATTATCATTAAGAAAGCGCTGACGCTGCTCCACGGGGTTAGCCAGTTCATTAAACCCGTTCGCCAGTTCCACGCCTTTAAAATACACTTCGAAACGATCAGCAGTACGGGGGTCATCTTCATTCACTTTTGCCAGTGCTGCCTGCGAGGCTGGAAAGCCATAAACAAAACAGGGTACGGCAGCGCCAATACGGGGCTCGATGTAAAGGCTAAACAGCAGTTGCAGCAGGGTGTCTGCGTCTTCCGGCATGCCGGCATGCATATCCAGCCCGAATTGCAAAGCGGTTTGCTGCAGAAGGTCAACTGTGGCGGTAAGAGGATCGACGTTTAATTCCCTGAGGAATACATCCTGATAACTGATTTTTTCCGCAGTTCCGGTCGACAATGTCAGTTGCAGCAGGGTGTCCATTTCTGCCATCAACTGATGATGGTCATAGCCGGTACGGTACCATTCCAGCATAGTAAATTCAGGGTTGTGAAAGCGCCCTGCCCCTTCATGGCGAAACGCTTTGCAAATCTGATAAATCGAACCGTAGCCTGCACACAATAACCGTTTCATGGCGTATTCCGGCGACGTTTGCAAATACAGGGTTTCCTTTCTGCCTGTCACGCTGTGATCAAACTCGCTTGAAAAGGCAGCCAGATGTACATCGGTAACGGTACCGTGACTCAGCAATGGTGTATCGACTTCAAGCACGCCTCTGCCGGCGAAGAAATCACGGATTTGGCGCAGCAGTTCTGCCCGCTCACGCAAATTATTCAGCGATGCAGTGGGTTGCCAGGGAGTATTTGATGACATGTGATCTGATACGGGAATGATGAGGCCGGAGAGGGCATAAAAATATATCCGGCCGGTGCACGTATGTGCGTACCGGCCGGCAGCGGGTTCAGATTACTTCTGCGCCCGTGATACGTACTCGCCGGAGCGGGTATCCACACGGATAACTTCACCGGTTTGAACGAATAAAGGTACACGAACAACAGCGCTGGTAGACAACGTAGCAGGCTTGCCGCCGGTTCCCGCTGTATCGCCTTTCAGGCCGGGGTCTGTTTCCGTGATTTCCAGCTCAACGAAATTAGGCGGAGTTACTGTGATAGGTGAGCCGTTCCACAGTGTAATGGTGCACACATCGTTCTCTTTAAGCCACTTAATGTTCTCGCCAACCGCTTTTTCGTCTGCAGCGATTTGTTCGAATGTATCGTTATTCATAAAGTGGTAGAATTCGCCGTCGGTGTACAGGTAGGCCAGTTCCGTATCCATCACGTCTGCGCCTTCTACGGTTTCACCGGAGCGGAACGTTTTTTCCAGAACTTTACCGGAGATCAGCTTACGGATTTTAACGCGGTTAAAAGCCTGGCCCTTACCCGGTTTTACGTATTCGTTTTCCAGAATGTTACAAGGTTCGCCGTCAAGCATGATCTTGAGGCCGCCTTTGAATTCGTTAGTGCTGTAAAAAGCCATATTTTTCTCTGCCAATACATAAGGTGTAAATACGAAGTGGCGCAAATAATACCTAAAAATCGGCTGTCTGTAGAGACAAACTGGCAAAAAGATCTTGCAATGGCGTTTACCCGCCCGGAAGACCTGCTGGACTACCTGGATCTCGATGTAGATCAACTGGGTCATCACGGCGCTGCCCGACGGTTATTTCCCATGCGCGTCCCCCGCCACTTCGCCTCATTGATGGAAAAAGGTAACTGGCATGACCCGTTGCTCCGCCAGGTAATGCCTTTATCTCAGGAATTTGAAGCCGCCCCGGGCTACAGCACCGACCCGCTGGATGAACATGATACTGCCGGTAAGGGGTTATTACATAAGTACCAAAGTCGCGTACTGCTGATTGTAAAAGGCGGATGCGCTGTAAACTGCCGCTACTGCTTCCGTCGCCACTTCCCCTACGCCGACAATGCGGTGAGCAAACAGGAATGGGAAAACGCCATTGCTTATATTGCTGCCGATCCGGCCATTAACGAAGTGATTTTCTCGGGCGGTGATCCGCTGATGGCAAAAGATACCCATCTGGCCTGGCTGGCCGGTGAAATATCACGGATCCCCCATATCCGCAGATTGCGAATTCATACACGCCTGCCGGTGGTGCTCCCCCAACGCCTGGACGCAGAGTTCAGTGACTGGTTAACGTCATTGCCGGTGAAAACGATTCTGGTATTACATGCTAACCACGCCAATGAATTCAGTCCGGCACTGAACGACCGTTTAGATGCATTACGCAGGCATGGCGTGACGCTGCTCAATCAGGCAGTATTATTGAAAGGCGTTAATGATACGGCTGATGCACTGGTAGATTTGCAGGAAGCGTCTTTTGAAGCAGGCGTGATGCCCTACTACCTGTATTTGCTGGACAAAGTTCAGGGCGCGGCCCACTTTGAAGTGTCTGACGATGAAGCCAGATCATTGATGGCGGAAGTAATAAAGCGCTTACCGGGTTTTCTGGTACCGAAACTCACCAGAGAAATCGGTGGCCAGCCCGGCAAAACGCCTGTCGACTTACATCTTCACCCGTAATTACGCGTAGGTATCGACGTTGGCACCCAACGACGGATTACCGGATGACGGTTTTGGTACGTCAGCGGCTGATTCCAGCAGCTGAAGCGTTGCTTGTCCCTCTTGTTGTTGCTGGCTTTTCGCCATTTTAAGAGAGGCCAACTCAAGCGACGCACCGGATGTTGCAGATGCACCAGCACCTTGTATATCCATACCAGTTTCCTTTGTTGCTTGTAGCAAAGTAAAAAAGTAGGCAGAATTGCCCACCTTCATCAGCGTACTACATCATTAATGATGCAGTACGGGTATATCGTTATCGACCATACACTCATAAACTTTAGCAGAAATCCGGAAAGTCATGCAGGCAATTAACGAACAACTTCAGGAAACCTTACAAACCCTCTACCGCAAAGCGATAGATGCCGATGCGGTGCTGGACCAGTTACAACAGATTCAGAAAGGCAAGTTTCAGGCAGTATTCGCAGAAGACAGCGGGTTTGAAACACAGTCAAAACGCTTTTCACCCTACGTGGAAGAAATCGCCCGCGACTGGCAGGCCATCAAAGACGCTGACGAGGCGACCTTCAAAGCAGGCCTGGCTCCGCTGGTGAAAAAGATAGAACTGGCGCTGACGACCCTGTCACAGTTTCAGGCGGTTGGCAAAGCCTGACCCGCCCTCAGTTGTCTTCAAGTTGGTAAAGAGGCACCGTTGCAAGACGGGCCTTTATCTTTGCCACTTCCTGCAGGTAGGCGTCACTGTCTACCCGCTCAAACTGTTCAATAAACTGGTCTTTCGACAATCCCTCTGCCAGACCGTCAACCGGCGGCATGATCACATCGTCGTCATGCATTTCAGATAATAGTTGCTGCACCCGGACGGCATGAACCGGTGACGTTGCCACACGCGCAAACTCAATCCCGGCCATATCAGCAGTCAGATCCACGAAAGAATAACCGCTTCCGCCCATGGCGCGATCCATCAACTCTTTAAATTCACCGATTGCCAGTGTGACACCCTGCTCACTTAATACTTTTAATGCAGCGGAAATCAGGAAGTGTCTGGCAAGGTCGTTGCGGCCCCGCAGTAGTGGTGGCGTTAGCGGTTTCAGGGCTTTATCGGCATCAGGCTGAACGTCTCCGACGAAGTTGGCAACCCGGTGATGGCCAATAAAAATTGCCAGCGCCAGAATGGCTGCACGGTTATGTTCCGCCGCGTTTTCCGGTGTGCTTCGCTGCGCTGCGCGTTTCATGGTCAGGCGGATAAAATCCACCGCCGGTTGCGGGGTATCCGCCAGGGTAATATCCTGAAAAGAAATATAGCGCAGGTAATAGGCCGTTAAGTCCCGCAGCTCGTCGTCCTGATCCACCGATAAACCATTTTTGACTTCGTTCAGATTACGCAGGAACCCGTCCATAGGACGCAGGCTGACCATCATTTCCTGTTCCGTCATACTGACTTTTTCTATCTGCTCTCTTGCCTGGGTGGCGATATCGCTTTTAGTCCGGCGGTTAACCAGCCACTCGGCCAACCCTACCGCCAGATGCCCGGGAATATGTAAATCGCCAATTTTCACTTCATCCAGCAACAGAAAATTAGCCGGCAAAATCGTGGCATCAACGTTCAGGTAACTGTCAAATAAATCCACCGGAATAGCAATGCTGGCTTGTAAACGGGTAGCATCGGGATGCACAGTTACCTTACCGCGGAAGTCCGGCGTGGCACGCTGCAGGAAACCCACAATGGAGTCAAACTGTTGAGTTGTGATGGTAATAGTGTGGCCCTGATGGCGATCAGAAACGCTGGATTCCAGCTGAGCCAGCAGTTCATGTACGGTATCGGCATCTGCCACCTGTTCCGCTGCTTTTACATCAACCACAGGTTCACTTTCTATCATCAGTACAATCAGTCCCGCCACCAGCAATACACTCACCAGCAACGCTATAATGACACCACGTAATATTCGCAAACGGATCCGCCTCTTAAACCGAAGGTTATTATTCTTTGTGAATTCCGGAATAAATTCAATCCCGGTATGTCTTCAGACAATCAGGACTCTAACATCCACCATGCCTGAAGGGATGAATATCTGGATGTCGCATCGTTAAAATTATGTCCGGCTGAATGGACAGTGGGTATAACGACGCATGGCACACCGGCGTTCACCGCTGCCCGCATACCATGTTCAGTGTCTTCAACGGCTACACATTCATGGGGTTGGCGTCCCAGCTTTTTCATGGCGAGTAAATAGCAATCCGGTGCCGGCTTGCTGTCAGTCACATCTTCAACGGATACCGTTGCGGAAAACATATGACGAAGGTTCCGGGCCTCCAGCGTACGCTCTACTGAAATGCGGCTTCCACCGGTCACGATGGCCAGTTGATAGCCGCTCTGGTAACACTTTTTAATGGTCTGTATCGCGTGAGGCATCAGAGGAAAAGGCTGCTCGGCAAGATAGCTGCGGGTTTGTTCATGTTTTTCTTCCGCCAGACTTTCTGCGGCAACGGGCAGCTTAAATGTTGTCACTGCATCAACCGCGTTTTGGGCAACAGGAATACCGGCCATTACATCACTGTAAAAAGCTTCACTCAGGCTCACACCATGCTGGCGGAGCACTGTTCGCCAGATTTCATAATGCACCTGTTCAGAATCAATGAGGGTACCGTCATGATCAAACAAAATGGCGCGGGTTGACTGGCTGATTGCACGGGGAGATGTCATAGGGTGTGAATGTCCTTGTTTAAACAGGTATCTCATTGAAACTAACCTTACCCCGGATTCGGATCAATCTTAATCCGTTCATCGCATTAGTATTGAATTGCATCCGGTATTGCTGCAAATTACTTTTCCATATCACGGATTTCGATATTTCTTCCCTGACGTGGAACTCACATGGACTTGTTTACGCTTTCCCTCTGCACGGTTTTACTAAGTGCAATGATGGCCATTACGCTGTCAGCTCTCTTTCTGACCAACACCGCTGATAAAGCCATGCGTGACTGGTCCCTGGCCGGCGTCTGTTTTCTCGCCTGCAGCCTGTTAATTCTTGTTGCTTCTGTTCGCACCGTGCCCTGGCTTCTTACCCCTGTGTTATCTAACACACTGTATATCGCCGCCCATGGTTTAGTGCTCAGCGGGATTACATCCCAAACCCGCTCAGTGAACAGCCACCTTTCCATTGGCGTGTTTTCAGCTTTTGTTTTGCTGATGCATTTTAACGATGCAATCAGCAGCAATGTGGAATTCCGCATGCTGGCCATCTACCCGGTTATGCTGACATTAAACCTGCTGAGCGTCTTCCACTTGTGGCGCTTCAGACACTCGGCCCATGGTAAGAGTTATTGGGCTGTCATGACGATTATTCTGCTTTTCATTGTTCACACCGCCGGCAGTGCTGTGGCAATTCTTCTTTTCCCTGACCACCTTGAGTTCCTTGGTAACGATATTATTCAGACCACTAATTCACTGGTTGTGCTGTTGTATATTTCCGGTCTGACACTGGGATTAATCTTTGTTCACGCCTGGAAACGGGAGGTTACCCTTAAAACTGTATCCAGAACCGACGCGCTCACCGGCTGGTTTAACCGTCATGCCCTGAATGAATCTGCCAGCAGAGAATTTACCCGCTGCCAGCGTAATCAGCTTTCCTTCGCGTTTGTCACTTTCGACATCGATTTTTTTAAAAATGTAAACGACCAGTACGGACACACAACCGGCGACAGAGCCATTCGTCATATTGCTAATGTCGCCAGGGAAGCCACACGGGAGTACGACTATCACTTCCGTCTTGGCGGCGAGGAGTTTGTGATCATGCTGGCAGGGCTGAAAGTCAGCGATGTGAAAGCCATTGCTGAACGGGTGCGGTTCGCTATTCAGTCAACGCCCTTGTGTATGGGAATTGAATCCCTCACCTTGTCTGTCAGTGTGGGAATGGCCACCATGGAACAGGGCGATCTGGGCTGGCATGTGGTGCTGGAAAGAGCAGATGACGCACTCTATGCGGCGAAAAAAGGCGGACGGAATAACACCCGCTTTCTTACCGCAAATGCGTTGTCACTGGTCAAGGGCTGAACATTACAACAGCCGGTCAGTCACTTTAAACTGAATGGTAAACTCTACGCCTTCGCCTTCTTTGCTTCTGCATTTAATGCTTCCGCCCAATGCATTCGTAATAATATTGTAAGTGATATTGAGCCCGAGTCCGGTGCCGCCGGTCCCCCGGCGCGTGGTAAAAAACGGGTCGAAGATTTTCGGTGCATTTTCCTCGCTGATCCCTTTCCCGTTATCTTTGTACACCAGCAAAAATTCGTGACTGTTCAGCTCACTGAGCGTCATGGCAATATGCCCGCTGTCACGCTCACTGAACCCATGATTTACCGAATTGACTATAAGATTGGTCAGTACCTGAGACAACAAACCCGGGTTAGTAATAACATTGAGATTATCAGGGCAATGAATATCCACCACGACACTGGCTTTTCGTAACACCGAGGCAAGACTGAACACCACTTCATCGAAGTATTGCTTAAGGTTCACCTCGCGGTCTTCCTCGCTGGTCTGGTCCACCGCAACTTGCTTGAAGCTTCTCACCAGATGAGCGGTTCTTACCAGATTCTTTTTCACGATATCAGCGATTTCATTGGCACTGTTAAGGAAGTCTTCGAAGTCGTTTTCTGTCAGGCTGCCTTTATCGTAACGCTGACGGATATCTGTGCACTCTTCCATCAATTGAGTTACCCCCGTCAGGCCAATACCTACCGGCGTATTTATTTCGTGAGCCACCCCCGCCACCAGCGACCCTAAACTGGCCATTTTCTCAGACTCGATTAACTTATCCTGAGTTTGCTTCAAATCATTGATCATGGTTTCAAGGCTGGCATTGGAGTCTTTCAGTGCCGCATTGCGCTCTACAATTTGTAATTCCAGTGCTTTCTTTTCAGATATATCCCTGGTGATGGCGTACAGCACATCATCTCCGCCAAGGGTAATTCGGGTGACAATAATTTCGCACCAGAATTCTGACCCGCAGGCTTTTTTGTGCACCCATTCGAACCGCACACTACCTTTATTAAACGCATTTTCGATGATCTCTACGGCAGCCTCTTCAGACGGCCGGCCACCCGGCTGATATTCGGGCGAAATATCCATGGGCGTCAGACCAATAATGTCTTCTTTTTTACGGAATCCCAGTTGATCGAGAAAGGCGCGGTTGCAATCCAGATAGTGCTCGCTGGTGAGCAGGCATAATCCGTCTACTGACTCATTGAATAGTGTTTCAAAGGCATCTTTCTGTGCAGCGATTTCCAGTTCAAGGTTTTTCTTTTCAGAAATATCCCGCCAGTTTGCGTGCACCACAACTTCGTCGTTCATCATCATTTTTGTGATGATGACCTCCGCCCAGAATGGCTCCCCGTTGAATCTGGAGTGCAGCCATTCAAATCGTAAACTCCCCTCCTCCATACAACGCTCAATGAGCTTTGCGCCTTTCTCAGCCGACACCTGGCCGTCAGGCTGAAATTCAGGAGAAAAATCGAAAGGCGTCTGGCCGATGAACTGTTCTTTATCAGCGATGCCGACCAGATCCAGCATCGACTGATTACAATCGAAGAATATACCTTCGCGGAAAATACCCAGACCATCTTTTGAGGCCCTGAAAACGGCCTCAAATCCGTTATCGTGCAAGCTGATGTCTTTCATTGAAAAATGTTCCGAAGCCGGATCGCTAAAAAAGAAAGCGGCCTGATTGCCACCTCATACAAAAATTAGCAAAGATTGAACATAGTGCCACCTGATATACAGGTGAAATAATGGACTATGCTTCCGGAATGCCGGTGCAATAATCCGGTAAGCCTGATACATTCCCCTTATTCATTTTAAAGACAATGCAGATAATACTATGCTCAACTGGCAATGCCTGACTTTCGGTGAGCTAACAACCACCCAACTGTACGCCCTGGTTCAGGCACGAATAAATGTATTTGTCGTAGAGCAAAATTGTCCCTATCCTGAGCTGGATGATAAAGATACTCAGGCCTGTGCTCGTCACCTGCTTGGTTATGAGAACGGAGACATTGTCGCCTACGCCAGGTTGTTACCGCCAGGACTCAGTTATCCGTCAGTCAGTATTGGCAGGGTGCTGACAACCAGCCAGTGTCGCGGTTCGGGACAGGGTTACACTCTGATCGAAAAAGCATTAGCGTACTGCGCTGAATACTGGCCTGAGCAGGATATTGAAATCGGCGCACAGGAACATCTGGCAGGTTTCTACGGAAAATTTGGCTTTACGCCGACATCCACCATGTATCTGGAAGACGGTATTCCCCATATTGATATGAAACTCACCTGTTAAAGAAAAGAGCCCTGCGTGTGGGATACCTGAATCACTTAAACAAATTTACCGGCACATTACTGGTGGCCCCGGGTGTCAGGCTAGCACTGGATAAATAATCCGGCCGCGTATTTAAAGTGGTATTCAGAATCAAAAATAGCCACAGATGTGGCTATTTTTAGTTTTAATAATGGCAGCGGGACATTACACCACTTCGGCCATATTCCCTTTACTTTCCAGCCAGGACTTTCTGTCGCCGGAGCGCTTTTTAGCCAGCAACATGTCCATCATCTCTAACATTTCTGTGCTGTCATCAATAGTGAGCTGGACTAACCGGCGGGTATTAGGATCCATGGTGGTTTCACGTAACTGGATAGGGTTCATTTCACCCAGACCTTTGAAGCGTTGCACGTTCACTTTGCCCCGCTTCTTCTCAGCTTCAATACGGTCCAGAATACCCTGTTTCTCACTTTCATCCAGCGCATAAAACACTTCTTTGCCCACATCAATGCGGAATAGCGGCGGCATGGCAACGTATACGTGACCGGCATCTACCAGCGCACGGAAATGGCGGACGAACAAGGCACATAACAGGGTGGCGATGTGCAGACCATCGGAGTCGGCATCAGCCAGAATACAAATTTTCCCGTACCGCAAACCGGATAAATCCGAAGAATCAGGGTCAATACCCAGTGCAACGGAAATATCATGAATTTCCTGTGAACCCAGTACCTGAGAAGACTCCACTTCCCAGCTGTTCAGAATTTTTCCCCGCAGCGGCATAATGGCCTGAAACTCACGGTCACGGGCTTGCTTGGCAGAACCACCCGCAGAATCCCCTTCCACCAGAAACAGTTCTGAACGGGTAATATCCTGACCGGAACAGTCTGTGAGCTTGCCGGGCAGTGCCGGGCCCTGCGTCACTTTCTTACGGGCTACTTTCTTATTCTGGCGCAGACGGCGCTGGGCGTTGTTAATACACATTTCCGCCAGGGCTTCTGCCACGTCAGTATGCTGGTTCAGCCATAAGCTGAAAGCATCCTTAACCACGCCGGACACAAACGCTGATGCCTGACGGCTGGATAAACGTTCTTTTGTCTGACCGGCAAACTGAGGGTCCTGCATCTTCGTTGATAAGATGTAAGCACAGCGATCCCAGATATCATCAGGGGACAATTTAACACCGCGGGGCATCAGATTACGGAATTCACAAAATTCCCGCATAGACTCCAGCAGGCCCTGACGAAGACCGTTAACATGGGTACCGCCCTGTGCAGTAGGAATGAGGTTTACGTAACTCTCAGTGACCAGTTCGCCACCTTCAGGCAGCCACATGACAGCCCAATCCGCAGCCTCGGTATTGCCGGAGAAGTTTCCGATAAAAGGCGTGTCTGCCGGTAGCGTTTCGAATTCCTGCACAGCCTGATACAAATAGTCCCGCAAGCCGTCTTCAAAATACCACTCGGTGGTATCGCCGCTGACTTTATTGTCGAAGCGGATGCGCAGCCCCGGGCAAAGCACCGCTTTAGCACGTAAGTTGTGCACTAAGCGGGATACAGAAAACTTAGCAGAATCGAAATACTGAGGATCAGGCCAGAACCTTACACGGGTACCGGTATTCCGGCGACCGCAGGAGTCGATGACCCGTAACTCTTCCGCCTTTTCACCATTGGCAAAGTCAATCTGATAGACGTTCGCGTCACGGCGGATAACCACTTCGACACGGGTAGACAGGGCGTTAACAACAGAAATCCCTACCCCGTGCAAACCACCGGAAAAAGCATAATTTTTATTGGAAAACTTACCGCCGGCATGAAGTTTGGTCATGATTAATTCCACACCGGACATTTTTTCTTCCGGGTGAATGTCTACCGGCATCCCCCGGCCATCATCAATGACTTCCAGCGACTGATCTTCATGCAGGATCACTTTGATATTCGTCGCGTGTCCGGCCAGCGCCTCATCCACACTGTTATCGATAACTTCCTGACCGAGGTGATTTGGCCGCATCGTATCGGTATACATGCCCGGACGGCGTTTAACCGGATCCAGGCCATTGAGGACTTCTATCGCTTCGGAATTATATTGATTAGACATAGTGCTGCTTATTCCAGGACGCTGTTTATTATAGGCACGGGCGTGCCACAGTATTAAACGATGTTAGCAGGCATCAGTTATGTGAGCAATTGCCCGTTTGCGTCCGGCGGGCATCTGACGCAGACAGAGACGCTTTACCTTTGCCCGGAAAACTTCGTAATCTGATGTCTCATTATTCAGGACGAAGAAAAAATAAAAAGAACCGGGAGAAACCGTGAAATTTGCGCATTTAGCTTTGTTATCCACTCTTATTGTCACTTACACCCCTGCCTCACAAGCATCATCGCCGGACACTGCTGACTTTGAAGCTGCCGTGTCACTCAGGGAAAACTGGAAGACCCTGACCCGTGACATAGTTTTCCCCGCAGACTGGCAACCAGACAATGAGACATTCATTTACCGCAAAACAGTAGCCGGCGGCTTCACCTGGTTCATTGAGTCCGTATCCGGTGGTAAGCCGGTGAAAGCGTTTGACCATGACATCATTGCCAGAGGGCTGTCGGTTGCCCTGGGCAGTGAAGTATCGTCATCAGATTTACCCTTGTCTCATGTCACGCTTGATAATGAAAATGACACCCTGCATTTCAATATGGACTATGAGAGCTGGCAGTGCAGTTTGTCCCGTGCAGATTGCCATGCGCAGGAGTACGACCATTATCGTCCGAAAGCATTTGGCGTGGTACGGGATTTAACCGTTTCGCTGGAGGATAGGGTGCCGGCTTCACCGGATGGTAAATACCGGGCCATGCAGGAAGGCTATAACCTGGTAATAAAAAACGGCAACGATGACATTGTTTATCAAACTTCAGACGGCTCTGCAGAAAATCAGTACGACATTGCTTCGGTAAAATGGTCCGGCGAAAATGACGCGCTGGTGGTCATCCGTTTTGTGCCGGGGGAAGCACGATATGTGACACGGGTGGTGGCAGCACCTGAAAACCGCCTGCAGCCTGAGGTAGTTAAACAGCTCTACCCCAAGCCCGGTGACCGTGTTGATGCCGACCAGCCTGTACTGATTAACCTGACAACATCATCACAACAGGATGTCGCACGTTCACTGACAGATCAGGCTTACATCATCAGCGGTATTTACTGGCATAAGGATAACCGTGCGTTTTCGTTTCACTACACCCGCCGCGGCCACCAGCAGGAGCGCATCATCACGGTGGATAAACAATCCGGTCATGCCACCGTTGCCATTGAAGAAAACGCTGAGACCTTCATCAACCGCTGGCGTGGCTTTTATCACGATGTAAACGAGGCCGGCAAAGAACGAATCTGGTTATCTGAGCGCGACGGCTATGCCCACCTCTATTTATATGACGGGGATAATGACAGCCAGCCGCAACAAATTACGCAGGGGAACTGGCTGGTGCGGGAAGTGGTACATGTTGATGATGAAGCCCGCCAGATCTATTTTGCTGCCAGTGGCATGAATGAAGGTGAAGACCCGTACTTTACGCATTACTACCGGATCAATTTTGACGGTACGGCACTGACACCACTTACCGGCGCGAAGGCAAATCACGAAGTGCGCTTCTCTAATGATATGCAGTGGTATGTGGATGTGTATTCAAGACCCGACCTGCCCAATGTGGCCGAACTCAGACGCACAAAAGATAGCAAATTACTGCGCACACTGGCGAAGCCGGATATTTCCCGCCTGACCGCCGCCGGGTTTACTGCCCCGGACGTATTTGTGGCAAAAGGGCGGGATGATAAAACAGATATCTGGGGCCTGATTGTGAAACCGCAGAACTTCGATGCGACAAAGCAGTATCCGGTAATAGAAAATATCTACGCCGGCCCCCATGACAGTTTCGTGCCTAAAAATTTCTGGCCGTTTGGCTACCATTCCGGCGGCGATAAAATCATTGGTATGCAGGCGCTGGCAAATCTGGGTTTCATTGTGGTGCAGATGGATGGCATGGGTACGGCAAACCGCTCTAAAGCCTTTCATGATGTGGCGTGGAAAAATCTTGGCGATTCAGGTTTTCCCGACCGGATAAAATGGCATAAAGCCGCTGCCGCTCAATATCCCTGGTATGATATTTCAAAAGGCGCAGGCATTTACGGTGCCTCTGCAGGCGGCCAGAGTACACTGGGTGCACTGGTGTTCCACCCTGAATTTTATACCACCGGCGTTGCTTACGCCGGTTGCTATGATAACCGCATGGATAAAATCAGCTGGAATGAACTGTGGATGGGCTACCCTGTGGATCAGAGCTATGTGGCCTCATCGGCGATGGAACATGCCGGGGATTTACAGGGCAACTTATTGATCATTAACGGCGAGCAGGACAGCAACGTAGATCCGGCGTCAACCATGCAAGTCGTCGACAAACTGGTAAAAGCCGGCAAAGATTTTGATTTGCTGATCATTCCGGGCGGAGAGCATTCTGCCGGGCGCTCAACCGGCCCGGTAGACTACGTTCAGCGCAGGCAATTCAGCTTTTTTGTAGAAAAGCTGCAACACAGCCCCCTGCCGGATTTTAATCAAGAAAGCGGAAAATAGCCGGCAGGTGTTTTTCAAAACCGGTAAAACTGTGGTCGCCGCCCCGCTCAATGATAAGGTCGCTGTCAGCGTACTTTTCTTCAGCCTGGCGGTAATCCAGTGTTTCATCACCGGTTTGCAGCAGTACCTTATAGCTTTCCGGTGCCGCTAAACTTTCGCTTTCCATTGCCTTCAGTACCGCCATATCTTCCTGCACAATCTTAAACGGCTCACCGGTGTAAGGGTTAACATGTTCACCGACGTACTTAAGCAACAATTCGAATGGCTTTACCGCCGGATTGATTAATACCGCTTTGCCGCCGTACTGCTCCACCAGCCAGGTAGACAAATAGCCTCCCATTGAACTGCCTATGGCACGCAGACCCGTTTCCGTCAGTTGTGGATGGGCCTGAATATAGTCAGTCAATTGCTGCCCCACCTGAGAAGGGTAATTCGACAGTTGCGGGATATGTAATGTGATATCCGGCCGGTGCTTTTCACACCAGGCGAGAGTTTGCTGCGCTTTTACTGATTTAGGTGAGCTTAGAAAGCCGTGCAGGTACAACACGTGAATCATTCAATTCTCCTGACTGAAGAGGTCCATTCGCCATCAGGCGACAACATAATCTCCCGGTACCCGGGGGGTAACGCAGCAGTGCCGAATTCAGGACCTAACTGCCATTGCCAACAGGTCGACGGTACCGACAGCACGGGTATCCCGGCGGCTTCATAACATAATCCGGCATGCACATGACCATGTATTGCCATAGCCATACCGGTAGCGGACTCAAGCCAGGCCAGCAGATCCTGAGGGTTTTCCAGGGCGTGTTTATCCATCCAGCTGCCGGTAGGCAAAACATGATGATGCAGTGCCAGTATGTGAAAACAATCAGCGATACTGTTGATATCTGCACTCACCGCCTGCAATTCTGCCGGCAGAATTTGTCCCCGTGCGCCCTGAAAACGCGTATCGAGCCCGTGTACTTTCCAGTTATTGATGCACCAGGCGTTGCCGGCATGGAGAATGTGCTCAGCGAAAAGGGCTTCAAAGTGAGCGTTGCTGTCATGGTTTCCGGCTATGACCCGCCACTCACAGCCGGGCAGATACCGGTTCATCAGTGACAGAAAATGCCGGTAACTTTCTTCACTGTTATCGCCGCTCACATCGCCGGTAATTATCACATTGTCCGGCGCTTCCCCGGCGGCACATTCAAGCACACGGCTCAATGACAGATAAGGATTTACACCGTATGCTGTCTGTTCAGGATCAGCAAACAGGTGACAGTCGGACAGTTGTAGCAGCCGCATTAAACCGGGGCCGATACCACAGGTTTATTTTTCAGACAAAACTGCAGCCATTCTGCAAGAAAGATATTAATCATCAATTTCTCGTTGCGCTGACGCATTTTGCTGTTGGGATAATCGTATGACGGGGCAAATGCACCGGTGTTCTGACTGGTGATGACTTCAGCCATTCTGGCATCGTGATACAACCTGACAGACATAGACGGCTTCAGATATTCCGGCGTGCCGGTACTGTTTTGAGAAACCGTCAGCGTGGTGGTGTAACGGGCAGCCTCATCAATGGTAATTTGATAGGTGAACTGCTCAGCCACGGAAAACCGGTAGACAAGCGATTCGGTATCACAATCCGGCAGCAAACGCAGGAAACGGCTGTAGTTCAGTTCACACAGTGCCTGCATGCTGGGAAGATGTGGTACATATTTTCGCGTTGTCTGATTCAAACCTGACTCCAGTTTTTCAACAGTTCTTCTTTATGCATGAAGAACCATTGTAGCGCAATTATGGTAGCAGCGTTGTCAATGCGGCCATTTTCCAGCCATTCAAGGGCGTCTTTTTCCGCCACACGGTGAACACGGATATCTTCTGACTCATGTTCAAGGCCATGAATACCGCTGGCGGTAGTGGCATCCGTGGTGGCCATAAAAATATGAATACGCTCCGTGGTGCCGCCCGGACTGGCGAGGTAACTGGTGGCTTTACTCAGTTGCCTGAGCACAATACCCGCTTCTTCTTCTGCTTCGCGGCAACACACATCCGCTTCAGTTTCACCTTCATCGATAATGCCGGCGATCACTTCAATTAACCAGGGATTATCACTGGTGGCCATTGCCCCTATCCGTATTTGTTCGATCAGTACGAATTCCTGCGTATCAGGATCGTAAGGCAGCACGGCAACGGCATGACCCCGTTCAAATATTTCACGGCGCACTGTATCGCTCCATCCACCGGCAAAAAGCTTGTGTTTGAAGTCGTAACGCACCATTTTAAAAAAGCCCTGATACAGTGGCGTTTTTGCTTCAATCTTTATATCGTTTGAGTTAAACATCCCGATTTTTTTGCTCATTTACATTCACTCTCGCATGTAAAAGCCTTATGATACTGGTCAACTTGAAACCGGCTGTTTAATCACCATTTTGGTTTTCTGGTAAAAAGCCGTACTCAAGCTTACAGAGAAAAGCGGCGATAACATATTCTGTTACAGTTAAACACGCCCTGTTACCAGAACAGACTACCGGTTTACGGAGTGATTTCATACACTTCATAGCTTATGAGTCCAGTGGACCGTCAATAATTACAGGAAGGCACATTAATGAAACGAACACTCTTATCGTTGATGGTTGGATTAGGTATTACCGCAGGTGTTCCGGCAACGGCATTTGCAGACGACCTTTTACAAGTATATCAGCAGTCACTGGCAAATGATCCGGTTGTAAATCAGGCCAAAGCGCAACGGGACGCTGCCTACTCCGGTATTACCATCAGCCGTGCCTCTTTACTGCCACAAATTTCAGGAACCGTAGGTTACACCACGTCTTCTGCTGAACGTGCCCAGTTTTTAGGCGAAGGTATCACCATGATCGACTCCGACAGTGATACCACCAGCTATGGCCTGAACCTTTCCATGTCATTGTACGACCATGCCAACTGGGTAGGTCTGGACCGCGCGGAAAAAGTAGCAGAACAAAGTGACGCCACTCTGGCCTCTGCCATGCAGCAACTGATTGTACGGGTAACCACTGCGTATTTTGATGTGTTACGTGCGAAAGACAGCCTGGAATTTGTAAAAGCTCAGAAAAGTGCCATTGAACGTCAACTTGAACAAACCAAGCAACGTTTTGAAGTGGGCTTAACGGCGATCACTGACGTGCATGAAGCGCAAGCTAACTACGACAATACCATTGCTCAGGAAATTCAGGCAGAAAATGCCGTCGAGCTGGCACTTGAAGCACTTCGTGTAATTTCCGGCAAGTACCACGACAGACTGTACGAACTCAACACAGAGAACTTCTCTGCAACCATGCCACAACCGGCCACCCCGGATGAATGGCTGGAAACCGCCGAAGAGAAGAACTTATCGTTACTGGTTAACCGCCTGGCAATGGACATTGCGAAAGAAGACATTTCTTCTGCCCGTGCCGGTCACCTGCCAACACTGGATTTAACTGCGTCTGCGGGTAAGGACAAAACTCACAGTACAACGACTGTAGGTAACGAAGTTATAGACAACACCACGCCTTACCTCGACAGCTACAGCGTTGGTGTGCAACTGAACGTACCAATTTTCCAGGGCCTGAGCGTATCAGGACAAACTGAGCAGGCGAAGTTTAACTACATTTCTGCCAGTCAGGATCTGGAACTGACTTATCGTCAGACTGTTCAGTCAGTACGCAGCTCGTTCAACGATGTGAAAGCATCGATGTCGACAATCCGCGCACTGGAACAGGCTGTGGTTTCTGCCCGCAGTGCACTTGAAGCCACTGAAGCCGGTTTCGATGTGGGTACCCGTACCATTGTTGACGTACTGGACAGCACGCAAAACCTGTTTGATGCCCGCCGTAACCTGGCTGGTGCCCGCTACGATTTCATTCAGGCGGTGGTTAATCTGAAACAGGCTGCCGGTACGCTGACAGCACAGGATATTGAAATGATTAACAAAGGTTTACGGCCGGCGGATACCGAAAACAGTTAATTGTGAAGAGAAATGCAAAAGCCGTTTGCCCTTGCGGGCGAACGGCTTTTTTGTATGTATATGAAATAAGATTACTGGCCGGCGTTTGCTGAACGGGATTGCAACGCAGAAAGCATGGATAGCAAATCATGCAAGTCCTCTTTCAGCGAGGAAGCATGCTCTGAAGTGGGAATAAAATTCTCCAGTTTTTCACTGGTATCCAGCAATTTTCCTTGCAAGCCTGATAATGAGTCATCCATTATACATGCCTTCGATGATGTTAACGTTAATGACATTGTAGAAAAACCAACTGCATTTTTGAAACACTCTTGATTCTTAATATTTATACTTAAGTAGTAATTTTGCCAACATCATGAAAGCCACTGAACTCCAGAATCGCTTTGAACGGATCCGTTCTAATAAGACATTTGAGATTTTTGTCATCTCAGTCATCATCATCTCCGCCTTACTGGTAGGCGCCAAAACCTATGATATGCCAAGAGGTTTTGCCTCGGTCACCTTGATACTCGACTGGTTTATCAGTGCTTTTTTCCTGACGGAAATCACCATCCGCTTTCTGGCCGAGAAAAACAAAAAGCAGTTCTTCAAAAGCTTCTGGAACTGGTTTGATACGTTGATTGTGATTGTCAGCCTTATCCCGGCTGAAAGCACCGATCTTGCTCTCGTAGGCCGGCTGGTCAGGGTGTTCAGGGTTTTAAGGATGATTTCCATCATCCCCGAACTGCGGATCTTACTGGTGTCGCTGGTAAAAGCCTTGCCTCAGCTTGGCTATGTCATGCTGCTGATGTTTATCATCTTTTACATCTATGCCGCCGTTGGCAGCACTTTATTTGAGCAAATAAACAGTGAGCTATGGGGCGATATCACTATTTCCATGCTGACGCTGTTCAGGGTAATGACCTTTGAAGACTGGACGGATGTCATGTACGAGACCATGGCAGTGTACCCGCTCAGCTGGCTGTACTATCTCACTTTTATCTTCTTTACGGCGTTTGCCTTCCTCAATATGGTAATTGGTATTGTGGTAGGTGTGATGGAGCAGGAAAACGCTGCCGCCCGTCTTGAAGCCGCAGCTGAAAATAATGAGCCCACGCTGAATGATGTGATGGCTGAACTGAAATCACTCCGTGAGACAGTAAACAAGTTTCAAAAATCTCCCGACTGATCAGTTTAATCCATAAAGGTGAAGTATAAAAAAATCCCCGCTGACGGCTCAGCGGGGATTTTTGTTTACCCTTCAATACCAGGTAATCACAGACTGTAGCGAACGCGGATACGTTCCGCCCGCTTCTGCCCGTCGGTTGTCGTGAATTCCTGATTGCGCATTTTACGGCGTGCGACTTCTTTTTTGCCCATATCAAGCAGCAATTGAACGTAGTTCAGATACACAATATCGGTAACAGGCTGATCATTGACCACCGACTCATACAAAGACAGTGATTCCTCATACTTGTCCTGCTGAATAAGGATCTGCGCCAGTGTATCAACTGAATCCGCATTTTTAGGCTGCAGGCCAACGGCTTTACGGGCCAGTTCCATGGCCTTATTCAGTTCACCATCTTCGTAATACAGGTAAGCCAGGTTATTCAGTACCACAAAGTTCTCCGGCATTTGCTCTAAAATACCGGCGTACACAGATTTCGCTCCTTCTTTGTCTGAGCCGATCAACCGCTCCGCCTTTAACATGGCAATGCGGATATCAGCCGGATGTGCCTCAAGGTGACTATCTATAAACGGGTTAACCTTTGGTGCCTGACCAGACGTTTCGTATGCTGCAACCACCAGCAACGCATTCTGGCTGTTCGGATTGGCGTCATATGCTGTCATGGCATCTTTCACAGCATCCGCGCTCTTACCTTCCAAAATAGCAACACGGGCGTAAATACTGCGAACAAAGGGCAACGCTTTAACGTTTTCAGGCATATCATCCAGAATCGCCTTTGCAGGCTTGGGTTGACGGGTCATAGCCAGAAAATGGGCTTTCAGTAATTTGACCTGACTGTCAGGCTGTTTCGCCAGAAATGAATTAGTGAGATTCAGCCCCTGCTGATATTGTTGCTGTGCATCTAACAGTAACAACATTCCCAGCACAGCAGTTTTGTCCTGAGGATAGAGTTTCAGCCATGCATCGTAATGTGCCGCAGCGCCTTTCACGTCGTTCTGACGGATAAGCGTCTGACCTTTAAGGTTCCAGAACAACTTGGGCGTCTTGACTGTAGCCTGCACCGGTGCCAGCAAACTCATCACTCTGTCATCTTCGTTATTGGCAAAGGCAATACGGCCCGCTAATAAACGTAAATTCAGATCATCCGGCGTTTTCTGAAGCTGATCATAGACACCTTGTGCAACGGTGGCGGCATCAGCTTCATTAGTCTGTACAGCGACGGTGTATAACACATCTCTTGCCTGCACATTACCCGGTTCTTTTTTGAGAATATCATTTAACACCGCTACTGCTGCCGGCACGTCGCTCTCAGACAGAAGTAATCTTGCCTGTACCAGATCGATTTCAGTGGTACCGGGATTAAGCGCCTTGGCTTTTTCAATTTCAGCCAGAGCCCCCTCTTTGTCACCCTGCTTAAATGCAATTTCCGCCAGGAATAAGTGTGGCGTGTGGTTGTCCGGTTCTTTTTCAGCCCATTCCAGCGATGCTGCTTTCGCTTTATCGAGTTTGTTCGTGGTCATATAAGCCGTGATCAACGTACGTTGCGTCACGAAAGACTCCGGCGCCATTTTAGCGGCAGCTTCCAGATTCACTAACCCGTCGATATCATTAACCGATAACTGCAGCACACCAAGTCTGGCAAGGTCTTCCGCGGTTTCACTCATGGTGCCGGACTTCTCAATCATGGCTTTGGCGTCTACCACGTTGCCCTGACGTAACAACTGATAACCGGCTTTTGAAAACAGTGATGCACCGGCTTCACCGTCAACTTCTACCCGGTTCAGGATCTGTGATGCGTCTTCTCCCTGCCCCATCTGTAATAAGCTGTCGGCCAGCATGCGTAACGCAGGATGATCGGCAGGTAAAGCTGGCGCCACCTCAGACAGGTACTCATTGGCTGCGGCAAAATCCTGCATCTGATAAGCCACATAGCCGCCCAGTAATCTGATCGCCGGATTGTTATTGCCATTACGCATGGCAGTTTCAAGGAAACTCATGGCCTTTTCATAGTTGCCGGCATTGGCTTCGATGATACCTTTATACTGGTTCAGTAACGGATGCTGGGGGTTATTGTTCAGCAGTTCCGTGACCATCGGGTCGGCATCTTCAGTTTTTCCTGCTTCGATTAGCAGTGTGATGTAAGCAAATTTACTGGTTACATCAGTGGGGTTACCTTCTACGTAGTCACCGAAGGCATCCATGGCAATCGCTTTATCACCTGTCGCCAGTGCCAGTTTGCCTAACTGTTGCAACACATCTTTGTTTTGCGGTGCCTGCTCACGCAGGGCTTTTAACGATGAGAGCGCACCTTCTGCATTCTCATTGATAATATCACGGTAAGTTAACGCCAGCCCCTTATACACCGAACCGGTATCGAGGGTTTCTAACTGATCAATCAGCGCCAGCGCATCTTCATTCTTGCCCAGTTGCGCCATGGCCTGCATTTTGTAGAAGCCAACTTCTGCAGATTCGACTGCTGTCATTCCTTCCATTTGAAAATCAACACCGGCCAGCGCATTTTCAGCGCCGGTTTTCTGATAGGCCACAGAGAGATAAGGAATCACTTCAGAGGCAGACTGCCCCAGATCCAGTGCACGGTTAAGTTCTTTTTCAGCGCCGTCAAAGTCACCGGTTTGCAGATAATATTTACCCAATTCGAAACGGGGTTCAGGTGCTTTAGGATTACTCTTTATCGCGTTTTTAAACTCGATAATGGCTGCATCACTGTTATTCGCATTGGCGAACTGCTTCGCAGCTTCGAGGTGTTCTTCTGTGGATTTTTTGCCGCAGCCGGTGAGACCCGCAGATAAACATGCAGCAATCGCCAGAGGCACTATTATCCGTTTTCCTGTTTTGTTATAATTCATCCTTTGTACCTTTACTTTCTTGTTTGGTATTCCACTCCTATCTGGAATATAATACCTCTTTAGTAAAACAGCCCGCGCCACCTCAAGATACATGATTCACAGAAGATACATGATTCAGGGGTACTCCGGGTAATCGTGCCGGCGTGTGCCGTGCCCACCTCTTTCATATAATCATTCAGGATCATTAATGACCAATACTGTCGAGCTGACATTTAAAGACCTTAACTTACCAGAAAGCATACTACAGGCTCTGGAGAAAGTTGGCTATGAAAAGCCATCCCCTATCCAGGCTGAAAGTATCCCGCTACTGCTTGAAGGCCATGACCTGTTAGGTCAGGCGCAAACAGGTACAGGTAAGACTGCGGCCTTTGCCCTTCCAATGCTCGCAAATATCGACCCGGAAGCAAAGTTACCGCAATTGCTGGTACTTGCTCCAACCCGCGAACTCGCTATTCAGGTGGCGGAAGCCTTTCAGGTTTATGCCAGCTTTTCGCAAAAAATTAAGGTACTGCCTGTATACGGTGGTCAGTCTTACGATAACCAAATTCGTCAGCTTAAGCGTGGCGTACAGGTTGTTGTTGGTACCCCGGGCCGTATCATCGACCATATTAACCGCAAAACATTAAACTTAAGTGAACTGAGGTTTCTGGTTCTCGACGAAGCTGACGAAATGCTGCGCATGGGTTTCATTGATGACGTTGAGACAATCTTAAGTCATGCTCCGGAAGAAAAGCAGACTGCGCTGTTCTCGGCCACCATGCCCGGACCAATCAAAAAGATTACCCAGCGTTATCTGAAAAATCCGAAGCACGTTAAAATTGAATCGAAAGTTTCAACGGCCAGCACCATCCGTCAGCGTTACTGCCAGGTTGCACCGCACCATAAGCTGGAAGCGTTAACCCGTATTATGGAAGTGGAACCGTTTGACGGCATGATCATTTTCGTACGTACGAAAACGGCGACTGTTGAGTTATCTGAAAAACTGTCTGCCCGTGGCTACGATGTTGAGCCACTGAACGGTGATATCCCGCAGAATGCCCGTGAACGCACAGTAGAAAAACTCAAGCAGGGTGCTATCGACATTCTGGTTGCAACAGACGTTGTTGCCCGTGGTCTTGACGTTGAACGTGTAAGCCATGTCGTTAACTTTGATATTCCTTACGATACAGAGTCATACGTGCACCGTATCGGTCGAACTGGCCGCGCAGGTCGTAGTGGTGAAGCAATTCTGTTCATTTCTCACCGTGAAAAGCGTTTACTTTTTGCCATCGAGAAAGCTACGCGTCAGCCTATTGAGCGTATGCCGATTCCTTCAATTAATGAATTGAACGAAACACGCCTGAGCAAGTTTAAGCACGCGGTGAGCGAAGCGACCAGTGATGACAGCCTGGAATCTCTGATGCCTATCGTGGAATCTTTACAAAAGGAAACAGAAGCTTCGCCGGAGCGTTTAATTGCCGCACTGATTAAACTTGCACAAGGTGACGAACCTCTGTTACTGAAAGAATCTGACCGTCCTGATTTACACAGTAAACCACAACGCGAAGATCGTGGTGACCGCGGCCCCCGTGATCGTGGTGATCGAGGCGACCGTGGCCCCCGCAGTGACAGAGGTGACAGAGGCGACCGTCGTGGTAAGCGAGCTTCAAGCAAGCCAGAAGCCGGCATGCAGCGTTACCGTATTGATGTTGGTCATACTCACGGTGCCAAGCCAGGTAACATTGTGGGCGCTATTGCTAACGAAGGGAATATCAACAGCAAGAACATTGGTGCTATCGAAATTTATGATAAATTCAGCACCGTTGATTTGCCTCAGGGCATGCCCCGTGAAACTAAAGAGCTGCTGCAAAACACCCGCGTAGCCGGACAGAAGTTATCTATCCGCGAGTGGTCAGATACGCCGCCAAAGCGTCGGGCTCCCCGCAAAAACTAAATGAATAAAGGCAAGCGTTATAGCTTGCCTTTTTTATATGCCATTTGGAAATAAGAAGGCACAAAACAACTCTTTTCTTTCCGTGGAATCCCGTCAAAATAGTCCTAACACCACTGCGTTATTATCAGCGTTACAGGATCCACAGGCACATGCGTTACTTCCCGTTATTTATCGACACTCAACAATCTCATTGCCTGATCGTAGGTGCCGGAGAAGTGGCAGCCCGAAAACTGGAATTAATCCTGAAATCCGAAGCCAGCGTGACTGTTGTCGCCCCATGGATGTGCGACACCGTAAAATCCTACGCGGATAATCCCCGGGTCACACTCATTAAACGTGAATTTGCGGATACTGATCTGACTGATCAGCAAATGGTATTTGTGGCCACCAGCGAAACCGACATTAATCAGCATGTACATGATATTGCCCGTGAAAAAGGCATTCTGGTTAATGTGGTAGATAACACACCACTTTGCCAGTTCATCACGCCCTCGATTATTGACCGTTCCCCCATTGTTATTGCAATGAGCAGCGGTGGTGTCGCTCCGGTTTTACTGCGTTATTTACGTCAGAAGCTGGAATCCGTGATTCCTGCGAATATCTCCCGTCTGGGCGCTTTTTCTGAGAAATTCCGTGAGAAAGTGAAGTCGTCACTGAAAGGCG
The DNA here is from genome assembly GCF_040148705.1 of Alteromonas sp. NFXS44. Taxonomy (NCBI): domain Bacteria; kingdom Pseudomonadati; phylum Pseudomonadota; class Gammaproteobacteria; order Alteromonadales; family Alteromonadaceae; genus Alteromonas; species Alteromonas sp. NFXS44. The sequence continues at coordinate 155,062 of NZ_JAGDEA010000002.1, read as the reverse complement.
TAACGGCCAGACGGTATTTCTGGGAAGACGTACTGGATGGCGACATAGCCGAGCTGGTTGAAAAAGGCCAGCCAGAAAAAGCTGATGCACGTTTTCTGGAAGCACTGTCAGCAGCGCAAAGCGAACAAAAAATTGAAGGTCAGGTCTATCTGGTAGGTGCCGGCCCCGGTGATCCTGATCTGCTGACATTCCGCGCCTTGCGCCTGATGCAGAAAGCGGATGTCGTGGTTTACGACCGGCTGGTGTCTCCTGCCATTCTTGAACTGGTGCGCCGGGACGCCGAAAAGATCTATGTGGGCAAGGCGAAAAGTAACCATACTCTGCCTCAGGACCAAATCAATTCACTGATGGTCGAAGAAGCGAAAAAAGGTAACCGTGTTGTCCGTCTGAAGGGGGGCGACCCGTTCATCTTTGGTCGTGGCGGCGAAGAAATCGAAGAACTGATAGCCGCCGGTATCGATTTTCAGGTTGTGCCGGGCATTACCGCAGCCAGCGGTGCCAGTACTTACGCCGGCATTCCGTTAACTCACCGCGATCATGCCCAGTCTGTTACCTTTGCTACCGGTCATCTGAAAAACGGCACTATCGATTTGAACTGGCCGGCACTGGCCCATCAAAATCAGACTATCGTATTCTACATGGGCCTCACCGGCCTGCCTGTTATTTGCAGCAAGCTGATTGAACACGGTTTGTCTGCTTCCACGCCCATTGCGCTGGTTCAGGAAGCAACCAGAGAGTCTCAGAAAGTCATTACCGGCACTCTCGATACTATCCCCGCTCATCCGCAACTGGATGAAATGAAGCCCCCTACACTCATTATTGTGGGCAGCGTAGTCACACTGCATAAGAAGCTGGACTGGTTTACTGCTTAACCCTTTGTTAAATTCAGGTTTTGTTCCATACTCTGTGTAATTGCCGGGCAGATTGTTCCGGCGGATTTTGACGCATTGCGCCCCGGCGCAAATGGATACGATCTGATATGAATATCTCTCTGCTCCGGTGGTGGTTGTTTTGTTTTATGTTTGCCGCTACCGGCGCCATAGCAGAACAAACGGCTTTTAAAAAAAATACTGCCGGCGGCCAGACAACGTACCAGTACAAGTGGCTTGATGCTCAGGACAGAACCCAGTCTGTCAGTTTTGCGCTGGATAACAAAAAGCTGGCAGCGGGACCACGGGAACAGAAAAATTACCGTCCTGAGCTTGCCATGCGATATGTAACGGTAGAGCTGCTGAATGTGGCCCGCCAGTTCAACCCAAAAGATGCCAATATTCAAATCAGGCAACAGGGTGACAAAGTATCAATAAAAGTAAAATCCCGTAATAAGGAAAAACTGGCAGTCATTCAGGGCCAGCTGGCGCAAGCGAAGGAAAAAGCATTCAACGATTACCTGCAAAAGCATTACTACACACGCTACCGCACATCATTTAATCAGGAAGCCATCAAGCCGGATCATGTAAGGTACATTAATGAGATGACCGGCACACTGATCCCGCTCTCACAGGCATTTTACGAGAAAGTGAGTACACAGGCGGATGCCAGAGAATATTTCAATATTCTGCTCAGTTGGGTGCAAAGCATTCCCTACGACGCATTGGATAACCGGGCACAAAGTAACGGTTCAGGTTTTGCACCACCCGCCCAGTTGCTGGCTGAAAACCGTGGTGACTGTGACAGCAAATCCGTACTGACCGCTTCTATTGCCAGAGCTTTTCTGCCAGACACCGCCATGGTACTGGTATTATTGCCTGACCACGCCCTGCTGGGCATAGCACTTACACCACGCAAAGGTGAGAGAACCATAAAAGCCGATGGCAAAACCTACGTGTTGATAGAGCCCACCGGCCCGGCGTTATACGAAGTGGGTGAAATTGCGCCAACCTCTGAATTTGCCGTAGCACAGAAAAAATATACGCTGGAAGAAATTCAGTAAAAAAGGCCGCGCAGAGGCGGCCTGAAAGGAATCATTCAGCTCAGAGTTCCTGCTCGGCAAACTCTGCCAGACGTGAGCGTACCACCCCGTCCAGATTAATCGTGGCGCTGCCGGAGAAATTCTTGAATCTTTCTACCAGATAGGTCAGCCCCGATGTTACCGCTGACAGATAATTGCTATCTATCTGTGCCAGGTTACCCGAACAAATCAGCTTAGTGCCCTCCCCGCACCGGGTAATAATGGTTTTCAGTTGGGCAGCCGTCAGGTTTTGCGATTCATCCAGAATAACGATGGAGTTCTGGATGCTTCGCCCGCGCATAAAGTTTACGGACTTAAACTGGATGTTCGCTTTCTCCATGATGTAGTTCATCGAACTTTTCGCGTTTTCATCATGCTTATGCAAAACTTCCAGCGAATCGGTGATGGCTGCCAGCCAGGGGGCCATTTTCTCTTCCTCAGTGCCCGGCAGGAAACCGATAGACTCGGCAATTTCCGGCGTAGAACGCGTAACGATAATTTTATCGTACATGTTCTTCTCTACCACCATTTCAAGGGCGGCAGCCAGCGCCAGCAATGTTTTACCGCTACCGGCAGGCCCGGTAAGAATAACAAGGTCAATATGCGGGTCCAGCAGCGAGTGCAATGCCATAGCCTGGCCAATATTCTTAGGTGAAATCCCCCATGCATGGCGGCCCATCAAGCGCTCATAACCTAAATCGAGCACCTCCAGCGTGTCAGAAGTCATATCCTCAACAATACCGGCGAACTGCTGCGTATCGTCCAGCAGGTATTCGTTGATGTAGGGATCTTCCATGACATTACGGGGGATCGTGTGGATGGTGTCTCTGCCTTCCGAGCGACTTTCTACCGATTTCACCTTTTCCCAGAAATTGCCTTCAAATTTATGGAAGCCCTTCGACAAGTATTTAATGTCTGTGATGAGCTGGTCGGTACGGTAGTCTTCTACGTGAGCAAGCCCTGCGCCTTTTGCTTTCAGGCGCATGTTCAGATCTTTCGTCACCAGCACAACTTGCTGGGGTGCATAGGTTTTCTGCAGATGCAGCGCCACATTAATGATACGGTTGTCATTTTCGTTGCTGGTAAATATTTGCTGGGATTCAGCCATATTCAAATCAGCGAAAATAGACAGTGCACCAGAGGGTTTATTTTCTCCTGCACCCAGCCCTTCAAGGGATACGCCTGCCAGCATGTCTTCCGGGGTGGCGTCATGAAGTAAGTCTTCCATTGAGCGGATAGATACTCTGGCATCACGGGCAACGTCTTTTTTACTGTCTTTGATGTAATCGAGTTCTTCAAGAACAGTCATCGGAACGACAACGTCATTTTCTTTGAATGAGAGAAATGCAAGGGGTTCGTGTAGCAGAATATTCGTATCTAAAACGTAGATCTTTGTTTCTGTGGATTTTTTTCTTGGCATCCTTCGCTCCGTCAAGAGTAAAACCTCGCCCGCCTGATTACTGACGTGCAATCAAGAGTCCCGCGAAGGAGAAGATGCCTGTGTCGAACCGGACGCTCAACTCCATGTCGCGTCGACCTTCAAATTAACCATAATCCAGTTTTCCCGGCTTGGCTATTAATTTCTTTTCTGATTGCGCGGGCGGCAAACCCGAACCCGATTTCATCAGTAGTCCGCCAGCCTTCGGCTACACTTCTGTGAAACTTACCCGGTATGGTGCTTCACGGCTTTATTCGTACAGCGGTGTTCAGTACAATACCGGCCGCTAAAACAAAGGGTGGTAATATGAGTTCTGTAAATACGTTTTCAGCCGGTCAGCGCTGGTTGAGTAACACTGAGTCTGAATTAGGTTTAGGGGCTGTGCTCAGCGTCGATTTTCGTTCTGTTGAGATACTTTTTCCTGCAACCGGTGACAGCCGTATTTACACGAAGGACAACGCCCCTCTCACCCGTCTTATCTTTACTGAAGGCGACGTCATTACCAGCGAAGAAGGCTGGACTTTACAAATACAAAAGGTAGAAGAAAGCAACGGTGTACTGATTTATCACGGATTGCGCGAGGACACCAAAGAAACGGCGCGACTGCCGGAAACCTTTCTCGACCACCACATCCGGCTGAACCAGCCGGAACAGCGTTTATTTAACTTTCAAACCGATCCCCCTAAGTGGTTCGAACTGCGCCAGAAAGCTCTGGAACATCAGCATGCGTACCTGAAATCAGGCACGATTGGCTTGTCTGGTGCGCGGATTGAATTAATCCCTCACCAGTTACACATTGCCTCTGAAGTGGGTAACCGTCATGCACCAAGGGTATTGCTTGCCGATGAAGTGGGATTGGGTAAAACCATTGAAGCCGCACTGGTTATTCATCGCCAGTTAAAAACCGGCCGGGCACAGCGGGTACTCATTGTGGTACCGGACTCCCTGGTCCATCAGTGGCTGGTTGAAATGCTGCGCCGGGTAAATCTGGCCTTCGCCATTTTTGATGAAAGCCGTTGCGATGCGCTGGACGAGTCGGGCACGAACCCGTTTGAGAACGACCAGCTGGTACTGTGCAGTATCAGTTTCTTAAAAGACAATCCTAAACGCCACCAGCAGGCCCTTGATGCCGGCTGGGATTTACTGGTTGTCGACGAGGCCCATCATCTGGCCTGGTCCAAAGATGCGCCTTCTAAAGAATATCAGCGCATTGAGGCTCTGGCAGAAATCACCGCCGGCGTTCTGCTGTTAACAGCCACCCCTGATCAACTGGGACATGAGAGTCACTTTGCCCGTCTGCGGCTGTTAGATCCTGCCAGGTTCCATGATTACAATCACTTCCTTGAAGAAGAAAGTCAGTACAGTGCACTTGCAGACGCAGTGTCACCGTTACTCACAGACGAGCCGTTATCTGCTGATGCAAGAGAAAAACTCACGTTTCTCGCTCCTGAGATAACCGGCCGCTACAGCGATATGGATGAACCGGCCACACGTAAAGCCATTCTTAGTCAGCTGATTGATACACACGGCACAGGCCGGTTGTTATTCCGTAACCGTCGCGCCGGTATTGAAGGCTTCCCGGTAAGAATGCTGAACAGCTATCCGTTGCCTCTTCCGGAATTGTACGACAGTGCCGTCTGCGGCGGTGAACTCTTCGACGCGTTATATCCGGAGCGCCAGAGCGCGCTGGTTAACAGCTGGACAGATAACGACCCCCGTGTTGACTGGTTGCTGGAATTTTTACCCTCTGTCCGCCCTGCCAAAGTACTGCTGATTTGTGCAGACAAACGCACCGCACAGCAACTGGGTGAAGTGATCAGAACCCGCAGCGGTATTCGCCAGAGTGTATTTCATGAAGGCATGAGTATTGTAGAGCGGGATAAAGCGGCTCACTATTTCTCCGACCCGGAAGAAGGGGCGCAAATTTTACTGTGTAGTGAAATTGGCAGCGAAGGCCGTAACTTCCAGTTTGCCCATCATCTGGTGCTGTTTGATTTACCGCTTACACCGGACTTACTGGAACAGCGTATCGGTCGTCTGGACCGCATAGGTCAGACAAAAGATATTCAAATCCACGTGCCTTACCTCAGTCAATCTGCTCAGGAAGTGTTGTTGAAATGGTATCGTGATGGTTTAGGTGCTTTCTCACATACCTGTCCCACAGGCTCCGGTGTATTCGAAGAAGTGCAGTCGCAATTAGTGGAAGCCTGTCTGGACCCTGAAAACGAAGCGCTGGTTTCTGAACTGGTTACCACCAGTAAAGCCCTGAATGACACACTGAAAGCCAGACTGGATGCCGGCCGTGATCGTCTGCTGGAATTGAATGCGTCAGGCGAAGGTAAGGTAGACGGGCTGCTCGAAGAAATTGTTGAGCAGGATGCATCTGTTGAGCTGTCCCGCTTCATGGGCCGCCTGTTTGATGCCCTTGGCGTTAATCAGGAAGAGAAAGGTAACGACTGTTTCATTCTGACCCCCTCAGAATCGATGGTTAATCACCTTCCGGGGCTTGATCCTGAAGGGATGACAGTCACCTACCGCCGCCGCATTGCCACGACGCTTGAGCATGTGCACTTTTTAAGCTGGGATCATCCGCTGGTCCACAATGCCATCGATATGGTGTTAACGGATGTACTGGGTAAAGCCAGTGTCGGGTTTATCGCTGATAAAGGTTTGCCAAAAGGGGCATTCTGGCTGGAGTCACTGTTTGTACTTCAGGCAAATGCAGATCGCCAGCTGCAACCGGGCCGCTTCCTGCCGGCAACACCGCTGCGCATTTGTACCGACGGACACGGTAAACCGGTAGACCAGGTCTTTGACGCTCCACGTAAAGCCGGCAGAAAAATTGTTCAGCAACTGATTCAGGCATTGCAACAACCGCTGACACTTCACATTGAAAAAGCCACTGCAGCGGCTCAACAACAAGCGAACCAAATTCAGCATGATGCCATTGAAACCATGCAGGCAACTTTAAGCGCTGAAGCCCGCCGCTTACGGGATTTACAAGCACAGAATCCGTCAATACGGGACAGTGAAATCGAATTTATTGAGACCCAGCTGACGGGCTTAACCGCCGCGCTGCAGTCTGCAACAGTTCAACTGGAAGGCCTGCGTATCGTGGTGAATAATCCGTGAGTATGCCCGCCGGTAAAAAGCCGTTTATTTACAATCCGCCCATGTCACCTTATTTGTCTCTGGTGTACTACGACAATGACATTGTGGTGGCAAATAAACAAAGTGGCCTGTTAAGTGTGACGGGTATCCAGCCCGCACACAAAGATGCGCTTATCAGCCGCGTGCAAAAAGTGCTGCCTTCTGCCACCGTGGTTCACCGGCTGGATATGGCAACCTCCGGCATTATAGTGATGGCGCTAAACAAAGAGGCTCACCGCCGGCTCTCAAAGCAGTTTCAGGACAGGCTGACGAAAAAGCGTTACTACGCGAGGGTTGATGGCACAGTGGCGGATGATGAGGGAAGTATTACCCTGCCCCTGATTGTGGACTGGCCTAACCGCCCCAAACAGAAAGTAGATTTTGAGAATGGCAAGCCCTCACTAACATATTACCGTGTTATTAAACGTCTTGACGGGGAAACCTGGGTCGAGCTGTTGCCGGTCACCGGCCGCTCTCATCAATTACGGGTGCACATGCTGTCACTGGGTCATCCCATTCTGGGTGACAGGTTATATGCTCATGATGAAGCCAGAGCGAAGGCTCCCCGCCTTCAGCTCCACGCTGAAACGCTGATCCTGCAACATCCGTCTTCGGGGGAATGGAAACGGTTTACCAGCGATGTGCCATTCATGGACTATCAACCTGACACGCTGCCACTTCCGGGGTCGGACGACATCAACCCGGATTAAGTTTTGCTTTGCACTGCCGATAACCTGTTTAGCCAGATTTGTTAACCGGAGTCCCAGTGTTCCGCTCGATAGTGTGTTTTCTTTTATTGCTGTCCGGCAGTACAAGGGCCGGCATACTTGCAGACGATATTCGTCAGCAGTATTTGCCGTCTGAGTATGAAACCGTGCTCGCCGGTGAAGAAGACATTCCGGTTTTCTCTGCGCAGCCCACCACCACCCTCAGTCGCGGTGTAGCGATTATTTTTATGGATACAGGCTATCAGGGCCTGACCTTACAAAATGCACAGCAACTGGCTGCCAGACTTAATCAGTGGGGCTGGCACACCCGTGTTGTGCCTTCTCCGGTAAGTTTAAATGCGCTGGCAACAACCCCTGCCACAGAAACAGCTTCCCCTGCGGACGGCGATGAAGTGCAAAGCGACAGTGATACGCTGAGTGCACTGATGCATCCCAGGGCGTGGGCGGGTTCACCGGTAGCCGATGCAAGCACTAGCCAGACAATGATGGCTTTGATAGCCGGTGCAGTCTTTCGCAGTGTGGATGATGTTCCCGGGTTCAGACTGGTGATCAGTCAGGGAATGGGTGCAGCGCAATTTCTCTCCCTGGCCGTTACCGATAATGTGCCCCCGCCTGATGGTCTGGTGGTGATAAGTCCCTACTGGCCCCAGAGCGGCCTGCAGCAAAATATATCAGAGCAACTTGCCAGTACATTGTTTCCGGTACTTGATTTACAGCTGCCGGGCTCGACTCCCTGGACTGCCGGAGCCCCTGCTATCCGTCGGACAGACGCCACAAAGGCGCTCAAACTTCACTACCGGCAGAAGCAGTTAGGTGCATCAGTTAATCTCGCCAGCACGTTCGGAAACTCGGCGTTCAGTAACAGCCTTAGCAAAGAAATTTATGGCTGGGTAAATTACCTGGGCTGGTAAAGCGCTTCAAAGCGGAAGTCAATGGTGAATTTTTACAAGGAAATCAAAAGCCTGTTTACTTTTGTTTACAAATCACACAAAATACCCGGTTAACGACTATACTAACTAATCATTTGGGTATCAGGCAGCGCCGACTATGCTTTTGTCATTTGTTGATACCAAGGCCGCGCAGCTATGCTTTTATATTCGCGGTTTTTGGCAAGACGAAATCCCACATTCTGAGGTAGAAATATTCTTCTGGGACACTATGGAAGAATGGAGCCTGGTTCATTACGACCTCGATCAGCCATACACTCAAAGAGAACGTGTATTCTGGCATGTGCTGCATCAACTCCACTTCTGGTCTGAAGAAAAACTCAAATACGACCCCTTTCTGGTGGAAGAACTGACCACCTGTACCGCTTTTTTGGAAGGCAAAGGTGCCTGTCCTCTCGACTGCGTAGGCATCCGTCCCTGAACGACCTTCACAATTGCTTATGGCGGTTGTGTTTCCTCCCGTTACATGATCAAATACTCTTTTGGTTACTGACCGGTAAGTTTTCTTATGCGTTTTATCCAGTCCTTTGCTGACCGGCGACTCTTCAGTATTTTCGTGTTCGGTATTGCCAGCGGTTTTCCCTGGGTCATGATCAGTTCTGTCATGACAGCCTGGCTAAAAGATGAAGGCTTATCCCGTACAGATATCAGCTTATTCGGCAGTATTTTTGCGGTTTACGCAATTAATTTTCTCTGGTCCCCCCTTCTCGATCGCATCCGTCTGCCCTGGTCAGGTCAGCGCAAAGGTTGGATTTTCCTGATGCAGGGGATCATCGTAGCCTGCTGTGTGATGATGAGCATGCTGGACGCCACTCACTCATTATTCTACGTTGCCCTTTTCGGTCTCAGTATCGCCCTGTGTTCCGCTACTCAGGATATCGCGATTGATGCTTACCGGATCGATATTATTAACGATGATGAAAGAGAGAAACTGGCTGCAGGCTCATCTATGGCTACCGCCGGTTGGTGGACTGGTTACGGCGGTCTGGGCGCACTGCCTTTCTTCATTGCCGACTGGACAGGCTGGGCCTGGAATGACATCTATTTATTGCTGGCCGGCGTAATGGGCATCATTATGATATTCACCCTGTTTGCACAGGAGCCGGTTACAGACCGTGCGGCACAGCTCAAAGCTGCAACAGAATATTATCAGAAGGCCCTGGGCGCTGTTCCGCAAAGTGCAGGCTTTGTGCAAAAAGCCGGCGCGTGGTTTTTTGTTACTCTTGCAGAACCATTCCGCGAATTTTTTACCCGTAACGGAACAAGGCTCGCATTATCACTATTGCTCTTCATCTTCCTGTTTAAAATCGGTGAAGCCTTTCTGGGTCGCATGAGTCTTCAGTTCTACATTGAGCTGGGATTCAGTAAAAGTGAAATTGGTGGCTACTCCAAACTGCTGAACTGGTGGGTGACCATATTATTTTCCGTCATAGGCGGTATGGTAACCATCCGCTACGGCATTTATCGCGGGTTGTTTATTGCCGGTATTGCCATGGCAGCCAGCAACCTGATGTTTTCACTGATGGCCCGGGTGGGGCCGGATAAAACCTTATTTGCTCTGACAATTATCGTCGACGGTTTCACAGCCGCCTGGAGTACCGTTGCCATGGTCGCGTTCATCTCGCTGATGTGTAACCGCACCTTTTCAGCCTCCCAGTACGCGTTAATGGCGTCGTTAAGTGTGGCAGGGAAAAACCTGCTGGCATCAGGCAGTGGTTACATAGTAGATAAGCTGGACGGCGACTGGTCGACCTTTTTCATCATTACCGCCTTGATGGTGATTCCCAGTTTATTGTTTTTGCGGGCGATGAAACCCCACATTATGAAAGCAGAACAGCAGGCACAATAATGCCGGGTTTCTGGTAATTTGAAATTTAACAACTACGCTTTATAGACATCAACACGTACCTTCGTTCATGCTGACCATAGAAGATTTAAAAGGGAAAATCAGGCGAACTTACCTTGTTGCACTAAGTGCCATTGCACTGTTACTCACAGTGTACTTTGCATGGACTCAGCAGTATCTCGTTTCGACCCAAATACAACCTCAGATAATCAATATTGCAGGAAAGCAACGCATGTTGTCTCAGCGTATTGCATTTCTGCAAAACTTGCTTGTGTCTGAAGATGACCGCGCCCGCAGAGTATCACTGAAGTCGGAGCTTGTTGACCGGACACGGGAGTTTGCCAGAAGCCATGAAGTACTGGTTGCCAGGCAATCTTTGAACGGCTTATTTACTCCACTATCCGGTGATCTGGAAACACTTTATTTCTCGAAAGAAAGTGATCTGGACTCCCATGCCCTTGAGTATGCCGACCGGGCTCTGGAACTTGCCAGTATGCCGGATTCTGCTCTGACCTCTGCGTCTCCGGTCAGCCTTTCTGAAGCCACTGAGCTGCTGGAAGATCTCGACCATGCGGTACTGCTTTTTGAACAGCAACTCTCTGCTGAGCTGAGATTTAATCAGTGGATGTTACTGGGAATCTGGTTCATCACTCTGGGCTTATCTTTGCTCACTGTATTGTTGCTCTTCAGACCCTTAAAAAATCTGGTGCTGGAGCAATTTAATCTGGTTCAGGAAGCGAAGCGGGATGTGGAATTCGAACGTGAACAAACGAATAAGGTGGTATCCACGAAGGAAGAGTTTCTGGCCAGTATGAGTCATGAATTCCGTTCGCCAATTTCAGCCATTATCGGTGCGTTGGAGCTCATGCCAAACATGCAATCCAGACAGGGTCAGTTGATTCAGAAAGCAGAACAAAGCTGCTATCGCCTGCTTATGCTGACAAGCAACCTGGTGGATAGCATGCAGTCGAAACAAATTGATGAGGTGTTTGTAAACGAAGATTTTGACCTCATCCGGTTACTGGACGATGCGCTCAGCCAGTTTGCTTACAATTGCCAGCAAAAAAACCTGCATTATCAGGTAAAGAACGAGAGTACTCTGCCCCACTATGTGAACGGAAACTCATCCAGTCTGATAAAAGCACTCAAAAATATACTGGACAATGCCGTTAAATTCACTCCCGAAGGCTCAGTATCAGTATACAACCGCTTGTCCGTCAGTGATGGAAAGCTGCTGTTGACCATTCGTGTAGTTGATACCGGCATTGGTATCCCCGAAAGCGACCTGCAGAATATATTTCAGCGCTTCTACAAGGCTCACGGCAATTCAAGATTATACAGCGGAGCAGGCGTCGGATTATATGCATCCCGCACTTTGGTGGAACAGGCGGGCGGCACTATCACGGTTACCAGCGCACTTCATAACGGGTCGGAGTTTACGTTGAATGTACCGCTCAACGCAGCCAAAGGAGATACCCGCGAGGCGAAAAAGCCTGTATCGTCCTCAAAATTTGCTGTTGTTGATGACCAGGAAATCACCCGCATTCACTTATCTCACATGATTGAGAGTGAAGGCTATCACGTTGACACCTATCTCTCGGGCGCAGATCTACTGGCCAATCAGGATAAACTAAAAACCTATGACGGCATCATCACCGACTATTACATGCCAGGCATTAATGGCGCCGAATTAGCCAATTATCTGCAAGCTATGCTGGGTGAGAGGATGCCACCGGTCATTATGGTTTCGGCTGCGCCGCAAATTGCCAATATCATTGCCAACTCCAACATTCCGGCCTGGCAGGTGTTTGTTAAACCCATCGACAGGAACCGTTTTATCGACTCCATTCACCATCTGAGTCTCAATAAAGGCAAATCTTTCAGTCAGTCAGACAAAGTCAATGTGCTTATCGTCGAGGACGAGCCTATTAATGCTGAGATCCTGAGGGATATGGTGGAAAACCTTGGCTATGACGTTACCCTTGCAGAGGACGGTGAGAGCGCACTGTCGAGAGCCGGCGAGGAAGAGTTCAGTATTATTTTACTGGATCTCAATTTGCCGGATATGAGCGGCTTTGAAGTAGCAACAATACTCAAAGAACGTGGCTGCAAATCCCATCTGGTGGCCGTTACGGCCAGCGCTTATGAAAGCGATAAACAACGCTCAATGGAAGTAGGTATGCGTTACCATCTGGTGAAACCGGTCGCCTATCAGGAACTGAAAAATACCATGAAGCTGCTGCTGGCGGTGTCTTAACCCTGCAGCTGCCCTATTTGCTTTTCATTTTCGTGGTGCCATACAGATACCCGGTTACGGCCACTATTCTTAGACATATACAAGGCCTGGTCGGCTTCTTCCAGCCATGCCATAGAAGAACTGACCGGTTTTCGGAATTCACTGAGGCCGATACTGACTGTGAAGCGGATTTGTTGCCCTTCATGATCAATCACCATGTCTTCCGCCAGCCGGCGGATGCGCTCAGCAACCTTGAGCGCGTTTGATGCAGTTGAATCCACCAGGATCACCGCAAACTCCTCTCCGCCGTAACGACCGGCCAGATCGGTTTCACGGATACTTTTTTGAATAACTCTGGCCAGCGTTTTTATCACCAGATCACCGGCCTGGTGCCCGTAGGTATCATTGATCTTTTTGAAGTGGTCAATATCCAGCATACAGGCTGTCGATACACTTTCACGGCGCTGAGACAACTTAAACAGACTATCAAACCGCTCCTGCCAGTAGCGACGGTTGAATAAGCCGGTCAACCCGTCCACCCGGCTCATATGCTGTAATTCGTCATTCAGACGCTCTACCCGAAGCTTACTCAATGCCTGATCTGTTACGTCATACACCAGCATACACAGCTTGTTTACCGTACCATCCGGTGAAGAAAGGGGAAACATGGTCACGTTCTGGAACATGTAAAGGGCATCAGATGTAATAGGCCGGCTCGTGCTGAAGCGGAACAAATACGGACGCTGCTCCCAGATAATAAAAACAGGGGTCTTCAGATTGAAAACCGGTTCGGCTTTACTTCTGAGCCACTGTTCATCTATCTCATCAAACAAAGAAAAAAGCTTTTTACCGCTAACCTGACTAGGCCGCAGACCGGCGTGGTTCTCCATGAACTGATTCCACACTTCGATGGTGAAATCTTTGTCCATTACCACTATTCCCACCTCAACAGAACTCAAAAGATCCTGTTGCCAGTGCATGCTAATCAGTTCATCAGAAATCATGCTACATGTTCCTCATCGACCAGGCGGGAATAAATCTTGGCCATTGATTGCTCCGGAAACAGTAACAACAGATCAAAACGGATATCCCGGCTTTTGATGGCATAGGCAATTTCAATCGCCATGACTTTCCCCCAGCGACTCGCATTATTATTCAACATGGTTTCAAATCCGCTGTGCTGTCCCAGTAATATGGGATGACTATGACTGAAAGTTACATTCAGTTGGGCAGATAATGCGTTAAGACAGGCACCGGTAAGAATATTGGATACGTCCATTAACGCTTCGAGTTGCTGATCTTCTGTGGCGACCTGGTCGTTGTAATTCAGCAGCCGGATAATATTTTCCATTTTGGTGTCGCTGAAAATCACCAGTGCTTCACCCTTAATGCCCGCGCTGGTAAAACCTTTGGAAACGGCTGAAACCCGTTGATTCTGGTGCGCTTCAGCCAGCGCCATATGCAGTTCTGTGGCTTCAATGACATTAACATTGGGAATAGGCAAATCGATAAATTCACCGAGCAACCGGGCAAGGCTCTCACCGGCCTGCCCCATGGCAACATTTACCAGTTCGCGGTAGGCATCCAGTTGCTCATCTGCGGTATTTTTTTGCGTGCCGGCCAGTTGCAACGTACGGTTCTGCGCACTGCTGTCACCACTGTAAATACCATACTGACGCAATAAGGCGGTGAGTTTCTGGTTGTCCATCGGCTTGCGGATAAAATCCAGCGCCCCTAAAGCTACCATGCGTTCCCGCGCTTCCGGCTGTACATCACCGGACACCACAATCACCAGACAAGGTAAATCCTGTTCGCGGATGGCTTTCATGGTTTCATAGCCATCCATCACCGGCATATTTAAATCAAGAAACATCACATCGGCTTTGCCTGCACGGATTGCGTCAAGGGCTTCCTGACCGTTACCGGCAAACGAAATACTCACATCCCAGCCATCAGGTATGGAACGGGCCATTTGTTTGCGTGCGAAGCCTGAATCATCGCAAATCAGTACCGGTGTGGTCATTTCTGCCCCTTAAATAGCAACAGGCGCTTTAATGTGCGGATGAGCCTGGTAATTTACCAGTTCGAAATCATCAAACGTGAAACCAAACAAGTCTTTCACTGCCGGGTTTATGTTCATTTGCGGCGACGGAAACGGCTCTCTGGCTAACTGGATCTCTGTTTGTTCCAGATGGTTGGAATACAGATGAGCATCACCCAGGGTATGAATAAATTCACCGGGTTCCAGATCGCAGACCTGCGCCACCATGAGAGTCAGTAACGCATAGCTGGCAATATTGAAGGGCACACCCAGGAATACATCACCGCTGCGCTGATATAACTGGCAGGACAATTTACCGTTCAGCACATAAAACTGAAACATGGTATGACACGGCGGCAAAGCTTGTCTGCCGTTGGCTGCATTTTCTTTGGGCGAAACAGACGTATCAGGTAATACGGCAGGATTCCATGCACTGACAATTAACCGGCGGGAATCAGGATTACTTTTGATTTGCTCAACCACGTCTTTAATCTGATCGATTGTGGTGCCGTCTCCGGCATCCCAGCTGCGCCACTGATGACCATAAACCGGCCCCAGCTCGCCTTCATCAGTGGCCCATTCATCCCAAATTGAAACACCGTTTTCTTTGAGATACCGAATGTTGGTTTCACCTTTAAGAAACCATAACAACTCATGAATGATAGACTTCAAATGACACTTTTTGGTTGTGACCAGCGGAAACCCTTTCGCAAGGTCGAAACGCATCTGATAGCCAAATACGCTTAACGTGCCGGTACCCGTACGGTCTTCTTTTTTCACGCCATGCTCTTTCACATGACGCATCAGTTTGAGGTATTCTTTCATACTTGCTTTTTCTTATGATTGTTCTGATTTTTGTACCGGCGATTTGCGCATGTAAGCCCACATCATCAGGCCGGCGCCGAGCAGGATCATGGGAACACAGAGTAGTTGCCCCTGGCTCAGACCCACGGAATACAAACCGATGTGCTGATCCGGTTCACGGAAGTACTCAACGATGAAGCGGAAACAGCCGTAACCAAGCAGGAATAAACCACCTGCCGCCCCCGTAGGACGAGGCTTCGCAGAAAACAGCCAGAGAATGGTAAACAGTAGCACACCTTCAAGCGCGAACTCATATAATTGAGACGGGTGACGGGGCTGCTCTCCCGCGCCGGGGAAAATAATCGCCCAGGGCACATCGGCAGGACGCCCCCATAATTCGGCATTCAGGAAGTTACCTATTCTGCCGGCTCCCAGGCCAATGGGGACAAGAGGCGCAACAAAATCACCGATTTGCAGGAATGTGGCGTTCATTCTCTTTGCCTGCCATGCCAGTGCAACCAGTACCCCCAGAAGCCCGCCATGGAAAGACATACCACCGGTCCATATTCTGAACAGATAGGTCGGATCTTCCAGGAACATACCGAACTGATAAAACAGTACATAGCCGATACGACCACCTAAAATCACCCCCACAAATCCCCAGAATAGCAGGTCGCTCAACTGGTCACGGGTCCAGTTAGTTTGTGACAGGCGCTTTTGCGCCAGCATATAAGCAGCCACAAAGCCCACAAGGTACATCATGCCGTACCAGCGCACACTCAACGGGCCGATGCTAAATATAACCGGGTCTATATTGGGAAAGACCAGATAACTACTTTCTGCCATGGTTTATTCTATTCCTACAATCATTCTTATACTTACCAGCACCAGCAGGCAGGCGAGCATTTTCTTCAATAAAACAGTATTCATCCGCTGGCCCAGACGGGCGCCGATATTGGCGGTAAATACCGAGGTACACACAATACCTAAAGTTGCCGGCCAATACACGTAACCTATCGAGTTTTGCGGAAGTCCGTCGACGGATGAACCGGTAAGTATAAAGCTGGCGGTACCAAACAGTGCGACGACCAGTCCGCTGAATGCTGCGCAGCCAATTGCCTGCCGTACATTTACCTGAAACCACACCAGTGCCGGCACCAGCAGAGCGCCACCGCCAATGCCCATTAATGCACTGACACAACCGGTTCCCGCGCCCACAGAAACCAGTGCAGGTTTACCGGCTTTATAAGAGGAGGCCTGTCTGCGGCCAAATACCATCTGTGCAGCCACTGCTATTACCAGCACAGCAAAGATATTTTTCAATGTATGTCCCGATATAGCACTGGCAACGTTAGCGCCTGCGATAGCCCCGAAGGCAATGCCAATACTGCTCCAGATAACAATATGACGGTCGAGATTACCCAGTTTGTGATGGGCCAGCGCGGAGGATAAACCGGTAAAAATAATGGTCGATAACGAGGTGGCAACAGCCATAGGCATGACGGTATCGGTATTTACGCCAAGGAAGTGTACCAACAAGTAGGAAAGACAGGGAACGATAATAAGACCGCCGCCGATGCCGAGCATCCCGGCGAGCAGGCCAACAACCAGGCCTAAGGCCATACAGCAAAAAAAAAGTATTAAAAAAGGGTCCATGCGCCGCATCCGGATTGACGAGGCGCGTAGCGTATCACAGAACCATGACGATTTGTGTTTCTTGACACCAGCTGCAACTATTCTCCCAGATCTGTCACGGCAGCAACCAGCTCCTGAAGACTGTGCGTGACTTCATGAAGGTTGGCGGCAATCTTGTTCAGTGCATCTTTTTCGTCACTGGCGCTGGCATCGATCAACGACATCTGTGAGGTAATTTGCTCAATCAACGCATTGTTATTATTCACCACATTCTCAATTTCACCGGTGGCCTGACTTGCACGGCCAGCCAGGGAGCGCACTTCATCGGCAACGACAGCAAACCCCCTGCCTGCCTCTCCGGCGCGGGCTGCTTCAATGGCGGCATTCAAAGCAAGCAAATTGGTCTGTTCTGATATGGAGCGGATGGTACTCACAATATTACGGATATCTGTTGCCTGACCGCTTAATTTAGCACTACTGCTCAACGCTTCAACGACACGTTTACAAATTTGTACAGATAAAGCCTCGGAATGTTCCAGCGCGGCGGAGGCCTCTGCGGACGCTTTTGAGGTACGTTCGCTCGTGAGTGAAGCAAGTGCAATGGTGTCGTGGGCTGAAGTAACACGTGCAGTAATATCTGTAGCAAACTTGATCACCTTTTCGACGCGTCCCTGTTGGTCAAACACAGGGTTATACGTCGCTTCCAGCCAGATTTCGTTGCCCTTGCCATCAATTCGCTTGTATTTGCCGGACTGAAAAGTACCGCTTGCGAGACGCTTCCAGAAATCAGGATTGTTTCGGTAGAAAACATCATCGCAGAACATCTTATGATGCTGACCGGCAATTTGATCGAGGCGGTAATGCATAGCATCCAGGAAGTTCTGATTGGCTGTGACGACTGTGCCGTCCGGCAAAAATTCGATCACTGCCATCGAGCGGTTTAATGCTTCGAAAAGGGCTTCTTTATTTTGCCATTCGTTGTGGCTTTCGGTGACATCTTTCGCCAGTTTGACGACTTTTGTGACCTGGCCGGTTTCATCCTTAACAGGGAAATAGGTGGCTTCCAGCCATACAGCTTCACCGACACTGTTCCGGCGCTCAAAACGGCCGCGCTTTGCACGGCCACTGGCCAGCTCCCGCCAGAATGACTGGTATTCGGGTGATTCACTCACCGTTCCGGGACAGAAAATCCGGTGATGTTTATTCACTACGTCACTTTCCCGCACGCCAAGCAGTCTCTCATAGATGGCATTGGCGGATAAGATAGAACCGTCCGGCGTGAAGGTAATCATGCCGATGTTGTCTTCAATGGCCTGCAGAGCCAGAGCTTTTTCTTCTGCTGCGGTATTTACTTCCGGGAGGGGGTCGACGCGCTTTCTTCCAAACATCATACGATTCCTTACGTATTAGGATTTTCTCATCTGATTGAGAATCATAAAACAAGAATAAGAATCGTTTAAGTCGAATCCGGCCTAAGAAACATTTGTTAGTAATAACAAGGAGATAAACGGCTATTTTATGAGCCTGCCCGTACCAGCCCACCCAGCCCGCGCTGTTCCAGATATTGATTGATATAAACAAACACTTCTTCATGAGTGCTTGCCGTCAAGGTTTTGATAAGCAGTTGTTTAGACTCTTCCAGCGATACATTGCGTACCACCCAGTTTATTTTGCGCAGGTTGTGGGCGTTCATACTTAATTTGCGGTAACCCATTCCCATAAGCAGAATGGCACCGCCCGGTTCACCGGCAATCTCACCGCAAACAGTAACCGGTACCTGATTGGCATCCGCCTGCTTAACAATATCATACAGAGCACTGAGCACCGCAGGGTGATAACTGTTATATAAACTGGCCACACGGGTATTGTTTCTGTCCACCGCCAACAAATATTGCGTTAAGTCATTACTACCGACAGAGAAGAAATCTACCTGTCTGGCCAGCTGTGGCAACTGATAAAGTACCGAAGGTACCTCCAGCATAATACCCAGCTTCGGACGCTCAAGCAGTACATCCATGTCTTTAACTTCATCACTGATTTCAAAGAAAGCCTGGTCGATAAGACGCCTTGCCTCCTGAACTTCCGCGACAGAGGAGATCATTGGCAGCATGATTTGCAGATTCGTTAAACCGATACTGGCCCGCAACATTGCCCGCACCTGTACCAGAAAAATCTCCGGATGGTCCAGTGTCAGCCTGATCCCCCGCCAGCCAAGAAACGGATTTTCTTCGTTAATCGGAAAGTAGGGCAAAGGTTTATCACCGCCGACATCCAGTGTACGCATGGTGATTGGCTGTTCCGGTGAGGCCATCAGGATTTGCCGGTACAGCTCTACCTGCTCCTGCTCAGACGGAAAACGCTCTCTGAGCATGAACGGAATTTCGGTACGGTAAAGGCCAATGCCGTCTGCATTAGCAAATTGCGTCGCTTCAATCTCCGCCGATAAACCCGCATTCACATATAGCGCAATGCGACAGCCATCCTGCGTTTTACATACCTGCCAAGCTTCAGCATCAATACGCTCAGACAGGGTTGCTTCTTCAGCAATGAGCTGGGTAAATTCATTACGGATGGTTTTTTCCGGCGAAATAATCACTTCGCCACCATAGCCGTCAAGCAGGATTTCTTTACCGTTCAGCAGTGCCGGGGAGACGTTCTGGCATCCCATAACCGCAGGAACACCCATGGCTCTGGCGAGTATTGCAGCGTGGGAGTTATTCGACCCGCGGATAGAAATGATGCCTTTAAGGTGAGCTCGCGGAAACTCTGCCAGCATAGAGGCGCTGACTTCTTCAGCAACCAGAATGCTGTCACCTTTCACCTCGTTATTTACCGGCGTCTTGCCTTTGTTGTCGTACAGAATATTCAGCAGAATCCGGTTCGACAGGTCGACAATATCAATTGCCCGCTCCTGCATGTAGGGATCTTCCATATTCTGGAACTTAGCGGCGTAATCTTCCACCACCATTTTCAGCGATGAAGCTGCATCCCATCCCTCACGGATTTTCGCTTCAACTTCACGTCCCAGACTGTTGGCGTCAAGCAAATGATGATAAAGCTGAAAAATGGACTTTACGTCATCGGGAATTGCTTCATCCAGACGACCTGATAAATCATCAACGTGCTTACGGGTAAGTTCTACACCTCGCCGGTACAGACGGATTTCCAGATCTTTATCAGTACAGCGTTTTACCACCCAGTTACGGAGGGAAATTGAACTGTCTGTGGAATAACCGGTACCCACAGCCAGGCCGGGAGAGCCGGCAATTCCGCGCACATTTTTTTGTCTCGGAACAGATTCCACTGCCGCATTCGGCGTAAGTGCACCGCGGATATCCGCATTGGTGATTTCCAGAGCCAGTTGAGTGGCCAGTGTGACGAGGAATGCCTCTTCGTCTTCACCGAAACGGCGCATGGCTTTTTGCTGCATGGTGATCACGCCCAGCACTTTGCGCTGATGAATGATCGGTGTACCAAGGAAAGCGTTGTAGTTTTCTTCTTTTACTTCGGGATAATGCTTAAAGCGGGGATGTTGATGCGCATTTTCGATATTCAGCGGCTCTTCACGCTGACCCACCAGACCAATTAAGCCTTCGGAAAATCCGATGCGGACCAGTTCCACCGCATCAGGGTGCAGACCATCTGTGGCTTTAAGCACGAAATCCTGCTTTTCATAATCAGCAAGATAGATAGAGCAGGAGTCCACCTGCATCGTATGCTTAACCCGGGACGCAAGACGAAACAAAGCCTGATCCAAATCCGGGATCTGGTTCATTTCCTGTACGATGCGTTTTAACGTGGTGAGTATGTTCCCGGTTCCAGCCACGAAGATGCTCTCCTGTTTAACCGCTACGCCGGCGCTTGCGGTTACGTTTGTTGGGTTTCCCCGGCGGATTGTTTTGCACGCGTTGACCCGCGGGCATCGCAACACCGGCAAATTCTTTCATCACCTTACGGTACACATCCCGTTTGAAAGACACGACATTTCGGATGGGATACCAATAACTCACCCAACGCCAGTCATCAAATTCAGGATGACCACTTTTGAGCACATTGACATCTTTTTCCTGGCAATCTAACTGAAGCAGAAACCACTTCTGTTTTTGCCCGATACATACCGGAGAACTGCCCTGGCGAATTAATCGCTTTGGCAATTTGTATCGCAACCAGTTGCGGGTAACACCTAAAACAGTAACGTCTTTTTGCGTTAACCCTACTTCTTCGTGCAATTCCCTGTACATAGCTTGTTCTGCAGTTTCCCCTTCATCAATTCCGCCTTGTGGAAACTGCCATGAATGCTGACCATAACGCCTTGCCCAAAACACCTGACCCATTTTGTTGCAAATCACTATGCCCACATTCGCACGGAATCCGTCGGCATCTATCACATAGACTCCCGGGCACGATAAACTTTTCTATTTCTGCATTCTTCCATAAACTATAGCCCTTTCAAAGCATTAATCCTAATTCAGCAAATATTACCCGGAGAGTCTCTTGCAGCCACCCGATACCGCCCCTGCTACACCGGAAGAGTTACTGGCACGCAGCTACCGGATTGCCGGCTTGTCACTGGGCGAACTGGCAGAGCTGGCGCACGTGGCCATTCCGGAAAATCTTCAACGGCACAAGGGCTGGCCGGGTATGCTGATAGAAAAATGGCTGGGAGCCACAGCCGGCTCAAAACCTCAACAGGACTTCCCGGAACTCGGTGTAGAGCTGAAAACGATTCCTATTGACGGGAATTTTACTCCGCTGGAAACCACGTATGTTTGTTACGCGCCGCTGATAAGTAAACCCGGTACTACCTGGCAAACCTCTAATGTGCGCAATAAGCTTCAGCAGGTTTTATGGGTGCCGCTGGAAGGTGACCGCGCCATCCCCCTCGCACAGCGACGTGTTGCCACGGCATTTTTCTGGCAACCGGACGCCCGGGAAGACGCAATCTTGCAACAAGACTGGGAAGAACTCACAGAAATGATTGTGCTGGGGGAAGTAGAAAAAATCACTGCGCGTCTTGGTCAGGCACTGCACATCCGTCCTAAAGCAGCCAGTGGCAATGTGCTGACAGATGCCTTTGATACTGACGGACAGAAAATAAAAACCCGTCCAAGAGGATTTTACTTACGTACCTCGTTTACCGGCGCAGTATTGCACCGTCACTTTACCTGACACCTGCCTTTTCACGCAGCAGCTAAAGCCGCGCAACAGACTACCTTTGCTTACGCATGTGGTTCATCATTACACCACTCAGAAACTGTTCTGAATGCACACCAAGACGTTTCGCCTGCGCCGCCAGTGAGTCATCGGTACCGAGAAGCTCATTTTTGGCATAGGTCAGACGGTACTGATAAACGAAACTTCTGAAATCTCTTTTTTCCAGTAACCTCAGCGCAATCACCAGGGTAGTGGGATCCACATGGCACTGACCGGCAAAGGCTTTGAGCTGCAAGCCGGGGGATTTAAACGCTTCTGCATCCGTCATTGTCTGTTCAGCCTTCACCAGCGCCTCCCTCATGATGCACTGCTCGGCTTTTAAATCGTCAAGGCGGTGATAGTCCAGCGGCGATGGAGACGTGTGTTGCGGACGAATAACAGCAATAAATGTTTGCAGTAAGGCGATAGCAAACAGCACATTAAACAATGACTGCCAGAAGTGAATATCGAAAAAACCGAATGCACCGGCTGTGACCAGCAAAATACAGCAGAATGCCAGACCAACAGTTACTCCCATAGCACCGCCGAGCCACTGCACACGAAATTCCCGCACATCAGCCACCTGAGATGACAGGTAACGGTGGTAATTCTGTATCAGTTCGGTGATCAGGATCCCGAGTACCAGAATACCGAACCCGGTGACCATATAAACCAGGTAAATATGCCAGTTGTCCAGCGGATGACCTGTGGGAGAGGAGATCAGCCATTGCGCTTTTTCTTCAGCGCTGACAAACAATAGGGGGATTTCTGCCAGCAGCGCGAGGGCGACCGGCAGCCACAGTAACAATTTAGAAGGTCTGGCATTATCAATAACCAGCAGTTTGACACTACGGTACAGTAATGTGAGTGAAAGCAGTGGGGTAAATACAGTAAGCACCGACAGTCCGGCGGCATCCTGTCCGAAGGCACGCAACCATTCATCAGTGAGAATGAACGGCCACACTATCATGGCTGCCAGCACCCATGGCGCACCGGAAACACGGTGTTTTTCCCTGAAGAACTGAACCAGTACCACCAGGTAGAGCAAAACCAGCACGAAAAAGGTGTAGCGATGCAACATAATGTATTTCTACCTCACTTCCTTCAAGTAACGCTATGCGACCAGACGGCCTGCTTACCAGTATACGTCGCCCTGCATACCGGCTTGTCTGGTTCTCTCCATGACATGCATCAAATTAGCAATCTTATCATCCACCCAACTGAATACATCTGACAGTTCGTCCAGCTCAGATTCAGTAGCAAGGGCCCGCAGCATCATTAACGCTTTTAATTCGTCAATTCCGGTAAGAATATCTAACCATGGCGCGCGGAAATGATGTCGTTCTTCATCAAATAAATCAGCCAGCAGAAAACCGTTCCATAAGGTTTGTCTCAGCAGTACACCAATGGCCAGATAATTTTCGGGTGTCATTGTTTTGCTGCCCGGCATGGTTTGTTGTACCGTTTGCCAACCCTGAGATAACCACCCCTGCGCATGTTCCATTACCGGCAGACTGTATGCAGTTGAATGCTGGCGCCAGGGTTTTTCCTGCAATAACTGAGCAACTAATATTTTTAACGTATTAGTTTGTTTACTGTACAGTATTTCATCAGGTGTGTGTGCATGAATTAACCCGGCTTTTCTGCCCTGCAAATAACTGGTCAGTGCCGGATAGCGACTCAGGCACTTATTAAACAAACTCTTTTTCGACAACAGATAGCGAAGGCTCTGCAGATCATCCTGCCATAACCAGACCTGCATATATTTCATCAGCAGCTGATGCACTGACAATAATTGCGGGCACTGCAGAACAGGCAGATACAAAGATACTGTCTGCAACAACAGGCGTGCACCTTTAACGATTTCGCCGAGCATCTTCACAGACCCGGTTTCGAAATACAGATGTTCATGTTTCTGCCAGTGAGACAACGCTTGCTGCACTGCCCGGCAGAAAGCCTCTTCGGTTGTTGTACCCTGCTCCAGCTTTAAATAAGGCTGCATTTGAGAAATAACCGGCGACAGCCCGTTAAGCAACTGGTAGCCCTGCGCAGCTTTGGACACATCGCTCAGGCGCACAGATGTGTTTTCTGTGATCAACTTTGCCAGTGTAAACAGGTGAGTCACTTCGCCCTGTTTCAGTTCCAGCTCAATCTCATGGATAGGAGAGCTGTTCTTACCCGTACTGGCTTCACCTTCGTCGATCACTACTTCTACACATGCGCCGTCCCATTCAACATCGAACGCGGTTCTTACGAAATGCGTACTGAACTGGCGCTGCAATTTATCGTTTACCTGCTCAATCTGCCAGCCGTCCGGCCAGACATCCCCGGGAAACAGGCGCAAGTCCGGCTCAGCACCGTCGAGGGCCACATTGTACTCGGCACGGTCATGCAAACCGCCGCTGACTTTGCCATGGGTTTTCATGGTCTGTTCAAAACGGCCATTGTTACCACGGACGCGGAAGCCCATCTTTTCCTGCTGGAAAAGATGGTCTGCGGTATCGTAATAATCGTTCTGCAAGCGCATTTCCGGCTCACGGAAAATGCTGAAACCAGCCTGCTCAAAGGCAGGCAGCACTTTTTCGACAAATGCAGGTAAAGCATTGTCGCGGGTAACAAATTTTATTTCTATTTCCGACATAGAGAAAAAGGCAGGTCGGTAAGTGTCAGTATTACGACACAATACCTTCGTATAATATTTTTCGCAACGGATGATCACCTTACAAATGTGCAAACGTAGTGAACTGTCAGCCGGGTTGCCGGTCCAATGTGGCGGGTACGCTTGCCTTTCAGGTTTGCAGCCAATAACATCACACAGTTTCTTAAAACAACTACGGACGCACTATGTTACGAAAATGGCTGACCATCGCATTAATTGGTCTTTCAATCCAGGTTTTCGCACAGGAGGATTCCATTGAAGAATCTCTGCAGCTGGAAGCTTCTTCTTCAAATTATATCCGCGACGATCTTTTCGTATTTCTTCATACGGGTGCGGGCCGGAACTACCGGATTTTAGGCTCTGTGGCCGCCGGAACGCCCATTACTGTACTGGACAGAAATAACGAGACAGAGTTTACGCAGATAAAAGATAACGAAGGCCGCACTGGCTGGGTAGAAACCCGTTTTATCAGTAATGAAATGTCTTATGCCGAGAAAATTCCGTTACTGACTCAGCGCCTGGCCGACAGCGAAGCCGGCGTACAGGGTTTACAATCAGAGAATGAAAGGCTGAAACAGCAACTGAACGCGACCCGTCAGGAACTGAAACAACTTCAGGACGAAACCGGCGATCAGACAACTCAGATTACCCGTCTTTCCAATAAGCTGGAACAGCAGAGTAAAGATGAGATGATCAAGTGGTTTACCTGGGGCGGTATTGTTGCCGGTGGTGGCGTACTGCTTGGCGTAATCCTTACCTTCTTGCCGAAGAAGCGTCGTCGTAACGACGAATGGATGTAAGCAGGACATAACCTGCAACGCCATTTTATTTAAGCTTAAAAAAAACCGGTTCCGTTTTTTTAACGGGACCGGTTTTTTTGTGGGGTTTACGACAGGCCTGAAGGACTTATTCGTCGTCTTCCACCAGCGTCATCAGCGAGGTATTACCGCCGGATGCGGTAGTATCAATACTGATGGTTTTCTCAGTAAGCAAACGTTGGATCAGGTTATCATTATATTCTGCGGTGATGACCGGCAGAATAGCGCCCTTGCGGGAAGATAACATGGCCGCAATCTGAGCAGTACGTTCAGTGTGAGAATCCACTACCACACCGGCCAGATGTTCATGCATAAGCAAGTCATTTAAATGACTTAATCTTGCTACCTGGAATACCCCCTCAGCGGCACCGGTTTTATTAAAGTGTTTCTGGAATTCCAGCGCTTCTTCATAAAACAGATCAGATACTACTGATACCACAACGTTACCGGTTGCCAGTGCCGTAACGATAGACAACGTCCAGTATTCGAATGTCACGCCTTTATCGGCGAAACAAACCAGCACACCACGGGGTTCAAGGTAAAGCTTGTTAGACTCACCAGTCGGCCCCGGAAGCTGTGTGGGTTTGGACAATGTGCGTTCAACCGTTGTCAGTTGCTGACGGGCGGTTGCCAGGGTGCGGTTTAAGTCATCCGCCAGTTCATCAACAATGTCGACTCTGGCAAGTTTTGCCAGTAACTGACGCACCATAGAAATACGGTCGTTCAGCGGAGTATGTCGCCATTGCGCCTCAACATTAACCCCCTGATTCATCAGGCGGGTTGCAGCTTCGGCGTCCTGCTTCTCACCGGATAATGCAGCATCCAGATTATCGATATCGTCGACCTGAGAAGGCTTCGGTGTAGCACGCTCCTGCATCAGACGGCGCAGATAGTTCGGACCGCCGGCTTTAGGACCGGTCCCGGATAATCCCCGTCCGCCGAATGGCTGTACGCCGACGATAGCACCGATCATGTTGCGGTTTACATAAACGTTACCGGCACGGCTGCGGGCAGCCAGTTCGTTTGCCCTTTCTTCAATGCGGGAGTGAATGCCCATTGTCAGGCCAAACCCGGTGCTGTTGATCTTGTCCACCACTTCGCCGATCTCTTTACCTTTAAAGCGGACGATATGAATGACCGGACCGAAAACCTCACGCTCCAGCACATCAATGCTCTTGATCTCGTACAGAGTTGGCGGGAAGAAATAACCGTCAGTGCAACCTTCCGGGATCTCGCATTGATAAAGCAACTTACCTTTATCCTGCATCACTTCTTCGTGCTGTTTCAGGCTGTTGAAAGCTTTTTCGTCAATCACCGGACCTACGTCAGTACTGAGAAGGGCCGGATCGCCGATACTCAGTTCCTTCATCGCGCCGATGAGCATATCAGTTAAATCATCAGCAATGTCTTCCTGAACGTAGAGCACCCGCAATGCAGAACAGCGCTGTCCGGCACTCTGGAAGCCGGAATGAACCACATCATCCACCACCTGCTCAGGCAAGGCCGTTGAATCAACAATCATACAGTTCTGACCACCGGTTTCAGCAATCAGAGGAACCTGCTCACCGCCCCGCTCTGCCAGCAACTGGGAAATCAACGTGCCGGTTTGGGTGGAACCGGTGAACATTACCGCTTTAATGCGCTCATCAGGCAGTAACGTGCTGCCGACATGCTTGCCCGGCGCAATAATCAGTTGCAGAGCATCTTCCGGCAGACCTACTGTGTGCATAATTTCCAGCGCACGTTTAGCGATCATACTGGTTTGTTCAGCAGGCTTCGCCACCACCGTATTTCCGGTCGATAAAGCTGCCACCACCTGACCTAAGAAAATCGCCAGCGGGAAGTTCCAGGGACTGATACACAGCACAACTCCACGGGGAACAAAACGCTGATCGTCGTCCAGCTCACGGGCGCGGACGGCATAGTAACGACAGAAATCCACAGCTTCACGGACTTCGTCGATACTGTCCTGCGTAACTTTACCTGCTTCACGGATACAAATGGCAATAAGTTCGCCCATATGCCGCTCAAGAGCAAAAGCTGTGCGTTCAAGAATGTCCGCCCGTTCTTCCACAGAACGTTTTGACCAGGCCGCAAAACCGTTGTGGGCTTTGTCCAGCGCTTCTGTCATCTGTTTTTGTTCTGCATAATGATGGAAACCCACCACATCAGATTTGTTGGCAGGGTTCAGGACTGCCGTGGCCCCTTCCGGCAACTTACCGTCAGTTACCACATAGTAATTTTTCCAGCGCGCCAGTTCATGCTGAAGCGCGTGCACAGCGTTCACATCAGTGAGGTCGAGACCGCGGGAGTTTTTACGCTCCGGCGCGTACAGATCGCGTGGGGCACTGATTTGTTTGTTGTAACGGGTCTTAAGACGCTGGGTTTTCTCAACCGGGTCTTCCAGAAGTGATTCAACCGGCTTTTCATCATCAACAATTGCGTTAACGAAAGATGAGTTCGCCCCGTTTTCCAGCAGGCGGCGAACCAGGTAAGCCAGCAGATCTTCATGCTCACCCACCGGCGCATACACGCGGCACTGAATTTTTTCCTGCGTCACGACCTGATCGTAAAGGGTGTCGCCCATACCGTGAAGACACTGGAACTCAAACCCGTCTTTGTCATCACCGGCCAGCTCAATGATCACCGATGCGCTGTACGCATTATGGGTAGCAAACTGGGGGTAAATCGAATCACGGTAATCCAGCAAACGGTTAGCACAGGCATGATAAGACACGTCAGTCGAGGATTTTCGTGTAAATACAGGGAAACCGTCCACACCGGCCTGCTGGGTCATCTTAATTTCTGTATCCCAGTAAGCGCCTTTAACCAGCCGCACCATCAAGCTGCGACCCACTTCCAGGGTCAGCGTGCGTAACCATTCAATGACATGAATAGCCCGCTTCTGATAAGCCTGAACTGCCAGACCAAATCCTGTCCAGCCCTCAAGGTCCGGGTCGCGGAATACGGTTTCGATGACGTCCAGAGAAATGTCCAGACGATCCGCTTCTTCAGCGTCAACAGTCAGGCCAATGTCGTACTCTTTCGCCATCATACACAGGGCTTTCAGCCTGGGCGGAATTTCCGCCATCACCCGTTCTGCATGTAAAAATTCATAGCGGGGATGGATCGCCGACAGCTTGACAGAAATCCCGGGAGAACGCTTGGGCCCGCGACCTGCTGCCGCTTTGCCGATTTCTTTAATGGCCTTAACGTAAGCGTCGTAGTAACGTTCTGCATCCTTCATGGTGCGGGCACCTTCGCCCAGCATGTCGTAAGAATAGACGTAACCTTTCTTCTCTTTCTCTTTCGCCCGCTCTACCGCATCAGCAATGGTTTCACCCATAACAAACTGACGGCCCATTACCCGCATAGCGATGTTCATTGCCCGGCGGATAACCGGTTCACCCAATCTGCCAAGGGTCTGCTTCAACAAGCCGAACTGCTCTTTACGACGCTTGTCCGCATAGTTAACCATGTTACCGGTTAACAGAAGACCCCATGCCGATGCGTTAACGAACATGGAATCTGAGTTCCCCAGGTGCGGAGTCCACTGCCCTTTTGACAGTTTGTCACGGATAAGCTCGTCCTGAGTGGCTTTATCCGGCACACGAAGTAACGCTTCGGCCAGACACATCAACACCACACCTTCAGCGGTAGACAGCGAATATTCATTGAGTAAGGCATCAACGCCGCCATGACTTTCCTGCTCCCGGCGGATTTGCAGCACCATTTTACGTGCACGCTCCCAGGCACGGCTTCGTGCTCTCGGATTGACTTCGGCAACAGGCAGAATTTGATCTATCGCGGTGGATTCATCGATACGGTAGTGGTCGCGGATGCGCTGACGAATAGAAGGCAGCGTATTAAGATTGTCATTAGTGAGCATTGAAACCCTTCTTTATCTGTATGGTGTTGTCATTACCTGCTGATTGATTCTTGCACTCACGATGCCCTTCAGGGGCTGAAATAGCAAGTAAAGTCGATTGTTGATCATTAGTATGTTCCCTGACCTGTAAAGATCACGACCGGCTTTCAGCGGCGGCATGCTATCACAAACCCCGGTAAGGAAAAGGGGCGCTCTGTCCTGACTTTTCTGTCGTCCGGCGCGAATTGTATAAAAAGATGTACATCCCTGAGCGGGCCTGGAAAACGACCAGCGGAAAATACAACTTTCTTACTGATATTCACCGCTTTTCATATGGCGGAATGACGAAAGCTTTCCTACACTCCCTTCATAAACAAATGGATGAGATATCATGAAGCTACGAAATTTCAGCGTTGTTCAACGGTTAGCCTTTCTTGTACTGCTGGTAGCAGGCCTGCTGCTTTTAATGACAGTGGTAGTGTTGCAGCAACACTATGAAGCGCAAAAGGACAAGGCTTATGAGGAGACGAAACACATCGTTGAGTCGGCTTACTCGGTGCTGGAACACTTTTCCACGTTGTCAGAAAACGGGGACATGACCATCGCTGAAGCACAAATGCAGGCCAAAGGTGTTATAGCAGCAATACGCTATGACGACGGTAACTATTTGTGGATCCAGGATGATACGCCGGCCATGGTCATGCATCCTCTGAAGCCCGCGCTTGACGGTCAGGATTTAACGGATTTCAAAGATGCTAACGGCGATAAGTTCTTCGTCACCATGGCACGGCTGGTGAAGTCTGAGAATGAAGGCTTTGTTCCCTACGTCTGGCCATTGCCCAATTCCGAAAAAGCTGTGGATAAAATATCTTACGTAAAACGTTTCGCCCCCTGGGAGTGGACCGTTGGCACCGGCATTTACCTTACCCGTCTCGACGCAGCGTTTTCTCATATCCGCAACGTGTTTATCGGTCTTGGTGTGGTGTGTTTGATCCTGGTTATTCTGTTTGCCTGGTTAATTGGTCAGAGCATTATTACCCCACTACGGGCAACCACTGAGCGAATGAAAGACATTTCCCAGGGTCAGGGTGACCTAACCCGTGAACTGCCTGAGGACGGAAATGATGAAATAGCCAGACTCAGCCGCCATTACAATGCGTTTGTGGCGAAGGTGAGGGAGTCACTGCAGTCTCTCCATGGTGCAATAGAAGAGGTAGCCCAGGAAGGTTCGCGGTTAGCCGATATCCGTCAGTCCAGCGAAAGTCAGGCACAAACGCAGAGTCACAATGCCATACAGGTTGCCTCTGCAATGGAAGAAATGACCGTGAATATTGGCGATGTTAGTCGTCATGCTACAGAGGCTGACCACTCTACGGAGTCGGCGGGGCAAAGTGCAAAAGCAGGGATTCAGGCTGTTACACAGTCGGTGACAGACATTCAGTCGCTGAACCAGAGTATTGAATCCGTGGTGAATACGGTGAGCCAGCTTGCCCAGCAGAGCGACAAGATTGGCAGCGTGCTTGATGTTATCCGGGGTATTTCTGAACAAACTAATTTACTGGCACTGAACGCGGCTATTGAGGCTGCCCGCGCCGGAGAACAGGGTCGCGGGTTTGCAGTGGTGGCCGATGAAGTACGTACGCTCGCCAGCAGAACCGGTCAGAGTACTGATGAAATTCAGCAGATGATTCAGGAGTTACAAAGTGGCTCATCTGCCGCAGTGAACGCAGTTAAAACCAGCCAGTCTGCTGTAGACAGCACCGTTGCAAATATCAGGCAGGCAGATGAAACATTACGCACTTTATTGAGTATTATGTCTGACATCGCCGCTAAGAACCGGCATATTGCGGAGGCGACCGGCCAGCAAAGCGATGCGGCACAGGAAGTAAACCTGCGAATAAATGAACTTTCTGAGTCCGCAAGGCATACTGTGAGTAACGTAGAAGAAATGACACAAACCAGTATCGCACTGGCAGGTCATGTTGAGCAGGCGCGTCAGGCTATGCGAAAATTCCAGTACTGACCGCATCCAACCAGGAGT
Organism: Alteromonas sp. NFXS44; assembly: GCF_040148705.1. NCBI lineage: Bacteria > Pseudomonadati > Pseudomonadota > Gammaproteobacteria > Alteromonadales > Alteromonadaceae > Alteromonas > Alteromonas sp. NFXS44. The sequence goes on along the minus strand of NZ_JAGDEA010000002.1, from coordinate 123,707 downwards.
TATTCATGTCAGGTTTGAGGGTAAAGAAACGCTACTATCCCGTTTTCATTATCGTTCTGCTGGTGGTGGCGTACTGGCTGTTTGCCAATGCCCTCATCAAGTCCGTACTGGAATCTCAGTTGTCTGAATCTTACGGGGCTGAGGTAAACATCGGCAGTTTCGATCACTCGCTGTACCCTACTACCTTTACCCTTGAAAATGTGCAACTGACGGATGCCACGACTCCGGCAAGGAATCAGGTGGTGGTAGGCAAAGCTTTTGGCGATGTGGCATTGATGCCCTTGCTGTCAGATCAGGTCATTGTGAATAAACTGTCTGTGCTGGATGTGCAGTTCAATCAGCCCAGAAGTACGCCTGGCGCGGTATACCGTCAGCCAACTCAGAGTCTGACCTTTGATGAAATGAAACAAAAAGCCAAAGATGCTGTACCTACGGTGGATGAATTACTGGCCCGCTCGCCGCTGAAAACTACTGCGGCGGTGGAACAGGCGCAACAGGCTTACACCACTTACTCTGAAGATTTAAAAGCGAACTACAAGGCGCTTCCGGACAAATCCCGAATCGCATTCTATAAATCAGAAATAGAGGCTCTGAAAAATACAGATTATAAAGATCCTCAAACCCTGCTTTCTGCAAAGGAAAAGCTTGAGTCTCTGAAAGCGGAAATTACCTCAGACCGGACCAGGATCCGGGAATTCACTGACAAAGCGGGCGATGCCAGAACCGCCCTGTCAGACAGCCTAAAAGCCCTGAAGAACGCCCCGCAGCAGGATTACCATTTCATTAAAAATGTTATCGCCGGCGACGATGCCGCCATGCAGCAGGTTACACAAATGGTGTTCGGCGACAAAGCCGCGGAATATACACAGTACCTCATGTCTGCCGTAGAAATTGTGTTGCCTCTGATTCAGGGTGATACGCAACCTGCAGAAGAAGCCCCTGCTGATTTACCTTATATTCTGGTTAAAGACGCCGAAGTGTCAGTGAAATGGCAGGATGAAAGCATTGGCAGCGTATGGAAGAACATCACCAACATGCACGATGTGGCCGGCGATGCGACTACCTTCACCATTTCTGCTGCCGGTGCCTTACTTAAGCAGTTTGAGTCGTCAGGGCAGTTCCGCATAGACGACGGCGTGGTTGAGGCCTTCCAGCAATGGTCGCTATCGGGCATTAACCTGGCAGACATTCCCATGGTCAAAAGTGAGAAACTCTCTGCCGCTTTACAAAAAGCCCTGATGAGTGCCACCGGAAGTATGTCTGTAAAAGATAACCAGCTCAGTGGCGGCAGCGATATCGATCTTGCCGGGCTCGCGATGGAAGCCGCCGGCACTAATAAACTTACTACCGCCATTGCCAATGCGCTGAAACAGCTATCGTCGCTGGATTTGCAAATGGCGTTATCCGGTACGCTCAGCGATCCCGGCTTCAGTATCAAATCAGATCTCGATAATAAGCTGGCACAGGCTGCACTTACAGAGTTAACGGCATCTCAACAGGATAAGCTGAACGAAGCCATGAATAAACTCAACAGTAAGATCAGCGCCCTGCAGTCAGACACACAAACCGAACTGGTGAGTGTGGAGAGCATGCTGAAAGCAGCGCAGGGAGACAGCAGCGAACTGGAAGGGTTATTAAAAACACAGCTGAACAGCGTGATAGATAAGCGAAAGGATAAACTGCTGGACAAACTTAAAAGCAAGTTTGGTCAGTAGACCCGCCGGACCAGTACAGGCATAATAGTCATTTATTTAACGTTAAGGTGTTTGCCGTGTGGCAAGATAAGTGGGTTACCGTTGTACTGATAGTGTTGCTGGGATTACTCCAGTACCGCTTGTGGTCCGGTAAAAATTCGCTGCCAGACTACCTTGCGCTTAAACAGGAAGTTCAGCAACAGTCGTTACAGAACGACAATCTTGCCCAGCGAAACAATCTGCTTAAGGCTGATATCAGCGATTTAAAAATCGGTCTTGAGTCTATTGAAGAGCGGGCCAGAAATGAACTGGGCCTGATTAAGCAGGGCGAAACCTTCTACCGGATCCTTCCCGCGGATAACGAATAGTCCATGTCTCATCCTTCTGTAGTTGCTGTGGTACCGGCAGCAGGTGTCGGCAGCCGCATGCAAGCTGACAGACCTAAGCAATATCTCAGGCTCGGCGAAAAAACCATTCTTGAGCATACGCTTTCTGCGTTGCACGCCCATCCGAAAATTTCTCATATTGTAGTAGCGGTCAGTGCCGGCGACCCTTTCTTTCCGGAGTTACCGGTGGCTAGTGCCCCCTGGCTGACTGTGGTTGATGGGGGAGCAGAACGGGCAGACTCGGTATTCGCTGCCCTCTCACAATTGAACGACAATGACTGGGCCCTGGTACACGATGCTGCGCGGCCCTGCGTGTCACTGACTGATATAGACACACTTTTACAGGTCAGAGAACGGGATGACGTGGCAGGCGGCATTCTGGCAACGCCGGTAAAAGACACCATGAAGCGGGAAATGGCGAGTAAAAACAATATTGTTTCCCACACTGAATGCAGAGAACAACTATGGCATGCGCTGACGCCACAACTGTTTCGTGCCGGCGAACTCAGGCAGGCATTAATACAGGCACAGGAAAAAAATATTCCCGTTACCGATGAAGCCTCAGCCATGGAAGCAGCCGGTCATAAGGTAGCCCTGATTGACAGTAATCCGGCAAATATCAAAATTACACGCCCTGCCGATATGCCGCTGGCAGCATTTTATCTGCAACAAACCCAAACTTTATAATTTAAGAGGCACCTATGCGTATTGGTCATGGTTACGACGTTCATAAATTTGGTGGTGAAGGCCCCATTGTTATCGGCGGCGTCAGCATAGATTACGAGCAGGGCTTACTGGCCCATTCTGACGGCGATGTATTAATTCATGCATTGTGTGACGCACTTTTGGGTGCTGTAGCGATGGGAGATATTGGTAAACACTTCCCGGACACTGATGACGAGTGGTCTGGTGTGGACAGCCGCTTTCTGCTCCGGCACGTAGTCGGGTTACTGAAAGAAAGAGGATATGTGCTGAGCAATGCCGATGTGACTATTATTGCGCAGGCTCCCAAAATGGCCCCTCATATACAAACAATGCGGGAAGTTCTCGCCAGTGACTGCGGGTGCGCTGTTGACGATATCAACGTAAAAGCCACGACAACAGAAAAATTGGGCTTCACCGGCCGCAAAGAAGGCATTGCAGCCCACGCTGTTGTGCTGATCAGAGTTGAATAACATGAGCACGTTACGCACTCAGCACTGGCTGTACAGTGATACTCCTCCGGTCTGCACCGCCGCACTCAAGACGCATCCTGAAGACTTCGTTGTCACCGAAGATCTTGGCTACAGCTTCAGCGGTGACGGTGAACATCAATTTTTGTGGGTCGAAAAAAAGCTGGCCAATACTGCCTGGGTCGCTGAGCAACTGGCTAAATTTACCGGCTTGCCATTACGGAATGTGACCTACGCAGGACGAAAAGACAAATACGCGGTTACCCGCCAGTGGTTCGGATTACATGCTCCGGGAAAACCGGATTTCGACTTTTCAGGACTGGAACTTGAAGGCGTAAAGATCCTTAAGCATGAACGGCACAATAAGAAATTACGCACCGGGCAGCTCAAAGGGAACCATTTCACCATTACCCTGCGTGCCGTCAGCGACGTTACTGCGCTGACAGAGGCGCTGCAACAGGCTGCCAGAAACGGCGTGCCCAATTACTTCGGCGAGCAGCGTTTTGGCAGTGTCCGGATCGCTGAAACCGGCGAGCGTCAGGAAGGCGGTAACCTGCAACTGGCAGAAAAAATGATTGCCGGGGAAGCTATCCGCAACCGCAACAAACGCAATATGGCACTGTCCGCCTTAAGGAGCTGGCTGTTTAATGAAGTCATCAGTGAGCGCATCCGTGTTGGCAAACTGAATGATGTAATAAGTGGTGACGCTCTGATGCTCAGCGGGTCACACAGCTATTTTATTGAAAACGTTGAAGATAGCGGGTTGCAAGCCCGTTACGAAGATAAAGATTTATCACCTACGGCGCCGCTGTGGGGAAAAGGTGATGTACCGGTTACCGGTGAAGCGGCAGAGCTTGAACTGGCTGTAACTGGTAAATACCCTGACGTTACCGGTTATCTCAGTGAAGCCGGCCTGAGACAGGAACGCAGACCGGTAAAAATCTGGCCGGCGCAACTTGAATGGCAACATAACGGTGATACAGTAATTGTTTCTTTCAGCTTACCGTCCGGTTGCTATGCCACTACCGTGTTACGTGATTGTGTTGACACAAATGGTGAAACAGCCGGCAGTTAGTATAAGCGACTTACCGGACAACAAACGTCAGGAGCCTTCATGCGTATTCTTTTAAGTAACGACGACAGTGTATTCGCCAAAGGCATTGCTGTTTTATTCGAAACACTTACCGCAGAGCACGATGTCACCGTGATCGCGCCGGACCGCAATTGCAGCGGTGCCAGCAACGCGCTGTCGCTGCACAGTCCGCTCCGCATTCAGCAACTGGATAACGGCTTTTATTCGGTGAATGGCACGCCGTCAGACTGTGTTCACCTGGGCGTTAATTGTTTCCTTGACGACGACCCGGAGCTGGTGGTGTCGGGTATTAACCATGGCGCAAATCTGGGTGACGACGTTATTTACTCCGGCACGGTAGCAGCAGCAACCGAAGGACGATACATGGGTCTGCCGGCCATTGCCGTTTCACTGGCCAGCCACGAAGGCAAACACTTTGAAACCGCAGCCCGTGTGGTGCTGGATATTATCCGTAAATTACAGGCCCATCCTTTACCCCCCAATCAAATATTGAACGTGAACGTGCCGGATGTGCCATACGATGCTCTCGCCGGTATCAAAGTGACACGTCAGGGACGCAGACACCGTGCCGAAGCCATGGTAAAAGCCAAAGATGCTTTCGGTCGGGAAATTTACTGGTACGGTCCGGCCGGAGCCGAACAGGATGCCGGCCCTGACACAGATTTTCATGCCATCGCTAACGGTTACTGCTCTGTGACACCATTAAGCGTGGACATGACAGCTCATCACAGCCTCACTAACATGGAAGACTGGCTGAATAAAAAACTCTGATAACAATAAAACCTGTGAAGGCAGCTAACCACAAACCGGCTGCCGGAAATAAGATACGGGAAAAACAGGAAACCATTTGCAGCAATGAGAACATTGAAAAAAGGTGAAATGCTCGCTGAGCTTTTGTTCAGCGAGGGCGTAAGGGATCAAAAAGTATTGACCGCTATTGCATCCACGCCAAGGGAATTATTTTTACCCGATGCCCTCAAACACAAAGCTTATCAAAATACGGCGTTACCCATAGGACAGGGACAAACGATTTCTCAGCCTTATATTGTCGCCAAAATGACGGAGTTGCTGCTCAAAGCCTCTAACAGTCCAAGGAAGATTCTGGAAATCGGGACCGGCTCAGGCTACCAGACCGCAATCCTCGCACAACTTTTTGGTCACGTTTACAGTGTTGAACGTATCAAGTCGTTGCAGTTTCAGGCGAAGCGCCGGATGAATCAACTCAACCTGCACAATATTTCCATGAAACACGGTGATGGCTGGAAAGGCTGGCCCAGCAAAGGCCCGTATGATGCCATTCTGGTTACCGCCGCAGCGAGCAGCCTGCCACAGGATCTCTGCGACCAGCTTGAAGAAGGTGGCCGCTTGATTATTCCGGTAGGCAGCGAACAGCAAAATTTGTTATGTGTAGACAGAATTGATGGTGAGCTTAAAACAGAGACCATTGAAGCTGTGCGTTTTGTACCACTGGTTGCAGGAGAGCTTCAGTGAAAATTTTTCAACCATGCTATGACCTGGCGTTGCGATGGGCCCGTCACAAGCATGCTAATCGCTATCTTGCGGGACTGAGTTTCGCAGAATCTATGTTTTTCCCTATACCACCGGACGTCATGCTGGCGCCAATGTCCATGTCACAGCCCAACCGTGCATGGTTGTTTGCTGCCTTAACCACTATTGCATCTGTACTCGGCGGTATCGCCGGCTATGCTCTGGGTTTTTTCACGTTTGAGGCGTGGCTGGAACCGCTTATTATCTCTGCGGGTTACGAAGAAAAACTGCAAACCACTATCGACTGGTTTGAGACCTATGGCGTATGGGTAATCTTCCTCGCCGGCTTCTCTCCTATACCGTATAAAGTATTTACCATCAGTGCAGGTGTCCTTAATATGGCTCTGGTACCTTTTATTTTAACGTCTGCAATAGGTCGTGGTGCCCGCTTCTTTCTGGTAGCCGGTCTCATGAAATGGGGTGGTGCAGCCATGGAAGCCAAACTCCGCGAATACGTGGAAATTCTCGGTTGGTTAACAATCGGACTGGCCGTTCTTGCGTATTTTTTACTCCACTGAGGTAAATTAATGGGCAAAATGCGAGCAATAAATGCTTTAATCGCCTGCATTTTCGCCATTTTTTTGACGGGTTGCAGTGGCAGAACAGCCCCTGCACCGGTGACTTTACTTAATAGTCAGACTGAATATTCTGAAAAAGGGTCAGACAGCAAAACCTACCTGGTAAAGAAGGGTGACACCTTGTTTGCTATCGCCTGGTTTACCGGAAATGACTATAGAGATCTTGCAAAATACAATTCTCTATCAGCACCTTACGATATTTACCCCGGTCAAACTTTGCGCTTATACCCACAACCTGTGACAGCGTTGACAGGGAACACTTCTAAACAAAAAGTTCAAGAAAAAACTGGTACGACCAGAAATATATACGACAAAAGGAGTGTTGACCGGAATAAACCACAGGCGTACAGTAGACGTGAAATTAATGTTAACAACCAAGAAGTTATCAGCGTCAAACCTTTGACGAAAAGTGCCAGAGATTCAGCCAGAAGGGATTTCCCTGAAAGGGTATCAAAGTGGGTCTGGCCTAGCTCAGGTAACATAGCGTTAACATTCAGTAATGCGGAATCAGGCAACAAGGGGTTGGATTTCAGCGCACAAAGAGGCGCACCAGTTCTGGCCGCTGCGGAAGGCAAAGTGGTTTACGCAGGCAGTGCATTACGTGGGTACGGTAACCTGGTAATTATTAAACATACCGATGCCCTGTTGAGTGCTTATGCACACAACGACAAGCTCCTTGTAGAGGAGCAGCAATGGGTCGCCGCAGGGCAGCAAATTGCGACAACGGGAGATAGTGGAACAGATTCGGTCAAGCTTCATTTTGAAGTGAGATACCGGGGCAAGTCGTTAGACCCCCAAAGGTATCTGCCAAAAAGATAATAATAACAATAAATAATAATAAAATTTGAGGAGAACATCGCAGGGTAACCAACAACGCAGGAGATGCAGTCGTGGGTCAAACAAAAGCCGCTGTAATCGAATCAAAGTCTCGGGATGAGTTGAACGAGATGGACATGCCAGTTGATATGAAAGCTGGTGAAGCAATTAACAATGATCTGGATGATACTGAGGATGATGCAGTATTTGTTCAGGAGGACTTACCGAAAAACCTGGATGCCACCCAGTTGTACCTGGGAGAAATTGGCTTCTCACCCCTACTTACCGCAGAAGAGGAAGTTTATTTTGCACGTCGCGCACTGAAAGGCTGTGAGGCCTCCCGTAAGCGTATGATTGTATCTAATCTTCGTCTGGTTGTGAAAATTGCCCGTCGCTACAACAATCGCGGTCTGGCATTACTTGACCTGATTGAAGAAGGTAACCTGGGTCTTATCCGTGCAGTTGAGAAATTTGATCCTGAACGTGGTTTCCGTTTCTCTACGTATGCGACCTGGTGGATTCGTCAGACTATCGAACGGGCGATCATGAATCAAACCCGCACGATTCGTTTACCGATTCACGTAGTCAAAGAATTAAATGTTTATCTGCGTTGTGCACGTGAGCTCTCACAGAAGCTCGACCACGAGCCTACTGCAGAAGAGATAGCTACAGAGCTTGATAAGCCTGTTGACGAAGTCAGCCGCATGCTACGCTTAAATGAGCGCATTACATCGGTGGACACACCTATCGGTGGTGAAAACGATAAGGCACTGCTGGATATTCTTGCCGACCATAATGAATTTGGTCCGGAAGATAACCTGCAGGACAGCGATATGAAGTCGAATATCGTGAAATGGCTCGGTGAGTTAAATCCGAAACAACGGGAAGTGTTAGCACGTCGTTTTGGTTTATTAGGGTACGAACCGTCTACCCTTGAAGATGTGGGTGCGGAAATTGGCCTTACACGGGAACGTGTCCGTCAGATCCAGGTAGAAGCATTGCGCAGACTGCGCGATATGCTGGGTCATCAGGGACTGTCTCTGGAAAGTCTGTTCGATCAGATGGGTGAGTAATTTCACCCGTCTGACCCGACCATACAGTTTATGCCGTTCTGCCCGGTATGTTGCACCGGGCGGCACTGTATAAAATACCGATTGATGTATTTTAAGACTATTTACGTGTTAATGTGAAGAAAGTGTAGTCGTAAGGATTATGCTCATCGGCACGGTTTTCAACCACATCTGAACGTACCCAGTCGCCCTGAGAATCGTAATCAGGGAAACAGGTGTCACCTTCGACAATAAACGCTATTTGTGTCAGATAAAGAGTGGTTGCCTGAGGCAGAAAAGCTTCATAGACCTTACCGCCACCAATCACCATCACTTCATCATCTTCCGTGACCATCTCACTGGCAGCGCTGAGTGCCTCGTCGACGTTAGTAACCACAGTCACTGTGTCAGGAAAATCTGAAGCTGCTGCAGAAGTAATGACTATATTGGGTCTGCCAGGTAAAGGTCTGCCAATTGACTCCCAGGTTCTGCGTCCCATGATCACCGGCTTACCTAATGTTACCGCCTTGAAATGCTTCAAATCGGCCGGCAGGTGCCAGGGCATATCATTGTCAGCGCCGATAACCCGGTTATGTGCCATGGCGGCAATCATCGCAATCTTCATCACTACTCCTTAAGACGCGATATCAGCGACGGTATTCTACTTCAACGTCGTAGTCGTCTTCATCCCAGTCATCATCGTCATCAAGATCATCATCCAGGTCGCCCTGCATGGTCTCACGATCGTAACTATCCCACTTAAACTCTACCGCCTCTTTCTCATCGTCTTCATCGATGCCGGCAGGCAGTGTTTCAATGTAATTCATGATTTCGTGGCAAAGCTGTTGTGTGTTCATTTTCTGGAAAGCAGAAATTTGATAAACAGGACCATCCCAGTCCAGTTTCTCTTTAATCGATTCACACAACGCTTCCACTTCTTCCTCAAGAAGCAGATCAACTTTGTTGAATACTAACCAGCGTGGCTTGGCTGCCAGCTTAGGACTGTACTTCTCGAGTTCTTCAATGATCTTCTTCGCGTTTTCCGCAGGATCGCTCTGATCTGCCGGTAACAGATCAACCATGTGTAACAATACGCGGCAGCGCTCCAAGTGCTTCAGGAATCGGATACCAAGACCGGCACCGTCGGCCGCGCCTTCGATCAGTCCGGGAATATCAGCAATAACGAAACTACGTTGTGAATCCTGTCTGACAACCCCCAGGTTAGGTACCAGTGTGGTAAAGGGGTAATCGGCGACTTTAGGTTTAGCAGCAGACACAGAGCGGATGAAGGTAGATTTACCGGCATTCGGCATACCGAGCAGGCCCACATCGGCAAGCAGCATGAGCTCCAGCTTCAGATTGCGGATTTCACCTGGCGTACCGTTTGTTTTCTGTCTGGGTGCGCGGTTTACGCTACTTTTAAAGCGGGCATTACCTAAACCGTGAAAACCGCCCTGCGCGACTTTCAGGCGCTGGCCGTGCTTAGTCAGATCGCCCAGCACTTCTGCCGTTTCCACATCTGTCGCACGGGTACCAACCGGTACCATTACCGTAAGATCTTCACCTGCACGGCCGGTACAGTTTCCGCCCTGGCCATTCTGACCACGCTCAGCACGGTGGAAACGCTCGAAGCGATAATCAATGAGGGTGTTCAGGTTCTCATCGGCCTGCAGATAAACAGAACCGCCATCACCACCATCACCGCCGTCAGGACCACCTTTCGGGATATATTTTTCACGTCTAAAGCCAACCGTGCCGTTACCACCGTCGCCGGCTTCAACACGAATTTCAGCTTCATCAACAAATTTCATTAGTCACTCCGAGTCGTTGTCGACTACCGTATTTGAAAGCTAAGTTTACACCATTGTGACAATCACTACATCGCCAATCTGGTGAAGGGCTGCGGACCCCGGAAAAAATCTTGTTACTAAAAACAAAAAACCCCGCTTACGCGGGGTTTTTTAAGCCTGTTCGGCGTAACGTCAATCCGCGATTACTCGCCGATGATGCTCACGAATTTACGGTTGTTCTTGCCTTTAACGTCAAATTGAACTTTACCGTCTTTCAGAGCAAACAACGTGTGATCTTTACCGATACCTACGTTGTCGCCAGCGTGGAAACGAGTTCCACGTTGTCTTACGATGATGTTACCAGCAAGCACAGATTCGCCGCCAAAGCGCTTAACACCAAGGCGTTTACTTTCTGAATCACGACCGTTTTTGGTACTACCACCAGCTTTTTTGTGTGCCATGTGTTCGTGCTCCTATTATGCGTTGATACCAGTGATTTTCACTTCTGTGAACCACTGACGGTGACCCGCTTGTTTACGGTGATGTTTACGACGACGGAACTTAACGATTTTGATTTTATCGCCACGTCCGTGCTGAACTACTTCAGCAGTAATTTTGCCACCAGCAACTAAAGGGGTGCCGATCTTAACGTCGTCACCGTTGCTAACCATTAATACGTTATCGAATTCAACAGCCTCGCCCGGCGCGACTTCGATCTTCTCTAGACGAACGGTCTGGCCTTCAGCCACACGGTGCTGTTTACCGCCACTTTGGAAAACCGCGTACATATTCTACTCCGCTCTGCGTCTCATTGACGCTTCAATTCAAAAAACAGGGCGCGAATTGTACGTGAAACATCCTGAGATCTCAACCCCGAAAAACACAAAATTTGATTATTTTTCGCGCTTCGGCTCAATTCGCTGCCAGAACTACTAAAAGCCCGCATTTTACCTGCATTTTCCCCTTCAGGGAAATGCTGCTAAGGGATTATTTTTTCATTCATTTCAGTTTTTTAAACCATGCGGGTGGATACCCTTTCAGATTCAGGTACAATCAGCGCTCAGAATGAAATCAGTAAAACATACCCACGACATGCCCATGGACATAAATGCGATCCGCGAGCTGACAGCTGCGGACATGAAAGCGGTAAATGCGCTTATACAGCAGCAAGTCGACTCAGAAGTTGCTCTAATCAATCAGTTAGGCTTTTACATCGTCAACAGTGGCGGAAAAAGGCTGCGCCCGTTGTTGTCTGTTCTGGCAGCGAGATCAATGGGGATCACAACAGATCAGCATCACACGCTGGCCGCGATCATTGAATTTATCCACACATCCACTTTGCTTCATGATGATGTGGTTGATGAATCCACATTACGCCGGGGTCAACAAACGGCGAATGCAATATTTGGTAATCAGGCAAGCGTACTGGTGGGCGATTTTCTTTACTCCCGTTCATTCCAGATGATGGTCGACCTGCAAAGTATGCGTGTCATGGAGATTTTATCTGACGCAACCAACCGTATTGCCGAAGGTGAAGTATTGCAGTTAATGAACTGTAATGACCCGGACACCACAGAAGCCCGCTATTTTGACGTAATTTACGGCAAAACTGCCCGCTTATTTGAAGCAGCAACACAGCTTGCCGCTGTGCTGACGGGGCAGCCTGAGCACATTGAAAAAGCCATGCAGGATTACGGTAAACACCTGGGCACCGCTTTTCAGTTAGCTGACGACATTCTCGATTATGCGGCTGATAAAGACGAAATGGGTAAGAACACCGGCGATGATCTTGCAGAAGGTAAGCCTACCCTGCCCCTGTTGTATGCCATGTGGCACGCTGAAGATGAAGCGGATAAACAACTGATCAGAGAAGCCATTGAGAAAGCAAATGGCCTGCCTCACCTGTCACGAATAGTCAATATTATGAGTGAAACCGGTGCGCTGGAATATACCAAACGCTGCGCGGATGAAGAAACGCAGAAAGCCATAGCCGCACTGGCTCCGGTGCCGGAATCTGACTACAAACAGGCGCTGATTGCATTAGCGCATATCGCTGTAGAACGTACTAAATAAGACTTCTCAGGCCCGCTGTTGCGGGCCTGTTACTATCCCCCCCCCTGCAATCAGCGCAATAAAGATCACACTGATCAGGTTGTGATCCATCACAGATCTGGCTCCTTAGTTCAAACCTAAATCACGGGTCATATTCTCATTTCTGTCCCGGTGTACAATGATATTGTCTTCAATACGGATCCCGCCGAAAGGCCTGTACCGTTCGACAATATCCCAGTTAATGTACTTAGAGTTATCGCTGGCTTTCAAATCGGCCAGCAGCGTGTCGATGAAATATAACCCGGGCTCAATAGTGAAGACCTGACGGGCTTCCACCACACGGGTACAACGCAGAAACGGATGCTCTTCCGGTGCCGGTTTTGGCGTACCGCGGTCATCAGCCACCAGCCCGCCTACATCATGCACCTGTAACCCAAGGAAGTGGCCTATACCGTGAGGAAAGAAAGTGCTGGTGATTTGTTTTTCAACAATTTCCTGAGGCTTAAGATTGACCAGCCCCACATCATGAAGAATTTGTGCAATGCCATCGTGGGCAAGAATATGAATGTCGGTATAAGCAACACCGGGTTTAAGTGCATTGCCTAATGTCACCGTAACTTTATCCACATGTGCGATCAACTCAGCGAACAGAGGATCTGAGTGGCTGTACGTCCGCGTAATATCAGCGGCATAACCATGAAAAGAGGCACCGGCATCAATGAGAAACGAGCGTGGCGTATCCGGTGCCGAATTGTCACAATGCATGTAATGCAGAATAGATGCATGCTCGTTGAGCGCAATAATACTCGTATAGGGTAAGTCGTTGTCTCCCTGGCCCCCCGCGCTGTTATAAGCCTGCTTAATGGCAAATTCACTCTCACCTGCCATAAATGCTTCCCGGGCAGCACGGTGCCCCTGCACTGCCAGTTTATTGGCTTTGCGCATACACAGCATCTCGTAATCAGTCTTATACGCCCGCTGATAATGCAGGTAATTCAACGCCCGGTCAGGATTAACAATGTGGAATCCCAATGCGCTGGCCACTTCAATATATTCACCTACATAGGCATATTTCTGCTTATCGTAAGGCAAATGTTTTTCGACAGCGTCAGCCTGCTTTAGCATGATGATATCAAACTCAGCCGTCCAGAAATCATCCGGTTCAGGTGGTACTTTGTGCCAGAAATCCACAGGACGGTAAAAAATGAGTTTCGGTTTAGCGGTACCGTTAACCACCAGCCAGCAATGCGGGTTATCTACAACAGGCACCCAGGCTTTAAAATGAGGATTCACCTTGAACGGATAATCATTGTCATCAAGGAAAAGTCGTTTACTTTGTCCCGCATGAATAACCAGCCCGTCCAGACCTTCCCGCTGCAGAGCTTCTCTGGTACGGGACTGAAGTGTCTCAATATGTGCCCGGTAGGACGCGGTAAGTGTGGTCATAAACCCTCATTTATTCTGTCGTTAATTGTTTTAATATGTAAAAGACCGGCGGTATGCCACCGGCCTTATTTGGGTGCGTAAGTGCCGCCTGCCCTTCCTCCGGGAGAGGAAAGGTCGGTAGCCGGCGGAATAGCAGATTTTGCCAGTTGCTCAAACAGCCCTGAAGACTGACCCAACTGATGTTCATAAATATAACGGTATGCCATCACCGCTTTTACGTAACTGCGGGTTTCTTTATACGGAATCGTTTCAATCCAGATATCCGTTTCTACGTTCCCGCCGGCAGGCAACCATTCCATAACCCGCCGCCACCCGGCATTATACGACGCCGAAACCAGTACCGGGTTATCGCCCATTTTGTCCATCAGATAACGCAGGTACTGCACACCAAACTGAACATTCTGACCTGCATCAAACAATTCATCTGTGGATACTCTTTTTTCGGCAACGTATCCCGCAGTGCCCGGCATTAACTGCATCAGGCCACGGGCACCGGCAGGAGACACAGCATCGACCATAAACGAGCTTTCCCGGCGGGCAATCGCCATGGCAAATGCAGGCTGGATATCGTAGGCCCGTCCGACATCATCAAACTGTTCGGCATAGGCCATAGGGAAGCGCTTCTCTACGTCATCCAGAAAGCCGCTTTGAGTAAAACTGATGATTGCCTGGTCAAACCACCCCCACTCACTGGCCAGTAATGCCGCGTCCTTCACTTGCGAAGTATCCAGTGAGTTCACCAGATAACGCCACTCACGTCTGGCATCAATTAAGCGGCCAAGAGCGAGAAATTCCTGCGCCCGCTTTGCCGCCGGACGCTCAGCAATCATCTGCATATTTTCGTCACTGCGGGGCGTAGCGATGTGTTTCAGCGAAGGCTTCTCATTGACTCTGGCGCTGGCCATAAAACCGTAATAGTTCCGTTCCTGAGCCAGTTCACGGTAACGGATACCGGCCTGCTCCGGTAACCCCATCGCCTCGAGACTGCGGGCCTGCCAGTAGCGATAGGCTTCATCCTGCTGCACATATTCCGGAGCTGCAGCGATTAGATCCAGCACGTCCTGCCATTTCTCATGACGCAGCAGATAAGACATGTGCCAGCGCTTTACGTCATCTGCAGCACCACTGACATCAGCCCGCTTTAACCATTCATCTGCTTCCGGTTTGTCGTCAATGGCAAGACTCAAAGCAATTGCCCTGGTCACATCCAGTTGCTGCTGTTGCGTGAACACATCCGCCGGCTGCCAGAGGTACCAGGCTTTAATCGCATCACCGGCATCCCGCCAGGCAAGCTTTTCCAACCCGTAAGCAAGAATTTTTCCTTCTGTTTCTTTATTCTTCAGCGGAAACTGTGACTTCTTCAGTACCAGCGATGATGAAGTTCGGATGCGCTGCCATAAATCAGCCAGATATTGTTCTTTTGCAGGAAGTTTTCGCTTCAGGTAAGGAATAAGCTTCGGGTTACCGGACAACGCTGCTTTTTCAATTCGACCTAACACCATGTCACCAGTCATCATGCCGGCCTGCTGCCATTTTTTAAATACAGGGTCACATTCGTCCGGTTGAGAGCGGCCTGCCAGCCAGATGGGCTCAACTTTTTCTAACCAGTATTCAGGCTGGCCCGCGTCTTCCAGCTGATATTGCAGATACTGACACGTAATGGTTGCCCCCATGCCATCGCGATAGTTAGCAAGAAACGCTTTCTTTTCACCATGAGTAGCCAGGTAACGGAGCCAGCGGCCACGTAAGCCATAGGTAAAAGGCTGGTTGTGATAATTCAGCAGGAAAGATTCTATGTCTTCACGGTGAGCCATATCCATCCGCTGATCGATTTGCTGCCGCAACAGATAAGGATAAAGGGGATAGTCTTTTAATGCGGCAACATCGTCTTCCAGCGCAGCCACTTTTTTCCGGCTGGCGCGGCCAAGCTGTTTTTCGAGCTCAGTAAACTGTGCCCGCTTTAGCTCTGATTCGGGAGAAGAAGGCGTTGGCTGAGCTTGCACAATACCTGCAAAACTCATCACACCCAGCCAGAAACTGGCAACAAGAAAAGACACCGGAATGCGCTTCACGGAAGCAGCCGAAGATACTTGCATTCAAAACCATCCATCCAAAAACGAGTGAATGACAGGGGCGTTACCAGAAAATAAGGGGTAAAAAACAAAACAACCCGAAAATTTAAAATAGCGCTGGCGAACACCCGATTTCCTTACCATTATACAACCTTGTGATGTGAATTCGAGCTTGATTTTTTGCTGGTCAATCGCCATTTAGGAAAAAAATGTAAACACTTGTTTGAATTTTTATTGAAATTTTCCGTGGCATTGTCACAATCAAGCCACCCTAACACGTCAGAGTAAGACACCGGCTTGCAGTTCCGGTTCCTCATTTCTGACATCCTCGCCATTGCCGAAGGAGACGAGAATGATATACGAAGGCAAGAGTCTGACCGTTACGTTGTCAGATGATGGTATTGCTGAACTGGTTTTTGATGCACAAGGTTCAGTCAACAAATTTGACCGCCAGACGGTAGCTGAACTGGATGAAGCCACTGCGGCTATGGCTGCTCATGGTGGCATTAAAGGTGCAGTAGTAAGAAGTGGAAAACCGGCTTTCATCGTGGGTGCTGATATCACCGAATTTACGGCTATGTTTGAGCAACCGGAAGAAGAAGTGCTTGCGTGGGTAGCTAAAACATCACAGGTATTCGATCGCTTTGAAGATCTTCCCTTCCCCACCATCGCAGCGGTAAATGGCTTCGCGCTGGGCGGTGGCTGTGAGATGGCACTGGCTTGTGATTTCCGCGTTGTTGACACTACCGCTTCTATTGGCCTGCCGGAAGTCAAACTGGGCCTGATGCCCGGCTTTGGTGGTACCGTTCGCCTCCCCCGCCTGATTGGTTCCGATAATGCTCTGGAATGGATGACCACCGGTAAAGACAGAAAAGGCCAGCAAGCACTTGATGAAGGTGCGGTAGACGCAGTCGTGGCACCGGAGAAGCTACTTGATGCTGCTACCACAATGGTAAGCAACGCCGCTGCCGGCAAGCTGGACTGGGAAACCCGCCGTGCAAATAAAAAAGCACCGTTAAAACTGAATCAAAATGAAGCAATGATGAGTTTTTCCACGGCGCAGGCATTTGTGGCAGCCAAAGCAGGTAAACATTATCCGGCTCCCCACATGATGGTAGAGACCGTTAAAAATGCAGCCGGCCTGGATCGCGACGGCGCGTTGAAACTGGAAAACCAGGGCTTTGTTAAACTGGCTAAAACCGACGCGGCACAAGCTCAAATCGGTATTTTCCTGGCTGACCAGCTGGTGAAAGGCAAAGGCAAAAAAATGGCCAAAGCCGCCACCAAAGAAGTCAAACTTAATGCGGTTCTCGGCGCCGGCATCATGGGCGGTGGAATCGCTTATCAGAGCGCATCCAAAGGCTTACCGGTAGTGATGAAAGACATCAACACTCCGGCGCTTGATTTAGGCTTGAGTGAAGCCGCCAAAATTCTGAATAAAGGCATGGAGCGCGGCAAAGTCGACGCGAAGAAAATGGCAGCCACGTTAAATGCCATTACCCCGACTCTTGAATACAGCACGCTGAAAGATGCAGACGTTGTCATCGAAGCAGTTGTCGAAAATCCGAAAGTAAAAGGCATCGTATTGAAAGAAGTGGAAGGTGTGGTGGCAGATGACGCCATTATATGTTCAAACACATCCACCATTTCCATTAACCAGCTGGCTGAAAACCTCGACAAACCAGAGCGCTTCTGTGGCATGCATTTCTTTAACCCTGTGCATCGCATGCCGCTGGTAGAGATCATCCGTGGTGAGAAAACCACTGACGACACAATTAATGCCGTCGTTGCTACCACGCTGAAAATGGGCAAAACCCCCATTGTGGTCAATGATTGCCCCGGCTTTTTAGTGAACCGTGTGTTGTTCCCTTACTTTGCCGGCTTCAGCAAACTGGTACTCGACGGTGCCGATTTTGTTGCGGTTGACAAGGTCATGGAGAAAGACTTCGGCTGGCCAATGGGGCCTGCTTACCTGCTGGATGTGGTAGGTATGGATACCGCCGATCACGCTGCGGGTGTTATGGCTGAAGGTATTCCGGAGCGCATGGCGAAACTTGAGAATGATCCGGTCACTTTGCTGTACGAAGCGAAACGCCTGGGTCAGAAAAACGGCAAAGGTTTTTATAACTTCGGTACTGACAAACGGGGACGCCCGGGTAAAGAAGCCGCAGAAGAGGCTTACAGCCTGATCAACGCAAACACTGCTGAAACAAAAGCCTTTGATAAAGAAGAAATCATTGCCCGCCTGATGATTCCTATGGCAAACGAGGCTATCCGTTGTCTGGAAGAAGGCATTGTTGCCAGTGCTGCAGAAGCCGATATGGCGCTGCTTTACGGACTGGGATTCCCTCCTTTCCGTGGCGGAATTTTCCGTTATATCGAAACACTGGGCCTTGAGCAGTTTGTTGCTCTGGCAGACAAATATGCCCACTTAGGTCCGATCTATCAGATTTCCGACGGCGTGCGCCAGATGGCCGCTGACGGTAAGTCTTATTTCGCGTAACGGAACCAGGGAGAAGAATATGAAAGATGTAGTAATTGTTGATGCGATTCGCACACCTATGGGCCGTTCCAAAGGTGGCGTATTCAGAAATGTCCGTGCAGAGACTTTATCTGCCCACCTGATGACCGCATTACTGAAAAGAAACCCGAACCTCGATCCTGCTGAGATTGAAGATATTATCTGGGGTTGTGTACAGCAAACTAAAGAGCAGGGTTTTAACGTTGCCCGAAATGCGCAGTTGCTGACTGACGTTCCCCGCTCCACAGCGGCAGTGACGGTGAACCGTTTGTGCGGATCTTCTATGCAAGCCCTGCATGATGCCACCAGCGGCATTATGAGCGGTCGCGGTGATGTATACATGATAGGCGGCGTTGAGCACATGGGTCACGTTCCCATGACCTTCAACGTCGATTTCCACCCTGCTCTTGCTAAATATACCGCCAAAGCATCGGGGAATATGGGTATGACTGCCGAACTGCTCGGTCGTCAAAACGGCATTAGCCGTGAGATGCAGGATGCCTTCGGCGCCCGCTCGCACCAGCTGGCTCATCAGGCCCACCTTGAGGGTCGCTGGGCAAATGAAATTGTACCCGTTGAAGGCCATGATGCAGACGGCGTGCTGACGATGGTTGATTATGACGAAGTCATTCGTCCCGAAACGACCGTCGAAACCTTATCCGGCTTACGCCCCGTTTTTGATCCGGTAAACGGTACCGTCACCGCCGGTACCGCTTCAGCTATTTCAGATGGCGCATCAGCCATGCTCGTTATGTCTGCTGACAAAGCGGAAGCATTGGGGTTAACGCCACGGGCGAAAATCCGCTCAATGGCGGTGGCAGGTTGTGACGCTGCAATCATGGGTTACGGCCCTGTACCAGCCACTAAAAAGGCGCTGCAGCGGGCGGGTCTGAGTATGGAAGACATTGAAATTGCCGAGTTCAACGAAGCTTTCGCTGCACAGGCATTGTCGTGTATCAAACAACTGGGCTGGCTGGAAAAATACGATGACCACGTCAACCTGAACGGCGGTGCCATCGCACTTGGTCATCCGCTGGGTTGTTCAGGCTCACGTATCAGCACCACCTTGCTGAACCTGATGGAAGCGAAAGATAAAACTCTGGGCCTCGCCACCATGTGCATTGGCTTAGGTCAGGGTATTGCTACCGTCTTCGAACGTGTTTAATCTTTTATAGATTACTATGAAGAAAGGGCCTGCGGGCCCTTTTTTAATGCCCGCTCAAAAATAACGACTATAACTCAATAACCTGACTTGCAGGAAATCGTGTCGCATTAATTATCAATCAATGGTCTAATCAAACATAAAACCGGCATTAAGGGATATTAAATTGATATGAAGCGCTCTTTGACGCTGTCCCGATATGTAAAAAAACGAACCGGAGTGCCTCTGGGAGCAAGTCATTCTATGAGGAATATGCTCTCACGTTCTTTAGGCGCAGGCTCTTTTCCTCAGTTCTGGCAATACTGGAATCCGGTCTGGAGCTACTATTTATCCCGCAATGTAATGAGACCCCTCAGCAACGTTCTGCCCTACTCAATTGCTGTCCTGTTCACATTTCTCGTTAGTGGCGCCCTGCACGATTTAGCCGTCAGTGTGGTCAAATGGAAAGCGGTGTTCTTTTTCACCCCCTGGTTTGGCCTGATGGGACTCATCGTGATAACCAGCAGTAAACTTGATATCACCTACAGGCACTTTGCCCGGAGTTTCAGAGCAGCTATAAACCTGTCAGTTATTGCTGCCAGTTTATGTCTTACGTACCTCATGGAAGGCGCATTTAATTAACACAGCTCAGGGCCGTACAATTAAACATGCCGGGGTGTACAGATCCCTGCCACACTCTGCTATATTGAAAGTTCAGCAATTAACCGTTGCAGGGAATAAAATGAAAGTGATTTTCAGGTGTCTTGGACTTTTCTTGTTGCTGACAGCAGCACTTACTGCGTACAGCGCTGGACATCAAACCGGTGCATTTCTTTTTGTTGTACTTGGCTTCGTGTTAGAAGGCGTTTTCTGGACGGGTCTGTTTCCCCGCAAACGTGCCGGATAAAACTGAAAGCGTTTAGCACGGGAATTTAATCACCGTGCTGTAATCTGATGACGATTTCAATACCACCAGGGGTGGCTGAAATCCACATACTGAGGATCAATTTCTGCAGTGTAAGGGGGAGCGAAGCTACGCCAGAAAACCCCGGAGAATTCTGCTGCATTGATTGTCAGCTTTCCTTCTTTCTCGTACTTTTTCAATAACTTATTGTAGGCGCCTACCGGATATTGAGGGGTGTTGGAGCGAAAGACAACTGCACCGCCAAACTCCTCGAACATCGCCTTTTCAACTTGCCAGTGTTTAACCTGTTCTGAAGCAATCTCCTGCACACTACGTTTTGGTGGCGGAGTAAATGCTGATGCCAGCTCTTTATCTTCTTCCGTCTCGGGTTCTGGCGGAGGGGTAGCGGTATCCAGACTGTCTTCAAACACTTCAACGAAACGTGCCACCAGTTCAGCGTCCGGTTCGATACCTTTAGATTCGGCATAATCCTTTAACACACCATCCACAATGATTTCGGTGAGTCTGGCCTGCTGAAATTGCGCTACGGCCATTTCTCTGGACACGTTCATAGTTTTAGCCAGTGCATTGAGCTGCTTCTCTGTGGGCGATACAGAGCGCTCTGTCACTGGTTTACCCAGCAAAGTAGCCACTACATTTTGTTGGGCATGCGCAACTCCGGATAACGTTGTACTTAAAATGAATAAAAGAAAAAGTCGCTTAAACGGATACGACATGAATGCTCCTTGAAAAGAATACCGGCACGTTAAATCACGCGGTGGTCCATAAGCGTGATACACAGAATAAAAGCAAATAACAACGGTTCAAACAGTAACATAATGTAACCTTGCCGGTGATGCTAATAACTAAGTGTAACAATTCAATAAAAGCGGAAAGAGAGAAAATTGCAACTGCAATAAGACGCGATGACAATCGCTGATGATAAACGGTGGGGGAAATAAAAAACGGTGACAGATGTCACCGTTTTTTTGAAATCAGATAGCGTTGACGTTGGCAGCTTGCAGGCCTTTTTGACCTTGCTCAACTTCAAACTCAACTCGCTGACCTTCGTTCAGGGTTTTGTACCCTTCAGAAACGATAGCACGGAAATGTACGAATACATCTTTGTCGCCGCTATCCTGAGTCAGGAATCCATAACCTTTATCTGCGTTAAACCATTTAACGGTGCCTGTAACTTTAGACATGTAGACCTCAAAACTATCAATAAAACTGCGCCAAAGGCGCTTTACTCGTGGCCTCATTGCAACGGGATATTTGGGTCTTACATGGGATGGACAAACAACTTACAACAATTACAGGTGTAACCAGAGCGTTCAAAACATCATGGTAGAAACAAAAATAATCTCGTCTTAAAAAGACCTTAGGCTAAAACAGCCTAAAACCACTATAACAGTTGGCGGGAAAAATGATACAAAAATTCACCGCTAACAGAAAATTATCACAATTTCGTAACCGGAGTGTCAGATTCCCTTACTTACGAAGACTTAGGGTGACTGTGACGCCAGCCCTGAATCCAGCATCCCAGCCCCACCACACCGCTCAGTGCAGCGAATGACCAGTGGTGAACATATACAGGCAGAATGGCCGCCACAATGATAAACGTGGACCCGACCACCACCCAATGATTGGCCTTGGCTGTTTCCAGTTGCAAACGTGCCAGCTCCTGATGATTTCTGGCTATTTGCACAGGCATGGTTTTTACCTGCCTTAAGCTGTCATAGAGCAGATCAGGCATCTCCGGCAATTTCTCGGACCAGAAAGGCAGGTTATCTTTTACCTTGGATAACATGGCACGGACACCAATTTGTTCTTTCATCCAGTTTTCGAGAAACGGTTTTGCCGTTTGCCACAAATCCAGTTGCGGATAGAGTTGCCGCCCTAACCCTTCGATATAAAGTAACGTTTTTTGCAGCAAAACAAGCTGAGGCTGCACCACCATATTGAAACGCCTGGCCGTATTAAACAGCTGAAGCAGAACGTTGCCGAAAGAAATCTCTGCCAGCGGCTTCTGGAAAATAGGCTCGCACACCGTCCGGATTGCCATTTCAAATTCATCGATATTAGTATCGGCAGGTACCCAGCCGGAATCGGCATGAAGTTGCGCCACCTTGCGGTAATCCCGGTTAAAAAAGGCAATAAAGTTTTCCGCCAGGTAACGCTTATCTTCTCTGTTAAGCGTACCCACAATGCCAAAATCGATGGCAATATACTGCGGATTTTCAGGGTTCTCTGCAGAGACAAAAATGTTGCCGGGGTGCATATCGGCATGGAAGAAGCTGTCACGGAACACCTGGGTGAAAAACACTTCAACACCACGTTCTGCCAGCTTTTTCATATTGGTATTTTGCGCCAGCAGGGCTTCAATATTGGAAATGGGAATACCATATATACGCTCCATGACAAGCACGTCATGACGGCAATAATCACCGTACATTTCCGGAACGTAGAGGCTCTGTGAACCTTCAAAATTTCTGCGCAACTGTATGCCGTTCGCCGACTCACGCATCAGATCCAGTTCGTCCACAAGGGTTTTCTGGTACTCGGTAACAACCTCCACCGGACGCAAGCGCTTGCCATCAGGCAGCCACTTCTGCAGTACGCCGGCCAGGGTATACAGCAGTTCCATATCTGCGTCGATAGTTTTGCGGATCCCCGGCCGCAGTACTTTTACCACCACATGCTGACCATTCTCTTTTAATACCGCGGCATGAACCTGGGCAATAGAAGCTGATGCAAGAGGTTGCTCATCGAACTGACTGAACACCAGGTCCAGCCCGGGTATATTCAAACTTTTCAGCACGATAGCTGTGGCGGCGTCGCTGGAAAAGGGCGCCACTTTGTCCTGTAACCTGGCCAGCTCATTGGCGATTGCCGGTGGCAGCAGATCCCGCCGCGTAGATAACATCTGACCGAACTTGATAAACACCGGCCCCAGCGCCTGCAATGCCAGGGTTATCCGTTCGCCGGCAGATTTATCTTTATGTTCATTGCTGATCCAGAAAATCAGTTTCCGCGCCAGGCGGGCATACCAGGGTAACCAGCGGGATGGAATTAGCTCATCAAGACCATGTTGCAGCAGAATTTTATTGATGAAATACAGACGACCAATACGCATGAAAAAATCCGGTTCAGGCTTTATCCGTTAGAAGGAGGGTTTTGTTCCAGTTTTGACAGCCGGGCTTCAAAACGGGCCACATCGTCTCTGAGTTCCGAGACCTGATCAGCATACCAGGCAACCGCTATACGGGACACAGCGATATCTTTCTCTTCGGTCAGAGCATTACTGAGGCCGGCTTTCGCATTGTTTAAAAATTGCGTGGCAGATTGCCGGGCTTTCGTTAATAACGCAAAAGCCGAATGTGCCGGCACATCACCCACGTACCCTGAGGCGATTTCCTCCCAGTCGATGTTCAGTTGCTGAAACAAAGCACTGGCCTGCTGGGCAATATTAAGTTCGCCCTCAACCGACAATTTGCCGGCCTGAATAAGGCTGGTAATTTTGCTGCTTTGTTTCAGCTCCGGTAACACATCCAATCCGGCCCGGACGCAACAGGTATGCTTATCCAGTTGCGCGACCACATCATCAAATGTACCGTTTTCACCAAGCACATCGATGCGATGGGAGAACACCAGTGACAACGCTACCGGCGTGCCGGTAACGAATACGGTAAGCCGCTTACCGTTCAGAGGCTTTAAGCGTTCTGCAGCGTGCTTATCCAGCGTCAGCAGGCGGTTAAGAGCCGTTTCAACAGCGGCCGTAACCAGCGCAATGGCAGGCATTAAAACTTGAATCCCCGATGTAAAGCCACGATGCCGCCCGTCAGATTCTGATAGTCACACTGTTCGAAACCCGCCTGTTCAAACATGCCCTTCAATGTCTCCTGATCCGGGTGCATGCGGATACTTTCTGCCAGATACTGATAGCTTTCTGCATCATTGGCCACCAGTTGACCCATTTTAGGAAGAATGTGAAAAGAGTACATATCGTACAGTTTGCTGAGCTGCTCTGTGGTGGGCTTAGAAAACTCAAGCACCAGTAACCGGCCGCCCGGTTTTAACACGCGGTTAATGGAATTCAGGGCGTTCTGTTTTTCTGTCACGTTACGTAAACCGAATGCCATGGTAACCACATCAAAGGTGTTATCAGGAAACGGCAATGCTTCGGCGTCGGCCTGCACGTAATCGATATTATTAACCAGACCCCGGTCACGCAATTTGTCACGGCCAACTTTCAGCATGGACAGGTTAATATCTGCCAGAGTGACCTGACCTGCAGGGCCTACAAGTCGTGAAAACTTTGCTGTCAAATCACCGGTACCACCGGCGATATCCAGCACTTTATGCCCTGTGCGGACGCCTGAACAGTCAATAGCGTGGCGCTTCCACAAACGGTGAATACCTAACGACATTAAATCATTCATCACGTCGTATTTAGCGGCCACAGAATCGAAAACATTGGCAACTAACGATGCCTTCTGTGTTTTATCAACCTGCTTATAGCCAAAATGGGTAGTGGATGTTTCCGCAGCGGTATCTGCCCGGCTCGCCGTATTATCGCTCATGGCTGTCCTGTCTTTAAATTTCAGTGTGAAGAAGTGTACCCAAAAGCGGTAACGAACGACAGTGGTTTGCCGCTGCTACGCTTATTTAGATTAAACTTTGCAGTGTTCTCCTGACGGTGAACATTAATTTCCGTTGGGTCCCCAGCTTAGTGACAATGTCTGGCTGATTTCCTGTAGCGACAACCCGCTTTCCTGCTGCCATTGAGCAAAACAGGCATTGGCAGCTTTCAACGACTTCTGGCTGGTCAGTGAACCGTCGATGATTTCGTGCTTGCGCAGGTAATCTTCCACATCACGGGAAAACAAAAAGGTATCGACGCCCAGCGCACGTAACGTGTAAGGTCCGGTATTGCCGCCCAGCCGGGCGCCGTGCTTTTTCAGATACAACCAGAGCTCAGTAATACGTTCAGGGCCGAAGCCGGCAACAAATTCACCGAAACTACCATGATCATGTTTTATGTCCTGAATCATCATGGCATTGTCACGTACGGTCATGACTTTTTTGTAATTGCGCACAATGCGTTTGTCAGTGGCTTTCTGCTCAAGCATTTCATCGGGCATAAGCAACACTTTCTCAATATCAAAGCCAAAGAAAACGGTTTCAAAATCCGGCCATTTGGCTTCGATAACCCGCCACACGAATCCGGACTGAAACACTTTTTTTGTCATTGCCGCTAAGAAACGGTCATCAGGAATAGCTGCTACATCTTTTACTGATAAAGGCTGACTGACTAAATGAGAAAGGGCGGCAGCGCCGCCCTTTCTCTGTGCCGCCCGTTTTTGAATTTCTGAAAACGGTTCGGCAGCCATCAGGTTCTGATCCCCGAGTGACGAAGCAATGCATCTACCTGAGGCTCACGGCCCCGGAACGCAACGAAAAGTTCCATGGGCTCTTTACTGCCGCCCATCTCAAGGATGTTCTCTAAAAATGCTTTGCCTGTATCACGGTTAAAGATACCGTCTTCTTCGAACTTGCTGAATGCGTCAGCAGACAGTACTTCAGCCCACTTATAGCTGTAATAACCTGCTGCGTAGCCGCCGGCAAATATATGACCGAAGCTGTGCTGGAAACGATTGAATGAAGGCGGTGTGACCACGGCAACCTGCCCGCGCACGCTGTCGAGTACCCCCTGAACATCCACATTCGCACCATCCTGCTGATGGATTTTGAAATCAAATAAACTGAATTCCAGCTGACGCACCATTTGCATGGCAGAATGGTAATCTCTGGCTGCCAGCATTTTATCCAGAAGTTCATCAGGTAACGGCTCGCCGGTTTCATAGTGACCGGAAATAAAGGTTAACGCATCTTCTTCCCAGCACCAGTTTTCAAGGAACTGGCTTGGCAGCTCTACGGCATCCCAGGGCACGCCATTGATACCGGAAACCCCGGCTACAGACATTTTAGTCAGCATATGATGTATGCCGTGACCAAATTCGTGGAATAAGGTAACCACTTCGTCATGGGTGAACAATGCCGGCTTGCCGCCCACAGGGCCATTAAAATTACAGGTCAGATACGCGACCGGTAATTGCAGCTCCCCATCCTCTCTGTAACGGCGTACACGACATTCATCCATCCATGCGCCGCCACGCTTTTTAGCACGTGCATATAAATCAAGGTAGAAACTGCCCCGCATCACATCCGCGTCATCAGTAATCGTGAAGTAGCGTACATCGTCGTGCCATACATCGATTCCCGGCTGCTCAACAATCGTCAAACCGTAGAGCTGATGCACAACGCGGAACAGACCATGCAACACTTTGTCTTCGGGGAAATAAGGGCGCAGCATTTCATCAGAAATGGTGTATTTTTCCTGCTTCAGTTTTTCACTGTAGTAAGGTAAATCCCAGGCGTTCAGTGACGTAATTCCGAAACCGGATTCAGCAAACGCTTTGACTTCCTCCAGTTCTTCCTGTGCCTGCGGACGTGATTTTGCCGCGAGATCTTCCAGAAATCCTTTTACCTGATCGGTAGATTGGGCCATTTTTGTTGCCAGAGACCGCTCCGCATAGCTGCTGAACCCGAGCAGTTTTGCAATTTCAGTACGCAGGGACAGAGTCTCCTGAATGATGGCTGTGTTATCCCACTGGCCACCATTTGGCCCCTGCTCTGACGCACGGGTCGTATAGGCGCGGTACATTTCTTCCCGCAGGGCAGCATTGTCGGCATACATCATGACAGGCAGGTAAGAGGGTATATCCAGTGTGAACAACCAGCCCTGCAGATCTTTCTGATGGGCTGCCTGCTCTGCCGCAGCAAGTGCGGATTCAGGTAAGCCCGCCAGTTCTGACTCGTCCGTAACATGTTTCGACCAGCCCATGGTGGCGTCCATCACATTGTTACTGAACGTAGAAGACAGCTCGCTTAAGCGGGCCTGAATGGCAGCGAAGCGTTTTTTCTCTTCAGGCGGCAGGGCGACACCGGATAAGGTAAAGTCACGGATGGTATTATCAATCAGTTTCTTACGCTGTTCATCGAGGCCGGCAAATTCGTCACTTTCTTTAAGAGATTTATAGGCATTAAACAGGCCTTCGTGCTGACCAACCCAGGTGCCGTATTCAGACAACAAAGGCAAACAGGCATCGTGGGCTTCCCGCAGTTCATCACTGCTGACCACAGAGTTCATGTGGGAGACCGGTGACCACATTTTCCCCAGGCGGTCATCAGCCTCTTCAATTTTTGCCACCACGTTGGCATAGCTAAAATCGTTACTTTCCACCACTTCGTCGATGGTGGCTTTACAATGTTCGATGGCTTTTTCAATCGCCGGCTTAATATCTTGCGGAACGATACCGGAAAAAAGCGGCAGCCCGTCAACTTGCTCAATAGCAGGGGTAGTCATAATGATCTCGCTTGTTATCTGATGTCATGTGACTTTGATTATGGTGGCTAAGTGTCACAGCAGGCAACCGCACAGACTGCCTGCTTCACTTAGTAACATTTACTCAGATGTTGGGATCACACAACATAAAAACAAGCGCAGTTACATCATTGACACAAATGGTTGGGTAATCACCACTTTTTCCAGTTCATTTCTCGGTACTGCCTTACTGAAGTAAAAGCCCTGCACCTGGTCGCACCCGATAGTTTGCAGGATCCGGAGCACCTGCTCAGTTTCAACTCCTTCTGCGATGGTCTCGATACTCAGACGCTGACAGGTTTCAATGAGGCTTTTCACCAGTTCCCGCTTATTGACCTCGTAATCGATGTTGTCCACCAGCGATTTGTCTAACTTCAGTACGTCCACAGGCAGCTTCGCGAGGTACGACATAGAAGTAAAACCGGCACCAAAATCATCGATGGCGATTTTGACTCCCAGCAACTTTAATTGCCAGAGCAGGCCATTTACATAATCACAGTTGGTAGCAACAGCGGTTTCCGTAATTTCCAGTTCCAGGCATGCAGGGTCCACCGAATATCGCTCAATTTCATCTTTTAAGATTTGGACGATCCGGTGGTTTTGCAGCTGTTTGGCCGACACGTTCATGGAAATACGCTTGATATCAGGGCTGAAACGCATCAATTCAGAGGCACTGCGTACACTCTGGCGCAACACCCACTCGCCAATGGCTTCAATCTGACCGTCGAGCTCAGCCAGGCGGACAAACTCTGCAGGCGGCACCCAGCCAAGATGATGATGCTGCCAGCGCAGCAACACTTCAGCACCTTCCACCAGCCCGTTTTTCAATGTTACTTTTGGCTGAAAAGCCAGTTTAAACTGATTATTGTCGAGACCATTCTGCACATCAGCGCGAATAAATTGCTGACGCTGGTAACGCTCGATGGTGCCATCGTCGAGATTGGACACGTGGCTGGAGTGCATCTCCCGTAAAATGGTAAGCTCAAGGTTCTTTATCAGTGTGTTGTAATCTACCGGCGATTTCCCGAGTACCCGGAAGCCAACGCCCACCTGGCAATACACCGCCCGTTTATCAATGCTGTATGTACGCTGCAGCTTCCGGCGCAACATAGCACACCAGGACTCAAGTTCTTCTTCATTGGTTTCGCGCATCTGAAAGGAGAACAATCCAAATTCATCACAACGTACATGACCGTTGCCGTCAACAGCATCTTCAATAAGCTGCCCGACCTCACTGACCAGCGCAGCCATAGTATCTTCACCATGGCTGTAGGAAACGTCATCCATATTCACCAGCTTCACCGCGATAAGCGCAGCGTTGGCATCAATACTGACCACATTGGGCGCTGTCTGAGGCTCACCGGCATCATCTACCTGACGGGTGAGTTCTGCGATCCGTCGTTGCCAGCCATGATTCCGGCGCCCCTTAAAATACTCAAATGCCTGATCGATTTCGTTGATGAGCTGTCCGGCATTCCATGGCTTGGTAAGATATTTATTCGCCAGTCCGTTGTTCAGCAACCCCACCGCCATATCAAAATTGCTTTCTCCGCTCAGCATCAGCGTGATGGTTTGCGGATAAAACTGATTGATATATTTCAGTAACTCCGCACCGGTCATACCGGGCATTCTGTGATCTGTGAGCACCACGGCGATATTATTGTTCGCCAGTACCTTCATGGCTTCCTTGCCGTTTTGAGCCGTGTGAACGACATAACCTGAGGGGCGGATAGCCCGTTTGATTGAACTCAACACCGCAGGTTCATCATCAACAATTAGCAGCTCCAGTTTGTTCAACCTCGTTACAGCAGCATTAGAACCAGACATGAAATACCTCATTACCGGGGGCCGGAGACCCGGAGTACACGCATTGCATGTACCCGTGTGTTTAAAGCAAAACGCAGACACGTGGCAGTGCCGCTTCTACCTTTAATTATACGATACCATTCCTTTTTACCGTATCTTGTATAAGTACACACTTATAAATTGGTATAATAATTACACAGAAGTAAGTTTTCACTAACGCTAAAAATACAAAAATATTAAAAATCAGAAACTTAAAATTTTAACAAACACTTCAATTGTCACAAATGTCATTTACTATACTTTAGTCTTTATTGTCACTTTAAATTTTCAGTGCTATAAATACAAAGGTTATTATTTGAGCATCTTGCGGAGCAATACTTTATGAAGACGTTAACGTCTGGCGAAATCGCGTCATACTGCGATGTGAATCTCCGAACCGTCATCCGCTGGATTGAAAGCGGAAAACTCAAGGGTTTTAAGTTACCCGGCCGGGGTAACAATCGTGTATTGGTAGACGACTTTATTGAATTTCTCGAACATCACAATATGCCTGTTCCCTCACAATTGCAGGGAGAAGCAACCCCGGGCATTTTGATTGTAGACGACGAATTGCCTGTAGCAAAGTCAATCCAACGTGTAGCGAGGCGTGCGGGCTACGACACTATGATCGCCACCGGCGGTTTTCAGGCAGGTGTCATGCTCAGCCAGCACAATCCGAGACTGATGACACTGGATTTAAGCATGCCGGGTATGGACGGCTACAGTGTAATTCAATTTACCCGTGAGCAGGCAAGATACAAGCGTCTGAAAATCATTGTCATTTCTGCCCTCGACGACAACAGCCTTGAACGGGCACTGGATCTTGGTGCTGACGCGGTACTGTCCAAGCCTTTTTCTAATCATGATCTGACAGAACTGTTAGATAAATTTATGACGGTGTAAGCCCTGTTTGCCTGAGGAGTCTGTCAATGGTGAAACGTTCTGTATTTTTGCATCCCCCGGTGTTAAGTGCGGTACTGTTTGTCGTGATGACATGTGCCTGTCTGGCATCTGAGCATGACGATATACCAGTGACAGAACTCACAACACCTGATTTTTCTGCGATTTACACTGCAAAACTACATAAATCGGAAATACCCGGCTATTTTTATGATGGATGGCAAAAATCCGGGCAAAGCATGGCAGTAGTTAAAGAAGTAAAACACCCGATAAAAGCACCACATATCTGTGATGCATTACATTTACTCTCCCCTGCCCTGACGCGTATTGACGTTCCGACAGGATATCCGGCTTCGCCACCGGGCTTATTCTTTACCTTTCGCAGTGCGGGCTAACATGACACAACATGAAAATGGCAAAAGCGCAGATCAACTGCAGCTGGAACTGGAGCAAAAAGACAGGTTGATAGACAGCCTGCAAAAAGATCTCCGCGATGCCCAGCGACAATTGTTACAAGCAGAAAAGATGGCCTCAGTGGGTCAGCTTGCCGCCGGTGTTGCGCATGAGATTAATAATCCGGTAGGTTTTGTTTCCAGCAACTTGTCCACTCTGGCTGATTACGTTCATGCTTATCAGGAAGTGATGACGCAGGTTCTTAAGCTGGCAAGTCCGGAAAACACTGAGCAGGACACGATTAAATCGAAACTGGCCAGTGCCATTGAAGAACACGATATCGAATTTATCAGCGAAGATATTCTGGCGCTGGTAGATGAGTCTGCCGAAGGGTTGGAGCGTGTCAGTGAAATTGTGCGCGGGCTGCGGTTATTCTCCCGCATAGACTCTGACGACCGGCAGTGGTTTGATATTAACCAGTGCATGCGTACCACATTGAGTATGGTAAATAACAAACTGAAATATATTTGTCAGCAGGAATTGCGTCTCGAAGATATACCAAAGGTGTATATAAATGTAGGGAAAATTACTCAAATCTTTACTAACCTTTTAATAAACGCTGGTCAGGCGATTGAATCTACCGGCAAACAAGGGCAAATTATTGTTAAGTCATGGCATGAAGGTGACTATGTTCATATCAGCGTGACCGATTCCGGCTCCGGAATTAAACAGGAGCACCTCGATAAATTGTTTCATCCGTTTTTCACCACCAAGCCTGAGGGGCAAGGTACCGGACTGGGTTTATCGATTTCATTTGGCATTGCCGAAGAACATGGCGGCGAACTGAAAGTCGCCAGTAAAGAAGGAGTAGGCAGCACCTTCACATTAAGTCTGCCGACGACCGGCCCGGAAGATGAGCAGGAGCCGGAATCAGACTGCTAAAGCCGGCAGCAGCAAGCGAGGTTCACAGGAGAATACATGAGCGAGCAGACGCCCACTCAAGAGGAAAAGAAGTACACGATTCTGTTTGTCGATGATGAGCCGAATATTCTTCGGGCGCTGAAGCGTGCCCTGTTCAAAATGAACATAAACATGCTGCTGGCAGAGAGCGGCAAGAAAGCCCTTGAGTTACTGGAAAGTCACACGGTTCACGTTGTAGTGTCTGACATGAAGATGCCGCATATGTCAGGTGCAGAATTGCTTGAACAGGTTGCTAAATTATATCCCGACACATTCCGTGTCGTCCTCACCGGTTTCGCAGACATTGATTCAACCATAAAGGCCGTTAACCAGGGCAAAATCCACCGTTATCTTCAGAAACCCTGGGACAATCAGGAATTAATGAATACCCTGGAAGAAGGGCTCGAGCGGGTTAAATTAAAAGACGAAAATGCCCGCCTGCAAAAACTGACAAGGCTGCAGAATAAAAAGCTTAAGGACATTAATGCCAATCTCGAACAAACGGTGATTAAGCGGACTAAGCAAATCAAACTGGCGCTTCACCGCATTGAGAAACACAATCTGGCACTTGAGCAGGTGTTATTCAATGTGATCAGCATCAACCCTGATATAGATGGCAAATTTGCCATTGAAGTCAGTGAGCTTGCGACTCTTTTAGCAGAGCGTGCCGGATTACCCGCAGAGGAAATTAAACTGATCCGTTATGCCAGCTTAATTTGTGAACTGGGATGTCTCGGTCTGACACCGGCGGATTATGCGCCTCCGTTTAACAAGCTGAACTACGAGCAACAAAAGAATTTTCTGTCGCAAACAAAACAGGCGGCCACTATCCTGGCACCTGCCCAGCATCTGCAACCGATTTCTGACATTATCGAATTACAGTTTGAACACTGGAACGGTTCCGGTTTGTATCACAAGGTGGCGAAAGAGATCCCTGACGGTGCCCGAATTTTATCGATAAGTCGCGACTACTGGCGGTTAATCACCGGACGCCTGACCGAAAAACACATGACACCGAACGAAGCCAAGCAGGAACTTAAGAAACACCGCAACACCCGTTATGACGCAACTTATCTGGATATCCTGCTGGAATCACAGGAAATCGGATTGCCTAAGCACATAGACAATACGTTTACTGCCAATGAACTCACCCCCGGCATGGTGCTGGCGGCCAACCTGTACAACGACAGTCATATTCTGATTTTGCCGGAAGGGCATGTATTTACCGAGTCAACGATTGCCAAACTATGTCAGTTCGAAGATGACCACGGCAAGATGTTTGAAATCACGATTAAAGCTGGCCGGCTGGACGTGGGTGAATCAGAAAATCAGGCTGAACCTGAATCAATCTGACGATTCGCGGTAGAGGGGAAACGACAGGGTAAATTCGGTCCCCTCGTTGATTGCGCTTTCCACCGACACTGTGGCGTTATGCGCCTGCAAAATTCCGTGAGAAATCGACAATCCCAGCCCCGTTCCCACTCCGGTGGGCTTGGTAGTGAAAAATGGCGAGAAAATTTTCTGCTGAGTGACCTTATCCATCCCGACGCCAGTATCCTTCACTTTCAGAATAAGACGGTTTTCCGTACTGCTTAAGTCCAGTGATAACACGCCTCCTGCCGGCATAGCATGGGCGGCGTTTATCATCATATTAATCATCACCTGCTCAAGCTGTGAAGCATCCCCAACACAGTAGGGGGTGTCTGTGTGAACATTGACCTGAATCTGATGATGATTATCGAAACGGGTTTTAGTGAGTTTCACGCACCGCTGTATAACATCCTGCAAAGACAACGGCATCATCTTACCTTCGCCCTTTCTGGAAAACGCATATAAATCACTGACTATGTCGCGGATACGATCAATACCACTGACATTGGTTGCTACAATCTCATGTGCATCTTCTAATAAAAATGACAAATCGTATTTAGCTTCCAGCTCCTGCAACATCTCTGAGCAACCAGGTTTGGTTTTCGCCCACTGTGCGATTTCTGCAAACAGTTCTTCAAACGTTTCCACATACTGCACAAGGGTTTCAAGATTAGAGCGGATGTAACCGATGGGATTATTAATTTCGTGAGCAATGCCTGCGGTGAGTTTACCTAACTCCGACATTTTCTCAGCCTGTACAAGCTGAGCCATGGTTTCTGCCATTCCCCGGGTCATTTCATCAATGCGGGTTTGCGTACTGTCCAGTGTGGTTTTGCGCCGGCATTGCACCATTCCATTCTGAAACCAGCTAACCAGGGGCACAAAAGCATTCAGTGCCTCATTACTCATTGGCTTTTCAAGCGCGATGATCAACCACATTTCCGGGTGACCATTGTCAGCAAGCCGCAAACAAAGAAAAGGGTCATCTTCTGCGTCGTAAAGAAATGTGTCATCAGGATAAGCCGCGTATCGCTTTCTCGCCCGCTCACACAACGCATCAAGTTCAGCATCATCGCCGGACCAGGCTTCTTCTTTGAATACCCGCAATGAGGAAACCAGAGAAAGTTCTTCGAACCAGAAAGGTGTATAGAAGCCGCAGCGGGCCTCAAAATGATTGACCAGCAGCTCAATGTATTTATCCAGCAGAGTGTGCAAAGAGCAGTCCAGGCACAGTACACTTCCCAGCTCTTGCATGAGTATGTGTACAGATTGATTACCGCGCGTGTCATTTACCTGAGGCATACTACTCATATCCCATCGCATAACCCGTTAGACTTTATTTCTTGCTACTTCGTAGTGTAGACAGTTGTTGCATTTTGAGCGAAGAAATTATTCGTGCCAGAATAGCTATATTACTCTTAACGGGCAAATGATTATGAAAACCTTTGATTATATCTGTATTGGTGGTGGCAGCGGCGGAATCGCATCGGCCAACCGCGCAGCAAAACATGGCAAGAAAGTCGCACTCATTGAAGGCGCTGATATTGGCGGTACCTGTGTAAACGTGGGCTGTGTGCCGAAAAAAGCCATGTGGTTCGGCGCGAACGTGGCAGAAGCCATTCATAAGTATGGCCCTGACTATGGTTTTGATGTCACCGTCAATAACTACAGCTGGGAAGTGATGGTGGCCAACCGTCAGGCGTACATTGAGCGTATCCACGCTTCCTATGATCGCGTGCTTGGTGCCAACGATATTACCGTTATCAAAGGCTTTGCAACATTCGTTGACGATCACACCATTGAAGTAAATGGCGAGCAGTACACCGCGCCGCATATCACTATTGCTGTTGGCGGCCGCCCCCGCTTTCCTGATATTCCGGGCGCGGAACACGGCATCGACTCAGACGGCTTCTTTGCCCTGCAAACACAGCCCGAACGGGCAGTGGTTGTAGGAGCCGGCTACATTGGTGTGGAACTGGCGGGCGTACTGCATTCACTGGGCACAAAAACCGATTTGGTTATCCGTCACGGTCAGCCACTTCGTCATTTCGACCCCATGATTGCTGAAACGCTCACGGAAATCATCGACAGCGAAGGCCCTGCCCTGCATAAGTTTTCAGAAATTGAAAAAGTGGAAAAGCAGGATGACGATTCACTGAAAATCACCCTTTCCACCGGTGAAATCATCGAAACCGATGTGCTTATCTGGGCTATCGGCCGTGTACCTTCCAGCGACAAACTGGCTTTGGAAAACACCGGTATCGACACCGACGATAAAGGTTTTATTAAAGTAGATAAATACCAGAACACCACCGTAGACGGTGTGTACTGTGTGGGTGATGTCACCGGTCATGCAGAACTGACGCCGGTTGCCATTAAAGCCGGACGTTTGCTCAGTGAACGCTTGTTCAATGGCCAGAGCAATGCGCACCTGGATTACAATCTCATCCCAACCGTGGTATTCAGTCACCCACCTATCGGTACCGTGGGCATGACCGAACCGGAAGCAGAAGAAGCCTACGGTAAAGAAAACCTGAAGGTATACACCTCATCGTTTGCCGCTATGTACACCGCGGTAACCAAACACCGTCAGGCCACCAAGATGAAGCTTATTTGTGCCGGTGAAGATGAACGTGTGGTTGGCCTGCATGGCATCGGAATGGGCATGGATGAAATTCTGCAGGGCTTTGCCGTGGCGATGAAGATGGGTGCAACCAAGGCGGACTTCGACAGCTGCATTGCAATTCACCCTACCAGCGCCGAAGAGTTTGTTACAATGACAGGTTAGTGTAGGAAAAGCATCTTACACACATAAATAACTCTGGAAAATAATCACCCACTGGCCATACTGTATGCATGGACAGTGGGTATTGAGAGGGATTTATGTCGGTTCTTATACATTCAGATGATGTTTTTAAAGAAACGGAGTTGATAGCGAATAGTGATGGCTTGTTCCATTGCTCCCCACTTAAAGACAATATTGGTTCTTTACCCACGTTGTTTACCAAAGAAGGAGCCTTTAATCGCGAAGCCAATAGCTACTTCTTCTATCAGAAGGCCATTAAGCAAGCCAAAGACTTATCGCCTTGCGCCCAAGCTCTCCAAGCCTTTTATCAGTTTTTTGAAGATAACAACCTCCGTTGGGATTACTTCCCACCTGTTAAATGCTTAAAGCCAACCTACCTCTTTCGCTCACATCTGCTCAAGCAGATCAAAAGCGGGGAATTAGCTCACTCAACCGCCAGCGTTCGGATGAACCAAATCGTTAGCTACTATAAGTGGTTGATTTACAGGGCTACTTGATAGTCAAAAGCGAAAAAGAAGCGCCGTTTAAGATGGAGTATGTTTCTGTGCAAAGCACAGGGATGCTGGCCCACGTATCTCCAACATTCACCGTGCAGACCAGTGATCTACGAATTAAAGTGCCGAGGGACAGTAGCAGCAATAACATAAGGCCGCTCACCCCCCTGAGTAATGATTCGTTGGGCATATTGACCTCGTATCTGCCTCAAGCATCCATTGAACTACGCCTTCAAGTGCTGCTTTCTATTGATACCGGAATGCGGATCAACGAAGTCGCCACACTCACCCTTGATGCATTAAAGACTGCCATACGACTTGCTGAAAGTGAGCACCGCTATGAACTGACGATTTCACCACAACTGAATGGTGTTCAAACCAAATATGCCAAGCAAAGAACCATTGAAATATCAGCCGAATTATTAGCTCAGTTAGATAATTACCGCACCTCTGCGCGGCGCTTACAGCGTGTGACAAAGCTAAATAATAAACTGGATAATTTATTTGAAGTGGCATTAGGGCTGAAACAGGAAGCTGTTGATGCGCTGGAGCGCTGTGAACGCCACGAACCTCTTTTTGTCAGTGAACAAGGTAATCCGGTAACCGCAAAATCCATCGAAGCAAGGTGGTCAGAGTTACGCAGCGTAATTAAAAAGTCACACCCCACCTTCACCCACCGTTTCCACGATTTTCGCTCGACCTATGGCACTTACCGCCTCAGCGACCTACTCGAAGCCGGACTCCTTGATCTTGAGTGTATGGAACTGTTTATGGCGTGGATGTGTAGTGAGCCTGTGATTCCGTTAAATTAGTTAACAACGGATAACTATAAGTAAGTTAAAGGTCATTGAGGATTGACATTGCTCAACGAATCCAAAGCCCCTTTTGTGAGTCTGTAGTTTGAATTATCCAATCAATAAAAGTCCTGACTTGAGGTGCCAAATACTGGCGGTTTGGGTACATGATGGACAGAGGAAACTCAACATCGCTGATTTCTCCGAGCACTCTCACAAGCTTTCCTTGGCTTAATTCCTCTGAGACTAAAATTCCTGGTACTTGAATCAACCCCATGTGAATGAGAGCACAAGCGACGACAGCCTCTGCGTCATTAGCCATTAATGCGCCTGATAGTATGACTTCTTCAACGCTACCATTATGCGAAAAGTACCATGACAAAGGAGTATGTTTTTGTCCTGAAAAGTAGTTAATCGTCATATGGTCTTTAAGATCATCAAGCGAAGACGGAATGCCTTGTTTCTCCAGATACTCAGGGGAAGCGCAAATGACCATTTTAACGGTCGCAATCTTTCTACCTATCATACTGCTGATAGGTAGCTCCCCTAGTCTCAATACACAATCCACAGAGTTTGCAATTAAATCAATAGGTTGATCATTCACACCGAGTATGACACTGATATCAGGGTACAATTGACGAAACTTAGGAAGTTCTGGGATAACCAGTGATTTAGCAAGAGCGACAGGAATATCAATTCTCAGACGTCCACTAGGCCGCTCCTTACTCCCGCCAAACAGATTTTGAGTCACTTCCACTTCACGCAACAATTCGGTTGCTTTTGCATAAAGCGCTTCTCCTTCCCCTGTTAAATTCGACCGTCGCGTGGTTCGCTGGAGCAAGCGTACACCTACGTTTTTCTCTAGTTCCCCAATGGCTTTAGTGATTCCGGGCCTTGCCATATGAAGCGTATCTGCGGCACGAGTAAAGTTTCCCATCTCTGCCACGGTGACAAATATTTGGAGCTGTCTTATAAAATCCATAGCACTATTATTTCCTTTTTTGATAACAATAAAGTATCACTTTGTTGTCTTAAAAAATAGCAGCA
Organism: Alteromonas sp. NFXS44; assembly: GCF_040148705.1. Taxonomy (NCBI): domain Bacteria; kingdom Pseudomonadati; phylum Pseudomonadota; class Gammaproteobacteria; order Alteromonadales; family Alteromonadaceae; genus Alteromonas; species Alteromonas sp. NFXS44. The sequence continues at coordinate 85,388 of NZ_JAGDEA010000002.1, read as the reverse complement.
GTCACAGTAATATTCATGTCACGCAGAGAGAAGCCAAATCCACTGCGCTCAACTTGCTTTATAACAACCATTACTGACTAATACGGCTCCATTTGGGAGCGACATCAAGAGGAAATCAATATGGCACGTCATGTACGATTCCATGAAACCGGTGGCCCGGAAGTTCTAAAAATTGAAGAAGTAGAAACACCTGAACCCAAAGCGGGTGAAGTACGAATTCGTGTACACGCACTGGGTTTAAACCGTGCAGAGAGTATGTACCGTTCAGGCCGTTACGTTATCGAACCTCAGTTCCCAGCGACAATGGGTTATGAAGCATCCGGCTATATCGATGCGGTTGGTGCAGAAGTGAAAAGTTTGGAAGTGGGTGATGCTGTAAGTGTGATCCCTGCCTTTATGTTTGATGAATACGGTCTATACGGTGATCTCGTTGTCGCACCGGCTCGTGCTGTGGTTAAAAACCCAGAAGGTGTAAGTTGGGAAACAGCCGCTGCTACATGGATGCCTTACACAACCGCTTGGGGGGCATTGATCGACATCGCAAACCTTGGTGAAGGTGACTTTGTTGTGCTTGGTGCAGCATCGAGCAGCGTAGGCTTGGCAGCAATGGAAATTGCATACAGTGTTGGCGCAACACCAATTGCTCTGACTCGTAAAGATGAGAAGGTTCAACAGCTACTAAACGCAGGGGCGAAACATGTCCTACAGGTTGGAGTTCATGATCTTGAAAAAGAGATCATGGCACTAACTAACGGTAAAGGTGCACGTGTGGTCTTTGACCCAGTAACTGGTCCCGACTTTGAAGACATCATCAAAGCAACTAGCAAAGATGCAATTGTTTTTATTTACGGTGCGTTAAGCCACGATGCGACTCCAATTCCAGTGATGCATATCCTTGGTAAACACACAACGATCCGTGGTTATGAGTTCATTGAAGTTACTGCTGATGATGAGAAGCTAGCAAGAGCGAAAAAATTCATAACAGAAGGTATGGAATCTGGTCAATTTAAAGCGAAAGTAGCGAAAGTGTTCCCATTTGAACAAATCGTCGAAGCAACTCAATTCCTAGAGTCTAACGCTCAATTTGGCAAAATCATCGTCACGATTGAGTGATACAACTTTTTAAAATCAACTAATATCATTGAATTTAAAGGAAAATTATGAATATTTCAAAAAACATATCTAGAAGTATGAGTGCTCTAGGTGTGGTAAGCATACTAACACTAAGCCTTGCCGCCCAAGCTGAACCTACAGAAAAATACCAGCAAGCTGCGGGATTTTATCGTCAGATGGTTGGGGACGTAGTGGTTACCGCAATTTATGACGGCTTCATAGGTCTGAATCCGGGACATCTATCTGGTATGTCACAAAAGCAAATCCAAGAATATATTTTTAACGAATATCAAAAGACTTCACCGCTGGTACAGACCGCCGTTAATGCATTTTTGATTGATGACGGTCAAAGACTGGTACTTGTCGATTCTGGTTCATCAGACAGTTTTGGTCCTACGATGGGAAATATGGTCGATAATATTCGTGCTGCGGGTTTTTCTCCTGAAGAAGTCGACGACGTGATATTAACCCATATGCACCCAGATCATGCCGCTGGTGTGACACTGCCGAATGGTAAGGCTGCATTTCCAAACGCTACCGTTTGGGCTGCCGAAAAAGATGCTCAGTTTTGGTTAAACAATGAGTCAGCAAGTTCGCTCCCTGAAAGTCAACGCGTGTTTTTCCCCATAGCACAAAACGCTATTGCTCCTTACAAAAGTGTAGGTAAGTTTAAGACCTTTAAGGATAGCGATATGCTTTTTTCGGGCATCAAGATTATGCCGAGTAATGGACACACCCCAGGCCATACATCATATCTTTTAAGTTCTGGCTCTGAGAAGCTGCTGCTCTGGGGGGATATAATCCATGTGCATTCAGTACAATTGGAACACCCTGAAGTAAGTATTGAAGTTGATGTCAATCCTGAAGCCGCAATTGAGTCACGTAAGCTTTTACTGGCCCAAGCAACTAAGGAACGATGGATGATCGCATCCCCACATTTACCGTTCCCTGGATTAGGTCATCTTCAGAAAAATGGCAAAGGATATCGTTGGATCCCCGTTGAATATAGAAACCCTATTAATTCAGAACAGAGTATGTAAAATTTTCTGTGTAAGTGGCTGTTTATCATAGCGATACGCGGTCACCGTACATGATAATGAACTGATTCATCGCCGGTTTCCAGTCCCTAAGTGGCATTGTCAACTTCTTCGCAATTTGATGTAAAGCCAGATACAGCAGTTTTAGCACGGCTTCGTCGTTCGGGAATGAACGTCTGGTTTTGGTGACTTTTTGCAAGAATGCCACTAACACAGATTTTTTTACAGACGCCCCAATGGAGCAGAAACGTTAAGCTTTTTATCCTAATCCATTTAACTTTCTGTATTCTTCTATTTTATCCAACAAGTCACTGTTATCTTCTGCCCAGTCATACAGCGATAATAGTGGCTCTACAAATCGCTTACCTAAGTCGGTCAAGGAATATTCCACCATTGGCGGCACTACTTGATAAACCTCTCTGTGAATTAGTTTTAACTCCTCCAATTCTCTCAGTGTCTGAGTCATCATTTTTTTTGAAATACCCGGCATGGTGCGCATTAATTCGCCCGTCCTAAGTGTTTTAAAATTTAAGATATACAACACCATAGACGTCCATTTAGAAGAAAATAGAAAGTTTATTCTTCGAGGTAAACAATTTTCGGACACTAAAAAAGGATTTGGTGCTTCTCTTGTCTTACTCAATGCATGGTCTCCATTTGGTTACTATGGCACAAAAAAGTGCCTAATTGTCTATTTGGCATCTAGTTATTATTATGCGCACTTCATTTCGTAATGCAATTTAATTTAATGAGAGGACACAAAATGAACGAATCAATGAAAGCACTGGTACTTGAAAGTTATGAAACGGGAGAAATGATTGAACAGCGAATCCCGGTTCCAACGGTAGGAACAAACGAAGTTCTGGTTCGAATAATGGCCAGTGGCGTTAATCCAATAGATTACAAAATAAGAACAGGTCAAGCGCCTTACGCTGAGCCTGAGTTGCCGGCTGTATTAGGTACTGATTTGGCTGGCGTTGTTGAAGCCGTTGGCTCAGAAGTAAGCAAGTTTACAGTTGGCGATGAGGTATATGGGTTAACTGGCGGTGTGCGTGGACTTCAAGGATCTCTGGCAGAATTTGTTGCTGTTGACGCTGATTTATTGGCGATCAAACCCCAAAACATCAGTATGCGAGAAGCTGCGGCAATCCCATTAGTGTTCTTAACCGCTTGGGAGGGCTTAGTTGACAAGGCAAACGTTAGTGCAGGTCAACATGTTTTGGTTCAGGGCGGCGCTGGCGGCGTTGGACATATGGCAGTGCAAATAGCCAGAGCCAAAGGTGCTACTGTATTTGCAACGGCTTCAGCAGCTAAGCAACATATCATTGAATCATATGGGGCGACCTTTATTGACTACAATCGCCAAAACGTGACTGATTATGTACAAACTCATGCAGCAGGTCTTGGTTTTGATGTCGTTTATGACACGGTGGGCGGATCAATTTTGGATGATTCACTCGTTGCAGTGAAACCGTATGGCCACGTTTTGAGTTGTTATGCTTTTGCTGAACATAATTTAGCTCCGGGATCTTTGCGATGTGCCACGTTATCTGGTGTATATGTATTGTACCCAATGATTAGCGGTACAGGACGTGCTCATCACGGTGACATTTTACGCGAAGCGACACGCTTGGTTGAGGAAGGAAAGGTCAAACCTCTATTGGATGAACGCGAATATAACTTTAGTGACGCACTGAAAGCGCATCACGATCAGGAGTCAGGCCGTATTACAGGTAAATTAGTAATTAGTATTCAGTAAGTTAAGACAGTTTCGGAGTTGTGTGATGTCAAGAGTGGTTAAATTCAAACAGTTGGATAGTTCGGACGTATTGTTTATTGAACAACGACCTATTCCATCTCCCCAGTTAGATGAAGTTGTTTTGGAAGTTAAGGCAATCGGAATGAACAGAGCCGATATCATGCTTCGAACTGGCAACTATTTGGAGAAAGCCACTTTTCCATCGCAACTCGGATTTGAAGCGGCTGGGACGGTTTATGAACTAATGAATGAGACTCACCGATATGGTTATGCTGTTTCGGTTTTAAATACGTTTTTTATTCAGTATTGCAGCCTTTAGTTCTTTACTGTACGTGCGGCTGGCTTTAAGCATTTTGCCGTTTGCCAGTTGCACGTTAAATTCAGAGTTACGTAAAGCTTCCAGTTGCTGAATGTGTCGCAGGTTTACAATGGTGGACTTGTGAATTTGTACGAACTCATCGGGCAGTGTGTCGTGCAATAAATTCTTCAGCCGTGCCCGCATCACGTAGGTGTCACTGCAGGTATGTACACACATGTAATCACCGGCTGCATCCACCCAGAACACGTCAGTAAACGGAACCAACGCAGTCGGCGAACGGCCACCCTGAATGACCAGCTTTTCATTTTCGACGTAATAACCTTCGGTAGGAGCTGCGTAAATATCGTTCATGACTTTGTGAGATGTTGTCGGTGTATCCATCGCCTCGCGGGTTGCCAGCATGGTGGCCTTTGACGATTTCAGCGCGATATTTTCTTCCACCCGGGCGACAGCTTCCTGCAATCGCGCCATTTTTATAGGCTTTAGCAGGTAATCCACCGCCCTAACTTCAAACGCACGAATTGCATGTTGATGATAGGCGGTAACAAAGATAATCGCGGGATAGGTTTCCGGTTGCAGTGCCTTTAGCAATTCAAAGCCCGACTGGCCGGGCATCTCAATGTCCAGGAAAATCAGGTCCGGCATACACTTATTGGTAAACGCCAGTGCTTCATCCACACTGGTGGCTTCACCAATAATCTCAATGGCCGGGAATTGTTCCAGCCGTATCCGCAGGCCTTCTATGGCACTGAATTCATCATCCACCAGCAGTGCTTTAATGGGCTGCATCGCGGGCTCCTTCTTTCACCGGTAGCCAGATTTTTACCCATGCCCCACCCCCGGCGTTATTGCCGGTATCCAGTGTCGCATAACCATTATAGATAAGCTTCAAACGCTGGCGGCAATTACTCAGACCAATGCCCGATTCACTATCTGCTGTTGTCATCGGAGTATTTTTTGTAAAGCCTTTGCCGTTGTCTTTTACAGTGACTAACAAGCCCTGATTATGGCTTTCAAAATTTACCTTAATAACAATAGGCTGATTGGGGATCATGCCGTGTTTAAGCACATTTTCCACCAGCGGCTGAACGATGAGCGACGGGATCAGCACATCCTGACAGCTTTCATCAGCCTGAATATCTACCTGTAAGCGCGACTGAAAACGGCCTTTTTCGATATCCAGATAGTTATTCAGAATATCGATTTCCTCGGCCACCGGAATGATCGACAGCGGGTCGGTATACAGACTGTAGCGAAGAAAATCACACAGCTGTTCCAGCATGGATACCGCGTGGGTGTTTTCATTTTTCAGTATCAGCGTGCAAATCGCATTGATGCTGTTAAACATAAAATGCGGGTTCAGCTGATAACGCAGCATTTTTAATTGTGCCTCGTTGGCCAGATGCAGCGCTTTGTCGGCACGTTCCCGCTCTTCCACACTGGTGAGGTAATTCTTGATGCCGTAGTAGCCCGCCGTCCAGGTCGCCAGCATAGTGAGTGACGCCGACGTCCAGGTACCAAAATCGAACCAGGTCATCGACACCCACCACGAGCCAAACAGCGCCTGCAAGGTATACCACTTGAACTGCGTCCATAGCAGCGCAGCCAGCAGAAGTAACACCACGTGCTTTGCTACCACATAATGCTGGGAAGCAGACGCCTGCCGGTACAGCCAGCGCAACGCTAGTGTAATGGCGATACCGCATAACGTATCCATCACCAGATGGGGTAAATGAATGCGCCAGGGTTCGTCGCCGGAGAGCTTTATCATGATTTCGGTTAGCAGGGCATAAACGGCCCAGCCGCTCAACTGGCAGAACCAGAAGAGCTTTATTCGGGAAGGTAGTTTCTGCACAAATACATCAATGTTGTTGTCGTTATACTCGTTTGCCAACACAGCGGGCCCTCAGTCAGACCTGCCTGTCGTATATATTCAAGAAAATCGTAATACGCCCAAGCGGTCTGATGGTAGTACTGACCGGGGAAATAGAACGCTTCCGCGCTGTTGTCACCGTGCCAGTGATTAATCATGATTTTGGTATTATCCACCGGCCAGGCATAGGCGGGGATTTCATCGCTGGCTATATAGCCATCGCCATTGTCTTTATACACCACCCGCAGAGTTTGTTCATTGCCTGATGAATCATACACGTACCAGCGAATTTGCGTTGCCGACCAGTCAAAGCCAATGGTCAGTAAATAGTTCTGGATGTTCAGGCCGTACTGGCCCAGCGGTACATCCTGCTCCCAACTCTGGTACTGACCACCCTGTGGCTGATAAATCACGTTGGTATGCACAACATTGCCAAGACCGGGCAAAAATTCAATATCAATTTCCTGCCATGCCCGGCCCGGTGAATCCCACCATGAGGTATAAGTGAAAATGGATGAAACCGTGCCTGCGGTGTTTCCGGTTTTCAGCGAGCCCTGCACTTTGCCGTACCCGTAAAATGCTTTCGACTGCAATTCTGAACAGGTGCCATCGGATACCGACAATGTAATGCCATGGGAACTGGGCGAAATAGCACCTTCATTGAAGGTACAGCCAAACGGTGTGCCATTGCTGCCATTGCGCGGCTGCCAGATTGCGCTGTTAAAACCCCAGCTAAAATCATCTTTGAAATAGCCTGCGGCAGTTGCCTCAATGCTAACACCTGCTGTGGTAGCGAGGGTAGCGGCCATACATAATCCAGTCAGTGTTTTCATAAAACCTCCGGTATGAGTGGGTGCAGACTGCCACTGGAAACCAGTGCAGCAGCAGTCTGCGAGGGAGTGGAATTGTTCTGATTAGAACGAGAAGCCAGCACGCACGCCGTAATAACGCGGCATACCGAAACTGCCCTTGCCGATACCCTTACTGGTATTGTTCCAGTACTGCACCAGCTCGTCGGTGGCGTTATTAACGAATACTTCGGCGTACCACCCCTGACTTAATGGCTCATACTTCACTGACGCATTCACCATGGCGAAGCTGTCGCGGGTATCGTTCATGTAGGTAGTGGCTTCATCCGGTACCACGAAATCCATATCATCAAGGTGTTTGTCGAGGTTCCAGATGGTGGTGTATGACTTGTCTTTCCAGCTTACGTTAAACCAGCCATGCAGATAGCCGTAGTTGCCCAGGTTCACTGTGTGGGTATAGCTGACGTTGGCGGTGAATCGCGGCGTCATCGCCATGTTGTTACCATTCAGGTTAGTGGTCAGCACATCGTTGGTGGGGCCGATAGACTCTTCATATGAAATATTAAACAGGTATTCCGGATCGTAATCCCACTTGGTGATCCAGTCTTCTGTGACCTTGGCATCCGTCCAGGTGGCATAACCGGTGATGCGGCCACCCGCATACGGTTTCCAGTCAAATTCCAGTTCAATACCCTTGATAGTAGAACCCGGTACATTCTGGGTGTAGTAAGCAATTACCGGCTGGTTCTGGAAGTCCAGCACTGGCTGACCGTTTTCATCCAGGATTGGACGCCCTTCCTCATCTTCCACCGACGACAAACGCTCAACGTTGCCGATGGAACCCACCGAGGCATACTGCATATCGGTGTAGTCGGTATAGAAAAATACCGCCTGCAAGTTCAGCGAGTTGTTCAACAAGCTGGATTTCGCGCCAATTTCCCAGGTAAGCACTTCTTCCGGATCAAACTGGGTTTCAAAGCGTGTGGTATCGCCGGTACGGTCGTTCACCACTTCATACACATCACCAATACCGCCCGCTTTAAAGCCCGATGCGATATAGCTGTACACCATGGTGTCGGCAGAAATGTCGTAATCCAGTCCCACGCGAAAATCATGATGCGTCCAGCTGCCTTTGTTGTCGTTGGCAAAGTAGCCCGGATAGATAGACGGGTCTTCAAAGGCATCTGTTGGCAGGTCGTTCAGAATAGTGCGGCCGAACCAGCCCGGCGCACAACCATCGGCATTGGAACAGCGGTATGTACGGCCACCTACGTCCTCTTTCGTTTCGTCGCTGTAGCGATAGCCTAAGGTAAGGTGTAAATCCTTGCTCAGGTTATAGGTTGCCTGACCGAATACCGCCAGCGCATCCGTGGAACGATCCGGCTGATCCCAGAACGCTTTATCATCCATGGCGTTGTCGTAGTAACCCAGGGTAGTGGTTTTCTCGTGGAAATAGTTCACCCCGGCAATCCAGATTAAATCGCCGTATTCGTCAGACTGCAATTGTAATTCGGTGGAGTACGATGTCGCGCCGGTACCGTCGAGGAAGTAAATGGCACCATCCCATGGGTCCAGACCAATTTCCGAATCCTGTTGTGATGAACGCTCCATGTCTTCATAACCAAGCAACCACACCACGCTCAACTCATCATTCAGGTTGTAGTTCAAGGTGTTGCGCAGGTAAGTGATGTCCAGATTCAGCTCACCGGGTACATTCACCACGGCCTGATAGGTATTGTCGCCGGGCAGCAGGTTATTGCAGTCACCGCCGTATTCCGCCGGGCGACCACGTAACTTGTCACAATTTACCAAATCAACATTGCCACCGCTGCGGTTCACATATTGCTGGAACACCGTGTGGTTAGAGAAATTACCGTCCAGTGGTGCCCACAGGGTACTAATGCGGAATGAATATTCATCGGCATTGTTGTAGAAGTTATCCTTGCTGGCAGGGGTAAGCGCGCGTACTTTCTGCGCTTCCGGATCGGTGCCCGCAGCGTCAATCCACCAGTTCTCCCGCTGGGTAACTGTGCTGCCAATGCCCTGATAGGAATCTTCAGAAATCACCGGTGCCGAGAGCACCTCATCGCTTAACCAACGGGTGTCATACTGGTTGGGGTCGTAATAGCCTTCCAGGTATGAATCGCGCTGCAGGCCTTTAGCCGCGATACGAATTGCAAAGTCGTCGCTCAGCGGTACGTTGACAAACCCGTCGATAACCCGGCTGTTGTACTTGCCCGCTTCAACATTAACACCACCATAAGTGGCTTCGAATTTCGGCTTCGCCGAAATCACATTGATGCTCCCTACCGTGGAGTTACGGCCAAACAGCGTACCTTGTGGTCCGCGAAGCGCCTCAACCCGGTCGACATCGTACATCAGGGCCAGCGCACCCTGCATACGTGGAGAATACACGCCATCGAGGTGCACACCTACCGCGGGGTCGCCCAGCTCAGTGATGTTGGTTGAGCGAACACCACGCATGGAAATCACCGGCGCAGACTGATCGGTAGCCGTAGAAATATCCAGGCCAGGCACCAGATTGGCAATGTCTTTTACATTATTCACACCATTCTGTTTTAATTGCGCCTCACTGAGTGCCGAGATTGCCACCGGCGTTTCCATAAGTTTGGTTTTACGCTTGGTGGCAGTAACCGAAATGACCTCAAGGCCAAGCTCGTCTTCGGTCGCTCTGGTTTGAGCTGATGTGTCTGCTTGTCCGGTAGTGGCTTCCTGCCCGTAAGCAGAAAAAGCCAGGCCAAAAACCATGGCCAGGGTGATTTTGTTGATGTTATGCATGTGTGGTGTCCCGACTTCCTGTGGCTGTTAATGCAAAGCGCTAAAATCACGCTATTTACTATTTTTTAACAAACTACATACAAATCTGGACAACCCGAATTGCTTTTCGCCAACCCGAGTGGCAAATACTACAAAACGTGCAACTAATGTTTAACGAGCTTGCAAATGCTATTGCAAGCTCTTTGATTTATTACCCTTCTACTTCCTCAACATAATCCCACATTTGCTGTAATTGTTCGCTGAAACCATTGTTCAGCAGCGGGAAGCGGTGGAAGGTTTTCGGATCCAGCGACACCTGTTCAATGTGGAAACCGGCGCGGGTGCCGTAGCGTTTCCACGGATTACGGCAGAACAGTCTGAACCAGCGTTCTACATAAGCGGCCAGCTGGCGCATGTCGTGCTCTTTATCGAAGCCGTTGAGCATCAGTTCTACCAGAATACTCTTCGGCCACATCTGGCGGGCCAGATAGCAATCCATGATGAAATCACACACCACGTAAGGCATCAGATCCGCTTCGTCTGTCTGCTCTTCAGGCCGTAATTCTGCAGTAGGCTGCTGTACGTTCACGCGGTGCATTTCTTTCAGCTGATGGCGGGCGCTCTTGCCGTCGACAGACAATGGCAGACCCACTTCTTCCAGCCAGCGGTTCACCTTGCGGATAGTGGTTTTGTTAATACCCGCAATCACGGAGATCACACCAGAGGTATCACCATCCATGGTGGCGTAACCCAGCGCCGATTCAGACAAGTTAGAAGTCGCAATCAGCAATTTGTTCTCACGGTTCGCCAGCATCCACACACCAGGGCTACGGCTTCTGGCCTGAATGTTTTGCATGGCGATATCATCGGTTTTCCAGCTTAGCGGACGGTCTGGATACAGGCCGTTCACCAGTGAATGATACTGCTGTACTACCGGTTCAATGTTCCAGCTGTGGAAAGTCGCGCCAATTTCCTCTGCCAAATATTTCGCGGCATTGAACGTAGTTTCCGATGAGTTATCCGTACCCTGATACAAGCATAACAACACCTTCGGCATCGCCTTTTCTTTCAGCCAGACAATTTTATCTTCGCCCGGCGCGATGGCGTCTATTTTCGCAGCTAACCCTTTCGGCAAGGTCGCCAGGTAATCGTGTACGCCGAGTTGTTCCAGCGCCACGAAATGCGACACATACACCGAAGCCGCCACCAGCGCGGAATCTGCACCGCCGGACAAACTCACCACGTAACCGTCGGTATGGGTGCGTGTTGTCCAGTCCCACAGGCCGTTGCCAAGCGCATAGCAAATTTCGGTAAAAGCATAGTCGTCGCCGCTGAGGGTATCCCAGAACACCGGCAGCTCGTCTTTGGCGGAATCTACGCGGTCGTTGCTGCGTGCAGCCAGCACGGCATCGTTAGGCAGGGTAAGTGACAGTTCGATATCCACCACGTTAGTGTCGTCGATATCGATGGTTTCAGAACTGATAACGCGGGAAACACGGTTCGCGCTCACGTTCACCAGGGTTTGGTTCATAACTACATCGCGCACGTTGAAGCGGTCGCCACGGGAGACGATTTTTCCTTCCGACGCAATCAGTGAACCGCCGTCAAAAATGCTGGTGCCGTTTTCCGTTCCGGCTAAGTTAGCATAGGCGTACACCACGCCAAAGGCACGGGAGCCTTCTTTAATAAACTGCTCGCGGATAAAATTTTTGCCTACTGCGAAGTGAGAGGCACTGGGGTTTAATAATACATCCACGTTACGATGATAGAGATCACGCCCCGGACGGTTTGCCACCCAGGCGTCTTCGCAGGTTTCCACGCCGATACGCAGGCCACCGGCATTCACTACCACATCGCCAAAGGGCACGTTGAAAGTCGGATGATTTACCACCCTGCCCCGTGGCCAGGCTTCAAACCAGCGCGGCTCATAGTGCAAGCCATTACGGGCCAGATATTGTTTACAGGCAAAGCCATGCAGGCCGTCGGCACTGATAAACGCCGTGGTGTTATACACCTGACCGCCCGGAAACATCACCGGCATGCCCATAGCAATAAGCATGTTGCCGGCATGTTCGCGCTCATGGGCCAGTGCCTGATAGCCGGCGAGCACATCGTTCAGCGCAGCTTCCGTCGCCTGGTTAAATTCCTGGTAACTGAAATTGTCTTCACACCCGTAGCCTGTCAGTGCAAGTTCAGGCATAAGCAGGATATTGATATGGGCGTCCATTGCACGCTCAACAGCGCTGAGGATTCGGGACACATTGCCCTTAAAGTCGAAAGGAATTTGACGCAGCGCTGCTGTGCCGATTCGGGTGTAATTTGCCATAGGTGATCTTATGCCCAGTCTACTTCGAATACCTTTTTCAGGTAGCTTACAAATTCAGGATCTTCGCAAAGGTTTTTACCCGGCGCATCAGATATTTTCGCCACCGGCTTACCGTTGACCCGTACGAGTTTCATCACAATATTCAGTGGTGTGACGCCGCGAACATCGTTAGACAAAAAGGTACCGATCCCGAATGATGTTTTGATCCGCCCGCGGAACCGCAAAAACAGCGTTACCATGGTTTTAAAATCCAGTCCGTCACTGAAAATAATGGTTTTCGTTCGCGGATCAATATGCAAATTCTCATACATGCGAATCGCCTTTTCCCCGAATTCTATCGGATCACCGGAGTCATGTCTTAAACCATCGAACAGTTTTGCAAAGTACAAATCGAAATCACGGACGAAAGCGTCCATACCAATGGTATCTGTCAGGGCATAACCCAGCTGGCCACGGAACTCCTTCACCCAGGCTTCAAGAGTGTGCTTTTGTGAATTTACCAGTTGCACGCCGACTTGCTGGGACAACATAAAAATTTCATGGGCCATGGTACCGATTGGCAAAATGTCGAACTCTTTCGCCAGATGCATGTTCGATGTACCGGTGAGAAATTGCGGCACCATGCTTTTCAACATATCAATAACAGTAAGCTGCGCTTCATAGCTGAAGCGACGACGGGTACCAAACTCAGCAATGGATAAGCCGGTTAAATCATGCTTTTCATGCTGTTCTTTCAGCCATTTCACCTTTTCGAACAAAGGCTGACGCACATCCTCGTAGGTTTTATCTGGATAGTTCCGGCGGTTGTACACTTCTGCCACGGTAGACAACACCGGCATCTCAAAGTTATGTACGTGCATCAGGGGCCCTTTCGCACGAATCGACAACTGTCCGTCTTCTTCTGAAAAATGCAAAAAGCGTGTCTGATAAGACCACATTCGAAGCCACTCAATGAAGTCTTTCGTGTACCACGGGATAGATTCCAGCCAGCTTATCTGGTCCGGCGTAAACCGGAGGCCGTCCAGCTTTTCCAGCTCCTGCTGAATTTCAGCCCGGTAAGGACGTAAATCCACATCGCTGCGCACCACAAACCGGTATTCCACATCTTCAACATAAGGAAACTGGTGCATAAAACACTGCCACATATTCATTTTGTAGAAGTCGTTATCTAACGCAGAAAAGTTTAAGTGTTCCTTAAACAAAGAATTTCGGGACATGGGTTTGTTTCTTAGTGGATTATGCAGCAAGGGCCTTTTTGACATCGTCGATGGTAGCGGCGATGACAACTCCTGATTCTTTAAGAGATTGAATTTGGGTGTCGATACCGTCAGGCGCAATGCCCCGGCACGCATTCAGGTGCAATATGACAGTAAACCGGCCGGTTTTTTGTAGTTGACGGGCGGTAGTAGCGACACAGAAATCTGTCGCCAGGCCACCGACAATTACCGTTGTCACGTCATTGCAGCGTAAGTATTCAATTAACCCCGTGGACAGTTTTTCAGCCAGGTCATGGTAACAGGCACCATAGGGATGAAGGTCGGGAGCCACGCCTTTCCAGACGAAAAAATCGTACTCTGTGGGCGCAGGTAAACCGTCAAGCAGCTCAAAGCCTTTCGTACCGGGCTTGCAGTGCATTTTAAATGTGCAATCGGTATTCGGATGATCCAGCGGTTGAAACTGTTCATCGTCGTTCTCCACCCGGAACAAGGCTGCATCACAATGAGAATCGCTGGAACCCACAATGAAGTCCGCAAGTGCATTTTGTGCCAGCAACGCCGGTACAATCTCATCCCCACCCGGAACAGGCAGTTCATCGGGGCATAACGGGGTGAACCCTTTTTGCGGATCAACATTAACGGATGCAATTTTCATCAGTAAACTCCTCACTTTTTAAAGAGTATTCTATCAATACCCTTTAAAGTCAATCAAAATTTAATTAATCACCACCTATTTAGATTCAAGACTTATAAAATGTGGTTTTATTTGCCTTTCTGGTAACTAATGAGTATTTTAAAAATACTCATTAAGAAGGTGTTCAATATGAAAGTAGCGGTGTTTGGTTCAGCGTTTAATCCGCCCACTAAGGGGCATGCTGATGCGATTGAATCGATTCTGGCACATGCAAATCACTACGAACGGGTAGTGCTCATCCCTTCTTTTTGCCACGCGTTCGCGAAAAACATGATTGATTACAGTCACAGGGTTGCCATGCTGAATGCGTTCGTGAGTGATCTTCAGGATGACCGTATACACGCCCTGCCCGTTGAGCACCTCATCAGTGACGGTGAAAACCCTGTATATACCTACGATGTACTGTCTTACTTACACAATACGCAGTTTAGCGGCGATCAGCTTACTTTCGTCATCGGGCCGGATAACAAAGCAAACTGGCCGAAGTTTTATAAAGCGCAGGAAATTGAAGAAAAGTGGCATGTTCTGGTGGTACCTGAACGGCAATCTATCCGTTCAACCATGGTCCGTGAAGCGCTGGCAGAGGGGAATGCCGCAACATCGCTGATAACCCCTTCCGTGGCTGACTACATCAACAGGCATCAGTTATATGCGTGAAACTGCTTACCCGGCCCCGGTGTGTACCATTGACGCCATTTTATTTCGTATCCGTGCTAATAAGCTGGAAGTGGCCCTGATCCGCCGCCCTGCTGATGCGCGGGTATACGCCAACGTATTAGCATTGCCGGGGGGATTTGTTCATACAGACAGGGATCAGACACTCAACGACACACTCCTTCGCAATTTGCAGTCAAAGGTGGGGTTGTGTCCGGCTTATATCGCTAAACTGGAATTTGAAGGTAACATCAGCCGGGATCCGGAGGGATGGAGTATTACCTGTCCTTATTTGTGTCTGGTGGATGACTCAGCGCCGTGTCTTGAGCATGTTCACTGGCATGACGTCAGCGATTTTCTGTGTGATTCCCCCTCACTGACACTGCCGTTTGACCATCAGCAACTTATACAGAAAGCCTTTCAACGGCTTTATCACCGCGCAAAATACAGTACCGAACCCAATTACTTTTTCAAGAATCCGTTTACCCTCTCAGAATTGCAAACGGTGTATGAAATTGTACTTGGCAAACCCCTGCACAAAAAGAACTTCAGAGACCGGATTGAAGAAAGTATGTCAGTGGAAGAAACCGGTGACAGTAAAATTGTAAAACGAAGCCGGGCCAAGCTTTACACCCACAAACCCCCGTTAAAGCCCCACTTTTTCTCCCGGGTCATGCAAGGTGCGTTTGATTAGAGGGTTTACAGTAGAAACGCTCTTAAAAACTAGAGCCATTCATCCACATCCTGACTACCAATGATTGCCATAATTTCAACCATGCTCTCTGCAATTCTGAAGTAAATAGTGTCAGACCGGAGTAAATAACGGCGATAACCGGTACGGATATGATTCACCAATGGAAAGCGGAAAGGATCTTCTGAAATTCTTCCGAAAGCCTTGTGCATTTTCCAAAAATAATCTTCCGCCAATTCTTGTCCGAACGTCGCAACGCCGCATGCATATATTCTGTAAAGGTCTTCTTTCGCGTTTTCGGAAAGTACATACTTCACGGCTCTTCAGATTGCCTCTTTTTGAATTCTTCGAGCATATCGGCCGGAGATTGATGACTAAACCCGCTCTTCTCCGCTATCGCCAGGCGATGATTTATGATTTCCGCCCGCCTCGCCCGGCGAATGAGATCATTCACAAGTTCACTTTTATTCGCGTATTCACCCGCTCCCTCCACTTGCTGCCTGAGCCAGGCATCGTTTTTTTCGGTTAAAGTGATACTTTGCCGGGGCATAGTTATTCTCCTGTAAAAAGCAACTGGTGCAATTTTACACCACTTCAATTGCTTTCTGCCAATAACCGTCAGTAATATCCCACATCAATAATGTTCTTTCACCTGAACTCAAATACAGAACCACTTTTTGATTAATTTTTAAGATTAAGTCTATCAATTAGTCCCGTTACGCTCTTTCTGAAATACCGCGCATAATACATTCATTAAATTTAATGGAGAGATATATTATGAGAGCTGGTATTTCAACTGTCGCTGTGTTGTTCGCTGTTGCGTTTGTTGCCACCTATGTTCTGACTGTAAACTTGGTGATGAGCGGTTTTTCAGCCTTAATGGTGTCATTTTTTCATTTGTGCATCCGTTGGATCCTCACTGAACTGGACCCTTCTTCCGCATCATTTTAGGTCTGTCTCAGGTTGCAGGTCGTTGTCGTAAACCTGCAGATACGATGAATAACCTCTTTAGTAAAACCATCCGCTTTGCAAATCCGGTAAGCCGTGTCGTATGCTTCTGAACGGGAAACGGCCTGTTCGCCGGCATTGATGCCAGCCAGCCGCATAACACACAATAAGTACCTTTACCGGAACGCATAATGATAAAAAACACCCGAAACAGTCTGGCACTCGCTGTCAGCCTGATGCTGGGCAGCAGTGCTGCACTGGCCGCAACGACAAACAAATCAGAAAACGAAAACTGGGATGTGCTCAAGCCCCCCTTTGCACTTAACAGCGTGGATATTGAAACCAGCGAAACCACCTGGTCCAGCCTGGACATCTCACCGGATGGCAAATTTATGGTGTTCGATATGCTGGGCGATTTGTATAAAGTGCCTTTATCCGGCGGCGCTGCGACGTCGCTAACACAGGATTTTGCCTGGAATATTCATCCCGCCATTTCGCCGGACGGTAAGCATATTGCGTTTATTTCAGACCGTGGCGGTTTGTCCAATGTGTGGGTGATGGATATCGACGGCAGTAATTTGCGTCAGGTGACTACGGAAAAGAAAAACATCATTCATTCTCCGAAATGGAGTCCGGACGGGCAGTACATTGTTGCCACCAAAGGGATTATGTCCAGCCGGAGTATTCCGGCCGGTGAAATCTGGATGTATCACATTGCCGGTGGTGACGGTCTGCAAATCAAAGCCCGCGAACACGGGAACGCCGACCAGCAAAATATTGCCGACCCGGTGTTCTCACATGATGGCCAGTACATCTATTACACCCACAACACCGTGCCGGGTGCAGGCTTCGAGTACAACAGAGATCCCCTCGAAGGGATTTTCGACATCACCCGCTTCGACCGCAAAACCGGTAAAGAGGACAGTTTTATCAGTGGCACCGGCGGCGCTATTGTACCTGTGCCCTCACCGGACGGTAAATACATCGCCTTTATCCGCAGGGTAAAAAACAAAACCGGGCTTTTTCTCAAAGAGCTGGAAACCGGCCTTGAGAAACCGCTAACCCTTACCCTTGAGCGAGATATGCAGGAAGGCTTTGGTTCAGAAGGCTACTTTGCCTATTACGACTGGATGCCCGACAGCCAGTCTCTGGTTTACTGGACAGGTGGTAAGTTTCACAACATCGACATTAAAACCGGCAATATCGGAGATATTGATGTCAGCGTAAAAGCGACACTGCATTATGCAGATGCACTGCGCTTTGATGTGGATGTGGCACCGGATGAATTCGATGTAAAAATGATTCGCTGGTCACAAAAATCGCCGGACGGCAAAAGCATTTTATTCCAGGCCCTGGGCAAGCTTTATGTGAAAGATATTAAAAGCGGAAAAATGACCCGCCTGACGAAACAAAACGAGCACGATGAATACTTCCCCCGTTATACCAACGATGGAAAATTCATCGTTTACACCACCTGGAATGACGAAAAGCTGGGTGATGTACGCATAGTTTCCGCCAAAGGTGGCAAAGGTAAAGTGATCTCCAAAAAGCCGGGACACTATGCAGAGCCAAGCTTCTCGCCAGATGGCCGTTATGTCGCATTCAGGAAATTCAGCGGCGGCTATTTGTTAGATCCTACTTATTCGGTAGAGCCCGGTTTATATGTGGCAGACTTGAAGAACTACACTGAAGTCAGAGTCAGCGAAAGTGGTGCACAACCCCATTTTGCCGGAAATGACGGTCGTGTGTATTTCACTGAACGCGCCGGCGGGTCTGCTTACCCTGAAACGCAATTGAGCAGCACAGATTTACGCGGTGAAGACAAGCGCACGCATTTATACGGTGCGGATAAAGTCAGCGAATACCGTTTGTCTCATGACAAAAAGTGGGTGGCGTTTGTTTACCAGTTCAAGACCTACGTAGCACCGTTCGTAGACAACGGTCAGAAAATTACGCTGGGACCGGACATGACATCATTACCGGTTACACAACTGTCTGCCCGTGCCGGCGAGTACCTGAACTGGAGTCCGGATAGTACGTCGTTAGGCTGGTTCCACGGACCGGTGTATTACGAGCGCGCACTGGAAGATGCATTTACTTTTGTTGCCGGTAAAGAAAAAGATGCACTGCCTGAACCGGAAACCAAAGGCATGAACCTGTCTTTCAAATCGAAGGCAGATAAACCCGGTGGCTACAAAGCGCTGGTTGGCGGTAAAGTCGTTACCATGCGTGATGCAGATAACACACAGGAAGTCATCGAAAACGGCGTAGTGCTTATTCGCGATAACCGGATTGAAGCTGTTGGCTCACTTGACGATATTACTATTCCTGATGACGCCATGCGCATCGATACCCGCGGAAAAACCATTATTCCGGGCTTAGTCGATGCCCATGCTCACGGTTCTCAGGGGCGTAACGAAATTATTCCTCAACAAAACTGGGGACAATTTGCCAACGTAGCGTTTGGTGTGACCACGATTCACGATCCGTCCAACGACACCACTGAAATCTTTGCCGCCTCAGAGTTGCAACGACATGGCGATATTATTGCTCCGCGCATTTATTCCACCGGCGCGATTTTATACGGTGCCGAGTCACTGGGTTATAAAGCCATTATCAACAACTACGATGATGCGTATTTCCATGTTGAAAGGCTGAAAGAAGCGGGTGCAATTTCAGTAAAAAGTTATAACCAGCCGCGACGGGATCAACGTCAGCAAATTCTGTGGGCTTCACACGAACAGCAGATGATGGTTGTGCCGGAAGGCGGCGGTAAGATGCAGCAGAACCTGACCATGGTGGTAGACGGACATACCGGCCTTGAGCACAGTTTTCCTGTGGCGAAAGGCTATGATGATGTTAACCAGTTATGGGCAGCCACAGAATCGGGTTACACGCCAACCTTCGTGGTGTCATATGGTGGCCTGATGGGCGAAGAGTACTGGTACGACAGAACTGAAGTGTGGAAGAACGAACGCCTGCTACGCTATGTGCCGTCAACCATTCTCGACAGCCGTGCTATCCGCCGTCCTACCGCACCGGATAACCAGTACAATCACTTCGAAGTGGCAGCGTATGCAAAAACACTGCGCGATAAAGGTGTGAGCGTGCACATCGGTGCCCATGGCCAGCGTGAAGGTTTAGCCGCTCACTGGGAATTGTGGAGTATGGCTCAGGGTGGTTTCACGCCATGGGAAGCCCTGCGTGGCGGAACCATTGACGGTGCAAAACACTTAGGCATGGGTAACGACCTTGGCAGTATAGAAAAAGGTAAGCTGGCCGATTTAGTTGTGATTGACGGTGATGTACTGAGCGATATCCGCAGAAGCGAATTTGTTGAGTATACCGTGCTGAACGGACGGGTTTATGAAGCTGCGACGATGAATGAAGTGGGCAGCCGCAAACAGCGTAAGCCGTTCTTCTTCGAAGCAGATAATAAACTGTTTATGCCGGAAGAGACTGCGCAGGAAATCAACGCCAAAGCGCATATGTATCACTGGAGGCATTGATACCTTAAACCTCTACGGGCGCCTGATAAGGCGCCCTTTTTATTTCATGCTGCTGGCAACGCCATTGCAGGTTTGAGACTGTCAGCGACCTGTTGTGGATCGCGGCAAATAAGATAAACCTCATCCTGCCAGTCTTCAAATGTCGCCATCATTGAATATAACAGCGCCGGCTTACTGAACCGGATGCGCACGTTAGCTTCATCACCCTGCCCCAAAATCAATGCATCACCATAGTCAGCTCTGCTCCAGCTTCCTGCCTCTGCAGACTCAATGGCAGACAGCCTGGCAAACAGGGTACTGTAGAACCCCGGATTGATAACCAGATCATCGTTCTGAATGTACAGCGAGAAATGCTTCCCTATACGGATACTGGCAACGGCAGAAATCATCGTCCAGAGGATCAGGCTGCAAACGATAACCGCTGCGGTACTACTCCATTCAGCCAAAAGCCAGTATGAGAGCGCAGCTGCCATCACTATTCCGCCTGTCAGCACGCATTGATAAATCACGCTGTCTGATTTGGTATGTAGTTTCCCCACGGGCGACACATGCCGGCGGGTAAACCGGGGGATGGCATAAAACCAGGATGCCGGTTCATGGGCCCATAAAACAGCAGTCATTCGTTTTTTGTCATCCTCTGCATACGCTTTATGAGCATGCAATCTCGGATCACCGGGAAGATGGCGGGCTTTCCACAAGCTTTTAACCACCATATAAACCAGTGCAAATTCGAGAATAATAAGCACTGCCGCAATGGGATAACGTAGCCAGGAAATAAACTCAAAATAAGCAGCAAGATCTTCAGGAAAGGTGTACCGCGCGGCCACCGCCGCGAGACTAAAACTGATAATTATTTTCCACAGTTTCTGTTTGCCTTTCACAACAACACAAACATAGTACGCTGCAGGCAAAATAATAAAATACAAGCCTGCAAAAAGTGCGGTAAGCCACTTATCCTGCGGTAACCGGATCGTGTCAGGTAAAAAGTAATAGCCGCCGGCAAATGTAGCGACCATCAGAACGAAATAGATAAGACGATACTGAGCAGATTTCTGCATAACAACACTCCCTGTTTGCTTAACCATGCCACCGGTAAAGTTTACTGCATGGTCAGTTCTCTGCGCAAAGGGAGATAAGTTTCAGAATGTTACCCGAACGGCGTCTCACTTACCGGTTACGTCCGTATTGTTCGTGAGATGACACCCAGTCAGATGAAGAAATGGCCGAAGCCAGCGAGATCTCTCCGGCCAGTGCCACCGCTCCTACAATCTCGGCAAACTTGTACACCTTATTTTTGCCGTAACAATCCATTAGCTCCAGGCACTCTTTCTGTGTACCTATGCCGGTTCCACCGCCGTAGGTGGCGACAATCAGAGAAGGGATAGTCAGTGAAACGTATAAATCCCCTTCATCGGTGAGCTCGGAGTACATGATCCCCGCCGAGGATTCAGAGACATTAGCGACATCCTGTCCCGTGGCAATAAACATGGCGGTGATACCGTTGGGCGAATGCAGGCCGGTGTTATTAACGCCGGATAAAAACGAACCGATACCAGCGACTCTGCCATGGTAATCAATTTGTTTTGGCTCCACCCGCATTACGCTGAGTAAATGTTCGCGCTTGATGGTAGCCTCTGCAGTAACCCGTTTCCCCCGGGTCCGCATAATATTTATCTGCGAGGCCTTTTTGTCGGTGGCAAAGTTAGACTCCAGATAAAAATTCACAATCCCTTCGTAGTGATCCATGATCCAGCCACAGGCAGCAAATGTGGCGCGCCCCACCATATTCTGACCGGCAGCATCTCCGGTCCTGTAGTTAAAACGGAGAAACGCAAATTTGTTAGACAGGAAATGGTCGATGTAAGTGAGCTTCGCCACCGAAGACGTTGCTTCTGCTTCATCACGGATCTTTTCGATATTTTTATTTATCCATTTAACGAAATCCCGTGCCCCGCGCGCATCAGAAAAAACAAAAACCGGCGCCCGTTGCATGGCATCATCAACCACCGTTGCTTTTACACCACCGCTCATATTCAATAGCTTCATGCCACGGTTATAAGATGCCACCAGCGTGCCTTCAGTGGTAGCCAGCGGCACTACAAAATCGCCTTTCGCATATTCTCCGTCAATGCTGAGCGGGCCCGCTATGCCAATGGGTACCTGCGCCACACCAATAAAGTGCTCAATATTGCCTTTGAGTGTGTTGGGATCGATAGAATAGTTGCCCACATGATTCACCGGCGCGCCGGTTGCAGAAGCAAAATATGCCTGACGGGCTTTGATGATTTCTGCCTGATAATCGTCGTGAGGATCTCTTGGGATCCCCTCAGGTTTGGCACTGATGTCCGAAATATAGTCTTCGACTTCAAACTTCAGTTTACCGAATGGAGAGGCTTTAAAAGAGAGCCCCAATTTGAGCTTTTCAGGCCCGGCCTTTGCCCGCACGTTCAAAAAGACCGTAATGACTTCCCGTAGCGGAAAGGAAATATCCCCTTTTGCATTAATTTCCTCAGCAGAGAGCAGCATATCCGCCCCGACTTTCAGGGTAATTTTCTCTTTCGGAATATGATTGCCATCCAGCACGATATGTAAAATTTCGCTGATACTGGCGTCTTTCAAGCGGTTTTTCAGCATAAAGCACAAACCATCTTCCGTTTTTTGCAGACTGCCGTGAGTATACAACTGCTTTAAAAGCATGCTGGGGATAAACATGAGGCACTTCCTTTTTAATGGCTGACGCTTTTTGAGACGCACTTATTATCAATGTAATACAGTAGCGTCAGTTAACAACAATTTCACTTCTTTCCCGGTCAAACCAGCCACCGGATTGACCCCCGTCAACCTTTCCGGACTTGCCTGAAACGGACATGACTTAACAAAAACGGACATAACGCACATTTTTTGTACACAAATCATCCAGTGTCCGTGATTTGAAAGCCTCCGGCACTGCTTCTTGTAAATTTAATTCCGTCAGCAGGACGCTGATGTGTTTTCGACAGATTGCCCCTGTTACCGGAAAAGGAGGTGTCAGGGACTACGATGCCAGGGATTCAATTGATCAGTTAAGGATGCTGTTCAGGGGTAATCTGCCGGACTTTTATTTAGCAAGGAGTAACTCATGGAACACAAGCTGTTCAGACAACAGGCTTTGCAACATCAGCTGACAGCCAGTCAGGGAGACGTATTTGTTTTACCGTCTTTGCCTGTCAGGATGATCTGCCTGATGGTAACAGGTTGGGTCATCGTGATGGCCTGGTATCTGAATAGTCAGGAATACAAAACCTTCACCCGGATCAACGGCTGGCTGGAAATGTCAGAGGGCAGTACGCCGGTTTATCCGGACAATACCGGCGGAAGGGTTGCCGCCATTCTCGTGAAAAATGGCGATGAGGTTGAGGCGGGAACCCCCTTACTTCAAATCAACAGCGGCCAGACGCTGGGCTCCGGCGAAGACGTGCATTTTGCGGTGCACAGTCAGTATGAAGTTCAGCAGGAACAGCTTGAACAACAACTCCGCTACCTCACAATTGCCCATAAGCTGGCTATTGCTACGACCAGAACTACCGGCAAGCAGCTAGAGCGGGATATTACCAAACTTAACGGACTCATTGAGCTGGTAGCCCAACGGATCGCTCTGGCAGAAACGTCTGCAAACTCAATGGCAACCCTCGCCGATGCCAGATTGCTGGCGAAAAATGAACATCTCAGTGCCGCCCGTGCTGTGTTATCGCTGAAACAGGAATTACTGGAATACCAGCGGGAGCGTGAAAGTAAACTCGCCTATCTTGAAGAAAATCGCCATGAGCTGACGAGACTCCCCGCCAGTCAGGAGCAGGAGCGCCTTGACCTTCAGCATCAACTCAGTGCATTACGCAATCAGATGCTGCAGTGGGACAGTCAGCACAAGAAGGTAATTACCTCATCAAGAGCTGGTGTCGTATCCGATTTGTCTGTACGTAGCGGTGACTTCATCAATACGTCTAAACCGTTACTGAACATACAACCCTCTTCTGACACCCTTACCGGCAAGGTGTTACTGCCAGCGCGGTCATCAGGTTTACTGCAACAGGGTCAGTCAGTCCGCATTAAACTGGATGCTTTCCCTTATCAGCAATACGGCACCGTTGACGGTATTATTACGCTAATATCCGACGATCTTATCCAGCCACAGAGTAAGCAATGGTTTCCTGTCACCACAGACGAACCGGCATATCTGGTTCAGGTTTCGCTGAATAAACAAAGCATCGCCACCTACGGACAGGAAACACCACTGAGAAGCGGCATGACCTTCAGTGCCGATGTGACGACACGGGAGTCCAGCCTGATTGAGTGGCTTTTCGCACCGTTACTGTCTGTAAAAGGAGCGTGGTAATGCAGGCCCTCTTATCAGCAAACCCGCTCCCTTCCCTTCGCCGCTCTGTTAAAACACCGGTGGTGTATCAGGCGGAAGCCGCAGAATGCGGACTGGCCTGCCTGTGTATGATATTGCAGGCCCATGGCGATAAAAGAACACTGGCAGAACTCCGGCAGGAATATGGCTTGTCACTGAAAGGGGCCACGCTGGGAGATATTATTACCATCGCTAAGCGCCTTTCTTTATCTGCAAGAGCGCTGAAACTGGATCTGGACGACCTGCCAAAGCTGCAATTGCCCTGCGTAGTTCACTGGGATATGAAGCATTTTGTGGTACTCATCGCAGTGAACAAAAACAGCGTAACCATTCATGATCCGGCTACGGGTAAACGTAAAATGCCGTTATCCCGTTTTTCCGATCATTTCACCGGCATTGCTCTGGAAGTATCTCCGGCCCCGGCTTTTACACCGGTCACGGCTACCCCAAAACTCACTATCAGCAGTTTCTTCTCAGGTCTCAGCGGGCTTCGCAGAACCTTGCTGCTTACCTTCTGTATTACCCTGCTTATTCAGTTATTTGCCCTGTTGTCTCCTTATTACATGCAAATGGTGGTAGATGATGCCTTGCCCGCAGGATCGTCTGACTTTCTGACTGCATTAACTATAGGCTTTGCGCTTTTTCTGTTAATTGAATGTCTGACTTCAGCGTTACGCCAACATATCCTTTTACACTTCACCAGCCGCCTGCAACTGCTGATGAGCGCCAGGGTATTCAGTCATTTACTGCAACTGCCGCTAAAATGGTTTCACAGCCGGCACACCGGCGACATTATTTCCCGTTTCAGTTCATTAAATGCATTGCGGGATTTTCTCACTGCCAGCTTCATTACCGTGATCATGGACGGACTGATGGCACTGGTGACAGTGGCAGTCATGTATGTTTATGCGCCGCTTCTGGCCACGGTAGTCATTGTTATCACCTTTTTGTATGCGCTGTTCCGCGTGTTTGCCTGGCATTGCGTCCGGCCTCATCACGCCGACAAACTGGAGCTGGCTTCAAAGGAGCAAACGCACTTCATCGAATCCATGCGGGCCATTCAGACAATCAAGCAATTTAACCTGGAGGCGAGCCGCCACGGCCACTGGCTGAACCGGCTGACATCATCCTTAAATGCAGACATCAGTATTGGCAAATGGGGTTTGCGTATCAGTATTGCCAAACAGGTCATCACCGGAGCTGAAAACATTGTGGTGATTTACCTTGGCGCACAGATGGCCATGGAAAATGCACTGACCACCGGTATGCTGTATGCGTTTATCAGCTACAAAAACCGCTTTGTTACCGCCGCTGAAAGTCTGATCACCACCGCACTGGAATGGCGTATGTTATCGCTGCACATTGACCGGCTGTCAGATGTGGTGCTGGCTGAATGTGAAGACGTAACTGTTGCCTTTTCCGGTGTTGACGGCACGGATAATGCCGGCCCGGCAACCTTATCCCTCAGACAGGTCAGCTATGCTTACGACAGCTTTTCAGCACCGGTACTTGAAAATATCGACCTGACCGTTGCCCCCGGCGAAGCCATAGCGATCACCGGCGCAAGCGGCTGCGGAAAATCTACGTTACTTAAATGTATTACCGGTATACACCCGCTCTGTTCAGGCTCAGTATATTTCGGCACAAAGCCTGTCAGTCAGGGCGCGCTGAAGGGCGTATCCTCAGCGGTTTATCAGGATGACGCCCTGCTCAACGGCAGTATTCTTGAAAATATAGCCGGCTATTGTGATTCCCCGGATATTCAGCGGGCAGCAGGCGCGGCACAACTGGCCTGTATTCACGATGACATTGTAGCCATGCCAATGCAGTACCAGACACTGGTCGGCGACATGGGAAGCACCCTGAGCGGCGGTCAGATCCAGCGGATTATGCTGGCCAGGGCACTGTATCAACGGCCGCAGATCCTGTTCCTCGATGAAGCAAGCAGTCACCTTGATATGCACAACGAAGCACAGGTAAACCACAACCTGAAACAGCTGAACATCACCCGCATTATTATCGCCCACAGGCCGCAAACCATCGCCATGGCAGACCGTGTTTTCCGCCTTGAGGCAGGCAAATTAACCGAAATCTACCCCGTCAGTACCAACCCCGTTATTGAACAACAAGGAGAGAGTCATGACTAATCCAACCCCTATCAATGATCGCCTGGAGCAGCTTTCCCGCCGGGAATTGCAGGTTGCCCATAAAATTATGGAAGGGCTGCCGAATAAGCGAATCGCTTCCCAGCTATTTATCAGCGAGAGAACGGTGAAATTTCACTGCGCCAACATTTACCGCAAGCTGGATATCCACAACCGTACCTCACTGATGGCGAGTTACTACCGCCAGTTTCATCAGCCCGGTACACGGATAGAGCAAGAGGGGTAGCAATGTCCTTTCGCATCAATAAAACCGTGGCGTTTGAGACTGAAGTCCTGTTTATGAACAGTCTCATTCCCATGGCGGCAGCTTCGCTTTGCTGCCTGTTGTATTTCGCGATTACCAGCACATTACCCGATATGTGGGTGGTGGGTTTAACGTTTAATTTGTGCTGGATAATGAGTCTGCGCGAGACCATTTTAACCTGTTACCTGCAAGGGGTTTCAGACACAGTAGGCCAGTCGCCCTATCTGAAACCCGGCGTGGGCGATAACCGGACTTTTAGCCAGAAGACAGCGCCGGAAGACCCGGTAAACTAAAACCTGTTGTGAGTTATGCGCAACGAAACCCATAACGGAAAAATAACCTGTTCAAGGAGAACATCATGAAAGAAACAACCACACCACGCCCGTTAACGAATGAAGAAGCCTGCGAAGTATCAGGCGCCGGTCTTATAAAAACTACGCCGGTCACAGAAGCCAAAGCCATCTTAATCCCGCCCCGCTATTTCACCCTGGCGCTGGGTGAAAATGGTGGCGATTACCCGGAAGAATCGGTTTACTGATTTCAGGCCTGATGATGCTGCGCGGACAGGGTTGTCTCCCGCACCTGTTGGCGTCAGCGTCATTTTTAACAAGGACGTAATGTATGATTCTTTGTCTGGGTGATGAATCAGACCATCAATTACAGCATGTAGTAACAACACTTCACGATCTTCAGCAAGAAACATTGATCCTCAATACAGCGAACCTGGGCGATCAGTTAAAGTTGCAATGGCAACCGCTTAAAAATGCCTTCACGCTTGTTGTCGATAACGAATACGTGGATCTTGACGAAGCCGGCGCCTTTTGGTGGCAACGCTTTTCAATTCCACCAGCAGCAGATCCTGTTGCCGGTAAAAATCAAATCAGTGCACTGTCACCGCTTTTTTATCATCAGCCTGAGCGCTGGTATAACCCGCTGAGCGCCATTCGTTTTCACCAGGCCAAGCCCGTGCAATTGCAAACAGCATCAGCACTGGGCGCCACCATTCCCGGGACGTTCATCAGTAATGATGCCACAGCCCTTAAACACTTTGCTGAGCAGTTTCAGGATGTCATTATCAAGCCTGTTTCCGGTGGTGCCCATACCACCTTGCTTCGTCAGCATGGCGTGTATATCAGTGAACTTCTGCATCAGCAGGATACCGGTGCGGTAACGTTACAAACATGGATTGACGGGCTTGATGTGCGGACGTACGTTATTGGTGATGAGGTGTTTTCCGGTGTTATCTACTCGGACAAGCCGGATTACCGTACTGATGAGTGCGCAGAGGCGCAGGCTACAAACATCCCTGAGGATATTCGCTCACTGGCCAGAACAATTTGCGCCGCTTTCGGGATGAAATGGTGTGCCATTGACTGGCGGTGTAACAGCAAAGGCGAGTTTTTCTTCCTGGAAGCGAATCCCTGCCCGTACTTTTTGAAATTTGAAAATGAAACACAGCACCCGCTCACAGAAACCTTATGCCGGGCGCTGATAACAACAGCGGAACACTAGTCCGCTGCTGTTGATAAACCAAGTGATCTCAGATCACCGTTATGACGCGACAGAATAATCGGTATAACCTTTTTCTGCGCCGCCGAACAAGGTATCAGGATCATGCTCAGCCAGCGCGATGCCTTGTTGTAAACGGGCAGGCAGATCGGGATTCGATACAAAGGGACGACCGAAACCAATCATATCAGCCCATCCTTCTTCCAGCGCCTGGACAGCGCGGTCACGGGTATATTTGCCGGCATAAATCAAAATACCGTCAAACGCTTCGCGGATCGCTTGTTTAAACCTTACCGCCATTTCCGGCGCATCATCCCAGTCTGCTTCAGCGATATGTACATAGCCGGCCTCTAACTCATTCAGGGCCCGCACCGCTTCAACGTACGTCTGTTCAGGGTTTTCATCTACCGCACCGTTCAACGTCGTCAGCGGAGCCAGACGGATCCCCACTGCACTGCTGTCGAACACAGTGCTGACAGCAGACACGACTTCTTTCAGGAACCGCAGACGGTTCTCCAGGCTGCCGCCGTATTCATCAGTACGGTTGTTGGCTTGTGAATCAAGAAACTGGTTGATGAGATAGCCATTGGCTCCATGCAGCTCGATGCCATCAAATCCGGCCTCTTTGGCACATTGCGCCGCGTGCCGGTACTCTTCAACGACCGCTTTGATTTCTTCTTTACTGAGTGCTCTGGGTACAGAAGACTGCACAAAACCCGGTGAGTTATTTTCGTCGATAAATACCTTCACGCCCTCAGCCTGAAGCGCTGAAGAAGAAACCGGCTGCCTGCCACCCGTATTACTTTCGTGGGATACGCGGCCAACGTGCCACAGTTGCGCAAACATCACACCTCCCGCCTTGTGAACGGCATTTGTGACCTTCTTCCAGCCTTCGACTTGCGCTCCGGTGTAAATGCCCGGGGTCCGGGCATAACCCTTGCCCAATTCACTGATTTGCGTACCTTCACTGATAATCAAACCGGCACCGGCACGCTGGGCATAATAATTAGCCATTAAATCGTTGGCGACATCACCGGGCTGCGTTGACCTTGAGCGGGTCATCGGGGGCATGACGATACGGTTTTTCAGCGTTTTGCCGGCAAGAGAAATACTGTTAAATAATAGACTCATAAAGTCTCCTTCCATTTTCAATGGATGAAGCATATCGCAGCTTATTTAAAGCATTAACAGCAATAAATTAAAAACACTTTTGTTATTTTTGCAATTATAGGGTAAGACGCGGCGCGATATAATCCAGGAAGGCAGAGATACGGGAAGACACGGCACTGTTACGGTAATATACCGCCTGTACCAGTTCCCGCCGGTTCGGACTCAGGACATGGTCTGTCAGCACAGGCACCAACCGGCCGGCCTCAATATCTTCATACGTCATAAAGTGTGACAGCATCGCCAGCCCCTGCCCTGCAATGCAAAGTTGCCGCACAGTTTCACCGCTTGAGGCACTGATAGCAAATGTAAGCTGCTGAGGACTTTTAAGTGGCCAGTTATTTAAATGCGGCGCGTCACTGAAACCAATTAAACGATGCTGCGAGAGACTTGTAATATCGCCGCTGACCGGATGTTTAGCCAGGTATTCCGGACTTGCAACTACATGTAACCGGCTTCGCCCTAACTTTTTGGCATGGAGATTGGAGTCACTTAAATCGCCGATACGAATGGCGATATCGGTTTTATGCTCCAGTAAGTCAATGATGCTGTCGTGACTGGTCAGCTCCAGAGATATATCCGGATAGGTGCGGCAGAACCCGTCTATTAACGGTGTCAGCTGATGAAATACAAACGGGCTGGCTGCATCAACCCGCAGCTTGCCTGATGGTGTCCGCCCGAGCAGTCGCAATGCCTCCTCGCCTTTTTCCAGCATGTTCAGACCGTCTCTGGCGTAACGCAAGAAAAGCTCACCTTCTTCCGTCAGCTCTACCCGTCTGGTTGTGCGGTTAAACAGGGTAACGTTGAGGGTCTTTTCCAGCCGCGTTACCGAGCGTGATACCCTGGCAACCTGCTGATCCAGCAGCGCTGCGGCGGCAGAGAAACCACCGGTATCCACCACCGTTACAAAGGCTTCTAAATCTTCTGTTTTGGCATTAACCGGCATTGCTCAACCTTTTCATTTTCCACAAAGATAGCGGGTTACTAATTCCATTTTATACAAATAACCAGAAAGAAACCTGACGTATTCGACGCTATCAACTTTGCAGGCAACAAAAAACGCGCAACCGTCAGACAGTCGCGCGTTTTAGTGTTATTGATGAACTGCTACCGTTCAGCCCGGCAGCGACTCATGTGGTAAGTAACAAACAGAGCCTTACAGAATAAAGCGGCTCAGATCTTCGTTATCCACCAGCGTTTCTAAGTGTGAGTCCACATAGGCGGCGTCGATAGTAAAAGTTTCACCGGACTTCTCGGATGCATCGAAAGAAATATCTTCCATCAAACGCTCCAGCACCGTGTGCAGACGACGGGCACCAATGTTCTCAAGGCGCTCATTTACCTGCCAGGCCGCTTCAGCAATTCGCTGAATGCCAGACTCTTCAAACTTAATTGTCACGCCTTCTGTAGCCATAAGCGCGCGATACTGCTCTGTCAGTGCTGCATTCGGTTCAGTCAGAATACGTTTAAAGTCTTCCACTTTCAGTGCTGACAGTTCAACACGGATTGGCAGACGGCCCTGCAACTCAGGGATCAGGTCAGAGGGCTTACTCATCTGGAAAGCACCGGATGCGATAAACAACATGTGGTCAGTTTTCACCATACCGTGCTTAGTCGATACAGTAGAGCCTTCCACCAGTGGCAGCAGATCCCGTTGCACACCTTCACGGGACACATCTGCAGAGTTGTTGCCTTCACGCTTACAAATCTTATCGATTTCATCAATGAACACAATACCGTGCTGTTCAACCGCATGAATCGCTTTTTCTTTCAGATCTTCCTGATTTACCAGACGGGCAGCTTCCTCTTCAGTAAGCATTTTCAGCGCATCTTTGATTTTCAGTTTTTTCTTTTTCTTCTGCGAGTCAGAATTCAGGTTCTGGAACATCGACTGCAGTTGATTAGTCATGTCTTCCATGCCGGGAGGCGCCATGATTTCAACACCCATTTGCGGCAGTGCGACATCGATTTCAATTTCTTTGTCGTCCAGTTGACCTTCACGGAGCTTTTTACGGAATGCCTGACGGGTGCCACGGTCTTCAACCTGCTCCTTTTTACCCCACACGTCTTCCGGTGGTGGCAATAGAGCATCCAGCACACGCTCTTCCGCCGCTTCCTCAGCACGGAATTTGACCTTCGTCATTTCCTGCTCTTTAGTCAGCTTTACCGCGATATCTGTCAGATCGCGGATGATCGTCTCAACTTCTTTACCAACATAGCCCACTTCAGTGAACTTCGTGGCTTCAACCTTAATGAAAGGTGCATTTGCCAGCTTCGCCAGGCGGCGGGCAATTTCAGTTTTACCCACACCGGTTGGACCAATCATCAGAATATTCTTAGGCGTCACTTCAACACGAAGCTCTTCCGGCAATTGCATCCGGCGCCAGCGGTTACGCAGGGCGATAGATACGGCGCGTTTTGCGTCCTGCTGACCAATGATGTGGCGATCTAACTCGTGAACAATTTCTCTGGGTGTCATTTCAGACATAATAAACCTTCTCTTACTAACGCTGATGGTGCTCAGCTACCGGCTGCATGACCGTCATACGGCCTGCAGTCGATCAATAATCCAGTACTTCAACCGTCTGGTGATGGTTGGTATATACGCAGATATCCCCTGCGATGGTTAAACTCTTTTCTGCTATTTCACGGGCTGACAATTCAGTATTTGCCAGCAGCGCCGTTGCAGCCGCCTGCGCATAAGCGCCGCCGGAACCAATAGCGATTAAATCGTTTTCAGGCTGCACTACATCACCGTTACCGGTAATGATGAAAGATGCCGTCTCATCAGCCACCGCCAGAAGCGCTTCGAGCTTACGTAGCGCCCTGTCAGTACGCCAATCTTTGGCCAGTTCCACCGCAGCGCGGGTAAGGTGCCCCTGATGGATCTCGAGTTTAGATTCAAAACGCTCGAACAGCGTAAATGCATCAGCAGTACCACCGGCAAAACCGGCGAGCACTTTATTATGGTACAGGCGACGCACTTTCTTGGCGTTGCCTTTCATTACGGTATTGCCCAGAGAAACCTGTCCGTCTCCGGCAATGACGACCTGATTGTCGCGTCTTACAGATACAATAGTAGTCACTACACTTCCCCATATTCCGGGTGTCGCTGGCTGTCGCGCAGCAAATTAATTTCAATGAAGAGATAAGTGGGGGAAGAGATAATTTTTTCAAGGGACAATCCACCAGCATCAATAAAGTCCGGTGTCAGGCCCGCAGACGGAGCAGGAAGAAGCCATTACAAACCGTCAGCAGCAAGGAAGCTGCTGCCAAGCCCACATGGATGTGTTTACGGCGTGTTTGTAATGGCTTCTTCTGAATCCGGCTAAAAGGGCCAGGTTTTCAGCCTTAAAGATTCCAGTACAGGATCATGCAGGTGGTGATGTTTACTTTTCTCAGGCTGTGTCTTGCTCTTTCTGCATCACGTTTGGTTTGTAACGGCCCCATGATGACACGGAACCATTCACCGTTAGAGCCGGTAGTGGCACGGACCTGTGCTTCAAGACCCTGAAAGGCGATTTTGGCTTTCATTTCTTCAGCCTGCGAGCGGGTGCGGAATGAACCACACTGGAGTAAATACAGTTTGTCGGATTTTTGTTGCTCCGCTACTTCCACTTCGACTTCGTAGCCGGGTAACGATTTAATGTATTCCCATTCTTCCTTGGGCAGCTCAGGCAATTCCTCTTCTTCGACAATTTGCGGTAGTGGTTCCATCGGCGAGTCAGCCGTTTCATCAACATTGTCTTTAATAGAGAACAGGAAATAAATAAGACCCAGAATAGCGATCACCACAACCATCAGACGTGCCCAAATCTTAGTCCGGTTCGTCTCCGGCGAAGGCGGCTTGCGTTTATTGTTGTTCTTTTTATTTTGTGGCGCACGACCACGAGCTACATAATCACGTTGTGCCATATCCGGCGTAATATCCCGTCAAATATTGTTTGAAAAAAGCATCACCTGCTGGCTGATTATCACGTGATTAAATCAGCGCTTTCCGGTGAAACCGCACAGCAGTGTATCGTGAATTATCCGAAAATGCTGCCGCTATATGCGTTAAGAAGCGAATACTAACTGAAGTCAGAGGGATCAACATCCAGTGACCAGCGAACACGGCTTGCCACTGGCATCGCTGATAATACCGGTAAGGCTTTTCTGAGTAACCCGTTGATATCATTACGCCGCGCTGACTGCAGGACCAGCATGAAACGGTAACGCCCCTGACGCTTCTCAATCAGGCAGGGAAGCGGCCCGTTTAATCTCACCGACGGCCTTTGCAACAGCGACCCCGCCTGTTCAAGAAAATCCCACGCCTGTTCAGCATTAGTGGCTTCAGCACGGATCACCGCCTGAGACTGAAAGGGCGGCATCCATGATAACTTTCTTTCTTCCAGCGCCTGGCGGGCAAAATGCGCGTAACCGTTGTGCACTAAATCCTGCAGCAACGGGTGTCCCGGATTATGCGTTTGTAGCCACATTTCCCCCGGCTTCGATGCCCTGCCTGCACGCCCCGCCAGTTGAGTAACCAGTTGCGCCAGCTTTTCACTGGCGCGGAAATCAGCACTGAATAAGGCGCCGTCGCAGTCCAGTACAACAACCAGAGTCACATGGGGAAAATGATGCCCTTTTGACAAAATCTGCGTACCGATCAGCAATTGATACTTCTGCGCGTTAATGTCATCCAGAGAACGTTGCAATTTGTCTTTGCCCCGCACCGAGTCGCTGTCGATACGGATTTGTTTCACGACGGGGAACAACTTCGCCAGACCATCTTCAATCTGCTCCGTTCCCACTCCGGCAGTAATCAGTTTATTTTCACCGCAATGTTCGCACTGGCGGGGTACCGGTCTGGCGCCGCCGCAATGATGACACTGCAAACGTTGCTGTGTGCGGTGAACCGTGTAGGGCCGTTCGCACCGGCGGCAATCATAAGAATGACCACAATGATGGCAAAGCAGCGCCGGTGCGTAACCCCGCCGGTTAACGAATACCAGTACCTGATTTCCCATCGATAAATGCTGGCGCATGATGCTCAGCATGCCATCGGCAATACCAAACTGCATACGCTGGTCCCGTACATCCAGTACCTGCTGATGGGTGTTCGAAGCGCCGCCGGCCCGCCGGGTCAGTTGCAGGTGACCATACCGCTTCGTCAGGGCGTTGTTCAGTGTTTCCAGTGAAGGCGTCGCGGTGCCCAGAATAAGAGGAATGTGCTCAGTACTGGCGCGCATGACTGCGAGATCTCTGGCATGATATCGCAGCCCGTCCTGCTGCTTAAATGAATCATCATGTTCTTCATCCACAATGATCATGCCCGGGAATTTCATTGGCGTAAAAATCGCAGAGCGGGTACCAATAATGATGCCCAGTTCACCTTCCCGCGCACGCTGCCAGACTGAAAGGCGATCTTTGTCATTCAATTGGGAATGTAATACGCCGATATCGATACCAAAGCGGTTGGCAAAACGGGTAACCGTCTGCGGAGTAAGGCCAATCTCCGGTACCAGAATCAATACCTGCTTCCCGGCAGAAAGAATATCTTCAATGGCCTGCAGGTAGACTTCGGTTTTCCCGCTTCCGGTGATCCCTTCCAGCAAAAAAGGCGCAAACTTACCGGCCTGTTGCGACAATGCGCTTATGGCAACCGCCTGCTCTTTATCAGGCAACGGCTTCTTGCCAACTTGAAAATAATCGAGCCACATTTTCGGTCGCAGGGGCGGCGGTTTACTTTCGCTGTACACAAAGCCTTTCTCTTCCAGTGCGCTGATGATGGAGGAAGGAAAGGTGTTTTTGAGATCGCCTTCGCGTACGGGTTCATCCGCCAGTGCCTCAAGACAAGCGTACTGGCGCTTCGCCCGCTTCAGGGACGCCAGATTTTCATCAATGTTATCGCCGGCATGCCACCAGATTTCTTCCACCGGATTCGCCGGTTCGCCCTTGCGCAGCAGGACCGGTAAGACGGTGTGAATAACCTCACCCACCGGATGAAGATAATACTGGGATAACCAGTGACACAGTTTCAGCATCACACTGTCGAGCACCGGTCTGTCATCAATGACTTGGTGAACCGGTTTGATTTTTCCGCTGTTTTCCGGCGTTTCCGCCTCTCCCAGAACAACGCCGGTTAATGTGCGGGGGCCGAAAGGCACACTGACCCTGCAGCCTGCTTCCGGTAGCGTGTCACAGGAGTAGGTAAAAGCTTGTCGTAACGGTACAGGAACCGCAACCTCAACAAAACGCATAATCTGCCTATATTTTCCGCACTTTTTTACTTATCGTTCTTGATCAAAACGGCGTCATACATTAATATGCGCCGCTCTTTACGGCAAGGCCAGTTGTGCCTTGTATTGAATATAGTTGCGTATGGTGTTCAGCTTCGGGCTGGATTGCGATACGGCCTTATATAATGAGGTAACCCATGAAACAAGGTATCCACCCTACTTACGAAGAAATTACTGCATCTTGCTCTTGCGGTAATGTTATCAAAGTACGTTCTACTGCAGGTAAAGAACTGAACCTGGACGTATGCTCAAACTGCCACCCGTTCTACACTGGTAAGCAGCGTAACGTTGATACTGGTGGTCGTGTTGACCGCTTCAAGAAGCGTTTTGGTGCACTGGGCAAAAAATAAGTCCGGCATTGAATTACGAAAAAAGCGCCTTTACGGCGCTTTTTTTTGTGCCTTAAATCCGTTATCTAAAATACTTAACCGGTGCTTGTCCCGTTACGCTTTGCTCAACAGCCCGCCCAGCCATATAAAATAAATCATAAATTAAAGTTTATTTATAAATTTCATCAATAGCCGGCATTGATAATTCCGTTTTGTGAAGCCGCCCTTTGCCAACTAAAGTAAGCATAAGATATGCTCCTGATCAGATATGTACTGTGAAAGGCGTTGTGTTACATTTGTCGCAAGCTGCGCTTTATAACGAAAACAACAGATTAGCGCAGTAACGACAAGTAGTAGTTGTGCAAAGACCAAACCCTGAGAAGGACACACAAAAGAATGTCAGATTTCAGACAACGCGCCCTGGATTACCACGAATACCCTACTCCGGGCAAAATAAAGGTAGAACTGTCGACTCCGGCTGACAGCGTAGATGATTTAGCACTGGCCTACAGCCCCGGCGTAGCCGAGCCGGTACGTGAAATTGCCGAAGATCCGGATGCAGCGTACCGCTATACTGCTAAAGGTAATATGGTTGCAGTTATCAGTAATGGTTCGGCCATTCTCGGATTAGGCAATTTAGGTCCGCTGGCATCAAAACCAGTGATGGAAGGTAAAGCGTTACTGTTTAAGCGTTTTGCCGGGCTGGATGCCATCGATATTGAAGTTAAACACCGGACTACTGAAGAATTCATCAACACGGTTGCCAATATCGCTGATACATTCGGCGGTATTAACCTTGAAGATATCAAGGCGCCGGAATGTTTCGAAATCGAGCAGGAGCTGATTAAACGCTGCAAGATTCCGGTATTCCATGACGATCAACACGGTACCGCCATTGTAACAGCGGCCGGTATGCTCAACGCGCTGGAAATTCAGGGCAAGAACATCGAAGACGCCAAAATTGTTTGTATGGGAGCCGGTGCTGCCGCCGTTGCCTGTATGGAGCTGCTGATCAAGTGCGGCGCCCAGCGTGAGCGCATTTATATGCTCGATCGTAAAGGGGTGATTCATACCCGCCGCGACGATCTCACGGAACACAAAATGCTGTTCGCCAACAACACGGACAAACGTACCCTTGACGATGTTATGGATGGTGCGGACATTTTTGTTGGTGTTTCCGGTCCTGACGTTCTGCCTCCTGAAACCTTAAAACTGATGGCACCAAACCCGGTGGTATTTGCCTGCTCAAACCCTGATCCGGAAATTAAACCGGAACTGGCCCATGAGGTACGTAGTGATTTGATCATGGCCACAGGCCGTTCAGATTACCCCAACCAGGTGAACAATGTACTGTGCTTCCCGTTCATTTTCCGTGGTGCACTGGATGTGCGTGCTTCAACCATTAATGACGAAATGAAAGTCGCAGCGGTTGAAGCTTTACGTTCAGTATCGAAAGAGCCTGTGCCTGAAGAAGTGCTGAAAGCCAGTAAATCAGCATCGCTGACGTTTGGGAAAGATTACATCATCCCTAAACCTATGGATCCCCGTTTGCTTCACCGTATTGCCAGTGCCGTTGCACAGGCAGCGATTGACTCAGGCGTTGCCGGTGTTGAATCCTTACCGGCAAAATACACGGGTAACAAAGACTGATTGAAGCAGACTGACTTCATTTGTTACGGGCCGGTTATACTACCGGCCCGTTTTCGTTTATCTTCCCGCTTCCCCTAATCTGACGGACAAAGATTTCATGTGGTCAAAAGCACTTATCGGGCTCATCATCGGACGGATAGCTACCACGCTTATCGGCTCAACCATGGCAGTCAGCATTGGCTGGCATTTATACGAAGCCACCGGCGAGGCGTTTGACCTGGCGCTGGTAGGCATTTTCCAGATAGTGCCGGTGATCAGTTTATTCCTTGTGGCAGGCTGGGCTGCAGACAACTTTTCCCGCAAAAGCATTTTATTAATTTCTGCCGGATTGCAGTTACTGGTGGTGCTGGCCGTTGCCCTGCTGATGAATCAGCCGGAACTGAATAAATGGGCGCTGTTTTGCTCGTTATCGGTATTAGGCGCAGGGCGGGCCTTCTTCGCACCGGCCATTCAGTCTGTGTTACCGAATATCGTCAGCTCCGATCATCTGGGGCGTGCGGTGGCTGCCATAAGCTCTATCTGGAATATTGCCTTAACCGTGGGGCCTTTCCTCGCCGGCGTGTTACTGGCTGCGCTCGACCGTCAGCTCTACTGGGTGCTCATCATTTTCGGCCTGTTTACGCTGGGTGGCTTTTCTTTATTGCCCGCTCTGAATATTCATTCAGAGCGCAAACTGGCACTTAAAGATATATTCAGCGGCGTGGAATACCTGATGCACAACAACGTTGTCCGCGGAGCGCTGTTTACTGATCTTGTGGTCATACTATGTGGCAGTGTCATGGCCATATTACCTGTGTTTGTGAAAGACGTCTTACATGAAGGTCCGGAAACACTGGGTTTATTGCGGGCCATGCCGGCTGTTGGTGCGACGCTTATCGGTCTGACAATGGTACGACGTAAACGGGCCATTGAACGCAACGGCCCGCTGCTGTTCTGGTCACTGATCATTTTCAGTTTTTCCATAATCGGCTTTGCCTTTTCACAGAACCTTTATGTGGCTTGCTTCGCTTTACTGGTCTATGGCGGTTCAGACATGGTAAGTGTGGTGATCAGAAGCTCAGTAGTACAAATTATGACACCGGACGCTTTACGTGGCCGGGTGAGTGCAGTGAACTCCCTGTTCATCGCGTCTTCCAACGAACTCGGAGACTTCAGAAGTGGCTCGGTAACGGCAGCTGTTGGTCCGGTAGCCTGTGCGGTTGCGGGCGGAGTAATGAGCCTGGGTATTGTGCTCCTGTTCCGTTCCACTTTCAGGCCCCTGTTCGAATTACAAAAAATCGAGCCGCCCTCAGCCAGACAAGACTAAGCTTGCCCCTGATACAAAAAAGCCAGAGTGATTTGCTCTGGCTTTACTTTATTCTTCTTCGTTGTCGGCGGTGGGGTCGATCCCCATCTCTTCCATCATTTTCCTTGCAACGGCAGGAACACGGTTAGGGTTATCTTTGCGCAAATCGTCGTCGTCAGGCAGCGGCTGCCCGGTGAAAGCATGAAGGAATGCTTCGCACAGTAACTCTGAATTCGTCGCGTGACGCAGGTTATTAATTTGTCTGCGGGTTCGCTCGTCTGTGAGCACCTTAAGCACATTAATCGGAATAGAAACAGTGACTTTCTTTACTTGCTCACTCTTTTTTCCATGCTCTGCGTAAGGGTGTATATACTTACCATTCCATTCTGCCATGTGAAATCTCGGACTGCCTGTTATTTTACTTTATAAGCGGAAATTCTAAACAATGTAGCGAAAAGGTCAATTAAGCCGTGTAAACCTCTTGACGTCCAGACATATATTAATTAGTTTAGACGTCTAAACGTCCAAAGAATTGAGTGAGTCAACAAAATGGTTTCCTATGCACAAGGTATCGACGCCTTAAACCAGTCATTGTCCGAATTGCGTGACATTGATGTCTCTTTTGAATTTTTTCCACCTAACTCGGAAAAGATGGAACAAACGCTGTGGAAATCTGTTGAACGCCTGGCGCCTCTAAAGCCTTCTTATATGTCGGTGACCTACGGTGCAAACAGTGGTGAGCGTGACCGCACCCATGATGTTGTTAAACGCATTCAACAACAAACCGGTGTACAGGCAGCCCCTCACCTGACCTGTGTGGACGCAAGCCGTGATGAACTCAAACAAATTGCTCAGGAATACTGGGATTCGGGTATTCGCCGCATTGTTGCTCTGCGGGGCGATTTACCGAAGGGCGTTGATAAAACCGAAATGTATGCCTCTGATCTGGTGGCACTGCTGAAAGACGTAGCAGACTTTGATATTTCCGTTGCTGCCTATCCGGAAAAACATCCGGAAGCGCCGAATGCCCAGTTCGACTTGCTAAACCTGAAACGTAAAGCGGAAGCCGGGGCTTCTGAAGCAATTACTCAGTTCTTCTTTGACACCAGTGTTTACCTGCGTTTCCGTGACCGTGCTGCTGCAGCCGGTATCGATTTGGATATCGTTCCCGGGATCCTGCCGGTTACGAATTATCAGACACTGATCAAGTTTGCCGGTTTCACCAATGTTCACGTACCCGGCTGGCTGCACAAAATGTACGAAGGGCTGGATGACGATGATCAGGCAACACGTAATCTGATTGGCGCAAACATCGCCATGGAGCAAGTAAAAGTGCTGGCGAAAGAAGGGGTGAAGCACTTCCATTTCTACACCCTGAACCGCTGCGAACTCAGCTACGCCATCTGCCACATGCTGGGCGTTCGCGCCGGCTAACGAGAGGCGGATGTATTACGGTATCTCCGCTGGATGCGGAGATATCTGACTATTCTCGTCAATTCGCCACTGCGCCAGACATTACAATCTGCTGAGAAACCAACAAAACATTCCCCCCATGACTCCGAATGGTTACACTGTACAAGCATGAAACTATCCGTGCAGTTTGAAAGGAGTCTGTTTTGACAGATAATCGCTGGGTAAAGCTGTGGAATGACAAACGTCCCGCACTCAATGCCTTCTTCCATATTTTCCTGCGCCGCTGTAAAGCGGACAACATTACTATCTCGGCCGGACATCTGGCATACGTGACACTGCTGTCACTGGTGCCGTTCATCATGGTGACATTTACTGTTATGTCAGCCTTTCCGGCTTTTGCATCAGTACGCAGTAAACTGGAACAATTCGTTTTCTCTAATTTTGTCCCAACTGCCGGCGATGTCGTCCAGCAGTACATGACCGATTTTGTTTCCAATGCCTCGGAAATGGGGGCTGTGGGTATTTTGTCGTTACTGGTCGTCGCCCTGCTGCTGATTTCAAATGTGGATAAAACCCTGAACCGTATCTGGCGTACGCAAAGCGACCGGCCGGTTATTTATACTTTTGCCATCTACTGGATGGTGATTACTCTGGGACCCATGCTCATGGGCTCCAGCGTGGCAATCAGCTCATATCTGGTTGGCGTGGCGGAGTTTGCTGAAGAGTACACGCCCGGCGTGGGTACCTTTATGCTCACTCTGATCCCGAGTTTCGCTGCACTGCTGGCTTTCGTGATTCTTTACCTGCTGGTGCCCAACCGCCGTGTGCGCTATTCCCACGCTCTCATTGGTGCGGTCGTCGCGACTATCTGCTTTGAGTTCACGAAAAAAGGGTTTGCTCTTTATATTACTAACTTTACTTCATACCAGGTGATATACGGTGCGCTGGCCGTGCTGCCAATACTGTTTTTGTGGGTTTATGTATCGTGGATGGTGGTGCTGATTGGTGCTGAATTTACCTGCAGTCTGGAAGATGCCTTCGGTGACATCCGGGCCAGTGAGGAGCCGCGGAAGGTCCCGCTGGAATAGGCATAAAAAAAAGCTGGCAGCAATCTGCCAGCTTTTCAGTTTTGAGTCGTTCAGTTTTTCATGGTGCGGATAAACGCATCTGACTCTGCAACCGACGCTTTCATCTCGTTGATTAAACGGGACACGTCCTGCTGAATAGTTTTCAGCTCGCCTTCCAGCGCGCCCACTGCACTGGCGTTCAGGTTATGCTTCAGATAAAGCACATTATCCTGAAGCGCCGTCAAAACCGGTTCCATGCGGCTCTCAGCCTTCCTCATGGCCTTAATCATGGTCTCATACTGGCGACGGGTCGCACGGAGCTTTTCTGCACTGGAGCGACGCAGTTTGTCGCTGTCGTATTTCTCCAACTCGTCTTCCCACTCAGAAAACAGGGCTTCTGCAACGCTTTCTACCTTGTCGATACGGGCGGTAACGTCAGCGGCGGCAGCCTGGCTGTCCTGAAATTCGCCGTTAAGTTCATCGTAAACGTCTTCCAGTTCACCGCCGTTGAAATTAATCAGCGCGCTGAACTCTTCCAGTGCATCCGCAAACTGCTCCTGCGCCTCTTCCTGAGACTCTTTCGCGTTTTCAACACGGTCAACCAGAATGTCCCGCTTCTCTACGCCAAGCTTCTCCCAGGCGCCGTAA
Source organism: Alteromonas sp. NFXS44 (assembly GCF_040148705.1). Classification (NCBI taxonomy): domain Bacteria; kingdom Pseudomonadati; phylum Pseudomonadota; class Gammaproteobacteria; order Alteromonadales; family Alteromonadaceae; genus Alteromonas; species Alteromonas sp. NFXS44. The sequence continues at coordinate 43,513 of NZ_JAGDEA010000002.1, read as the reverse complement.
TAAGCAGACTGACATCCGGACAGCGCAACGCAAGCTGCGACTGCAAGTAAACCGGTCTTAACATTACCCATCATAACTGTACCTCAGGCCCCCTGTAGCGGGCGGCATCAATAATGGCCCACAGGTGGAAAATCGCCCCCACCGGCCACAGAAAAAAGAAAATGACTGTTGCGGCAAGCCCGTAACAGGCGAAGCAAATCACGAAGAACACGAATGCTCTTAAGATCCGCCCCTGGACCAGATGACCTAATCCGGGAATAAAAAAGTTACAGATTGCTGCGATGACGTTACCGCCTGACCCCTGACCTGCCATATAAACTTCCTCGTATATTACGTAAATATGTGTTTTAGTAGCTAAACTAAACCAAAAAAACCAGACATACAACGCACTGAAATAAAATGAAACGACTTTACCCTGACATTGGATGTTACAGCAGTGGGTATTTTGACACGGGTGACGGTCACTCACTGTATTACGAAGAAAGTGGCAATCCGGATGGATTTCCCGTTCTGTATTTACATGGCGGTCCTGGCGCAGGTTTATCTCCGGGTTACAGGCGCTTTTTCGATGGCAACCGTTTCCGCATCATTGCATTTGAACAGCGTGGATGTGGCCGTTCGAAGCCTTTCGGTTCTCTGGAAAACAACACTACACAACATATTCTGGGCGACATAAAAGGCTTAAGACAGTTATTAGGTGTAGAGCAATGGATCCTGTTTGGTGGTTCGTGGGGTTCAACACTGGCTTTACTTGCGGCTATAGATGCACCGGATACCGTTTCCGGACTCATTCTGCGGGGCGTTTTTCTGGCCAGGCAAGAAGACCGGGACTGGTTTATCTCTCATCAGGGAGCAGCGGCGACCCTCTTTCCCGAACACTACGAACTCTTTATAGATGGTATTGAGGGCGAGCTGAATACCGCCTCTGTGTGTGCCCACTACCGCAAGCTGTTTGACTCCTCTGACGATCTTCAGCGACTCAGTGCGCTGAAACGCTGGTACATCTGGGAAGAACGCCTTTCAAGGCTGTCACTGCCCGCAGGAACCGGTGAGCTCACCGGCCATTATCCGGTAGGCCTGATGACCAGCCTGGCTAAACTTGAATGCCATTACCTGGCCAACCACTGTTTTATCCCTGAAGATTTTATTCTGCAGAATACAGCGGCCATCAGCCACATTCCGGGCACTATCGTTCACGGCCGCTACGATGTAATATGCAGCACAAAAGGGGCATACACGTTACATAAAGCGTGGACAAACAGTGAATTGCAGATAGTTCAGGAAGCCGGACACAGCACATCCGAGCCGGGCATAGCACTGGCTCTTTGCAGGGCCACCCGTGATATGTCCCGCTATCTCAGGGAGAAAAAGCGTTGATTGGATTAGTCCAACGGGTATCTGAAGCCAGTGTAAAAGTAAACGGCGATATCACCGGAGCCATCGGTCACGGCATACTGTTGCTCCTCGGAGTAGAAAAAGAAGATGGCGAAGAACAAATTGAAAAACTCGCCCGGAAAGTAGCGAATTACCGGATATTCAGTGATGACGACGGTAAGATGAACCTGAATATTCAGCAGGCCGGCGGCGCGGTACTGGTCGTTTCACAATTTACGCTGGTGGCTGATACGCAAAAAGGAAATCGTCCGGGGTTTTCAAAAGGCGCCAGTCCTTCTCATGGCGAAGCCATTTATAACCGCTTCACAGAGCACCTCAGCTCGCTGGGCATTCCGGTCCGGACCGGACGTTTCGGTGCAGATATGAAGGTTTCACTGATTAACGACGGGCCGGTTACATTCCATTTCACCGTGTAATTTTCTGCAAACGTTTCACATTTCAATTATTTATTCTCTTAATCCCGGCCGGATAGCCTGATATCGGTGAATTGCCTTGTTAAGCAGGGTCACCTTAGGGTTAAATGGGCGACGGATGCATTTTTAAAAAGGCTCATACATTGTTTAGAGTAGCCACACCGAAAACAGAAGAAGAACTAGAAAAATACTTCACGTTTCGATGGACTTATCTGCGCCAGCCATGGAATTTTCCTCCCGGTTCAGAAAAAGATGAGTATGAACAGGTTGCGGAGCACCGCGTCATCGTAAACGGCAAGGGAGATATTGTTGCTGCCGGTCGCGTTCATCTGAATACGGCAGAAGAAGCTCAGATTCGTCACATTGCTGTTAACTCTGATTATCAGCGCAGAGGCCTCGGCCAGATGATTCTGGGGGCGCTGGAAGGCGTCGCCCGTGAGATGGGCGCAATACGGGCTGTAACTAACAGCCGTGAAACCTCCATCGATTTTTTCAGCTCCTGCGGCTTCGTTATCGAACGGGAAGCCCCGAATGAACTGGGTATGCTGAAACGCCAGCAAATGGTGAAGAAACTTACTGATCCCGGGATCGTTATGCTGCATCCGAAGTGGTGTAAAGAGCTTCAGGACACCTGGACCGAAACAATCCCGATTACCGAACACATGGGCATCAAGCTGCATCAGTATACCGGCCGTACACTGGAGACACGGGCCTCACTGAATAAAAATATCAATATTCACGGTACTATGTTCGCCGGCAGTATTTTTTCTCTGGCCACTCTCACCGGCTGGGGGATGATTTTCCTGCAACTGAAAGAACGCCAGCTGATGGGCGATATTGTGCTGGGTGACGGTGATATTCACTATCATAAGCCGATTACAATGAAACCCCGTGCCACCTGTCATGTGGAGAGCTTAAGCGGCAAATTTGCTCCCTTGGAAAAGCGCAAGAAATGCAGCTTCACATTACAGGTCGATATTATGGATGACGACAACGCCGTGGCTGAATTCCGTGGTGTTTTCTGGGTACTTCCTCCTAAGAAAGAGCAGGACGAAGAAGAGTAATTAATTGTGCGGCGGCAGGTTACGTTATGACAGTCATCATCCCCCCACAGCAAGTTATTCCCGCCGCCTCACTTACCGCCGGGCACATGACTTTTGTGCCCGTACCTGCTCATTTAAAGGTCTGGATTCACTCGGTGTGGCAGTCTGAACATGCTACCCACACTGCGCTGTCCACAGAACGGTGCTATCCGGATGGCGGCCATAGCCTGACATTCTCAGTCGACGATGTTTATTACGACGCCACCGTCTTATTCGGAACGAAAGCCGGCAATTTATCAAAATTCAATCGTCCCTCTGCTGTCAGTTTCCGGTTTCATCCCGGCGCTTTCTCAGAATGTTTCGGTATAAAAGCAGAGTCGGTACCACAAAATACAGACATTCCGCTGTCTGCACTGTTTCAGGAGCCGCTGCCCCCGCCAGAGGCGTTATGTGGACAGCCATTGCCTCAGGTTTACGCTGTACTTACAGACTGGCTTACTTTGCAAATTCACCGGCACAGCAACAACACGCAGCAGCGTCTTAAACTGACAGAATCACTGGTAACATCTTCTTACCAGGCCGGTACCCAAAATCTTGAAAAGTTGTTTGGCTGTTCCACACGGACATTACAGCGTAAGTGCAAACAGGCACTCGGCCTGGCACCTAAAGAAATGCTGATGTTTGGTAAAATTTATCTGGCGCGGAACAGTCTGATATACAGTAATGCGCCGCTCAGTGATATCGCCCTGTCGAGCGGCTACTTTGACCAGGCACATTTCACCAATCACTTCCGTGAGTTTGTGGGCGAAACACCCGCCAGGTATCGTCAGAGAAAACAAAAAAATAACCCGTAAGCCCATATTTGTTGCTTATCCACATCCATGTCGTGTTTTTACAATAATGACGGTTAACCATTGCCTACACTGCTTACCAGTTACTTTACAGGAGAGCAGATATGCAAACTCGTATTACACAGGACACCGTATATGCCTGTGCCCCGCGCATTGTTAAATGCCTGACCGCATTAAGCCGCCCGGCCACAGACATCGCGATTACACAGTCTTTAACCGATCTCGTCAGATTACGTGTCTCACAGCTCAACGGCTGTGCTTTTTGCCTGCACATGCATGCAGCAGAGCTCAGGCAACACGGCGAGTCACAGGAACGTCTGGATATGTTGCAGGCATGGCGGGAAGTGCCATACTTTACTGACCAGGAGAAAGCGGCACTCAGATGGGCTGAAACGTTAACCCGTCTGGAAAGCGGTGTAAGCGATGACGATTATCATCACGTATCGTCATTTTTTGATGAGCAGTCAGTCATTGACCTCACCACGGTTATTTTAGAAATTAACAGCTGGAACCGTCTGTCGATAGGATTCAACTTTACTCCGGAATTAACAGAAAAGAGGTAAACTGTGTTTTCAATTGCCCCGTCAAGTTGTTACTTGCTCAATATTCTGGCCGGTTTCGCCTTTCTCAGTGGCAGCTCCCTGTTTCTGCCACAATTTGCAGATTATGCCGTTACCGGTGTTTATCTGTTCATGTTGGGATCGGCACTATGGATATACACATCCACAGTAGATTTCCTCAAGCATAAAAAAAGCGCCTGAAGGCGCTTTTTTCAATTTTGTATCGCGTATTAGTTAATGCTTACGCTGCCATTGCTGCCTGAAGTTTCTTCATGGCATTTTTTTCAATCTGGCGTACACGCTCAGCAGAAACCTGATATTTATCGGCAAGATCCTGAAGTGTGATCTTATTATCTACCAACCAGCGAGTTTCAATAATGTCCTGACTACGCTCATCTAACGTTTTGATAGCAGAATAAAGACGTTTGGAAGCATTACTATCCCAGTCATTATTGATAACGTCCATCTCAACATCTGCGCTTTTATCTTCAAGGAACTGCACAGGCGCAAAGTTGCCGCTCTCGTCGTCATCAGCACTCAGATCAAATGCCTGATCCTGACTACTCATACGTGCTTCCATTTGCAGCACTTCTTTCGTGCTTACACCCAGTTCATCAGCAACAGTTTGCACTTCTTCGTGAGTAAACCAGCCCAGACGTTTTTTCGCCTTGCGCAGGTTGAAGAACAACTTACGTTGCGCCTTCGTGGTAGCCACTTTAACGATACGCCAGTTCTTCAGTACGAATTCATGAATTTCAGCTTTAATCCAGTGAACAGCAAAAGACACCAGTCTCACACCTACGCCCGGATCGAATCGCTTAACTGCCTTCATCAGGCCAATGTTACCTTCCTGAATTAAATCAGCCTGCGGCAAACCATATCCTGAATAGGATTTAGCAATATGTACAACAAAGCGTAAATGCGACATGACCAGCTTTCTTGCCGCTTCCAGATCGCCCTCGTCACGCAAGCGTGTCGCCAGACTTCTTTCTTCATCAGCAGAGAGCATGTTGATGCTGCTCACAGCCTGAATGTAGCCTTCGATGCTACCGCTGTGGGGCACCGATAATGCCATTGTTTGCATGTTATTGCTCATATTCACCTCAATTTGCTAAGCACTGTATTGTACCAAAACGGGCAGTGCCTTTCGAGTCCCTGATTGTCGCAGATAATTCCAAGTTAGGAATATAGTGACAAATTACTAAATATCAAGACCTGATTTGCATCAAATAAGTTCCGTACAGACGATGAAACCACCACTCAGCACGACAGACTAAACGATAGATATTGCTAAACGTTCTGTCATGTAATTAATCTCTCAAATCAGTCCACTCACCGCGTTTAGCACGGGAATTAGACGAAATACCAATTTTTCCTGATCCTTCAAACGTATACGCTAAATCCATGGGGTAGTAATTGACAGCTGTAAATGTTCGCTTGTGTATACGACAGACACACATAATGAGATTCATGCCGGTCAAAACTAACAAAATAATAATAACGGAAACAGATCATACAGGAGGTATGTATGTTCTCTTTTGTCGCCAGGCAGCCAATTTTTGACACAACACTGAATGTTTTCGCTTATGAGATCCTCTTTCGCGATGGTAAAAGTAACGGATTTCCAGATATCGATCCAGATGAAGCCACATCGAAAATAATCAGCTCAACTCACCTGGGAATAGGCCTTGATGAAATAACAGGTGGAAAGACAGCTTTCATTAATTTTCATCGCGATACATTAATTCACCTCTTTCCCACATCGCTGGATCCTTCAATGGTGATGATTGAGATCCTGGAAACCGTCGAAGTTGATGAGACTCTCATTGCTGCATGCCGGCACCTTCGGGAGATAGGGTTTGAACTGGCACTTGATGATTTTGACGCTGACGAAAAATGGCGACCACTATTGCCTTACGTTCAGGTTATAAAATTTGATATCCGTTCAATGAAAGAGGAAAGGATCCTTTCTTTGCTACCGGAAATACGACAGCATGAAATTAAGCTGCTCGCCGAGAAAGTTGAAACTTACGCCGAATTCGAGCGTTTCAGAGAGTTGGGCTTTCACTATTTTCAGGGTTACTTTCTGGCGCGGCCGGAGCTCGTCCGCCACAAACAAATTATCCCTGCTCAAATGAATATGCTTGCGCTTATCAGCGCATGTAATCAATCCCCGCTGGATTTCGACCGCATCAATAACATTATCAACAAAGATGCATCGCTGACATTTCTGTTACTTCGCTTTATAAACAATCCTTTTTACAATAAACGGATAAAGGTGAAAGATTTGCGCCACGCACTGAATTACCTTGGTGAAAATGAAGTGAAAAAGTTCGTATCACTTATTGCACTGGCAAACCTGAACAATGACAGTCCGCGGGAACTGTTACAACTATCCCTCGTCAGAGCAAAGTTCTGCAGTTTGCTGGTTACAGGTATGAACGAGCTGAACGATTCTCCCGCCAGTTTTCTCGCCGGCTTGCTGTCGTTGCTGGATGCCATGATGCTGCTACCCATGAGCGAATTGCTGGAGAAAGTACCGGTGAGTGAAGAAGTGAAGCACGCTTTACAAGGTAATCCGGGTATGCTCAGTGATTGTCTTTTGCTGGCAAAACATATTGAGTCCGCCCGCTGGTCCACAATAAAAGCCTTCTCAAAGAAATATGGTATTAGCCAGACCACCCTTCATGGTATGTATAACTCGTCATTAAAGTGGGCCGGCGCGATGGAAAATAGTATTAATTAATAATTCCGCCCATTGTATAAGTGAAAAGAATTACGTGAGCATAGATAATCTGCGGCCCATAAGATAAAGTTGATATCATCTTGCTCATGTCGTGTTATGAGCAGTCAACTTATAAAGTTGTCGTTACCATTGTTGAAGGGATTGTCAGGTCGTATGTTCGCATTTATTGCACGCCAGCCTATTTTAGACCGTGAAAAGGATGTTTTCGCGTATGAGCTTTTGTTCCGTGACGGCAAAAGTGGGGCATACCCGGAATTAGAGCCGGACAAAGCAAAATATATTGCCCAACATTTCCATCCGTTGGGGCTGGACGATATTTCCGGTGAAAAGAAATCGTTTATTCACTTTAATCCGGACACCCTGATTTCCCGCTTTCCTACCTCCTTAAATCCCGAGTCTGTTGTCGTGCAGCTGAATGAACCCATGGCACCGACACCGGGATTACTGGAAGCCTGCACGCATATTAAACATCTCGGATTCAGTCTGGCCATTGATGACCCCATGATGCTGAGCGGGAAACAGGACATTTTTCCGTTGATTGATGTGGTTAAAGTTGATGTCACCAAAACAAACTACGATCTGATTGAAAAGAATATTCCCCGTTATCTTGATGCCAATATCAAACTGGTGGCGGAACAGGTAAACACCCACGAAGATTTCGACAGTTGCCGCTCTCTCGGGTTTGATTTCTTCCAGGGCTATTTCTTCGCCCTGCCGGAAGCAAGACTCCATCGTCACTTGCCGGCTTCGAAAATGAACCTGGTTGATTTGATGGGAGAAAGTGCCCGCAACGACTTTAACATCAGCCGAATCAACCAGATCATTGAGCGTGACGCTGCTCTCAGCTTCCTGCTACTCAAATTTATTAATAACCCGGCAATCAATAAACGTTACAAAATTACCTCACTAAAACATGCCCTGACTTACATGGGCGAAGTAGAAATTAAGAAGTTCATCGCTTTATTATCGCTGGCCAATTTAAGTGACAATAAACCGCTGGAGCTGATCCATATGTCGCTGGTGCGGGCGAAATTCTTCGATTTGCTTTCTCAGCAGCGTGGCATTAACACGAATCCGCCAATCGGCTTCCTGATAGGTCTGTTTTCGCTGCTGGATGCTCTGCTTGATCAGGATATGCCTGACGTCCTTAAACAACTTCCGCTGACCGACGAAGTGAACGATGCGTTGTTGGGTAAATCCAGCGAATTCAACAGCTATGTGGCGCTGGCAAGAGCATTCGAGGGCGCCCTGTGGATGAACATTATTAAGCAGTCCAAAGTGCTGGATATCGACCAGAAGCAACTTCACGTACTTTACAATCAGGCTATTCAGTGGGGAAACGGCGTCCGGTCCACCATTTCGGCATATTTTCCTAAACCGGTCATACGCTGAGAGGCTATGCACGGACAACTGGTTACCGGATACACAGAGAAAGTAACCGGCTCAGTCATTTAAAAACAGGTGACGAAGTGGTTATTGCGGTTCGATTTCTCTGACATGCCGCTGTACTGACATCAATGAACCGAGAAGACCCAACAAAATCGACAAACCCAGCATCGTCAGTAAGGCAGTACCGGACAGACCGGTAATATTGAATTCTTTCTGATAGAGCGTCGCAAATGCCTGAATACTGCTGTCCATCCACCATAAGATAATGATGACGGCGAACCAGGCAATCAAACCACCCAACAATCCGTACCAGAAACCGGTATATAAAAACGGCCGGTGAATAAATGCGTCAGTCGCGCCCACCAGCTTCATCACCAGAATTTCTTCCCGCTTGCTAAGGATGTTCAGCCTGATGGTGTTACCGATGATCAGTACCACAGAAACAAACAACAACACGCCAATGAGCGACACCAGCTCTCTGGCAATATCCAGCAGCGCATACAACCGCTCAAGCCATTCTATATCCAGCTTACCGATGTCGACTTCACGCTGATCTTTGAGCTTTTCAAGCAGTAATCTGGCGGCTGTAGGCGAAGCATGTTTCTCGTCCGGCGTCACCAGCACCACATCAGGTAAAGGATTGGACTCCAGATAGGCGATAGCATCACCCAGTCCGGATAAATGCTGAAATTCCTTCAGTGCATCATCTGCGGGGATAAACGTAACGCTGTCAATCTCCGTCCAGGTGTTCAGCCTGGCAACCAGTTGCTGCGCGCTGGCCGGTGGTGTGTCTTCTTTTAAAAACAAGGAGATTTCCGAGGCCTGATCCCAGCCTGCACTGATTTTTTCAGTATTTTTAACCAGAATATAGAGTGTGCCCGGCAAGGTTATGCTCAGACCAAGCACCGCAATAGTCATTAACGATGCGGCCGGCTGACGCCACAATTCCCCGAGGCTGCCTAATGCCTGACGGACATGACTGATAAAGAACGCGCTGATAACCTGAACGATGCCAATACGAGTATCACTGGCTCCCTGAGAGCGGCCTTTGAATAAAATACTCATGCCCAATTTCCTCCCTGTTCCTCAGACAATCCGTCGGTGATCATCTGCCCGTTTCTCAATGTGAGTGTACGGTACTTCATCCGGGCTATAAGCCCGAGATCGTGGGTCGCGACAAACACAGAAACGCCGGCCTGGTTGAAGTCTTCAAACAGACGAATGATTTCCATAGACAACTTAGGATCGAGGTTACCGGTGGGTTCGTCGGCCAACAGCAGAGGCGGCTTATTAACCACCGCACGGGCAATGCCGACACGCTGAGCTTCACCACCTGACAACATCATCGGTAAACTGCGGGCTTTATCCCGTAATCCCACCATTTCCAGCGCAGCTTCAACACGCTTAGAGGTTTCTTTGCGGGTATAGCCTTCAATAATAAGTGGCAGCGCCACATTATCGAAAACAGATTTTGAGTCCAGCAAATGCGGGCTCTGGAATATCATGCCGATATCCCGGCGGATAAATGCTATCTGCCGGCGTTTGATTTCGTTCAGATCGTGACCGTTAATCAATACTTTGCCCACACTGGGGCGTTCCATAATACTGATTAATTTGAGCAGCGTGCTTTTCCCCGCGCCGGAGTGGCCAGTAAGGAAAGCCATCTCGCCCGGTTCAATGTGAAAGCTCACTTTTGACAGTGCGCGCTGACCACCGGGGTAGGTTTTACTTACCTGCTCAAATTTGATCATCTGCTAATCCTGCAACGACGAAAGGATACTGAATTCTCTACGTTAATCGTTTTCGCTCTCACTGAAAAGTGCGTCGATGAATTCATCGCCGTTAAATGTGCGCAGGTCGTCAATTCCCTCACCCACACCAATGTAACGGATTGGAATACCGAACTGGTCGGCGATAGAGAAAATTACGCCGCCTTTAGCAGTACCATCAAGCTTAGTGAGCGTTAAACCTGTCAGACCAACGGCTTCGTTAAACAGCTTCGCCTGACTTACCGCATTTTGGCCTGTTCCTGCATCTAGTGTGAGCATGACTTCATGAGGTGCGTCCGGGTTGAGTTTCTTCATTACCCGAACCACTTTTTTCAGTTCTTCCATCAGGTTATTTTTATTCTGCAGGCGGCCGGCGGTATCCGCGATAAGAATATCTGTACCACGGGATTTTGCGGCTTCCAGAGCGTCGTACAATACAGATGCACTGTCTGAGCCTGTGGGCTGGGCGATAACAGGAATCTTGTTACGCTCACCCCAAACCTGGAGCTGTTCAACGGCGGCAGCACGGAAGGTATCACCTGCAGCCAGCATGACTTTCTTACCCTGTTGCTGGAACTGTTTTGCCAGCTTACCGATGGTGGTGGTTTTACCTACACCATTCACTCCCACCATCAGAATAACGTACGGTCCGCTACCCGCATTATGCTGTTTCATATCCTCAGCCAGCGGGCGCTCAACAGATTTAAGCATCTCACGCATCTGGCCTTTAAGGATATCCACCAGCGCCTCAGCGTCCTTGAGTTGCGAACGTTTGGCACTGTCTGTGAGTTTGTTGATGATTTTCTGTGTGGTGTCCATGCCCATATCAGCCATCAGCAACTGGGTTTCCAGTTCTTCATACAAATCATCGTCGATGGCTTTGCCGCGGAACAAACTGATAAAGCCACTGCCAAGGTTTGTTCTAGTGCGCGATAAGCTGGCTTTCAGGCGGCTGAAAAGAGACTTTTTCTCTTCTTTGGCTTCGGGTTTTGATTCAACAACCGGTTCCGGCTCAGATTCTCCTTCCGGTTCAGGTTCAGGCTGCACTGCAGCAGGGCTTTCTGGCTGAGCCTGAACGATATCCTGCGGTTCAGCCGGTGTATCCACTTTCGCTTCAACTACGGGCTCTATAAGTACAGCTTCTTCAGGTTTAGTTTCTCCGGCAGGGGCATCCGCTTCAACATTGCTTTGCGCAGGCTCAGGCACCTCTGTTGCTGGCGTCTCAACCGCGGTGCTTTCCTGCGGCTTTACTTCACTTTGTTCTTTTTCAGGTTGCTTGTTCTTTCTGAACCAGCCAAAAAGTTTCGACATTGTTTGGTCAAATCCTTAGTAAATCGGCAAAATTCGGCTACACTGGCCGGCTTTCAATAGCCGTTATCATACATTGTCAGCCCCTATGAAGCGAGTATCCAGAAAGCCTCAGACACAAAAGACGAAATCAGGCAACGTCAGGATCATTTCAGGTCAGTATCGCGGCCGGAAACTGCCCGTGGCAGACGTGGACGGGTTACGTCCCACCACTGACAGGAACAAAGAAACCCTGTTCAACTGGCTGATGCATGATTTACCCGACGCTCACTGTCTCGACGCTTTTGCAGGCTCAGGCGGACTCGGCTTTGAAGCACTTTCCCGCTATGCCGGACATTGCACATTCATTGAGAAAGACAGAAATGTGGCCGTACAACTGAAAACCAACCTTTCAGCAATGTCTGCAAATGGTGAAGTGATCAATGGCGATGCTGTTCAAGTATTGTCTTCCACAGATAAACAGTTCGATATCATTTTCATCGATCCGCCCTTCAATCACGGCCTCGTTGGGCCGGTTCTGCAAGTCATTCTGAGCCGGAACCTTCTGAAACCCGACGGTGTAATTTACGTCGAACAGGAAATCAACGCCCCCTCCCCGCTCATCAGCGAACGCCTGCAGGCAGTTAAAGAAAAGAAACTCGCACAGGTGATGTACTGCTTGCTATCACTGGAAGACTGACTGGGCGGTTAAGCCGAAGGAAGGTGTTGTTGCCGGAAACCGTCTGCCGCAGGGATGCGGCAGCCGAGCCCCAGGGATGGGGTTTGCGTGTTTCCGGCAACAATGCCTTCCTGGCGTCAGTGCTCTCACTCAGCACTCACCAGCCGCGCTACACGCCGATACCGCCGAAAGGGCTCACTCAGGATTGATTTCGAGGCCGATGTTGGAGATGCCTTCTTCGAGAGCGAGGGCTTTGAGTTCGTCACAGGTGGACAGCGGACTGCCGTCTTTTTCCAGCAGGTCGAGCATGGCATTTTGCAGCTCTACTTCAAATACCATCAGCGGATGGCCTTTAATGTCTTCTTCGTCAACGCCGGATGCCAGCAGGTAGGCTTCCACACTGCCCTGCGACAGCTTACTGACCACCACAGCCCCTTGCAGATCCTGCTTCAGCACAAGGCCAATCGCCGCAGCCAGAGCGATTGTTGCATCAATAGCAGGATAAACACCGAAGGTGTCGTAATCTGCTGTATCCGGGGTGACGCATTCTACTTTCTCAAGCTGAACAGAAAAGTTAATTTTGCTTTTAGGGCTGCGCACCGACTCCCACAACAAAGACAAACAGTTTTTGCAAACGCCCTCATCATCAAAGCCCGTGACTTCTTTAAATAACGCATAATTCGGTAACATCCGCTCCAGCAGCGCAGCGCTGAAGGCAACGGCACGCCATCCTTCCAGTTGTCTCACCCGTGCAAATGTAGACAGTTTTTTCATTATTGTATCGCTCCGGAAGCATGTTGAAAGTAATGGCTGACACCATCTAAAAACATTTGTATTGAAATCATCACCAGAATCATCCCCATCAGACGTTCCATGGCGGTTAAGCCGCGCTCACCCAACAAGCGGTGAAACACTTCAGAGAATAGCAAGATGATCGCGCTGATCACCCAGGCTGCCCCCAATGCAATCGTCCAGTCCGTCATTCTGTCCGGCGCCTGGTTAGCAATCAGAATCAGTGCAGCCAGGGTCGACGGTCCCGCAATCATAGGTATTGCCAGCGGAACAAGAAACGGCTCTTCACCCACGGCCAGCCCCAGCGCGTTACCCGACTGTGGAGGGAAAATCATTTTCAGGGCAATCAGGAAAAGAATGATACCACCGGCAATACTCACGGTTTCCTGACGAACATTCAGGAAATCCAGCACAGCCTGACCGCTGAACAGAAATATCAGCAAAATGATAAGTGCAAATACCAGCTCCCTTACCAGTATGACACGGCGTCGTTTAGGCTCGATGGTCTTCAGCACCGACATAAACACCGGCAGATTCCCCAGTGGATCCATGATCAGAAATAACATGATGGTCGCAGACCACGTATCCATGAAAGAAATTCTCCCCTAAAGTGTAATTGGACTTACCCGGACCCGCTGCTATGTTTAGATTTCCGGTTAAAAAACGGAAATTTAGCCAACAGCGTAAATAAGAATGATAGATAAGCGCAGGATTGTCGCATTTACGCGTTGATTTTACTATCTAATCAGACAGGAATGAGAACTATGAGTTTGATGTCTATTGAAGAAGTGGCGACATTTCTTGACGTACAGCCTATCCGCGTAGAGCGCCTTGAAAGAGAAAGCCTTTTAGTTGCAAAAGAGAAGGACAGCGAAGGTAAACCGCTGTTCGATAAGGGCGATGTGGAGCGTTATAAAGTGCTGGCTGAACGGTTAGGCGGCATCTGACCTGCTTCATTTTTAATTCAGAATGAAAAAGCCCCCGGCATTATTCGTAAAAACCGGGGGCTTTTCTTTATCTGTTAATCAGTGTTCAGTACTGCTGCAGCATTCGCGCAATACTGCGGATACCGATACCTGTTGCACCTGCCGGCATTTCCGGTGTAGCGCTGCCGTTGTAAGCTGCAGCCAGATCCAGGTGTACCCAGCCCTTACCTTCTTCATTAACAAAACGGGATAAGAAACCGGCTGCATTTGAGGCGCCGCCACCACCGCCACCTTTCATCGGACGACTGTTGGCAGTATCGGCAAAAGCAGACGGACACTTATCCTGATGCCATTTTTCCAGCGGCAATGGCCAGAAGCCCTCGCCCTCGGCTTTACCTGCTTCAAGCATCGCTTGTCTGGCGTCATCATCCATACTGAAAACAGCATGGTAGTCATTACCTAATGCAACCGTTGCCGCACCGGTCAGCGTCGCCGCGTTAATAATGAGGGGAGCACCGGTTTCAGTTGCCCGGATCAAGCCATCAGCAAGCACCAGACGACCCTCTGCATCGGTATTGACGATTTCTACTGTAAGCCCGTTTTTATAGGTCAGTACATCGCCCAACTTGTATGCGTGACCGCTAATCAGGTTTTCAGCGCAACATAAAAGCAGTTTCACACGCTTTTTGAGCCCCTGGCTGATAGCCAGTCCGAGGGCTCCGGTTACTGTTGCCGCGCCGCCCATATCACATTTCATATCCAGCATCCCTTCACTGGATTTAATGCTGTAACCACCACTGTCAAAGGTGATGCCTTTACCTACCAGCACAGCATCGACCGGTGCATCGTTGATGCCGGTGGGGTTATAGTCCAGCTCCAGTAACACCGGCGGACGCTCGCTGCCACGACCCACGTTATAAATGCCTGTCCAGCCGGCTTCCTGCAGTGCTTCACCCACTGTCATACTGTAAGAGACCTTGTCTCCGCCCAGCGACTGAATCCACTGTGCTGCACGACCTGCAAGGGTTTCAGGTGATAGATCTTCAGGGGTGTCGTTCACCAGACTGCGGGTAAACAACAAGGCAGCATACGCTTTATCTAATTCAGCAACATCGCCGGTATCTGCCCAGCGGATTGACCCGGGCTTTCTCGCACGGGTATAACTCAGGGCAAAAGCCCATTGTTGCTCTTTAGACCAGTCACCGGTCAGCTGAACTTCAGCGATGCCGAGTCCGTCGATACGACGGCCCGCCTGACGAATCAATTTTATGCTGTCGCCTTTCTCAGTAACATGGATAACAGCACCGTCTGCTGTAATGCTTAATCTGGCATTTTCGCCCCAGTGAGCCGGTGCCTTTCCGGTGGAAAGTGACACAGAAAAAATCGACATAACAATTCCTTATTAGCTTGTTACAATGTGTTCTTTATCTTCAGACAATTAAATTGACTGGTTATTTGTATGCAGTTTACTACGCCTTTACTTCACGGAAAGCTTATTCGTCGTTACAAACGGTTTCTTGCCGATGTAACCTTGGATTCAGGCGAAGAAGTGGTTGCGCATTGTCCGAATACCGGCGCAATGACTGGCTGCGCCGAACCTGGATATGAGGTCTGGCTCAGCCCCTCAGATAATCCCAAACGCAAACTGGCCTATACCTGGGAGCTGGCAAAGACCTTTGACGGACACTTCATCGGCATCAATACACACAATGCTAACAAACTGGTAGCGGAAGCACTGGATAACAAGGCCATAGCCGAATTTTCTCACGTACAGGACTGGAAAGCAGAGGTGACACCACCCGGTGCCGACAGCCGCTTCGATTTTTGTATCACTACCGCTGAAGGCGATGCCTATATAGAAGTGAAGTCTGTCACTTTGCTGGAAGAGGGAAAAGGCTACTTTCCCGATGCCAGAACAACCCGTGGCGCAAAACACTGTGAGACACTGGGTAATCTGGCCGCAGCAGGCGTGCCGGCGACTCTGGTGTTTTGCGTGCAGCATACTGGTATACGTGAAGTACGGATTGC
Source organism: Alteromonas sp. NFXS44 (assembly GCF_040148705.1). Classification (NCBI taxonomy): domain Bacteria; kingdom Pseudomonadati; phylum Pseudomonadota; class Gammaproteobacteria; order Alteromonadales; family Alteromonadaceae; genus Alteromonas; species Alteromonas sp. NFXS44. The sequence continues at coordinate 27,635 of NZ_JAGDEA010000002.1, read as the reverse complement.
AGAACATATTGATCCAAACTATGCCGCAGCCGTAAGGGTTGCGCATGATAAAGGAATGCAAATCATCGCTTTAGGTTGCGAAATCAACGAACAAAATATTAAGTTAAATCAATCACTACCAGTAATTTTGTGAAAAAGGGGTTGCAATTTCTCAACGGAACGCCATATTTGCGGCTTGCTTTTTACCGTTGTGGTGCACAGACGCCACCGGCGTTTTGCATTCGAAGAGCAATGGATGCATTAAATAACGGAAGGGTAACTTTGACACCAAAGGTTGCCTGAACATAGCGATTCTGCTATAGATTCCCGGTTGTTCAGGACATATGGGTGTCGTAGTGTAGGAGATGTGGCACATGCCAACAGGAAAAGAAACGAAATCCCTGGGCCTTTTAGCCTTAGCCGGCCTTGAGCCTTACCAGCCAAAGCCTGACGAAGAATACATGAACGATGCGCAAATGGAGCATTTCCGTTTGTTGCTTAAAGCATGGCGTGATCAGCTGCGTGAAGAAGTAGACCGTACTGTGACGCACATGAAAGACGAAGCTGCTAACTTCCCTGATCCTGTCGACCGTGCAGCGCAGGAAGAAGAATTCAGCCTTGAACTGCGTACACGTGACCGTGAACGTAAACTGATCAAGAAAATCGAGAAAACCATGCGTCGCATTGAAGACGATGATTTCGGTTTCTGTGATCAGTGCGGTATCGAAATTGGTATCCGCCGTCTGGAAGCACGCCCTACAGCTGATTTATGTATCGACTGTAAAACAATGGCAGAAATCAAAGAAAAGCAGCTTCAGGGCTAACGCTTTTCTGATACTCAGGGCGCCGGTGTTAAACCCGCGCCTTAAGTCATTTTTACTCGTAATATTATGACGGGTCATCATTCTTATACCGGCAGATTTGCCCCTTCTCCCTCAGGTCCTCTTCATTTCGGTTCGCTGATAGCCGCCCTTGCCAGCTTTCTTGATGCCAGACATCATCACGGGCAGTGGTTACTGCGAATGGAAGACATTGACGAACCCCGCTGCGTTGGCGGTGCCGACAAACTCATTCTGGACACACTTGAAGCTCACCATCTTCACTGGGACGGTGAGGTTATGTATCAATCTGCAGAGCATGCCCGTTATCAGGCGCTCACAGACCAGTTTATCCGGCAAGGCCTGGCATACCGGTGCAGTTGCACGAGGAAGATGATTAAAGAAGCCGGCGGCACATACCCCGGCACCTGCAGAGACAAACATCTCACTGGTGACGGCACGGCTATCCGGTTAAAGATGACCTCTCCGGTCACCCGGTTTGATGATCGTATTATGGGACAGGTACACGTTACCGACGCCCACGCCCACGCCCTTGAAGACACCGTGCTCAAACGTCGCGACGGATTATTTTCTTACAATCTGGTGGTGGTGGCCGACGATATACACCAGGGTATTACCCATATCGTACGGGGCAGCGATTTGCTTACCACAACAGCAACGCACTTAAGCCTTTACAAATTGCTGCAGGCACGTGCTCCGGCGTATGCCCATGTTCCGGTGGCCTCTGTGTCTGAAGGGCGCAAATTGAGTAAGCAGAATCATGCTGCAGCCCTCAATAACTCAACCCCGTCGGAAAACCTCGCCGCAGCACTGAACTTCTTAGGCTTAGCTCTTCCGGAAGATGGTATAAATGCCCCGCCGGCGGAAGTGCTACAATGGGCAGTTGAACACTGGGGTTGTGATAGAATACCAAGGCAGCGCGAAATTATTGTCGCTGCGTCAGAATCCACTTATCATAGACCCTTTATTTTTTGTGGCATTTAATTTTTTCGGAGACAGCATCATCATTACGCGCGTGTTTAAAACGGTAAAACGGGTATTAAGTAAGGACCCGGCCTCAGAAGCAACGATACAGGCCTATACCCTTCCCCGTGCCGAGCATGGTATTTCACGGGAAGACATCAGTGATAACGCGCTGAAAGTGCTGTACCGCCTGAATAAATCCGGTTTTGAAGCGTACCTGGTGGGTGGCTGTGTCCGCGACCTTATGCTGGGTAAACTGCCAAAAGACTTCGATGTCGTTACCAATGCCACACCGGAACAAATTAAAAGCCTGTTCAAAAACTGCCGGCTGATCGGCCGCCGTTTCCGTCTTGCCCACATTGTATTCGGCCGGGAAATCATTGAGGTTGCCACTTTCCGTGGTCACCACAGTGAAGGCGAATCAGACAATAAACTGGGTCAGCAGGACGCGCAGGGCCAGCTGGTCCGGGATAACGTGTTCGGTACTATCGAAGAAGACGCCGAACGCCGGGACTTCACCTTCAATGCCATGTACTACAGCGTGGCTGACTTTACAGTTACCGACTTCGCCCGTGGCCGCGATGCCGTTAAAAACCGCGAGGTAGACTTAATTGGTGACCCGGAAACCCGTTACCGTGAAGACCCGGTGCGCATGCTGCGAGCTATCCGTTTTGCTGCCAAACTGGACATGACGATTACGCCCCGTACAGCAAAACCTATCCCTGAGCTGGCACACTTACTGGCAAACATTCCGCCGGCAAGATTATTTGAAGAAACCCTGAAGTTGTTCCTTGGCGGCGCCGGTGTGCAAACCTTCCGCTTATTGCAGCAATACGGGTTGTTAACGCCGTTATTCCCGCAGTTAGAAAGCATTGCGAAAAATCCTGACAGCCGTGAGTGTCAGTTTATTCTTAAAGTGCTGGAAAATACCGATGAGCGCATCAACAGCAACCAGCGGGTAACACCGGCTTTCCTGTACGCGGCATTGCTTTGGTATCCGCTGGAAGAACATGCGCAGAAGCTGCAGGCAGAAAGCGGCCTGAACCAGCACGACGCCTTTAATATTGCCTCCGGTGAAGTGATTCACCGTCAGGTGCAACGTATTATGATCCCGAAACGTTTCTCCACGGTTATCCGTGATATCTGGATCCTGCAACAACGGCTACCACGACGCTTTGGCCGCCGTGCTTTTCAGTTGCTGTCGCACCCTAAATTCCGTGCCGGCTATGACTTCCTGCATGCAAGGGGCGAAATTGAAGGCGGGAACACAATGGAGCTGGCTGACTGGTGGACCGAATTCCAGCACGCTGACCAGGGTAAGCAGAAAAAGTTACTGAACGCATTGCGCCAGTCGGAAGGCAACAAGTCATCAGGCCCGCGAAAGCGACGCCGCCGCTCACCTGAAAAACGGGATGCCGGAAATGCATAAAGAACACGTTTATATTGGTCTGGGCAGTAATCTGGGCGATTCAGGTGCAACCCTTGAGGCTGCCAAGAAGGCTATGGGCGAACTGGCTGATACCCGTGTTCTGGCCCGTTCATCTCTGTATTGTTCCTCTCCTATGGGTCCGCAGGATCAACCGGACTATATTAACGCAGTGTGCCTGCTGGAAACGGCACTGGAACCAGTGGACCTGTTGCGGGCATTACAGAATATTGAAAATACTCATGGCCGTGAGCGCAAAGGTGAGCGCTGGGGCCCGCGAACTCTTGATTTAGACATGCTGCTTTACGGCAATACAGAGATGAACACCGCTGAGTTAACCCTGCCTCACTATGGTATGGCCGCCAGGGAGTTTGTGATGGTGCCGCTGTTTGAAATTGCGCCATCTATGATCATGCCGGACGGTAACCCCATCGCCTTGTGGGTGTCACGCTGCAATCTTGAGGGACTTCGGCGTATAACGCCTTCCAATCAGTCTTAAAATCCGTATAGTTCGCAATCTGTTCAACACCCTCAGGGGTGTGTCAAATGAGGTTGTTCCCATGAAAAAAATCACCATTTCCGGTCTTCAAACCAAAAAAGCAGCCGGCGAGAAGATAACCGCCCTCACCGCCTATGACGCAAGCTTTGCCAAGATGTTCGATGAACAGAATATTGATGTCCTGCTTATCGGTGACTCGCTGGGCATGGTGCTGCAAGGTGAAGAAGACACCCTGCCCGTCACCACAGACGATATTGCTTATCACACCCGCGCGGTGAGAAAAGGTACGAAACGGGCTTTTGTGCTTTCTGATATGCCTTTTATGTCTTATGACACACCTGAACATGCTTATCAGAACGCTGCCAGACTGATGGCTGCCGGTGCCAGCATGGTGAAAATTGAAGGCGGTGCGTGGCTGGCAGAGACTGTCAGAGGCCTGGTAGAGCGCAGTGTTCCTGTGTGCGGACACCTTGGTCTTACCCCGCAGTCTGTTCATGTTTTTGGCGGCTTTAAAGTACAGGGCCGTGAAGAAGATAAAGCGGCAAAACTCCTTGAAGATGCCCTTGCGCTGGAAAAAGCCGGCGCGCAGTTGCTGGTGCTGGAGTGTGTGCCGACCTCTTTAGGTAAAAAAGTGTCTGAAGCACTGTCCATTCCGGTTATCGGTATTGGTGCAGGAGCCGGTACTGACGGACAGATTCTGGTGATGCACGACATGTTCGGCATCTCAGCCAATTACATGCCGAAGTTCTCAAAGAACTTTCTGGCAGAAACCGGTGATATGCGAAAAGCGGTGCAAAAGTATATCAGCGATGTTCAAAGCGGTGCTTTCCCGGGCGCCTCTCACAGCTTCGAGTAATTCATGAAATCTCTGACAACGGTTGAAGACTTGCGTGTGCAACGCAGCGCATGGGTGCAGGCAGGTAAAACTGTCGGCTTTGTGCCGACGATGGGTAATTTGCATAACGGTCATATGCAGCTTGTGCGTGCAGCGAAAGCTGAGTGCGATATTGTGGTGGTATCGATTTTCGTCAATCCGATGCAATTCGGGAAAAATGAAGATCTGGATAACTATCCCCGCACACTGGATGCAGATAAAGAAAAGCTCGAAAACCTTGGCGTGGATGCTGTTTTTCTGCCATCAGTGGCAGAAATGTATCCCAGAGGCCTTGAGCAGCAAACCTTTGTCGAAGTCCCCGGCATTTCCTCTATCTTATGCGGCGAAAGTCGTCCGGGACATTTCCGTGGTGTCGCTACCATTGTTTGCAAACTGTTTAATATGGTTTCTCCGGATACCGCCTTTTTCGGTGAAAAGGATTTTCAGCAATTGCAGGTTATCCGTCTGATGGCGAAAGACTTATCTATGGGTCTGTCTATCAATGGGGTTCCGACGGAAAGAGAGACCTCCGGCCTGGCAATGAGTTCACGCAACGGTTATCTCACGGCGCATGAACGTGAAATTGCACCGGTTATCTATCAGCAACTGTGCGATATGAAAGCCGCAATTCTCGCTGGCGAGACAGACTTCAAATCACTTATATCGACAGTAAGTGCTCACATTAATAAGTCGGGATTCCGCACGGATTATCTGGCAGTTAAAAATGCTGCTGACCTGACTGATGCGACTGCAGCGTCGACGGAGTTCGTTATCCTTATAGCTGCGTATCTGGGCAGCACCCGTCTCATCGACAATATTCACTTTAGCAAGTAGCGTACGCACAAACAAAAGCCGCGCAAAGGTTAAATACCCTTGCGCGGCTTTTTTGATCCCGCAGGTTACTGCGATGTTGCGGAGCTTACCGGAAGATATTAACCGGCAACCGCAGAAGGAATGGTTTTCTCCAGCTCTGCCCAGGCATGGCGGGCGCGGGCGATTTCAGACTGTTCCTGCAGAATATTCTTTAAATCCTGCTCTGTCGTCAGCGGATTGGCCAGCACTACACGAAATACAGTTACCGGCTTCGGATTCAGGTCCGGGTTTTCAAGACGGGTACGTGACACGAAGGATTTACCGGCTTCACGTTGCAGCTTTTGCACATTCACCACCAGCGCATCAATTTTGTGATTCAGGCGTGCTTTCTCGTCATCAGAAGCGGTTTTCAGTTTTTCCTGAACAACCGGCGGACAAACGCGGTAAGTCAGCAGTGATAATGTGGGTGCTGTCACCAGTTCAAAATCAGGATGCTCTGAAATCATACGGGCAAAGGCTTTTGCCTTACTGATACTCTGGTCGATCAGCAGTTCATAACCCCGGCGGCCAAAGATATGTAATGACGCATACACCATCATCGCCATACCATTTCTGGAGCCTTCCAGCGTTGTAGCACCTAAGTCTTTCGAACCCTGACGCAGAATGTACTGGGCATGATGGCGCACAGCATTGGCGTCTTCAGGATTCTTAAACAGTGCCATACCAGCGCCCATGGGCACGTACATTTGCTTATGCGCATCAATGGTAACTGAATCTGCACGCTCTATGCCTTTAAGCTTGCTCCGGTGGGTGCCGGAAAACAACGTAGCGCCGCCCCAGGCAGCATCCACATGGAACCAGCAATCCAGCTCACGGGCCACATCTGCCAACTCATCCAGCGGATCAACGTGACCGGTTTCCGTAGTACCGCCAACACCCACCAGAGCCAGCAACTTATTGCCTTCTTCCTGATAGCGATGGCCTTCAGCCAGCGCCTGTTCAGGTGACAGGGTTTGTTGCGGGCATGGCAGGGTAATAAGGTTATCACGTCCGATCCCCAGCACATCCACGGCTTTGGACAATGAGTAGTGACCACGGCGGGAGCACATCACGCCCATCTGGTTAACACCATAATGGCGGTAAGCAGCAGCCAGACCTGACTTAGCCACACCGGCAAATTTCTTATCCGGCCCGAGAATTTTATTTCGTGCAACCCAAAGCGCTGTAATGTTTGCCACTGTACCACCCGAGCAGAACGCTCCCAGTGCATGTCTGGCGCTGTGCAAATACTGCTGATACCAGCTGTCTTCCTGGCCATAAACCAGGTTATGCATCATACCCAGCACTTGCCGTTCAAGCGGTGTGAAGGCTTTAGATGTTTCGATTTTTACCAGATTCTGATTCAGGCCCACCAGCAATTTAGCCAGTGGCAAATGAAAATAGGGTAACGCAGAGGTCATATGACCAATAAAGGTCGGGGAATAGGTATTGACAGAATGGGCGACCAGCTTGTTCAGCAACGACTCAGCGTGAGAAGAAACAAACTCAGGAGATTCCGGCACGAAGGGATCAGAAAAGTCCTGCTCAACCTCTTCCAGCGACGTCTTTTTCGTTACTACGTGCTGAGACAGGAAATCCAGAATGTTATCGGACAAATGCTGTTCGATTTGTGCGAGCTTTGAGTCTTTGTGTTCAGGTTTAGTAAAGACCCGAAACAGATGTTTCAGACTGACTTGTGCTTCACCCACTCCACACACCTCTTAATTAAATTGGAGCAAACCGCGCTTCGCCACAGGCAAAGTACAACACCGGCTGCACCCTGACAAACATCGTCAGTGACAATGAAAACTTAGCACGTATCTTACAAAGTGCCGAACTTTACCCCGGAAACACGCCTGCGCCAAGTATAAGACGGATTAAACGGTAGTGATAATCACGCCAAATGACTTTAAATACCGCCCATCATTACGGTTAACACGAATATGTGAAAATAGAGAATGGGTAATCTGACAACGTCTGCTATAGTGAAAAGACAGGAATAGCCAGAGGCGAGTGACATGCCAATTCGTGAAATAACAGACAGCTACACTCTCGAATCTATTGTGCCTTACTTTCAGCCAATCGTCGATATCAGGTCAGAAATTGTATGGCGTTATGAATGCCTTGCACGGCTTGTTACGCCTGAGCAACGGGTTTTCCTGCCCAGCGATTTTCTGTTCCTCATTGAGCGTAACAACCATATTCACCAACTGGCTGAAATGATGTTTTGCAAAAGTGCGGTGTATTTCGAAGAATCCAATACGCCCTGGAACATCAACCTGGATGCCTCTGATCTCAATAACGAAGAGCTGCTGAACTCGCTTATCACCCAACTTGCCAACTATCCGAATCCTTCACGGGTATGTGTGGAAGTCAGTGCTGACGTTGCCAGCCACCATTATGAAACCCTCAAGCGCTTTATCGATAAATCTATGCACAGCGGAATGGGGGTGTTCATTGATAATCTGGGCAAAAGCAGCGGCAATGTGCGTAAACTGATGTCGCTGCCAATACGCGGCGTAAAACTGGACGGCGGCTTATTGCGACGGCTCGACCACAGCGAAGAAATCGAGGATTTCATACTCAGTATCTGTGATCTCGCAAAAAGCCGGCATATGAGTATTGTGGCCGAACATGTCGAAGATGCCGATACCCTGGAAAAGGTGATGCAACTGCCGATTCAGTATGCACAGGGTTTTGTATTCTGTGAACCGGCTCCGGTGCCGCGCAACGCCGCTGCCCACTGATCTCAGCCCCCGATACGGAACAGACAGAACAAAGGCCGGATAACCGGCCTTTGTTACTTACACATATCATCAAACAGCTTCATCGTAACGGGTAGTCAACCGCCAGCATGGTTGCCCGCTGCCACGGTACTTCCGCTCGAAGGGAGTCATGTGGTTATCACCGGTGATTTCACTGATATCTCCGGATAAACCATAGTGACTTGCCGCGCGGGCAAATTCCATCAGATACAACAACCAGTTGCTGCGCACCTCAATGTTGCTGCACAGCGCCATAATATCCACCATGGAAGCAGAAGCGTACCAGCGCTTTTGTACCTGAGACGGTTTTGGATAAGGATTAGGGTACAGCAAAAAGTGCTGCACAATATTCCAGTCCGCCGTGCGTGCCAAACGCCAGAAGTCATTTACATCTGCACGAAACACAGCGTAGTTCTGACTTTCTGACTGATAGTGCACGTGCTTATCTACTCTAAGCGCCGACTTATCAATACCAATAACTCTGGCATCAGGAAAGCGTTCAGCCAGGTTGGCCGTGCTTTCCCCTACCCCACAGCAGGAATCCAGAATCACATCGCCCTGCCAGTCATCCAGCCACGCACACACGTCATCAAAAGATGTGCGGGTATGGTCACTCACCGGACGCTGGTTTTCCGTGCGGCGATACCGCTCAACCAATTCGTCGAGCTTCTCATTAATGCCCTGCTGATTACTCAATACTTCACGGGAATTACCGGTACTCACAGTTAACTCCGGATCCCGCGACCTTTTGTCAGCAGATGATGCGCAACAGCGTAAAGCACCACGTTGAAGCCGACAAGAATGGCAATGGACACAGAAACATTAACGTCTGACACACCTAAAAAGCCGTAGCGGAAACCATTCACCATGTACACGATCGGGTTCGCCTTACTGACAATTTGCCAGAATTCCGGTAACAGCGTTAACGAGTAGAATACACCGCCCAGATAGGTCAGCGGGGTCAGCACAAAAGTGGGCACCATGCTGATATCATCAAAGGTTTTTGCAAAAACCGCGTTTACCAGACCGGCGGTAGCAAATAGGGTCGAGGTAAGCAGTAAGGTAACCACAATGGCAGCCAGGTTGTGAATTTGTACATCAACGAAAAACATTGATACACAGGTCACAATAATGCCGATTAAGATGGCACGGGCAACGCCGCCGCCCACGTAACCGAAAATGATCACCCAGGTCGGTACAGGAGCCACCAGCAATTCTTCAATATTGCGTTGGAATTTGGCGCTGAAAAACGACGATGACACATTTGAATAAGAGTTCGTGATCACAGACATCATGATCAGTCCGGGTACAATAAACTCCATATAGGTGAAGCCGCCCATCTGACCAATCCTTTCACCAATCAGACTACCGAAAATGACAAAATACAGTGTCATAGTAATTGCCGGCGGCACCAGTGTTTGTACCCAGATGCGCAGAAAGCGGGTACATTCTTTAATCCAGATAGTATTCAGCGCAATCCAGTTATTTTGTCCGTGCATGATTACGCCTCCTCTTTGGCTTTACGGCCATTCTCAACCAGAGTAACAAACAACTCCTCCAGCCGGTTCGACTTGTTACGCATACTGAGCACCGGCACCGATTGCTCTGTTAACTGGGTAAATACCGGATTCAGCCCTTCGGTTTTCTCCACATCCACTTCCAGCGTATTTTCATCCAGCAAACGGTGAGTAAAACCTGAAATGAGCGGCTTGTTAGCGTAATTGCCAAGATCCAGCACAAATGTTTCCATGCTTAATTTGGCCAGCAGTGACTTCATGCTGGTGTTTTCCACTATCGTTCCCTTATCAATGATCGCGATATTGCGGCACAGCATTTCCGCTTCTTCAAGATAATGGGTCGTCAGGATGATAGTGATCCCCTGTTCATTGATGGTTTTGAGAAAGTCCCACATAGACCGGCGGATTTCAATATCCACACCGGCGGTGGGCTCATCCAGAATCAGTAATTTGGGTTCGTGCATTAACGCCCGTGCAATCATCAGGCGGCGCTTCATGCCCCCTGACAACGTGCGCGCAGGCATGTCTTTCTTTTCCCACAGGTCGAGCTGCTTTAAGTATTTTTCGGCCCGTTCTTTAGCCACGTTGCGGGGCACACCATAGTAACCCGCCTGATTCAGTACGATTTGCAGTACGGTTTCGAACTGGTTGAAGTTAAATTCCTGCGGCACCAGACCAATGTAGGATTTAGCCTTTTCTTTTTCAGTATTCAAATCGTACCCGAACACTTTCACATCGCCTTCGCTGGCGTTAACCAGTGAACTGATAATGCCGATGGTGGTGGATTTACCGGCACCGTTAGGTCCCAGCAGGGCAAAAAAATCACCCTCATCTACATGCAGGTTGACGCCGCGCAGTGCCTGCACGCCACCTTTGTAGATTTTCTTCAAATCTGTGATATCCAGCGCTTTCATGCTTTGCCTGTTTTGTTTTCATTAAGCCGTTAATAATAACATGAAAAAAGCGCCCGTTGCGGGCGCTAAACGTGGGGGTTGGGAGGATTAACGAAAGGAATTAACGCTGTGCTGTCATAGCCTGTCCGGCTGGCAAGATTTGCATAACCACTTTGCGGTCGAAGAAGGTATTTTCTGCAGAAGAATGCTGACTACCCGCTTCCCCGACAGCAAGCAGGGCAATTTTATCTTCACTCACACCCCGTGCTGTGAGTGCCTGTTTAACCGCGCCGGCGCGCTGTTCTGACAATGTCTGGTTAAAGGTGGCTTCGCCGCGATAGTCCGCATAACCGGTTAACCGGATCCCCAGTCCTTCATGTTGCTTAAGCGCCTTCGCAATTAAATCAAGCTGCGTACTGTACAGTGCTTCGATATCGTCAGAGCCGCTTTTAAACTGAATGGCACTTTCCATCGCCATCACCTGCTCTTCCAGATAGGACGTTAAACCTACCTGCGTTATTGAGGCTTGTAGTTGCGCTGACTCCAGTGCATCTCTTACTGCCAGAAGCTGCTGTTGAGATTCAGTTAATGCAGCATTGCTGGCCATTAAATCAGCCTGTGTGTCTTTTAACTGTTCACTGGTTGCCTTGCTGTCACCAATCACGGCCCCCAGAATACCGGCAACGCCTACGCCAACAGGGCCTGCCACAATAGCACCGATAACCACACCGGTTCCTAATCCGACTGCCGCAGCTTTGTCTTTTTGTTCCTGATAATGCTTGTCGCTGGCTGCCAGTGCTACCGGGTTAACCATAAGCGCGATGATGCCTGCTAAAAGTACTTTTTTACCTGTCATGTTCATTTCCTTACCAGAGTGAGTGTTGATGGTAAGCATTAAACCGGCACAATCTGACCATGCCCAAAGTGAAATGGGGAAAGGTGGCGAAGCATTGTGATAAATCAGGGCAATCTGGTCACCAGCACCACGCTACGCCGGTCAAACAGGGCAAATATGGCCAAAAAGTGGCGTTACGGGGGATATTTGTCTTAATCAGGTATTGTTCAGTTTTCATGGTGTATAGTCATGCCACTGAAACTGAAAAGATTAATGACGATGCCAAGAACTATTGCTCTTGTTGAAGATGATGCTGCTATCAGGGAAAACTATATTGCTGCACTGCAGGCGCAGGGTTATCAGGTGAATGCCTATGCCGACAGGCCATCCGCTTCTGCAGCTTTCTCACAGGCGCTGCCTGATCTGGCTATTATTGATATTGGCCTGAAAGAAGAAATGGAAGGCGGCTTCATGTTGTGTCAGCAACTGCGACAGCTATCCCAGACCATGCCGGTCATTTTCTTTACCGCCAGAGATAACGATGTGGATACCATCAGCGGACTGCGTATGGGAGCCGACGACTATCTGACCAAAGATATCAGTATGGCGCACCTGCTTGCACGTATAGCCGCCCTGTTCAGGCGCACGGATTTATTATCCTCGCCGAAGCAACAAAGCGAACAAATTCAGCTTGGTCATTTAAGTGTAGATGTCAGCCGCATGACAGTAAGCTGGAAGAACGAGCCAGTTGCCCTGACAGTCACAGAGTTCTGGATGCTGCATGCACTGATTAAACATCCCGGGCATGTAAAAAGCCGGCAACAGCTGATGGACGAATCCCGGATGGTTGTCGACGACACCACCATTACGTCCCATATTAAACGCATGCGCAAAAAGTTTATCCAGCTGGACAGCACCTTTGATCATATCGATACGGTGTATGGCATGGGTTATCGCTGGCAGGGCTGATTGTTCGTGAACTTACGCTTTTCTATCCGCCTGCAATTGCTGGTGCTGTCGCTATTTTTGTTCACCATCCCATGGCTGGGTTACCGCTATGTGTGGGAGCTTGAGCAGTATTTGCGGACCGGGCAGGAGCAAACCATGATTGGCACAGCAAGAGCGGTGGCCACTGCCCTGCACGAACGCCCTGCTCTGTTTGACAGTCAGTCTGCCTATTTAAAAGATGTTCGCCCCGGAACAGATTTGTACGCTCCGCCCATCCCCACCCCCATTCAGCTGGATGGTAAATTCTCAGACTGGAATGCTGTCTCGGGTCTCAGTCAGCAATACGGTGAAGGTCAGGTGGTTTCCTGGTTTGGCAAAGTTGCGGATTTTCCGCCGGTCACACTGTCTTTTAATCATATGGTAGGACGCTACGGAAAATACCTGTATGCCATGTTTGATGTGCAGGATGACAGTGTTGTGTGGCGTGCATCTAACGCCCTTGCCGTCGATCAGAGCGACCATTTGCTGATCAGTGTCATTGCCGGTGACGGCGAACTGGAACGTTTTGTCATTGCACCTTACTCAGAAGGCTGGGTGAATGCGTTTAAACTGGATGATACGCCGGGGGGCTACAGAGCCACAGATAACGAATTGCGAATTCAGGGACGCTGGCAACTAACCGGTGAGGGATACGGTATTGAACTGCGCTTTCCATTGAGTATGACCACAGGCGCCCTCGCCTTTGCGTTGGTTGATGTGGACGACCTGGCCAGCCGGGAGAAACGCTATGCGGTGGGTACAGCGAATCCCAATCAGGCCGACGGCATGGGCACGGTACTGACGCCGTCGCCGGAAATTGAACGCATCCTTTCCGGACTTAAATATGCCGATTCACGGGTGTGGGTAGTCGATAACCATATGCGCGTACTGGCCAGAGCCGGCTCGATCCAGTCTGCATCAGGGTTTAAAGTAAGAAATCAGGAACAACAGGGCTATCGCTGGTGGCAGTGGCTTGAGCAGCATGTTTTGCTGCCGCTCTATTATCATATTCTGACCCGTCCGCCAGCCGGATTTGTTGATGAGTTGCAGGGCGCGTATGCGCTGGCCGGAAAAGATATTGCCTCGGCGCTGTCCGGCACACCGGATTCCTTATGGCGGCTTTCTCCTGACAGTAAAGCCGTTATTCTTTCCGCCGCTTACCCTATTTATATTGAGGAAAACGTAATGGGTGCAGTGGTGGTTGAGCAAACCACCAACGGCATCCGTACCCTGCGAAACCGTGCTCTGGAGCAACTTTTCCACGTAATCCTGGCAGTAATGCTGCTGGGCACCCTCAGTTTATTTCTGTTTGCTAACCGTATTTCTAACCGGGTGCGGACACTGAGAGACAACACTGAGGCAGTGATTGACGATAACGGAAAAATTGTCGGCAGTTTACCGGCAGTGCGCCGTGTAGATGAAATTGATGACTTGCATCAGTCCTTCGCCGGCGTGTTAAACCGTCTTCAGCAATACAATTCGTATCTGGAAAACATGGCCTCACGACTCTCCCACGAATTGCGGACGCCTATTGCCGTTGTGCGTTCATCACTGGACACCATCAGCGAAGTGAAAGATCCTTCCCAGCAGTCTGTTCTGATTGGGCGGGCGCAAAGCGGCATCACCCGGTTAAGCACCATTTTAAACAGTATGAGTGAAGCCACACGACTGGAACATGCTATCGCACAGGAAGACCCCGAACTGTTCGATGCAGCAGCTGTCGTTTCCGGCTGTATTGATGGCTACGCCCATGTTTTTTCTGAACGCACCTTCCAACTTAAAATCTCGCTGGAAGAGGCAAAATTACGGGGCTCAGGGGATTTATTCGCGCAGATGCTGGATAAAATTATCGCCAATGCGGTGGAGTTCAGTCACACCGGTGATACGATTACGGTGCACTTATGGCGGGAAGGTAAATCCGTAAAACTGTCGGTGACCAACCCGGGACCACCGTTACCCGATAACATGAACGACAACCTGTTGCAGTCGATGGTATCGGTGAGGCCGGATGAAGAACGTCACAAATCCGCTGAACACCCTCACCTTGGTTTAGGACTGTTTATTGCCAATATGATTGCCGGCTACCACAAGGGGCGCGTGCAACTGAGTAACCTGCCGGACAACACCGGGGTTTGTGTTGTGGTGCAGTTGCCTCTGGCGGGCTAGGGATTTTTTAATCATCGCCGCCAAGGTCGGGCACGTTTTTCATCAGCATAGCAGCCCTGCGGCGCGCCATATTCTGTGCATATTTACGGATGCTGACCGTATTGTCTTTCTCATCTACTATTTCAATACCGAGAAGATGCTCAAGAATATCTTCCAGCGTAACAATCCCTTCCAGACCGCCGTATTCGTCCACTACCATGAAAATGTGCACCCGCCGTGTCATGAACAAATCAAGGACATTGGCAATAGGCATACTGCTCAATACCGTTATCATATCCCGCCGGTAATCTTTCAGTTGTTTTTGCGTATTCCCTCTGGCGTAGGCCAGCAGTAAATCTGAACGCATAACAAAACCATGGATATGCTCACTGTCTTCGCCGGTATAAACCGGTATGCGGGAGAACTCCATGTGAGCATGCTTATGGAAGAAGCCTTCCACTGTCATGGTTTCTGATAAGGAGAACATCGACGTACGGTGAGTCATGGCATCCCGCACCTTCACTTCATGCATATTCAGCATGTTTTTCAGAAAGGCGGTCTCCTTTTCGGCCAGTTGTCCTTCCTGCCACGACAACTCAGCCATTGCCTGCAATTCGTTGCGGCTCAGTCCTCTTAGCGGGCTTTCTTCTTTAAACCCTTTTGTGAGCTTTTCAGAAAACCATACAAAGGGGGTTAATAACCAGGTGAGGTATTTCAGAAACCATGCCGTCGGTGTCGCCAGTGCCCGCCAGTAGGTGGCACCCAGCGTCTTTGGAATGATCTCAGAAAAGATCAGGATCAGTAAGGTTAAAATAGCACTGATGATCCCCAGATACGCGTCGCCAAACACCACGGCGGCCTGTGCACCCGCTCCCGCAGCTCCCATGGTATGGGCAATGGTATTTAATGTCAGAATGGCGGATAAGGGCTTGTTGATATCATCGGTTAATCCCCGCAGCAATTTGCCGGAAGGTGCACCTTCCTTTTCCAGCACTGAGATATAGGCAGAAGAAATACTCAGGATCACCGCCTCAGCTATTGAGCAAAGAAATGAAAAGCCCAGCGCTATTAAAATATAAACAATCAGCAGAAACATAGAGTTGCCAAACCCGTTAATTAGACGCGAAAAATAACCATAACGTATCTGCAGACAGTTTGCAGATATTCTGTTGTCCACCGGTAAAAACAAAACAGCCGGCAAGTGCCGGCTGTTTAATTTCAGTAAGGATGCATGCTTATGCTTGCTGTTTTTCCCGCTTGAATTTAGCGATAACAGACCAGGCTTCCAGCATAACCAGCACACTGACAACCAGTACCACTGCATCCAGGAATACCAGCAGGTAATTTTCCGCTGCCCAGTATTCCTGAAGCTTAATGACACCGGCAAAGAATGCCATCACCAGAACAAACGTCATCGGAATAAGCGTGTATATGGCCGGGCGGTTCATTTTGATCAACATTACCGAGATGACCAGCAATGTCAGGGACGCCAGGATTTGGTTAGTCGACCCGAACAATGGCCAGATAATCATACCGCCGGAACCGGATGCGCCACCGGCACCGAATGACAGCAGCAAACAGGTACCCACTGCAACCAACGTAGCGACAACGCCATTTTTAAGGATATTAAGGTTATAAATTTCGCCCCATTCCTGGATGATATAACGTTGTAAACGTACACCTGAGTCCATGGTAGTACCGGCAAACAGCACTACCATAACGGCCAGAATAGTGGATGAGAAATCAACCGGTAATCCCCAGCCTTGCTGGATAAGGTTTGCGCCACCGGTAATGAAAGCAGCAACACTGCCGTCGCCAAGGTGACTGTACACTTCGTGCCATTCTTCAGGGGAAGCGGCTAAGGCAACGCCACTTACTGCAACGATGGTGATAAGCGCAAGACTTCCCTCGCCTACGGCACCGAGATAACCAACGAAACGGGCATCCGTTTCTTTATTCAGCTGCTTGGAGCTGGTACCGGAAGATACAATTCCGTGGAAACCGGAAACAGCACCACAGGCAATGGTAACGAACAGCAGCGGGATAAGGCTCGGTGTATCAATAGCAGTTTGCGTATTAAACGCCGGTGCTGTGATATCCGGCATAGACATAAATACCGCTCCGTAAAGCAGCAGTAAGCCAACCAGTAACTGCATACCGTTGATAAAATCACGTGGTTGCAGCAGCATCCAGACCGGTAACAGCGATGCAATGGCAGCATAGATGAACAGAATAATGATCCAGTTGGCGTTAGCGGATAAACCAAACATGGTTTCCGGCAGCTCAAGAGGGATATAACTGCCCGCATAAACCGATGCATAAAGCACAATAATACCAACCACACACATGGGGATGAGGCTGAAATTGCGCTTAAGTAGCTGGCCAATCACCAGGGCAACAACAATCGCCATCCAGGCAGGGAAAACCGCGTTAGGCTGAGAGACAAACGACTTCGCAATCACCACGCCGAATACCGCATTTACCATCAGCAGTACCAGGAAGATGACGACCATGAAAAGCGCACGGGAGCGTTTCCCGATAACACTTTCAGACAGCGCCCCCATGGACTTCCCTTTATGGCGGTTACTCGCCCACAAAGCGCCCATATCGTGGACACCGGCGAAGAAAATGGTACCGAATACCACCCACAGCACAGCAGGAACCCAACCCCAGTATACGGCGATAGCCGGCCCGACAATGGGAGCAGCACCGGCTACGGAGGTAAAGTGGTGGCCCCATAAAACCACTTTGTTTGTGGGCACGTAATCGACTCCGTCGCGCAGTTCGTGAGCAGGCGTCACAAAACTGTCGTCGAGACGGAAAATCTTATCGGCAATGAACCTGGAGTATACAAACCATCCTAGTAGCATGCCTATGATGCCAAGGACGACGATCATTATTGACTGCATAGATTAATCCTGAGTTAGAGGGTACGTTGTTATCATTATTTAAAGTAACGAAATGTACACTGAGTTGTGAAGCTTTTTTATACAGCATTGACAGGCGTGTGACGACACATCCTGATAATTTACAAGCTGTTAAATTTTACCTGCGTACATAATGCATTACAGTTCATTCACCTGAATAAATGCAACACTGCCCGGAGAGTGCGGAAATTCTAATACGATTCGATGCGATGTCCGCCCCGGTGTTCCCGTTTTACGGCATACATCAACTCGTCAGCTTTCGCCAGTAAAGTGGTCAGTTCAGCATGCTCACGCTTCAGCAGAATGGCGCCGACGGTTGCAGAAACAGCACACGTGCCGACGCCTTCAACAGGTACCGGTACGCTGATCATATCGATAAGCAGTTTGCACTGAATGTCGATGTCATTAAGGAAGGTCCTGCCTGCCAGCAGGCCAACAACAAATTCATCTCCTCCCCAGCGACAGCATACACAGGTGGAATCGGCAAAAAATCTCGGGATCCGGCTCCCCACCGCTTCAAGCACTTTATCTCCGGCTTCATGGCCATACTCATCGTTTACCGGTTTAAATTTGTCCAGATCGATCATCATCAATACAAAGGTTTTGTCATTACCGGCAGAGGCAGAAATGAGATTTCTGAGGAAAGGTTCACCACCCCGCCGGTTATGCAAACCCGTAAGGGGATCATGTTCAGCAGCAAAACGCACCTGCTCTTCGCGCCGGATGCGCCCGGTAATATCATTAACGATAACTTCAATGAGTGCTTCACCCTCGCGATGTTGACTGATGCGTTGTTCACTGACGTAAGCAAACAGACAGTGCACCCATTTAACTTCCCCGTTCTCGTAATAGGAAAGGTCGACAGAGTCCTGTTCAGCGTTTTCTCTTTTTGAGAAGCTGGAAGCGATAGCTTCAACCTGCCCGGACTCGTTAAATTTACGACAAAATGTGTCCAGCGAACTGATATCACCCAGCATATTTCTGAACGCCGGATTTGCCTGTAGCAGACCTTTTTTCGGGGAAATCAGCGCAATACCTATCGTGGCCCTTTCAAAAAGAAGACGGAATTGCCGTTCCAGTTTCTCGGTGTCTTTGCGAAGTTGCTTTTCCTGTAAGTAGAAATGCCGCGTCGCGGATATCATTCCGTTCATCCGGCCAATCAGCTTGCCCAGTTCATCCTGCCGTTTCTTCACTACTGTGATAGTTTGCAGGTTGTCAGGGTCGGAAGGGTCAACCCGCTCAAACTCGCGACTCAGCTTCAATAATGGTCTGGACAGCATTTCGTTAGTCACTATTGCTACGGCCACAGTAATGCACAAAGCAACCAGTAACATCGATAAACTCCCCTGCATCGCGAACTCGCTTACGTTGCGCTGAATAAATTCAATGTCAGGATAAATAGAGAGCTTACCGATGGTTTGATCCTCGATAAACGGATGAATCAAAGGAATAACAACACCACCTTCCTGCGTTGTAAGCTCCCCGCTTTGGGCCAGTACTCCTTCATTAGTCGTCACCACGGCGGCCATGACCAAATCATTTCTTACCAGACCTTCGGTGATCTCTTTGGCCAGAATATCGTCTTCCACATAAACGGCGATAGCAGAAGGCTTGCGGGTACTGTCAGCAAGTTGTGCCACCAGTTGTTCAGTGATGAACATCAGAGAGTCTTCGCTCTGCTGATACACGATACTGCCACCGGCAATGGCAATAATCCCTCCGATTAGAGCGATAATAGAGGCAACCCGGATGTGTAGTCTGCGTAGAAACATTCGTGCAATCCGTTTGCGTTACGTCAAAATGTTGTACTGTATGTCAGGCTGACAACGTTGCTCATGTGGTCTCCGGATACTTGCTGATACAAACTCACTCCCCAGAGCGCATAACCGGGAACGTCAATCCAGTAATGGTCGTACTGGAATTTTATTGCTGACGACGGCGATACATCCCACCGTACTCCCACACCCACTGAGCGCTGACTTTGTGAAATCGCATTCGAAATCTCCTGGCTGGCGAACGACAGTAAACCGAGATATTGTGCTGTTTCTGCATCCGGCGCCTGTGAGAAATCAGGAACTGGCAATTGCCGGGATGATTCAGTTTCTTCTATGCCCGCGAGGGTGATGTAAGGCAGAAAGTCACCAAACCGGTAGCCAAGGCTGATATACCCGGATACATAGGGAGATAAAAGGGTCCAGGCTGAATCCATCGCGACCATTTCTGCCATGACGAGCCATTCATCGTTGTTGTACTGATACCCTAAAGACAAATACCAGATGGGCTCATTGTCCATGTGTAAATGATCATAAACTTCATCAACGCCGGGCCAGAGCACATCGGGTACTGCCAGCAGACTATCGTAAAAGCCTTCGAAATCTCCGCCGCTAATGCGGGTTCTCTCTCCCATGAAGTAGGATCCGGTTACTTTTACAAGCCAGTCGTACGCCTCGTAAGTGGTGGTAGCATTCAGAACATAGTCGTAATAAATCGTGGTAAAACTGTCGAGGGCAAACAGGTTACTTTCTGATTTACCGGCAGCAAATGTGTGCTGCCACACGCCGTCATTCGCATTATGGCGGTATTGGATCTCAGCACCGTCCACATACGACACCGATGAAGTGGGCAAATAGAAATCGACCGGCGGTCTCACCCATGGATAGGCATAGCTGACATTTCTGTATTCAGAGAGTAAATAGGCGTTGTAATTCATCCGGCCAACACGGGCAGACCAGTTCCGGTCGAACTGATAACGCAGGAAGGCCATTTCAAAATAGTTGGCAACTTCGCTGTCACCGCGGTCCTGTGCTATTGCCTGTACCACTAAGTCCAGATCGTTTGAGAAGTGATAGTTGAACTGAAACCCGACCATGGTATCGGTTAAGACATTAAAATGCTTTCTGGGCTTATTCAGATAAGAGGAACGGAACGCAAGCTCGTCGTTACTGCTGTAACTGGCGCCGACTGTCGCAAACCCGCTGAAACGCCAGTTATCGTCATCCGCGCACTGTGCCGCGGCAGAGACCAGCAACAAAGGTAAAAGGAGTAAGAGACGGATTTTATTCGAGTACAAGAACAATTTTCATCTCCTCTGAAACAGCATTCATTGGAACATAGGCAATATAGTGCTGATTGCCATTAAACAACTCACCGAGATTTGCTACCGAATTCACCTGAACCGGCGCTTTGGCTCGACCGGAAAACAGTAAACGTGACCAGTACGAGTTCACCTGACGCAGAGAACGGTTTACCAGGGTCTGATAAAACTCTCCTTTCAGATTAAGCTCAGATTTGTAATCAAGGGGAATGAGTACTTCGCCGTCAGATGTCTCGGTAAATCGCCCCATAAATAAATCGATGACTTCAGCTTTCGAAAGGGACTGTACGGCACTGTCGGAGTGAACGACGACAGCAATGGAGTTTTCAGCATTTAACGCGCTTGCATGAAAAGACGTTGTACAGAATACAACGCTGAACAGCAGCCAGATAATTGCCAAACTTTTTGTCATGAAGAAGCTGGGATTACTGAGTAACGAAGAAGATGACTTAACTATAGCCGATATGTTTTAAGTTGCTAATTTTGCGGGAGGAAAAGAAAAACAAAAAAGGCCGCTTGCGCGACCTTTTTTGGACTAGTGTGTAGTCATCAATTACTTGATGATTTTAGCTACAACACCAGCACCTACTGTACGACCACCTTCACGGATTGCGAAGCGCAGACCTTCTTCCATCGCGATTGGAGCGATCAGGTCAACGACGAATTTCAGGTTGTCACCAGGCATTACCATTTCTACGCCTTCTGGCAGCTCAACGGCACCAGTTACGTCAGTTGTACGGAAGTAGAACTGTGGACGGTAACCTTTGAAGAATGGAGTGTGACGACCGCCTTCATCTTTAGACAGTACGTATACTTCCGCTTCAAACTGAGTGTGAGGAGTGATTGAACCAGGCTTAGCCAGTACCTGACCACGCTCAACGTCATCACGCTTAGTACCACGCAGCAGAACACCAACGTTCTCACCTGCACGACCTTCGTCAAGCAGCTTACGGAACATTTCAACACCGGTACAAGTCGTTTTAGTTGTATCTCTGATACCAACGATTTCTACTTCTTCACCTACTTTAACGATACCTTGCTCAACACGACCAGTTACAACAGTACCACGGCCTGAGATTGAGAATACGTCTTCGATTGGCAGGATGAACGGCTTGTCGATAGCACGCTCTGGCTCCGGGATATAGCTATCTAAAGCTTCGCCAAGCTCAACAATTTTCGCTTCCCATTCTGCTTCACCTTCCAGGGCTTTCAGTGCAGAACCTTTGATTACTGGCAGATCGTCGCCAGGGAATTCGTATTCAGTCAGAAGTTCACGAACTTCCATCTCAACCAGTTCCAGCAGCTCTTCATCATCAACCATGTCACATTTGTTCATGAATACGATGATGTAAGGGATACCAACCTGACGACCCAGCAGGATGTGCTCACGAGTCTGTGGCATAGGGCCATCAGTCGCAGCAACTACCAGGATACCGCCGTCCATCTGAGCCGCACCAGTGATCATGTTCTTAACGTAATCAGCGTGTCCCGGGCAGTCTACGTGCGCATAGTGACGGGTAGGCGTGTCATATTCTACGTGTGAAGTAGAGATGGTGATACCACGCGCTTTTTCTTCAGGCGCGTTATCAATTTGATCGAATGCCTGAGCTGAACCACCGTAAGTCTTTGCAAGAACAGTAGTGATTGCTGCAGTCAGAGTGGTTTTACCGTGGTCAACGTGGCCGATAGTACCCACGTTTACGTGGGGTTTCGTACGTTCAAACTTTTCTTTTGCCATTTTTCTAGTATCCCAGCAAAGTTACGTTAAAAATAAAAAACAATTAATTTAAACATGAGCTGGGGAGAAATGGTGCTGATAGGCAGATTTGAACTGCCGACCTCACCCTTACCAAGGGTGCGCTCTACCAACTGAGCTATATCAGCACGGAAATTGGAGCGGGCAGCGGGAATCGAACCCGCATCATCAGCTTGGAAGGCTGAGGTAATAGCCATTATACGATGCCCGCGTTCCTAATTCTCTGGCCACCTCAATGAAAAAGTGGTGGAGGGGGCAGGATTCGAACCTGCGAAGGCTGAGCCGGCAGATTTACAGTCTGCTCCCGTTGACCGCTTGGGTACCCCTCCAGAGTTTGATGAATGGTGCCGACTGCCGGAATCGAACTGGCGACCTACTGATTACAAGTCAGTTGCTCTACCAACTGAGCTAAGTCGGCTCCTCATCAAGTGGGTGCGCATTCTAGAGTAACTTATTACTCTGTGCAAGTGTCTTTTTTATTTTTTTTCGTTTTTTTGTCGGAGCGCTTTACTCTTTCAAATCAAACGAAAAATGTTACGCAAAAAGCTGACTTCTTGCGTAGCGGGCAAGACCTTGCACCACCAAATTCGCGGAACGGATAGTATCAGTGGAATGATTTATTGCAAGCATATTTTTATCTCCACCGCCGATAATTACAGCAAAATCGGATCGTTTGCTTAGCAAATAATCAATCGCGCTTAAATAAACACCATTTAGTGCTGCATGACACCCCTGTGCAACGCACATTTCAGTA
The DNA here is from genome assembly GCF_040148705.1 of Alteromonas sp. NFXS44. Taxonomy (NCBI): domain Bacteria; kingdom Pseudomonadati; phylum Pseudomonadota; class Gammaproteobacteria; order Alteromonadales; family Alteromonadaceae; genus Alteromonas; species Alteromonas sp. NFXS44. The sequence goes on along the minus strand of NZ_JAGDEA010000002.1, from coordinate 4,530 downwards.
GAAGAGCCCGGTGCTAAATTTTGCGGTATTGAGTTGTCCGAGGTGACTCTTGCTGTATTTTTAACCAGAGCATCACGCATAAGATGAAAACCGGGACTTATCCAACCGCCTAAATGTTGACCATCTTCAACAAAATCACAGGTAATTGCAGTACCCATGTCGATCACACAAAACATTTTTCTGGTCATTTCCTGTGCAGCGACCATAGCCAGCCACCGGTCGACCCCCATTTTTGTGACATCTTTATAGCTGTTGCGTACCCCAAAATTTTCTTTTTCGGTAAAAATTTCCTGAATGACTCTATTTTGCGTGTCACAGAAATGGATAATTTTTTCTGAAATGTCTTTTTTACCCACATTAGATAAAAAAATATGGGAGAAATTTGTATCCGACAGCCAATTAATAAATGCATCTGCATCTGTATAAACAAGAGGCTCTGAATCTTTAACATCAGCAAGAGCAACAGATTTTATTCTGCTATTGCCGGCATCAACCAACAGAACAGCGGTATCAGATACCACGAAGGCTCACCTCACCACCATGGAAGCGGGTAATACCGTCTTCAGTTTCTACCAGCAGCGCCCCGCTCTGATCCACACCACGGTCAATACCGGAGAAACGCTTATCGCCCATTTGCAAAACAATTTTCTTGTCTGCAAATAAATCCAGAGATTCCCAGTAAGGTACAAACTTGCCGAAGCCCCGCTGAGTAAACTCAGGCAACATCTCCCGTAGTGATTCGATAACAGCAGCAGCGAGCCGGTTACGGTCGGGCACTTCACCTAAGTAGCCGGTTAAATCACTGTGGGGTTGTCCTACGTCATACTGGGTGTCGGGTACATTCACGTTCAGGCCAATACCAATGACACTGTGCGCAGTAGCGCCGATCTGGCCCTCAACCTCAATGAGAACACCGGCCAGTTTACGGCCATTCAGATAAATATCATTCGGCCACTTAAGCTGAGCATCTTCAATTTTGAATTTTCTTAACGCTTCGCAGATGGCTACCCCAACGAGAAGGGACAATCCGGCCATGCTTTGATAACCATCCGGAAAAGACCAGTACATAGACATGGTAAGACTGCCTCCCACCGGCGCAGTCCATTTACGACCATGGCGGCCCTTACCGTCTGTTTGAACTTCGGCAAGTATTACGTCACCATCAGCCAAATCGTGCCGTGCTGTTGCAATACGTTTTTTCATTTCTGTATTGGTGGACGCCAGTACCGGCTCTACCTGTATGGTCGACAACCCCGGTCTGGCCAGGTGTTTTTTGATTTGCTCTGTACTGAGCATAGGAAAGCCCTGATTCAATCTGTAACCTTTACCTTTTACTTTAAATACATCCAGGCCCCAGTCAGCAAGCTGCGAGATGTGCCCTGCCACAGCGGTTCTTGAAAGCCCTACCTGTTGAGCAATGATTTCGCCGGAATGAAATTGTCCGTCAGCCAGTACAGACAAAATGTGCTGTCGTATAATTTTCGAGGCCTGCTTCATAACGTAATTACTCCGGATTTGCCCACAAGCCTGACTTCCGGCTCCAGCTGAATATCGAATTTCTTATCTACGGCACTAATAATATCACGTGCCATCTTGATCACGTCCTCACCGGAAGCGTTTCCGGTATTGGTCAGCACCAAAGGTTGCGTGGGATGACATCGCACACCACCCGTTTCTCGGCCTTTGAATTCACATTGATCGATTAACCAGGCTGCCGGCACCTTTTTACCGCTCTCCGCAGCAAACCCCGGGACTTCACCGTATGCTTTTTTAATTTGTTCGTAACGGGCCGCGGTAATGACAGGGTTTTTAAAAAAACTACCGGCATTGCCCAACAGATCAGGATCAGGCAACTTTGCCTTTCTCACTTCAATGACTTTGTTGTAGATACTTTCCGGTGACGGGTCCTTCAGTGTTGCAAGCTCCCCGTAAGACACAATCAGCTCGTTATCTGCCGGCAGACGAAAATTAACGTAGGTGATCAGCACGTTTCCTGACAGACGGCGTTTAAACACACTGTCGCGATATCCAAATTCACATTCATTGTTGGATAACGTGTGCTGTTCACCGGTAGTGATATCAATATACTCAACAGACTCGATATATCTGCCGACCTCGAGACCATAAGCCCCGATGTTCTGTATTGGAGCTGCACCTGCAGACCCCGGAATCAGTGCCAGATTTTCTAAACCGTACCAACCATTATCTAAACAGTGAGTAACCAGGTTATGCCAGTTCTCACCGCCGGCGACACGCAACCTGTGAGTATCTTCGGAGGTATTAACTTCTATCCCCCGCATGCCATTGATAAATACCGTGCCGTCAAAATCGGATAAAAACAGGGTGTTGCTGCCTCCGCCCAAAAGATAGCTACAGGCAGACTCCCGCCAGTTCAGGAGAAACTCATCCGGCGTTGTAAAATGACAAACTGCTTTGCAATTGGCCGCGAGGTGGAAAGTGTGGTGTGATGTTAGTGTGGGCACAGTCTAATAATACTTTTTCTCTTTGCCGCAATGGTAGGCGAACTGACCAGAGAATAAAAGCATCACAGCGCGTAAAGCGGGTCAGCGACTATTGGTTTTGCAAAGGTGAACTATTTTATATCGTTATCTGGTTTATTTATTTGTCGCCAGGACTAAAGAAATGGGTAACCACGTCGTATAAATTAATGCAGGTAACGTAATCATTTTCTTTATTCTCTTCATCCTTGCCTATTTTATACAAATGAGAAATCCCCGCTCTGCGTCCTGCTTCAATATCAGACATTTTATCCCCTACCATGACGCTTTTACTGAGTGAGATATCAAATTGATCCGCGGCCTCAAGCAGCATACCCGGTTCAGGTTTCCTGCATGAGCAATCCAGCAGATATTTCCCTTCTCCATGTTTATTATGGTGCGGGCAATATTTTACGGCTTTAATATTGACCCCTTCCATCTCGAATTCACCCAGCATCCATGTAGTTAACGACATAAACGCTGTTTCGTCGTAATAGCCCCGGGCAATACCGGACTGATTTGTAACAACGATGATTTCATATCCATTTTTTCTGATGGCGCGGCAGGCGTCGAAAACTCCCGGAACAAAATCAAATGAATTTGGCGTGGAAATATAGCCGTGATCAATATTGATAACGCCATCACGGTCGAGGAAGAAGGCTTTGGCTTTCATGTTTTACTAAGTAGAAATTATTTAGAGGCAAGTGTATCACTCAGCCGGAAATGAGGTAAAAGAATTGGCCAATAAGGCAATGTGAAAAGCCGCACGAACGTGCGGCCTTAATGAGGTATGGTGTTAGTGATTAAACTAAGTTACTTACGAACGACGAAAGCGACGTAAAGCAACCAGAGACAGAGCAAACATACCTAATGTAGCTGGTGCAGGAACACTTGTAGCAGAACCCGGACCTGTACCAATTGGAACACTGGAAATACCAGTAATAGTAAACAACTGAGCAGCAGTCATTGTATCTACACAGCAAGAGGTACCTGTGAACAGACCCCAGTTGCCGTTACCTAATACGAGTGGATCGGTGAAAAACCAATCATTGTCACCGTTTGTATTACCCCAGTTACCCACATCTTCAGCCCAGCCATCTAATACACCTGAAGCTACCAAAGCGTCGTTAGAAGCAGCATCTCCACCAACATCATTCATTACGCCTGTCCAGTTAAACAGTTGCCAGCTTGCAGTATTCTGAGTGGATGCAGAAGCATCCCAGGTACCAATTCTCACTCCACCATTGTCAGAATAGGCGCTGGACTGATTACCATGCCAATGCTGACCGTACATACGGATAGTTCCATTACCCAAATCTTTCCAACCAAAAGCAACAAGGTGCGCATTTGCCTGGCCTGCCAGACAAAGAACACCAGCACAAACAACACTGATTTTTTTAATCCATGAATTCATAATGTAATCCCTTAGAAGGTTAATAGTTTTATAGACGACCCAAAACCATTTATCGTCTAATGACCTTATAGCAGAAATCACGCCAGGATCAGGATTTAAACTTTAGTCTTGGTTTTCAGCATGTTGGGCCGGAAGTAGCTATCACGTTGTTTAAATTGTAAACATATTTGACAAAAAGATAATGTTGCTCTTCAAATGATTAGAATTTACTAATACTTTACATTGAATGATTTAATTTTAAGGAGCCTACTGGCAGTCAAAACTAACAATAAAGTACCAATCATTCGTCAAAACGATAAATAATAGACAATTTATATGTAAAGTAACCTGACGAAAGGTACAGGGTAAGTTGTAGGCGGACGCAGATTTCACTCCACTCAACGTTATGATCTGATCCAAACTCTCCAATTTTGAAAAAGGAGAAACTGGATTCGTTGAAGTTCAGAAGAGATTCTGAGCAGAGAGCAGAAACGAAAAAAGCCCGCTCAGTTTGAGCGGGCTTCTTCGAATTGGGAGCCTGACGGTGTGCTACTCTCACATGGGGAGACCCCACACTACCATCGCCGCTAACGCGTTTCACTTCTGAGTTCGGAATGGATTCAGGTGGTACCACGTCGC
>NZ_JAGDEA010000008.1:0-500112 GCF_040148705.1 Alteromonas sp. NFXS44 | reverse complement strand
CAGAGCCAGAGCCAGAGCCAGAGCCAGAGCCAGAGCCAGAGCCAGAGCCAGAGCCAGAGCCAGAGCCAGAGCCAGAGCCAGAGCCAGAGCCAGAGCCAGAGCCAGAGCCAGAGCCAGAGCCAGAGCCAGAGCCGGAAGAGTCGAATGACGGCAGTGCACTTGATGAGGCACTGGCAGAGTTCGACCGGCAGATGATGGACGATATTCCTTCTTTCGCCAGTATGGACACGCCTGCGTCTTCTGAGCGTACTGCTCCGGAGGAACCTGCCGGTGACACAGAAGACAGTATCGACGACTTCAGCCTTGAGCAGGAGCAGGACGGTGAACTGCCACAAAAACCTGTGTCAGAAGAATACAATGAATTGTCTGACTTGCCGGGTCTGGATGACTGGCTGTCACAGGATCACAGCGAAGATCACAAGTTACTGGATGAGCTTGAACAGGCTGATTTTGATGACCTGCTGGGTGGACTGGGCGATGACGAAGAGGCACCGGCCGGCACTTCGCCGGTCGCTCCGGACACAGCCGCAGACAATGAACCGGCATCTCAGGAAAAGCCTGACATGTCGCTGGGCAACCCGGACCTTGACCTTGAAGCGTTGTTGTCTGATCCGCAACAAAGCATCGACGATGACACCGAAGAAAATGACTTTCTTGATGTGGAAACCCTTATCAATGACAGTGATGACGACAGTGCCATTGATGATGATGCCCCGCTGGACCTGGATGTCAGCCTGTCTGACTTCTCCGGGATTGGCGAAGATGATGATGTTATCGACATCGACAAGGATGCCGGTCAGAGTGCAAATCTTGACCTTGCACGTGTTTACGTCGAAATGGATGACTTTACCGCTGCCAGAGAACTGCTGAACGAAGTCCTTGAAAAGGGTAGCGAAGATCAGATTGAAGAAGCCAAAACAATCCTCGCCGGTTTAAGTTAGTGTCTGCGCGCTAACGCTTGCATCTGGCTAAGTGGCTGACTACACTTAGCCGGTTTTTTAGCGGGAGCAGAATTTTCATGGCAAGAATCGCCCTGGGCGTCGAGTATGATGGCGCAGCACACTATGGCTGGCAGCGTCAGCGTGAATTACCCAGTGTGCAGGGATATCTGGAAAAAGCACTGTCTGTGGTAGCCAATCAACCCATTGATGTGCAATGTGCCGGTCGCACCGATGCCGGCGTACATGCCACCGGTCAGGTGGTGCATTTCGACTTTGACGGTGAACGTCCGGACCGTGCCTGGACAATGGGTGTGAACACCAACCTTCCTGATTCTGTCGCTGTGAGCTGGGTAAAAACCGTCAGTGATGATTTTCACGCCCGCTTCTCTGCAACCCACCGTCGTTACCGCTATGTGATTTATAATTCGCCGCTGCGTCCGGCGATTCTGCTGAACGGCGTTACCCACGAATACCAGGAACTGGATGCATCACTGATGCACGAGGCTGCTCAGGCGGTGATCGGCGAACAGGATTTCACCTCATTCCGTGCTGCTCACTGCCAGTCAAAAACGCCATTTCGTAACGTTACCGGTGTATCTGTGTTTCGTCAGGGCCGTTATGTGGTTGTCGAAATACGTGCGAATGCATTTTTGCATCATATGGTGCGCAATATTGTCGGTTCACTCATTAAAGTAGGGTGTGGCGAACAGCCGGTAAGCTGGATTGCAGAACTGTTAGCCGCAAAAGACCGCACACAGGCGGCTGCAACAGCAAAACCGAACGGACTGTACCTGGTCGATGTGACTTACCCGGATACATTCGGCATTCCCCGCCAACCGGCCGGGCCGTTGTTTCTGCCGGAAACCTGAAAGCCTGATGAGCAGTCGGTGAGTAGCTTGACTTCTTAGACCAGTTTTACTTTTTACCGGGTGCGGATATGTGGTCTAATACATGGCTAAATCGCGTTCTTTTAACACTGTGCACAAATAAAGACCAACGAAGCATAGTTACAGATAACAAGGATTCTCCTTACTATGAGCTGGATTCAAAAAATTCTGCCTAAAACTCAAACGTCCACGAAAGGTAACGTACCGGAAGGTGTGTGGACGAAATGTTCAAGCTGTCAGGCTGTGCTGTACAAGCAGGAACTGGAAAAGCTGCTGGAAGTGTGTCCTAAGTGTGACAACCATATGCGTATCAGCGCCCGTAAGCGTATTGATGCGTTTCTGGATACCGGCGACCGTAAAGAGCTGGGCGGAGATTTAGAACCTCAGGACGTTCTGAAATTCAAAGATTCCAAGCGCTATAAAGATCGCATCGTTGCGGCACAAAAAAGCACCAACGAGAAAGACGCATTAATCGTGATGCAGGGCAAACTGAAAGGCATGCCGGTTGTGGTTGCCAGCTTTGAATTTGCCTTCATGGGCGGTTCCATGGCATCTGTTGTCGGTGCCCGTTTCGTGGCTGCTGTTAATGCCTGCCTTGAACACAACATGCCACTCATTTGTTTCTCTGCTTCCGGCGGTGCCCGTATGCAGGAAGCGCTGATGTCATTAATGCAGATGGCGAAAACCTCTGCTGCACTGGCAAAAATGAGCGAAAAGGGTTTACCTTACATTTCTGTGCTTACCGACCCTACAATGGGTGGTGTTTCGGCCAGTCTGGCTATGCTGGGTGACGTTAACGTTGCCGAGCCAAAAGCACTTATCGGTTTCGCAGGCCCGCGTGTTATCGAACAGACCGTTCGTGAAACCTTGCCTGAAGGTTTCCAGCGCAGTGAATTCCTGCTGGATAAAGGTGCCATCGATATGATTGTTGACCGTCGTAAAATGCGTGATAAATTACACGGCCTGTTAGAAAAGATGCATCGCCCGAATTAAGTGAATAAACAATCACCTTCTTTTACTGCGTCAGCGGATAACTCTCTGACGCAGTGGTTGGCTTACCTTGAGTCCATTCATCCCACTGCCATCGATATGGGGCTGACGCGGGTGAAGCAGGTCGCTGACAAACTCGCCTTAGATTTTTCAAACCAGACTGTCATCACCGTTGCCGGTACAAACGGCAAAGGCACTACTTGCCGCTTCATCGAACAAGCCTGCCTGGCGCAGGGTAAAACCACCGGTGTGTATTCCTCTCCCCATCTGCTGGATTACCGTGAGCGTGTACGCATCAATGGCGACATTGAAGCAGAACGCTTGTACTGCGAAGCCTTCGCTGCAATTGAACAGGCCAGAGGTGATATCAGCCTGACCTATTTTGAATTCGGTACGCTTGCCGCCATGCTGATGATGGTGAATGCCGGTGTCGACATTGCTATTCTTGAAGTAGGTCTTGGTGGCCGGCTGGATGCAACCAATATCATTGAACCGTCTGTTGCTGTTATCACGACCATCGGTCTGGATCATATGGACTGGCTGGGAGATACCCGTGAAGCCATCGCCATTGAGAAAGCAGGTATCATGCGCAATAACGGCATTGCGGTAGTAGGAGAGCGCGAGCCGCCTTCAACGCTGGATGAGTACGTCAGTGAACATCAGGTTGATACCTGGTGGGCCGGCCGGACGTTCGGTACAGAGCAGCAGGGTGACATGTGGCGCTGGTATCATGAAGATGAGCAGACTGCCTGGTTGCCCATGCCGCAAATTCCGCTGCAAAACGTGGCGACAGCACTGGCAACATTGAAACGGCTGGGGTTGTTTCCTGACAACACCGCACTGCAACACCTTGTCAGTACGGTGAATGTGCCCGGACGCAGACAAACCTTATCCCAATCGCCTGAAGTGCTGGTTGATGTGGCCCATAATTCACAGGCCTGTGCATTAATGCGCGACTGGGCGGACAGCGGATTAAACGGTAAACTGCATATTGTTGCCGGTATGCTGGCAGATAAATCACTGGCCGCCACGCTGGATGAACTGGCGGGCGTAAAGGCGAAGTGGTACCTTGGTAATACCAGCGGGCCAAGAGGCTTAAGTGGCAGTACCTTAATGTCTCACTTACAGCCACATCAGCGGGCACATGCCAATGCATTTGATTCGGTAACCGCCGCTTATAAAGCAGCCCGTGAAGCAGCAAATGAGAATGACCGCATCCTGGTATTTGGTTCTTTTCTTACCGTTGCGGATATATTAACGTTTCACAAGGACAGTAGTATCCAATAGGAGTAAACAGTGACCCCGGCGTTACATAACAGACTGGTCGGCACCGTTATTCTGGTCGCGCTGGCAGTCATTTTCCTGCCAGATTTTCTCGACAGAAAAAAAGAAACGAATCAGGACGAATTTGTCAGTGTGCCGGCTACGCCGGCGACTAAGCCTATTGTGGATCCCGAACCGTTTCCTGTAGACCGCGTTGCGGGTGTCACCCAACGTCCGCTGGAAGTGGTCGATGAGCCTGCGGTTGATGATGAAGCTGCACAGGTTGCTGCATCGTCAGAAAAAGCACAGCAAGCTATTGAAGACGACCTGGCCCGTCAGACAGTGGTGGAGCAGCCTGCGCCGGAAGCCGTTGAAGGCAGCTGGGTGGTGCAGCTTGGCAGCTTCCGCCACCAGAAAAACGTAAAGCAATTACTCGTAAAACTTGAGCAGGCCGGCTACCGTGCCTTCAGCCGCCCTGTGGAAACCCGTTCCGGTCCGCTGACGAAAGTGTTCGTCGGACCAGATACCGACAAAGCAAAATTACAAAAAGCAGTGCCGCATTTGCAGGAGATCACCGGACTGAAAGGGAAGGTGGCTACATTCAACGCCGAATAGCTTCCGGCGGCAGGTGGCAAGTTTTTCTTACTCAAGCGGGAAGTTACCCGGTCCGCGTTAAGATTACACATTGGTAATCTCCGGGGCTTCTGTTAGAATGCGCGCCATCTCGCAGCGGGGCAGTCACACTGCGTGCTTAACGACAGACGGATAGTATAACGCTTCATGAATTGGGTTGATTTTTCCATTCTCGGTATTATCGCGGTTTCAACGCTGATAAGTCTGATGCGTGGCTTTGTGAAAGAAGCCATTTCCCTGGTTGTCTGGTTCGGTGCACTATTTATTGCCAGTGAATTTCATGCCGATCTTGCTGTCTATTTCACGCAAATAGACGACGAGGTGCTGCGCAATGGTGCTGCAATCGTTGTTCTCTTTATTGTTACGCTGGTACTGGGTGGTTTATTTAACCACGTTGTCGGCCAGCTAGTACAAGCTTCAGGATTATCCGGCACAGACCGGGCGTTAGGCGCAATTTTCGGCGCTTTACGTGGCGTACTGATTGTAAGCGCACTATTGTTCTTTATGGATACGTTTACTGATGCAGCAAAAGCCGTTTGGTGGAGCCAGTCTCTGCTGATACCGGAATTTGGTGTCATCATAGAGTGGTTTTTCACCTTCGTGAAAGGCAGCTCCAGTTTTCTAAAACCCGCTTGATATAGGTAAAGCAAATGTGTGGTATTGTCGGAATTGTTGGTAAAACACCTGTTGCTCAGTCACTCTATGATGGACTGACAGTGTTACAGCATCGCGGACAGGACGCTGCTGGTATCATTACGATCGAACAGAATCGATTTAATCTGAGAAAAGCAAATGGCCTGGTGCGGGATGTTTTCCACACACGCCATATGAAGCGTCTGTCAGGAAATATGGGTATCGGTCACTGCCGTTATCCCACCGCAGGCACATCAAGCTCTGCTGAGGCACAGCCTTTCTACGTAAACTCACCTTTTGGTATCGCGTTTGCGCATAACGGTAACCTTACCAATGCACACGAACTGCAGGACGAAGTGTTCCGTATTGCCCGCCGTCACATTAATACCTCTTCAGATTCTGAACTGTTATTAAACATTCTGGCTCATGAGCTGCAGCAGGTTGCCGACTTAACCGTAACTGCAAAAGATATTTTCAAAGTGGTCACAACCGTCCATAAGAAGATCCGCGGTGCCTATGCCGTGGTTGCTGCGATTATCGGACAGGGCCTGGTAGCTTTCCGTGACCCTAACGGTATCCGTCCTCTGGCGCTGGGCAAGCGCATTACAGAAATGGGCGAAGAATACATGGTTGCTTCTGAAAGCGTGGCTCTGGATGCAGTAGGTTTTACCTTCATCCGTGACGTAGCGCCGGGCGAATGTGTATACATCACCGAAAAAGGTGAACTGCATACCCAGCAGTGTGCTGAAGTACCGGCCACTTCCCCGTGTATTTTTGAATTTGTTTACTTTGCCCGTCCTGATTCATTCATCGATGGTATTTCTGTCTATGCTTCCCGCGTCAACATGGGGCGTAAGCTGGGTGAGAAAATTGCCCGCGAGTGGGCCGACCTCGATATCGATGTGGTCATTCCTATTCCGGAAACCTCCATGGATGTGGCGCTGCAAATCGCCAATACCCTTGAGTTACCTTACCGTCAGGGCTTCGTGAAAAACCGTTATATCGGTCGTACCTTCATTATGCCGGGACAGACCATGCGTAAGCAGTCTGTACGCCGTAAACTGAACGCAATTTCTTCAGAATTTAAAGGCAAAAACGTACTGCTGGTAGATGACTCTATTGTACGGGGCACCACGTCCGGTCAAATCATCGAAATGGCCCGTGAGTCCGGTGCGAAGAAAGTTTACTTTGCTTCTGCTGCTCCTGAGATCCGTTTCCCGAATGTGTACGGTATCGATATGCCGTCTGCCAATGAACTGATTGCCTACGGCCGTGAGATTGACCAGATTGCAGATCTTATTCAGGCCGATGGACTGATTTTCCAGGACATTGAAGATCTGGTTGAAGCGGTACGGGAAGAGAACCCTGAAATTCAGCGCTTTGAAACGTCAGTATTCGACGGTAATTACATTACTGCTGATATTGACCAGGATTATCTTGAGCGTATCGATATTGCCCGTGGTGAAGCGTCAAAGAGCGGCCCTGTGGTGCAGGCAGAATTGTCTAACCTGGAAATGCACAATATGGATTCTGACAACTAAACCGGAAATCCGCGCACGAAATAAAAAGACCGCTCTCAGAGCGGTCTTTTGCTTTCGAATATGGATGAAATTTAGTGATCAGTGCACGTATACCGGACCGAAGCCCATACTCCACATGATCACGGTGCTGGCCATTAAAATAGCCAGAAGTACCAGTCCGCACGTCACTACAGAACTGGCATAAATGAACCCTTTACCATCCGGTATATGCATCATAATTGGCGTACCTGAATAAAGCAGGTATACAGAGTAGGCGAGTCCGACCAGACCTACAGCCATCACGAACCAGAGTTCCGGATAAAGACCAGCAAACCCCGTCATAAATAACGGTGTCGCAGTATACGCGGCAAGATCTAAAGACTCGGTATAATTGGGCTTGGCGTCAAACGCATTCGCAAGCTCATGAATCATGTAGGTAAGAATAAGCACACCGGCTATCAGGCCAAAATACATGCCCACTGCCAGCATTGCTGCGCTTTGCTCGGTCAGTTTTATTAGATCACCGGCACCGATACTCCAGCCAAGGTGCGCGCCGGAATAATACGTGACCAGTGAAGGTATCAACGCAATAACCCCGATATGACTAAGGGCATACACACAACTTTCATGTCGTCTGTCTATGTCCTGCCATTCTTCACGGGGATGAGTGTATATGCCGAGCAAGTGATTCAATATCATATTTTCACCTTATTGTTACCGGCGCTGCGTGCAGCGTTGATCATATTTATGTTTGTTTATGGTTAATATAATTAACATTAATTTTACAATAAGTGTTGATCATGTTTGGTGCAGGGTCAAATATTTTTTGCTTAAAAAATGTTCAGTTTTGTGAGTGATTGAATTTGCTGAAGATATTAAAGCGCAGAAAATCGGGGCCGAAAGGAAATATCCGGCCCGAATTGGTTAGAAGGGAAGAAACAGACGTTGTTTACGGCTACTTGAGCTGAAAATGTCCGAGAACTTTGGTTATCTGGCCTTTTTCATCTGCCAGTCCCACGCCCACAGCTTTTACATAACCGGTAGCAGAGGGGGGAGAGTCAGCAAAATACTTTTTCATCGCTGGCAGGGCGGGTGATGCTTCTGCGGCCAGCAATGTCATATGCGGCTCAAATTGTGCAAATACATTAGGGCTGCCATATTGTTCGAACACCGCCTTCTTTTGCGGATAGGCATTAACCCACGCAGGCAGTGGCGCTGAAAGATCTCTTAACGGGGACAAGGCATTTGTTAGTTTATCCGCCAGATGTTGCAGTTCAGTTTCTTTCACCGCATCGACAAATACCCAGTTCCCTGCGGTTACCGTAAATCCCTCAGCTTTCAGGGGCACTGCCGGTTGTGTGGTTGTGAGCATTTTTACTTTCGCCAGTAAACCGGGAATAGCGGCTTCGTCGTAAGTGGTGAGGTACAACGTAATATGAACAGGAAATCCCTGTTCGTAAAAGCTCTCCATACCGTTCTGCTTCAGTTTATCGCTTACCGAGGCGACTGTCTGCTCTATGTCCGCAGACGGTACAGCAAAAACATTAACAGACACACTTTTTGCCAGCGCAGCAAAAGACAGTAAACAACCTGACAAGATTGCAATAATGGACGCACTTAATTTCAACGGCTTATCTCATGATGTAGAATAACGAAAACCCTTTCAAATACCGGCAGTCAATCTGTTGGTGATCAGCAGGGAGTGGCAGGCATCAACGCTACTTGAAACAGCGCTTTCCCACAAGTCTGATACTTCAATGAATGCTAAGGATAAACATGGAAAAACACATTTTCTTGTGCCGTCATGGTCAGACTGAGTGGAACCGTGACAAGAAATTGCAGGGGCAGCTGGACAGTCCGCTGACAGAAAAAGGACGGGCACAGGCGGCTGAGCTGGCAGCGAAGGCCGGGAACTGGGATATTGATCTTGTGGTCAGCTCACACCTTGGCCGCGCGAAAGATACCGCTACAATTTGTGCCAGCTCGCTGGGGCAGTCCCATAAAGTGTACCAAGGTTTCTGCGAACGTAACTTTGGTGAATGGCAGGGAAAGGAAACCAGCGGACTTGCAGCCTATCAGGCGTTTAAAGAACACCGGTATACCCGTCCTGATCTTATGCCTGACAACGGCGGTGAAAGTGCCAACATGGTGACAGAGCGATTTATGACAACCTTTCACTCACTGATGAACAGCGAAACGGCTTCCCGTATTCTTATTGTCAGTCATGGTGATGCGATGGCCTGTATCGCCCGCAGTTTCGGTGAAGGCCGTACTATTGATAATTGTGGCGGCATGTTGCTTGGTTGGCAAAACGGTAAACTGCACTGGCAACAGTGGATCGACTAAATATACTCGGCGGATTTGTGTTAGGATCCGCGCCCGGCTGCGCCCTGAAGGGCGTTGTCTTTATTTAACTGATATGAATTAACCTGAAAAAGCAGTGCTGGCCGCAGATGAACGAATTACTCGCACCTATCCATTCATTTTTACAGTGTGAAACCCCTGATCCCTGGGTTGAAAAAGCCGCGGAAAAAGACAATCTGGCGGTGGTACTGACTGATCATTTGATTTGCGAGCTTAAAGCTGCGCAAAGTGCCATGTTTCTTATCCGTCGCTATGCGGTAGATAAGGAAAGCGGCGATGCCTTACTGGCATGGCTGAAGCCTTTCGAAGACTTTGCTTACCGGAAAGAAGGTGACTGGCAGTCACTGCTTAAACATAACAAATTGTCGAAATCGATTATTCCCAAGTCCGGCACACCTTACGGCCAGGATCTCATTGATAAAATGGTGCTGCTTATCAAAGAGGAACTGCATCATTTTTTCCAGGTACTGGAAATCATGAATGAGTACGGCATTCCTTATGAAAATATCGCTTCAAGCCGCTATGCAAAAGGACTGATGCGTCACGTGCGTACTCATGAGCCGGCAGCCCTCACAGATAAACTCATTTGCGGCGCGTACATTGAAGCCCGTTCCTGTGAGCGTTTTGCTAAATTGGCCCCCCATGTTGATAAGCGTCTGGGCGATTTTTATATTTCGTTGCTTCGCTCGGAAGCCCGACATTATCAGGATTATCTGACACTGGCAGAAGAGATTGCCGGTGAGGATATTGCAGAACGTATTGCTTTTTTCGGTGAGGTAGAAGGCGAACTGATAACCTCACCGGATGAGGATTTTAAATTCCACAGCGGTTTGCCGGTCAGTTAATTTAACTGAACCGGCAGTCTGAGAGATTTATTGCGGGGCAGGTCCGGCACCATTTGATTTGGTTTCAGTGGCCGAGCCGGTTTGAGAGGTAAGGGCTGCAACCATAGCATTGTCGCCTTTTAATAAATCGGTGAGTGAACCACCGGCTTTATCTACCAGACCGACTTCCCGTAACAGAGCATCGACAACCGGTGCGTTGGCACGGTAATTCAACGCTGCCTGCGTGACCTGATCGGCCATACTGCCTCTACCGGTGCTTATTGTACCGTCTGCACCGCCGGCGGCATTGCCGGTACCGTAGCCCTGCAGAATTTTAATGCCTTCAATATTTTCCAGCGGCTTCACGGCGCTGGCGATTATTTCAGGCAGGACTTTCAGAATTGCCAGTGCTTTTTGCAGCTCAATCTGTTCGTTTTTCAGGGTATTTTCAGCATCGTACAACGCCTGTTTACCCGCCGCTTCTACGGCCAGTACTTTTTCATCGGCCTGCGCCTGCAGCATTTTCGCATCCGCTGTGGCTTTGGCTTCAGTTAAAATGGCTTCAGCCGCATTCTCCGCAGCTTCTTTTTTCGCCTGAGCTTCTACGGTAATACCCACTGCTTCCCGTTCCGCTTCTTTACGGGCGTCAATCACTTCAATTTCCATGCGACGCTTAGCTTCTGCAACCTGACGGGCTGTGGTTACCGCTTCTTCTTTCTCTACCTTAGTCTTTTCTGCTTCTGCTGCTTTAGCTCGTGCGGCAGACTCTTCTTCTGACTTGGTAGCAACCGCAATTTGTTTAACCTGTTCGGCTACTTCGACGTCCTGCTGCTGGGCAATACGGGCTTCTTCCAGTGCTTTGCGCTTGGCAATTTCACGGGTTTCCAGCTCACGTGACTTGTCAATTTCAGCTGCTTCAACGGCTTTTTCTTTGGCAATGCCGGCTTCACGTTCTTCCCGTTCTTTTTGCTCCCGCTGTTTAGCGATTTCAGCTTTTTGCTCCTGACGCTTAAACTGCAAAACCTGCTCCTGCATCAGTCGGGCTTCTTCTTCTTCCCGTTTAATATTCAGCGACTCTTTTTCCGCTTCCAGATTACGGGTTTCAATCTTGATGCGGTTTTCTTGCTGGATATCGTTGGTTTCTTTACGCTTCTCTTCAATGATTTTTGCAAGACGGGCACGACCTTCAGCATCAAAGGCATTGTTCTCATTGAAGAAATCCAGGTCGGTCTGATCGAAGCCGGTTAAACTTACCGATTCCAGTTCCAGACCATTTTTCTCAAGATCGTTTGCAACACTCTGCTGCACTTTCTGAACGAAATCTGCACGCTGTTCATGCATTTCGGTCATTGTCATTTCCGCAGCCACGGCGCGAAGTACGTCTACAAACTTCGACTCCATCAGCTTTTTCACTTCTTCGGCCCGGGTTGTACGGGTACCTAAAGTTTGTGCCGCCATGGAAATGCCGCTGGCACTGGGCGCTACACGTAAGTAAAAGTCGGCTTTTACATCCACCCGCATGCGATCTTTGGTGATCAGCGCATCTTTCTGGGTTTTTTCTACCTCAATACGCAGGGTGTTCATGTTCACGGGAATGATTTCGTGCACCACCGGCAGCACTATCGCACCGCCATCTTTAATGACTTTTTCACCGCCCAGACCGGTTCTGACGAAGGCCGTTTCTTTAGTGGCCCGTTTATAAAGCTTAGCGAAAATAAGACCAATGGCCAGCAGGGCGATAACGACAACAAGCCCGATGATAAGAACGGCGGGCAGATTATTAGCAGAGTAGGTTTCCATATTTACAACTTCCTTATTGCTGCAGGGTTATTTATATCGGGTAGCAAGCCAACTATGCAGGCTTTTCTTTACGAGGATGATTTTTTCTCCGCGGGTGAAGGTTTCATCACTTTCAAAAGGCTCAACCAGTACATAGTGAACCTGGCGGTAACGATCAGTAAATTTCGCTTCCGCCGGACTGCCATTACGGGCAACGCCTATTGTGATTTCTCCTACAGCGCCAACAAATTCATCATTGTCGATGGCACTGCTTTCATTTTTTGGTAACAGACCTGCCAGTGCGCTGCCAAGCCGGCCGGTGAGGGGCAGGGAAACGAAAATAGCAATTGGAACGCCAGCCGCCGGCGGTAAGAAGCGTCCGCCCAGAAAGCTGGCGTAAGACAGATTCAGTATGTAGCCGGTGAGTCCGAACAGGGTAAGAAGCAGAATGAACCAGATCATCACCGGTAATTTGTCCAGCGACAGCCAGTTGGTAAGGGCGGCCAGTCCTGACACAGACTCACCACCACCAAGGTCGGGTTCAGGCATATCGTCGAAAATGCCTAATAAACTAATCCCCAGCGCCATGCCGAGTAATTCAATAATGAACAGTAAGATGACAATGCCAACTGCTGCACTGAACAGAAAATTGGCATCATGAAAGAAGAATGTGGACATTTTTTCACCATCCTTGATGAATCCTGATTGCTATTTTTATAACACATTCTTATCAAATTGCGAGGAGTTTACAACGATCTCTAGTGCAGGTGAGATCCCTCAAGGGCTTCACCGCTGGCATTGTAAAAACCACTGGCACCGGCTTCTATAAAGCCCTGGTGTACCATGTTGGTGAGAAACGGATCGGTATGATCATCGCCAATATCGGCATAATCAGTTGTCTGATATCCGTAGCGACTTGCAAAAAATGCGTTGATGCCTGCCTGTTCATGAGACAGCGACTGCTGTTGCCAGTGCATTTTCTGTTCGCCTTTAGTCACAGTGAACGAGACAATTAATTGCAGGTTGTCTGCCCATACCAGCTCGATGTGCCCGTTTTCACTGCCGGCAGTGTAACGGGTACGGATATCGCAGCCTGACCCCTTTGAATCCTGTTTCTCCAGCCCGTCGATAAAGGCCTGCTTGACCAGCTGATTGCGGTATTCCCAGTCGTTATCAACGCGGCCATGAATATTTTCGCCGGGCTGATATTCAATGCCACGTTTGTAAGCATCAAAAAAGCGTGTTTGTTTTACCCGTTCATGCACATGTTCCCAAACCTGCGTGATGTCGCTGGCAGGATACTGGTGCGCCACCACATCCGGTTTTCGCCATAAGGTCAGTGAACGGCTCCGAACTTTGTCGTTGGTCGTCTCAGTAAGGGTATAGTCCGCTTTCACCCAGTTCTTTTCAGCATCACACTGAACCGGTTCTTCAGACGTTGCGGCAGTTACCGCTGAAGTAAACAGAGTGGATGCGGATAAGAGCAGTCCGCAGAGAATAGTTTGAGATTGTTTCATTATTTATTACCAGCAAAAAAGGGACGACCAGACGGACGTCCCTGTATTCATAGCTTATTGTTACTCGATGGCCGCTTCTGCGTCATCAATCAGACTTCCGGCAAAATCCATAACATGGAAGATAACGCTTTGCTCGTTAGTGCTGTTGACGAGGAATGCGCCCGGGCCTTTTGCATAAATGCCAACGTCTTCACCTGAGTGAGTTTCAGATGAAAGCGGGATTAAAGACTCCTGGTGGAAACCGGTAGCAGTGGTATCAACATCTGCCAGATCCTGACGGCCGGCGTTGACATCATAGTTGTAGATTTCGTCTGCATCGGTTTCGTTACCCAGGTCACGGAAGCCGTTACCGTTCATGTAACCAACCGTGGTGTATGGCATACCGTCGGCCGCAGTTGCTGCTTCGTCTGCGCCTACGTTAACCACTTTGCCCAAAATCGGATTACCCCGTTTGGGATAACCGGCAATGGTAAATACGTGGCCGTGGTCAGCCGTGACGATGATTAATGTATCTTCATCATCTGTTAACTCATCAGCTACAGCTACCGCATCTGCAAGGGCAATCGTATCGGTCAGTGCACCGTAAGCGTTACCGGCGTGGTGGGCATGGTCAATACGACCGGATTCCACCATCAGGAAGAAGCCGTCATCGTTATTATCCAGAATTTTAATAGCAGCTTCTGTCATTTCGCTGATTGACGGTTCACCGGCTACATCGTTACCGCGGTCTGCGTCGTATTGCATGTGCGATTCATTGAACAGGCCGAAAACACGCTCAGTGGTTTCTGTGTCGAGTCCGTCAAAACCGGCCTGATCGTACAGGTAAACACCATCAGGATATTGCGCAGACCATTCTGCGGTCAGATCACGTCCGTCTGTTCGGTCACCTTCAACAGCGCTGACAGCGTCAGGGCTGTTAAACGCAGCATCTTTAGGCAGGAACGAGCGGCGGCCGCCACCCATAACGACTTCGATACCGTCAATGTCTGCACCAAAACGTGCTTCTGTAGCTGCTTCAAAACCAACCAGCTGCGCGGCAATGTCGGTACAACCGGCAGTAATAGCCTCAGAAGACATGTCTCCATCATCTTCCCAGTTACGGTCAGCTGATTTGGCGTAAGTCGCCGCAGGCGTTGCGTGAGTGATACGTGCAGTAGACACGATACCGGTTGATTTCCCGGCCAGTTCTGCCAGTTCCAGCGCCGTTACCAGCTCATTACCGGCAACGGTGCTACAGTCACCGCGAACAATATTTTCGTTTACACCAATTACGCCAACATCGGTTTTCACGCCGCTCATCATCGCAGTCATGGTGCCCGCTGAGTCTGGTGTTTGTGCATCAACGTTATAGGTTTTTGATAAACCGGCGAAAGGGAAGCGGTCGAAACTCAACTGGTTCTCTTCACCGTTGTCACCGTTCATCTGGCCTTCCATGATACGGGCTGCCGTTACAGTAGACACGCCCATACCGTCACCGACGAACAGGATAACGTTTTTCGCTTTACCTTTCAGCGATGCAACAGCCGCTTCCACAGAAGCGTGTTTGGTCACGGTGGTATTACTGGTAATAGTCTGAACGCCGTCCACAGAGGTTGTGCCGGTCGCATTCAGCCAGGTGGTTTTAGCCGCTTCAACTTCCGCCTGACCGGCAACGAAATATTCGTTGTTCAGGCTGGTCAGCAGCTCACTGGTCGCCACTTCTGCGTTGGCCGGTACACACACATAACTGGTTTCAGAAATTTCGCTGTCGCTTAATGCGCCGTCTCCGTCAGCATCCAAGCCTGAATCAAAACGTACGCCACTGTTCGGACAGCTTGCATCGCCGGTGGCCAGTTCAGTTTGTACTGTCAGACTGTTTAATCCGTCAGTACCGTCAGTACCGTCAGCGCCATCATCACCGTCAAGAGAACAAGCGGTCAGGCCGGCCATGGCCATGGCTAAAAGGCTATATTTAAATACTTTCATGATGTCCTCTTCTTATTCTTCAATCAGTCCGAGAGACTGGTTAATCAGGTGGAATACAACGCTTTGCTCAATGACACCCTGAATTAACTGGCTGCCTGGGCCTGTGCCGTGCAGGGCAATGTCTTCACCGGAGTGAGTTTCTGAAGACAGCGGGATAAGCGCTTCCTGGTGGTAGCCTGCAGCAGTGGTATCCACGCCGGTAATATCCATACGGCCAGCATTGATTTCTTCGCTGTAGATAGCGTCAGAATCGGTTTCTGTGCCCAAGTCGTTAAAGCCGAAACCATTCATGTAGCCCACAGTGGTATAAGGCATGCCGTCAGCAGCAGTAGCCGCTTCATCAGCACCCACGTTAACCACTTTGCCCAGGATCGGGTTACCGCGCTTAGGATAGCCGGCAATAGTAAACACGTGGCCGTGGTCAGCCGTGACCAGAATCAGTGTTTCTGAAGGATCGGTATTCGCTACCGCAGCTTCGATAGCCTGCTCAAACGCCAGCGTTTCAGACAGTGCACCTGACGCGTTGCCCGCATGGTGAGCGTGATCGATACGACCTGATTCCACCATCAGGAAGAAGCCTTTGTCGTTGTTATCGAGAATGTCGATTGCTTTAGAGGTCATTTCAGCAATTGAAGGCTCACCGGCAACATCGTTGGCGCGGTCTGCCTCGTACTGCATGTGAGATTCGTTGAACAGACCAAACAGACGGGTAGTGGAAGCGGCATCCACCGCATCGAATCCGGCCTGATCGGTTACGTAAACACCATCGCTGTACATCTCCTGCCACTCAGCAGTCAAATCACGGCTGTCAGTACGGTCGCCTTCTGTTTCGCTTACCGCGTCATTGCTGTTAAACGCAGCATCATTAGGAAGGAAGTGACGGCGGCCGCCGCCCATGGCAACATCAATACCGTCAACGTCTATACCGGTGTAACGGCTTTCCAGATAATCTTCAAAATGTACCAGCTGGTCGGCAATGTCAGCACAACCTTCTGTGACTGCCGCTTCCGGCATATCAGATACGTCTTCCCAGTTGCGGTCTGCTGATTTGGCATAAGTGGCTGCAGGCGTCGCGTGAGTCAGGCGGGCAGTTGATACCACACCGGTAGACAGTCCTTTAATTTCAGCCAGTTCCAGTGCGGTAATCACTTCATTGCCGGCAACTGTTGAACATTCGCCACGTTCGATGTCTTCATCTACACCGATTACACCCACGTCTGTTTTCAGTCCTGACATCATGGCTGTCATCGTACCGGCTGAATCCGGAGTCTGGGCATCTACGTTATAGGTTTTTACCAGTGCAGTACCGGGAAAGCTTTCCCACGCTAAGTAACCTTCTTCACCGGGGTTGCCCGCCAGCTGGCCTTTACGGATACGTGACGCCGTCAGCGTTGAAATACCCATACCGTCACCCACAAACAGGATTACATTTTTGGCTTTAAAATTATTGGTGGTTTCCAGTTTCTCAGTGATTTTGGTTTGTGCGTCGGTGAACCAGGCACTTTCAGACTGATAAGCAGGGAGCACATCCGCCTGCAAACCAGTTGAAACCGCCAGAGCCAGAGCGCTGACAGAAGCTTTCCAGTTAAATTTCATTATGACATTCCTAATTATGTTTTTGATTACCGGCGCTGTAGACAGAAGCAGCCGTGTGTCTGCGGCAGGGGGCGGGAAGCAGGCTGGTGATGTGTGTAACCTCTCTTCCCTGAAAGTATCGGTTCCCCGACCGGACGGTGAAACAGAGTAGGCGGCCTGTATGACGAACAGGTTAATCTGAGATGAATGATTTATGTCGGATTGATGTCGGTTTTGTGAAAAATGTTATAACATAACATATTGTTTTAACTGATTATTTGAGGGGCGCAGTAAAGAAATGACTGGTCTCAGGCAGTTACCTCTGCTTATTTTCAGTCTGTGTACACTTCACTTAGTTTAATCACGATCCACCCGCTGATGTAGATGTTTTGAGGGCGGCGTGCGTCGTAAATAATCCCGTTCTCGTACATGAAACTCAGTTCTTTGCGACTGAACTGAAGATGGTTTTTCCGGTAATAATTTCTGAGCAGGAGTGGTTTATCAAATTTGATGTGAGTTTCAGGTGACACGGGTTCACTGAAACCAATATTTCCTACCGCTACCGTAATATTTTGCTCATCTGTTGCAATGACTTTTAAGGGCACAAAACGATATTTAATGTCACTGGATCTATCCAGTTCATAATAATCAACAAACAAAAAGTCACTTTTTCTCGGCTGGGAGATAATCGTAGAGGCAACAGCCTGCAGATACTGACCGTGTAAAAGGTAAATCGCAATCAGACTGCCCACCGCCAGAAACTCCCAGTGATTTTTCACAAACTCAATGAAACCAGCGCGCTTACCCACGATCAAAATCCTTTTGATTCTCCATATTGTTAGCTTTGTATATATCCACAGACAGGTCAAGCAGGGAAAAGCGGCGATGAGAGATATCCGTTTGCGGAAAAATTTCAGGGCGAGTTCTTCAAACCGGACTTTTGCGGGTCATTCTTTAGGTGGTTTGCCCGGCGCTCACGCGTTATTCAAACATCCTGATATGTTCGATAATTATATACTGGGCAGTCCGTCGGTTTGGTATAACGATAATGAAATTCTTCAATCAGCGACAATCAATCCATCTCAAAAAATAAAGGTATACCTTTCCGTAGGGAATTTAGAGAAACCATCGTTTGGCGAAATACAGGATATGGTCGCAGGAGCAGAAAGTCTGGCTAAGAAGATAAACGAAAATAAGGATGAGAATATTACTCTTAAATTTCAGATTATTGAGGGGGCCAGACATACAAGCGCATTCCCGACCACCCTGGTACAGGGGCTAGAATGGGTTCATGGAAGAAATTAGTCGGATATTGTAATTGCATTGCTTTTATCTGAGTGTTTAATTCACAATTATCGAAAAATTTGTCAAAACAAGGATGTTGAATGAAATTTATTGCTTTATTTTATCTTCTAATCAGTGTGACTTCCGTGCATGCAGCTATGGATGAAATCCCTTTACAAGTTACTGATGACGGGCACTTCAGCCTCAAAGCTGCTGTCAATGGGAAGGAAGGGAAATTCATCCTTGATACAGGCTCAACGGGTTCTGTTGTTGGCATGAGTAAACTTGAATATTTCGGTATCAAAATAGCCTCAAGTGGTATTAATGGCGTTACTGCCGGCGATGAGAAAGAAGGCACAACCCAAACATTCCCTGTCAGTATCCAGTCTTTGGTCATAGGGAGTTACGAGCTGACGCTCAGGAATATCTTTGCAAATTCAATAAGGCAATTAGGACCTGATATAGATGGAATCATTGGTCACGATGTAATTGTTGAATTACACGCATTAGTTGATATCAATAAAGGCAGACTTTTAGTTCCGGAAGACGAAAGTGACACTAGAGATTTTTTTTCAGGAGCTGATTCGAAGTATACCGCCATTCCTCTGTTGCAAACTGAAATAGGATTTACCCTGGTCAAAGCAAAGCTTGAGCAGCATGATGTTGTTTTACTGGTCGATTCAGGTGCACAGCAAACCGTCTTGGACAGGTCTGTATTATCCGGAAACTTCGGATTTAAATTGGATAATCATCCGAAAGCAAAATCAGTCAGCGAAAACGGGGCTGAAACACCTATGAAAGTCCTCATGAATAAAACAATAAAAATCGGTAGTGCGGAAGTTAATGACGATTTTCTTGTCACTGAACTGGGTGCTCTGAGACAGGCTGTCGGTTCGAAATATGGAACTGTTATAGGAATAGTCGGAAATAAAGAGTTGGCTTCCATTAATAGTATAATTGATGTAGCTAACAGCACCTTGTATATGCGAGATAAATAAAATCGTTCTTAGTATTCAGAGAATAGCGGACATAAGGTGGTCTGATTAGAATCGTCTGCTAAAGACAAACAGTGGACATTCAACGTTGTGATTCTCTATTTCTGCCATTGGTCAGAAGCGGACATTAGGCCGAATGGCCGAGGACGGCTAATTTGAATAATCGGCTCGTTCAGAATTTAATAGTTCCTGAATACCTGACGCGATATACATTTGCTAATGGTAGCTATCTGGTTTTAGACTCAAACTTCGCCTTTCCGCAGCCAGTCTAATTAAACTGAAGTCATCTCCGAATTCGTGTTGAGAGTTGGCAACGTTGCTTACAGAGATAAAGCTGATAAGTAGGATTGCATCCATTGTGCATTACTTATCAGCTTTTGTTCGGGTAACCGAAATGCGGGACCACTAATACCTACTACGGCTTCCAACTGCCCCTCCTTAAAATAGGGAATAGCTACACAGTTCAGACCCTTCTCCACTTTCTGAACATCAAGTGCAAATCCTCTTGCGCGAGTTACTTCGATAGCCTTTTCGATATCTTCACCAATAGCCATCCGATGCTCCGGTTTCATCCAGTCAAAGATATCCGGTATCCACGCCATTAACACAAGCCCGGCTGCTGAGCCTGGCATCGGTGTTCTCAATCCTTCAGGAGAGGTGTGTTTAATTGCTTTATCACATTCGAGACCAGCCAGAAAAAATACTTCTCCCCCACTGGGTACCGCGATAAAACTCGTTTCCTCTGTTCTTTTTGTAATGTCAGCCAGCAAAGGCATCAAAGACTCTCGAAGTTGATAGTCATTTCCAGAAACTCTGGACAGGTTTGAAATGTGACGACTGAGAAAATACCCCGTACTTCCCTGATTTCTGACAACATAACCAAGCTGACATAGCGTCTTAAGCAGATTATGTGCTGTCGTTTGTTTAATACCAGAAAGACTGGCTATTTCCTGGAGTTTTGCCTCTCCTCCGTTTCTCGCAATAATTTCCAGAATTGCGAATGTTCTTGATACCGACTGAATCATATAAGTCCCGAAAAGAGAGAAAATTCAACAATGGTGAATATTTTAAGCTTATCGACGAATAAATCCACTTTATTGATTTATTAATGAACCTGCCAATGCATTGCTCCGTTTCAGGATCAGAAACTAGCGTGGCTGCCAACATGTCAACGAGGTCGATCGCGCCAGATATTCATCACTACCGACTTTTATCGGTGACATCTGACTACCCTTTGGAGAACGTGATATGAAAACGATGATTGCAACCGCAACAGCGCTTACGGGAAAAGAAGACATTCTTGCCTCACTTATCGACGACCTTGCAAACAAAGTTCGCAAAGAGCCTGGAAATATAGATTTTAGTGTTTTTCATGACAAAGCAGAGCCTTCCACATTCAGGATGCTGGAAAAGTACATCAGCGACGATGCATTTTCTGAACACCTAAACTCTGAGCATGTAATCAGCTTCAATAATGCTCTTGAGAATATTGTCGAGGGAGGCGCATCATCCGTCGTTCAACTGGAAACCCTCTCTGCACCACACTTTGCTCATCAACACATCAGAGGTATTGACCATGTTGGTCTGTGTGTACCAGATATAAATGCCGCTACATCATTTTTCACACAAGCGTTCGGCGCGAGTATCGTGTATGACGTTCAGTCACCGCATGAGCCAGCCATGGCGGGAAAAGAGGTTGAACAACAGCTTGGCATCCCTTCTGGTGCGAAGATAATTCACATGCGATTGCTGAGAATTGGAGACAGTGCGACTATCGAAATGTTTCAATTTGAAGATACCAACCAGCGTGAGGCTATATCACTGAGCGACTTCGGCCTTAACCATTTGGCTCTTTATGTCGATGATATCAAGGCTGCCGCAAATAATTTCGAGGCAGCAGGCGGGGAATTATTATCGGCAATTCACCCCCTTTCAGGTGTGGAAGAAAGTGAAAACAACTCGGGCGTTTATGGCAAAGCCCCATGGGGAACCTATATTGAGTTGATTACCACGCCGGACGGTATTGATTACTCTCCTGAAGCAAAAGTGGCCAGATGGAAACCATCACCCTCGAACTGCTTATCTCCAGTCAGTCATGGCATTCACCGTCAAGAGGCATCGGAACTGCTGACTGAACAAGGAGTGGTTAAAATGACAATGTTTTTAAAGCGCAAAAAAGGCATGTCGCATGAGGATTTTGTTGAGCATCACATCAAGAAACATGGCCCGCTTTTTCGTCAAATTCCTGGTGTCCAGGACCATGTTCTGAGATACATTCAAACTCATCCCATTGATGTAAAAGATGTAGATTCTGATAATGCTAAATTCGACGGCACAGCAGAACTCTGGTTCAGATCACAGTCTTCTCTGAACAAAATTATGGACTCAAGTTTTTATAGAGATGTCGTTTTTGAAGATGAAAAAACGTTTCTTGACCATGAAAATACGCTAATACAGCTGGGCAATCAGGTAAACATTATAAGTTAAAAATTTACGGAAAAGCCGCTTCAAGCGGCTTTTGGTCAGGAGCGGACTTCTTGTTACGGGCTTCGCTCGGAGTGCATTGTACGTATTGCTGCCGTTCAGCGCGACGCTTTAAACATCTGTTCGCTTTATTTTTCACTCACCAGTTTTGCGAACGCTTAAGTGTATGACTCAGCGGGGATTAATCTGTACTATGCTAATATTGATTTATTTATACGTTATTTTTCAAGGATGATTCAAATTGAACGATGAAAATTTAAAGCTTTATGAAAAGATGTATCTTTTTGAAATAGAGCGAAGAGAAAAAATTAATGCTCGTCTAAATCTCCCTATGGCAGTCATTGTCGCCATTTTTGGGCTTCTGTCGTATGTGTTTAATTTTAACACACACTCTTTCACTACGTGTGAAAATTTCGTCTTCTATATACTCCTATTCTTTGCATCTATTTCGTTGTTTTTTGCATGTTATCATTTTAAAAATTGCTGGTCAGGGCTGGTCGATCAATATATGCCTACTGCGAAGGTCATAGAAGACTACTACCAAACTTTAGAGTCAACATACGCAGAATTTGATGAAAGAGAAGATCTTGTAAAGTCATACTTCAATAAATTCCTCTTAGAGAGTTACACCGAGTATGGCTCCTTCAATGCCAAAAATAATGACTATCGTTCCGAGCAACTTTACTTTACTGTAAGAGCATTGAGCGTTAGCTTATTTCTAGCCTTAATTGCAACCATCGTATTAAAAATAATGGCTTTAACTTAAGAGGTAAAAGAATGTCTAAACAACCACCTCCTCCGCCGCCGCCACCGGGACCTAGAAATGTTAGGAACCACAATGTGCCCAAACCTAAACCCCCAGGGAAAAGGCCATAACGAAACGCTAGTGTTACACCCCTTCTGTCCATGGGACGCAAACACGGGGCTGCTTCGCGATTGTAGAACCTTTCTTGCGCCCCAAACCTTAGCGTCTAGACAGCACTCATAACTTGAAATGGAGAACTCAAATGCCATCTAAAAAAACAATTTTCGTAGCGTTTGCAATTGAAGACGAAAAGCAAAGGGATATGCTGAAAGGCCAATCATTAAATACGAAGTCCCCTTTTGAATATATTGATATGTCCGTAAAGAAGGCGTATGACACTGATTGGAAGACAAAAGTTCGTACTCGAATTAAACGTTCCGATGGCGTAATCGCTCTTATTAGTAATAATTCACTTACTTCTAGTGGTCAGAAATGGGAGATAGAGTGTGCAAAGGAAGAAGGAAAAAAAGTGCTGGGAATTTGGAGCTATAAGGGTGATAGAACCAATATAGTTGGTGTGAACACTAAAGTATGGACCTGGAAAGCTATCGAGGATTTTATTGATAGCCTTTAAGGAGTAATGGCAAATGCGTATTGCACTTATTGTTGGGATTAACCACTATGAGCATGGTGACTCACTCCATGGTTGCGTTAATGATGCTCATGAAGTGAAAGCAGTTCTAGAGCGCCATGATGGTGGTGCTGTGAATTTTGATTGTCGTCTATTAGCTGGTACGGGACCTGCTGAGAGTGTAAGTAGGGGAACATTGAGGGATCAAATTGAGCAGCTTTTTAAAGTGGACGCTGATATAGCTCTATTATACTTTGCGGGACATGGCCATATTGAGGCTACTGGTGGTTATCTATTAGCCTCAGATTCAAGGCGAGGGGATGAAGGCGTATCTTTATCTGAAGTACTTACATTTGCGAATAACTCGCCTGCAAAAAACAAGATAATCATTCTAGATAGTTGTCATTCAGGAATTGCTGGAACTCCGCCCAATGCAGAGCAACTAGCGTCATTAACCGAGGGGCTTACTGTATTAACAGCTTCAACCAAAGACCAGTACGCCACTGAAGAAAATGGAAGAGGTGTCTTTACAACTTTACTCGTTGATTCGCTAAATGGTAGTGCTGCAAATCTTACAGGCGATATTACTCCGGGTAGTGTATATGCGCATATTGACCAGTCTTTGGGGGCGTGGGAACAACGTCCAGTATTTAAAACTAATGTGAAGCAATTTGTTTCGTTGAGAAAATCAGCTCCTTCTATAGCTATAGATGAATTACGAAGAATTAATGAATTCTTCCCGAGACCAGGTTATTTTTTTAAACTCGATCCGACATTTGAGCCTGAAGCGAAAGGGCGAGATGAGGGGATGCCTCCACCTGACCCAGAAAATACTCGTATCTTTGCAATTCTTCAACGTTTTAATCGTCTAAATTTACTAGTCCCTGTAGATGCTCCACACATGTGGAATGCTGCAATGGAAAGTAAGTCGTGCAGACTAACAGCCTTAGGGGAGCACTATAGAAGATTGGTTCAAAATAATCGCATATAGAGAGCAAATACCTAATGAAAAGCTTCACGCGAATACATATTGAAATGCTCGGATGTTCTCGTGCGTGCGCGGGGCTTTGCATGTCCGCTTTTCGCTCACAGCTGCCATTAAATTCTGAATGGGCCAACTTTCGCTTTACGTACAAAGCTGTCCTTTGCAGGTATCTCGTTAATGTCCGCTTCTGACCAAAATGAAGTAGGAAATGACATTGTTGACCGTCTGCTCCTTGTCTCTAGCTGACGATTCCATTTCAGTCTACTGAATACAGAAACTCACTCATTCACGCCCGTACGTCAAAAATCCCGCTGCTGCAACGTAAATTCTGTTTCACTGATTTTTAAAACCGAGCCTTGATCGTACCAGTCACCCAGCACGATACGGGTAGCGGGTTTGCCGTTGGCTTTCAGCGCGTGGATGGCGGGGCGGTGGGTGTGACCGTGGATCATACGCTGTACGTTGAAATGCTCCATGGCTTTCACCACCTCTTCCGGCGTTACATCCATGATTTCAGGTTTCAGGCCCTGCTGGTTTAACTTGCTCTGCTTACGTCCGTTCTCGGCGACCTTACGGCGGTATGAAAGTGGCAAGGCCAGCATAAGCCGTGGCCACCACCAGCTGCGGCTTTTCTTACGGAATTTCTGGTAGGCAATGTCTTTTGTACATAACTCATCACCGTGGCTGATGAGGGTAGGGGTGCCGTATAAATCAATAACAGCCTGTTCGGGCAGTAATGTCATGCCGGCCTGGGTTGCCCATTCCTGACGGATTGCAAAGTCACGGTTGCCGTGAATGAAAAATACCGGCGTGGTTTTACTGACCTGTTTAAATGCGGCTGCAATCGCATCATTAAAAGGCGTTTTGTTGTCATCACCTATCCACACTTCAAACAAATCACCCAGCACGTAGAGTGCATCCGCCTGTGGCGCTTCGTTTTCTAAAAAAGTCATCAGACACTGAGTAATGTCAGGACGGTCTTCGCTCAGGTGAATATCGGCAATGAAATAAGTAAATGGCATGCAGCTAAGTGTGACAATATGGGGAAGAGGGATCAGAGACAGCAGGAACTGTCTCTGAACAAAGGTATCGCCGGATTACTCAGCAATAACCGCTTTTTCAATAACAACAGGCTCTGCAGGTACGTCCTGGTGGAAGCCGCTGGTGCCGGTTTTCACAGCTTTGATTTTCTCAACCACGTCCATGCCTTCAGACACTTTACCGAATGCACAGTAGCCCCAGCCGTTTACTGATTCGCTGGAGAAGTTCAGGAAGTCGTTGTTGTTCACGTTAATGAAGAACTGCGCTGTTGCTGAGTGCGGATCATTTGTACGTGCCATGGCAATTGTGCCTTTTTCATTGGCAACGCCATTGTTCGCTTCATTGGCAATAGGTGCGTTGGTCGACTTCTGATCCATATCCGGTGTGAAACCACCGCCCTGAATCATGAAACCATCGATAACACGGTGGAAAATCGTGTTGTCGTAAAAGCCTTCTTTTACGTAGTTTAAGAAGTTTTCAACGGTTGCCGGTGCCTTATCTGCAAAAAGCTCCAGTGTGATGTCACCGTAATTTGTTTTTAACGTAACCATGAATTCGCCCCTTATCTTGTGTCCCGGCGGTTAAAGTGGGGTAATGGTAGCTGATTTCCTCCGTGAGTTAAATTAATCACTGTTAAAAGGCTGCAAAACCTGTGCGACCGCAACGGGTAGTGCTACACTTTCGCCCCGAATTTGAATCCTGAGCTAAAAAACGAGGACAACCATGCTACACCTTTACAACACACTGACCCGGGAAAAAGCCCCTTTTGCACCGCTGAAAGAAGGATGCGTGGGTTTATATGTGTGTGGTATCACGGTGTACGACCTCAGCCACATGGGGCATGCCCGTACCTATTTAAGCTTTGATGTGCTGGTGCGTTATCTGCGCCATCTTGGATTTGATGTGAACTACGTGCGTAACATTACTGACGTAGATGACAAGATTATTGCCAGAGCGAATGAAAATGGTGAAACCACCGGTGAACTGACTGCCCGTACCATCGCCATGATGCACGAAGATTTCGCTGCCATTAATTTACTTGAGCCGGATATCGAGCCCCGTGTAACCACGCACATGGCTGAAATTGTGGATATCATTGAAAAACTGCTGGATAAAGGCTTTGCTTATGTAGCAGAAAGCGGTGATGTGCTGTTTGATGTCAGTAAGTTTGGTGACTACGGCAAACTGAGCAAGCAAAACCTGGAACAGTTACAGGCCGGTGCCCGCGTTGAAGTGGCGGCAGGTAAAGATGATCCGCTGGATTTTGTGCTGTGGAAAAAAGCCAAAGCCGGCGAGCCTTTCTGGACTTCGCCCTGGGGCGACGGCCGTCCCGGCTGGCACATTGAATGTTCTGCCATGAATCACAAGCACCTGGGTGCACACTTTGACATTCACGGCGGCGGCTCTGACTTAACATTCCCTCATCATGAAAATGAAGTCGCTCAATCCTGCTGCGCCTTTGATACGCCGTATGTAAACACATGGATGCATACCGGTATGGTGCAGGTAGATAACGAGAAGATGTCCAAGTCGTTGGGCAACTTCTTTACCCTGCGTGATGTATTACAGGAACACGATGCAGAATCCCTGCGTTTCTTCCTGATGTCGGCTCATTACCGCAGTCAGCTGAGCTACTCGCAAGACAACATCACTCAGGCAAAATCAGCACTGGAACGTTTGTACACAGCGCTTCGTGGTGTGGATATAAACTCTGCCACTGATTTGTCTTACGGCGGATACCTTGAGCGCTTTGAAACGGCAATGAACGACGATTTGAATGTGCCTGAAGCGATGTCTGTCCTGTTTGACCTGGCCCGCGATCTCAATAAGCAAAAAGCCGGTGCGGAAGAAGCCGGCAAGCTGGCTGCGGTACTGAAAGGACTGGGAGCGATTTTAGGTATTTTGCAAACCGCGCCGGAAACCTGGTTACAGGGCGGCAGCAATGATGATGAGAGCGCCGAAATTGAAGCACTTATCAAGCAACGTAACGATGCCCGTGCTGCGAAAGACTGGCCTGCTGCTGACGCTGCCCGTGATGCATTAGCGGCAATGAATGTTATCCTTGAAGACGGGCCGGCCGGAACGACCTGGCGTAAAGGCTGACAAGCTACAGCACCTTACAATATGCGCTGAATGAAAGGGCCCGGCGGATTATTCCAACGGGCCTTTTGTTTGATTTTCAATGCCGGCATCAGGCACCGGACGGTTCTTTTCAGCCAGTTCGGTTTTCCAGCGCTGCTGAGCCACATGGGCTTTCACCAGCTCCAGACACTCGTTAATCACTCCCAGCACCTCTTTATCCAAATCATCCGTGACCGGCGTATAATCGTGTAAACCGGCTTCTACAAAATGATCAATCTTGCGGGCGTCGATGTCAGAAAGCAGGTTAATAATGGATGCGGTCACGATGTCGGTAACGGCCGACTCCAGCGTGCTTTCAATGGTTTTTCCCACCACCGGAATATAGTGCAGTGTCGATACCTGCTCATTACTTTTCACCGCTTTGCCTACCGAGCGCCTTACGTGTTCGCGGATCGCTTCACCATAATGTCCGTCGCTGATGGACTGACCGAAATGATTCAGCACACCGGCAACCCATTCAGTCAGAACAGGGCGGCGGGGGGCGAGCACCTGACGGGTAATATCGTCAACCAGTGGTGACCCTGCAGAAATGTCTTTTTGTGCATCGCTGAGTACTTTAACGACGATGCGGTCAGACAATTCTTCCACAAAAACATCGTAATAAAAGCGGAAGAAACGAAAAATAGCAGTACGATTTAAGTCGATGATGTCGAATTTATGCAGCCGGTGCAAAATCGAAAAGATACGCAGAAAACGGAAAATGCGGGTTGCCCCGAGAGGAATGAGGCCGACAATATCGTACCAGTGCAGAAAGGGGAAAAAGTACCAGCGCAAATGCTCTTTCCGCACCACTGAGACAACCCAGCGAAAACAGAACTCAACAAAGAAAATGGCAATGAATACCAGGTCGACAAGAATGAAATTTTTATGGATAGGGTCGTAGGTGCCGGTAAATCCCGGTAGCAGAATTTCCAGTTGCTGGTGGATGACGGCAGTGCCGTAGAGGGCATCGAAGAGCAGCCAGGCCAGGTTTACCAGCAATAAACCCAGCATAACCAAATCAAGAATTAACCAGGGCGTTTCATGACTTTTCCGTAAGTTGTCCCAGTTAATTCTCAGCATGGTGGCTTATCCTACATTTTTCAGTCTCATCACATCCACGTGTAATTTGAGCTTTTGGCCAGGCTGCAAATAGCGGTTTTTGCTCAAATTATTCCAGTTGGTGATGTCTGAGATTTTAACATTGAACTTACTGGCTATACGGGAAAGACTGTCTCCCGGTTTAACTGTGTAAGTCAGAGAGCGGATGATGGAAGCGGAGGACTTCTCCGGCGCATCGCCACCTTGCCAGATCACCAGGGTTTTACCGGGCATCAGCGGATCTGCCGGCGCCATACCATTCCACTTCGCCAGGTCACGGGTGCTGACTTTGTATTTAACGGCTAAATCCCACAGCGTATCGCCGGAGGTGACTTTATGTGTCACTTTCACCGATGAGCGGGGCTTATTTTGCAACGAAGCCAGACGCTGATCCTGTGACAAAGAATAAGAATCAAGTTCTTTCAAAGCAACCGGCACCATGACATAGTCACCGGCGCGGATCATGTTACCCGACAGACTGTTGACCCTTCTGATGATGTCAGCTGTCGTATGATACTTCTTTGCCAGGCGCAGCAGGCTGTCTCCGCTTTTCACTTTATGACGTACCCAGTTCAGGCGGTCATGGCGGTCAACGGACGCCAGTTCTGTAGTAAATTGTTCTGCTTTCTCTACCGGAAGCAACAACTGATGAGGGCCGTCAGGATCGGTTGCCCAGCGGTTAAAACCGGGATTCAGGGCGTGCAAGTCTTCCAGTTCCATATCGGCAAGATCGGCAGCAAACGCCAAATCTACCTGTGAGCCGATGTCTACCAGTTTTACCACTTCGACATTATCAACAGCAGGCCAGGCAAAGCCGTACTGGTCTTTGTTTTTAAGAATGTCAGCAAGGGCCAGAAGTTTCGGTACGTAAGCGCGGGTTTCGCGGGGTAAATCCAGCGACCAGAAATCTGTAGGTTTACCGGCTTTACGGTTTTGTTTGATGGCTCTGAGTACGCGGCCTTCACCGCTGTTATACGCTGCAAGGGCATGCAACCAGTTGCCGTCGAACATGTTATTCAGGTAAGTAAGATAATCCAGCGCGCCTTGAGTGGATGCCACAACATCCCGGCGGCCGTCGTACCACCAGGTCTGGCGGATCCCGAAACGTTTCGCTGTGCCCGGAATAAACTGCCACATACCGGCAGCACGGCCATGGCTGTATGCGAAGGGGTCAAAAGCACTTTCCACGACAGGAAGCAGTGCGATTTCCAGCGGCATGTCCCGCTTTTCAATTTCTTCAGTGATGTAGTACAGGAATGGACGTGCACGGTTAACCACACGGGCCATGTACTCAGGATGTTTCAGATACCAGTTACGCTGGCTGGTTACCCGCTTGTCGTCAGGGATCTCGAAGGCCATCTGAGCAGCCGCGCGGATCCACACATCATCAATGACAACGTCTTCAGGTTCTTCCGGTTCAACCGCTTCATCCAGCGCCTCGTCTACATCTTCAACAGGATGCACAACTTCAATAACACCTTCTTTGGCGATTTGACAGTCCTGCTCGTCGTCAATGGTCGTCTGGCCTACTTCACAGGTGTCTGAGTCCTGAGGTTCGGTATACTCAGGCGGTTGCTCACTGGCAATGTCATTCTCACCGGTGGTTTCACAACCACTCAGCATGCCAGCAAGCGCGATACTGGCAATCAGGCCCAGTGCTGATTTCATTAATTAAGTGCCCCGCAAATAAACTTCGAACGTGATAGTGTAACGATTGTTGCCGTCAATTGCATCAAAACTGATCTTTCCAGCGCCGCAGCGCAGTAAATACCGCAGTATCGTCATCTAATTCTTCTCCCTGCCACTGTGATGCAGCGGCTGCCACAGAAGATTTGTGGCTGCGCAGAAAGGGGTTGATGGCCTTTTCTTTTTGCATGCTGGAGGGCAGGGTAATGTTGTCTTCAGACCGCAACTTTTCTATGAGGTTCGCATGTTGCTGTAATTCTTCGTTGTCAGGCTCTACTGCGAGGGCAAATTGCATGTTGGCCTGTGTATATTCATGGGTACAGAACACACGGGTGTTATCGGGCAAGCGTTTCAGTTTGTTCAGTGAATGGTGCATTTGCGCCGGCGAGCCCTCGAACAGACGTCCGCAGCCACCGGAGAATAACGTGTCTCCGCACAGCACCAGTCCGTGGCCATAAAATGCAATATGATCGAGGGTATGGCCTGGCAGCTCCATGACCGTAAACGCACAGTTCACCACATTCAGATGAATATCATCACCTTCATCCACAGAGCGGGTAATGCCGCGAATATGTCCGCCGGCCGGGCCGATAACCGGTAATGAAGGATTTGCGGAGGCCAGTCTGGCGATGCCGCCGGTATGGTCGCGGTGGTGATGTGTGATCAACACGGCTTCCAGGCTGAGCCCGTTCTGCTTACAAAAAGCCTGTACAGGTTCTGCATCGCCCGGATCCACAACCACTGCATGGGTTTGATTGTGCAAACACCAGATATAATTGTCAGTAAAGGCGGGAATTGCGCTGATTTGTACACCGTCGGGAAGGGCGTCAGACATCCTGTTCATGGGGAATCCTGCTTGTTTATCAGTATTAATGCGATACTATAGAAATTAGATAGCAGTGTCGCAACTAATTGGATCAGCCTGAATATTAATGAGACTGGCATACCGTTCTAAACCGCCCGGTTACCCCGAATCCTGGGCTCAGCTACCGGCAGGTGAGGCAATTAAAGATACTGTGCAGACTGTCAGTAACAGCTTTTCTGCCCGTATCTTCGGCTATCATCTGGTTAAGCTGGGAACACTCAGCAGTGACATTGCGTTAAGCAAGTGCAACGTTAAACACCAAATCCGTCAGACACCCGTTCAGATCGACGCGACATCTGTACTGAGTTTGTCTACCGAACTGCCTTATGTTGAGAACAGCATAGACGGGTTTCTGCTGGCTAACGAACTGGACTTTTGTCAGGATCCTCATCAGTTATTACGGGAGGTTGACCGCTGTATCACACAGGACGGTTACATTATTCTGAGCGGGTTTAACCCGTACAGCCTCACCGGTATCGGCAAATATCTGCCACTGAAACGGGGCAACCTGCTGCATGATGCACGTTTCTTCTCGTCAGGCCGGGTAAAAGACTGGTTGCAGTTACTGGGCTATGAAATTATTGAAACCCGCCATATTCTGTTTTCCATGCTGTTTATTAAAAAGCAGTTTTCTTTACCTGCCAGCTGGCATAACCGCATTACCCGCTATTTTCCCTGGTGCAGCTCGGTGTATGTGATCCTTGCCCGTAAACGGGTGATCCCCATGACCACCATCAAGCCCGCATGGAAACTCAAGCCCCGGTTCTCCGCCGTGGGTGCCAGCATGCGGGTGCAGAATGCAACCCCTGCAGGCCGTGATGGAAGCCGGGGCTGACAGGCAGTTGTCAGAGGTAGAAGAGTTCTCCCTGCTGCGGAAAAATTAGCGTTACACCATGCGAATTAAGCGCTTCCAGTTCGGATTTTATTTTCAGCAGGGTGTTTTCCTGTTTGTTCAGAGACGGCTTTATGTGGGTGATAATGACCTTTAATCCCCGCAATGCGCTTGCCGGATCTTCACTGTCTGTAAGTGCTGCCAGTGTGTCCAGTTCCCGCATCAGCCATGCCGGTGTTAAATGACCAAACAGCGCGTTGTCCGCTCTGTCTGAAGGATAGGACGCCTCAATAAACACACCTTTTAACCGGCCGCTTTTTATCAGCGGTGCCACGGTTTTCCACAAGCCGGCTAACTGTCCGGTACCTTCCACTGCATCAGGCCCGGTATCCCCAAGATATAGCACTGCATTGTCATCACACTGGTATAAAAACGCTGAAGACTTGTCAACACCGGCATGGGACAGCGGATAGGCGGTAAGCGAGCAGTCTGTATCACCCAGTGTTTGCGTTTCACCGGCCTGCATGTAGGTATAACGGTAGCGGTTCAGTCTGTAGCCGCTTCCCTCATTGGTAAAGTTTGGCCACAGCGCCCAGTTAAATATATTTTCTTTCAGCGTTATGATAGTGAAAGGCATGGCATAAACCGGTTTTGGCGTATCGTCCGTAGCGTTAATCACCATGCCGGCTACGTGGTCGAGGTGAGCATGGGAAAGTGCATAACCGGTGATATGACGGGTGAGTACATTTCCCTCAACAGATAAATCTGCTTGCACAGGCAAAGTAGCAAAAGCACCGTTTGCCGCAGCCACTTTCAGCCCTGCCATTACCGATCCGGCATCGAATGCGAGATAACGGTGGCTGTACCCGGGCGATATGAGATAAGACGATAAGTTGCTTTCATCCAGCCCGCCTGCCGTACCCAGCGGGATCACTTCAAATGCCGGAGCTGAAACTTTTAGTCCGGCATCCACTGAAGTGGCGGAAGAAGCCGGTGCTGTGCTGCAACCGGTTAAAATAAATGTGAGAAGACATACTGCGCCGGCCAGTACGTTTAATGAAATCCCGGCCCGTGGTTTTACAGAAATCATTGTGATTGAGGCAGAAGGGGTTTGCACAAAGCATATTATCCACTGCCTCTGCTGTATACCTTTTTGAAAAGCATTGACCTGTGCATTTTATTCATAAAAAAACGGTGCTCATCTGAACACCGTTTTTCGTTTACTGTCGACGTTACCTTTTCAGGAGAACATAGCTCAGCGCATTATTTGACGCGCATACCCGGTTTGGCACCTTCGTGTGGCTCAAGGATATACAAGTCCTTACCACCCGGACCTGCCGCCAGTACCATGCCTTCAGACATACCGAAACGCATCTTACGAGGAGCCAGGTTGGCAACCATTACGGTGTGCTTGCCAATTAAGTCTTCAGGAGCATAGGCTGACTTGATACCGGCAAATACCTGACGGGTTTCGCCGCCTAAATCCAGCTCTAAGCGCAACAGTTTGTCAGCTTTTTCCACATGCTCGGCATTAGCGATGCGGGCAATGCGGAAATCCACTTTCGCGAAATCTTCAAACGTGATTTCTTCACTGATGGGATCTTTCGCCAGCAGGCTTTCAGGGTCTAACTTCGGTGCATTTGCTGCAGCCAGGCTTTCTTTTGAGTCTTCTACCATTGCGTCAATCTTATCCATTTCAATGCGTTGCATCATGGCTTTAAATTTATTAATTTCATGACCGGTCAGAACAGTCTGAGTACTTTCCCAGGTCAGCGTATCGTTCAGGAAAGCTTCCGCTTTCTCTGCCAGCACAGGCAATACCGGCTTCAGGTAAGCCACCAGAATACGGAACATGTTAATGCCCAGTGAGCACA
This sequence comes from Alteromonas sp. NFXS44, assembly GCF_040148705.1. Taxonomy (NCBI): domain Bacteria; kingdom Pseudomonadati; phylum Pseudomonadota; class Gammaproteobacteria; order Alteromonadales; family Alteromonadaceae; genus Alteromonas; species Alteromonas sp. NFXS44. The sequence goes on along the minus strand of NZ_JAGDEA010000008.1, from coordinate 466,577 downwards.
CATCACGGGTAAACTGCTGTTTGCTTTCGTCTTTAATGGTGACCCATGGCGCATTCGCATCAATGAACTGGTTAGCTTTGTCAGCCAGCGCCATAATTTCACGAACCGCCTGATGATACTTACGGTTTTCAAAGTGCGTGGCGATACTCTCTGATGCGGCATGGAATTCTGCCATCAGCTCTTTGTCCAGTACCGTATCTGACAGTTTGCCGTCAAAACGTTTAGTGATGAAGCTCGCACAGCGGCTGGCGATGTTCACCACTTTACCTACCAGATCTGAGTTCACTTTCTGAGCAAAATCAGCAAAGTTCAGGTCGATATCCGTTACACCGTCACCCAGCTTGGAAGCGAAGTAATAGCGCAGGTATTCCGGATTCAGATGGTCCAGATAGGTACGGCCTTTAATGAATGTACCGCGGGACTTGGACATTTTCGCGCCGTTTACTGTCACGAATCCGTGAATATTCACACCGGTAGGTTTACGGAAACCGGCACCTTCCAGCATGGCAGGCCAGAACAGGCAGTGGAAATACGTAATGTCTTTACCGATGAAGTGATACAGCTCTGTGTCAGTGTCTTTGTTCCAGAAATCGTCAAAGTTAACGTTATTCTGATCACAGAAATTCTGGAAGCTGGCCATGTAACCAACCGGCGCATCTACCCACACGTAAAAGAATTTGTTAGGCGCGCCCGGAATTTCAAAACCGAAATAAGGTGCATCGCGGCTGATATCCCACTGCTGCAGGCCGTCTTCAAACCATTCCTGAAGCTTATTCGCCATTTCAGCCTGAATCGCACCGGAGCGGATCCACTCCTTGAGCATGCCTTCAAATTGCGGCAGGTCAAAGAAGAAGTGCTCAGATTCCTTCAGTATTGGCGTCGCGCCGGAAACTACACTGCGCGGGTTTTTCACTTCTGTCGGGCTGTAGGTTGCGCCGCAAACATCACAGCTGTCGCCGTTTTGATCTTCCGCATTACAGCTCGGGCAGGTGCCTTTTACGAAACGGTCCGGCAGGAACATTTCTTTTTGCGGGTCATACAACTGATTGATGGTACGCTTGCTGATGTAGCCTGCTTCATCAAGACGGTTATAAATGGTTTCACACAACGCCTTGTTTTCCGGCGAGTGAGTCACATAATAGTTGTCGTAATCAACGTAGAAGTCCTGCAGATCCTGATGGTGCTCTGCACGGGTACGGGCGACCATTTCTTCCGGCGTAATACCCAGCTCCTGTGCTTTCAGCATAACAGGTGTGCCGTGAGCATCGTCGGCGCAAACACTGTAGCATTCGTTGCCGCGAAGACGCTGGAAACGGGTCCAGATATCGGTCTGGATATGCTCAAGTAAGTGCCCGAGGTGGATAGAGCCGTTAGCATACGGCAGTGCACTGGTTACCAGAATACGGCGTTTCGCATTGTTTCCGGCAACAGAAGTCGACGTGTTTTCAGACATAGTATTATGTTTCTGTTCTCAAGCGTTGAAAAATGGCTGCAAATACTAGCGGAATCGCGCCGCTTTTGCATTACGTAAATAGCGCGACCGCGCATTTTAAAGGTGAATTATGTTCTTTTCCCGAAAGGGTGACAAGCTGGCGCAAACCGCCGCACAAAGTCTGGCTGATTATTATGCCTTAACCACAGAGCAAACCCAACCGTGGTGTGAGGTAGACAACGGCTGTTTGTCGGTCACACTGCCATTCTGTGCGCTCACTCAACATGCCGTTATCAGAGAAACCATCACACAGGCATTGACACAAGCCGGTTTTCCGCTGGTGGAGCTGGCCATTTCACAACAGGTTCGCGGTGCTGAGACCGCTATAGCGCCGGTGACGAATATCCGTAACGTGGTAGCGGTCGCATCCGGCAAAGGTGGTGTGGGTAAATCAACCACCAGTCTGAATCTGGCGTTTGCGCTTATGCAGGAAGGCGCCAGAGTGGGCATTCTGGATGCGGATATTTACGGCCCTTCTGTACCCATCATGCTGGGCAATCCGCAGGACCATCCGGTCAGCGGTGATAACAAACATATGCAACCGCTGAAAGCCTGGGGCATGGTGGCAAACTCCATCGGATACCTGGTGCCGGCAGAAGACGCAGCAGTATGGCGCGGACCCATGGCGAGCAGGGCACTGAAACAGTTACTGGATGAAACTTTGTGGCCGGTACTGGATTATCTGATTGTGGATATGCCGCCGGGTACCGGTGATATTCAGCTGACCATGGCACAACAGGTGCCTCTGAGCGCTGCCGTCATTGTCACCACACCACAGGACTTAGCCGTAGCCGATGCACAAAAAGGCATTTCCATGTTCAATAAGGTAAATGTGCCGGTGGCGGGTTTAATTGAGAATATGAGCTATTACCAGTGTTCTTCGTGCGGTCACACAGACTATTTATTTGCGCAGGACGGCGGTAAAGCGCTGGCTGAGCGTTACAATTTACCGTTGCTCGGCGCATTGCCGCTGGATGTTTCTATCCGCGAGCAGGCCGATTTAGGTAAACCGCTGGTGGCAGATAAACCGGACAGCGAACTGGCTGGTATTTACCGTGAAGCTGCCCGCGCATTGTCCATGCAGATGGCGCTCACGTTACCTTCCCGCAGCTCTGAAAGTTACATCCGCGGTGAAACCATCGGGCTGACAAAGTTATAAGTGTGCAGAACTGTACTTCCAGACACTTGTTGAAATTTATTGAAGTGTGAAGATATATGAGCGAAATGATTCGCAATAAATAAAAAGGAATATTTATGCAAGAGCTGAATTCAGATGAGTTAACAATGGTTAATGGTGGCCGGTTAGATTGGGATAACGGTGGTCTTGCCGTCATCGGTTTTGGATTTGCCGGTGGACCAGCCACGGCAATATTCGGATTAGCCGTGGGCGGTGCGATGCTCGTGATCGGGCATTATGCATTACCCTGATTAAAAGTCGCCTGCGAAGCAGGCGCTTTCTTTCAAGGAGAAGACACTTTGAGCATGCTTAATTTATTTAAGATTACATATATAATTTTCATTGTCGTAGTGCTGTTCATCTATACCCAAAACAGTGACACTGAAATGTTTTCCTTATATCTGATGATGGGAAGCTTTGCGTTAATGAGTACCTTACTGCACGCTTGCCTTAAAAAAATTCAGATCATAGAAGAAGCATTATTAGCATCGCCTGAGAAAAACGGTGATTAAGGCGGGTTGTGCGGCTTTAAGCAAAGTCGCATAATACGCGCTGTTTTCTTTCCCTCCTCAGGACATGTGTTATGCGTTTATGCGATCGTGATATTTACGATTATCTTCAGAAAGGCAAAATTAAAATCGACCCTACACCCGGGTATGAGCAAATCAGCGGTGTGACGGTGGATATGCGCCTGGGGAATAAATTCCGCGTTTTTGAAGACCATCAGGCACCTTACATCGATCTGAGCGGGCCTAAAGCCGAAGTTCAGGAAGCCCTTAACTCTGTAATGAGTGATGAAATTGAGCTGCCTGAAGGCAAGGCATTCTTTCTGCATCCGGGTGAACTTGCCCTTGCCATTACTCATGAGTCGGTAACCTTGCCGGACAATATTGTCGGCTGGCTGGACGGACGTTCTTCACTGGCAAGACTTGGCCTGATGGTGCATGTGACTGCGCACCGCATTGATCCCGGCTGGTCCGGTAATATCGTGCTTGAGTTTTACAACAGTGGTAAGTTACCTCTGGCGTTGCGTCCGATGATGAAGATTGGCGCGCTGAGTTTTGAAGTGTTGTCTCAGGCGGCAGAAAAGCCGTATAACGCCCGTGCAGATGCCAAATACAAAGGGCAGGCCGGTGCTGTTGCCAGCCGAATTACATCTGATGACGATAAATAAGCCTTTCGTAGTTTAATCCCGAATACTCTGTCAGTTTTCGTCTTAAAAAGAAACGGAGCCCGGTAATGATAAAAAGCAGTCTCACCCTTTTCATTGCCGCGCTGGTTGCGTTGCTTTCAGGCTTTGGTCTGCATTTCGCCGGCCAGCCCGCTGACATTGCGTCCACAACTGCAATCACCGCTTTTGTTGCCATATTATGGGTAACCGAAGCGTTGCCTATTCCGGCTACGTCACTCATTCCTTTTGCGCTTTTTCCGCTCGCCGGCGTAATCAGCCACGCCGAAGCAGCATCTTCTCTTGGCAGCCATGTCATCATTTTGCTGATGGCTGCATTTATGCTGTCGAAGGGTCTGGAAAAAGCGAATCTGCATAAGCGGTTCGCGATTTATATGCTGCGGCTTACCGGTACAGGCAGCGGCATGAAACTGATTTTAGGCTTCATGCTGACCACCGCCGTTTTGAGTATGTGGATCAGCAACACCGCTACCGTGCTGATGATGCTGCCAATGGCAATGGCCATCATAAACGCAACCAAACACTCTCGCTTCGGTATTGTTCTTATCCTTGGTATTGCATACGCAGCCAGCCTTGGCGGTGTCGGTACGCCCATCGGCACGCCGCCGAATATTATCTTTATGAGCGTGTATGAAGAAACGCAGGGCAGTGAGTATAATTTCATTGAATGGATGAAAACCGGTGTACCCATTGTGCTGCTGGCAATTCCGGCTATGGCCATGTGGCTCGGACGCGGCCTGGGCAGCATCGGTAACATTGATTTACCGCAGCCCGGTGCCTGGACCACCGCTGAAAAACGGGTACTGGCGATATTCGGCACAGTGGCAATGGCCTGGATTTTCAGGCCGTTCTGGACAGGCTGGCTGGGGATCACCACCGTCAGTGACAGCACCATCGCTGTAGCCGGCGTGGTTGCCATGTTTATGGTTAACAGTGGCAAGCCGGACAATGACAAGTTGCTAGACTGGCCCACTGCCAATGATATCCCCTGGGGCATGCTGCTGTTGTTTGCCGGCGGTATCTGCATCGCCAAAGCGTTTAAAGCCTCAGGGTTAAGCCTGCTTATGGGGGAATGGCTGACAGGCCTGTCTACCTTACCTGTATTGCTGTTGGTGTTTTCCATCTGCCTGTTCGTAACATTCCTGACAGAAATTACTTCCAACACCGCCACAGCTACATTGCTTATGCCCATACTTGCGGCAGCCGGCACCGCCGTGGGCGTCGATCCCAAATTGCTGATGATCCCTGCCGCCATCAGTGCCAGTTGTGCTTTCATGCTGCCCGTTGCCACAGCACCAAATGCTATCGCCTATGCCAGCGGAAAATTCGATATTAAAACCATGGCGAGGGAAGGGATGGTGCTGAATGTGATCGTCGCCAGTGTCGTCACCGTGGTGTGTTACCTCACATTACAGAGCTAAAACCGTAGTCCTGGCAGGGATTTGCTCATCATTTAGACGTTCAGTCATCACAGCGCATATTTGTCGTTGCAAAGTGAAGAAAAATAAGTAGACTTGTCGGCTCTTTCGGTCGGTGTGTGGCGCAGCTTGGTAGCGCACTGTCATGGGGTGTCAGGGGTCGGAGGTTCAAATCCTCTCACACCGACCAATTCCTTCCTCGCTTTTAGTGATATCCCAAATCCTTGAGAATCGTCATCACCAGGGCATACGCAAACTAATCCCTAACCATCTCAATCTCTCTTATAGATAAACGAACTTTGGATTGCATCGTATTCTTTGACAGAAAATAATCAGCAACAGGATACGTATTTCTTCCCAGCGGCGACTTCTTTGAGGAAAATGCTTTTTCCAGTGATGGCACTACCAGCCAGAATTCTAATTTGTCACCCTCATACATCTTCGTCAGAAATGACGAAGCTTTGTATAAAATAGACTCAATCTTTCTGTGGCTCAGTTTCGATTTTGCCGTAAACTTGCATTGGATGAATATTGAGTTTCTTGATTTTTTTGCGATTAAATCAATTCCGCAATCACAAAAACCTTTTTCCAACCCTTGCGCTAAAACATCGTACCCTTCGTTAGTTAAAACTTGAGCGACATACTTCTCGTAAACGAAACCCCAGTCGGACTCTTTCATTTCATAGAAATAAACAAAATCCTCCTGTGAATCGGAAACAATTTTTATACGAGCAAAATCAGGCTCAATGGTTAAAGTGCCACTCCTGAGCCTACTACCTAAACCTTTCATATTTACTCACTTTAAAACCAGTTCTTTCAAACTTAAGGTATCATGCGATGCTCGAGTCGACTATGAAACGGTTTGAAGTTAAACACTTCTTATTGTCGCATGTTTAACGTCAGGGATTTCTTGCATCCCTGTATGCGCACTATTGGCAAATGGTGGAAAAGATGTAAATTGAGATTATTGAGAACCACTATTATCGGTTTTCTGGCAGCGAAGATGCACAATTTGTTAGCTTTCCCTAAGTAATAAACTCACGACAGGACGTCTTTTGAACCTATTACCAAACTCAAAAATAGAAACACGGAATCTGCGTATTTTGCTTTACTCAGCAAGGTTTATTGCGCTGGCTGCTGCGGCCGTGTTTGTATTGGGCGTAGCGCTGATTGTTTTTAATATTGTTATGAACCTGTCTGCACCACTTCCTCTGGAGGACGACGGCAGTGGTCTCCGAGTAGTTGTCACTCATGAAAGTTATGGCATGGCTTTCGGAGGCGTTGCGGCAATTTTTATTTCTGTACTGGCTTTTGTTTTCTCAGGTTTCTGTGCTGCTGTGGTAAGTTGGGAACACAAGATGTCTTTAAAGTAATCGCCGCCTGATAGTGCAATGTTTCGCGGCCAAATTCGTGTAAGGTTTGTTTCATGAGTCTGGAAAGTCATTTCTGCTTACTGGCAGAATATAATCAGTGGATGAATTTAAAGGTTTATGAATCTGCCGGGCGTCTGAGCCGGGAAGATTTAACGGCAGATCGCGGTGCTTTTTTCAGATCTGTGCTGGGCACGCTTAATCATATTGTTGTCGCGGACATTATCTGGCTGAAACGATTTGCCACACACCCATCCTGTGAGTCTTTGCTGCGGGACATTGCTGACCTTCCGAAACCGGCAAGCCTTGATCACATTCTCTATGACGACTTTGAGGCATTGTCTGAACGCAGGTATTGGCTGGACGAACAGATAATCAAATGGACTGGTGCTTTGACGGCTGACGATCTGGATTTTGTGCTCAGCTATCGGAACACAAAAGGCATTGCTACTAACAAGCGGTTTGCGAGTCTGCTTCTTCATTTCTTTAATCATCAAACCCATCACCGTGGTCAGGTATCTACTTTGTTATCGCAGGCGGGTGAGGATGTTGGGGTTACCGATTTACTTGCGCTGATCAAAGAAGAAATTTAATAGGATTATTTACCGGCATCCGCAAAAAGATATCTGATAAACCCCATGGTCTGCACAGTTAATCTGAATGAATTGCCAGATGCGTTCAGAACCGGAAACTGGTAACTTGAAGCAGAGCGCGATTAATCAAATTCACAGATGAAGGAACAAGGAAAATGCCATTCACGGAAGAAGAAAAAAGTCGTTTACTTGCAGTAAAAGGCGTAGGCCCAACAGTGCTGAAGCGCTTTGAGGAAGTCGGGCTGGATTCCTTTGAAAAACTCGCCAGCCACAATGCTTCAGAAGTCGTCGCACTGGTATCTTCCATGCTGCAATCGAAATGCTGGACGTATACTAAAGCGGTGGAGGCGGTGGATGCCGCTATCCAACAGGCAAGAAAAGAAATCAGCAACTGAACGGTGTGAAAGCATGCCAGTATCAGACATCACTTTAACCACCCGGCCGCCTGAAGCAAAAGCATTTGCTGACTTGCGGGAGACTGCAGGGTGGAACAACCCGGCGATGGAAGTCATTCAGAAGAGTATTGATAATTCATTGTTCTGGGTTTGTTTGTATTCAGAGGAAACGCTAATTGGCTGCGGGCGTCTGATTGGTGACGGGGCGATGTACTTTTACCTTCAGGATGTCATCTTGCATCCTGATTTTCAGGAACTCGGGCTCGGAGCCCGGATAATGGAATCAATAAACGGTTACATTGCAGAACATTGCCCGGCAGGCTCAACAGCGGGCCTGTTAGCAGCAAAGGGAAAAGAAGGCTTTTACACCAAATACGGCTTCATTGAGCGAAACGGTGAGCCGCTGGGACACGGAATGAGCCGTTTTATTACGGATTAAGATCTGAAAACATCTACCCATTCAGAAACCTGAAGGAAAAGGAGAGAACAATGCTGTCAGCCGGATTTTTATTAACGTCTCTGGTCGTGGTGCTGATGCCGGGCACGGGTGTGTTGTACACCGTAGCAACGGGCCTTTGCCATGGAAAAAGGGCGAGTTTCTTTGCTGCGCTGGGATGCACGCTGGGGATTATTCCTGCGCTGCTGGCCAGTAGTTTCGGTCTGGCCGCTATTTTCCATACCAGTGCGGTAGCTTTTTCGGTAGTGAAATATGCCGGTTGTGCTTATCTGTTGTATCTGGCCTGGCAAATGTGGCGCTCGTCCGGGCCACTGGCGGTGTCCGGTGAAGCGCAGGGTGAGGCAGGGTATGTAAGCTTCATGATAAAAGGATTTTTGCTGAATATCCTGAATCCGAAATTGTCTATTTTCTTTCTGGCATTTCTGCCTCAATTTATCTCCGGGAGCGACAGTACCATTGCCGCCAGTATGTTACTTCACGGCTCCGTGTTTATGCTTATGACCTTTGCTGTTTTTCTGGTTTACGGTGGGTTATCCGGTTTATTCAGCGCCCGGGTTTTAAAGTCTGAGAAGGTGAGTGTTTTCATACAGAAATTCTTTGCCACCAGTTTTGCTGCGCTAGGGCTGAAACTGGCGTTCAGTGAGCAACGCTAAAAAAAGTGGCGTCGTCCCGTTACCGGGGTGAATAAAATTCGTTCAACTCCGTATTTAATGCGCTTGTCGTACATAACCTTGCGCGAATATAGATTTAGTGCAACAAATAACATGATATGACCCTGGAAACTGCAACCGGATCAGGGGTAAGGTAAGCTTGTCCGCAGGGACGGATGCGTAAACTATCACACACCACATTTACCGTATCTTAATGGAGAAAAGAATGAAGCAACTGCTCAAGACCGGCCTGATGGCAGCAGTCGTGGTTACAAGCCTGACAACCGGCAGCGTTCTGGCTCAGGAAGCTGCAATGAACGAAAAGCACGCGAAAGCGGCAACCAAGTACAGACATGCGCTCTACACACTGGTAGCCAGCAACATGGGTCCTTTGGGCGGCATGGCGAAAGGCGCTATCCCGTTTAATCAGGAAGTTATTGAGACCAACGCTATGCGTCTGGAACAACTGGCTGACATGATGGCAGATTACGTAAAGGTTGATACCCGCAAGTTTGATGTAGACACCGAAGCAAAAGATGAGATCTGGGAAAACTGGTCTGATTTTGAAGGCAAGATCAGCGCGCTGAAGTCTGCTGCTGCTAATTTACAGACTGTTGCTGCGGCAGGTGACGAAAGCAAATTCGCTCAGGCAATCGGTAAAGTAGGCGGTACCTGCAAGTCTTGCCACGACGATTACAAGGCTGACTAATCAATAAAAAAACGGTACGGATTATCCGTAATGTTCATTTAATGGCCGCTTATAGCGGCCATTCGCGTTTTTAAACGTCGTATTCCGGCATGATATCGCAATTTACAAACCTCTGTTTGTAGAAAAATGGTTCTTTTCCTATGCTTAAGGGGGGTGATCTCCGCAGGAAAGATTTTTAGTGATTCATGAGAGGAATGCCGGTATATGGGTGAGTCGTGGTTAACGGATGAAATAAGTCATGAAGGACGTTCCCGGATTTCGGATGTCCTGAATTCGCTTATTCAGAATACCGCCGCAGAGAACGCCTGTATTATTGTTGCCACAGTGGCAGAGCAGGAGCATGCAGCATCCTTACAGGGTAAAATTCTTTTCTGGCAAATGAATGACACCGCGTCATTACCAGCCGCTTGTGTACTGGAACAAACCAGCGCCTCTCCGTGTTTGCCCGTAAGCTTTAAAGACAAAACGACAAAAGCATTTTTCTCACTGGCCGTTCAGGTTGTTAAACACGACGACATTGCACTTTTTGTCGCCGGTTATTTTCCGCACCAGAAAGCATCAGACTACGATATGGCCTTTCTGGAGCTTAGTGGTGAGCGTGTGGGGTTGATTGCCGAATCGGCATCATTGCACCGTGAGGGCAGCCTGAAGTTACTTCACGACAGACTGTCGCTGTTTGATGAAGTCTCCGAGATGTCGTCTACCGGCGGCTGGGATTACGATGTACAAACCCAGCAAATACACTGGACTAATGAAACCTACCGGCTGTTCGATTTCGCCAGAGATACCCGCGTTACCCTTTACCGTATTCTTTCCTGTTTTCCCTCTGAAGCCAGACGAAAGCTGATTAAAGCCATACAGATGCTACTGGCCTCCGGAGTGAGTTATCAGTTTGAACTGCCTGTGATCACCCGCAAAAAACACAAACGCTGGGTAAAATTGTCTGGCAAGGCCAGAAAGCAGAACGGTGAAATCGTGAAGATTTTCGGCTCCGTTCAGGACATTACTGAGCACAAGCGCCTGTCGGAAACAGAACAGAATTACATCGAATATTTAAACACGATTCTGGACAGCATGAATGATGCAGTACTGACCGTGGATGAGCTGGGCACCATAATTACTGCCAATCAGACCGTTGAAATTCTGTTTGGTTACGAGCCTGAGCAGGTTATCGGAGAAGACATTTCCTATTTATTGCCGGGGCCGCCTGATGATGAGCAGATTGAGTTTGTCCGTCAGCACTTGCGGCCGGGACTCGGCGCTATTTTTGGTAAAGAGTTGTCGGCGAAGCACCGTCAGGGCAAAACCTTTCCGATTGAAGTGTCGGTGTCTGAAGTTGAGCAGGTGAGTCAGTCGCAGTTTGTCTGTGTTATCCGCGATATTACCGAGCGTAAACAGGCGGTGGACAGTATCTATCAAATCGCCTTTTTTGACGAAGTTACCCATCTGCCCAATATCAAATCCTTTGAAAAGGATTTGCGCCGGCTGATCATCGCCGCGAAAACCACTAAACGGCAAATGTACTGTTGTATGCTGGATATCGATAATTTTGCCCAGTTTAATTTGTCGTTCGGCAAAGAGACCGGTGATTACATTTTGCGAATTTTCGCCGGACGCATCAAAAAAGCCGTTTCCTCCCGCTTTCAGGTATACAGCGGTCTGGGGGATAAATTTTATATTCTGTTTAAAGAACCCTTTGATGAGTCAAAAGATGCTGCCACGATGGATCTGATTGATTCAATCGAGTGGGGCGTGCACAGTGAGCTGGGCAAAGAATTTACCCTTCATGGTCATTCACAACTGGTATCAACCTCGCTGGCATCGACCTATGTTCACGCGCAGGATGCCAGCTATGAGAAAATTACCGGCATTCTGGATTTCGGTACGAGACAGGCCAAGAAGCAGGGACCGGGCGGCCGTGTCACCCTGGAGCGCAACGAATTTAATGCCTACGACAGACACAATTACATCAGTCAGAGTTTCGCTCATGCTCTGGAATACAACGAATTCTATTTAGTGCTGCAACCCCAGTACGACAAACATGGTCGTATTTTATCTTCTGAAGCACTGCTGCGCTGGAATGAGAAACGGCTGGGCTTCATCAGTCCCGGTGAATTCATCCCCATTGCTGAGGAAAGTGATGCCGTGGTGGATATCGGGTACTGGGTAATAAACGAAGCCTGTCGCCTGCTGTCAGAAATGAAATCTCAGGGACTGGAAACGACCCTTTCTGTGAATATCAGTGGCAGACATATTGCCCGTGCTGATTTTTCTGACCGGCTGCTGGAAACGATTTCAGAGTGGCAAATTAACCCTGAGCAACTGGTGCTGGAAATCACGGAAACCACGCTGGTTACCTCCATTGATCTGGTACGTAAACGTATCGAAAGGCTGTCACAACTCGGCTTTGCTTTCTCCATTGACGACTTTGGAACCGGCTATTCCAGCCTGAGTTACCTTAAAGAACTGCCCATTACTGAATTGAAAATCGACCGTTACTTTGTGGATGAAATTAATTTTGAAAGTGATGACGTGCCGATAGTGAATACCATCATTGAAATGGCCAGTGCCATGGGCGTGAGAACGGTAGCTGAAGGCATCGAGAACGAAATTCAGATCCAGTACCTCACTCGCCGGGGCTGCGATATCTTCCAGGGTTTTTACCTCTCCAAACCGGTGGAAGAAGAAACCTGGCGTAACCTGCTTCTTACCTGCGCAAAAGGAAAAATTGCCCGCCTTGTGAACTGATTTCTCTGTCAGCACAAGGCAAAAATTTGCGACTCAAGTCTTATGCGGCTTTTTGTTGTTTTTATATTAATGTAAATCAAGTTAAAAGTTTTCATTAATGGTTACATTAATTGTACCGGAACAACATTCGCGAGGCCGTTATGTCGTACACCACAGAATATCAGAGGGCAATTGAATCACCGGAAGCATTCTGGAAAGAAAAAGCGCAGGCGCTGCCCTGGTCCCGTTTTCCTGAAACCATTTTGTCGAAAGACGACAACGACATTTATCGCTGGTTTGCTGACGGTGAAATGAATACCTGCTACATGGCGCTGGATTATCATGTTGAAAACGGCAGGGGCGACCAGCCTGCGCTTATCTATGATTCACCGGTTACGGGAAAGAAAGCGACGTATACCTACTGCAAGTTGCATGAAGAAGTCGCAAAATTCGCTTCCGTGCTTGCCGGTAAAGGCGTGGAGAAGGGCGACAGGGTTGTTATCTACATGCCGATGATCCCGCAGGCTGTCATTGCCATGCTGGCATCGGCACGACTCGGCGCTGTTCATTCTGTGGTTTTCGGCGGCTTCGCCCCCCATGAGCTGGCTGTGCGCATTGAAGATGCATCACCTAAGGTGCTGGTGACGGCCTCCTGCGGCATTGAGGTGACGAAAGTGATCCCCTACAAGCCGCTGGTCGACGAGGCAATCAGTCTGTCGGCGCACAAACCGGATTCAGTCATTGTGTTTCAGCGTCCAGAGCAAATGGCAGAACTCAGCGCAGACGACACAGACTGGGATACCGCAATGGCAACAGCCACACCGGCACCCTGTACCGTGGTGCAGGCAACGGATCCTCTCTATATTCTTTATACCTCGGGCACCACGGGTAAACCAAAAGGGGTTGTGCGGGATAACGGTGGTCATGCTGTCGCGCTGAAATATTCCATGCAGGCTATATACAATATGGCACCGGGGGAGGTGTTCTGGGCGGCATCGGATGTTGGCTGGGTAGTCGGACATTCCTATATCGTTTACGGACCGCTTTTGCATGGATGTACTACGGTTGTGTATGAAGGGAAACCGGTAAAAACGCCCGATGCAGGCGCGTTCTGGCGCATGACGGAAGAATATAAAATTAAGGCGCTGTTTGCTGCCCCGACAGCGTTCCGCGCAATTCGCAAAGAAGATCCTGATGCAAAGTTAGTCGGAAAATATGACATCAGTTCACTGAAGACGATTTTCATGGCCGGGGAACGGCTCGACCCGCCCACCTATCTCTGGACCGTTGATAAAACCGGCAAACCGGTGATCGATCACTGGTGGCAAACTGAAACCGGATGGGCAATTTGTGCTAATCCCGCAGGACTTGAAGACTTACCGGTAAAACCGGGTTCCTCAACCGTTCCGATGCCCGGCTTTAATGTGCAAGTGCTGGATCACACCGGTAAACCTTTACCGGCGGGAGAGCAGGGCGCAATTGCGATAAAGCTGCCGATGCCGCCGGGTTGTCTGCCGACTATCTGGGGTGATTGTGAACGGTTCAAACATGCCTATCTGGAAGCTTATCCGGATTATTACACCTCAGGTGACGGCGGTTTTAAAGATGACGACGGGTATTTTTTTATTATGGGGCGCACTGATGATGTGATTAATGTGGCCGGTCACCGTTTATCTACCGGTGAAATGGAAGAAATCGTGGCGGCGCATCAGGCAGTGGCAGAATGCAGTGTGATAGGCGTTCATGACAGTTTAAAAGGGCAGGTGCCGGTGGGGTTAGTGCTGCTCAAAGATGGTGTGGATATTGACGAAGACACCCTGCAACATGAGCTGGTGGCGATGATCCGAAAGGAAATCGGTCCGCTGGCCTGTTTTCATCGTGCGGTGGTGGTGCCCCGGTTACCTAAAACCCGTTCGGGCAAAATTTTACGTAAGCTGTTACGTCAGATTGCCGCAAACCATGAGGTGGCAGTGCCGTCTACCATTGATGACCCGGCCAGTGTGCCGGAAATACAGGAAATAATGCAGAAGCAGGGTCTGGTCAAATCATAGTGCTGCTGTGGCGCTTAATGCATGAGAGATAAAACAACAAAGCCGCCTGTGAAGGCGGCTTTGTAACATCTGGCTGTGAAGCTGAGCCAAGTTAAAGATCAGTAGTAATATTCTTCTTCTACTTCAGGCGGCGCGATTTCTACTACGTAGTACACAATGCCGGCACTGATAAGCGCAACAACAACAGCAGCCAGCAGGCGTGATGACGGGATCCCGGCTTCATTGGTACTTTTCTTTCCGTGCACCATGGCCGGTGCCAGTTTTTGCTTTTTATACACGGCATAGAAACCAATCGCTGCAATATGAAGGGCAATGACCACCAGTAAAATATTGAATACGTTATTGTGTAAATAACTCATAGTTTTCAGCGTTGAGTCTTCTACTGCGGCGCGCCAGGGGCCATCAAGGAAAATATCGTCAGTCATGAATAATCCGCTTACTGCCTGCACGGCAACCAGTGACAGCATGATGATAACAACCCAGCCACCCAGCGGGTTGTGACCTGCGTGTGCTTCTGAGGCCCGCTTAAATAAGGTGCCGGCATAACGTAATACAGCCCGGGGACCATAAATAAACTGGCTGAACTTCGCGTAATCCGAACCGGCAATCCCCCAGATGAGCCGGAAAATAATCAGCCCGAGCGTAAAGTAGCCGAGATAGAAGTGCCATTGCATGACGTTGTCCATCAGTTCAGCGGTGACATATTGCCCGGCCAGGGAGAAAACGAGCAACCAGTGAAACAGTCGGGTAGGAATATCCCAGATCAGCTTTTTTTCCATGTTGAATCCTTTTCTGCAGAAGCACGATTATCGTAGCGGATAAAGTACGGTTTTATATTGATGCAACACAGTGTAAATGCAGATTTTCTGCGGGTAAATTGAAATGGCATGACTGCAGATGGTTATACCATATTCTACGCTAATTACCTGTGAGCATTTGAAAATCGTCCGCGCTCAGGCAAAATGCCGGAAAACAGACTGAGAATATCCTGATATGAAAGTAGCTATTTTAGGCGCCAACGGGCGTATGGGACGTGTGCTGATTGAAGCATTACGTGAAAATGACGATGCAGATTTATCTGTTGCCACGGTCCGTGATGACTCACCGTGGGTAGGCATCGATGTTGGCGAACTCGCCGGGATCGGTACGCAGCGCATTGCCTGCAGTGCGATTTCATCACTGAACCCTGACGATGTTGATGTGGTGATTGATTTTACCTTACCGGCCGCGTTCGACAGCAATCTGGCCTGGTGTACAGAGCACAAAAAGCCGGTTGTCATTGGTACCACAGGTTTGTCGCAAGACCAGCTAAAGGCGCTGGACGAAGCAGCAAAAGTAATCCCGCTGGTTTTCGCAGCGAATTACAGCGTGGGCGTAAACGTCATGCTGTCGCTGGTGAAGCAGGCGGCTAAAGCACTGGGCAATACAGCAGATATTGAGATCCTCGAAGCACATCACCGCTTTAAGCAGGATGCACCATCAGGCACGGCTATGGCCATCGGTGAAGCGATTGCGGATACTTTAGGCCGAAACTTACAAGAATGTGCTGTTTACGGTCGTGAAGGGAAAGAACCGCCCCGTGAACATAAAACTATCGGTTTTGCCACCGTAAGGGCCGGTGATATTGTGGGAGAACACACCGCGTTGTTTGCTGATCTGGGCGAGCGTCTGGAAATTACACACAAGGCATCCAGTCGTTTAACCTTCGCCAAAGGCGCTGTACATGCGGCTTTGTGGCTGTCGGGTAAGCAAAATGGACGTTATGGCATGAATGATGTCATTGGTCTGGCGTAATTATTCATCAGATAAATAGGCTTTTCCAAGGTTAGACGCTAAAAAATCAGTTAATGAGGTGTTTTTCATATTTTTCTAAATTTGAATTAGACCTTTGCTGATTACTCCTATATAATACTTGGAATTTGCCAAAATTTAGCGTTCCGGCCTGTCCGGGTCGCGTTTTATTAGCTGCAAAGTATCGTAAACGGGAAGTAAAATTATTGTTACCTCCCGTTTTTTGTGGGGTTTATTCATGCCACTGAATAAACCGTCGGTTATCCTTAATCTGGAGGTTGACTTGGCTAATTCTGCCCTTTTGGTGTTAGAGGATGGTTCAGTTTTTAAAGGTACGGCAATTGGTGCCACTGGTTCTGCCGTTGGGGAAGTTGTTTTTAATACTTCCATGACAGGCTATCAGGAAATCATCACCGACCCGTCATACGCTGAACAAATCATTACACTTACTTACCCCCATATCGGTAATACCGGTACCAATTCTGAAGACGTCGAAGCAGACAAAATCTGGTCTAAAGGTCTAATCATTCGTGACCTTCCCCTCGTAGCCAGTAATTTTCGAAACGAACAAACATTATCTGAATACCTCGAAGCCAAAGGCGTAGTAGGTATTGCGGATATCGATACCCGTCGTTTAACCCGTATCCTTCGTGACAAGGGTGCGCAGAACGGTTGTATCATCTGCGGTGACGATTTAGATGAAGCCAAAGCATTAGACGCTGCTAAGGGGTTCCCGGGCTTAAAAGGCATGGACTTGGCCAAAGTAGTTAGCACTAAGGAAGTGAAAACCTGGACCGAAGGCACGTGGGTGCTGGGTGAAGGTTATGTAACGCCTGCGGAAGCGAAATACCATGTTGTTGCATACGACTACGGCGTGAAGAATAACATCTTACGTATGTTGGCTGACCGTGGCTGTAAAGTGACACTGGTGCCGGCGCAAACGCCTGCTGCTGACGTACTGGCTCTGAATCCGGATGGTGTGTTTTTATCAAATGGCCCCGGCGACCCTGAGCCGTGTGACTACGCCATTGAAGCGATTAAAACCATTCTTGAAAAAGACATTCCGGTATTCGGTATTTGTCTGGGTCACCAGTTACTGGCTCTGGCCAGCGGTGCTAAGACGGTCAAAATGAAGTTTGGTCACCACGGTGCTAACCACCCGGTGAAAGACCTAAAGAAAGGTACAGTGATGATCACCAGCCAGAACCACGGTTTTGCTGTTGATGAATCTACGTTGCCGGATAACTTAGAAGTTACTCATATTTCATTGTTCGATAAGTCGTTGCAGGGTATTCACCGTACCGACAAACCTGCGTTCAGCTTCCAGGGCCACCCTGAAGCGAGCCCGGGTCCGCACGAAGCGGCTGATCTGTTTGATCATTTCATCGACCTTATTGAACAATCAAAACAGTAGGAACTAGCCGACAATGCCAAAACGTACTGACATAAAAAGTATTCTGATTCTGGGTGCCGGCCCTATCGTTATCGGCCAGGCCTGTGAATTTGACTATTCCGGCGCACAAGCCTGTAAGGCACTGCGCGAAGAGGGTTACCGCGTCATTCTGGTAAACTCTAACCCTGCGACTATCATGACTGACCCTGAAATGGCTGATGCAACCTACATCGAGCCGATTCACTGGGAAGTGGTACGCAAAATCATCGAAAAAGAACGTCCTGATGTGGTACTGCCTACCATGGGCGGCCAGACTGCACTGAACTGTGCGCTGGATCTTGAGCGTGAAGGCGTACTGAAAGAGTTCAACGTTGAACTGATTGGTGCAACGGCTGACGCTATCGATAAAGCGGAAGACCGTGAGCGCTTTGATAAAGCGATGAAGTCTATCGGTCTGGAATGTCCCCGTGCGGAAATTGCTCACACTATGGAGCAGGCCCACGATGTACTCAGCCGCATCGGTTTCCCTTGTATCATCCGTCCGTCGTTCACCATGGGTGGCTCCGGTGGTGGTATCGCATACAACATTGACGAGTTCAATGAAATCTGTACCCGCGGTCTTGACCTTTCTCCTACCAACGAGCTGCTTATTGATGAGTCGCTGATTGGCTGGAAAGAGTACGAGATGGAAGTGGTTCGCGATAAAAACGATAACTGCATTATCGTTTGTACTATCGAAAACTTCGATGCCATGGGTGTTCACACCGGTGACTCTATCACCGTTGCACCGGCACAAACGCTGACCGACAAAGAATTCCAGATCATGCGTAACGCGGCCATGGCCGTACTGCGTGAAATCGGCGTAGAAACCGGTGGTTCAAACGTACAGTTCGGTGTGGATCCGAAAACTGGTCGTATGGTCATCATCGAAATGAACCCGCGCGTATCCCGTTCGTCAGCACTGGCCTCGAAAGCTACCGGTTTCCCGATTGCGAAAGTGGCTGCCAAACTGGCTATCGGTTATACCCTCGACGAATTGGCCAACGACATCACTGGCGGCTTGACGCCGGCGTCGTTCGAACCGTCAATCGACTACGTTGTGACTAAAATTCCTCGCTTTAACTTCGAGAAATTTGCCGGTGCTAACGACCGTCTGACCACACAGATGAAATCTGTAGGTGAGGTCATGGCGATTGGTCGTAACCAGCAGGAATCCTTGCAGAAAGCACTTCGCGGTTTGGAAGTGGGCGCAACGGGCCTGAATCCAATTTTGGATCCAGAAGACGACGAAGCCATGAGCAAGCTTAAGTATGAACTTCAGAATCCCGGCGCAGAGCGTATCTGGTACATCGGTGATGCGTTCCGTATGGGTATGAGCGTTGACGACGTGTTCTCTTACACCAACGTTGACCGCTGGTATCTGGTACAGCTTGAAGAACTGATTAAACTGGAAAACCAGGTAGCAGAGCAGGGCGTTAGCGCACTGACTGAAGATTTCACCCGCGCACTGAAGCGTAAAGGTTTCTCAGACGCCCGTCTGGCGGAACTGACTAACGTTGCTGAAAGCGATATCCGTGATATCCGCCGTGGTTTTGGCATATCGCCAGTGTACAAGCGTGTTGATACCTGTGCTGCTGAATTCTCAACCAGCACCGCGTACATGTACTCCACATACGACGAAGAATGTGAAGCTGCACCAACGGATAAAGATAAAATCATGGTACTGGGCGGTGGTCCTAACCGTATCGGTCAGGGTATCGAATTCGATTACTGCTGTGTGCACGCTGCTCTGTCTCTGCGTGAAGACGGCTACGAGACCATCATGGTTAACTGTAACCCTGAAACGGTTTCTACCGACTACGACACGTCAGACCGTCTGTACTTCGAACCGGTAACATTAGAAGACGTACTGGAAATCGTTGCAAAAGAGCAGCCCAAAGGTGTGATTGTTCAGTACGGTGGTCAGACACCACTGAAACTGGCCCGTGCTCTTGAAGCGAACGGTGTACCTATTATCGGTACGTCTCCGGAAGCCATTGACCGTGCAGAAGACCGTGAGCGCTTCCAGCACATGGTGAACAAGCTGGGTCTTAAGCAGCCGGCTAACGCAACGGTTACCAACATTGAACAGGCTCTGGCCCGTGCAGAAGAAATCGGCTTCCCGCTGGTAGTTCGTCCTTCATATGTTCTGGGTGGCCGTGCGATGGAAATCGTGTACGACCTGAAAGATCTGAAACGTTACCTGAACGAAGCGGTTAAAGTGTCTAACGACGCCCCTGTACTGCTGGACCGTTTCCTCGACGACGCGATTGAAGTCGACATCGACGCTATCTGTGACGGCACAGAAGTGGTTATCGGCGGCATCATGGAGCACATCGAACAAGCCGGTGTTCACTCTGGTGACTCAGCCTGTTCATTACCTTCACACTCTCTGCCAAAAGATATTCAGGACACCATGCGTAAGCAGGTTCGTGATATGGCGTTAGAATTGGGTGTTGTGGGTCTGATGAATACACAGTTTGCTATCAAAGACGGCGAAGTTTACCTGATTGAAGTGAACCCCCGTGCTGCCCGTACCGTACCTTTCGTATCTAAAGCAACGGGTGTACCGCTGGCGAAGGTTGCTGCCCGCTGTATGGCCGGTCAGTCACTGCAGTCTCAGGGTGTGACGGAAGAAATCATTCCGCCTTTCTATTCTGTGAAAGAAGTGGTACTGCCATTTGCTAAGTTTCAGGGTGTTGACCCGCTGTTAGGCCCTGAAATGCGCTCTACCGGTGAGGTTATGGGTGTGGGTGATACCTTCGAAGAAGCGTATGCTAAAGCCAACCTGGGTGCCAGTGCGCCGCTGCCAAGAGAAGGCAAAGCGTTACTTTCTGTACGTAACAATGACAAAGCCCGTGTTGTCGACCTTGCAAAAGCAATGATCGAAGCCGGCTTTAAGATTGAAGCGACCAGCGGTACTGCGAAGAGCCTGATTGATGCAGGTGTTGAATGTACTGTAGTAAATAAGGTGTCTGAAGGACGTCCTAACATCGTTGATTCAATTAAAAATGGTGAATACAGCTATATCATCAACACCACGGAAGGCCGCCAGGCAATCACCGATTCTGTATACATTCGACGTGAAGCGTTAGTGAATAAAATCACTTACACCACAACAATGAATGCAGCATTCGCTACGATTCGTGCAAAATCTGCCGATGACCGTAACAAGGTTTCATCAGTGCAGGAACTGCATGCCCGTATTAATGCCTGATGACAGTTGTGTGAAATTGCGCTATTCTGCGCAATCAATATTTTAGAAAAGTGCGCCGGTTGGCGCACTTTTTTTAACTCAGCGATCAAAAGGTCGGCAGACCAGTCAAAATAAGTGAGAAACACCATGAGTCAGTATCCGATGACCGCTCGTGGCGCAGAGTTATTGCGCAAAGAATTAAATGAATTAAAAACAGTGACCCGCCCGCGTATTATCGCTTCTATTGCCGAAGCACGTGAGCACGGCGACCTGAAAGAGAATGCCGAGTATCATGCTGCGCGTGAAGAGCAAAGTTTCTGTGAAGGTCGTATTCAGGACATCGAAGGAAAGTTATCTAACGCGCAAATCATCGATGTTACCAAAATGGATAATACCGGTAAGGTCATTTTTGGTACTACAGTTACCATTATGAATCTGGAAACTGATGCTGAAACCACTTACCGCATCGTGGGTGATGATGAAGCTGATATCAAAAATAATCTGATTTCAGTGAATTCTCCTATCGCCCGTGGTCTTATCGGTAAAGAACTGGATGATGTGGTAAATATCCAGACACCGGCAGGCACTGTCGAGTTTGAAATTACCGAAGTGGAATATATCTGATATTGATGGCGGAAAGTCTCTGGCTTTCCGCTTCCTCTAACCAACGCCCTCAGCGGATAAAGCCGCAACGGCAATTGATGTGTAGTACGGTACCGTTCGTGAAACATTCATTATTACTTTTAGTCCTGATCTTACTCAGTGGCTGCTCACGGATGGTAGCAGAGCGCATCGAATCACCCGCGCAATTAATTCACTACGAACAGGCCACACTGGACCAGATGTATGCCCAATGGGGCGTGGTTGAGAAGCAGTGGTGTAGTGAGCGCTCATCCTATTGTATTCCTTATAAAGATGGCGGTGCTGTTACCCGTCAGCTTCCCAGTATGTCTTTTACCGTATCGCGGGATTTTGGTAATCAGTTCAGCTTTTTGAAAGAAGTGACAATTGCTCCCCGTGATGTCGGGCAGTTTTCCGGCACCGTTGTTTTACTTCACGGTTACGGTGCGAAAAAAGAAAGCTGGATGAGTACCGGCTTCTATTTTCAGGCATTGGGATTCCGCGTCATTGAACCTGATTTGATGGGGCAGGGCGAGTCCTCTGCGCCACTGGGTTTTGGTGTGCGTGATGCAGACTTACTTGCCGAGTTTATCGACCACACCGTGGATATCACTGAAGAGCCTGTTTATCTTGTTGGTCACTCCATGGGCGCTTTAGCTGCGGTGAAAACAGCCAGAAAGCTGGAGTCAGTGGCCGGGCTGGTATTACTGGCACCTATGGACCGGTTTGACCGCGCTACTATTGGTGTTGCCCATACGTTTAAACCCCGTTTAAGCAAACTGGTACCAGATTCTTCTATTCGTGCCGGCGCAGAACTGGCGCTGAAACGGGCAGGGCTCTCTGTTGAGCAGACAGATATGTTTGCAGATTTACCTGCGCTGAATTTGCCTATTCTCACCTACGGTTCAGATCAGGATCTCGTCAGTAACATTCGCCGTGTCAACGGCTGGTCAAAACTGTCAAACGTTACCCGAATCGTAAATGATGACGAAACGCACATGTCAGTCATCGGGATCAGCGATACCGAGCATCAGGTGTTGATGAACTGGCTGGAGCATGCGGGTAATCACCGGCCTGCGCTGTCTGCTGCACGCACTGCTCAGTAAAACTGTCGTTTATTCTCTTTCTGTGCAGGCTTTCCCTGCCTGCACTTGTCGTCTTTTCTTCATTTAAAAAGCCTTTTTACCCATTATTTACGATATAATGCACCGATGTGGCGCAAATGGAGATGCAGAACAAATAATTACGGAAAAATAAAAGGTTTATGCCGGTGTGGAAATCACACCTTACTATGAGTTTTCTGATAAACGACGTTGTCTCAGGACAGCAGGGTTTATGAGAGAGTTTCATCCTTTTGCGCACTGGTAAGGAAGTATTGCTTTAGATGTCTGCCAGACGGAGAACCAGTCGTGCGCGACACCATCCGTATAATTATAAGTTTGTCTTTCCTGATTTCAGGAAGCGTTAATGCGTTGTCTTACACCAGTCTTGACAGTTGTCTTGCCAGTGCTGTGGACTGTAAAAATGAAACCCGTCAGTTACTGAAAAATACTGCTGCCGGAAGCCGGGACTGGTACATGCTGATGTACTACAACCTGTCTGCACGGTGGGATTTGGATAACCTGTCTTTGACCCGTCAGGAACTCAGCGGTTATGCTGACATGACGGATGCCCCTGATGTCTTCAAAATTGTGGTTTACACCATTTATGCCAAGAAGCTGTTAAGTAGCGGTGAGACAGAGCAGGGAACAGAATACGCTCATCTTGCCCGCGATTTAATTATGCGTTCGGCAGAGTATGCCCCTGATCCACGGCGTCTTGCCGAACTCATTATTCTTCATAACTACCTCAAAAATTATGACGCTGCCAGCGAGCTGGCTGACTGGGCGGTAAGGCGTACTGAAAATATCCGTAATCCTGATGCGAAAGCGCCTTTGCATATGGCAATCGCACATGTAGCATTTTTTATAAAGGATTACGACAAAGCATTGCAATATTACGGCTATGTGGCCGAAGCGCATGAGCATAAGAATGAGCCGCTACAGCTTTCTAATGCTTACAGCAGTCTGGGTGTTGTCTATCTGCACAAAGAAGAATATAAGCCGGCCCGGTATTATTTGAAGCTGGCGGGTCATGCCCTTGACCAGGCGCTGGGTACGTATGAAACGGGCGATAAAACCTACATCCGGCTGAGACTGGCGGAACTGGACTTTCTCGAAGATAAGAAAGAGGCTGCAATCGCCGCACTGGCTAAGATAGATCCCGGTAAAGTGCATAAACATCATATGCCACTTTACCGGAAATTACAGACACAAGCCGGTCAGTCTCCGCCGCCGATGGAGATGCGCTGAGGCTTTTTCGCTTCCGGGATAAGACGTTGTAAATCAATATGCAGCAGGCCGAGTTCCATATCGGCCGCAATCACTTTTACGTTGTCACCTAACTGGAATTTACGTTCAAAACCCCGCTCAGAAATGCCCTTGTGCAGGAACTTGCGCTCTGCCTGTTTAGGGTCGGCCAGCTTTTTACCGGCAATCCGTAAGGTATTGTCCTGTACTTCCACAATCACGTCCTGCTGACTGAAACCCGCTACAGCCATGGTGATGCGGTACTTAAACTCGTCAATCAGTTCAATGTTATACGGCGGATAGCTGCTCTGTTTTTCTGCACGGTTGGCAGCTTCAATTAATGTAGCCAGATGGTCTGAGCCGATAAAAGAGCGGTAAAGGGGAGTTAAGTCGATAGTAGGCATACCAGTCCTGTTAAGCAAAAGGCGTGAGTTCCCGTAACGGGCAACATAAATGGCCGGCCTTTTTAATTAAGCACCAGCCTGTAATGGTTTAATTATGTCAGAAAGCGGCACCGGCGGCGAGTGGGAAAGTTGCCGCCGGCAGGAAGGGTTACATCGCGAGGGATTTGACGATTTGTCCGTCTTTGACCACCAGGCCTACATCTTCCATCAGCGCCATATTATCAAGGGGGTTACCTTTTACTGCAATGACGTCGGCTTTCCGGCCCGCTTCAATGCTGCCAAGTGATTCCTGTTGTTTCAGTAATGTAGCCGAATTAATGGTGGCAGCCTGAATGGCCTGCATGGGTGTCATACCCCAGGTCACCATACGGGCGAACTGTTTGCCATTGTCCCCGTGAGGGTAAACACCGGCATCTGAACCGAACACCATGTTGACGCCGGCCTTCACCGCTTTTCGGAAATTCTCCCGTTGTTTGGTGCCTACAATGCGTTCTTTAGCGAGGCTTTCCGGCAGAATACCTGCCTTTTCACCTTCTCCGAGAATGTATTCTGTGACGTACACGTCCATGGAAAAGTACGTGCCGTGTTTTTTTGCCAGTTCAATGGCTTCATCATCCAGCAGACTGACATGTTCTACAGAGTCCACACCGGAACGGATTGCCGCTTTTATGCCGCTGGTGCCGTGAGCATGCGTGGCCACGGTGAGGCCGCGTAAATGGGCTTCTTCAATCAGTGCCTGCATTTCTTCTTCGGTGTACTGCCGGGCACCGACTTTTGTACCTTTAGATAAAACACCACCGGTGGCGCAGAACTTTATAACAGTAGCGCCGTATTTGATGTTTTCACGTACTTTTTTGCGTACTTCCCACGGACCATCAGCAACGCCTTCGCTTTTATCGTGATAGCCATAGGGGAGGAGATTATTGTCGCAGTGACCACCGGTAACACCCAGTGACGGGCCGGCCACAAACATGCGCGGACCCTGAACATCACCGTCATCGATGGCATCACGCAGCGCCACATCGGTAAAGCCCGGTGCGCCAACGTTCCGGACCGTGGTGAAACCCGCCATCAGCGTATCTTTTGCATGTTTAACACCAGTAATAGCCGCACGGGGAACGGAAACAGACAGCGATGAGTAACCATGTTTTGTGGGGTCGCTGGTCAGATGAACGTGCATGTCCATCAAACCCGGCATTAATGTGTAATCACCCAGTGCCATGACTTCAGCGTCGTCCGGTATGGCAATTTTTTTGCTGTGGCCGGCCTGAACAATCACATCATCTTCGATAATCACCACGGCGG
Source organism: Alteromonas sp. NFXS44 (assembly GCF_040148705.1). Lineage (NCBI taxonomy): Bacteria > Pseudomonadati > Pseudomonadota > Gammaproteobacteria > Alteromonadales > Alteromonadaceae > Alteromonas > Alteromonas sp. NFXS44. Next base: position 441,252 of record NZ_JAGDEA010000008.1, on the reverse strand, counting down.
ATTCGATAACCTTACCGGCTTTCACATCCACCATGCGATCTGCGGTAATAACGAGGGGATTAGCCAGCGTAAACAAACTGGTAAGCGCCAGCGAACCGGCCATCAGGTATGTGTGTATTCTTTTGATTTTCATTGGTATTTCCGGAACTGTCCTGTCAACAGCCATACTTTACCCAATCAGCGGGAAATTTGGCTGACAATTATCGCAAAAAAGAGGAAGAAGAACGTGTACTTGTGCCTCAGAAAGGCACAAGTACGCTGTCAGCAGGGTTAATGCGTGCGTTTAAGATACAACGCAATGCAAAGGAGTAATCCGCTGACAAACCATACCGGTATATCTCCGGCGCGGTTGTAAGGTGTAAGACCATGTTTGGCTGCGACGTCAGATAGCAGGCTGCCAGCTTCAAACTGCGGCAGAACAGAGGTTACATCGCCCTTTTCATTGATGAATGCGGTAATACCATTGTTGGTCGCCCGTAATACCGGCCGGCCGGTTTCAACTGCCCGCATACGGGCAATATCCAGATGTTGTGCCGGACCGTGGGAATGACCAAACCAGGCGTCATTACTCACCGTGATGATCATGTCTGTATCGCTGTGAACATTGGCCGAAACTTGGCGGGGAAAGGCTATTTCAAAGCAAATTGCCGGTGCCAGGCGGATCCCGTTGGCTATCAGGTTTGTTTGTTCAAAGTCTCCGCGGGAAAATGAAGACATAGGTAAATCAAATAACGGGGCCAGTGGTCTTAATATGTCTTCAAAAGGCACAAATTCACCGATGGGCAGCAGGTGATGCTTGGCATACCGGTTGGCATGGAAATAATGGTAACGGGCCTGCGTTTCTTCCGGTGTTTTGCGCCCGAGCACCAGAAGATTATTCCACGCTTCTTCGGACTCCCAGTTGTAATTAACAATACCGGTTATGAGCGCTGTGTTTGTGCTTACTGCCTGGCGGTCCATGGCTTGCAGAAAGTCTGTCGCCATCAGTTCCAGTTTGGGTACAGCAGCTTCAGGCCATATCACCAGATCGTTGTCCCACAACGGCGTGGTTAAACCACGGTATTTTTCCATGGTGGGAATATCCTGTTCCGGTACCCAGCGCAGTGACTGGGCAATATTGCCCTGAACCATGGCAACAGAATGCACGCCGGCGGTTTCTACCCAGTTAACTTTCTTCAGCAGCCAGCCTGATACCAGGCTAACTATAAAAATAACCGCTAACGCCGGCCATTGGCTTCTGACTCTGAATACTGCCAGTGCTGCTGCAAGGGCAATAATAATCGCTGTAATGCCGGTTTCGCCGGCTACCGGTGCCCAGCCTGCCAGCGGACTGTTGATCTGGCTGTAGCCCACCGATAACCAGGGGAAGCCACTCAGCATCCAGCTTCTCAGCCATTCAGCAACGACCCAGAGAAACGGCAGGGCAAGCGGCCATAACCTGGCAGGAAACCAGCGTCTTGCAGCCCAGAGCGCGGTGGCAGGATACAATGCAAGATACCCGCACAGGATGAGCATGAGTCCCACTGACAACACCACAGGCAAGCCGCCAAAATCAGCGATACTGACATGCACCCAACTGATGCCGGCACCAAACCAGCCCAGACCGAACAGCCAGCCGGTCAAGAAGGGACGTTGTGTTTTTACCAGTTGGCGAATGGCCAGGGCCAGCGCCACGAACGTGACGGGCCAGAGCGAAAACGGGGCATAGGCAAAGGTTAAACTGGCACCGCTAAACAGTGCCAACAGATAGGGAATAAACGCTTTCAGGGGAGATTACTCCATGGAGGGTACGGTAACCTTGAGCTGCACCAGACGGCGCTTGTCGGAGTTGGTAATTTTGAAGTGAATATCGCTGACGGTAATTTCGTCACCGGTTTCCGGCATGTGCCCGAACGCTTTCAATACAATACCGCCGATCGTATCAGCTTCTTCTTCATCGAATTTAGTCTTGAAAAACTCATTGAAGTCATCCACCGGCGTTAATGCTTTAACAGTATAGGTAGATTTATTCAGTGGTTTAATGTCGTCTGTTCCATTTTCGTCGATGTCATATTCATCTTCAATTTCACCGACAATCAATTCCAGAATGTCTTCAATGGTAACCAGGCCGGATACACCACCATATTCGTCCACAACAATAGCCATGTGGTAGCGTTGCTGGCGGAATTCTTTGAGCAGTACGTCCACCCGTTTACTTTCCGGCACAATGACCGCCGGACGAAGTACATCTTTTAACTCGAAGGCCTTATCCGGACTGAATGCATAACTGAGCAGATCTTTTGCCAGTAAAATGCCTTCGATATGGTCTTTGTCTTCGCTGATAACAGGAAAGCGGGAGTGGGCTGTGTCCAGAATTTTAGGCAGAAACTCTTCTACCTTCTGATCGATATCAATGGTAGTCATTTGCGTTCTGGGGATCATGATATCCCGTACGCGCATTTCGTTGACACCGATAACGCCTTCAATCATTTCTCTGGTCTGGGGGTCTATCAGTTCACGCTGTTCGGCTTCTGTAATAACGCCAACCAGATCTTCCTTACTTCTCGGCTCGCCGGAAAATGTCAGTCGTAACTTATTCAACCAACTTTTGTTCGTCGAGCCGTTGGTAGAGTGAGGGTTGTCTTCGCTCATAATAGTCTTTTGTAGTGTATGAAATATAAAAGTTAAAGATCCCGGTAAGGATCGTCAATGGATAATTGCGCTAAAATCTCAATTTCCAGAGATTCCATTTCTTCGGCTTCATCATCATCGATGTGGTCGTAGCCTATCAGATGCAGGATACCGTGCACCACCATGTGGGCATAATGGTTGGCTACCGGCTTATGCTGCTCTTGTGCTTCACGGCTGATAACCGGCGCACAAATGACCAGGTCACCGAGCAGATTCAGCGGTACACCCGGCGGGCATTCAAAGGGAAATGACAGTACGTTGGTCGGCTTGTCTTTACCGCGGTAATCTCTGTTGAGGGCTTGTGATTCTTCTTCATCTACAAAGCGGATGGTCAGTTCTTTGTCGCTGATATCCAGTTGAGAGAAGATAGAGTTGGCCCAGAGAGAAAGTTGAACTTCTGTTGGAATGTGCGCCGAAACGGAGTCTTCCGGCGCATAAGCTTGCTGAAAATCGATGACTGCCGTCACGGCTTGTCCTTACTGTCGTCACCGGCATTTTGCTGCTTTTCCTGTTCGGCGGCAGCACGTTTTGCCTGACGGATTTTTTCCTGTTCACCATCAAACTTCTCATAGGCCTGTACGATTCTGGCCACCACAGGGTGACGCACAACGTCTTCAGCTTTAAAGAAGTTAAATGAAATGTCAGATACACCTTCCAGTACTTCAATACTGTTTCTCAGCCCTGAACGCACGCCACGGGGCAGGTCGACCTGGGTGATATCACCGGTGATCACCGCCTTGGAATTAAAACCAATACGGGTTAAGAACATTTTCATTTGTTCAGTGGTGGTATTCTGGCTTTCATCCAGAATGATAAACGCATCGTTCAGTGTACGGCCACGCATATAAGCCAGCGGGGCAACTTCGATCACGTTGCGTTCCATCAGTTTTTCTACCTTTTCGAAGCCAAGCATTTCAAACAGGGCATCGTAAAGGGGACGCAGATACGGGTCGACTTTCTGAGATAAATCACCCGGCAGGAAACCCAGTTTTTCACCGGCTTCAACAGCAGGGCGGGTAAGCAGAATACGGCGCACTTCCTGACGTTCAAGGGCATCAACCGCACAGGCCACAGCCAGATAGGTTTTACCCGTACCGGCAGGACCGATACCGAACGTAATATCATGATTAACCACGTTGGCAACATATTGTGCCTGGTTCGGATTACGGGGCTTAATGACCCCCCGTTTGGTTTTGATATTAACTTCTTTGCCGTAAACCGTTGATTCACTGCGTTCCGGGAAACGGGCTTCCTGAATGGCCAGGTGTACCTGCTCCGGTTCCAGTTGCGGGATGAGACCTTTAACAGGCTGAGTTTCGATATACAGTAACTTGAGCAGCTCTGCTACACCGTTGGCCTGAAGGGCCTCGCCTGACACTTTAAAGGCGTTATTACGGTAACTGATTTCTACACCAAGCCTGCGTTCGATTTGTTTGATGTTGTCATCAAACGGGCCGCACAGGCTGGACAGACGTTTATTGTCAGCAGGTTCTAATATGACTTCGTTGCTTACCAGAGTACTCAAGTTATGCTATTCCTCGCTTATTCATCAATTCAAACGGCAGGGACAAACTGACCCACGCCCAGTGCATCAGGCGCTTCCCCGTGACGCTTTGCTGTAATAGATTGGGGCGAAACTGCCACACGCAAGCCCATTTCCTTTTCGCGGCGAACCACATCACCACGCAGTGAATTGGTAAAGACGTCTGTAATTTTCACATCCACGAATTCGCCAATCATGTCCGGTGAACCTTCAAAGTTCACTACACGGTTATTTTCAGTACGGCCGGACAGCTCCATCGGGTTCTTTTTCGACGGGCCTTCTACCAGAATCCGCTGCTCCGTGCCTACCATATGACGGGCAATGCGCAATGCCTGCTGGGTGATGCGTTGCTGCAACAGTTGCAGGCGCTGCTTCTTCACGTCTTCGCTGACATCATCCACGGCATCAGCAGCAGGCGTACCCGGACGTGCGCTGTAAATGAAACTGAAGCTCAGGTCATAATCGATGGCCTGAATCAGATCCATGGTCGCTTCAAAGTCTGCATCGGTTTCACCCGGATAGCCGATGATGAAGTCTGAAGACATGCAAATGTCAGGACGTACTTTCTTCAGCTTACGGATTTTCGATTTGTATTCCAGTGCCGTGTGACCACGTTTCATCATGTTGAGAATACGGTCGGAACCGCTCTGAACAGGCAGGTGAAGGTGGTTTACCAGTTCGGGAATTGTCTCGTACGCCGCGATAATGTCATCGGTGAACTCCACCGGATGCGACGTGGTGTAACGGATACGGTCAATGCCGTCGATGGCTGCGACCATTTCCAGAAGCTCGGCAAAGCGGCAAATGGTGCCGTCGTGGTGCTCGCCACGGAATGCGTTTACGTTCTGGCCTAACAGGTTCACTTCCCGTACGCCCTGTTCAGCTAACTGCGCGATTTCCAGAATCACGTCATCAACGGGACGGCTGACTTCTTCACCACGGGTGTAGGGTACAACGCAGAATGTGCAGTACTTGGAACAGCCTTCCATAATTGAAACGAAAGCCGTGGGACCTTCTGCACGGGGTTCAGGCAGTGAATCAAACTTTTCAATTTCAGGGAAACTGACATCCACCACGGAACCGGCACCGCCCTGAAGTTGCTTAATCATTTCCGGTAAACGGTGCAGGGTTTGCGGGCCGAATACCAGATCTACGAACGGTGCGCGCTGACGGATATGGTCGCCTTCCTGTGAGGCGACACAGCCACCCACGCCGATAATGAGTTCGGGTTTATCTTTTTTCAGATTTTTCCAGCGGCCTAACTGGTGAAATACCTTTTCCTGTGCTTTTTCACGGATAGAACAAGTGTTCAGCAGGATCACGTCCGCCTCTTCTGCTTCCTGCGCAAGCGAATAACCGTGGGTAGAATCCAGCAGATCTGCCATTTTCTCCGAGTCATACTCGTTCATCTGACAGCCCCAGGTTTTGATATACAGCTTTTTGGTCATATTCACGTCACGATTTCAGGTGTTGCGGCATTAAAAACCACGGGCTAAACCCGTAAAACAGCCGGCTAGTGTTCAAAATAGCCGCGTATTTTACCTGTTGAGAAGCTGTTTGCCCAGTGGTTCCTTAAATCTGTTCCGCAGTTTAATACTGTTTAGTATAGCTTGCTGATCTATAGCAATAGTATGACATTGGCTTCATGGTAGTCGCTGCCGGTTTAGGTCATAATGCGCTATCGCTTCAGGAGATGTTATGTACGATTTTTGTATCAATGGTGGTGGAATGGTTGGCGCAGCGCTGGCATCAGGGCTGGCGCAGCAGGGATATAAAATAGCCATCATTGAAACGGTGCAGCCGCAGCCATTTCAACACGGTCAGCCGCCGGATCTGCGTTTGTCTGCTATCAGCCTGACGTCCGTGGATTTATTACGGGCGCTGGGGGCATGGGAACACATTGAAGGCATGCGGGTGCGGCCCTACGATACCCTGTCTGTGTGGGAAAATCCGGATATGGCCACCCGCTTTAATGCACAAAGTATCGGCCAGACTCAACTGGGATATTTTGTCGAGAACCGTCTTATCCAGTTAGGCTGTCACCGTGTTCTGGCGGATTTGCCAGTGGACTGGATAACGCAAACCAGTTTGCTGTCTTATGAGGTTGATGAATCCACGGCCATCACACGGGTCACACTGGAAAACGGTGAAAGTTTGCAATGCCGTTACCTTATCGGGGCTGATGGGGCCCGCAGCCGTGTGAGAGCACTGGCGCAAATTGGTTCCACTGGCTGGCAGTACGGCCAGCAGGCAATGGGCATTATTATCGAAGGTGCAGATGCTTTTGAGGGTGAGACTTGGCAGCAGTTTTATCCTTCCGGACCCAGAGCATTGCTTCCCATGTACGGTCAGTTTGCTTCGTTGATCTGGTACGACAGCGGCGAACGCATAAAGCAATTGCAAGGCATGAACGACAAAGCGTTAACAGAGGAAATTCTTAGTCATTTTCCCCGTCTTTTACCTGAATTCCGCATCGTCAGTAAGGCCGGTTTTGTGCTCACGCGTTCACATGCTTCAGACTATGTGCGGCCGGGTGTCATATTAGCCGGAGATGCAGCGCATACCATTAATCCGCTGGCAGGGCAGGGCGTGAATCTCGGCTTTAAAGATGTATCGGCTTTACTGGCCCTGACCGCCGACTGCAAACCTCAAAGTGATGAGTTTTACCACAGACTGAAAACAGAATATGAACGCCCGAGAATGAAAGACAACGCCCTGATGATGTCGGCGATGGACGGCTTCTACCTCTTGTTTAGTAATAAAATACCCCCAGTTAAGTGGTTAAGGAACCTGATGCTGAAAGGTGCGGATATGGCCGGGCCGGTGAAAGATCAGGTATTGAAGTATGCAATGGGGATGGACGAATGGAAGTTCTGATCTTACTGGGTGTGTTATTTCTGGCGCTGTTTATTATTGTGCCGTTAATTGAACGCTCCAAAATGCGGGTGAGTCCGGAAACAGCAAGCAAAATCAGCCGCTGGATTTGGCCGCTGGTGATGATTTCTCTGGTTATTCAGCTCATAAGAATGATGATGCAGGGCTGATTCAGACTGTGTCATTTCAGGCTGCGTTATTTAATTCGCTCATCGCTCTGCTTATCAGTCGTTTAATTTGTTCATCGTCTTCACAGACAAATGCCTGTGTTCTGAGACCAACAAATTGACATTGCAGCCACGCGGCCAGCTCATTGAGATTTGCTTCTTGTGATATGTTGCCTTGGTGCTGAGCATTTTCCAACACTAACAAAAATGCTGATTTCAGCGTCGCCATCCCATCAACTACCACCTGTCTGATTGCTTCCGGCAACTGTTCCATATCAGACAGAGTTCTGACCAGCAGACATTGACGTTGGTACTGCAATTCTCCGGGACAAGTCGTCACACTGACAAAATACCTTTCTAATTCTGCAAGCGCATCCGGAAAGGCTGAACAGGCCTCTATATCACTTTTACTATCCTCAACGTACGTTTCTATCACCAGCCTGAACAAGCCGTCCTTGCTTTTGAAACGGTGATAAATACTGCCGGGTCTCATATCTAATGCGGACTGGAGTTCGCGCATACCCACGGCACTGTAGCCTTTTTTCCAGAACAGCACAGTCGCATTCTTTATCAGCTCTTCATTGGTTATTTTCATTCGAATTACCTTAAAACACATTTTTTTGAACAAACGTTCAAAAATGACTTGAACGGTCGTTCAAAGTCCTTATATCTTATATACAGAGCAATCACATTGCGTTGATTATTTTACTTAACGGAGAATTTTATGACTACTTATACATTACATACTGAAGATACTGCCCCCGAAAAAGCTAAGCCACTACTGGAAAATTCAAAGAAGTCTTTCGGAATGATCCCTAACCTGCATGCGGTCATGGCATCATCTCCTGAATTACTCGAAGGTTATCAGGTGCTTCACGATTTAGCTCAGAAAACAGATTTTACTGCAGAAGAATTAACCGTGGTCTGGCAAACGGTGAACGTAGAGCACGAGTGCCACTATTGCGTACCGGCGCATACCGGTATTGCCAAAAGCATGAAAGTTGATGACAAGCTGATTGATGCATTGCGTAATAACGAAGAGCTTGAAGATGCAAAGTTAAATGCTTTGAAAAATGCAGTCCTCTCTGTCACCCGTGGTCGTGGCCACATTGACGATGAGGCGATGAAAGGCTTTACTGATGTGGGTTACACCACAAGAAATATGTTGGATATTATATTAATTCTGGCTCAGAAGGTAATGAGTAATTACACCAACCATCTGGCAGACACACCGGTAGATGCGGTATTTGAAAAGTTTGCGTGGACACCGGCTAAGTAGAACATAAGACGGCTATCTTAAACAGATAGCCGTAGTTCGTTTACCAGATACCGTCTTCGCTTTTACCCTGAATTTCGCAGTCACCGGTTTTGTATTCCATGTCACCGCCACGGTCGTGTTTGGCAAAATAGTCTTTACTGATGGAGACGATAGTAGGCGTCATCCAGACAATGGCGATGATGTTTATTACTGTCATCAGTCCCAGTGCCATGTCGGCCATTGCCCAAACAGTGGGCAAAGCTGCCTGAGAGCCCCACAGGATCATAATAAGGTATCCGGCGGTGTAGGCAATGCGGCCTGGTTTGTTGTCCAGTTTGAACATATGCAGGTTACTTTCGCCGTAGGCGTAGTTCGCAACCACCGAGGTGAATGAGAACAGACAAATTGCTGCGGCAACAAAGTCTTCACCACCCATTCCGATGTGTTTCGTCATCGCTGCCTGAGTCATGCCAATACCTTCCATCTGACCGGTTGCTTCACCGCCTGCCAGTAAAATGATAAATGCTGTCGCAGTACACAGGATCATGGTATCAACAAAAACCCCCAACATCTGAATGTAGCCCTGAGATACCGGATGATTTGGTGTAGGTGCAGCACTGGCAGCAGCATGAGGTACACTGCCTGAACCGGCTTCATTGGAATAAAGGCCACGCTGGATACCATTTTTCACGGCAGCCCCCAGCATACCGGCACCGGCTTCCTGTAAGCCGAATGCAGACTTGATAATCGACATGAGTACGGCAGGCAATTCAGTGATGTTGAAAGCCACAATAAGCAGCGCCGCTATCAAATAGCCAATAGCCATGAAGGGCACAATCCATTCTGCAAAGCGGGCAATACCCCGCAAACCACCCACAACAATGAGTGATGCCAGGGCAATAATCACCAGACCGGAATAAAGCGGATTGAAACTGTAGGCGTTGTTCAGGGCATCGGTAATGGTATTTGCCTGCACCGCACTGAATACGAAACCGTAACCGAAAAACAGACAGAGTGAAAAGGCCACTGCCAGCCAGGTTTTATTCAGTCCCTGTTTAATGTAATAAGCCGGACCACCCCGGTATTCACCGTTCTCATCTTTCACCTTATAAAGCTGACCGAGAACGCTTTCGGCAAAACCGGTAGCCATGCCCAAAAAGGCAATAACCCACATCCAGAAAATAGCGCCTGCGCCGCCAAGAGAAATTGCTACTGCCACACCGGCCAGGTTACCTGTACCTACACGGGCGGATAAGCTGGTGCACAATGCCTGAAATGAACTGATACCTTCTTTCGTTGTGGAAGTACTGCCTTTCATCAACGAGAACATATGGGTGAAATGACGGAGTTGTACCGCGCCGAGTTTCCAGGTGAACCAGAGACCACACCCGAGCAACATGACGATAAGGACCTGGCCGTCACCCCACAGCACATTATTTACGGCCGATACGATATCGTTTATCACATGAATTCCTTGTTATTTATAATAGATCTTCTTTATTGTCCGGCTATCTTATCAGAACAGGGCAGGGGGAAAAGGCTATACAACCAGTGTTTACATAAATATCTCTGTATTTTGAATTTTCAACGCACTGAAAAACAGGCATAAAAAAACCAGTCAAAAGACTGGTTTTTCTATAATATGGCTGGGGTAGCTGGACTCGAACCAACGGATGGCGGGATCAAAACCCGCTGCCTTACCAACTTGGCTATACCCCAATCAACTGGGTGTTAGCTGAATGGATTCAACATAACGAAATAATGGCTGGGGTAGCTGGACTCGAACCAACGGATGGCGGGATCAAAACCCGCTGCCTTACCAACTTGGCTATACCCCAATAATGGTGCGGAAGGAGAGACTTGAACTCTCACGCCGTGAAGCACTGGAACCTAAATCCAGCGTGTCTACCAATTCCACCACTTCCGCGCAGCTAGACATACCTGAGAGATATTGTAAGAAAGTGGTGGCTACGGCGAGATTCGAACTTGCGACCCCATCATTATGAGTGATGTGCTCTAACCAACTGAGCTACGTAGCCTCTTTCTTTCTCTTCCCTCTCAGGAAGTGGCGCGTATTATGCGGATATGCCCCCCGACCGTCAACCCCTTTTTTACTAACTTTTTTTAAGTGCTCACTATGTGTACTGAAATGCTTGATATGGCGTCAAAATGGTGGAAAAGAGATCAATTTGAGGGCATTTGCTATGAATTTCTTCCCTCGACTTTGGCGATTAATTAACCGGCTTAGCGGTCTGAATTTGCCGGTTGTGAAATCTTTTTCCCTGAAATCTGCGAATAAATCCGATAATGTGAGTAAATTGTTAAGTCAGATCTTAAAGGAAGAAGAAAAACATGATGAATAAGGTCGCTTCACCCTTCGTAAAACTCGTTGAGCGCTATCTGCCGGACCCGTATATCTTCGTTTTATTGCTTACTTTGGTGGTTTTTGCCGCAGCAGTGCTTATAGAAGGACAATCCCCGCAGCAGGTTGTTGAGCAATGGGGGAGCGGATTATGGGGACTACTCAGTTTTTCCATGCAAATGCTGCTCGTGCTTGTTACCGGATACATGCTGGCAAGTACGCCACTGGTAAAAGGCGGGCTGGAGAAAATGGCCGGACTGGCAAACTCTGCACCTAAGGCGATTTTATTGGTTTCGCTGGTATCGCTTGCTGCCAGCTGGCTGAACTGGGGCTTTGGTCTGGTGGTGGGAGCATTATTTGGCAAAGCGCTGGCGAGGAAGGTTGAGGTGGATTATCGTTTGCTGGTGGCCAGTGCCTATTCCGGATTTGTGGTATGGCATGGTGGTCTTGCCGGCTCTGTTCCACTGACCATTGCCACGCCCGGTCACTTTTCTGTTGATCAGATTGGCGTTATCGACACATCACAAACTATTTTTGCCACCTTTAACCTTGTTCTGGTCGCCATATTGTTCGTGGTAATGCCGGTGGTAAACCGTTTAATGCTGCCATCGAAAGAAGACAGTGTCATTGTACCCGCATCAAAACTTGAAGATGAACCTGTGCCGGAGGCTGAGAATACCCGTCCGGCGGATAAACTGGAAAACAGCGTTATTCTGGCACAGCTTACCGGGTTTGCCGGTCTGGCGTATCTGCTTATGTACTTTATAAATGGCGGCACGTTAAACCTGAATATCGTTAACGGTCTCTTTTTGTTTCTCGCCATTGTCTTACACGGGACACCACGGAAATTACTGCATAGTTTGCATCAGGCTGTGAAAGGCGGGGCGGGCATTGTTATCCAGTTTCCGTTTTATGCCGGGATTATGGCTGTCATGGTTCAGTCCGGCTTAGCGCAGAGTCTGTCGGAATGGCTTATCAGTCTTGCCAGTGCGCAGTCGCTGCCGGTCTGGAGCTTTATCTCTGCCGGCATTGTGAATATTTTTGTGCCGTCCGGAGGTGGGCAGTGGGCGGTTCAGGCGCCGGTGGTACTGCCTGCGGCGCTGGAGCTGGGCGCCGATGTCAGCCGTGTTGCAATGGGTGTTGCCTGGGGAGATGCCTGGACGAATTTAATCCAGCCATTCTGGGCCTTACCTGTGCTGGCGATTGCCGGACTTAAAGCAAAAGATATTATGGGGTTTTGTCTGGTGCAGTTGCTACTGACCGGCGTGGTGATTGGCGCAGTGCTGTATTGGGTTTAGCGCGTTGCCTGCCTCACCGTTTAACCAGCTTTAGCCGGTATCACAGCGTAACTTCTTAAAGATAAAAAGCGCTCAAATAAAAACACCGCCATCAGGCGGTGTTTTTGAATGACTGTGTGACTACACGTTAAAACGGAAGTGAATTACGTCACCGTCTTTAACGATATAGTCTTTACCTTCCAGACGCCATTTACCGGCATCCTTTGCGCCTTGCTCACCGCCGAACTCAACAAAATGGTCGTAGCCAACGATTTCTGCGCGGATAAAGCCTTTTTCAAAGTCTGTATGGATCTTTCCGGCTGCCTGAGGGGCTGTTGAGCCTTCAGGGAACGTCCATGCACGTACTTCTTTTACCCCTGCAGTGAAGTAAGTTTGCAAAGTCAGCAGGTTGTAGCCGGCACGGATAACGCGGTTGAGCCCCGGTTCTTCCAGACCCATATCCTGCATGAATTCTTCGCGCTCTTCGTCATCAAGCTCGGCGATTTCAGATTCAATTTCAGCACAAACTGCAACCACAACTGCATTTTCACCGGCTGCAATTTCTTTTACCTGATCGAGAAACGGGTTATTTTCAAATCCGTCATCGTTCACGTTAGCGATATACATGGTAGGTTTCAGCGTTAACATGTTTATGTAGCTGATGGCTGCCATTTCTTCTTTGGTCAGTTCCAGAGAGCGTAACAGGTGGCCTTCGTCCAGGTGCGGTTTGATCTTTTCCAGTACTTTTAATTCGTACTTCGCATCGGCATCGCCACCTTTGGCACGTTTAGATACACGGTGAATGGCTTTCTCTGCGGTTTCCAGATCCGCCAGCGCCAGTTCGGTATTGATAACGTCAATATCATCTTTCGGGCTGACTTTACCGGCAACGTGCACAATGTTGTCGTTCTCGAAACAACGTACAACGTGTCCGATAGCATCGGTTTCACGAATATTTGCCAGGAACTTGTTACCCAGACCTTCACCTTTTGAAGCACCTTCAACCAGACCGGCAATATCCACGAATTCCATGGTAGTAGGAATGACGCGCTGCGGATTGACGATTTCTGCCAGCTTGTCCAGACGTAAGTCCGGTACAGGTACTACACCGGTATTCGGTTCAATAGTACAGAAAGGGAAGTTCGCCGCTTCAATTCCGGCTTTGGTAAGTGCGTTGAACAGGGTAGATTTACCCACATTTGGCAGACCAACGATGCCACATTTAAAACCCATGTGCTGGACCCTTGTTAAGTTATCAGCCCTGAACGTCAGCTTTAAAACTATGCAGTCGGTTCTGGGCTTGCTTTAAATCGTTTTTAATTAAAATCTCTGTACACCGGACCGCTTCATCGATGGCATCTTCAATTGCCCGCTTTTCGTTTTCCGGTGGTTTGCCAAGTACGTGGCCGGTTACCTTGCTTTTATGGCCGGGGTGACCGATACCAATTCGCAAGCGTAAGAAATCTTTGTTGTTGCCCATTTTAGCGACGATGTCGCGAATGCCATTCTGACTGGAGCTGCCGCCAACTTTATATTTAGCGATTCCCGGAGGTAAATCCAGCTCATCAAAAGCAATCAACATATTCTCTGCAGGGATACGGTAGAAGTTTGCCATTGCGGCTACCGCCTGACCACTTTTATTCATGTAAGTAGTCGGGTAGATCAGACGAATATCTTGAGTGCCTACGGTTATCCGGCCAGTGAGACCAAAAAACTTACTTTCAGGCTTAAGGGAGGTGTTAAAACGCGCTGCCAGTTCGTTCAGAAACCAGACGCCGGCGTTATGTCGGGTATGTTCATATTCCGGGCCCGGATTACCCAGGCCCGCAATCAGACGGATATCTGACGACAAGCTGATTATTCCTCAGCTGCGTCTTCTTCGCCTTCTTCTGCTTCAGGTGCTTTAGGAGCAGGCTTAACAGTAACAACTGCTAAGTTGTGTGCATCATCACCTTTAGCCAGTTCAACAGACGAAACGCCTGCAGGCAGAGTCAGGTCAGACAGGTGAACGGTAGCATCCATTTCAACTGCAGCCATATCTACTTCGATGAACTCAGGCAGATCTTTAGGCAGACACGTGATTTCGATTTCGTTTACGTGGTGCTCTGCAATACCGCCAGCTTTGATAGCAGCAGATTTTTCTTCATTGATGAAGTGCAGAGGTACGCTGGTGTGCAGCTCTTCGCCAGCGATAACGCGTTGGAAGTCAACGTGAGTGATCTTAGGCTTGTAGGGGTGACGTTGCATGTCTTTAACTAACGCTTCAACTTTCTGACCGTCAATGTTCAGAGTCAGAACGTGAGAGTAGAATGCTTCGAAATCAGCAGCGTTGTTCAGTTTGTTGTGATCAAGAGTCAGTGCAACAGGGGCTTCTTCGCCACCGTACAGGATTGCAGGAACTTTATCAGCATGACGCAGGCGGCGGCTCGCACCTTTCCCCAGGTCAGTACGTACTACTGCATCCAGGTTAAAAATAGCTTCAGACATTAATATGTCTCCAATATATTTAGTTTATTTTTGTGAGTTTTTGCGACCAAAACCCACGCGATAACGGCAATAAACAAGGCTCATTAACCGTACCCCGAAATAAAAGGGCGGCGAATTCTACCACCGTGAAGCAGGATATACAAACGTCAATTACATTTCACTGTGGTGCGGTGCGACTGCTGTGGCATCGGCACTGACCACTTTTTCTACTTTAAAAACGGTTCCGAACTGGGTCGTTGTCATCATACCGGTCAGCGGCTGACCTTCGACAATCAGTTTCATGCCATTCTGACGGTAAGATTTATCCAGTCCGCGCAGGGTGAAACGCTCTCCGGTGTCAGTAATGAAACCGAAAAAGCCGCCTTCATGCTGCTGATAGACCATTTTTCCTGACAAGGTAATGTTGTTTTCCATTTCAGTGGCCTCATTGTCGATATTATCAGTCACATTTTTCGTAACGTTCTCAACCACATTGAGGGTGACGGTTTCTGTTTTTGACACGTTGTCCGGCGCAGCTTCATCGCCACAGGCACTGCACAGGCTGACTAACGCTGCTAAATAAACAAGTCTGATCATGATATCTCCGCCGTAGTTATGGTCAGCAGACCTTTTTTGTCATTGTGCCGGTTTTGACCTGAACGGACAATGAACAGGTGGATGTGGTTTATTGTTTGTGCCTTTTTATTTTATTAAAACTCAGAGGATTGAGTCTATGTCTTCAGATTTTCACTTTTACGAGCCTTCAGCGGGTCATGGCCTCAAACATGATCCCTTCAACAGTATTATTGCACCCAGACCCATCGGCTGGATTTCCACTGTTGACGAAGAGGGTATCGCTAATCTGGCACCTTACAGCTTTTTTAATGCATTCAATTACACGCCGCCCATTATTGGTTTTTCCAGCATCGGCTTTAAAGACTCAGTAAGAAATATCCGGGCGACAGGAGAGTTTTGCTACAACCTGGTGAGTGTCCCGCTGGCGCAGCAGATGAATCAGACCTGTGCACAGGTCGATGCCAGTGTGGATGAGTTTGAACTGGCCGGGCTGTCAAAAGGCGAGTCCCGCACTGTGAGAGCGCCCCATGTTGCGGAAAGTGGCGTGGTGATGGAATGCCGCAAAACACAAATCATACAATTGCAGGGCAGCAATGGTGAATTGTGTGATACATGGATGGTATTCGGTGAAGTGACCGGCGTGAAGATAAAAACATCACTAATTGAAGACGGTGTGTTTAAAACGGGCAGGGCAGAACCCCTTCTGCGGGCGGGTGGCGCAGGGGATTATTACACTATTGATAGTGAAAACCTGTTTGAGATGTTGCGTCCCCGCTGATACAAAAAGGCCGGTGCTGTCTCAGAACCGGCCTTTAATATTCTGCTCACCGGCAGCTATCAGTATTCGAACATCGCTGAGATAGACTCTTCGTTGCTGATGCGGCGAATCGTTTCAGCCAGCATTTCAGACAATGTGAGTTGCTTCACTTTGCCGGTTGCCTGCATGTCTTTTGACAGCGGGATACTGTCGGTAACAATGATTTCATCGATAACCGACTCTTTCAGGTTCTTAGGCGCATTGCCTGAGAAGATAGCGTGAGTCGCGTAAGCATAAACTTTGCGTGCGCCATGATTTTTCAGGGCTTCCGCAGCTTTAGCCAGCGTACCACCAGTGTCAATCATATCGTCAACAATGATGCAGTCACGGCCTTTCACATCACCGATAATGTTCATGACCTGAGAAACGTTCGCTTTCGGACGACGTTTATCGATAATTGCCAGTTCTGCATCATTCAACAGTTTAGCCGTTGCACGGGCACGTACTACGCCGCCGATGTCCGGAGACACAACAATCGGGTCAACAAAATCACGCTGAACCATGTCTGCAAGCAGGATTGGTGTACCGAAAGCGTTATCTACCGGTACATCGAAGAAACCCTGGATTTGCTCTGCGTGCAGGTCGATGGTCAGTACGCGGTCAACACCCACGTTAGACAGAAAATCTGCGACCACACGGGCTGTGATTGGCACCCTGGCTGAGCGGACGCGACGGTCTTGTCTCGCATAACCAAAATAAGGGATAACAGCAGTAATACGTCCCGCTGATGCACGACGCAGGGCGTCGATCATCACAATCAATTCCATCAGGTTGTCGTTGGTTGGTGCACAGGTAGACTGGATAATAAAAACGTCCGAGCCACGGACGTTTTCATGAATTTCTACACTGATCTCACCGTCGCTAAAGCGACCAACACTGGCGTTACCAAGTTTGGTATAAAGGCGTTCTGCAACCTTATGGGCAAGTTCGGGGACGGCGTTGCCTGCAAAGAGCTTCATATCTGGCACAAGTGTTTCCTCGGTGCGTTTGATAAAGGAGGTGGCTGGGGTAGCTGGACTCGAACCAACGAATGGCGGGATCAAAACCCGCTGCCTTACCAACTTGGCTATACCCCAAAAATTTAGTTCATGTCCGATGCTTCGTTCACGTATTTTAGCTTTTGTTGTAATGGCGACATATTCACACCTTTAGCAACAAAACCGGACCATTCTGCGGGCAATTTCCCGAGAACCTGTCTGGCTGAATGTTCATCACTAAATACAGAAAATACGCACGCGCCTGTGCCCGTCATCCGCGACGGTGCGAATTGTAGCAACCACTGTAATAATATTGCAACTTCCGGATGCTTTTTACAGACAATACTCTGGCAATCATTATGCGTTGCAGCGAAAGTATAATTGTGCCACTCCATGGGCGGTGTATTGCGTGGCAGGGCAGGCTCTCTGAAAATATCTGCGGTACCCACGTGTATACCCGGATTGACAACCAGATACCATTGTTCGTCTAAATCAGCGGGACTGATGTGCTCGCCCACACCGCCGGCGAAACCCGTGCGGCCTTCAACAAAGATAGGTACGTCGGCGCCCAGACGCAGACCTAACCCGGCCAGCTCTGCTGTACTCAGGCCGCACTGCCACAAGTAGTTCAGTGCAACCAGAACTGTGGCGGCGTTAGATGAGCCACCGCCAATACCGCCGCCCATGGGCAGTGACTTTTTCAACCGGATGTTTGCGCCTTTGTCTGTTCCCGTGTGTTCCTTTAACAGTCTGGCTGCTTTTACAATCAGATTATCTTCATCATTCACACTGGGAATCGACGGATTAAGGGTGATATTGCCGTCGTTGGTGACATCAAAAGCCAGTTCATCACCACGGTCCAGTAACTGAAACAGGGTCTGAAGCTGATGGTAACCGTTATCGTATTTACCGAGGATATGAAGGAATAAATTCAGTTTGGCCGGGCTGGGCCACCATTCACTGTGTTGCATTACTGTATGGTCCACTCATCAATCCGGATTTTTATCCATATTTTTGTGTTGTCTGTGCGGGTAAGCATTAACTGATGCGGTAACCACAGTCCTGCTTGCTCACCATAGTTGCTGTAACTGACTTGCCAGTTGCCGCAGGCTTCACAGCCCGGAGAAAGGGAAGCCAGTAGTTGTTTATCGTTGAGCTTGTAGTCGTCACCCCGTAAAGGCAGCCCTTTCACCCAGTTCAGCAGCTTGCCGGCGGGAATATCCCAGCCGGTTGTCTGGTAAATCAGACGTGCAGGACTGGTGTCCTGCCAGCGCTTATCGTCAGCTTCCAGTGTAGCCATGCCGTCACTGAAATCGATATTCGCCAGGGTAATACCCAGCATATTGGTTAAACGGAAATTAAAATCGGGCTCATCGGTTTTCCAGTTTACGTGAGCGCTGACAGCTTCTTTTTCATTGCGGATAGCCATCTTACCTTTCATCTGCCAGCGGGTGACGGATTTCAGCTTCTCAAGCTGTGAAGGCAGGTTTACTGCGGTCTCCGGGCCATCCGGCAGAGTGGTACAGGCTGATAACAGGGCGATAAACAGACCTGCAAAAAGTATTCGGAAAATCATGAACGATTATGATCCTACGCAATGCAACGGGATGATTGCTTCAAAACTCAGGGATCTAATGGGAACACAGTTTCAGGAGTACTTTCAATCATTTTGGGTTTTTCGTACAATGCCGCTCCGAAGATGCCAGCATAAATATTGATGACCCTTACTGCCCTCGGAATAAACCACAAAACTGCACCTGTTGCGTTACGCGAAAAAGTCGCCTTTACACCGGATTCTCTGGTGTCTGCGCTCGCCTCGCTGAAGCAGATAGACGGTATTGAAGAATCTGTCATCGTGTCTACCTGTAACCGCACTGAAGTCTACGCGAAAGGGGCCGGTGAGGCGGCATTGCTGCTCGACTGGTTATCTGCCTTTCATGATGTGAAACGGGAAGATATTGAACAGAACAGCTATCTTTACCAGCAGGAAGACGCAGTAAAGCATGTTATGCGGGTAGCAAGCGGGCTGGATTCGTTGATCCTCGGTGAGCCGCAAATTCTCGGACAGATTAAACAGGCATTCAGTGACGCAAAGCATTCCGGTACTGTGGGGGCAGAGTTCGAGCGGTTATTCCAGCACACGTTCTCTGTGGCTAAAAAAGTACGCTCTGAAACAGAAATTGGTGCTAACGCAGTATCTGTGGCCTTTGCTGCGGTGCAACTGGCCAAACATATATTCAGCGCATTACCAAAGCGTTCAGTATTGCTGGTAGGTGCCGGCGAAACCATTGAACTGGTTGCCCAACATTTAAAAGAGCAGGGTGTTCAGCGTCTTGCCGTTGCCAACCGTACCGTAGCCAGAGCTGAGAATCTGGCGGCGAATCTGGGCGCAGATGTGCTCACACTGTCTCAGTTGCCTGAACATCTTCACGATTTTGATATTGTCATCAGTTCTACAGCCAGCCAGTTGCCATTGATTGGTAAAGGGATGGTGGAAAAGGCCTTGAAGCAGCGCCGTAACATGCCCATGTTTCTTGTTGATCTGGCGGTTCCCCGTGACATTGAGTCTCAGGTTAATGAACTCGGCGATGCCTACCTTTATACTGTTGATGATTTGCAGCATATCGTTGAGCAGAATCTAGCTTCCCGTGAAATGGCCGCGCAGGACGCTGAAAAAATCATCGATGATCAGGCTTCCGTATTTTTAAGCTGGAAACAGGCGCAGCATTCCATTGATTTGGTGCGTCAGTACCGTCAGAAAGGCATCGCATCCAGAGATGAGCTGGTCGCACGGGCGATGAACCAGTTGTCGGAAGGCCGCAACGCGGAAGACGTTGTACAGGAACTGGCCTATAAACTCACCAATGCGTTGATGCACGGGCCTACCCGTGTATTGCGGGACGCTGCACACGAAAATAATGCCGCGCTGACTCAATGGCTGGGTCAGGCGATGGATCTTGCCGGTAACGGGCAGGACAAAGAAGGGTAAAACAGAATATGAAAGAATCGGTGACCAGAAAGCTCGAGAACCTGGTGGAAAGGTTTGACGAGGTTCAGGCATTGCTTGGTGATCCCGGTACGATTTCCAATCAGGATAAATTCCGTGCGTTGTCAAAAGAGTTCAGTCAACTGGAAGGTGTTGTTAAAGGCTTTAATGCTTTTCAGCAGGCTGAAGAAAATCTTGCTTCTGCGCTGGAAATGATGGAAGAAAACGATGCCGAAATGCGCGAAATGGCGCAGGAAGAAATGAAGCAGGCAAAAGAAGACATTGCACGCCTTGAAAGCGAACTGCAAATTCTTCTGTTACCTAAAGATCCCAACGACGACCACAACTGCTTTCTGGAAATCCGTGCCGGTGCCGGCGGTGATGAGGCGGCTATTTTTGCCGGTGACCTGTTCCGTATGTACAGCCGCTATGCTGAATCAAAGGGCTGGCGCGTAGAGGTGGTCAGTCAGAACGAAGGTGAGCACGGTGGCTTTAAAGAAGTCATTGCTAACCTTTCCGGTGAAGGCGTTTACGGTATTATGAAATTTGAATCCGGCGGACACCGGGTACAGCGTGTGCCGGAAACTGAATCTCAGGGACGTATTCACACGTCAGCCTGTACCGTCGCGGTATTGCCTGAGATCCCTGAGTCTGAAGCCGTTGAAATTAATCCGGCAGATTTGCGTGTTGATACCTTCCGTGCATCCGGTGCCGGTGGTCAGCACGTTAACAAAACAGACTCTGCTATCCGGATGACTCACATTCCAACCGGTCTTGTGGTTGAGTGTCAGGATGAGCGTTCACAGCACAAAAACCGTGCTAAGGCCATGTCTGTACTGCAGGCCCGTCTTAATCAGCTCGAAGAAGAAAAGCGGGCGAAAGAAGAGGCTACCACCCGCCGCAATCTGGTGGGCAGTGGTGACCGTTCTGAGCGTATCCGTACTTACAACTTTCCCCAGGGCCGTGTGACTGATCACCGAATCAACCTGACCCTGTACCGTCTTGATGAGGTCATTGAAGGGGATCTGGCTGCGCTGGCTGATCCTATCCGTCAGGAACACCAGGCCGATCTGCTGGCTTCACTGGCAGACGAATAATGTCAGTCACCATTGCCTGTGCACTTCAACAGGCAAAAGAAGCGCTGGCAGGCGGTGAGTCTCCTGCCACCGACGCAAAAGTACTGCTGGCCCATGTACTGGGCCAGACACAAACCTGGTTGTACACCTGGAGTGATAAAGTACTTAAGGACGAGGAGCTTAACCGCTTCAGACAGCTCATCAGTGAAAGAAAAACAGGCCGGCCGGTGGCGCACCTGACCGGTAATCGCGATTTCTGGACACTGACACTCAATGTGAATCCTACCACGCTTATTCCGCGTCCGGAAACCGAGCTGCTGGTGGAGAAAGCGCTGGAACTGCTTCCTTCTGAGCCTTGCAATGTGTGTGACTTAGGCACCGGAACAGGCGCTGTGGCGCTGGCACTAGCCAGCGAAAGACCGGACATTCAGGTCACCGGTACAGATCGCATTGAAGAGGCTATCGACCTCGCTAAACAAAATGCAGCACTGAATCACATCACCAACGTCTCTTTTATCGTCAGCCACTGGTTTGATGCCCTGAAAGATAAGCAGTTTGATATGCTGGTGACCAATCCCCCTTATGTGGAATCAGACAGTCACTATCTGCAACAAGGTGATGTCCGCTTCGAACCCCTGTCAGCGCTCACCGCCGGTGAGGACGGGCTTGATGATATCCGGCTTATCATCAGTCAGGCATCAGTATGTATTAAGCCAGGCGGATGGCTGCTTATTGAACATGGCAGTGAGCAGGGCGGTGCAATCCGCGGGCTGTTTAATGACAGCGGTTACACCATGGCAAACACCTTTGCTGATCTGGCCGGTCTTGACCGGATAACTATTGCGAAAAGACCTGCTTGCGAATAATTCCTCTTACAGTATGCTTTAACCGGCCTTTTATAAAAATGGAATGCTGTAAATGACTGATGATTTCCTGTTTGCGGACGATGACGACGAGGAATTAACAGAGGAACTTGGCGTCTGGAAGGTGCTCATTGTTGACGATGAGCCGGAAGTACACGCGGTGACAAAACTGGCGTTGAGCGATTTTGTGCTGGATGATAAGCGGCTGGAATTTGTCAGCGCCTATAGCGGCGAAGAAGCCAAAACCTACTTTCGTGAAAATGACGATGTGGCTGTGGTGCTGCTAGATGTGGTGATGGAAACCGATAATGCCGGGCTTGAAGTCGCAGAATACATCAGAGAAACACTGGATAATCATTTTACCCGCATCATTCTGCGGACCGGACAACCCGGACAGGCACCGGAACGGGATGTGATTGTTGATTATGATATTAACGATTACAAGTCAAAAACCGAACTCACCGCGCAGAAGCTGTTTACTGTCATGATTGCGGCATTGCGATCGTATCGCGATATCGTCGTGATTGAGGAAAGCCGCGCCGGTCTTGAAAAAATTATTGATGCTTCCGCCGACCTGTTCACTTCCCGATCCCTTGAAAAATTCATGCGGGGTATCATTCAGCAACTTTCCTCTATTCTCGGATTCTCTAAAGACGCCGCCTATATCACCAATGCCGTGGCGGTGCCGCGACCTGTAACGCAGTCTTTACCACAGGAACTGTTCGTGTTTGCCGGCAATGGCGAATATGCCGGTCAGGAAGGGAAATCGTTAATTGATGCGTTGCCGGCAGAAGCGTATTTGTTGTGCCAGCGGGCGTTAAAAGAGCAGAGCATTATCTTTGGCGAAGATTATGTTGTGGCTTACTGCTTCAGTAAGCACTACAAGGGGTCATTACTGTATTTATCCGGCATCCCCCGTAAGCTCAGCGAGACAAATATGCATTTATTGCAGTTGTTCTCAGAAAATGTGCAGCTGGCATTTGAGAATGTGCTTATCAGCCAGGAAGTGGAAACCACCCAGCGGGAAATCATTGAGCGGTTGGGTAAAGCCATGGAACGTGACAGTGAAACCAGCAAGCATATCCGCAGAATGGTCGATATGGCTGAGTTACTGGCACGATATGCCGGGCTGGGCGAAGCACAAATCATGACGCTGCGGCTTGCTATTCCGTTGCATGATGTGGGAAATGCACATATTTCGTCACAAATTCTGACAAAAACAGATGTACTGACGGAAGAAGAACGGTTTGCCATCCGCCAGCATGCGGAATTTGGCTATCAGATATTAAAAGACTCAGACAGTCCTACCATTCAGCTGGCTTCCGTACTTGCTAAAGAACATCATGAACGGTGGGACGGACAAGGCTATCCTGAAGGACTGAAAGGTGAAGAAATCCAGCTGGAAAGCCGGATCGCGGCTATCGTCGATGTGTTTGATGCACTGATGAACAAGCGCCCGTACAAAGAAGCCTGGTCGCTGGAAAAAACCGTCAGCACGTTGAAGGCGGAAAGCGGACGGCATTTTGATCCGCAGCTGGTCAGCTATATGCTGACGAATATTGGCCGTTTCGAAGAAATTCAACGCCGGCTGGCGGACGACATATCACAATAATAAAGAGGTTGTTATGTATTTAATGGCTAAGCATTTGCACCTTACGGCCATCGCTCTCAGTGTATTTCTGTTTATTTTCAGATTTATGCTGTCCCAGTTTAACAGTGAGTTACTGACCAGAAAGTGGCTTAAAATTCTCCCTCATGTCATCGACACCTGCCTTCTAGCCAGTGCGCTATGGCTATGTTTTCTTATTGGCCAGTATCCGTTTGTGCAGGGCTGGCTGACCTTCAAAGTGGTCGGGCTGGTGGCCTATATTCTGATGGGGATGTTTGCGCTTAAATGGGGGCGGAACAAGCCACTGCGCTGGATCGGTTTTATCGGTGCATTAACCTGGTTAGGGTTAATCGCCAGGGTTGCAATATCAAAGCAACCGTTGTTTTTTTAATTTGGAAGTAAATAATGACACAGTCCCGTACTGAAATTCAGGTTGGCGATATTACTGTTGCTAACGACAAGCCGTTTGTATTATTTGGTGGCATGAATGTGCTTGAATCCCGTGATTTGGCAATGCAAATTGCTGAACACTATGTGGAAGTGACGACACGGCTGGGCATTCCATACGTATTTAAAGCCTCTTTTGATAAAGCAAACCGCTCTTCTGTAACGTCTTACCGCGGACCGGGCATGGAAGAAGGCTTAAAGATTTTTGAAGAAATCAAATCTACTTTTAATGTACCGGTGATCACCGATGTTCATGAGCCTCATCAGGCGGCCCCTGTGGCGGAAGTCGCAGATGTTATTCAGCTACCGGCCTTTCTCGCCCGCCAGACCGATCTGGTGGTGGCAATGGCAGAGACCGGTGCGG
Organism: Alteromonas sp. NFXS44; assembly: GCF_040148705.1. NCBI lineage: Bacteria > Pseudomonadati > Pseudomonadota > Gammaproteobacteria > Alteromonadales > Alteromonadaceae > Alteromonas > Alteromonas sp. NFXS44. The sequence continues at coordinate 416,920 of NZ_JAGDEA010000008.1, read as the reverse complement.
TCATTAATGTGAAGAAACCCCAGTTTCTGGCTCCCCATGAAATGCGTCATATTATTGGTAAACTCGGGGAAGCCGGTAACGATAAAGTGATCCTGTGTGAACGGGGTAGTTGCTTTGGATATAACAACCTGGTTGTCGATATGCTGGGCATGGATGCAATGAAAGCGTATGCACCTGTAATTTTCGATGCAACTCATGCGTTGCAGATGCCGGGAGGCAGAGCTACTTCAGCAGATGGCCGCCGTGCACAGGCTGCACAACTGGCGCGTAGTGGTATGGCTTTAGGTCTTGCAGGTTTATTTATCGAAGCGCATCCGAATCCGGATGAAGCGAAATGTGACGGACCCTGTGCGTTGCCATTGTCAAAGCTGGAACCGTATTTACAGCAAATGAAAGCGTTAGATGAACTAGTGAAGGGGTTTGCGCCGCTGGATACCAGTGCAAACTAAATGAAACGCTGAAGACGGTGCCCGGCAACACTGTTGCCGGGCACCGAATCAGGTGTGAAAAAGGGCTTATTCGCTGCGATTATCTTCCTTAGCGTCGCGATTGTCTTTTTCGTTCATCGCGATAAGTGTATCGGCAACGTGCTGTTGCACTTCTGCGGCCAGAACAGCCTTAACTTGTTCCTGAACACTGACCATTTCTACAGTCAGTTCAAGGGTATTCATAGCAGGTACCACAGGCATAGAAGCCGGCAGTTCCTGAGAAATAGTTGGGTAAGCAGTGGTCGCCGCTAAGATAACAGCCATCTGGCTGAAGAATTTTTTGAATTTAGTCATATCACACCTAATAAAATTAATTTAAAATTCGTTAACAAATTGAGCTTTCTTGTTAACATTGCACTTGTCTAACTGATTGATTGAAAAGTGCTGTGCTTTGAAAGCGTGCGAATAATAAACAGATTTTGCTCGTCTTTAAAACGAGTAAAAGTAGGGTTTAAGGATTAGAAAAACTAATGCTTTATCACGTTGGTCATTTAGCTGCCGGAGGGAAGCGTGCATAGACGTTTGCCGCCGCTGAATGCGCTGAAAGCCTTTGAAGCTGCCGCCAGGCACCTGAGTTTTACCAAAGCCGCCGAAGAATTATTCGTTACCCAGGCTGCTGTCAGTCATCAAATTAAAGCGCTCGAAGAATTCTTATCAATGAAATTGTTTCTTCGCCGTAACCGGACGTTGCTCCTTACTGAAGAAGGACAGGCCTATTTTCTTGAGCTGAAAGATATCTTTAAACATCTTCAGGAAGCCACAGAACGATTGCTGGCAAAAGGCAGTAAAGGAGCGATTACCGTTGCTATGCCGCCTAGTTTTGCCAGCCAGTGGCTGGTACCCCGTATCAGTCGTTTCAGCGTTGAGCATCCGGATATTGATGTTCGTATCAAAGCCGTAGATTTCGATGAAGGGTTTTTAGAAGACGATGTGGATGTGGCCATTTATTACGGTAAGGGCCGCTGGAGCGGTGTGAAAGCCGATAAACTGCATACCGAGTATCTTACTCCGTTGTGTTCTCCCATGCTGTTTAACGGCCCTAAACCACTGAACAGCCTGAGTGATTTGAAACACCATGTTCTGTTGCACGATTTAAGTCGTGAGGCCTGGAAAAACTGGTTGAAAAGTGTCGGCGTGTCCGGCGTGAATGTAAACCAGGGCCCGGTGTTCAGTCACTCCATGCTGGTGCTCCAGGCGGCTGCGCTGGGGCAGGGCATTGCACTGGGTAACACTATTCTTGCCCGCCCGGAACTGGATGCCGGCCGTCTAATCATGCCTTTTGAAGAAAAAGTTGCCAGTCGGGATGCGTTTTATCTGGTTTGTGATGAAGCGCAGGCAGATTTAGGTAAAATCGCCGCGTTCAGAAGCTGGATATTAGCGCAGGTTGAAGAGGAACAATATGATGTCTGACATGATCACGGACCGGGCAGAGAATGAGGTCGCCGTTTTAATCCTCGCTCATGGTGCCGGTGCGGGAATGCAGTCTCCCTTTATGGCAGATATGGCTGCCTTACTGGCAGCACAGGGGATTACGGTGGCACGTTTTGATTTTCCTTACATGCAGACCATAGCGGAAACCGGTAAACGCAGGCCACCGGATAAAATAGAAAAACTGGAAGCTTTTTATAAAGATCTGGTAGAGCAGGTGACTGAAAATAGCTCTTCGCCGGTATTTATCGGCGGCAAATCTATGGGCGGTCGTGTGTCGACGATGATTCTTGAAGCAACAGAGGCGAAAGGAGCGGTGGTGTTTGGTTATCCTTTTCATCCTCCCGGCAAGCCGGAAAAACTGCGCACGGAACATCTGGTGAAGATGACAAAACCTGTATTCATTAATCAGGGCGAGCGGGACACCTTCGGTACGCAAAGCGAAGTTGACGGTTATAACCTGTCGGGTCAGGTCACTTTGCATTATCTGGCTGACGGCGACCACAGTCTCAAGCCCCGTAAATCCAGCGGTTATACATTAAACGAACATATGCAGCAGGCGGCATCAGCTTCAGCCGCTTTCATTAACAGGCTTATTTCATGTTAAAACCTTTTCTACTTACCGGTGCCATTGCTGCGCTCGCCGCCGTGATATTCGGCGCGTTCGGTGCGCACGCGCTGAAGTCAATGCTTAGCGATTCACAACTGACGTCATGGCATACCGCTGTGGACTATCAATTTTATCATGCGCTGGCGTTACTGATTTTGCCGGCACTACGACACGCCGTGAGTAACAGGTTATTAAGTACTGCCGGTATTTGTTTTGTTGCCGGCATTGTTTTGTTCAGTGGCAGCATCTATTTACTCACCTTGCTGAAATGGCGCTTTCTCGGACCGGTAACGCCACTTGGCGGTTTATTCTTTATGATTGGCTGGGTGGCACTGATCACCGGTGTCGTAAAAGGAAAGTGGCATGAATAGTTTGCTTATTTATTGCCGCAGCGGTTATGAAGCTGATACCGCCGGGGAACTGACAGCATTGTCCTCTGAAGCCGGTATTTACGGGTATCCGGTATTTACGCCTGACCAGGGCTTCATTTTGTTTCATTTTTATGAGCAGGGCGATGCTGACCGGCTGGGTCAGCGTCTCGCTGTGGCTGATACCATTTTTCCCCGACAGATTCTGGTGGTCACCGCTCATCTTGAAGATCTCGACAAAACGAACCGGGCAGGTCCGGTACTGGCTGCCATCAGTGATGCGGACACGGATGAGTGGAAAAACACCTTATTGTTCGTCGAGCATGCCGATACTGAAGCAGGAAAAGCGCTGGCTAAATTCTGCCGTAAGTTCACTGTGCCACTGCGGCAAGGCTTAAGAAAGCAGGGAGCGCTGACATTTAAAGAAAGAGAAGACGGCAGGGCATTGCATGTTTTCTTCACTGATTATGACAATTGTTTCGTGGGCCATTCTTATCCGGCCATGCGCAGTCCCTTTGCAAACGGTATTTGTCGTCTGAAATTTCCGCCGAAAGCACCCAGCCGGTCGACTCTCAAGCTTGAGGAGGCCATTCTGACCATGCTTGACGATGAAGAACGCCGGGAAATTTTCCGTGAAGGCGCCCGTGCGGTAGATCTGGGGGCGTGTCCGGGTGGCTGGACGTATCAACTGGTGATCCGTGAGATGGGCGTTGAGGCCATTGACAACGGGGCTATCGACGAAGAACTCATGGCAACAGGATTAGTGGATCATTATGCGGCAGACGGTTTTACTTATAAGCCAAAATATGGCCGTGTAGATTTGCTCGTCTGTGATATGATAGAGCGCCCTGATCGGGTGGCGGTGCTGATGAGTGACTGGTTAGAGAAAGGCTGGGCAGACCATGCCATTTTTAATCTGAAGCTCCCGATGAAAAAACGCTATGACACAGTGACCGCCGCATTAGGGGAAATCCAGACGCGTCTTGGTAAAAAAGCGGCCGGCTTTACGATTAAAGTCAGGCACCTTTATCATGATCGCGACGAGGTTACTGTTACTGCCATAAAAGCGTAATTTCGCTATTGTGGTGGTATCTTATTGATTTAAAATATAAAACTAAAGGCTTGGCGCGGAACTGCTGAATAAGTTTTAGACTTTTTTCGCAAAGGACTATAAATCTGGTATTGAAATCCTTTATAATCCCGCCGTTTTTTTACTCTGAACCAACGAAAGTGAACTAATGTCAGACTTATCTCTTTACAGAAACATTGGTATTTTTGCCCACGTAGACGCGGGTAAAACTACTACTACAGAACGTATTTTGAAGCTCACCGGTAAAATTCATAAAACCGGTGAAGTACACGACGGTGAGTCAACTACTGACTTCATGGAACAGGAAGCTGAGCGCGGTATTACTATCCAGTCTGCTGCGACTACTTGTTTCTGGAAAGACCACCGTATGAACATCATCGATACTCCGGGACACGTTGACTTCACTGTTGAAGTTTACCGTTCTCTGAAAGTATTGGATGGTGGTATCGGTGTTTTCTGTGGTTCAGGCGGTGTTGAGCCTCAGTCTGAAACTAACTGGCGTTATGCTAACGAATCAGAAGTTGCCCGTGTAATCTTCGTAAACAAACTGGACCGTATGGGTGCAGATTTCTACCGTGTTGTTGGCCAGGTTAAGCGCGTTCTTGCAGCTAACCCACTGGTAATGACCCTGCCAATCGGTATCGAAGACCAGTTCAAAGGTGTTGTTAACCTGCTGGACATGAAAGCATACGTCTGGGATGACTCTGGCCTGCCAGAAAACTACGAAGTAGTTGATATTCCGGCTGATATGGTTGATAAAGCGAACGAATACCGTGAGCAAATGATCGAAACTGCTGTTGAGCAGGACGATGACCTGATGATGGCGTACATGGACGGTGAAGAACCTTCTCTGGAAGACATCAAGCGTTGTATCCGTAAAGGTACGCGTGACATGTCATTCTTCCCGACTTACTGTGGTTCTGCATTTAAGAACAAAGGTATCCAGCTGGTTCTGGACGCAGTCATTGACTTCCTGCCTTCACCTACTGAAGTTGATCCGCAGGACCTGACTGACGAAGAAACTGGTGAACCTACTGGTGAAGTAGCGACTGTATCTGTTGACGAGCCTTTCCGCGCGCTGGCGTTCAAAATCATGGACGACCGTTTTGGTGCACTGACCTTCATCCGTGTCTACTCTGGTAAGCTGAATAAGGGTGACACCATCCTGAACGCTGCTACTGGTAAGACTGAGCGTATTGGTCGCATGGTAGAAATGCACGCCGATGAGCGTACAGAACTGACTTCTGCGCAAGCGGGTGACATCATTGCTATCGTAGGTATGAAGAATGTTCAGACCGGTCACACACTGTGTGATCCGAAGAACCCTTGTACACTAGAGCCAATGATTTTCCCTGAGCCGGTTATCTCTATCGCTGTTAAGCCTAAAGATAAAGGCGCTAACGAAAAGATGTCTCTGGCTATCGGTAAACTGGTTGCAGAAGATCCTTCATTCCAGGTTGAAACTGATGAAGAGTCTGGTGAAACCATCCTGAAAGGTATGGGTGAACTTCACTTAGATATCAAAGTAGACATCCTGAAGCGTACTTACGGCGTTGAGCTGGAAGTAGGTCAACCACAGGTTGCTTACCGTGAAACTATCACTACTCCGGTAGATGACAGCTACACGCACAAGAAACAGTCTGGTGGTTCTGGTCAGTTCGGTAAGATCGATTACCGCATCAAGCCAGGCGAAACCAACACTGGCTTCGTATTCAAGTCTACCGTTGTTGGTGGTAACGTACCTAAAGAATTCTTCCCGGCTATCGAGAAGGGCTTCAAAGGTATGATGAACGAAGGTCCTCTGGCGGGTTACCCTGTACTGGACGTTGAAGTTGAACTGTACGACGGTGGTTTCCACGCGGTTGACTCCTCGGCGATTGCGTTCGAAATCGCAGCGAAAGGTGCATTCCGTCAGTCTATGCCTAAAGCCGGTCCTCAGCTTCTTGAGCCAATCATGAAAGTTGACGTGTTCAGCCCTGACGACAACGTAGGTGACGTAATCGGTGACCTTAACCGTCGTCGCGGTATGATCAAAGACCAGGAAGCTGGTGCAACAGGTGTACGCGTTAAAGCAGACGTACCTCTGTCAGAAATGTTTGGTTACATCGGTCACCTGCGTACTATTACATCTGGTCGTGGTCAGTTCTCTATGGAATTCAGCCACTACTCAGCATGTCCTCAGAACGTAGCTGACAAAGTAATGGAAGAAGCGAAAGCGCGTAAAGCAGCTAAGTAATTCTTCTGTAAAGCTTTAAAAAACCCGCCATCCGGCGGGTTTTTTATGGCCTGGAAAAACTGTACTAAACCTGTACTTGCGATGACTCCGGCAGCTGATACATTTAAGCGGCTTAAAGGAGAGAGTTATGCAATGGATAGTTCACACACTCGCGACAGTGATCCCCCTCGGCTTTATCGTCTACTGGTTATGGTTCAGAAACGCCTGGTACAAGTCCATGCTTCGCAAAGGGAAGCAGGGCTGTAAAGATACCATCGCCATTTATCCCACCGTCGCCTCATTGCTCAGGATGGAAGCGGCTGTCGTTGTACCTGTCAGCCGGGTAACCAAAGTCATCATCACAGCGCGTTGCATTATATTCTATGCCGGCCCCTGTAAAATTGCTGAATTATGGTTGCTTGCAGGGCAGTCATCAGAACTGGCTGAAGGGATCCATGAGTATTGCAGCCACGCTACTGTCAGCTATGTAACTTATTATCCGCGGCAAACTCTGGCGGAAAGCTGTCGTTTTCAGCGATATTACGGCATGGATGTGGTCAGCTTTAATGACGGGCAGTATTTCGCACCCGCCGGCAGAGTTGTTTCGCGGCTTCACGAATCGCCGTTACCGGAGGAGCCTGATGAGGATGATATTGATACTGTTCAAACAATCTGGTCAGACTGGCGAGATCGTTTGCTATAGCCTCCGGCACTTTATGCTTACAGTATTCATAGAATTGTCCCGGACTGCGGTTTTCCCGTTGCAGGCCAAATTTTTGTTCCAGTTTCTCAACCGCGCCAAGATAGTACTTCTTCTCTCTGGCAATGTGACTTCGTTGCCATCCCGGTACAAAGTATATAATTAGCAGCGCGCCTGTGAACAATAGCAGGCCGGCTGCAAATAAGCTGAGCTTTAACGGCGTAATACCATTTAAAATACGGTCTAGAATGTCCGTTTGTTTATCATTGTTATAGCCTAAAAACCAGCGGCTCCAGAGAAAATCCATTTGCGCACTCATGTTGCGCAATGCATCGAAGAACGCAAGCTGACTGATACCGTTTAACGGGTGATCGCCCTGAATCTCTGTCGAGAATCTTGCTGCCTGCTCAAAACCGTCGAAAATTCGTGAAGGCGCAACCATGGTTGTCGGATCGTAGCTTTGCCAGTTCATCCCGTCAGTTTTTGCTTCTACCCAGGCGTGAGCGTCGTACTGATACACATTGACGGTTTCATCATTGATAGGCGTGCCACCCTGATAACCTGTCACAATGCGGGCGGGGATACCGGCAAGCCGCAGTGCAAATGTCATCGCACTGGCATAATGAGCACAAAATCCCTGTTGATGGTCAAACAGGAAACTGTCTACCGGATCATTAAGCATGGGTGGTGGTGTTAACGTGTAACTGAAAGGCTTGTCATTAAAATAACGCATCAGTGCTGAAACAAATGCACGGTTATCAGGATGCATCTCTCTGAGCCCGTGTACCCATTCCCTGGTTTTCTCATTACCTCTTTCCGGCACTTGCAGGTTCAGCGTATTGTCCAGCGCCGCATTCCCCTGACTTCGCGGGGAGTCAGGGTAGGAGGCAACATAATAAGCATAGCGGCTGAACAGTGGCTGTCTTGATGTTAGCTGGTATTGCCAGCCCTGCCACAATTCCCGTTGACTGGCTGCACTGTCCGGTACAGCAGTGTCTAATGCAAATAACCAGGATTTTTTGGTGGGTTCGGCAATGACTTCATAGCGGACAGGCTCACCGCTGAGGGCTGGCCGGAACGGCTTATTCATATACCGCAATTGGGTTTCTGCGTATTGCCTTGTTTCACTGACTGACCACGATTTTCCGTCAAAATGTTCCAGCGTCAGTGCACGCCAGTAAAGCTGTCCTCTGACCGGAACAGGCGTTGAGAATGTGGCACTGAATGCCAGCTTTTCAGACTGTGCGAGATTGGCAATGTCACCCGGCGTAATGGTTTCTGCCAGCCCGGTTTCTGTGGATTTGCCTTCCGGTATTTTCCATAAAGGGGGAAGCCGGGGCATAAATACAAACAAAATAACAGCAAGAGGCAACGCCTGAAAGAACAGAATAAAGGTTTTCTTTTGTCTGAATTGTCTGGTTGACGACGGTGTGTGGGCAGACAACAGAATATACAGTAAGAACAGAAACAGGATGCCGTAAAATAAGGTACAGGCCAGCGACTGATAGAAAATGAAACCGCAGGCCAGCAGGAATATGGCGCAGATAAAAAGTTGATAGAAATCCCGTCGCTTACTTAACAACATTAATTTTAGCGCACAGGCCAGCAGCAGCAGGTTAACCATAATATGCAGGAAATCCATACCGTCACTGGTGGTGATCAGTGCTGTTCCCGCCAGCAGGGCAAGTAAGTTGACCATACGCTTTCCGGGCATATGGTTGTACCAGCCGAGAAACAAAAATCCTCTGACAATGCCGGCACATAAACAAAGCAGTAGTACCCACAAATGAATATCGCTGAACAGGGAGGCTGCCAGCACCACAAAGAAAACGGAAGTCAGCATACTTTCACGGTTCCCCGCAATCGGCAGGCTTACAGGCATCATGACGGTGTGTCCTGACGGAAAAGGGCCAGCGCTTTCAGACAGGCCTGTTTGTGCTGTTGTCCGCAGCCCGGCTGAATAACCAGATTATCCAGTTTCAGGCCAAATTGTGTGCCGGTTGCTGACAGTTGAGTGACCTGCCAGCTCAGCACCGATAGCGCCGTCTCTGTATCCGTGCGTAACTGACGGATATCCAGATAGCCGCTGACCGGCTGTTGATCAGTGAAAATTTTATTTACACGGTCACCGCCTTTGGCGACCCGTTTCCATGCAACGCGGTTTAACGGCTCTCCGCTCTGCCAGGGCTGGAGTGCAAAGAAGTCGTCGGTGCCATTTTGCACCTGCTTGCCGGTACCACTGCGGGCATACCATTGAGACAGATCGGCGTGCTCGGGCTTTTTCTGCGGATAGACTAACAGCGTCTGATTAAAATCAGGATGGGTCCAGCACTTCACCAGTCCGAGGGGAAAAGAGGAGGTGACGGTCACTCTGGGCAATCTCATGATGCCCCGTTTATCTGCCTGTATTGCCAGATGATGAGATTTTTTTCCCTGTTCGAGATCCAACGTTCTGCGGTCAATATCACCGTACCATCTGATTTCCATCAGTCCCCGCAGAGATTTTCCTTCAGCGGCGTTAATATCTACTGTCATAAATCCATTTTCGCCGGCGAACACGGGTTTTAGCTCCCTTGCTGACAATCGTATCCCTGATATATTTTTGTAGGCAGTGAACAAGGTGATAAGGAAAAGGCTTAACAGAAACTGGCAAAGAAAAAGCAGAAGATTATTCTGATAGTTAACCGCAAGCAGAAACAGACAGGCGGTCATCATCAGGTAAAACCAGCCGAAGGTACCCGGGAAGATGAAGATATTTCCATGATGTAACTGATGAACAGTGTCCGGCGGCATTCTCTTAGCCAGCCATTTTAAAGACCATGCTCCGAAAGTTCTTCTCATCATCCGCTTGTCAGGCTGCCAGCGGGTCCACACTGTTCAGCAACCGCTTACTCAGTGTATTTTCTTCGATGGATTCGTGATGAGTACCCCGTAATCTGTGTTCCGCCACGGCGGCAAAAATAGCCTGAACATCTTCAGGGACGATGTAGACGCGGTCGTGAATGAATGCCCAGGCTTTTGCTGCGTTTAACAGGGCACGGCTTGCCCTTGGGGAGAGGGGTTGCGGATAACCACTCTGTTCCCGGCTCTGATTTACCAGATTAAGGACGTATTCCAGTACGGTTCCACTGCAATGCACATCGTTGACCTGTTGCTGATAGCGGAGCAGAGTGCGGGGATCAATTTTTTCCGCCAGCGGACCTTGTTCTCTGCCACCTTGCTGCTGCAACATAGCTTTTTCCGCTTCTCTTGAGGGGTATCCCAGAGATATGCGCATGAGGAAACGGTCCAGCTGTGACTCCGGCAGAGGATACGTTCCGCTCTGATAGCCCGGGTTTTGAGTGGCAATTACGAAAAAAGGTGAGGGCAGCGGATAAGTGGTGCCGTCAACGCTGACCTGGTTTTCTTCCATGGCTTCAAGCAGCGCACTTTGTGTTTTCGGTGACGCGCGGTTAATTTCATCTGCCAGGATCAGTTCGTTGAATACCGGACCGGGGTGAAACCTGAATTCGTGCTGCTGCTGATCGAACACGTTCACCCCCAGCATATCTGCGGGCAGTAAGTCTGACGTGAACTGAATACGGGAATAAGACAAGCCGAATACATTTGCAAGCGCATGAGACAAAGTGGTTTTGCCCATGCCCGGTAAGTCTTCAATCAATAAATGACCTTTTGCCAGCAGGCAGGTTACAGCCAGCTTCAACTGTTGAGGCTTGCCAATAATATGCCCTGACAGTGCGTCTGTGATCGTCTGAAATTCTGTTCGCATGGGGTTTTCCCGCAACCGGTTTGTCCTTATTTATACATGCTAGCAATTCTGAAGGGAATTGCTGTTATCCTGTTGATACCTGAGTATAGACACGGTGTCTGCGCCGGGTGATATAAATTACCTGAGTGAACCTGATTTAGTGCTGTTATCAATACCCTTGTTGTCTATAATGGACCGGTTTATTAAGGAAGTACCATATGAAAATCATTGAAATTGATGATGAGCTGTATACGTTTATAGCAAGTCAGACAAAACACATCGGCGAAAATGCGTCGGACATCTTGCGTCGTTTACTGCTGGGTGATGCTGAAAGTAACGAAGTAAAAGCAGCACCTGTAAAGGCGGCTCCCGCGGTGAAAAAAGCGGCTCCTGTTAAAGCCCGTCAAACGAAAACACCATCACAGTCAACAACGGTTTCTGCCCCCCTTGCTGTAGAGCACGGCAGCGGAGATATCGAAGCGAGACTCACCAGTGCTGCACTGGCGCAATACACCAAACGGGTTGATCTGTTTCTGTTTATTCTGTCTGAACTTCATGATTTGCACAGCGATACTTTTGCAAATGTTGAACAAATTAAGGGTAAAAATCGTATTTATTTCGCAACCAGCAAAGACGCGTTGCTGAGTACGGGAAGCAGTACTAACCCTAAATCTATTCCTGACTCACCCTACTGGGTAGTGACAAATAACAACACTGCTAAGAAAGTAGCGATGTTGGAACAGGTAATGAAAACACTGGGATATAGCGACGAAGCCACGCAAACGGTTATCGCTAAATTTGCTTAATACCCCTGGTTAGCAAGACGCTCACTTTAATAAAGGACGAAAAATGGCATTACATCCGCAGGCAGGAGAACCCGCAGCTCCGGAGCAACTGATTAACGTTGCAGAACTTATCACCCAATATTTTACCTATGTCCCTGATGCTGACTCGCCGGCAGAAGCTGTCAGTTTTGGTACATCAGGTCACAGGGGCACAGCAGCAAATACAACGTTCACTGACACGCATATTGCTGCAATTTGCCAGGCGTTAGCAGAGTACCGTCTGTCAGAAGGCATCGACGGACCGCTGTATATTGGTAAAGATACCCATGCATTGTCAGAACCGGCAATGATCACTGCGATTGAAGTCTTAAGTGCCAACGGTGTAGATGTAGTGATCCAACAGGCGGATAACGCCAGCCGCGGCTACACGCCCACGCCGGTCATTTCCCGCACCATTATTCGTTATAACCGTGGACGTTCTGCTCATTTAGCTGATGGTATTGTCATCACGCCTTCTCACAATCCGCCTTCTGACGGTGGCTTCAAATACAACCCGCCCCATGGCGGACCCGCTGATGGCGACGTGACCTCTGTCATTCAAAAACGTGCTAATGCACTTATCGCTGCGGGCAATAAAGATGTGAAGCGAATGAACGTGCAACAGGCACGGGCAGAAGGGAAGTTTGTGGAAGCGGATTTCATGGAAGCTTACATAGACGATCTCGCTGAAGTTGTGGATATGGAAGCGATTGCAAAAGCCGGGCTCAAACTCGGTACCGATCCTTTAGGCGGAGCGGGAGTCGGTTACTGGGAGCGTATCAGCGAAAAATATGGCCTTGATATCACAGTTGTAAACGACAAGGTTGATCCTCAGTTTGGCTTCATGCGTCGTGACAAAGATGGCAAGCTGAGAATGGACTGTTCTTCTGCCTATGCAATGGCCGGTCTTATCGATCTGAAAGACAAGTTTGACCTTGCCTGGGGTAACGACCCTGACTTCGACAGACATGGTATTGTTTGTCCTGCTGCAGGCCTTATGAACCCTAATCACTATCTGGCCGTAGCTATCAATTATCTGTACAGCCACCGCCCTGACTGGCCGGAAAGCCTGAAAGTAGGTAAAACTCTGGTATCCAGCTCAATGATTGACAGAGTCACCGCGAACCTGGGTCGTGAACTGGCAGAAATGCCGGTGGGCTTTAAGTGGTTTGTGGGTGGATTATCCGACGGTGAAATCGCCTTCGCAGGCGAGGAAAGTGCCGGCGGTATTTTCCTGCAGCGCAACGGTCAAACCTGGGCCACGGATAAAGACGGTTTTATTATGTGTCTGCTGGCAGCAGAAATACTTGCTGTCACGGGTAAAGATCCCGGCGAGCATTATGAAGCTCTGACTGAGAAATTCGGTTCGCCTGTGTATCAGCGGGTCGACGTTGCTGCAAGCCTGGAAGAAAAAGTGAAGCTGTCCGCGATGGATGCGTCTGTGGTGACCAGCGACTCCCTCGCCGGTGAGTCAATTACTTCAGTGCAAACTCATGCTCCAGGCAATAATGCTGCCATCGGGGGAGTGAAGGTATCCACTGAAAACGGATGGTTTGCCGCACGACCTTCCGGTACTGAACAAATTTATAAAATTTACGCAGAGAGTTTTAATGGTGAAAGTCACTTACAATCTCTCATCAAAGAAGCGGAAGAACTGGTAGCAAAAATTATCAAATAAACGCGAATGTTTAAATTTGATGTTTAAAGTGTAAATTTATCGTTAATAAATGGGCTGTAATTTCAAATACAGCCCATTTTTTTTGAAAATTAACAAAAATTTTACAAAAAATCGTTTTTAACGCTGCTATATTGCTGCCATATCGATATTTTATTGTGTAATTTAATTACAGTGTAAGGCTAATTTGTAGCCAGTTTACATCGCCATAGTAAAGTGAGAACTGATATGAACGCGAAAACCACTAAAGCGAAAACGGTTGCCCCTGTGGCCGTCAGCGCCGGTAGTAAAAACGAATTTAAATCAGCTGTTATCCGTCACCTGCATTGCACGCTGGGAACAGATGAAAACAAAGCGAATAATCACGCCTGGTGGAAGGCGACTTGTGCTGCTATGCAGGAACAGGTGCTTGAGGGTTTGCGTAAAACCCAGAAAACCCATTACTTAAACGATACACGTGCTGTCCATTATTTCTCTGCAGAATTCCTGATGGGCCGTTTACTTTCCAACAATCTGCAGAATTTTGGTTTGTATGATGTTGCCAATGAAGCGCTGAAAGAGTTAGGCGTAGAACTTGCTGATGTGATGGAAGAAGAGCCTGACATGGCACTGGGTAATGGTGGCCTGGGCCGTCTTGCTGCTTGTTTTATCGACTCTCTGGCGACCATGGAATTACCGGCAATCGGTTACGGCATTCATTACGAGCACGGCCTGTTCCGTCAGGAAATTCAAAACGGCGCACAGATTGAGCGTCCGGACAGCTGGCGCGACTTCGGCAACCCGTGGGAAATCTGTCGTCCTGAATCGATTCAGCAAGTGTCTTTGTATGGCTATGTTGAAACTAAGTACGGTGACAATGGTCGCATTCAAAAAGAATGGCACCCGGGTTCAATTGTAAAAGGTGTGCCGTGGGATATCCCGGTTGTGGGTTACGGCGGTAATACCGTTAACGTACTGCGTCTGTGGAAGAGTGAATCATCTCATTACTTCAACTGGGACGTATTTAATGCCGGTGGATATGTGGATGCCCAACGTGAGAACGTACAGGCAGAAACCATTTCTAAAGTACTTTACCCTAACGATGAAACCGAAGCGGGTAAAGAACTGCGACTTATCCAGCAGTATTTCTTCTGCTCATGCTCATTAAAAGACATCATCCGCCGTTACAAGCGTGCCCACGGTGATGACTGGAGCCGTTTCGTTGATCAGGTCGTTATTCAGCTTAACGATACCCATCCGGCTATCGCGATCCCTGAATTAATGCGTATTTTAGTTGACCGTGCAGAGCTTGACTGGGATACCGCCTGGGGTATTTGTACTAACGTGTTTGCCTATACAAACCACACCCTGTTGCCGGAAGCGCTGGAAAAATGGCCTGCACGCATGATCGAGAAGATCCTGCCCCGTCACCTTGAAATCATTTACGAAATCAACCACCGCTTCATGGCTGAAGTTGACAAGAAGTGGCCGGGTGATAATGCGAAAAAAGCGAAACTGTCTATTATCGAAGAAGGTAATGAGAAGATGGTTCGCATGGGTAATTTGTCTGTTATTGCCTCTTTCGCCGTTAACGGTGTAGCAGAAATCCACTCTAAGCTGGTGAAAAAGAACCTGTTCCCTGAGTTTGATGCGCTGTGGCCGGGTAAACTGACTAATGTGACCAACGGTATTACGCCACGTCGCTGGTTGAAAGCCTGTAACCCTGCGTTATCTAACCTTATCGATAAAAAAATTGGTGAAGACTGGCCGCTGGATCTGAAAAAACTGGATGGTTTGTCTAAGTATGCTGACAACAAAACATTCCAGAAACAGTTCATGAAAGTGAAACTGGAAAATAAGAAGCTGCTGGCTCAGGAAATCAAGCAATCGCTGGACATCGATGTTGATGTGAATGCTATCTTCGACGTGCAAATTAAACGTCTGCACGAGTACAAGCGTCAGCACCTGAATCTGCTGCATATCATGGCGCTGTACCGTCGTTTGCTGGAAAATCCGGATTACGACATGCACCCGCGTGTATTTATTTTCGGTGCGAAGGCTGCGCCCGGTTACAAACTGGCGAAAGACATCATCTACGCTATCAACAAAGTGGCTGATAAGATCAACAACGACCCGCGGGTGAACGGTAAGCTCAAAGTGGTATTCCTGCCGAATTACCGCGTATCGTTAGCTGAGAAAATGATTCCGGCTTCTGACTTATCTGAGCAAATCAGTACTGCTGGTAAAGAAGCATCCGGTACCGGTAATATGAAGCTGGCTCTGAACGGTGCGCTGACTATTGGTACGCTGGACGGCGCTAACATCGAGATCGCCGAAGAAGTGGGTGATGACAATATCTTCATTTTTGGTCTCACCGTTGATGAAGTGCATGAGCTGAAAGAAAAAGGCTACAAGCCGCTGGATTACTATTACCGTGATCCTGAGATCAAAGCGGTACTGGACTGGCTGGAGACTGACTACTTTACTCCTGGCAAGCCGGGTGCCTTAGTGTCCATCAAACAAAGCTTGCTGGATCACGGCGACCCGTACATGGTACTGGCTGATTTCCGTGCTTACTCCGACGCGCAGATCCTGGTGGATGAGGCGTACCGTGACAAAGAGCGCTGGGCGAAAATGGCCATTATCAATACAGCGAAGATGGGTAAATTCACTTCAGACCGTTCAATCAATGATTATGTTGAGCGTATCTGGAAGCTTTCATCCTGTTCTGTAAAGTAAATTTATAGTACGAACAACGAAAGCCCGGGATCTGAAAAGATGCCGGGCTTTTTTGCTTTAAGGGTCTGGCCTGCTCAGCAGGCGGCTGCGGCCTTACGCTTTCTGGTGAAAAATGATGCGGGCAGGTTACTTACCAGTGTGCCGGCTAATATCATCACCAAAGCAACAGACAGGCCAGTTGTCCATTGTTCATTGAACATGGGCACAGCCAGCGTACTGGCAAATACCGGTACCAGTGCCATTAAGCCACCCATTTTGGTTGCTCCGAGAATATGCACGGCGCGGGCATACAAAACCATTTGAACGGTTGTAGCCATGACACCCTGATAAAAAGCCTGCAGACCCAGCATTTCAAAACTTTGCTGCGCAATATTATGTGGCAGAAACAGAATGTATACCGGCACGAACAGTATGGTCGTGGTCGCAATAATACCCAGCGTGGCGTGCCAGGGCGCAAACTGCCACCGTCTTAGCAATACGGTAAAAATTCCCCAGAATAAACAGGCAATGACAAAACTCAGATCGCCGGACAAGTAGTGACTGTCAGCGAGCAACGTTTCAGTCAGCAAGGCAATAATTCCTGTGCTGCTTAGTGCAATACCGATTTGTGATGAAAGACGATGTCTCTCATTTGCGATGAAATAGGCAAGTACTGCAATCATGACAGGCATTAATCCCGGTAGCAATAATGCAGCGTGAGTGGCCGGTGCAAGGGCGAAACCGGTGAAAACCGATACGCCGTATGCCACGCCGCCAATCGCGCCGAGCACAAACATACGCCACTGGAATATTACCTTGCGGTGCTTGTAAATGAATGGAGAAAAAAGCAGGCAAGCTGTACCGAAGCGCACCATCAGCATATCCGGCACTGCCATGGATGATACGGCTCCTGCTTTACTGATGAGTATGAATCCTGTCCATATGAGGACGGCAGCAAGGGCATAACCTAACCCTTTCAGTGTGTTCTGGCTGGCGCTGTTTTGCGCTGTCATGGTGATTCTCCGTGGTGCAATTTTCCGGTATCAGGCAATCATTGCCTCAACCCTTGTGCAAAAGTATAAGGAATCACTTATTTCATTAATAATGAATAAATGAGAAGATTTCTTTCATATAAATTGAATGAAAAGGTTTGCGGATGGACATTTCAGATCTGGTGGTGTTTAAGGCTGTTGTGGAGCACAAGGGCGTCAGCAGGGCGGCAGAATCTCTTCACCGGGTGCCGTCCAACGTCACGGCAAGGTTAAAAAAACTGGAAGGGGAGTTGAATGTAGATTTGTTTCTGCGGGAAGGTAACCGTTTAACCGTAACTTCTGCCGGTCTCAGATTGTTGGATTACACCGTTAAGATATTACAACTTCAGAAACAGGCCATCGCTGAATTAACCCTCGCAGAACCGGGCGGTTTATTGCGGCTGGGTTCAATGGAAAGCAGTGCCGCTTCCCGTTTACCCGGTATTCTTGCGCGCTTTCATCGCCAGTATGATGCGGTACAACTTGAGTTGAAAGCCAATGCATCGATGCCGCTGGTGGAGAAAGTACTCAGCGGTGAACTTGACCTGGTGATGGCATCGGATCCGCCAGACGATCCAAGACTGGAACGGGTGAAATGCTTTGAAGAAGAGTTAGTGCTCATCTTACCCCGTGAGTGGGAAAATAACACTGCGCTGCCGGAAACGTTGACTATGGTCGGCTACAGCCGCGGTTGCTCGTATCGCCACCGGTTAGAAAAGTGGCTAGCCAGACACAATCATGTTTGCGAAAGAGTCACGGAAATCCCCAGTCATTTCACCATGATTGGTTGTGTTATCGCAGGTATGGGACTGGCCATGGTGCCCCGTTCTGTACTGGCACTGCATCAAACTGAAGGGTTAACGTTGAAAACGGTAGATGAAGATATTGCCTTTGCACCAACCTATCTGGTGTACAGAAAAGACAATCCATCCAGCGCCATTTCTGCGTTTATTGACTGTGCATTAGCCGCGCCCGGTGCGGTAAACTAACCATTCCATTATTCCCCTTCAGTTTTATCGAATGCAAACACCAGTCTGACAGGCTGGTTAATAAAGGACTTTCGTCAATTGCAAAATAAACCGGTTAACACAGAGCTTTATGCTCATACACTTCTTATTGTCGTCACGCTATTAGCAGCCTCCGGCTGGTTATTTTCAAAATTTGTTATTTCTGCCATGACACCCATGTTTTTCCTGGCTATACGATTTGTCATTTCGGGTCTGATGGTCGGAGGATTGAAGCCCCGTCAAGTGTTGAGTACCTCCGTGCGGAAGCGCCGGCGGGCACTGATGACAGGATGTTTGCTGGGCGTGCAAACCGCAGTTTGGGGAGCGGGTTTGTTATTGTCTGAAGGATTGGGAGCAGGCGCATTTTTGCTTAGCCTGAGTTTTCTTCTCATACCGGTGACGGGATTATTTTTTGGTTACCGTGCCAAAAGGCACACATGGATTTCAGTAGCAATTGCGGTGCCGGGGCTGGTCTGTCTTGCATTGAGAAACGGCTTTGTACTCGTGCCTTCTGATATTTTATTTCTGGTTTCAGCTGTACTTTATGCGCTGTATTTTAACGTTAATGGCAAATATTGCTCAGATATACCACCCGTCACACAAACGTGCCTTCAACTCATCTCAGCCGGCACCATTTGCTTTGTCACCTATCTGGTCACAGAGCAGAGTGCGACACAATCCGTCTCAGAAGTGTGGCAGTGGCTGGTGTTAAGCATTGTGCTTGCTACCTGCCTGCGTTTTTTCTTTTTATTGAAAGCACAGAGCATGTCTCCGGAAGGGCAGGGAGCGATAGTGATGACCCTCGAACCGGTTTGGGTAGCTATTCTCAGTGCCTGGTGGCTCAATGAGTCGTTAAATACAATGGCTTTAACAGGTATGGCAATTATATTTCTTGCGCTCGTAGTCAATGCGATTGGCAGCCTGCTTGCGGGCAGGAAGCAAAAACTTGCAGCTTTGGGACAACCCCCGATTGTCTGAATAAGCAAACTCAGCCAAAGAGTAAAACAAGTCAATTACGGCGGAAGGAGTGCTTTATACTAAAGTTTAAATATTTACGACTATCTAACTTGGTAAACAGACCATTTGTCTGATTAAATGTTCATGTACTTTTTTATATATGCGTTAATACAAAAGAATGGTTGCGGGACTGGCTCCCGCATGTTTTTATAGATAAATAATAATAAAAGAAAATTTTAGTGACCGGATTGCCTCCTTATATGAGCCGTCTACATCAAAGTTTGGCGACAATTCCAAACCGCTATGCCTTTATCGATACTATCGAGCAATGTGCGGAAAAACATAAGCATGTCTCCCTGATGCTCATCGATGTGGTGCGTTTTTCCGACGTGACTACCAGTCTTGGTATCAATGTCGCAGACCAGTTTTTGCTGGAAATCGCGAACCGGATCATTCTTCTCTTTGATGAACCCCTGCGTTTCGGCCGCATCAGCGGTGATGTTTTCGGTATCGTTTTTCCTGACAAAATCAAACAGAAAGAACTTCGTGATACGTTTGAGCATATCGTCGAACACTTCAAAACCCCCATGCATCACGGCAATCATGCTTTTATTGCTGATTTTAATGTCGGGGCGGTCAGTGGTAAGCAGGACAAGTTCGATATTACTGCGTTTGTTTCCCGTGCGGAGGCTGCCCTCAAGCAGGCAAAAGAAAATAAGTATGAAAATTTCCATGTTATGTCCATGGATGAAAAAGCGGAGACAGGACGCAGTCTTGCACTGAAAGCCGATCTCAAGCGGGCACTGCAACAAAATGAGCTGGAACTGTATTTCCAGCCTCAGGTCGATCTGAATACGCTGCAAATTACCGGTGCAGAATGTTTACTACGCTGGAATCATCCGCTGGATGGTGTGTTGTTTCCGGGTCCGCTGATTGAAGCAGCTGAATCCTACAACATGATGAATGAACTGGCTTACTGGACGTTCGAACAGGCATTTCAGAATATGGTGAAACTGGATGCACAGGGTCTGAATGTTTCATTGTCGGTGAACATTTCGCCGACACAGCTGTACGACAGTAAACTCATTCCCGCGCTGGTCCGTCTCAGAGATAAATACGCACTGGATCTCAGTCGTTTTGAACTGGAATTGACAGAAGACGTTGCCCTGTCGAACTCATTGATGGTGAAAAAGCAACTGCATGAGCTGGGTGCTTTAGGTATCGGCATTGCTGTGGATGATTTCGGAAAAGGCTATTCCAACCTGGCGTTTATCCGTGAACTTAATATTGATGCTCTCAAGATTGATAAGTCTTTTGTGATGGAACTCGGGGACAACCCGGTGAACCGGGCCATAATTGAAGCGGCTAAAATTATCGGCAAAGCTAAAAATTGCCAGGTGATTGCAGAAGGGGTGGAAACAACGGAACAGCTGCATACCTTAAGAGAAATAGGCATTCTGACAGGGCAGGGGTATCTGTTTTCCCGCGCTGTACCACTTAATGAATTTATCAGTCTTGCCCACCAGGATATTATGATTGGTGACTCTCCTTTACGCAGGATGCTGGTGTAAACCGGTCAGGTTTGGCTTTTTAGCTGCACAATAGATAGAATCCTGCGGTATTAATTGCATAAACGACAGGATATCCATGCGTACCCGCTTGCTCGCCCACGGCGATTTTCTCAATCTCTCCCGTTTTTCTTCTGATATTGTTGAACCTCAGACATTGCAACTTGAAAACGGTGTGCGTGTTCACATCATTGCGCCCGGCATTGTCGCTTTTTACCCTCAAACGCTTAATGCTGACAGTAAATACATTGTGCTTTCCTCCGGCGTTCATGGCAATGAAACTGCCCCCATTGAAATCTGTGATGACATGGTAAAACGCCTGTTCACCGGTTCTCTTGTTCCTGCGCATGCGGTGCTGTTTCAATTCGGGAACCTGGATGCTATGGCCATTGCGAAACGCTTTACCGAAGAAAATATGAACCGGCTGTTTTGTGGCGCGCATTCAGCCGGAGAAGGGCTGGTGAATGATGAGCGAATCCGTGCGAAGAAACTTGAAGATACCATGGCGGCATTCTTCGCTGATGCCGGAGATAACGCTGAGAAACTGCACTATGATTTGCACACCGCTATCCGTGAATCTAAAAACGAAAAATTCGCAGTATATCCGTTCCTCCATGGCAAACCCTATAGCCGCGAGCAACTGTCGTTTATGAAGGCCTGTGGTGTAAAAACGATTTTACTTTCAGAGTCTCCGACCACCACCTACAGCTATCACTCGTCACTGAATCACGGCGCCCATTCGTTTACCGTTGAGCTTGGAAAAGTGCAGCCATTTGGTCAAAACGACATGGCGCGGTTTGAAGAAGCGAGGGATGCGCTTATCTCGCTGGTGTGTGAGCAGCAAATATCATTGAATGACGATTTATCTGATATGGTGATTTACCGGGTTAATCAGGTGATCAATAAGCAGGCTGACGATTTTGTACTGCATTTTGCAGACGATACACCCAATTTCATGGATTTTGCAAAAGGCGATAAACTGGCATCTGAAACCGGCGCAGAATATTTAGCTGAACAGGACGGTGAAGCAGTGGTGTTTCCCAACGCCAATGTGGCTATCGGGCAGCGTGCTATTCTCACCGTCGTTCCGGCTTCACTGGAGTACATTAATGTTTAAACTCGACGAGCGCTTACAAAACGATACGGTGCTGGTAACCGATTTACCACTTTGCCGCGTGCTGCTGATGAATGACAGTCAGTTTCCCTGGCTTATTCTCGTTCCCCGTATCGAAGGTCTGGCAGAGTTACACGAGCTTGATGACTGGCAAATGCAGCAGTATGTGCAGGAGTCCCGCTTATGTTGTAAGGTATTATCCTCATTGTATGCGCCTTACAAACTGAACATTGCTGCACTGGGTAATGTGGTCAGGCAACTGCATATTCATCACCTTTGCCGTTATGAAGAGGATATCGCCTGGCCTGCGCCTGTGTGGGGAAGGCAGCCTGCTATACCTTATGGTGACAGTGAACTGGCAGCACGCATTGAGGCATTGAAAAACGCTTTTTCAACGGAGGAAAAAAGATGATTTTAACAACAACACCCGGTATTGAAGGTAAAACCATTTCGCAATATCACGGTATCGTCATCGGCGAGGCGGTCATGGGCGCGAACATTTTTAAAGATTTGTTTGCTTCAATCCGCGATATCGTCGGCGGGCGGTCAGGTTCCTATGAAGACGAGCTCACCAAAGCACGTAAAATGGCCTTCGCAGAGCTGGAGCAGGAAGCCCGTGCCATGGGCGCAAATGCGGTTGTGGGTATTGATATCGACTATGAAGTCATCGGCGAAAAAGGCAGTATGCTGATGGTCAGTATCAGTGGCACTGCCGTACGGGTTAACGGGTAATAATGAGAAGAAGAAGATTATTTGTCTTCTTCGTCATCCCATTTTCGCGGCGTGAAGTCTTTCGGTACTCTGAACTTTGACGACGACTTAAGCAGCAAAATGTTGCCGATGATAAAGCCGGCGGCCAGTAAAATGATGAGAATTAACCATCCGGTACTCATCTTATCCCCTTATTCAGTACATAACGCTCAAACAGCGAATCAATGCGTTTGAGCACTGCTTCTTTGCCTTCCATGTCTGCCTGTTTCAGGGCGTCTGCCAGCGCATCTGCGCGGCGTTGTTGTTCAAATGTGCTGGCTGTTGACGTATGAGTCAGATGCCATAATTCCACAGCCACGCCGCCTCTGTCTTCCAGAAACGGGCGTGAAAAACCGAAGCGGTGCAGATTTTTATCCATCCAGCAAGCCAGTCCGAAGCATGGACCGGATTCACGGTATTCACTGTCCACCAGTTCGAAGGGTTGTCCCCATTTATTCACTGCCTGTTTATCAAATACGTCAATATCTGATCCCCAGTGATGACGGCTGCCGCCGGGCAATGCTGACCAGGTCAGGATGGCATCAATTTTTTCATCATCGGACAGGGCACTATGATTGAGGGCCTTTCCCTGCGCGTCATACAAGGTGGCTTCACCACGCCATTTTCTGTTCCAGATAGCCAGCTGGCGGGTAAAGTCGCGGTGACTGCTGACCAGCTGACAATCGAGCCCGTCCTTCTGTGCGGCCCGCTGCAAAGCAAGCCATGGTTCTTTTACATCACGGTGTATAGAGAACTTATCGTCAAGAGGAACCAGAAACGGATTATCGATACCCAGCCATGCCGTCATGCTCATGCCAGTAACCTGACCATGATGTCGTAATAAATATCAGTCAGTGTTTCCAGATCGGCCATAGATACGCATTCGTCGATTTTATGGATAGTGGCATTCACCGGACCCAGTTCAATGACCTGTGCGCCGGTTGGCGCTATAAAGCGGCCGTCAGAGGTACCGCCGGCAGTGGATAATTCCGTTTCTCTGCCGGTTACGTGACTGATGGCAGCCTGTGTAGCCTCAACCAGATCCCCGGAGTCTGTCAGGAACGGCTGACCGTTAAAGGTCCAGTCGATATGGTAATCCAGTTCGTGACCATCCAGGATGGTGGTGACCCGCTCAATTAATTCCCGGTCGGTGACTTCTGTTGAGAAGCGGAAGTTAAAACACACTTCACAGGTGCCGGGAATGACATTGCCTGCACCGGTTCCTGCGTGAATATTGGAGATTTGAAAACTGGTGGGCGGGAAGAATTCATTGCCGTTGTCCCAGTGTGCCTGACTCAGGCTGGCCAGCGCAGGGGCGGCATCGTGCACCGGGTTTTTAGCCAGATGCGGATACGCCACGTGACCCTGAATACCTTTTACTGTCATATCGCCGGTAAGAGAACCACGGCGGCCGTTTTTCACCACATCTCCCACCTGTGAAGTGGAGGAGGGTTCGCCCACGATGCACCAGGTAATTTTCTCGTTCCGGGCTTCCAGCGTGTCGATAACGCGGGTGGTGCCGTTAATAAAGGGCCCTTCTTCATCACTGGTGATGAGGTAGGCGATGCTGCCTTTGTGATTTGGATAGTCAGCAACGAATCTGCGGGTAGCGACCATCATCGCTGCCAGACTGCCTTTCATATCTGCTGCACCGCGGCCATGCAGATAGCCGTCTTTTTCAGTGGCGATAAACGGCGGGGTTTGCCAGGCTGATTCCGGCCCGCTTGGGACAACGTCGGTATGACCGGCAAAGCACAAAAGGGGAGCTTCAATGCCCCGTCGGGACCATAAATTCGTGGTATCGTCGAATACCATGGTTTCATGGTTGAAACCTGACTCGTCCAGCCAGGCCTTCATGTAGTCCTGACAACCGGCATCTTCAGGTGTGACTGAGTGGCGGTTGATCAGATTTTTGGCAACATCGATAACAGTACTCATCAGGCGAAAATCTCCTCATACTGAGCAGGTTTAAAAGCAAGATGGTAGCTGTTGTTGTGAATAAGCACAGGGCGTTTAATCATCGACGGATTTGCCAGTAACAGGCTCAGGGCCTTATCACGGGTTAAATCTGTTTTATCTTCTTCCGGTAACTGACGAAAAGTAGTGCCCCGTTTATTCAGCAGGTTTTCCCAGCCCAGATGACTTTCTGTTTCTTTAAGCCAGGCTTCGTCCAGACCGTCTTTACGGTAATCGTGAAAAGTAAAAGGGATATTTTGCTGTTCAAGCCACATTCTGGCTTTTTTGATGGTATCGCAGTTACTGATACCGTAAAGAGTAGTGCTCATAGTGTTCATCGTGATAATACGTTGCCGGTCAGTCTAATTAACTGTGCTGGCCGGCGCAACCGGCGCAGGGGCAAACGGTCATGACAAAGCGTATATTTGCCTCATTTTTGCCGGCTCGTCGTTGCGTTTTGCCAAGGTTTCTGGCAATTTCCCATGCTCTTTTTTTGCGGACATTATTTTATGAACACCGGCTTATTGTCTGTTTTTATTCCCACCTTTTTCTTTGTCTCTGTGACGCCGGGTATGTGCATGACGCTGGCGATGACACTGGGCATGAGTATCGGCGTTAAGCGGGCACTGTGGATGATGCTGGGAGAACTGGCCGGCGTCGGTCTTGTGGCAACCCTTTCTGCCGCCGGTGTGGCAGCACTGTTATTAAATTATCCGGATGTGTTCACCGTACTGAAATATGCCGGCGGGGTTTATCTGGCCTATACCGGCATACAAATGTGGATGTCACGGGGCAAAATGGCTATCAGCACTGACAGTGCGGCACAGGCCACGGAAAAAGCGTTAATTATGCAGGGTTTTATCACGGCCATTGCTAACCCCAAAGGGTGGGCATTTTTTGTTGCGCTGTTGCCACCGTTTCTTGATACCGCCTCACCGCTGGCAGCTCAGCTGGTCAGCCTGATTGCGATTATTCTCCTGCTCGAATTCACCTGCCTGCTGATTTATGCATCCGGTGGCCGCTCGTTGAGGTCGCTGTTGATGAAAAGCGGAAATGTCAGGTTGATGAACCGGATTGCCGGCACGCTGATGATCGGTGTGGGGATCTGGCTGGCAGCCGGCTAAACCGTTCTTTATTTACATCCGATGTTACAACGCTGAAGCACCGGATGACCGGTGCTACAGCAGACGCTGGGCATTTGACTTTACTTTTTTGTGAAAAGGCTGAACCAGCTTCTCTGTCATTTTTGTTCCCGCTGCAGGTCCGTAGCGAAGCATTGCCTGTGCTGTGGTTTGCGGAATGAGTGCAGGGGTCATGGCATTACTGACAACTGCGGAAAAAATCTTCGTCTGAAAACGCATGGATTCTGCCGTTACAGCCTGACAGGCACTGACCACGGCCTGTACCTTTTCTGTCCACATCTCATTCATTTCACGCACTTCGGATTTCTTTGCCGGGTATGACGTGGTGGCCATCTGCATTAACCGGGTGGCGATAACCTGAGGTGCCAGTGTCCACAGCTCAAATAATTGCATAGGTAAAGGTTGTTTCACGGTATTCTCCTGAGTGCTGCTTCTGATACGGCACAAATGAGGGTTGGTTCAAACTGAAAAGGGTTTAATATAGCCGGTGTAATCCGCCAATCTGAATTAACAGTACTAAGATGAAGAAAACTATGAACTTAACCGGGGGAGCAGGTATGCGGGTGATAGTCAGTATTATAGCCGTTTTATTATTAAGTGGCTGTGACAGAAATGAAGTTGGCGATGTGTCGCTGGGTGTTTTCACCACCAAAGATATTAAGCTGGACGCCTTTACCGATCCTGTGGTCACCGGTGTAACTTGCCATGTGTCCAGTATTGAAGCCAATCTGGATTTTTCCGACCCGTCAGACAGTTCCATTGCCTGCCGTCAGACCGGCCCGATAACCCGTGAGATGATAGATAAAATCGACAAGGGAAAAGACGGCGATGTGCTGTTTACCAAGTCTAAAAGCATATTGTTTAAGTCAATGAAAATCCGGCGCATTCTCGACGCTGAAAACCAGACACTGATGTATCTGGCATATTCTACGAAAGAGACTTCCGGTAGTTTCAAACATAGTTTATCCACTGTGCCGCTGTGGGGCACGCAGGCGCAAGTAGCTGCAGCAAACAGCAATGAAGGCGGGCGCTGATTTTCCGGTGCTTCACCTTTCCGGACACCTTTACAGATGCAGGGTTAGTACAGCGCCATGTTGAAAATTTGCCACCTCAGTAAGCGGTTCGGTGACGGCGACAAGCCTGTTATTGACGATCTCAATTTATCTCTGGACACCGGGCTGTCTGTCAGTATCCGCGGCGCATCCGGTTCCGGCAAGTCTACATTACTCTCGCTGATTGCCGGTTTTGATGAACCGGACAGCGGCTCCATTACTGTTCACAACGTTACTCTGCCTTTTAAGGGCGAGAAGCAGGCTGACCGGTTTCGCAGAGAACATCTGGGAGTGGTTTTTCAAAGTTTCAATCTGCTGGGTTGTTTATCTGTTGAGGATAACATTGCCTTTACCGCCAGGTTAAAAGGCAATGCGGATCCTGATTATCAGCAGCACATAATGCAACGGCTTGGGATCAGCGCGCTGGCCGGTAAGTCTGCCGCCTTACTTTCAGGCGGTGAACAGCAACGGGTTGCCATTGCCCGTGCTCTGGTTCATAAACCTTCCCTCATTCTGGCAGATGAACCTACCGGCAATCTGGATGAAGACAACAGTGAGAAAGTATCTTCTGCTTTATATGCATTGTGCCGTGAGCTGAATACTACGCTGGTTGTGGTAACACACAGTAATGAAGTAGCCGCTCTCGCGCAGCGGCAATGCTGGTTACGTCACGGAAAGCTGGAAGACTGAGGCATGCACGGTTTGTTTCCTGTGCTGCACGTTTTTCTGAGAATGGCACTGACCCGGCCATGGCAGCCGTTGCTTATTCTCATGGCATTACTAGTCGCCACTGGCGGGCTCTCTGCCGTCTGGTTAATTAATGAAGGCGCAAGGCAGGGGGAGCTGGCTTCCGGTACTCCCGGGTTCTTTGCTGCCGGTACGGTGTCGCCGCGCTCTGATGTTGAGTCATTAACGAAACAAGACTATATCCGGTTAAGAAAGCAGGGGTTTACCGGGCTGATTGGTATCAGTCAGCGGGACATTACACTTTCCTGCGGTGATACCGGGAACGACAGAAAGCAAGGTAAAAACGCAAAAACTGTCACCCTGACCGCTATCGATGAAACAGCCCTCATGTCATTACCTGACACGACTGTTCAGTCCCGCACGTTCAAGAGTGCTTCCGGTGGTTCTGTATTATTTGAACCCGGCAACCGGGGAAATACATCAGGCATAATCAGCTATGCTGCACCGGGGGTTATTACAGGCTTTACCTGTGACAATCAGGAACTGTACGGCGATGGGACGCCTGTCCGGCAGCCTGTCTCTGTGCAGGGGCTGCCGGAGGGTATACTGGTAACTGGTCTGCAAAACTTTTACCGGAAAGAGATTACGCCTGACAACACTCCTCTGTCTGCGCTGATCGTTGCAGGCGACCCGGATGGTCAACAAATCGCACAGCTAAAGTCTGCACTACCTGCTCATCTTACTTTTATACCGCCGCCGGTTCAGGCAGAAACCGGTACGTTGTCAGCCAGCTTCAGATTAAATTTGCAGGCCATGGGTATGCTTATGGCGGTAGTGGCTTTGTTCATCATTTTAAATGCACTCATGCTGATGTACCGTGCCAGGCTGGCAACGATTATACGGCTGAGGCAACTGGGTACAGCAAAGCAAACAATACTCATTGCGCTGTTCGCAGAGCTTATTCTGTATTGTTTTATCGCCGCGCCGGCGGGGGTGTTGTGCGGGCTCGGCCTTACCAGAGGTTTGACTCCGGTGTTGCAGTCTGTGTTTGCCGGCCTGTTCGACGGGGTATTTATTTCGCCTTCACCTTTTATTGTGCAGATGGTGCTGCTGGCCTGGCTCATCAGCGTGATTGCGCTGGCGATTTTTTTTGTTATTCCGGTTAAACAGCTATCCGGTGCCCTGTCTCTGCGCCGTTTCAGTGAGAGTCAGACAACACTGTCTGTTGCCGGACGCCTGTTTACTACAGTAATAGTCACTGGCATTGCGGCAGGTTTTGTTTTTAATGCCGGCAGTGCGCTGACCGCGCTGGTGAGCACCGGCGCAGTGTTATTAAGTGGCTGTGTGCTGGTTATCCTGTGGTTGCCGGCACTCACAGCAATGGTTTGCAGGCTGGTGACGTCTTCAATGCCGGTATTGTCTTATGTGGCAGCGGGCACGCACCGCCTTTCTGCAAAGAGTAAACTGGCAGTTTGTGCATTTTTTATTGCCCTCACCGCGAATACCGGCATGAATGTGATGACAGACAGTTTCAGGCAAGCCACTGAAGACTGGCTGATGCAGCGATTGTCCGCACCAGCATACTTTTATTCAGACGCTCCGTCACCTCCGGAGTTAATTAATGATGAGATTCAAACCCGTTCAGTCTATGAAGGGCGGGGCATTATTAGTCTTAATGTACCTTCAACTGAAAGACGCCTGGCGGTTTCAGTGAAGAGTTTCCCGGTTGACGACATTGCCCGTAAAAGCCTTGCATTATATTCATCCGCTGAGCAGGCCTGGTCACAGTTTAGATCCCGGGAAGGTATTTTTGTTAATCAGCAACTGGCATTCCGGCTAAATGTGGAGCCCGGCGACAGTGTGGTATTAAGCGACATTCAAACGGATGATGGCACCATGGTCAGCCTCTCTGACAAAACATCCGGTGACGTTTTTTTGATTGCCGGGATTTATCCGGACTATGGTAATCCTGAAGCGCAGCTTCTGTTACCCCTTACGGCATTTTCACCGCCGTCAGGCTATGCCGGACTTTCGGCGATTTATTATGAACATCATGCACTCTCCGGGCAGAAACCGGATTTGAGCGTACTGGCCAATGCCGGATCGCTGTATTTTACCGGTGAACTGATCACCCGTTCTATGGCCACTTTCGACCGTACTTTTGTCGTTACCGATGCGCTGAACGTGGCAACCCTGCTGGTGGCCGGTCTCGCTTTTGCCATTTCTGTCAGTGTGCTCACTCTTGATCTCCGTCCTGAAATGAATGTGCTGAGGGCCATGGGGGTTGGTCAGTGGCGATTACGACTGGTACTGATATTCCAATATATGTTGCTGTGCTTGCTGGCCGGGTTAATGGCATTGCCGGCTGGTATTGTGCTGGCTCATGTATTTATCTTTCAGGTAAACCGGTACGCGTTCTACTGGGTTTATCCGCTGAATGTGTCGGTGGACGTTTTGCTGTCCGGTCTTATGCTAAGCATGGCTGTAGTGTTTATTATTCTGTTATTGCCTCTGGGAAAAATGAACGCAAAAGTGGATCTCAGGCAGGAGGAAGGGCTGTGAGAAAGCGGGCTGCACTTGTGCTGATAATCAGTTTTGCGTTGTTTCTGGTCACCCTGCCGGCGTTTCAGCTGATAACCCGTTCCGGTGATTCAGGTGCTGAGGAGGACGGTGACACAGCGAAAGCCGGTGGCATTTTCAGTGGTCTGAATATGCCTGAAAGCCGGAAACTTCCTCAAAGTGCAACAGTCAGCGCTGACAGGCCTGTCGTTCTGCCTGATGATCATGGCAGTCATCCGGCATTTCGCCTCGAATGGTGGTATCTCACGTTTGTACTGGAAGACACACAACCTGAAGCCGGCTCCGGACCGGACGAATACGGGCTGCAATTCACACTCTTCAGATTCATTAATGACGGATATGAGCCAAATAACTGGGCGGATAACCAATGGTGGATGGGGCATGCGTCTTTGCACAGTGCTGTCAGTCATGAGTTTGAAGAACGATTCGCTGCCGGTGGCACCGGTATGGCCGGTGTCACAACAGCACCGTTCAGTGCCTTTATTGACAACTGGCGCTGGCAGGCACAAGGGAATGCACTTACCCCGTCTGAGCTTAAGTTCACCATAAACCGGCATACGGATATTACCCTCAGTCTGACCGCAAATGGTCCGTACGTGCTTCACGGACAGCAGGGCTACAGCACCAAATCAGCCAGTGAGCAATACCGGTCTTATTACTACAGTCAGCCATTTATTCAGGCAAACGGGGTGATAAACAGTCACGGTGAAAAGACGGAAGTGACAGGGGCTGGCTGGTTCGATCATGAATGGAGCAGCCAGCTGGCCAGTGACGATGCCTTAGGCTGGGACTGGTTTTCACTGCACCTGGATAATGGTGATAAAGTAATGGCGTTCAGAATGCACGTTAATAAACTGCCTCCTTATGTCACCGGCACCTATATTTTTGCTGACGGACGCTCTGAAACCTTGTCGCAGGATGATTTATCTCTGATTCCGGACGGAGCCGAATCCTTTCATGGCCGCACGGCTCAGGTGCGCTGGAACATGAAGATCCCGTCAAAAAATCTTGATCTGAATATCAGTCCCTTTAAAACCGGACAGTGGAACGAAGGACGCTTTTCCTACTATGAAGGCAGGGTGAATGTAGAAGGTACACATTCAGGGCATGGATTTATGGAATTAACGGGGCAAAACCCGTAAATTAGGTTATTCGTTAATCATAACTGAAATACGATGTCTGTAAAACGAACTGAGTCTCAAGGTGTCCTGCGTAAACTCTACTGGCACATTTTTGATTACATAGCCGCCGTCAGGCTGAAAAAAAACGACCTCGATCCCAGAGTCATCCATGCCCATCTTATCACCGTGTTGTGCACCGGTGTCCTCATGTGGGCTTATGTCGCAGTGTCGTTCATTTTTATGAGCAGCACGGCCCCCAAGGTTATCAGCCTTGTTGCATCCATCGTGCACCTGATCAGCCCGTTATTTTACCGGTTCTCTAACCGCGTCTTTTTAATTTCTAACATCATGTTGCTGGCAGGCATGAGCCATCAACTGGTTTCAGCGTTTTATTCAGGGGGATTCAACAGCCATATTTTGATCTGGTTCGGAATTTTGCCAAGTCTGGCAGGGATCATCTCCGGTATGCGGGGCTTGGTGCTTTGGGCAACACTCACCACCAGCGTATGCCTGGCGCTGCTTCTTATGGACATTAATGGCTTTAATTTCCCGGGCAGTGGTGACGGTATCATGTCACCTGTTTTCCAGTCGCTGATGGTGTTCGGCTGGATATTTATCAACACCACCATGATGTATGCCCATCTGATCATGCAGCAACGATACGAGCGGAAATTGTCTGCACAGAACGCTAACATCAGTATGTTATTAAAGGTACTGACCCACGATATGAGCACGCCGGTAGCCAGTATCTATGCAGCCAGCTGGGCGCTGAAAACCCGCCAGGGGGATCCGGAACATTATATTGATAATATTGATATTGCCTGCCAGTCACTGACCGATATGACAAAGCGTGTTCAGCAAATGTATTTGCTGGCCAATGAATCCCTTGAAATCAAAAAGCAGCCCTGCAGCCTGGCTGATTGTGTCGGCCTGTTATCATCGTTGTTTGAGATGAAACTGCAGCATAAATCCCTCACGTTTACCTATGACGAAGAGAAGTTATCGAAAATCCGGATTAACGTGGATCCCGGTTTGTTTACCCATCAGGTGATGGCGAATTTGCTGTCCAACGCAGTGAAATTCTCCTATCACAACGGCACCATCAGGCTGGATGCAGAAGAGAATGGCGATACCGTTGCCATTACTCTCGAAGACGAAGGAACCGGCATTGAGGGAGAAAAACTTGCCCGCTTGTTCACCGTGGAAAAGAACGTGTCTTCTATGGGAACAGAGTCTGAGCTGGGCATTGGCTACGGACTGAATATTGTGAAAACCTTTGTCACGAGTTTCGATGGAAAGATCACCGCCGAATCGCCGCCAGCAGGACGCACAGTACAAACACCTTTTAAAGGTACCCGCTTCACAATAACTCTGCCGGCGGGCTGAAAAGACCACACCGGCAGTGATTGATTAATGTTTGTTACCACGCCAGCGCGGTTGCTTCACGGCGCATATCAGCACCGGTACGCAACACGCCATTGGGTAAACGGCGGATAATTTGCAGACTACCAAAATTGGCCACCCAGCTTTCACTCAGTGTAATGTCGTGGCCCTGTTCAGTCAGGGAACGGATCACACTGTCAGGCAGGCGTTCATCTAAAGTCACGGCAGTACCGGAGCCAATACGGTAGCGGGGGGATTCGATGGACAGTTGCGGTGACATATCAAAAACATAGCTGTTGATAATCGCCTGTGTAATAAACTGTGGCTGCCCTGAACCACCGGGTGTGCCTATGGTCATTTCAAACTTGCCATTGTCATCAGTTACCATGGCAGCCATCAACGTGTGGAAAGGTCGCTTACCCGGGGCAATCTGGTTCGGATGTCCTTCCTCCAGTGAAAAACCGGCACCCCGGTTGTGCAGTACAATGCCTGTTCCCGGCACCATGAGGTTTGAACCAAAACTGGAGTACAGGCTTTGAACCCAACTCACAGCATTGCCTTTCTCATCCACGACCATCAAAAATACGGTATCGCCGTCCTCGTTCAGTAAGGCTCCTTTATCATCGGGAACAGATAGACCTGAGATATAATCTGCGCTCGCTTTGTTACTGATAAGCGCATACCGTTTTTTCAGGTAAGCAGGATCGAGTAACCCGCCAACAGGTACGTCAGCATACGCCGGATCTGCCACCCAGCGGTCCCGGTCAGCAAAAGCAATTTTGGTGGTTTCTATTAAATTGTGTAACAGCGGGGCTGAATTCTGGCCCATCTCTTTAAGTGGCATGTTGCCGGCCATTGTCAGCATTTGCAAAAGCACAATGCCCTGGGAGTTGGGTTTTACCGTGTGCACGTTTTTACCCTGAAAAGGCATACTCACCGCGGTTGTCCATTCAGGTTTGAAACTGGCAAAATCTGAAGCGCGTAAAGGACTGCCTTCAGCTTCCAGAAACGCTGCCATCTTTTGTCCGAGGTTACCTTCGTACATCACTGAGGCGCCATCTTTCGCTATCGCAGAAAGGCTGCCGGCTAAATCAGGGTTTTTCAGTATTGAACCAGCTTCTAAAGGTGCAGCGGCGGGATAAAATACCGCTTTGCCCGCTTCATTCAGTCGCGGGCCGGCTTTGGCGAGATCCGCAGCTAACGTTGTGCTGACCATAAAGCCGTCCCGTGCCACTTCGATAGCCGGTTGCAGTGCGTCACTCAAGCTGATTGTACCGTAACGTTTAAGCGAGGCTTCCCATGACGCCACGGTACCCGGCACGGTCACTGTGAGCGGACCGGTAAACGGTAGCCTTTCTAGCCCCTGCGATGTGAAAAATCCGGGTTCTGCCAGTCCTGCGGCTTTGCCTGATGAGTTCAGTGCCGTTATTTCACCGGTTTCAGCATCATAAAACAAAGCGAAGGTGTCGCCGCCCACGCTGTTCATGTGGGGTCGGACAACCGACAGCATCGCTGCCATTGATACGGCGGCGTCTACGGCATTACCACCGGCTTTCAGTACGTCGTAGCCTACCTGAGAAGCCAGCGGGTGCTCAGAAACCACTGCACCGTGCAGGCCGCCGGTTTCCGGCCGGATTTCCTGTAACACCACGTTCTCTGATGTCTGGATTTCTGTAGTTGCAGCATATGCGGATGTGGTGAACAAACTGGTCTGAACCATTGCTGATAAAATAACATGCCTGAGATTAAGTCCGCTTCTGATGATTTTCATAGTTATGTTCCTGATAAAACTGTTTTAGGAGAATTCATACTGTTAAGCGGGATTTACCAGCCTACTGCATATGCGGCACGCCGCGGATCTGCACCGGCCGTCACAGTGCCAAAGGTCTGGTGACGCAGAATTGCCTGAATGCTGCCTAGTGAATATGAAGGCGCCAGAGTGACATCATGACCCCGCTCTTTGAGGCCTTCAAACTGAGCGACAGGGATGCGGTCTTCAATACGCATGGTAATTTTTGCACCGGCTTTATAGAAATTAGGTTCAGCAAAAATGCTGAATCGCGGTGCTTCAATGGCTTTCTGAACACCCATACCAAAATCCAGCACATTTACCAGCACCTGAAACTGTGTCTGACCAATGGTTTCACCGCCCGGTGTGCCAAGTGCCATCAGAAATTTTCCATCTTTCATGACAATAACCGGGGAGTTATTCAGAATGGGGATCTGACCACCACGGGCGTAGTTAATATCGTCAGGGTAGGGTGACGTGGAGCCGACCCGCGTGCCGTTGTTAAATGTTAAACCTGTAGAGCCTACAACAACGCCCGTTCCGAATGCACCGCCGTGGGTAGGCGTCATTGCAACGACGTTGCCTGCTTTATCCATGACCGAGAAACTTGTGGTACTTCCGGCAAAGGATTTTTCGCGGCTGGCATCTACCAGTAACGGCCCTTCAAGAGAAGCCAGATAGGCTGATGACTGGGCATTCCCCGGCGGTTCACCGTGATCAGGAAAGGTCATTGCTTCAGCAGGCTTCAGTAAAGAGACGCGTGAGGTGATATATTCATCAGAGAGTAAGCCTTCCAGCGGAATCGTAAATTTCTTCGGGTCGGCCACGAAATGATACACATCACTTTTCGCCAGCTTAATGGCTTCAGCTAGAATGTGGGTGACGCGGGGATCATCCGGGGCATACTGACTGAGGTCAAAAGCTTCAACCAGTTTCAGTTGCATGGCGACTTCAAGACCTCCCCGTGAGGTCGGAGTGGAGGTGTAAATATCATAACCACGGTAATTCACATGCACGGGGTTTACCCATTGTGGTTGATAGGCTGCGAAATCCTCTTCAGTGAACTCACCGCCATTTTGCTGATAAAAACGGGTCATTTCCTTTGCTATATCGCCTTTGTAAAAGCGGTCAAAAGCGGCCTGAAGTGCTTCGGTTCTGGATTTTCCCTGTGCCAGTGCCGTGGCTTCTGCTGCTGTGACTTTTTTGAATGTGGCGGCGAGGTCTTTCATGTAGAACAGTTCGCCCGCTGCCGGCACTTTACCGCCCGGCAACAACATATCCGCACTGGTAGGCATGGTGCGGTACAATTCTTCGTCGTAACTGATTGCTTTGGAAACTGATGCTTCCAGCGGATGCCCCTTTTCGGCATATTCAATAGCCGGCGCCAGCACTTCAGCAAGGCTCTTTGTGCCGTATTTCTGCAGCATGCTGATCCATCCGCCAAAAAGGCCGGGAACAGCCCCTGCGTGGATCCCTTTATTTAACTGTTCCGGTTCAAGTGAAGCTGCGTCCAGTGCAAGGGGGGCTGCGCCCGTGGCACTTAGCGACCACACTTTATCTGTTGCTGCATTATAGTAGGTAGCAAAACCGTTGCCGCCGGCGCCTGACATTTGCGGGCGCACCACATTTAATGTAGCAAGTACCGCAACAGAAGCATCAATCGCATTGCCGCCATCCATGAGAATTTTCAGTCCTGACATGGATGCCAGAGGGTGTCCCGCTGTCACCAGGCCGTTTGGTCCCGGCACTTCCGGACGGTGGATGGTGCGGGAACTGCTCATCTGCAGCGGATAGGCCGCTTCCTGAGCGTTCGCGGGAGCTACGACTGTGCCGGTTAAGCCGATTGCCAGTGAGAGAGACAAAGTACGGATGAGCTGGCGTTTTGGAAAGCGCAATAAAAACAGTTTGTGCCTGGCTGTCATGGTTGAAGGTTCCGGTTAACTGGAGAAAATGGCTATAACGTCTGCGCCGGTAATTCCGGAACCACTCAGTGTGAATAAATGTGTGTTTGCAGGTCGGGCATTATCTGTTCATTCATTATAGCATTTAGAAATCACCCGCTATGAATGCAGAAAGACCTTGACCCCGCAGTGGCCTGCATGCAAAAGTTATCAGGTAATCAGAAACTTGCCTGCTTCTGAATAATAATCATTTTCCGTTTTATCCTCTGCCAGTCTCTGTGTACCGGCATACTTTCTTTTCAGGACATATCCGCAACTGTGTTGACGGATTTTCACTTTTTTCACAAAAAAAGTTCCGCTGACCGGGACATCACCGTCTTAGTCATTGTCCGTTATAAACTGAGAAGAAGGCGCTTATGGGAAGAGCCATAGAAAAACACGAACCGGAAGAGACTGCGCTACCTTGTCAGAAAGCCATTACAGGTCAGAGAGAAATCATTGCTGACTTGTTCAGGCAGCATAATGATACGTTGATCAAGTTTCTCAGAGCCAGGCTCCGCTCCGATGCCGATGCCCACGAAGTGGCTCAGGAAGCTTATGTAAAACTGCTGGATCTCGATAAACCGGATGCAATCAGCTACCTCAAAGCCTATTTGTTTAAAATTGCATCTAATCTGGCTATCGACCGTCTGCGATCCAAGCAGCATAACACTGTCTTCAAACCACTGACGTTTGTTGAAAGTAACCACCCGTCCGAAGAGCAATATGCGTTAAAAAAAGAACAGCTCAAGCTGATGACCGGATTTATCAATGAATTGCCTCCCAGATGCCGGAAAGCGTTTTTGCTCAGCCGGTTACACGGGCTGTCATCCGGTGAAATTGCCAGTCTGATGAACATTTCAGACAGGATGGTCAGAAAATACCTTGTCCGCGCCACGGAATATTGCCGTGACAGACTGGATAGCCATCAAGGAGATATTTGAAGTGAATTTTGAAAACAGGACACGTTTTGAGATCGCTACCGAATGGTTTTATGAATTGCAGGACCCGAATATTGCCGTGGAAAAGATTCAGGAATGGCAAAAGTGGCTGGCTGAATCGCCCGAAAATATTCGCGAATACGAACGGGTTGAAGAGGTGCTGAACCTGTCAGGTGATATGGAAGGCCTTGTGTGGCCGGACGACAGAGATTTGCTGGCTGATGATTACGACGGAGAAGAAAAGATAGAAAGCTGGAAAAAACCGGCAAAAAAACGCGCCTTCAATCCGTTCAGCGTTTTCAGTCTTGAAAAATTATATGACTGGCGGCCGTTTCAGGTATCCACCTTGTCTGTGGTGTATGCCGCACTGTTCTGTATCGCTATCGTCAACCTTTCTGATTTCAGCGGTAACTATCCTGTTGACGTTGCTGTCTATGAATCTGCAACCGGGCAAAACCGTGAAGTGCTGCTGGAAGACGGTTCGGTCATTACCCTCGGTGGTCAAAGCCTGGTTTCTGTCGCATACAGCAAGAGCCGCCGTCAGATCGTGCTGGAAAGAGGGGAGGCTTATTTCGATGTGGCAAAAGATGCTGACAGACCATTTTCTGTGGTCACCGGGAATCGGGTTGTTACTGCTGTGGGAACGCAGTTCAATATTTCCAAACAGGCTGAGCGGGTTGTTGTCATTGTTGCTGAGGGCAAAATCAGTATTGCACCGGAGCAGGATGAAACCAAAACCGGTAATACCATCGATGCCTACCTTACGGCAGGGCAGCGGGTCTATTACGACAAAGAATACCTTTCTGATATTGCGGTGTCTCCTGTGAATGC
This sequence comes from Alteromonas sp. NFXS44, assembly GCF_040148705.1. Taxonomy (NCBI): domain Bacteria; kingdom Pseudomonadati; phylum Pseudomonadota; class Gammaproteobacteria; order Alteromonadales; family Alteromonadaceae; genus Alteromonas; species Alteromonas sp. NFXS44. The sequence continues at coordinate 379,228 of NZ_JAGDEA010000008.1, read as the reverse complement.
ATCCCTGGCATGGAAAGACGGCAAGCTTCAATACATGGAAGAAAAGCTCATGTATGTGGTTGAAGATATTAACCGTTACTCGAAAATTAAAATCCGTTTCGCCGGTGAGGAAGCCAAGGAGTTTCTTTACTCAGGTACTGTTTTTACCGGCAATCTGGAGCAGTGGGTCGAAGTGCTGCCCCATGCTTTTCCGCTCAGTGTGTCTTATGTCGGTGACTCGGAAATCGTGTTATCTGTACATGCCGGGGCGATATAACGTGACTTTCCCCGCTGTTAACTGGATGCATGACGCGTTTTGCCCTGTTCATTTAAGGGGTACCGGATGAGGAAAAGAAAATTCCGGCTGACAGGTTTACTGCCAGTGTTGTCAGCCGGTCTGATCTGTCACAGCGTCGATGCCGCAGACAGGCGGATTGCCTTTGATATTCCGTCGCAACCTATGAACGCTGCATTGATCGAATTTTCTGAGCAGTCCGGATTACAGGTCGCGGTGAATGCCAGTCTCATCAAAAATATCAAAAGCCGGTCAGTGTCAGGTATGTATGAAAGTGCAGGCGCTATTGAACATTTACTGGGTGAAAATGCCCTCACATTCGAAAAAATCGGAGAGGAAACCATTGTTATCAAGAAGGCTTCTTCTGTGGGAAAGTCATCTCTGACGTCCGCTATTAACCGTTCTCAGCGGCGGGCGTCAGCAAAAAATGAGCATGATTCAAAAACGACGGATATTACCGGCGAAGACGAAAACGGTGAGGCGCAGTTTGAAAGGATTTCTGTTGTCGGTACCGCCATTGCCAGCCACCGTCTGAAGTCCGCTTTGCCTGTTGCTGTTTACGGTACGGATGCGTTTGATGCCACTGGAGTGACTGACGGCAACGAACTGGTCAGAGCGATCCCGCAGATGGGCGACATTACCTGGAATGAGTCATGGATCCCGGGAAGCAGTAACGCAGCGAGGGGAGATACCGCTTCGCTGAATCTGAAAAATCTTGGCGCGTCCAACACGTTATTGCTGATTAACGGCAGGCGTTCCGTCATTCATCCCACCACCTCAACCGTGGACGACAGTATTTCTACTACCACATTTAATACCAATGCCATTCCACTTTACGGTTCGGACAGAGTGGAGATCCTTCTTGACGGTGCTTCTGCGATTTACGGTTCAGATGCCATTGCCGGAGTGGTAAACATTGTTACCCGAAAAAATATTGAAGGTGCGGGGTTAAAGCTCCGTTATGGCAAAGCAGAGGGCACTGGCCGGACAGACTCAGAACTTACCGGCTTTGCCGGAACGGATTTTGACAACGGAAAGGGAAATGTGTCTTTGATGTTCAATGTGGTCAAAAGAACTCCCCAATATGCCGCCGATCAGTGGTACACCGCAACATCAGACCACCGCAACTTTTTTGCTAACACCGATTTGGAAAATGCCGCTTCTCTGGATGGTAGAAGTGTTTATACCCCGTGGGGTAACTTTATTGCTCCCGCGCAAGTTAGTGCTAATGGTCAGCCACTCACCAGTGCCGCCGGTTATTTTCATACTAAGGCAGAAAGCAGCAATAACTGCATCGCTGAAGGTTACAGCGGCACATGCTATGCGTCCGGTAGTGCAGCAGGTGACTATTTGTATGACTTTGCCGCTGCAGGTACTTACATTACCCCCGGTGTAGAACGGGTTAATCTTTTTTCCACATTCAACTGGCAATGGCTGCCTGACACGGAAATCTTCGGCGAAATTGCCTTGTACAAAGCGGCATCAGATTACGTGACCAGTCACGGTTTTTTTTCAGTGAATACGCCGGTTTATGTGCCTGCTGACGCCTACTATAACCCCCTCGGCGCATTGACTCTCGCTGACGGCACCATTAACCCAAACCGGATAAGCGAGCTGGATAATGTGCCTGATGATGGCGTGCCTGTTGAAATCAGGCAATACCGGTTTACCGGTGGTGGTTTGCGCACTGTTGACGTACATAATACACAATCGCGGTTTCTCGCCGGATTAAAAGGACTGACATCCGCCGGTCTGGCCTGGGAGTCTGCGCTCCTCTATTCAAAAGGCCACGCAGCCGATACGTCAGACGGCTACAGTGTGTCGGCATTTGCTGAAGCCATTTCAGGGCGCAGCAGCGATGCATATAATCCTTTTTCCGGCGGTTTGAATGTTCAGGCAGACAGCTCTGATTTTGCAGTAAAAGCACACCGCAACAGCGTGTCTGAAATTGCGTCATGGGACGTGAAAATAACATCACCTGATTTGATTAAACTCCCTGCGGGGGAGCTGGGTTTCGCTACCGGTGCTGAGTTTCGCTATGAATCTCTGAAAGACGACAGAGATCCGCTGGTGGACGGGACGCAAACCTATACCGACTGGTATACCGGATATGAGTACCTCAGTGACCTGGCAGGAACCAGTCCAACACCGGATTCAGCAGGCAGCCGGCAGGTGATGTCTGTCTATGGTGAACTGGCGATGCCGCTTGTTTCACCTGAATTTGATTTGCCCTTCATAAACGCTCTGGATCTGCAAATTGCCGGCAGATATGAGCGTTACAGTGATGTCGGGAGTATCGCTACGCCGAAAGTGGCGGCAGTGTGGCAGGTCAATGATTCTTTACTTATCCGCGGCTCGTGGTCTCAGGGATTCAAAGCGCCTAATCTGGAAGTGCTCAATGCCAGTGAAATGGCCAGGTACAACAATCATACCGACTATATTTTCTGTGAGGCGGCTGAGCGTCAACAATATATTGAAAGCTACGCCGGTTGTTCAGCTACTTACGCAGTGACCTGGCATATTGCGGGGAATGAAAACCTGAAGCCGGAGCGCTCGGTAAACCGCACAGCCGGCCTGGTTTACAAGATCCCGGGTACGAAAAGTGACAAGGGGAACATGTCGTTTTCAGCAGATATCTGGCAAATCGACATTACCGACAGGGTTGGCGTGGCGCCCGTGGAAGACGTCATTGCACGTGATTTGTATCTGCGCACTACCATGCAGTCGCAGGATAGCCGCATTGTGCGAAACGATGCGAACAGTGAACAACAAAGCCTTTTTACTCATACCGGTTTGCAGGCGGCAGGACAGATCCTCTTTATCCAGACCGATTATCAAAACCAAAACTCACTGTCAGTAAAAGGCGCCGATTTCGCGATGGACGGCGCATACAAATCACTGGAGTGGGGCGACTTTTCTTTTCATCTGGCCGCATCGAAGCTGATCAGTTATCAGCAGGCACTGACGGCAGAAATGGAAGAAGTGAAGGCCGCACAGGATAACGGACTTATCGACGGGTTTGTTGTAATTGGCAATGGCAATGAAACAGGTGTGAACGGTAAAAAACCTGAATGGAAAGGCCTTGCCAGATTTACATGGCAATTCCGGAAACTGATATGCAGATTATCAGCGCAATATACCCACCATCTTAATGACGGGAGATACGCCGACGGCTCTGATTTTAAAGTACCTTCGATGACGACATGGAATGCGTCCGTCAAATATACCTTTGATGACAGTCCTGCAGGTGCTGTTGATGCAGAAGTAGGGGTACGGAATATGTTCCGTCAATCCCCGCCTCTTAATGCGTCCGGCGATTATCTTGCAAACCTCTACTTACCTTTTTCACGTTACTTTTACGCCAGCGCAGAGGTACGTTTCTGATGCGCTACTTTTTTCTTCTACTATTTTTCACAGGATGAACACATGAATATCGCGAAAAGCGCGTTGCTTTGCTGCCTGTTAGTATCAGCGGGACTGACTCTGCCGGCTGCTGCAGCAAGCGGACAATCTGAGAGTATCACCGTGACGGAAGGCACCGCCATGGCTGCCAGTGTGTCTCCTGACGGGCAAACCATCGTGATGGATTTACAGGGCAGTCTATGGACTTTACCGGTTAGCGGCGGTGAAGCTACGCGTATTTCCGGCGAATATCAGGATGCAAGGCAACCAGTGTGGATGCCTGACAATCAGACCATTGTGTTTTTCTCTTTTAAAGATGGCGGTTATGATCTCTGGTCGGTAGACAGAAGCGGCGAAAATATGACCGCCCTGACGTGGGGGCCTTATGATGACAGGGAGCCCGCTGTGTCGTCTGACGGAAAATTTGTGGCTTTTGCTTCCGACCGCAAAAACAGCTTTAACAGTTACGACATATACAAACTGGAGCTTGCTTCCGGTGTCATCACCCAACTGACGGACGATAAGTACGAGAACCGGATGCCAGTCTGGAAATCGTCCGGCGATGCGCTGACTTACACTACAATGCGGGAGGGACGTCATTTACTGGTCACCATAGATGCCAAAGGCAACGAAACCATCGAACAGGAAGCGGAACATGCGCTTACTCCTATGCTCTGGGACAAGGCCGGGCTGTTTTATGCTGCTGCAAGTGGTGACAATCAAACCGTAATGAAAAGAGGAAACAGGGTAATTGCGTCCGGTGAAGAAGTATTTGAGTTCAAAGCCAGTCTTTCAGCTTCCGGTGAGATAACTTACGTTGCCGGCGGTAAGATAAAAACACTGGCCGCTGACGGTGCTGCTTCTGATATTCCGTTTACTGCAAACCTGACCGTTTTCACACCGGAATATGCCAAAGCAGAAAGAGATTTTACATCAGACAAGCCGCGCCCTGTTTTAGGGATCATGCGGCCGTCTTTATCTCCGGACGGTAAATACGTCGCTTTCATCGCTGTGGGAGACCTGTATCTCATGAAGATTGGTGAAAAGCCCGTAAACCTTACCCAAGACCACTACATGGAAGCGGATCCTGCCTGGTCTCCTGACGGCAAGTCACTGGTTTATTCTTCGGATCGCGGTGGCGATAAAATGCAGTTGTGGGTACATGACATTGCTACTAATAAATCTGAGCAGCTAACTGAACTGGATACTCAACCTCTCGGACCGGCATGGTCACCGGACGGGAGTAAAATTGCCTATCTGAGCGTAGATAAAATGTGGGGCGAAGCCAGTCTTGGCATGTACGATCTCGACGCAAAATCCGCTTTTCAGATGAGCCAGACGCTTAAACAGCCGGGAAAACCGTCATGGTCTGCTGACAGCAGCCGGATCATGGTTGCTCTGCCTGATCAGTTTTCTGCAAGCTTCCGTGAAGGGACTAACCAGGCCTATATATTTCCGGTAAACGGTGAAAAGCCATACTGGAGTACGCCGGTGGAGAATTTGTCAGTGGATACCAGAGGGGGAGGCGGGCCAGTATGGTCGCCGGACGGAACAAAAATGGCGGGTATCTACGGTGGTGAACTGAATGTGTGGCCTGTTGACGATAAAGGCGAACCTCTGGGCCCGCCAAGAAGTTATACATCGGAAATTGCGCACAATCCCACCTGGTCGGGTGACTCAGCAACTATCCTCTACCAGTCAGATGATAAGTTAAAAATGGTGAATCTTTTCACCGGTAACATTGAGACGATACCCTTCGACATGACGTACGTGCTGGCAAAGCCGGCAAACAAAAAAGTTATACAAGTCTCTTATGTGTTTGACGGCGAAACGGATACTTTGCAAAAAGACAGGGACATCTTTATCAGCGGCAATACGATCACAGATATTGTCCCCCGCAACAGTAAATCCACATCCGGCTATGAAATTATTGACGGAACAGGTAAATATGCCATGCCCGGTTTGATTGAAAGTCATGTGCATCCGCAGAAAGACTTCGGACAGGGGGCGCACAGAGGCTGGCTGGCTTATGGGATTACAACGCTCAGGGACCCGGGTAACCAGCCTTATCATGGTGTGGAAGATCGTGAGGCCAGTGAAGCCGGTGTGAGAGTAGGCCCGAGAATTTATACCACCGGCCATTTGATGGAATGGCAACGGGTTTACTACAAAATGGGTGTTGCGATTGCCGGGCCGGCGCATCTGGAAAAAGAACTGCAGCGGGCAAAAGCATTAAAGTACGATCTGCTTAAAAGTTACGTCAGACTACCCGATGCCCAGCAAAAACGGGTAACGGATTTTGCCCATGATGAGATGGGCGTGGGAGTGACCACCCATGAGATCTATCCTGCTGCGAAAAGTGGCGTTGACCGCCTTGAACATCTCGGCGCAACAAGCCGCCGCGGGTACAGCCCCAAGCAAATAGGTGGCAGGGCTTATGACGATGCATTGCAACTGATGAATAAGGTAGTCACACCCACCATGTTCGGGTCATTAAATATGCTGATTGCACAGCATCCTGAACTGAAAAAGGATAAAAGGTTGTCGCTTTATCCTTTGTGGACGCAAAAAGGTGTAGAAAACCCGATGGTGTTTCCTGCCAGCTATCTTGCCAGCCTGAAAGAGCAGGCTAAAACCTTAAAAACACTCTATGACCGGGGCGCAACCATCACAGCGGGTACAGATCTGGTACTTGCGATGAATCTGCACGGCGAGCTGGGTTTTTATGTGAATGAAGCGGGTTTCACTCCTTATGAAGCACTGAAATCTGCAACCTCGGTACCGGCTGATGTACTGGGTCTCAATGCCGGCAGGATAAAGGCGGGCAGTTTGGCTGATATCATTCTGCTCGACGCTGATCCGCTGGCAGATGTTTACAATGCATCAAAGGTGAACACGGCTATCACCAATGGCCGCGTTTACACGCAGGAACAGTTGCTGGATATGACTTATCACGAAGAATAGCCGTGTTTAACCGGTGATGCCGTCCGGCATCACCGGTTTTCTTTCCTGATTTGATATGTTTTAAGGTTCCGCAGAAGTCAGGTTTTCCGTTATAGCAGGAGACATCACTTTCACGGACTACAAAGATGCAAACCTTCATCGCTTCACACCTCCCGGCCTCTTCAAAATTTAACGCTTTCAAAACGCTCATATACTCAATTTGCCTGTGTTTAGCCGTCCTTGCTCCTGTCACGGCACGTGCTGAAAAACTGACCCTCATCAGGCATGTTAATGTGTGGGACGGCACCAGTGATTCCCTTAAGCAAGGCTACAGTGTGCTGATTACCGGTAATCTTATCACTGCCGTCGAAAAAGAAATCGACACACCACAGGATGCGGTAATTATCGATGGCAAAGGCCAGACGCTGATCCCCGGCTTGTCTGATGCGCATACCCATTTTGCCCAGACCTCGCCGTCAATTACCGGGATGCGCAACGACGAGAACTGGATGTACGTGGGGATCAAATCTGCACTTACAGCTAAACAATTTCTTATGCTGGGCTTCACCACTGTCAGGGATCTCGGCGGTCCCTCTTTTGGAGTAAAGCAGGCTATTGATGAAGGGCTTATACCCGGTCCGCGCATTTATCCTTCCGGTGCGTTTATATCGCAAACATCCGGCCATGGCGATTTCCGCAATTACAATGAACCTAACCGTGTCATCGCCGGTGGTCCGGTGATGCCAATGGACCAGCAGGACTGGTTTTATCTGGTGGACGGTAAGGCGGAGGTTCGTAAAGCAGCGAGAGAGAACCTGAGAAAAGGTGCGACTCAGCTTAAAGTGATGGCTGGCGGAGGCATCGCTTCTGATTACGATCCTATTCATTCGGTGCAATTTGCGCCGGAAGAAATAAAAGCTGCAGTGGAAGCGGCCAAAGACTGGGACACGTACGTTGCTGTGCATGCGTATACCGAAAAAAGCATCATCCGTGCACTGGAAGCCGGAGTGAAAAGTATCGATCACGGTCAGCTTATTTCAGAAGAAGCGATGAAACTGGTCAAAGAGAAAGATGCCTGGCTGGTGCCGCAAAGCCACTGGGGTTTAAGGCCTGCTCCGGATTTAAGCAAAAAATTATCTGACCGGGAAAAGAAATCGCTCATGGTCAGAGAGGGCATAAACAGAGAAATGACGCTGGCAAAGAAATACAAGGTCAATCTGGCTTATGGCACTGATGTTTTCGGATCTTTAGGAAATGAGAAAAGGGCGCTCAATGAGTTTACATCACGGGTGAAATGGTTTACGCCACTGGAAGTGCTTAAACAGGCCACGTCGGAGAATGCCCGCCTGTTTGCCATGTCCGGTAAGTTGAATCCTTACACAGAAGGAAAACTGGGTGTCATTGAGCCCGGAGCTTACGCAGATATTCTGATTTACAGTGGTAACCCGTTAATTGATGAGCAGGTTGTTGTGAATTACAGCCAGAATCTTAAGTTCATTATGAAAGATGGTGAAATATTTAAGAACGTTCTGGACGACTAAGTGTTGCCGCTTAAATGTTAAAATTAAACGTTTTCGTAACAAATGGAGGCATTTCGTGAGTTTTAGTGTTTTTTAAAAGAAGTTAGTTCCGTTAATTCAAAGTGGTTCGTCTTAGTGAGTGAAGTGTGAATCCCGCAATATCACACACAGATAAGACAATAAAATCATTCAACGGGAACTAATCATGCAGATACAGGAACTCAGAGGTTTCAGAAAGCTGGCACTGTCAACAGCGATAATTTCAGCGATGAGCGTGCAGGCTTATGCTCAGGAAACGCCTGCCGGCGACGGGCAGGAGAAAATTGCTGAAGAGCAGCGGATGGAAAAAATAGCTGTTGTAGGTTCCAAGATCGGCAGTGAAAGAACGGAGGCAGCATTACCGGTTGCGGTTATCGGGCAGGAAGCCATCGAAGCACTTGGCTCTGTAGACGGTAACGAACTGATAAGAAGTATGCCTCAAATGGGGGATATTACCTGGAACGAGTCTTTTATTCCGGGAAGCAGTAACGCCGCTCGCGGCGACATGGGCTCGATGAACCTGAAAGGGATGGGGGCGTCAAATACATTATTGCTGGTTAACGGACGTCGTTCTGTTATTCACCCCACAACCGCTACGGTTGACGGCAGTGTGTCGACAACCACATTTAACTCCAACGCCATCCCCATGTATGGTTTGGATCGCATCGAAATTTTACTCGACGGTGCCGCAGCGATTTATGGTTCAGACGCCATCGCAGGGGTTGTGAACGTTGTGACGAAAGATAATTTGCAGGGCGGGGCCGTTAAACTGAAATATGGTCAGGCGCAGGGCTCTAATCGTTCGGATCTGGATTTAACCGGTTACTACGGCACAGATATCGACAACGGCAAAGGTAATTTCTCGTTGATGTTTAATGCCTTTCACAGAACGGCACAGAAAGCTTCCGATATGTGGTTTACTGAAACCTCTGACCGGCGGGATTTTCTGCCGGGTACCGATCTCGCCGGCACGGCTGCGCTGGATGGCCGCAGTTCCTATACGCCATGGGGTAATTATCTGGCTCCCTATCAGATTTATCAAAATGGCGAAGCGATCACCACAGCTTCAGGTTATTTTCACTCAGAACTCGCCTCATCCTCTGACTGTCTGACAGAAGGCAGCACCAGTGAAACCTGTTATGCCTCCGGCACTGTTCCCACAGATTACCGTTCCGACAGTGCACGTGAAGACAGTTATGTGACCCCTCAGGTCACACGGATGAACCTGTTCTCAACCTTTAATTACTTTATCAATCCTGATCTTGAATTCTTCGGCGAAGCCGGGATCTATGCCGCGGAAAGTAAATACATGAGCGGACCGTCTGTGTTTTCAAGTTCCCAGGTGGTTTATATTCCTGCCAACGCGTATTACAACCCGCTTGGTGCGACTTACCTGGAAGATGGTACACTGAATCCAAACCGTGTTGCCGGCCTGGATAACGTGCCGGAAGAAGGTCTCGATTTACGCATTCTGGCTTACCGGTTCACCGACATCGGCAATATGGAAGTTAATGTGGAGAATCGTCAGTACCGCCTGCTTTCCGGTTTGCGAGGATGGTTTGGCAGCAACTTCGAGTGGGAATCTGCCGTTCTTTATTCGCAGGGTAAAGCCCGTGATGAATCTGAAGTGATCAATGTGAATGATATGGTGACTGCCATTTCAGGTACAACAGCAGATGCCTACAACATTTTCTCCGGCGGTAACACTTCCCACGTGAACTACGGCCACAGCGGATTTAACAGCGAAGAAGTCATTAACTCATTTATCGATATCTCTGTGCGGGAGAGCACCTCTCAACTGGCATCCTGGGATTTTAAAATCAATAACTCTGAACTGATGAGTTTACCTGCAGGTGATCTCGGATTTGCCGTCGGTATAGAAGTGCGTTACGAATCATTGAAAGATGACCGCGATCCTCTGGTTGATGGCACAGACCCTTATATTAACTGGTATACCGGCGAGTCCTTCAACAGTAATCTTGGGGGCTCAAGCCCTACGCCGGATTCTTACGGAAGCCGTAATGTAAAATCGGCCTATGTTGAACTGGCGGTTCCCATCGTCGGGCCTGATTTCGGTATTCCGCTTATGCAAACCCTTGATATGCAGTTAGCCGGACGCTATGAGAGCTACAGTGACGTAGGCGATATTTCTACCCCTAAAATTGCGCTGGCCTGGGGCGTCGATGAAAACCTCACTCTACGGGGTTCGTGGTCAGAAGGGTTTAAAGCACCGAACCTGGAAGTACTGAACGCTTCTGAAATGGCGAGATATAACACCCGTACTGACTACATTTACTGTGAAGCTGCGCTGAGACAAGGTGCCATCGAAAATTATTCTGCCTGTACTGACAGCTATGCGGTGACCTGGCATATGGCTGGTAACAGTGAACTGAAACCGGAAACATCAACAAACCAGTCATTTGGTTTCCAGTTAATTCCGCAGTTCCTGCCAGAAGACTGGGGTAACTTCCGTATCACACTGGATTTCTGGGAAATTCAACTGGATGACCAAATCGGTGTCGCCCACTCTCAGGACGTATTGATTTACGATCTTTACTTACGTACCGTTGAAGGCACATCTGATCCGCGGATTATCCGTGCTGACCCGACGCTGGACGATGTGGCCCGCTTCGAGGGGACAGGGCTGGATCCTGTCGGCGAAGTGCTTTACATGAATACCAACTACTCCAACCTGAACTCATTGAAAGCTAAAGGGATGGACTTTACGTTTGACTGGCGAAGTGTGGCGACAGACTTTGGCCGGTTTAACCTGAACTTCAGTGCATCGCAGCTGCGCAGCTTCCAGCAGGAACTGACACCGCAAATGCAAACAGCCAAAGCAGCACAGGAAGCGGGTTTGCTGGACTCTTTCATCTCGATTACATCTTCTGATGAAGTGGGTCAGGACGGCATGAAGCCTGAGTGGCGGGCAACCACACGTTTTAGCTGGAATTACGAAGATTTTGCATACCGTATTTCAGCCATATACACCGACAGTGTGGTAGATGGCCGTTACGCCAACGGTGATGATTTCGTTGTACCATCAACAACGTTGTGGAATACGTCGTTCCAGTACGAGCTGGATGAATCCACCTTTGGCGGACTTATCGTGGAAGCCGGTGTGAAAAACCTGTTTGATAAAAATCCGCCGTTAAACTCATCGGGCAATTATCTGGCTAACCTGTATCTGCCTTACAAACGTTACTTCTATGCCAGTATCGAAAAGCAGTTTTGATAACGCTGCCTTATAAGGTGTTATAACCTCAAAACCTTCAACCGGGGGAGTCATTCCCCGGTTTATTCCTGTCGCGTAAAAGTTACACAATTTCCACTGTTCATCATTAATGCAGTCGTCGTCTTATTACCTGATTCTTTTCTTTAATGTTTTTTAACACATTGTAAGTATTAGCTTTAATGACATGCTCAGATAGGGCTGTCCGCTATTTCCCCATTTGGCATTTACCATGCATCTCTTAAATATGCACTGTGTAAGCAGTGTACTTTATGTTCAGTCAGCGGAGGTCATTATGACGATCAATCAGTTACCAGCTACAGCACTCGAAGAGCTTGAGGCCAGAAGACGGGCTGAAGAGCGGGGCGTGAGTGAGTCGTCGTCAGTTGTCTCTCCGGCTGAGCGGGCTGAAGAGGTCCGGAACAGTGAGCGCGAGGCGGATGAACGTCAGCAGGAAATACGTCGCGAAGAGCGACTGGAACAGGAGTATCGTCAGGAAGCGCTGCAGGAGGAACGTCAGCGTGAAGCATTCAGGCGCGAAGAGCGTACGGCAGTGATTGAAGAACGTCAGCTCCGGCGGGAAGAGGACCGGGAAGCGTTGTTGCGTGAAATAGAAGCCCGTCGTGAAGAAAGAAGGCAGGAAGCGTTGCTTCAGGAAGAGCGCCTGGCCTCATTGCAGGAAGAACAAGTTCAACTCAGAGAGCAACGTTTACAGCTGCAGCAACAGTCGCAGACGCGGCAACAGGAAGCGTCAGAGCAAGCTGATATTGAGAGTTCGCAGGCGGATGAGCCGGCATCACAGGAAGAAATTAACGAAACGATTCAGTTGCTCCGTGCCGAGGTGGCCGTGCTGCGTCAGTTGCAGAACATCCGCGACAATGAGCAGGTTTCGCAAGACTTACAGGAAGCTTCACAGGCGCTTGAACAGCAAACTGGCAGAGCTGCTAACCAGCTTCAGACCGGTGCCAACCGGCTGGGAAATTTCATTGATTCGGTGAGCTGATTAATTTAAGCGGGCATCAGGGAAACCGCAGAAAGTGAAGACATTCTACGATATCCAAACTGTCAGGCCCCGGCAATTTAATTAAGACTTACGCATCCGCTTGCTTTGTGCAGCGCGCTTTTCGTTACGCTTTTCTTTTCTGTCGTGTTTGTCAGGGGTCGCTGAGCCATCCTTAAAGCGTTGTTTCCGGGCGGCTTTCTTCGCCGCTTTTTTCGCTTCGGCTTCTGCGATTTCTATCTTCTCTTTTTCCAGCATAGCGGGCGTTTCAAGTGTGATCCGGCCCAGTTTTCCGGCTTGCAATTCGGTGAGGAGTATTTCACTGATTTTATGCAGGTTCACACGGCCACCTGTCATGATTGCACCACGCTTGCGGGCGGCATCTTCGAGAAATTCAATCTCTGTCTCTGCTATTTCATCCAACTTAAAGCGGTCTTTCAGTACGTCCGGATAAGCTTTGATCAGATAGTCGGCGGCGTAAAATCCCACGTCATCAAACTCCATTGCGGTGTTCTTAACCGCGCCGGATGCAGCCAGCCGGTAAATGGAATTTGGGTTTTCCTGCTTAGGCCACAGTACCCCCGGAGTATCGAACAGAATAATGCCGCTGCCCAGATTGATCCGTTGCTGGGTTTTGGTGACCGCCGGTTCATTACCGGTTTTAGCAATCACTCTGTCAGCCAGAATGTTTATCAGCGTCGATTTACCCACATTAGGGATACCGGTGATCATGGCGTGAATGGCTTTACCGGGGCCGGCTTTCTGAGGAAACATGTCTTTCAGCATACTCAAAATGTGCTTAGTGTTTCCCGGCTCTCCCGTATTGGTGGTGATGGTGCGCACGCCCCGTTCACTTTCAAGGTAAGCCTGCCATTCCGCGGTCAGTTCAGGATCGGCCAGATCAAACTTATTGAGGATTTTCAGGCAGGGCTTATCGCCACGAATTTTAGCGATTTCGGGATTTTCGCTGGAGTAGGGGATGCGGGCATCCAGTACTTCAATCAGCACATCAACCTGAGATAAGGTTTCTTTTATTTCTTTCAGGGCCTTGTGCATGTGCCCCGGGAACCAGTGTAACGCCACGATATTCTTTCATTCAGCCGGATTTGGCCGTAGTTTACTTCATTTCTGTACAAAATGCGGTGTTATTCAACGGGTCATCAGAAGGGGCGGGACGGGAACTGGTCGTAAATGGTCAGATAAGCGATTGTTCGCGGTAAGTCCCTGTGGTCTGTACCGCGAACAATCAATGCACAAAGCGGTGCGGATCAGAAATACGCTTTCTTTACCGAGTCATGAATGACAATAAATGCCGCCTGTATATCGTCTATCAGTTGATGCAGCGCATCCTGTTTAAGATCTCTGGTTTCAAGCTCCATGAGCATGGCAGATATTTCTTTGACCTTGCTGGTGATGTCCTGCGGTTCAGGTAGTTCCGACAGACATTTTTCCACCTGGCCCAGAGAATGGTTAATGCTACGGGGAAAGGACTTCCGCTTTAACAGGAATTCCAGAATGTCAGCCCGCTGAACCCGTAAGCGCATTTCCTGCCGGTATACCTGATAGGCCGATAAAGACTTCAGTACACCCATCCACTGGATATTTTCAAACGCAGAGTGCTCTTCTGACACATCAGGGAGCAATGACGCTGACCGTACATCGATGATTCGGGTGGTCATATCACAACGCTCAAGATGCCTGCCAAGTCGCAGGAAGGCATAAGCCTGATCGCGGTTCATGGTGCCGCCGACAAGACCGGTGATTGTCTGGTTACCTTTTATTACTTTGTTTAAACAGGTGAAACGGTGACGACGGGTCAGTACGCTCTGGCTGTCAGCCTTCGCCTGCAAATGGACGTTATTGATTTCCTCCCAGGCTTCAGACGGAATGATTTCCCGCACAATGCGCGCATTTTCCCGTGCTTCTGCCAGCGAATTAATGATAGACCCGGGATTACTGGTGTCGGTTACCATAAAACGGATAACACTTTTTTCATCAGCCGTTTCATAGTTTGCATAGAAACTCTCGCGGATGGAAAGCATATCCACAATCGGTTCCCAGCCCAGGGTGACACTTCTGGGTAAATCCAGTAACAGGTGAGTATTCACCTGAATCAGGCGCGCAGTATTCTCAGCCCGTTCAAGATAACGGGCCATCCAGTAAAGATGATTGGCAACACGTGACAGCATCTTATTCGTCCTCCATGTCAACAATCCAGGTATCTTTACTTCCTCCGCCCTGGGAGGAATTGACCACAGTAGAGCCTTTTCGCATTGCTACCCGGGTCAAACCACCTGTGGTAACAGAAATATCGCTGCCTGATAAAATAAACGGACGCAAATCAAGGTGCCTTGCTTCGGCTTTATTATCGATTAATGTGGGCGCTGTAGACAGCAACAGCATAGGTTGTGCAACATAATTGCGGGGATCGCGGCGAATGAGCCTGACAAACTTTTCCCGTTCTGCTTTAGTTGCATGGGGGCCGATTAACATGCCGTAACCGCCGGATTCGTTAGCGGGCTTAACCACCATCTCATCAATGTGTTCGATGACGTAGTCACGCTCATCTTTGTTAATGCATTTGTAAGTAGGCACGTTTGGCAGCAGGGGTTCTTCATTCAGATAAAAGCGGATGATGTCAGGCACAAAGGCATAAACCACTTTGTCGTCTGCCACACCGGCGCCGGGCGCATTCGCCAGCCCCACATTGCCAGCTTTCCAGGCGCGCATCAGCCCGGGCACACCAAGCATGGAGTCTTCACGGAATACTTCAGGGTCGAGAAACGCATCGTCGATACGGCGGTAAATGACATCTACCCTGGCCAGCCCTTCTACTGTGCGCATATAAACTATATCGTCGTCGCCCACTACAAGATCGCTGCCTACCACCAGTTCTGCACCCATTTGTTGAGCCAGATAGGCGTGCTCAAAATACGCAGAATTATAGATACCCGGGGTGAGTACAACGATTTCCGGTTGCTTCGTCTTTCGGGGAGAAAGCTGGCACAGCATGTCGTAAAGTTCTGACGGATAATCATCTACCGGCAGGATGTTGTGCTTTTCAAACATGTCAGGAAAAACCCGTTTCATAACATGACGGTTTTCCAGCATATAAGAGACGCCGGAAGGGACCCGCAGGTTATCTTCCAGCACGTAAACGGTGCCGTGCTGATCGCGGACTAAATCTGAGCCGCAAATATGTGCCCACACGCCGTGTTTAGGTTTAACGCCAAGGCATTCCGGGAGGAAGTTCTTTGACTGGGTAAGAATGTCTTCGGGAACGATACCGGCATCAAGAATTTTCTGCTCGTTGTACAAATCGTCGATAAACATGTTCAGCGCTTTTACCCGCTGTTTCAGGCCAAGCTCAATTTGTGACCATTCTTTTTTATCGATGATGCGGGGAATAATATCGAATGGCCAGGCCCTGTCGATGGAGCCTTCCTCCTCGGTATAAACGGTAAAGGTGATCCCCATCACGTGGATTGCCGTACTGGCGGCCACCTTATATTCCTCGATATCTTTATCTGATAAGTCTCTTAAATAAGAGCATAGTGATTTTGCCGCCTCTCTTGGCTTATTACGGCCTTGAATCAGCTCGTCATAAAACGGGCCGGTAGCATAATTTCCCCATCTGATTGCCATGGCCTGATCCTTCATTTTTTTGTGTTTTATTTATACTCATCTAATCGTGTTTCTGACCAAAAATCAATCGCTAATATGTCAATTTAGTGACAAGATTTTGATTGCGTATCTTGCGCCGGGCATGCATGCTTAGCCCCATGCTATATTATGTATAATCACTTTTGAGAAAGGTGAATTGTGACTTATTGTCTTGCTATAAAAGTAAACAAAGGACTGGTGTTTGCTTCAGATTCCCGTACCAATGCGGGTGTGGACTACATTGCGACGTACAGCAAAATGTGGCGTTTTTGCTGGCCCGGCGAACGCTCTATTGTGTTACTGACTTCCGGAAGTCTGGCAACGTCTCAGGCGGTGGTGAATGCCATCAAGCGTGATCTGGAAAATCCGAAAGCCAAATTTAATTTGCGCGCCGGAAAACATCTTCATGAACTGGCGGATTATGTTGGCAAGCTGAGTCAGGCAGAGCAGAAGCAACATGCCGAAGCCATGGAAAGATCAGGCAGCAGCAATGAGTCTAATTTTATCATTGGTGGTCAAATCGCCGGTCAGCCTCATGAGATTTTTCTGATTTATCCGCAGGGCAATTACATTTCTGCGTCAGACGATACGCCGTATCTGCAAATTGGTGAGAACAAGTATGGCAAGCCTATTCTGGACAGAATTTTATCCGGTGCCACGTCGCTGGAAGATGCTGCCCGCTGTGCCATCGTATCGCTGGATTCCACCATCCGCAGTAATATTTCGGTAGGGCCGCCGGTGGAGCTGGCTATGCTGACAGCAAATCAGGTGGAAGCGCCGTATCATCAAACGTTTACCCTGAACAGCCCCATGTATAAATCCATGCAAAAGCAATGGACTCAGGGGCTGAAGCGCACGTTCAACCGCTTACCCCGTTTTGAATGGGAAAAAAAAGCTGAAACAGGGCCCGCACAAAAGTAATCTTAAAGCCGCTGATGCAATAAGTCGTGTATGAACGACAACTTTTCAAGCGCCGGGTAGGATATGACAAACGGATATGCGTCGTCCTGCCCCATGCTGCGGTTCAGGGCATTTAACACTGTGGTCAGCCTGCACCAGTCTTCAAATATTCGCTGGAAATCCGTTTCACTCGCACGCCGGTAAGTTTCTGCCAGCGGGTTACCCAGGCGGTTCTGCAAAATATTGATGCTGTATTCGGTAGCAGTTTCCAGCGTGTCCACAATGTGCAGATAGTGCGCCCAGCTCTCAGCCCAGTCTTCCCAGGGGTGCATGCTGGCATAGGCGCTTATCCATGACGACTGCCAGCCCTGAACCGGCCCGTTGGCGTAATAGATCTGCATTGATTTGGTGTAATCCTGTCGTTCATCGCCGAACAGGCTTCTGAATTTTTCCAGATGAGGGGAATTCTGGACCAGCGTATCCCAGTAATAGTGCCCGGACTCATGACGGAAATGACCGATAAGTGTCCGGTAGCGCTCATTCATCTGTTCACGCATTTTAAGACGTGAAGCGTCTTCAGCCTCTTTGAGGTTTAAGGTGATAACGCCGTTACAATGCCCGGTGATGACCGTTGATTTTACAGTGAGCTCTTCGCCATATTCGTCTTCCTCCGTTTCATCCTCAAGAAAGCGGAAGCGAAGTTCGTTTGCGTTTTCAACACCGTGTTTCCACACGTCCAGCCCCAGTTTACTTAAGGTGTAAATTAACTGGCGCTTGGCCTTCTCCATACGGAACCATAATGACAGGTTGTCCGGTTTGGACAGATCCGGAATGGTTTCCGTTAACTGACAGGACTCGCACAGCGAATGGTCCTCTTCTGCTGGAATCAGCCAGTTACATACCTGATACTCACTGTAGTTGGTACAGGGGCGGTACGCTTTACCGTTCAGACAACTTATCCAGTGACCGTTGTCATCAATTTCACAGGCAGATAACGTCATTTCCTGACTGATGAAGCCCACCGGCCGCTGGCAGGACAAACAAGTTGAGTTGGCGAAATACAGAGTGTTGCCACATTCGCACTGGTAGTTCTTCACGGTTAAACCTGACTAAACGAGCTGTATAAAATGTATAGCATGTTTACGCGAATAAAGATTGCACGGCTATGAAATAATTCCTGTTTGAGACAGATTAAATGTAAACGTAGATCAACGGATCTTCGGGGGCCATGAACTGACGGTTATGACTATGTACCACGGCTTTACATTTTTCGCCGTTCATCACACAGCACACACCGTTAAGCGGCAGGCCCTGTTGTTTAAGCCATTGCGGTTGAAAAGACATCAGCGGTTGTCCGGCTTGAACTTTCTCACCGGCTTTTACCAGACGCATGCAACGCTCGCCCATCAAAGCGTGACCAGCCGGCAGGAGGTTAATGTGTAGTCTGAGCCCGTGACGGGTTTTAATGGTGACCGCATAGCCGGTTTCGGGAATACTTTCTATCAGGCAATCTGCCGGTGCGTACAAAGTATGCCCTGCGTAGGTAAATGCCAGTGACGGGCCCCACATACCGGCGGCATAAAGCGGTGCATTAATCGACGCCAACTCTGTACGGGTGCCGTTAAGCGGCGCACCCAGAATAATTTCGCGATTGAACGAGGCCGGTTTTTCAGAAGTAAAATTCATGCAGGGATGCCGCTATTGTCCGACGATGGTGTAGCCATCCTCCTGCAGTGCAGTAACGGCGTCATGCAGTTTGTCCGCTTTGACCAGAAAAAAATCTGTGTCGAATGTAGAGACTATAAACATACTGACTTTGGCTTTTGCCAGCACTGTCCCCAGGTTCGCCATGATCCCTACCATGGACAATTCAAGGGGGCCTAATAATTCAAGCGCCCGCCAGCCTTTATCAGATTCCAGTGACACAAGATTAACAGAGGAGGGCACGACAACTGACAAGGTATCTTCCGTCTTGCCAATGAAAAATAAATCACTGTTCAATACCGGAGCCGGAATGGCGGAATTAGGATCGAAGGCATGGATAGTAAATTCACCGTCAATGACGGCTAACGTCTGCTTTTTCATTTTCTGATGTCGTCCGGAACATGTCATATTATTAAATCATCATACTTGAATAACTTCTACGTGTTATCCACTTTATCTGTGGATAAGTTTGTTGAGTAGTATGTGTGTGAATTGTAACTACATGAAATTGCTTGATAAAAAATACTGGTCAAACAATGGTCAGTGGATAACTATTGCCATAGTTCAAGCATTTTCCACAAGCTGTGTCTACCTTTGTGTGAAAAAAATATTGGAAAAAACAGGGTTTTCTTTAAGCTGTGTGTATTGACACTTCATATTTAGTCTGGAGCAAATCATGAGCGACTCAGCAGGTGACTGGCGGGATTTAACAGTAGCAGATGCAGTGGAAACCAGCACCTTTTATGAAAAGGTACTGGGATGGCAGAAAGAGCCGCTGGACATGGGCGGCTACAATGACTTTGTTATGAAAGACGCAGACGGACAGGTAAAAGGTGGAATTTGTCACCGGAAAGGCCCGAATCAGGACGTGCCCGCAGGTTGGATCCCGTACTTTACCACCGGTGAGTTTGATGAAGCTTTATCGCAGGTTACGGCATGTGGCGGGGAGCAACTGACTGCCGTAAGAACACACGGTACGGCAAGGTTTGTGTATATCAAAGATCCCTCCGGCGCCTGTTTTGCACTTTACAGCGATGGCAGCGGGTCCTGATTCAGTAAAGGATTTTGCGGTCATGACATGACCGCCATCAACTGCTAAAGTACTCACAAATAAAAAGAAGTGAAGGGATAACACGTTGACTGCGCCACTGAATATTTACGCTGGCCCGGGCGCACTGGCCACATTAAAGGAGCACGGTTTCTATCCGCTGCTGTTCAATTACTTCCTCGGCGCGTCCGGCGGACCTAAATGGTTCGTTCTGGCGGGTCTGGATCGGGTGCTGTTCCCGGAATGGTTCGATGAACGGGGAGGGCAGGTGCAGGTGATTGGCTCATCTGCCGGGGCATTCAGAGCTGCATGTGCTGTCCAGAGAGATCCACTGGCGGCCATCAACCGGCTGGCACACCATTATTCACACACTGTGTATTCTCCCAAACCGTCAGCAAATGAAATTACCGTTAAAGCCCGTGAACTCATCAGTCATGTGCTGGGTGAAGAGGGAATTGACGATATTCTGCTGAACCATCGTTTTAAGGCGCATATCTTCGCCGTACGCTGTCATCGGGCCATGGCATCGCGGGGGCGCATTACCCAGTTCCATGGCCTCGCCATGAGTGCTGCTGCCAACGCCGTTTCAAGACGTGGTCTTAACCGCTTTTATACCCGTCATATTTTTTCCGCACCGGACAGCGATTTTACTGTTCACGATCCGTACAACCTGAACACTGAACGGACAGAACTGAGTATTGTGAATACCCGGGATGCGTTACTGGCATCCGGCTCTATTCCTCTGGTGCTGGAAGGGGTAGAGAAAATCGTTGATGCACCTGAAGGGGTGTACAGGGACGGCGGTATCACCGACTATCATTTTGACTTGTCTTTCGGTCCCCGTGAAGGGCTGGTGCTTTATCCGCATTTTTATGACAAGCCGGTACCGGGCTGGTTTGATAAAGGCCTGAAAAGACGGGTACCACACCGCAGCAGTTACGATAATGTGGTGATGCTCGTACCGTCGGCAGAATTTGTTTCATCTTTACCTTACGGCAAAATCCCTGACAGAAAAGATTTCGATGCCCTTGACCCGCAAACCCGCATCAAATACTGGCAAACCGTACTTAGCGAGACCGACAGGCTGGGCGAGTATTTTATGGATATTACTGCCAACGGAAAAATCATGGATGAAATTAAGCCACTGCCTTTTCCAATGCTGAACGATTAACAAAAGCTAACACAGAAAGCCCGTTTTTTATTCACAGAAGCGGGCTGCTATTCTCTCTTTGGTTCCTCATCTTTCTGCTCCCTGCTGGCAGATCTTTTCATGAGTTAGCACGGCTTCAGCAAGATATGCCAAATAGCTCCTGCACAGTCAGAAACACCTGTCGACCGTATTTTATCTATGGCAGTCTTGCCTGAAACAACGAATGAAATGATTGAAGTGTCTGTGCTGCAATCAATTCCTGAGCATGAGAACGATAAAAATGACAACAATGCAAACTTCTGCGGCGAACCATGCAAAACGTATCGCGTCTATTGATATCCTCCGGGGACTAGTGATGCTGTTTATGCTGGTGGATCATGTTCGCGAACGGTATTTCTATCATCAGCAGGTTGGTGATCCCATGGACGTGGACGTTACCAGCCCGCAATTATTTTTTACCCGGATGAGTGCCCATTTCTGTGCACCGGTATTTGTATTTCTTACCGGATTGTCTGCGTGGTTATACTCCCATCCGGCGAACAAGCCTGCACGCTCTGCAACACCGTTCTTATTTAAACGGGGTCTGTTCATTGTTTTCATTGAGATTGCAGTGATCAACTGGCTGTGGATGGGCACCTACGATACATTGTGGTTGCAGGTAATGTGGGCGATTGGCGTGAGTATGGTTGTACTTTCTGTGCTGTGTCACTTACCGGCAAAACTGATTCTGGCACTGGGTCTGTTGATTGTGTGCGGACATAACCTGTTATCGCCAGTCAGCTTTGCGCCGGGGGAAACTGGCTACACCCTGTGGGCTATTTTGCATGACCGGGGATTTATATTTACCTCAGAAGCCTTCCGTATTAAAGCGTCTTATCCCGTACTGCCGTGGATAGGTGTGATACTGCTGGGTTACAGCATGGGGCCGGTATTTTCCCGCAATGTTGCCTCGCCGCAGCGTAAAAAAGTATTGCTGGGTCTGGCTTTATCCATGTGGGAAGTGTTGCTGGTCTTGCGGGGCTTCAATATCTACGGAGAAGACATGCCATGGGAAACGCAGGCAACGGCCATTCAGACCGCGATGGATTTCATTAATTTTACCAAATATCCGCCGTCACTGGATTTCGTGTTACTCACCCTGGGCGGGGCATTTTTAGTTTTGTTTGCATTAGATACAGTGAACAATAAATTCACACAGGTCATTGAGTCATTTGGCTCAGCACCCATGTTTTTCTATATCGTGCATCTGTTTGTGCTGCTGGTCAGTTACAACCTTGTACTTGATCTGGCCGGTCCGAACTATGGCGATTTATTTGCTTTTGATTATGTCTGGCAGGTATGGCTGGTCGCGGCCTTTATGGCAGTAGTGTTGTATTTCCCCACAAAAGCATTTTCACGCTTTAAACACAACAGTACGAACCCGCTGGTTAAATATTTCTGATGTAGTAACCACCTTATTTCCCCTGCGTTTTTGCGTGGGGGAAGTCCGCAAAACCAATGTTCTCTTTCCTGCCTCAAAAGGTGAAACACTATTCATCTGAGTGAAAAACCAGTTGTCAGCGCCGGTCCTTCCGTTAGTATAAATTTAATGCTGAATTAAGCTGCAAGGTGCCACGTAGCAAAGTATCAGATAGCTGAAATTGCTTATGGTCAGCTACAACCGGCACTCCCACACCTATAAAGATAAGGAACAGATCATGACGTTGAAAACGGTTGCAGGTGTGGCCTGCTTTGTCGGGCTGTCATTCACCACTGCCGCATCTGCTGCGAGCTTCACAATAACCAGCGAAGACATGGCAGCAGGGGAACCCATGTCCAAAGAGCAGGAATTCAAAGGTTTCGGGTGTGACGGAGATAATTTGTCCCCACAGCTTTCATGGCATGATGCACCGGCAGGAACAAATTTCTACGCACTCTTCGTATACGATCCGGATGCACCTACCGGAAGCGGCTGGTGGCACTGGCAGGTAGTCAATATTCCGGCTAGTACCACTGAATTACCCACCGGCGCGGGCAGTGCAGGGAGTATGGTATTACCGGAAGGCAGTATGCAGATAGTGAATGATTTCGGTTATGCCGGCTTTGGCGGAGCGTGTCCGCCTGAAGGACATAAAGCGCACCGCTATCAGTTCACGGTATTCGCATTGCCGGAAAAATTGTCACTGCCGGACAATCCGTCAGGCGCACTGACAGGGTACATGGTGAACATGAACGCATTAGGAAAAGCCACTCTGGAAGTGACTTATCTGCGCTGAGTGACGTAATTATCAGCGCAGGATTGATCAGCAAGGGAAAAGCGGGTGTTAAAACCCGCCTTCACAGAAGTAAGCAATATATAAGAAGTCATCCAGGCCGTAGTGAGAGCCTTCACGGCCATAGCCTGATGCTTTGATACCGCCGAATGGTGCCTGTTCGCTGGCAACCGCACCTTCATTGACGCCAATGACACCAGCCTGCAGAGCACCTTTCAACCGGTGGATCCGGTAATGGTCACGGGTGTAGAAGTATGCCGCCAGACCATATTCGGTATTGTTAGCTTCTTCAATGGCTTCACTTTCTGACTGAAAACGGAACAGAGGAAGCACCGGTCCGAACGTTTCTTCAGAGAACAGGCGCATGGCATTGTTTGCGTCGGCAATGACGGTGGGCTCGACGAACAGGGTGTCGTCAGACGCTTTATTCCCGCACAGTACAACGCCGCCTTGTTCCACCGCGTCGGCAATATGGGCGTTAATTTTGTCCACAGCCTTTTGATTTATCATCGGGCCGATACGGGTATCTTCGTCCAGAGGGGAGCCCACTTTTAACGCCGCTACTTTGTCCGTCAGCCGGCTGGCAAATTCATCATAAATACTGTCTTCTACATAAATGCGGTTAGGACATACGCAAGTCTGCCCGCCATTTCTGAGTTTTGCAGCCATTAAGCCTTCAACCGCCGCATCTAAATCTGCATCAGCGAACACGATAAAGGGCGCATTGCCGCCTAATTCTAAAGACAGCTTTTTCAGCGTACTGGCACAGCGCTCCGCCAGATAGCGGCCTACCTGCGTTGAACCTGTGAAGCTGAGTTTTTTCACTAACGGATCTTTAAGCCAGGCATCAACGGCAATAGCCGTTTGTTCGCGACTGGCTGTGACCACATTCACCACACCCGGCGGGAAGCCCGCCATATCGATAAGTTTTGCCATCATCAGTGCAGTCAGCGGGGTATCTTCTGCCGGCTTAACCACTACCGTGCAACCGGCCGCCAATGCAGGCGCAATTTTCCTCGCCAGCATAGCAAACGGGAAATTCCATGGTGTGATAACCGCAACAACGCCCACCGGCCGCTTTTCAACAGTTTGCACTTTGCCGCTGCCAGCTTCAGGTAAAATATCGCCCCGAAGCTGCATGATTTGCTGAGAAAACCATTTTACGTAAGAAGCGCCATAGGCAATTTCGCCTTTTGCTTCCGCCAGCGGCTTACCCTGTTCTGTGGTCATGGTAAGCGCAAGATCATCAATATTTTCGTTGATGACTTCGTACCATTTCTCAAGCAGTGTGGCCCGCTCACGGTGACTGGTTTTACCCCAGCTCTGAAATGCTTTTTGTGCAGAGCGGGCAGCATGGGCGGCATCAATGGCGTCACTGTCGGGCGCACTGGCAATCCGTTCACCTGTGGCCGGATTGATAACCGGATACGTCATGCCGGAAATTGCATTCTGCCACTTTCCGTTAATGTAGTTTTGCGTGCTGAGTAGTGTCTTATCTTTCAGTGTCATTCCTGTTTCTGTCGTCACGTTGCTGTTAAACCCTTAAAGGTGAGAAAGAATGGCGTCACCCATGGACTGTGTGCTGGCATTGCCGCCCAGATCCGGTGTGGTAATGTCGCCTTTTAAAGCGGTTTCTATGGCTTTGATGATAGCATCGTGAGCCTCTGCACCGGAGCCTGAATCTTCAGTGAGGAACTTCAACATTAAAGCACCGGACCAGATCATACCAATGGGGTTGGCGATGTTCTTACCGTAAATATCCGGCGCCGAACCGTGTACCGGCTCGAACAGGGATGGGAATTTTCTTTCAGGGTTTAAATTCGCAGAAGGTGCAAGACCAATGGTGCCGGTACAGGCCGGCCCCAGGTCAGACAAAATATCACCAAACAGGTTGGAGGCAACCACCACATCAAACCGCTCCGGATTCATGACAAAACGGGCAGACAGAATGTCGATGTGTTGTTTGTCCCACTGAATATCGTTGTAGTCTTGACTGATGGCCTCGGCACGGGAATCCCACCAGGGCATACTGATGGCCATACCGTTACTTTTCGTGGCAACAGTCAGTTTCTTCGCATCACGCTGACGCGCCATTTCAAAAGCATATTTCAAAACACGGTCGGTACCGTGACGGCTGAACACTGATTGTTGCAATACCACTTCACGCTCTGTGCCTTCATACATAATACCGCCAATGGATGAGTACTCGCCTTCTGTATTTTCCCTTACAACCACAAAGTCGATTTCATCAGCACGGGGCGTCGACAGGGCACATTTTACCCCTTCGAAAGTACGCACCGGACGCATGTTGATGTACTGATCGAATTCACGGCGGAAAGTAAGAATAGAGCCCCACAGTGAAATATGATCAGGCACTGACGCTGGCCAGCCAACGGCACCAAAATAAATGGCATCCATGTCTGACACTAACTCTTTCCAGTTTTCCGGCATCATACGACCATATTCGGCGTAGTAGTCGCAATCACCCCATTTGAATTCCTGGAAGTTAAGGGGGATGCCGAATTTCTTTGCAGCCGCTTTAACAATTTTCAGCCCTTCAGGCATGACTTCTTTTCCGATGCCATCACCGGCAATTACTGCAATATTAAACGGTTTCATTAGCGGGCCATTTCCTTCTTAACCATATCTAAAGACAACACTTCATCGAGGGTTTTTTGCAACAAGTCAAAGAGTTCATCAAAATCTTCTTTGCTATAACAGAGCGCCGGGGCAAAGCCGAGAATATTGTCGCCAAATGCACGGAAAATCAGTTTGTTCTTCCAGGCAATATCAGCAATGACCTCATGCAAGCCCAGTTCTGCCGGAAATTGACGTTTCTTGGATTTATCTGCCACCAGTTCTACAGCAGCCAGCAGGCCCTGATTTCGTACATCACCCACAAGAGGATGGCTGAGTATCGATTGCAGTTTGTCTTCGAAATACGGCGTCATGGCCTGCGCATGCTCCAGCAGGCCTTCTTCGTAAATACTGATCACTTCCAGTGCAACAGCGGCACTGACCGGATGGGCTGAATACGTCTGGCCGTGGCCGACTACCGCAGAACGGTGCGGACCGTCGGCGATACCTTTGAATATTTCATCTGACATCATCACAGCACCCATCGGCACGTAGCCGGATGTTAAACCCTTTGCCATTGTCATCATGTCGGGTTGAATATTTTCGTGTTCACAGGCAAACATTTTTCCCGTGCGGCCAAAGCCGGTGATGACTTCATCGACCACAAATAAAATACCCAGTGATTTACACGCTTTGGCAATGGCGGTTAACCAGCCTTTTGGAGGCACGATTACGCCACCGGAACCCACAACCGGTTCACAGAAAAACGCAGCCACATTGTCTGCGCCCAGTGCTGCAACTTTATCTTTCAGTTCCTGTACGGACGCGTCGATGAGTGCCTGTTCGGTGTCGAATTCGCTTCGGTAAAAATACGGGCAGGCAATATGATGGTGTGTCGGCAACGGCACATCGAAGTTAGCATGAAAAGCCGGCAAGCCGGTGACCCCTGCGCCCACCGACGAAGAACCGTGGTAGCCCCGTTTCAGCGCAATAATGTGTTTTTTCTGAGGTTTGCCAATAGCATTGTAGTAATAGGTAATGTAACGCAGCGCGGCATCCACAGCGTCAGAACCACCCAGAGAGAAATACACATGCTGTAATGAGTCCGGTGTAATGGATACCAGTTTCTCAGCCAGTTTGATTGCCGGTTCGCTGCCGAATCCGAAATAGCCTGTGGCATAAGGAAGTACCGACATTTGTTTGCTGGCCACATCGACAATGCGTTGTTCCCCGAAACCTACATTCACACACCATAAGCCTGCAAATGCATCCAGATAGGTTTCTCCCTCGCTGTCGGTCACCCGGGGACCTTTGCCGGATTGTAAAATTTTGACACCTTTTTGCTGGTGACCACGGAAATCAGATACCGGATGGATCAGGTACTGGCTGTCCAGTTCTTTCAGGGCAGAGGTTTGCATGATGACATTCCATATTTGTATTTTTTAAACGAAGTGTGCGCGCCGCTTAATGTTTATGATTCTTTAAGACATCTGCGTGATTTATCCGGCGAGAAAAAAGACGGAGGTAAAAAACGCAGAGCAAATTCAGCTTGATAATAGTAGCGCTGCACCAGTTCGTTTATCTTTCGAACGATTTGAGATAAAGGTGTGGAAATATTGTTTTTGTCAGCTTCTCAGCAAAATATGCTGCGATTTATGCGGCATGATGATTAAGCAAGAGTGATGTGACAGCAGCATTGTTTTAAACCGTGGCACTGTACAAGTGATGTCACGGGAAACGGGCCATTTTCAGGCATTCTGGCCGGTGGAAAAGCAAATGAAACGATGCGGCATACTCTGCTGATTGTACAAATAAAACAGACGCATCATCCCGTGGTAACATTTCATTTTGGTATTTTTATACCGTTACCGCGTGGTGTAATAGATTCGACATAAAAATGACATAGCTGGAACCAACAATGAGTGCATTTAAACCTAAATATATTTCTTTCGACTGCTACGGCACCCTGATTTACTTTGAAATGGCGCCCATTGCGCAGCGACTGTTTGCAGACCGGATCACACCGGAGCAAATGCCTCAGTTCGTAAAAGATTTTTCAGCCTACCGTTTAGATGAAGTGCTTGGCGCGTGGAAGCCTTACTCTGAAGTGGTCCGCAATGCCGTTACCCGTTTATGTAAGAAATGGGGCATTGAGTATCGCGACGAAGACAGCGTAACAATTTACAAGGCTGTACCTACGTGGGGACCGCACCCTGATGTGGTTGAACCGTTAAAGAAAGTGGCTGCTGAGATCCCGCTGGTCATTTTATCCAATGCGGCAAATGAGCAAATCAATTTCAATGTGGCCAATCTTGAAGCACCTTTCCACGCTATATACACCGCAGAACAGGCGCAGGCTTATAAGCCCCGCCTGCAAGCCTTCGAATACATGATTGATAACCTGGGCTGTAATCCTGAAGACATTCTTCATGTTTCATCCAGCTTCCGTTATGACCTGATGTCAGCGCATGATATCGGCATAAAAAATAAAGTATGGGTAAACCGTGGCCATGAGCCGGCTAACCCGTTCTATGGCTACACCGAAATTAAAGACATCAGCGGATTACCGGGCGTAGTCGGACTGTAAAACATGAAAAATACGTCGTACTGGTTAGATACAGCACCCACGCTTTCACTACCGGAAAGTCCGGCCAATGCCACAGTTGATACCGTGGTGATAGGCGGCGGCTTTACCGGCTTGTCCACAGCGCTGGCTTTAGCAAAACGGGGCGCAACAGTGGCTCTGGTTGAAGCCGGCACTATCGGTTCGGAAGCGTCCGGCCGTAATGGCGGGCAGTGTAATAACGGTACGGCGCAGGATTATGCCGGGCTTGTCGCAACATATGGCGAAGAAAAAGCCCGCGCGTTCTATACGTTTTATAATGATGCTGTTGGATCTGTTACCCGCATTGTGCAGGAACATCAGATTGCCTGTGATTTCAGAGTGGCCGGAAAAATTAAACTGGCTGCTAAACCTGAACACATGGAAAAGCTGGAAAAAACACATGCTGCGCTGATTCAGTCAGTCGATCCTGATGCGAAATTACTGGATAAATCCGCGCTGGAAAATGAAATCGGTTCCGGTTCGTTTTACGGCGGGTTGCTGACACCCAACGGTGTGCAACTGCATGTGGGCAAGCTGGTCACGGGCCTTGCACAGGCTTGTGTGCAGGCAGGCGCCATGCTGTTTCAGCATCAACCAGTCACGCAGGTCCGTAAGCTGAATAATCAGTCATGGCAGGTGACTACGCCGGTGCAAACACTACAGGCAAAGCAGGTTGTAGTTGCCACCGGCGGCAGTGGCCCCGGCCCGTTTAGCTGGTTTCGCCGCCGCATTGTGCCGGTGGGCAGCTTTGCTGTTGCCACCGCGCCGTTGTCAGATGAACTGGTAGCTGAATTGTTCCCCGGCAACCGTTCCTACGTGACCAGCAAAAATATCGGTAATTATTTCCGTTTAACGCCGGATCAGCGTTTGCTGTTCGGTGGCCGCGCCAGATTTGCCGTATCCAACCCGAAGTCAGATGCCAAAAGCGGTGTGATATTGCGCCAGTCTCTGGATGAGATGTTCCCGCAGCTTGCCAGCACAAAAATTGACTATTGCTGGGGCGGAACGGTGGATATGAGTGTAGACCGCTTACCAAAAGTCGGGCAGCACGATGGTCTTTTTTATGCCATGGGCTACAGCGGGCATGGTGTCCAGATGGCTGTGCACATGGGCGAAACCATGGCGGATTTAGTGGAAGGCAAACCTTCGCACTGTCCCTGGATTTCCAACGACTGGCCAGCGGTGCCACTGCATTTTGGAAAGCCCTGGTTTTTGCCTTTTGTCGGCTTGTATTACCAGCTTCAGGATAAACTTCATTAAGCGTAGAACGTTACGTGTCATGACAGAAGGTGTTACAACATGAAAGAACGACGTTCTCTGCATTCTGTGTCGCAACACGACAGAAGAAAATTATTAAAAGGGCTGGGCGCTGCGGGTGTTGCTGCGGCCAGCGGACTATGGTTGCCAGCCCATGTACTGGCTGAAACCACTCTGCCACAGGTTAGTGAGAAGCCCGTATACGGTGGCCGTATCCGAGTGGCTAGTACCTCGGTGTCGACCAAAGATACCCTCGATCCCGCCAAAGCATCACTGGGCACTGATTACACCAGAATCTATACGCTCTACAGCGGTTTAACGCAGTTCAACCGTGAAATGGGAGCTGACCTGGCACTGGCTGAATCCATGGAAAGTCAGGATCAGAAAATTTGGCGAATTACCTTAAGAAAAGGGGTGACATTTCACAGCGGAAAGTCGCTGACATCTGCTGATGTGGTGTATTCACTGTTACGCCATAAAGATCCTTCAGTGACTTCCCGAGTAGCCCCCATTGCTGCTCAATTCGAAAGTGTGAAGGCTACCGGATCGCATTCTCTTGTCATTGAACTGACCTCTGCCAATGCTGACTTACCCGTCATCCTGGCATCATCAAATTTTTGCATTGTTGCCGACGGCACCACAAATTTCCGTGACAGCGCAGATGGCACCGGACCGTACAAACTGAAATCATTTTCTCCGGGCGTACGCACGGTATTTGAGAAAAACCAAAATTTCTGGAAACCCGGTAAGCCTTATCTGGATGAGATAGAACTGGTGGGTATTGCTGATGAATCTTCACGGGTAAATGCATTGCTGGCCGGTGACATCCACATGATGGTTGCAGTAAACCCCCGTTCCACAAAGCGGATAAGAAATTCAGAACGCTGCGATGTGATGCAAACCGAGTCTGGCTTATATACTAATTTAATTATGCGTCAGGATGTGTACCCGACGAATAATCCGGATTTTGTCACCGCAATTAAATACATGTTCGACCGTCCCCTTGTTAAGCGGGCATTGTTCCGCGGCTACGCCACGATTGCTAACGATCACCCTGTGCCGCCTTCGCATAAATATTTTAATGCTGATTTGCCCCAGCGCCCCTACGATCTCGATAAAGCCCGCTATCACCTGAAAAAAGCAGGTATGCAGGGAGCCCGCTTGCCGGTATTTGCTACTCCGGCGGCAGAAGGTTCTGTTGATATGGCCGTGTTGCTGCAGTTATCCGGTATTGAGGTGGATTTGAAACTCGGTATTAACCGTGTACCTGCCGACGGCTACTGGTCGAATCACTGGATGAAGCATCCTATGGGTTTCGGCAACATTAATCCCAGAGCCAGTCTGGATGAACTGTTCACCCTGTTCTACAAGTCTGATGCGCCGTGGAATGAGTCCGGCTGGCAAAATAAGCAGTTCGACCAGCTACTTCTGGTAGCCAGAGGGGAAGGGGACGAAAGTAAACGTAAACAGATGTATCAGGATATGCAAACCCTTATCAGTCAGGGAAGCGGCGTAAGTATTCCGGTGTTTATGAACCTCATTGACGGTTTCGATAAACGCATTAAAGGTTTCTATCCCATTCCGACAGGTGGCCTGATGGGATATACCTTTGCTGAACATGTCTGGCTGGATGCGTAGGAGTTTGTGCCAATGAAAAGTATTACGCAGTTGTTGCTCAAACGATTGTCTTCGGCGTTAGTGACATTACTGATTGTCTCTGCAGTGGTCTTTACTATCGCTAACTTGCTGCCCGGCGACGCCGCACAGGAAATGTTGGGCCAGAGCGCGACACCTGAGGCTGTTGCAGAACTGCGGGAGGCCTATGGTCTGAATGATCCTCCTTTAACCCGGTATGCCAAATGGTTAACCGGCCTGATTCAGGGAGATGCAGGTCAGTCACTGGCAAACGCGCGGCCGGTAAGTGCCCTGATTGGTGAGCGCATCAGCAAATCACTCACGCTGGCAGCGTTCACAACGTTAATTGCGGTGCCGTTCGCTCTGACCCTTGGCATTGTTGCGGCTATGTACAGCGGTTCCCGTATTGATAAAACTATCAACCTGTTTACGTTGTCGATGGTGGCTGTGCCGGAGTTTTTGCTGGCAACGATTTTTGTGCTGGTTTTCGCTGTAGAGCTAAACTGGTTACCGTCATTATCTTATATCGCGCCGGATGCCTCATTAAGTGATTACCTTCGTGCTTTTGCGATGCCGGTGCTGACACTTTGTATGGTGTTGTCGGCGCAGATGGCCAGGCTGACCCGCGCTGCGGTACTTGAACAGCTTTCCCAGCCTTACGTTGAGATGGCATTGCTGAAAGGGTCAACATTGTCCCGTGCAGTGGTGCGCCACGCACTGCCAAACGCTATTGGTCCCATCGTCAACGCGGTTGCCCTCAGTTTGTCTTACTTATTGGGCGGGGTGGTCATTGTAGAAGTGATTTTCAATTACCCGGGTCTTGCGAGCCTGATGGTAGATGCTGTGACGAACCGCGATATGCCGTTGCTTCAGGCTTGTGCCATGTTGTTTTGCACCGGCTATCTGATCCTCGTTCTGATTGCTGATGTTGCCGCCATTGTGGCTAATCCAAAACTGCGGCATGGAGGTTGATCATGCGTATTAATCTGAATCAGTTACCGGTTTCCGGAAAAATTGGTTTTACCGTCATTATTTTCTGGTTGTTCATTGCCGTATTGGGTCCGTTTATGGCGCCTCACAGCGGAAACGCCATTGTTGCATGGGAAGTGTTTGAGCCGGTGAACAGTGAATTCTGGCTGGGTACAGACTATCTGGGTCGTGATGTACTGAGCCGTATGCTGGACGGTGCCCGCTATACGATTTTTATTCCCCTTGTTGCTGCCGGTCTGGCCTGCGCAAGCGGTACGTTAGTCGCCCTGTTTTCATCTGTCAGTTCACGACGCACCGATGAAATCATCAGCCGTCTTATGGATGCATTGATATCCATTCCCAGCAAAATTTTTGCTCTGGTGATGATTGCTGCATTCGGCTCTTCCGTTACTATCTTACTGGCTATCACAGCCTTCAGTTACATGCCCGGTTCGTTCAGGATCGCCAGAGCACTGGCTGTGAATGTTGCCAATATGGACTTTGTTACCGTGGCCCGTACCCGTGGCGAAGGCAGCTTCTATTTAGCTACCAGGGAAATTCTGCCTAATATTGTGCACCCCATGCTGGCTGATTTTGGTCTGCGCTTTGTGTTCGTCGTGCTGTTGCTGAGTAGCCTGAGTTTTCTGGGGCTGGGCGTACAACCGCCCGAAGCCGATTTGGGTTCGCTGGTCAGAGAAAACATTTCCGGACTGGCAGAAGGCGCGCCGGCAGTCATCGTTCCTGCACTCGCCATAGCGACCATTACCATTGCAGTGAATCTGTTTATCGACAGTTTCCGTGGCAGTGCCACCTATTCCGCAGGAGATAAATAATATGTCATCTCATGTTTCGGTTAATAAACTCGAAGTCTCCGTGGGGAAGGGCGACAGCAAAAAAGTTATTGTAAAAGATGTCAGCTTTACCCTAAAGCGCGGAGAAGTGTTGGCCCTTATCGGTGAATCCGGCTCGGGTAAAACAACCATCGCCATGTCGTTACTGGGCTATGCCCGGCCGGGTTGTTATATCACCGGTGGTGAAGTCGCGGTGGGCGGGCAGAGTATGCTCGGACTGAGCGATACTATGCTAGCGTCATTGCGGGGGTGGAAAGTGGCATATGTAGCACAAAGTGCGGCTGCAGCGTTTAATCCCTCCCGGAAAATCATGGAGCAGGTGATAGAAGGGGCGTTAATTCACGGCGCCATGAGCCGGTCTGAAGCACAGAAAAAGGCCACAGAGCTGTTCAGGCAGTTGTCGTTACCTCATTATGATACTATTGGAAACCGTTATGCACACGAAGTATCCGGTGGTCAGTTGCAACGGTTGATGGCAGCGATGGCGCTTATTTGTGACCCTGAACTGGTTATTTTTGACGAGCCGACTACTGCACTGGATGTCACCACTCAGGTTGATGTGCTCAAAGCGTTTAAAGCGGCGGTGAAAGCCAGGAATACCACGGCTGTGTATGTATCTCATGATTTGGCTGTGGTTGCGCAGATGGCCGATCAGATCCTTGTTCTGCAACATGGCAAAATGGTGGAGCACAACACCACTACTGAAATCTTAAATCACGCAGCAGAGCCCTACACCCGTCAGTTGCTGGCTGCGGTGTCTCACGGTGCGTCCGGATTAAACCGGCCAACGGCAAAAACAGTCCTTGAGGTCAGCAATATTGTTGCTGGCTACGGTAAAATTACCGCAGAAGGTATACCGCAAATTCCTGTTTTGCATGACGTGTCTATTAAAGTGGAAAAGGGCAAAACCGTCGGCATTATCGGTGAGTCCGGTTCCGGAAAATCAACGTTCGCGCGTGTTATCGCAGGTTTAATTCCCGCAGCGAAAGGCTATATGTTGCTGGATGGAAAGGAGCTGCCTGCGTCTGTTTCGTCCCGCAGCAAAAGTGAGTGTCAGCGCGTGCAGATGGTGTTCCAGAATGCGGATACTGCGCTGAACCCGGCGCAGAAAGTGGGGGATATTATTGGCAGGCCATTAGCTTTCTTCCATGGCATGAAAGGGGAGCAACAACGTGCCCGTGTGGCAGAGCTGTTAGCGCTGGTGCAATTGCCCGCTGAACTGGCTGAGCGTAAATGCGGCGCGCTGTCAGGCGGGCAAAAACAACGTATTAACCTGTCCCGCGCGCTGGCTGCGGAACCGTCGGTAATTTTATGTGACGAGGTGACATCAGCGCTTGATACTGTTGTTGCCGCAGCTATTTTAGCACTGCTGAAAGATCTGCAGGCGAAGTTGAATATAGCCATAGTGTTTATCAGCCACGATATACCTACTGTACGCACTTTGTGTGACGATGTGCTGGTTCTCTATAAAGGTAATGCGGTGGAGTACGCAAGCGGTGAGGCGGTAAGTACAGCGCCTTCCCATGATTACACGAAGAAGCTGGTGGCCAGTGTTCCTACGTTAGATCCGGGCTGGCTGGACTCAAGACCGCCTGCTGCGTAAGGCGCAGGAAAAGGCCAGCTGTGCCCACAGAGCAGCATCGTCGGGATCATCATAAATACAATCAGGTGCACTGTAGTATTGCAGTGCGACCTGTTTGCCTTGCCTGCTATAAGTAAACGGCTCACAGCCTTCATTAATAAATTGCTGGCTGGTCTCTTTATCTGCTTTCAGATACAGCAAATCATCAATGACGATGGCGAACATGAGGCCACTGTGGAACAGACCTGTTCCGCCAAACATCCGCCGTGTTGTTACCGGTTGCAGCGTTGAAAATACATCATGCAGGCTATCAATAAATTCTGAGGTCATAACGTTCTGTTTCTATTCTCCGGCTTGTGGCTCAGCCTGACGCTCAGCATACAGCAAACCAAAGCGGTGATTGCCCTTACCTGCACGGTGATACAAAATACCTGCGGTAAGCATCAGCCCGAGAAATTCAGCTGCCGGGCCTGCATACCAGATTCCCCATTCTCCCCACATGAGCGGCAACAGAAAAATTAACGGCAGGGCAAACAGGTACGTTTTGGCAATCGTTAATATTCCTGCCCGTCTGGCATCACCAATACTCTGAAAGTAGAAGCTTATCAGCATTAAAGGACCTATCAGGAATAAGGCGAGACTGACGACAGGCAGTAATCTGGCTATCTCATCTGTGACGGCGGGATCGTCCACAAACAACTGACCAACGTCAGCCCGCAGCCACCATAATAACCCTTCGGTGGCCACGCCATAAAATAGCGCAACGCCGACAGCGATGCACAAGCTGCGGTTAGACCGCTGATATTGCTGCGCGCCGACGTTATTGCCCACAATACTCTGCATCGCGAGGCCAAGCCCCAGCAGTGGTAAGTACACGAAGGTCAGAACCCGTGTGATCACGCCATAGGCACTTACGGTTACTTCATAGTTGTCCGGCAGCCATTGTTGCAGGCTGAACAAAATAGCTCCGGAAGTCAGTGCTACGCCTACGTAGGTGAGGCTGGATGGTGCGCCCAGAGACAAATACTCACGCCATCTGTTCCGCAGCGCTGTGATGGCGAACAGCGGCAGACCGGTGCGGTTTTTATGGCTGCGGCGAAAAGCCCACGCAGCACATAAGGCAATAATTTGTGAGGCTACCGTACCGTAAGAAGACCCGGCTACACCCATTTCCAACAGGACAATAAAGACGTAATTCATGACGCCGTTACCCACCGTTGTTATCAGCGAGACCAGTGCAATAAAGCCGATGTGACCTTCACTGCGCAAGCTGTCTGAAGCGATGGCCAGCCAGAAAAATAACGGAGCCCCATACATAATGATGCTCATATAGGTAAAGCTGGTAGCTGCCTGCGCAGGATTATCGTTGTTACTGGCCAGCGCCAGTGACTGACCAGTCAGGCTGAATACGATCATCAGCAGAACGCTTATCACCAGCGCAAGTGTAAGTGCCTGTGCATAGGCGTTACGGGCTTCTTCATAGCGGTTTGCTCCCAGCAGACGGGCCATTACACTGGCAAAACCGCTGGCAATCCAGGTGGACAGGGCAATCAGAACCATAAACAACGGAAACATCGCTGTGACCGCTGCCAGCGCATCCGCCCCCACAAATACACCAATAAAGTACGCGTCTACCAGATTCAGTGAGCCGCTTACGACCATCATCAGAATGATGGGCAGTGCAGTTTTTAAAAATACCCGCGTAAGGGGCGGGGTGACATACGGGTTTTGATTAGTTTGTTCCGTCATTTGTGTCTTTTCCTGTAGAGGTCAAGCTTATGAACTTGTCCTTGTATATTGCCTGCAGCGCCTGAGGCCAGTTTGCTATTGCCTGCGTGAAAGCTGTTTCATCCAACCGGTACAGTGCTCTTGAAGCCGCTTCAAAACCAGCCTCATCTTCAAATACCCGCATCATATTGTAGAGCTGATCCTGCTTAATGCGACGTGCCTGCTCAGGTGTCATCTGAGCCATGACTGCGTCTATAAGCTTGCGTAAAGTTGTCGATGCGCCCCCGCGCTGCAAGGACAGCCACTCCCAGTGTTCAGGTAACAGCGTCACTTCTTTTGATTTCACGCCAAGCTTAGGGCGCCCCCGCTTTTTAACCTGCGGCATTAATGAAACAGGCAAACGGCTGATTACGTCTTCAGCATCGCCGCGCCAGTCGATATCAGTGCGTTTACCGTCATCTAACTTAAATAAGTAAGGCTCAGCGTCAGGAAACTGTTTCACTGTTTCACGAATAACCGCCGGCAATTCACCCTGCGCGATGAGAGTTTTGTTATGGATTGCGATGTAGATGTCACCCACATATTTGTACCCTTTATTTTTATCAGGGTAAAAATAGCGGGTGTTTGGAATTTGATCAATATTGTCGGGGTAAAAATGGGGGTTATGTAGTCATAAACAACAAACCCCTCTGCAATAGAGGGGTTTGGGAACTATATGTGCCGCTTCGCATCAGCGGCTCAGATGTTCAATGTAGCCTATTCTACGCCAATCACAGCTTCGGATGTAGATGAGTTGTAGAGTGATGCTGCATTGTCAGTATCTAACGAGTCACCTTCAAGATATGACTCGAAATCATCCTTAAAGATTTGCGCAGAGCCCGCGGTATCTGAGTAGATCGTGAAGTTATCCACGGATACCACCCCGGTGTCGGGTCTTGTACCGCTGTTATCTCCGAAGCGTACTGCGATGTGTGTAACACCACCAACAGAGTTGTTATCTGGTGTGAATCCGTCAGTGGTCATTCTTACACCATCAACCTCAACGGTTACCAGAGGGGTCACTTCCAGATTGCTTTCAGGGTATTCCCAGGTCACAACCACGTTCATAAACTGGTCGGGGACAACTGTAGCGGCAGATGTGTCGACATCACCCGGGCTGCGCACGCCAAAGCCATCGTCTTTGATACGCAGATCTAAAATGGCGCCGTCGTTGTTTGTTGCTGAGTTAAACAGGGTGATAAATGCATCACCGTCACCCAAATCATCGTCAAGACGTTTGATATCCACTTCAAACCGACCCTGGGCCAGCGGGCCATCATCACCCAATGCATATCTCAGTTCACCTGTGTCAGAGGCATCTGTGTCCCGGATTTCTGCGAACTTTTTGCCGTCTGTACCCAATCCACCGGCATTTCCAATGGTTTCTACTGTTGCTTCTGAAGTGCTTGAATTATAGAGAGAAGCCGGGTTGTCAGTATCCAGTGAATCGCCATCTGCAAAAGATTCAAAATCATCTGAAAAGACTTCAGTAGTGCCATCGGTGTCTGAGTAAATAACCAGGTCATCAATGGTAAACGTGCCAGTGTCTGCTCTTACACCGCTATTATCGCCAAATCTGAATGCTACATGGGTCACACCGCCCGTGGAACTGTTATCCGGTGTAAAGCCTTCAGCAGCAAAACTGACACCATCAACTTCGACGGTCACCAGTGGATTTACGTCAAGGTTACCTTGCGGGTATTCCCACGTAATAACAACATCCATGAACTCATCAAGTCTCACTGTTGCAGATGAGGTATCGACGTCGCCGGGACTCCGGAGACTGAAACCATCGTCTTTGATACGAAGATCTACAATTGCGCCATCGTTATTTGTTGCTGAGTTGAACAAAGTGATAAATGCATCGCCATCACCGAAATCGTCATCCTTACGCATAACAGAAGCCGTCACTCTGCCCGCAGCAAGCGGTCCATTATCCCCAAGGGCATATCGCAATTCACCAGTGTCACTGTCGCTCGTATCTCTGATTACGGCAACTTGATTGGCGCCACCAGTTTCACCGCCGACTCCTGATATGGTAATTAACACCTCTGCAGTAGTTCCGTCTACAGAGGATATAGTAATGGTATCTGAGACCCGCTCGCCACTCACCAGTGCTGCGATGGTGGGATTGGCAGTGTCAAGGGTGTAGGTCCAGGAACCGTCTTCCATGATGGTGAACATACCGTAAGTACTTACGGTGGATGCGGGAGTAACAAATGCTTCGCCATCATCCGGATCAAGCACACTGACCATGCCCGTTGACGGTTCAATGGCATCACTTGTTATGGCGCCGTTCAAATTAAAGAACACTGCCGGGGTTGGTTCAGCTTCACCATCACCCACATCAAATACCACGACTTCAGAATATATTGCCAGGCTATATAAGCTGGAATCGCCGTCCAGGGTTTCACCGGTTGCGTAACTTTCGAAGTTATCTTCAAATACAGCTGTTGTGCCGGCTTCATCTGAATATACGGTAATGTTGTCTACATAAAACGAGCCAAATGGAATCGTTCTGTCGTTGTCACCAAATCTGAATTGTACGGTTTGTACGCCGTCGGCAAACCACTGATCCAAATCTGTAAAGTCAGAATCAACTACAGCAGCTGTTGAAAACGAACCGCCACCGATGACTTCTCCGTTGATGCTCACGGTCAACTGTTCGTCACTGTCCATGTTCCAGGTGATTTCTACATCATAAAACTGCTCTTCAACAAATGGCGCGGTGACGACTGAACCCGGGTAAGCATCGCTGTCGGTATTACGAACAAGGAAGCGGGGCTCAATGGGGAGGCCGTCACTATCAGTTTGATTGCCCTGAACACGTAAGTCGATAAGCGACTCACTTGAACTGCCTGAGCTACCGTAAAGAGTGATATAGGCATCTTTGATGTTGCCATCGCTACCGAGGGCCTCTTCTTTCGAGAAAGATGCCTTTAGCTTGCCCTGACGGAGGTTATCAACGCTGAATCTGATTTCACCGGTATCACCACCTGTATCTGAGATTTTTACAACTTGCGTCAATGCAGCAACGCGAATTGCAATTTCGGTAGTGGTGCCATCAACCGATTCGATGTTGACGTAATCACGCACTGAATTGCCCACTTCCAGATTCGCCACGGTTTCATTCTCAAGGTCAACGGTATAAGACCATGCACCATTTTCAGTGATGCCGAATGAACCATAATCAAGCGCTACATCAGTTTGAGGTATTATGGCATCTTCTAAGAAGTTAGGATCGTCTACAGTAACAAAGCCAGTGAGGGGATCTGATGCCGTATTTTCCACAGTCCCCGACAAAGTTCCACCAATAATGGCTGTAACCGGCGTATTGTTGTAGCCAATAGCTGCGCCTACGATGTTTAGCATTGATTCATCAACATCCCCGGCAACTGCAGATGATGTTTGTAAGCTAACTTGTGCCGATTCGAGAGCATCCAGGTTGTCCTGAGTGAATGCCCCGTCGGCCAAATCGGAAGCGAGTTCAGCCAGCAGCGCTGCCATATCATTGCCGGCATCATTGGCATCAAGAGAAGATAAGAGCGCCAGTACGGACCCATATCTGTCGGCATTTTCAGCACCGTCTGCTCCTAACGGTGTTACACCTACAGCAGTTGGCGACACCTCGGTTGCGTCAAAACGAATACCAAAACGTAGGTGATAGGCTGCAGCGACATCCGCGTAGGTATTTAAGTTTGAAGCTGCGCCTTGCACTGCTATTTCAGTTAACGGGGACACCACGTAGGTGGGAGCAGGAGTGTCTTCATTGCCTTCAACAACATTGATTACTGAACGCATTGCTGGTGCGTCCAGCGTATTGCCAGTAGCTTCGTCAAGGTAGTTTCCGCCAGTACAGGATACCAGACCGTTGCCTTCAAAATGCACGTCGGTAAAAGTAACGTTTCCGGTTTCACCGGAAGTTGCAGACGCCTGCGCGGGTGTTATTGCAGCGCCACTGTCGTCGATGGCAAAAATTTCACAACTTGCGCTACTCACAGGGCCTTTGACAATGTTTGCGGTAACTTCAAGTGTGGGAAGTATAACCGGAGTTGATGCTCCGACGCCTTCAGTAAAACCTGCTTCATCGGTGTAATTGGCAGATACAGTAATTACCGAACCCTCATCTGCTTCCGTGATAGTGTAGGTCGTACCTGTTGCGCCGGTAGACCATGCGTATTTTAGGGTATCCGCGATAATGCCATCAGGATCATTTGCGGTAGCAGTGAGTGTTACGCCTGCAATAAACTCATCGCCTGATAGTGTAATACTACCACGATTATTCTTGTCCAACTCCGCCTCATCATCGCCTCCACATCCTGCTAACGCTGTAGCAGCCATGACCGGAATAAGTAACTTTTTAACCATGCTTTCTACTCCTGAAAGTGCCAGTTCCCAAGTGTTGTGTTTCTTTTCAGATACGATGGTACCTACGTAAAACAGGCACACTTGAGAGGTCATGTCAAAACAAGCCGTTGTGATTTTGACATGACTGTATGATTTAAATTTTTTGTTTTGTTTTTCCGGATTGCACACATTCGCAATCACAAATTCCTAGTATTTGTAGCTGATACCGGCAAATATGCGCGGACCGTAATCACTTACCTGGCCGGTGTTGCCAATGACATAGAAATCATCTGAACGAGGCTCACTAAACAAGTTAATGGCTTCGACTTTTACACGAACGTGTTTGTTGATCTTGTATGAAGCGCGGGCTTCCCAGACACCCACATCATCGACAAAGCGGAGCCTTGTGCCATCACTTGTGTAAGGTTGGAAATATTCACTACGGTATTTGTAGATAAGTGCAGTATCGAAGTCACCAATCTGGTAATAGACCTGACCGCTAAACACGTGTTCAGAGAATCCGGGGACAGACCCCGGAGGTACAATGCCTTCTGTCAACTGTGTAGTGACGCCGTCTAAATCAGACTCGAAGGTAGTACCGTAATTGCTGTCTTCAAACTCAAAATCAGTGTCAGCGTAGTTGTAACCAAATTTGACGCCAACACCAGTGTCCCAGCGGTATGCAACAGAAACTTCGATACCTGTAAGGCTGCTGGACTCTTCAGTTGTGACTGAATTTGTAATCGGTAGTGCGACTTCTTCACCATTTACAGTAAAGTTTTCCAGTTGCGTTTGTTGCTGAAAACCACCATTGAACTGTTTGTGGTATAAACCGAATGCGAAGATAGAATCTTCATTTGGATACCACTCAATGGCCAGATCATAGTTCCAGGACATTAGCGGCTGCAGATCGGGGTTTCCTGACCCGTTAACACCTACCAGAAGATCACTGATAGTCGTCGGATCTGCCCCGGGATCTTCGATAAAGTCGCGGCTGTAAGCCATGTCAGACGGGTTTGCGCGGGACATCCCACGATAAATTCCGGCTCTTAACAAAATGTCGTCGGTGTAATCTACTACCAGGTTAAAACTAGGTAAGACTTCCGTGTAATCACCACCACCTATAACGCGTTCGATGTTGTCCGGGCTTCTGAACAACTGGAGTATGCCGTTTTCATCAGCAATAATATCAACGGCTTGCCTGAAGCCAATGGAGGTTACTTCTGTATCTACTACGCGAACACCGAAATTGCCACGAATGAATTTACTATATATTTCAGTGTCATAACTTGCCATCAGGTACGCTGCAGTTGTTTTTTCTGTGACATCTATCGTGCCTGAATTCTCATATATCACTTCCGGGTAAGCGAACTCACCGCCTTCTGATATTGCTACTGCTTCAGAGAAGCAAACATTGTCGTAGGTTGCCCATGAAGACCCTGTGCCACTGGCAACCACATTTCCTGAACTGTCCACATGAGTAATAAGATCGCCATCCGAGACGTTTGATAAAAAGTCAGTTTCCGGGAAACTTATTTGACATCCCTCAAGTACATCAAGGGCAGACGTAACACTTTCATCCAAATTATATTCAACCCGGGAACCATTGCCGTTACTTCCGCCGAACTGGACGAATGTAAGTTCTGACATTCTGATGCCACCCTGAATACTGCTAAATATGTCTCCGGCTAAAAAGTACTCAAAATCGACTCTTGCACCCATTATTTCGTTTTCCCGCACATTTTCGCGGTCTAACCGGGTACGCAAACTATCTGTGAAATTCGAAATGTCCGTTACATCAAAATCAGTCACGGTCAGATTGGGAATATATTCCCCCATATCCCAGGAGAAAAAAGGACGACCACTGGTGCGGCCACGGTTGGATATTTGAAGTTCTTCCCTCTTGGTTTGTGAGTAGCTGAAGTCCGCGCTTATTAACAGTTCGTCGGTGGGGGAGTGTTCTATGTTCAGGCCGTAGCCACGATAATTCTCTTCACGGGAGAATTGCTCGCCTGCTGATTCGAAACGCTCTTCGCCTTCCCAATGCAGAATACCGCCCACTGAATTCGTAATTAAGTTTTCCCCCGTTACACCCGGGGTCACGCGCTTCTGTAAGAAAAGTAAGTCATGACGTGCCTCAGATTGAACACGATCTGAAATTTGGACATCAATGTTGATGTCCCAGTCATCTGCGGGTCTGAATTGCAACCCGAGGAATATCGCGTCCCGTTCGTCTGATGTTTCATTCTGACGGAAGCTTCGGCTGGAACCCGTCCATGCATAGGGAGTACCGGCGTCCTGAGCATTTCCGGTTTCGGGGTCTATGGCAGT
This sequence comes from Alteromonas sp. NFXS44, assembly GCF_040148705.1. Classification (NCBI taxonomy): domain Bacteria; kingdom Pseudomonadati; phylum Pseudomonadota; class Gammaproteobacteria; order Alteromonadales; family Alteromonadaceae; genus Alteromonas; species Alteromonas sp. NFXS44. The sequence continues at coordinate 336,180 of NZ_JAGDEA010000008.1, read as the reverse complement.
TTGATAACCCTGGTTACTACTGCCGGCTACTTGATCTTCGCAATCTCCGGCGGAGCTGCGAAAGAAACCTTCATTGTTATTAGTCGGATCATTCAAACAGGCCCACAGGGAAGCGCCGGTCGGACTCGAGCTCCGGTATTCTGCTTCCGGTTGACTAATATCCTGACGCTGAATACCAATTGATAATCCAAGTTCCTGACCACTATCGAACTTAAATTGATCAACATAACTTACGGTACCCCGATAACCTAAATTACTATGCATTGAGTTATCGACATTAAACTCATCCGGATTAGCGTTCAGCTTAAATTCGGTTTGAAAACGTTGCTTACCAAACTCTAACGGTTTTAACGTCTCTAATGTGATAACTCCTGCCACGCCACCCTCTATCATTGATGCATCCTGGGTTTTATAGATGCCTACTTTTTTCATTAACTCGGAGGGAAACTGAGAGAAATTAACTGAACGGTCACCACTTCCGTTTGTTGCCTCGCGCCCATTGATATGGGTTGCACTAAGAAACGGGCCCAATCCACGTATAGTGATTTCAGTCGCACCTCCATTTTCACGGTGCGAGGAAGCGCCGGTAATAGATTCCAGTGCTTCGCCAATTGACAGTGCTGGCAGGTCGCCGATGTCTTCAGCCGACAGGCCATCCAGCACTGTAGTAGATTCACGCTTGATGGCAATCTGATCCTGAATTGTTCTTCGTGTACCGACAACGTCAATGACTTCTACATTTTCATCTGCACTTGTGTCTGTTTCTCCTTCTTGTGCGGATGCAGTAAATGCAATTGAACTGGCTACCGAGGCGATGGCAGCTGCTTTTACCAATTTTGCAACGGGCGAAAGCCTGAAAGGTTTTATTTGGTAGTTATAATCCCTGTGTTTCCCTGATATCACCGACATGTTGAGTTCTCCGATGTTACATAGTGCGAGTAAATAAGACACTGGTGTTATTTAGTTGTTATTTTGTTGTTGTATTCAATATAAATAAGTAAAACCAAATTGGCAACCAATTGTTGGTATCAAATTTACCAGTTGTTGTTACCAATGTTTTTTAGGTGGTGGTGAATGGAGGGTGCAGTGGAGACAGTAATGAACACAAGTTTCTGTAGTATTCTATTTATGGATCTACTAAAAGGAATTGGTCGTTGGTGCGGTCTGGTATTGTATCATTCACAATTTTTAACCATGACTCAATGTGTTATTGCTTTTAACTGTAAGGATCAGGGCTGTCTGGAAATAACAATATGAAACAGAATTGAAGTGGATTGTTTGTAAATGGGTTGTTGATCCAATCTTTATTATAGGTTAAAACATTTTGATAATTTAGTTTACCAAATTGGATGACCAATGAAGGCAATGATACCTTACGCAATTCGTTTTGTTCTTATAGCGACAATTTTATACGCGCTCAATAGTAAAGGAGGGGAGCAGACTCTCCCCGGCCCGGTATCGTCTCAACAGGGCCTGGCCGACGGGGTACTATTGGGTAACTTTGGGTCTTTAAGTCCTGATAAAGCACCCGGGGAGAACTTTGATTTATTGGGATGGAGTCTGACGTTGCCTACAGACGTAAACAAAGATGGAAAAGCAGACCTGGTCTATGAGCAGTCGCTGAGTGAACAGTTTGAAGTGAACCCTTTATTTTACACTTCCAGTGATGGCGGTATGGTTTTCGCCTGTCCCAATGTGGGTGCGAAAACATCGAAGAACACTAAATATGCCAGAACAGAGCTAAGACAAATGCTCAGACGGGGAAATACCAGAATCAAAACTCAGGGCGTGACAGAAAACAACTGGGTTTTCAGTGGTGCACATAGCTCATTACGACGTGAAGCGGGCGCTGTAGAAGGGAGTTTAGAAGCCACATTGGCAGTAAACAGGGTATCTGTCACCGGCGATGAAAAGAAAATAGGGCGGGTCATTATAGGGCAAATTCATGCCACGAATGATGAACCCGTTCGACTTTACTATCGCAAATTACCCGGCAATGAAAGAGGGTCAGTTTATTTCGCACATGAAATTAATGGCGGGGACGATGTCTGGGTAAATATGATTGGGTCCCGTTCGCACACATTGCCGGATCCTGAAGAAGGCATTGCGTTGAATGAACCGTTCAGTTATAAAATCACTGTCGAAAACAATGTATTGCATGTCACTTTAATAAGAGCAGGTAAAGTAAATATAACTAAATCTTATGATATGACCGCGAGTGGTTACTTTGGTGGTGATCAGTATATGTATTTTAAGGCGGGTGTGTATAACCAGAATAATGGCGGTGAGAAAGGAGATTACGTGCAGGCTACTTTCTATCATCTTCACTATATTCACTAAACATTTTAATATCGGGCCTGCCACTCATTGAGGCAGGCTTTATTAAGCTTACTATTCGCTGAACAGGTACCCGGTATGGCTGTTACGAATTGTGTAAAATGTGGCTTGAACCGCTTCCTCCGGAGCGCTTGAGTTATTTACATTATAGACTCCGACCTTAAAATACTGGTACTGACTGCTGTCATCATATCCACTGTTAACCATATCGTAGTGGGCAACAATGTCTTCGTGATCAAGGCGGCTAATGGTTACCGTAAGTAAATTATCATCTACCGAAATATGGTAGTCGAAGCGCTCGTCCAGTGCGATGCCGTCGGACGGGTCCGGTGCGTCATTGGCACGGCTTCCAATCATTTCTACAAAAGTCTCAACTTTATTACCGTCACTATCTGTCTCCCGGCTCTCGTGAACAAAGTACACAGCCCCATTTTTGTTAGCAGGTAATTTGCGGTAGTAAAGTCGGATTGGTTCATCATCATTAGCGTGGATCTGACCTATGATGACGCGTCCTACTTGATACTTTTCTCCGCTCGTCGTCACTTCATTTACCGCAAGGGAGACATGAAGATCACCGTTGACACCGCCAGCCTGCTGTTGTGCCTGTGCAGTAGTACTACCGAAGACCCAGTTGTTTTTGTTTACTCCCTGTGTGGATATTGCGGTATTGCCCCGCCTGAGCATTTCTCTGAGTTCAACGCGTACATATTGGGTGTTTTGAGATGTCTTGTATCCGTAGGACGGTGAGCGCATAACGATCCCGCCATCTTTACCGGCGTAAAAGAAATCAGAATGGGCGTAGCCATTAGCCAGTTCTGTTTCTGAGATACTGTCTGAACGTCCATTTTCATCCTCGTCCACAGGGATACTCAAATACCAGTCATCCAATTCTATGCCGTTTTCAGAAGGAAGAGTTTGATTGAACTGACCCGTTTGTGTCTGACATTCATAAACTTTCACTTCCACTATACCGGCGGTGCTGTTATCACCGTCAATTGAAACCCGTACATAGCGGGCCTGACTTACGCTTAGCGGGTACAGTTCGTAGCCACCTTGTCGGGTACTTGATGATAAAGCGTCACTTACCTGAAACCAGGTATTGGTAGCGGTGGCCGCGTCAATCTGGAAACGATTACTGTATTTGGTACTTTCAAACCATTTAATTGCCAGCGCTCCAACAGTTTTTTCACTGCCGAGATCAAGTACTAACTGACCGTCGTCTCCGGCAAATCCCCAACGGGATTGCACTGATGTATCGCCATCACTGGCGAGTTCTGGCGGGTAATCAGGTAAGTTGTCGCTTGCGCTGACAGCTATTACCGGATGAGTATTTTTGTTACAAGCGTTACTGTCAGGTGTAGGTTGATTAACCGGTTCGGTAGTTTGATTGGTAGCTGTTATGTCGTTACTCCCCCCACATGCTGTAAGAAACATCGCAGCAAAGAAGGTTTTGCAAGGAAACGGGAGGAGGCGTGTTGATATTTTATGTGGTAAGTGAGGTTTTTGGTTCAAGTTGTTACCAATTGGTTGGTTGGGTGGAGTTTGATGTTAATTTTTTGTGGTCTTTTTGTCTAACCAATTTGGTGTTGCCTTTGTGATTCAGAATATGCCAATAGCCATCCGCACCATTGTGAACTGCTGAGTTTTACGGAGACGGCAGTTTTGTCCTATTTACGCAGAATGGATGTCTGTTATATTTCACATCGTATTAAAAAACATACCCTGTCATACAATCTGATACCTGGTTTAATGTTCATACACTTCAATTCTTCAGTGCTGCGCATAAAATAGACGCTTATCTTCAAAAGGTGTTCTTATGCAAATCAATACCAATCTTTCTGTACAGGACTATCTTCGGGGCTACAAGGAAATGTGCCGTTTCATTGCCCGGTCACCTGTGATCTGTGGTGTGATGTTGCTGCTGGCTCTGCTTGTTACTGTGGTGCCGTTCTCTTTCTTTCCGTTACGTATGGGCGCGTGTGCGTTGCTGGTGTCACTTGTGGTATGTGTGGTCAGTATTCAGTACCGGTATGGTTCGCTCAGACGACTTGCCGCCGAACTGAACTTTCATCAGCGGCTGATATTGCCGGCTATTCTGGGGATAACTGCTTTAAGCTGGCTGGCATTTTTTGCCGCTGATTTACTGTCAGGGTTAATGCCGGCAGCCTCCGGAAATGCAGCGGTGGCCTATGACGGGATGACGTTGACGGGGATTGTTCTTGGCGGTGCGCTGGTGTGTGTGGCCCAATTGATGCCCTACATCCTGGCTCATTTTTGTCACAGTTTCTCACTGTCCCGCAAACAGGGAGAGCATATCTGGTTGTCGCTGATGTTACGCTGGAAAACCCTGGCAGCCTTTCTGCCTGTGGCTTTGTTTGTTCCGCTGGCGATTGTGCTGAAACAGGACTGGAGCGCATTTTTGCTGCTCGCTGCAAGCATGTACTGCACATTTTTAATGTTTATTGTGTTTAATATTACGCCGGAGCCGGAAGCACAGAGGGTGAGTTCACCGGCATTTATGCCTCAGGGCGCCTGAATATTGCCGGCAGCAGTTAACTGATTAAGCAGCCCCGTTAACGGGGCTGCGTTGTTTTATTTGTTAAGATAGCGGGGTTATTCGCCTTTTACTTCCGGCAGGGTGGTGAACGGCGTAATGCCAAACTCAGGATACACTTCATCAGGGAACAGAATACGCCCGTCAGCGACGACCATGGCGATGGTTTTGATGGCTTTTAAATCTTTCACCGGGTTGCCTGGAATAAGGAAGAAGTCAGCCAGCTTGCCCGTTTCAATGCTGCCCAGTTTGTCATCATGACCCATGTATACGGCCATGTCCCGGGAGCCTCGTTTCAAAGCTTCTGCCGGTGTCATACCAAATTGTTGAAACAACTCCAGCTCACGGTGCAGACGGAAAGCGCCGCCCATATCCGTACCGGGCACCAGAAGAATGCCGTTTTCGTGCATTTTCTTCAGAGTGGTTACAATCTTCGCGTAGGCGTCTTTGTAAGCTTTATCTTCAGCTTCATCCGCCACATTCAGCATAGCGACCTTTGCGGCACGCTGACTGCTGAGAGGCATGTGATCAATGTAGTCCACCACACCGGGGCTTACCGTACCGTTGCGGGAGGTCATGGCATGTTCGTGGATCACCGTTGTGGGATCCAGCGCGATGTTATTTTCCTTCATCAGCGTAAGTGTGTGATTAACCTGATCGCTGTTCAGATCCAAATCTGTAAAGCGTTTCATGCCGGTAATGCGGAATAACGTGCGGGTATCTTCTTTTCTGTCGAGCACCCAGCCCAGCATTAACTGGTTAATATGGGTGATCTCGTTATAACCGGCAGCAATCATTTCATCTGCTTTGGCGAAAGCCGGAATGTGTCCGGCAACCCGAAGGCCGTTTTCATGTGCTTCTTTTGCCATGGCCGGCACCCATTCCGGGTTCACCGAACTGTAGATTTTTATCTGAATATAATCATCCATTCCGGCATATTTGCGGACCAGTTCTACGGCTTCGTCTTCGCTGGCGGCCAGTTCACCGGTGGAGTTACTGAAGGGACTTTTACCTTCAATAAAGCCGCTTTTAGCAATGCGCGGGCCTACCAGTATGCCATTGGCGATATTGTCTGTAATACCCTGCAGAATATCGACTTCGTTGCCCATGTCTCGCACGGAAGTAACACCGGCAAGCACGTTTAACAGCGCATCGTTATCACTCATGTGACCGTGCATTTCGTAAAGTCCGGCTACCAGCGTGCCGCCGTTACCTTCAATGGTCACTTCGTCGTCTGACGGTGCAGCACTGACTGCTTCGATTGCCGTGATTGTGTTACCGGTGATCACTACAGACTTCGGTTCGCTGAGAGAAAGACTTTGTGGCTCAAAAATACGGACATTATTGATGCGTACCGGCTTTTCGTAGTCGTGCAGATAACGGCTGGCGATATCTTTATAGCGCTGTGCATTAAGCTGTGCGGTTAATTCCCGCAGGCGTGCTTCATCCCCGGCAATCTCCGGTTTAACTATCGCTGTGCGCGGGCTGACCAGCCCCACTAACGCTTTGTTTTCATCAATGATGAAATAAGACGGGTTCATGGAAATCCCGCCAATGGCATAGAGTGTGGCTTTCATTTCACCGCCGGTGGCGGAGAGCGTGAGATCCTGCTTTTTGCTGAGCGTAATATTTCCGGAGGGAAGGGCGGGATACTGTGTCAGATTGTTATTCAGCAACGGCAGGGCATAAAGATACTCACTGAACGGGCTGCCGTTCTGTGCAATGTACACAGGTTCACCGTCAAATCCGGCCTCACCGGATTCGGCTTTAGATTGCCACGTGGCGGTGTTACCTGAGACTGAGAAATTCTCCTGCGTGGCGTTCCCGAACACAGTTTTACCTTCAACAGACCAGGAAAGAGGAATGTCGTTGTCAGACAAAATTATGGTTTCAGTGCTGCTGGCCCCGCGGCCGTTGTTTGAGAAGCCGTAATCAATGTCTATTTTATTGCCGGTACGGGTGATATCCATATCACCCACGTCTGTACCGCCAAGGTACATATCAAAATGAGTGGTCGTTGTTTTCTGAGTTGTTGTCTGACTGCTTGATCCGGTCTGTTCAGCCGGACCCGAGCAGGCAGTCAGTGCTGCCGTGAAGGTGAGTAGTGCCAGTTTTTTCATGTTATGTTCCCTTTATTATTCTAACCAGTATGTCACGGTTAACAGGGAAAACGCTGCAAACTAACCTTATTTCACTGCTGTACCCCGCAAACTTCAGACTACAGGCGGGGAAGGTTACCGGTTCTCCATATCAATAGACATGACCATTTCATCCAGAATATCACTTAAATCGGTAATCTTTTCGTGCGAGACAAACACGCTCATACTTGACTCAACGGCAACGTTGCCGGTCTTTGTGCCACTGTCCAGCGTATTGTCCAGCGCGGTCTGTACCCGCTCAAAATAAGAACGGGCGCTGCGTTCTTCAATATTGTGAAGGCACATGATGAATTGCTCCGTACCGAAGCGTCCAAGAATGTCATTCCCCCGGGTGGTGAGCTGTAATGTTTGTGCGAGTTTTCTCAGCACACTGTCCGCTTTGGTAGAGCCCAGCAGCCGGATGATTTCCCGGAGGTTACTGATATCAAAAATAGCGATGGCAATGGCGCGGTTTTTACCGGGGGCATTCAGTCTGTTTATGCGGCTGATGGCGGTATCGGCATTTAACAACTGGGTGACCGGGTCGATGGCTTTAGAAGCAAGGAACTTCTTACGCAGCACATAGGCTGCCAGCGCAGCAGTGATAAGGAAAATACCGGTCACTATGGCGAGAATTTGTTTGCGCTCCTGTTTCGCTTCAATAATTTCGCCCTCCAGGTCGTAAATCCGGTTGTACAAATTTGCCGCGCTCAGAATATTTGCTGAGTTTTGCTGTTGAATGCGTTTATTTTCAGCTTCAGCGGCAAACACTTCATTGGCAATACGGGCTTTTTCTATGTCGCCCAGTGCCAGATACATGGCAAGGTTGAAGCTCAGATAATCCAGATTGGTTCTGAATCTGGGCGGAATGTAATTATCACCTTTGTTAAAGCTGTCTATGTAATTCTGCACACAGGTTAAATCATGATGGTACAAACAGACTTCCGTTTCGTGCCAATTGTACATCAGCAGGCCGAATGAACTGGAAACGGCTGAAATCGCCGTTTTGAAATCCGGCAACGTGGCTGCAAGCTGGTCAAAATCCCGGGTTTTACGATAGTAATACGACAGGGCGTAATGGTAGTGGTAGTTAGTCAGCGGAGTGTTAATTTCACGGTTCAGTGCGCCGTATTCCATGATCCGCCGGTACGCTTCTTCGGTTTGCCCGCTGCTTATCAGCGACACAATGGCACTGATGAGAATACTGAGTTTATTGCTGCCTTCATAAACCTTCAGGCCCATTTCATGAGCTTTGATGTATTGCTCTGCCGCCAGAGCATGTTGCCCCAGGCTGCCGTAGAGCAGCCCGATGGCGTTGTGGATATGGGCCAGTACGCCGGGGTTTCCTGATGCGGCATTCTGCTCCAGTACCGTAAACATCTTACCAAGACGCTCTCCGGTTGTAGACGATTCTGAGCAATAGGTAATGATTGATAATGAAGCGAAGGTGAAAATATCGCTGTGGCGTTCCGGTGAAGACAGTGATCTGGCCTGACGGTAATACTGACAACGTTCAGGACTTTCCTGCGCATCGTAGATAAAGCCAATTTGGTTGATGGCTGAAACGTAAGCGTACGAGGTGTCATCCACATCTTCCTGCGCGATCAGGGATTTGAGCATGGTCAGTGCACTTTCGTAATCGCCTCTGCAGATCAGAAACTGGCCCTTCGCGCTGAGCAGGGAAAAACGCTGCTCAGCGGTTATAGACTCATCACTCAGTGTGGTTTCCAGTTCATCAAACAGGGCAGAGTCCGGGCAATCATAAGCCGGCGCCCGTACTTTATTGATGACATCATCGACTGTGTTTGCCGCAGAGGCCGGCATTACGGAGAGCACGAATAACGTGAGCGCTGTCATCAGAGCGCGTAATTTACTGTACATGGTATTTATTTTTTCTTTTTTTAATCAAACCGGCTTTATAAAGAAGCGATGCCGGCAAGCAGTTCCGTCCGTGCTGTTCATCCTGAGCGAGCCAGAGACGGAAAAATGTCAATTTTTTATCCGCTATGTGCAGGTAATAATAACCATTATGAACAACGCCGCACAGAGGAAAATCAATTATTCGTAAAAGTTTTTAAGTTGCTGTTAGTAATCTATATTTATATTGAAAAAAGCGCATGTTGCAGTGATGAATCAACAAAATAGTATGACAAACAACGTTGTTCAACAGCCATCACCATGCGGTATAATAACGTCGTTCCGATGGATCGGCCTGAACACTGAACAATATCAACATTAAAACATCATACTGCGAAGTCCGGCTACATTCTGTTTTAACCGAATTATCGCAGATACACCTTACACCTGTATTTCACATTCTATATCCGGTAGGAAGACTTGCTAAATCATCAGCGATGTAAAGCGATGACAGGCAGTGGCTTTGCCGGCTTTATTTACACACTATCCAGATAGAAGGTATCTATGTCATTTAATAACGGGACATCGCAGACGTCTCATTTCTGGCCAATTCTTATTATGGCGCTGGGAACGTTTACCCTCGGCCTGACTGAATTTGCGTCTATGTCAATGTTGCCGCTGATTGCAGCTTCTTTTGACGTAACGCCGTCGATGGCCGGTAATGTGATAAGTGGTTACGCCATCGGCGTGGTGATCGGTGCACCGCTTTTCATGTTGCTGACAAACAAAACTAACCGGCGTACATCGCTGATTTTATTCGTGATGATGATGTTTGTGGCAAACGGCCTTAGTGCTATTGCAACGTCCTTACCGGAAATGGTGTTCTACCGCGTACTCAGTGGTTTACCTCATGGTGCGTATTTTGGTACAGCATTACTGGTAGCCTCAGACATGGCACCAAAAGGCAAGCGTGCCAGCTTCATGTCTAAAGTGTTTATGGGCCTTACCATTGCAACGATTGTGGGTGTACCCATGGCTACTCTGGTGGGGCAGGCCATGAGCTGGCGGGTTTGTATGGGCATTGTTGCTGTACTGGCCCTTATTACTGCAGTATTGATTTATTTTATTGTGCCAGGCAGTCCGGTGAAAACTCCAACCCGGTTACGCGAAGAATTCGGCGTGCTGAAGAACAAATTAGTATGGTCAATTTCCGGCATTATCTTCGTGGGTTTCGGCGGCGTATTCTGCATTTACACGTATCTGGCAGACACGATTATTAATGTAACTGAAGCCCCTGAAGTGACCATTTCTATTGCCATGATGATGTTCGGTATCGGTACGACTATCGGCAACTGGGTGTGCGGACGGCTTGCAGACAAATCGCCCATTGCTACCACTGGCATCGCACTGCTTTGCAGCGTGGGGATTGCTGTGATGTATGTTTTCGCGGCGTCAAACATTTACTGGTTATATGTGACCGTATTTTGCCTCGGTGCCAGTGTGGGCCTGGCGGCGGTTATTCAGTCCATGTTGCTGGATGTATCCCCAACCGGTCATGCCATGATTGGTGCACTGGTACAGTGCGCATTTAACACGGCCAACGCCATCGGCCCCATGATCGGCGGTACTCTGCTGGCTACGGGCGCTACCTTCAATGAAACTGGCTATGCTTCTGCCTTATTGTTCCTGGGCGGCCTGGTAATGTGGGCACTGAGCTATATGCAAATGCGTCAGAAACAGCAACCCCGGCCTGTTTGTACCAACCCCAATCCAAGCTGCGGTTGATTTATGATGATTTCTCCGGTGGTATTGTTGCCTCCGGAGATTTCGCTGCAGCCAGTATTGCTGCCGCATTCTCCTGATCCACATTAAGGGCTGTAATAGGAAAGGGGATTACAATGCCTTCTTCATCAAAGCGCTTTTTCAGCATCTTGATGAATGCACTTTTGATAAAGAAGCGGTTAAAGTATTCCTTTGTTCTGAGCATCACTGTCAGGTTAATACTGGAATTATCAAAGGTGTGAAATAGTACAAACGGCTCGTAGGTTTCTACGCCGTATTCGTGGTGTTTTAACGTGTACTTCGCTACCTCCAGACAAATATCTTCCACCTTATCCAGGTCAGAATTATAGTGTACGCCCACTTCCACGGGCACTGACAATTCCCGCTCGGGATAGTAATAGTTAATCAGTTTTGAATTCGACAGTTTGCTGTTTGGCATGATCACAATGTTATTTGGCAGCATGCGCACCCAGGTGGAACGCCAGCCAATTTTTTCCACAAAGCCCTGTTCACCTGAATCCAGCTCAATAAAGTCACCGATGCGGATGGGTTTATCCACGACCAGTTGCAAGCCGGAGAAGAAGTTTTCCAGGGTAGGCTGAAGGGCCAGAGCCACTGCCAGAGAAGTGATCCCCAGTGACGCAATGACCGGAGTAATAGACACGCCCATAGTGCTTAAAATTATCAGCAGGGCCAGTGACGCGAGTATGGCGCGGATGGCGCCGCCGGCAATGCCGCTGGTATTTTTAACCAGCGTGGACTGATTCTGATACCGCCGTAACGAATAGGTAAAAAAGCGCTCAAAAAACAGAAACAACGTGAGGATCAGACCGGCCTTCACCACGTGATCCACAATGGCTGCAATGTCTTTGTCTATGATACCAGGCCAAATGAGCAGAAACCGGCCGAGTACAATAATAACAAGGAAGATAAACAGGGTAAGAGGCGCATCCAGAGACAGCACAAGAATGCGGTAAATGCCTGCCATGGAGCTGTCCTGAGAGCGGGCTTTTCGGGTTAGCCGCACCAGGATAATGCGTTTGGCGATGAAAAGTAGTGCAATGACACACAACAGTGCGCCCAGGGTCATTGCTTCCTGGGTCTTAAAAAATGCAGGTATCGTCATAACGGAGGACTTCCGGCAATTGCAGAACAGGTTTGTTTACTGCTTTTGCCGGTAAACGGTGCAAAAGCTGCACCATTCTCTGATAAGTCCGGTAAGTCATGCCCGTCTACGGGCGGCTAAATCGCACCTACTTCAATTTTGGAGCCGTCAGTTAACCGTGATAAACGATATGCGGTAGCATCTACCTCAGGGGTATTGTTCACTACCAAATCGGCGGCAACTTTCGCCAGTCCGGGCCCGAGGCCGAAACCATGCCCTGAACAGCCTGCTGCGAGATAAAAACCTTCCAGGCCATCTACTTCAGACATCACCGGAATGGCATCCGGTGTGCAGTCTACATAACCACCCCAACTTTCGCCGATTTCCATATCTGCCAGTTCAGGAAAAATGGTTCTGACCGCATGTAAGGTCTTTTCCAGATTACTTTTAACGGGTGCCGGGTCCAGAATCCGGTGTTTTTCCATGGGAGACATCTGCGAGTTTTTCCAACGGTTAATTGCTTCAGGGCCGGAGAAAAACGAACTGCCGATCCCGGCCTGAACCGCTTTTAAACGCTTAATAAACATGGGCATAAAGGGTTTGGCAAAACGTATGCCCTGAGGAGTAAATTCAAGCAGTGCCGTGCCGCTGAGCGCGACGGTGTACGTGCCGTCCAGGCGACGGGTTAACGCCACGCCGGACGTGTAAATAGCTTCACCGATGTTCTTAATGGGTTTGGAACGGAACGCGGTTTGTCTCACACTGGCCTGGGGAAAGATAATGCCGTGATGACGACAGAACATGGAAGCCCATGCACCGGCAGCACACAGTACCCGCTGAGTTTGAATGGTACCTTTTTCGGTGATGACACCGCTCACTTTACCGCTGGTGATATCTAAACCACGCGCTGCACAATGCTGATGAATGGTGGCACCGAGTGCCCGTGCACCTTCCGCTATCATGGGGGCAGCAAGGGCAGGCTCACCTTTGCCGTCGTCAACAGAATGCACGCCGCCCAGCCAGCTTCTGCCATTGGCCGGCATTTTTTCATTGGCTTCTGCTGCACTCAGCATACGGGTGTTCACATCAAACTGCTTTGCCGTTTCACGCCAGGCATCCCATTCAGCCAGTTGCTGAGGATCGTCAGTGGCATACATCAAACCGCAACGCCTGAAACCAAGGTCTTCACCAATATCACGGGACATTTCGTCCCACAGGCGCATGGAAAGACCTGATGTGGGCAACTCCCGGGCATCACGGTTTTGCTGGCGGCACCAGCCCCAGTTACGGCTGGATTGTTCTGCGCCAACCCGTCCCTTTTCTACCAGCGCAACGCGGTAGCCTTGTTTAGCCAGAAAATAGGCGGCTGACGAACCAATAATACCGCCACCGATGATCACCACATCGGCGTGTGAAGGTAAGGTGTCATCGCTGGCAATGTGCTTTAACTGTGGAGACATGCTTTTTCCAATTTTATCAGGTTAACGTGATAACTTTATTCGGGTTGTGCGTAGCCGACGATGGCTTTGGTTTCCAGATATTCTTCTAACCCTTCCATGCCGTATTCACGGCCTGTACCGGATTGTTTGTATCCACCAAAAGGTGCTTGCGGGTCCCAGGCCGGATAGTTGATATGTACCTGACCGCTGCGGATTTTTCTTGCGACCTTACGGGCCAGTGTCAGATCCTGTGACTGTACATGTGCGCCCAGCCCGTAAACGGTGTCGTTTGCGATTAAAACGGCTTCTTCCAGTGAATCGTAGGGGATTAAGCAAATCACCGGACCAAAAATTTCTTCCTGCGCAACGGCCATGTTGGTGGTGACATCACTGAATACTGTCGGTCTGGCAAAATAGCCTGTTGGCAAATGGTCAGGTTTTCCGGTGCCGCCAACAATGCAACGTGCTCCTTCGTCTAACCCTTTTTGAATCATTGTCTGCACCCGGTCAAACTGCGCTTTATTGGCAAGGGGGCCGTGGGTCGCATGCTCATTGTCTGCCACATCCAGAATAAACCCGTTCACCGCAGTAACCGCTAATGCTTCTACTTCCTCAAGGCGTTCACGGGGAACCAGCATGCGGGTTGGTGCGCTGCAGGACTGTCCGCAGTTTCGCATGCCAGCTGCAATACCAGCTGTTACTGCAGTATTAAAATCCGCATCGGGTAACAGCAGGTTCGGTGACTTACCGCCCAGTTCCTGTGCGACACGTTTTACTGTTTTCGCCGCGGCTTGCGCCACCAGAATGCCAGCACGGGTTGAGCCGGTGATAGAAATCATGTCCACATCATTATGTTCAGACAGGGCTGTACCCACCACAGCACCATCACCATTCACTAAATTAAACACCCCGGCCGGAAACCCTGCTTCATGAACCGCCTGTGCAAAAGCAAGGGCGCTTAAAGGAGACAGTTCACTGGGCTTTAACACCACGGTACAACCGGCAGCCAGCGCCGGGGCGACTTTGGCAGTAATTTGATACAACGGCCAGTTCCAGGGCGTGATAAGTGCAGCTACCCCAATGGGCTCTTTGACGATGGCTGTGGTGCCGCGTAACTGTGTGAACGGGTAGCGCTGTAAATTATCCCTCGCTGTCTGAATATGGGCTTTGGCCAGAGGCACCTGAGCAGTCCGCGCATAGGTGAGCGGGGCACCCATTTCCGCAGAAATCAATCTGGCAAAAGATTCTGCCATCATATCAAATTGTGCTAACAGCCCGTCCAGCAGAGCAAGGCGTTGTTCAGCGGTTGTTTCAGACCAGCTCTCAAAGGCGGCCCGCGCTGCGGCGACGGCGCTGTCGACATCCTGCTGACTACCCATCCGGACAGACGTTAACACTGATTCATCAGACGGGTTGATAACATCAACACAGGCTGTGCCTTGTGTGTCGACCCAGGCTCCGTTGATGTAGCTTTGTGAAACAGGTAAATCCTGAATAAGAGAGGAGGTTGCCACTTGCATAAGAAATCCGGCTGAATACTGATGATGAAAAGTCTACCTGTTTTACAAAAGCATAGGTTGCCGCAGATAACTATGTCACAGCAAAAAATGTTGCTGCAGACTCACTAAACACATCGAATGCGCTGTAAGAGATACGGTAAACTGTGTGAAACAGCAAAGTATACCGCAGTGGAGTAACCCATGGGCACCAGCAATTCCATCGATGATTTGATACCGTCGTTAGTCACTTTCAGACGGGATATTCATCAGCATCCTGAACTGGCTTATAAAGAGTACCGCACCGCTGAAAAAGTGGCTGAGGCTTTACGCGCGCTGGGTTTAGACGTGACGACAGATATCGGCGGAACAGGTATTGTGGCGACTCTGACAAAAGGCGACGGAAAGAAAACGTTGGGTTTGCGCGCCGATATGGATGCACTGCCAATTCAGGAAAATACCGGTTTACCTTATGCGAGTTGCCACGACGGTGTATTCCACGGTTGCGGCCATGACGGACACACCGCCATGTTGCTCGGGGCGGCACAGCAGCTCAGCCGCGCCGGCAATTTTGACGGCACTGTCCGGTTTATTTTTCAGCCTGCGGAAGAAGGCAAGGCCGGTGCCAGAGCCATGATTAAAGACGGGCTGTTTGAACGTTTCCCCTGCGACAGGGTGTACGCTTTGCATAACTGGCCGGATTTACCCGCAGGCACCATTGCTACCCGCCCCGGCCCGATTATGGCGGCGGCAGACAAATTTGAGATCACGGTATCAGGCAAAGGCGGCCACGCCGCATTACCTCACCAGACACCTGATGCCATTCTTACGGCCAGTGAGTTAGTCAGTCAGCTCAACACCATCGTTGCCAGGCGTATTCCTGCAACAGCAACGGCTGTAGTATCGGTGACCCGCATAGAGGGCGGGCATTCTCATAATGTGTTACCGGCTAAAGTCAGTATTACCGGTACCGTACGCACGTTTGATCCAGAGGTACAAAACGCCATTGAACAGGCGATGCTGCAAATCATAGAAGGTACAGCGAAGGCCAGCGGTACTGACATTAAACTTGAGTATGACCGCTACTACCCGGCAACCATTAATCATCAGCAGGCAGCAGAAGATGCGCTGGTGGCGGCCAGTGCAACAGGTAAGGCCCTTGCAGCGCCGGAAGCTGCATTTACTTCTGAAGACTTTTCTTTCATGCTGCAAGCCTGTGAAGGCGCATATATCTGGTTAGGGCAGGGTAAAGCTGACAAGCATGTTCCGTTGCATCATCCTGAATTCGACTTCAATGATGATGTGCTGGCAACCGGCGTTTCTTTGCATTGCGCGCTGGCGGAGCAATATCTGCGGTGACAGGCAGTGTTTTCAACATAACATGCTTGTTGAGAAGTATTATCATTTACGAAAGTTGATTGAAAACGCAGGTACTTAGTTTTTGCGTTTGTCCCCATCAGGCAGAGGATGTAACTATGACGGGAACCCCATTCACAGTCAGAGCTATGCAGGCAACGGATTTACCGGTTTGCTTATCATTTACGCAGGCCGTTAAGTGGCCGCACCGCGATATCGACTGGCAATTGCATTATGAAACCGGTAACGGCAGTGTAATAACCGGTGAGAATGATGACATCGTTGGATGTATTCTGTGGTGGGATTACGACAACTGCGCCACCGTGGGTCTTGTGGTTGTGCCGGACCATATGCAGGGACAAGGTCTCGGCCGCCGGCTGATGAACACTGTGATGTCAAAGGCCGGTGACAGAACATTAATGCTGGTGGCAACCGAAGCGGGTAAGCGCCTGTACGAACAGTGTGGATTTTCAGTCACAGATAACGTTACTCAGGTACAGGGGACATTAACGGGGTTACCCCTGAAACCCGATGTGCCGGATGTTATATCATCCATGCAACAGAATGATATTCAAGATGTTTTTTCTTTCGATGCCCTTGCTTATCAGTGCGATCGCAGTAAACTGCTCGGAAGTTTCTTCTCGCTGGCACAGGGTGTGGTAGCGAGAGATGGTGACGCTCTGACAGGCTTTGCTTTTTTACGTACCAGTGGTCGTGGCCAGACAATCGGACCCGTGGTAGCGGCATCTGAAGACGTGGCAAAAGCCCTTATTCTCACATTACTTGAGAACGTAGAAGGCTTTGTACGTTTCGACTTAACCGGCTGTGCAGAAGCAGTGAAAACCTGGCTCATTGATGCAGGACTTCAGCAAGTCGATTATGTGTGCGTAATGCAAAAAGGTGAAAAGTCACAGGGTGACGGCTCCCGTAAAGTGTTTGCTTTAGCCTCACAGGCGTTTGGCTAAAAATTTGATGAGAAGGCTCAGTGTGGTTTCAACCCGGTTAAGATCGTTGATAGTCGTTCTGCTTATGGCATTTTGTTGTCAGAGCATGGCGTCGGCGTTTGATAATCACGAAGCCCATCAGTCCGGTACTGAACACCTGACTTTCGAGCATGGTCACGACGTCGATGCCGGCAATGATGTGAGTTTTTCTCAATCCTTTGATATTAATGAAGATGGTGGTGCGTATGACTGCCATCATTGTTGCCACTGTCATGGTGGTCATCATGTTTTCCTGCCCGTGGTGTTATCATCATTGCATGTAGATACAATGAAACACCGGGCCCGTGGCAACCCTTCTTCAGCCGGTGACGGCTACCTTTCCAACCTGTTAAGGCCTCCTATTTCTGCTTAATTCCGGCGCAATCACAGCGCCTGTTTACAGCTCTGTTGATGTCAACAGACACCGTTAATCACAGAATTAAGAGAAAAACTATGCAAAAACGTGTCACTACGGCTGCGCGTGCTATCGCAGCCTGTGCATTCATGATTGTTTATCCGTCCGCGTCTGCCACTGGATCTGCAGACTGGGCCAGTATGACCCTGGGCACCATCAACGAAAACCCGCAGTTACAGGCGCAACAGCGTGCGGTGTCAGCGAACCGGTACGGGCGTAAAGCCGCATCCCGGCCTCTTTTTAACCCTGAACTGCAAACCAGTGTGGGGCGGGAAGGGGAAGAAACCAACTATCAAATCGGACTGTCCTCGCAGATTGACTGGTGGGATGTAAAACAAACCCGTACTGATGTAGCAGAGGCGCAGTTTTTACTCGCAGAGGCTGAGCTTTCCGCTTTGACAAATCAGTTGCTTGCCCGGCTGGTTGATGCACAGCTTAACGGCTATCTGGCGCGCAAAGCGCTGGCGCTGGCATCGGAGCAGGTGAGCCGTGATTATGCCATGTTGTCTTTGTCTGAGCGGCAACTGGCTGCGGGTGAGATTGCACAAACCGATGTTGCCATTGCGAAGGCGATTCTGGCTGACAGCCTGGTGTGGGAAGGTGAAGCCAGCTTTGCGGTGTTGCAGGCAGAGCAAACACTGGAACAACTGGGTGTGAGGGACATGGGTTTTCCCGCCATTCCTGATGCTGTCTGGCAAGATGAGCCGGCGTTGCTGCCGGGAAGTGACATTATGGCTCTGCCGCAATCACAGGTTGCCCGGTTCAGCTGGCTGGTGGCGAAGCAACTGGCCGCGAACGAACGTCAGGGAAATAAGCCCGTTCCGGTTATTGGTCTTGGCGCCGGCAAACAAGCCGGTGAAGGACTGGTTTCACTGAATGTGTCTGTGCCCCTGCAGTGGCGTAATGATTTCAGTGATGCGAATGCCGCCGCGAATGAGCAGGCGCTGTCGGCTGAGCTGATGTTTAAAAACACCTTGCAGGCGCAAAAAAGTGCCGTGTCTCTGGCGTACCGGAATGCACTTCAGCACCGTCAGCGTTTTCAGCGCTGGCAGCAGCTGTCAGCGGGTCAGCTTGATCAGCAATTCAGCGTGTTGCAATCCCGTTATGCGCAGGGAGATTTAAGCATGGCGGCTTATCAGAATCAGATCACGCAGTTACGTCAGGGAAAACGGGCCGCGCTGGTGCTGGAAACCGCTTTTAAAGAAAGTCATCTCACCTGGTTGCAGGTCACTGCAAAATTACCCTCTTTACTTACCGCAATGCCGGCACATAAACCGGGCGCAGAAGGAACACGATAATGATTACATTAAGTCACTTATTCCGCTGTACGGGCTTATCGCTGCGTCGCACGGTATTTTCTCTGTCAGTCATACTTTTCTCTTTCACCGCGACGGCGCAGGAGCACAGCCACGCTGAAGAACATTCTCACGAAGAAGCGCGGGAGCATCAGGCTGAAAAGCATGATGAAGAAGATGGGCACGCTGCTCATGAAGAAGATGGTCATGACGAAGACGGGCACGATGAAGACCATCATGATGAGCATGGCGAGTCAGCAGCAGTTGTTTTGTCTGAGGCTCAACGGCAAATGGCAGGGATCCGTTTAGATACGTTAAACCTGCAGACGTTAAGTGCTTCTGCCTATGCGCCGGGAGAAATTAAAGCCAACGGTTATCAAAGTTACATCGTGTCGCCACGGGTAAGCTCAGTGGTTACCACGCGGTACGCTGCGTTAGGTGAGCACGTGAAAGCGGGTCAGCCTCTGGTGGGCCTGTTCAGTGAAGAGATGGTAACCGCCCAGAGTGCACTGCAACAGGCGGCGACCGAATGGTTCCGGGTAAAGCAGCTTGGTCAGCAGGCGGTGGGAGAGAAGCGCTTTGTCAGTGCGCGGACGCAGTTCAATGCGGCAAGCCGCCGTTTGAAAGCATTTGGCCTGCGTAACGATATCATTGATGCCATTGCCGGACAGGACGACTATCCGCTGGGTGAATATACGCTCTCAGCGTTGTCTGACGGTGTGGTGATGCAGGACGAATTTAATCAGGGCCAGCGTATCGAAGCCGGCCAGCCACTGATGCTGATTTCAGATGAAGCAAGATTATGGGTTGAAGCGCGGCTGCCTGCGCACAACGATCTGCCGTTGAAAGTAGGCACGGAAGCGGTGGTCATGGCCGGCGGACTGCGGGCCATTGCTACTATCACTCAGGAAGCGCATACCATCGATCCGCAAAGCCGCACACGGGTGGTAAGGATGGATCTGAATAACCTGCGCCATCAATTTCATGCCGGCATGTTTGCCGATATCTATTTTCAGTCACCCTTTGCTGAAAACGTTCTCGCTGTACCTGAGTCTGCGCTGATGCGTGATGCAGACGGTGAGTGGCAAATATTTGTTACCGGTGAGGACGGCACGTTGCAGGCACAAACCGTCACATTAGGTAAAAGATTCGGCGAGTTTCAGCAAATTTCCGGTGTTGAGCCCGGTGTTACCTATGTGTCATCCGGCGCATTCTTTGTGGCATCTGAAATCGCTAAAGGCGGTTTTGACCCGCATAATCACTAGGAGAGCGCCGTGTTTAGTAACATGATTGATAATGTGGTGCGTCTGCGCACACTGTTTTTACTTGCGCTCATTGCACTGTGCGGATTTGCCGCCACCATGGTTCCGCAATTAAACCTTGATGCGTTTCCGGACGTCACCAATGTTCAGGTGGCAATTAATACTGAAGCGCCCGGCCTCGCTGCGGAAGAGGTTGAGCAACTCATTACGTATCCGGTTGAGGCCGTGATGTATGCGTTGCCCGATGTGGAAGAGGTACGGTCCATTTCTAAAACCGGTTTGTCCGGTATTACGGTGGTATTTAAAGAAGGCACCGATATTTATTTTGCCAGACAACTGGTGTTTGAACGCCTGCAACTGGCGGCACAAATGATTCCGGAAGGTGTGGGGGAACCGGTTATCGGTCCGAATACGTCCGGGTTAGGACAGGTCTATCAGTATTTGCTGGTTGCAGAGCCGGGCTCCGGTTATGACAGTAAAGCACTGCGCAGTTTGAACGACTACTTGCTGAAACTGTTGCTGATGCCGGTTGACGGGATCACTGATGTGTTGTCTTTCGGCGGTGAAGTGAGGCAATACCAGGTAAACGTGTATCCAAACCGGCTGCTGTCTTACAACCTTACTCAACAGGACGTGATTAACGCACTGGAGAAAAATAACAATAACGCCGGCGGCTGGTATCTGGACAGGGGCCCGGAACAGCTTGTTATCAGAGGGACCGGCTGGCTGGGCAGTGGCGAAGACGCACTGGCCGCCATGCGCCAGATCCCGCTGAAAAACGAGGGGCAGGCGCTGGTCACCGTTGGTGATGTGGCAAGTGTCGAAATGGGCGCCGAGATCCGTCAGGGTGCGGTAACCATGTCAGTCAAAGAGGGCAACGGCCGGATAATCAATCGCGGTGAAGTGGTTTCAGGCGTTGTGCTGAAAAGGATGGGAGCCAACACCAACGCGACAATCAATGCAATTAATGCGCGGTTGCCCGTCATCGAAAAGGCCTTGCCGGAAGGGGTCACCTTTGAGCCTTATTACGATCAGGCTGATCTTATCCATCAGGCGGTCAGCACGGTGGTTCAGGCATTAATTCTGGCATTCTGCTTCATTGTTGTCGTGCTGGCGTTATTCTTGCTCAGCGCCCGCGCTACTTTCCTGGTGTTGCTGTCGATTCCGGTTTCCATTGCTTTCGCACTCAGTGTACTGAGTTTGCTGGGCATTTCAGCAAACTTAATGTCGCTGGGCGGTATTGCCGTGGCCATCGGTATGCTGGTAGACGGTTCGGTGGTGGTAGTTGAAAACCTTTATCAACGGCTGCGTGAACAGCCCGGAAAATCCATGGCGGATTCAGTGGTTATGGCCACCAAGGAAGTCGCCCGGCCTGTATTCTTCGCGACCTTGATCATTCTGGTGGTGTTTACCCCATTATTCAGCTTTGAAGGGGTGGAAGCCAAGCTGTTCCAGCCCATGGCCGTAGCCATTATGCTGGCACTGATTTGCGCGGTCATTGTGGCATTGATCTTTGTACCCGTTCTGGCGACTTACGTGTTGTCGTTCAGACCCGTACGTGTGCGGGAAAACCGGGTTCTGAACAGTCTGGAATTACGCTACAAAGCATTGCTTGAAAAAGCCATGCATCGACGGAAACTACTCGTTGCCGGTATGGCGGGCTTGCTGGTGATCACTGCGTTCATTATTCCACGCCTGGGCACCGAATTCGCACCGGAGCTGGAAGAGGGGACAATTAATCTGCGGGTGACGCTGGCGCCGTCTGCCAGTTTGCAAACCGCACTGGACGTTGCCCCGAAACTGGAAGCCTTATTGCTGGAATTTCCGGAAGTCACTTATGCGGTGAGTAAAATAGGCAGGGCTGAAATTGGTGGTGACCCGGAGCCGGTAAACAATATTGAAATCTATATCGGCTTGACGCCGCAATCGACCTGGACAACAGCGGACACCCGTACCGGTTTACAAAAACACATGGAAGAAAAGCTGGAAATTCATCCGGGCTTACTCTTTAACTTCTCTCAACCCATTGCTACCCGTGTGGACGAACTGTTATCCGGCGTAAAAGCGCAGCTTGCTATTAAGTTGTTCGGGCCGGATCTCGCTGAACTGGCCAGGTACGGGCAACAAATCAATGATGTGGTTGCGCAGGTTGCCGGAACACGGGATGTAGCATTAGAGCAAATATCCGGCGAAGCCCAGCTGGTTATCCGTCCCGACAGGCGGGCGCTCAGTCAGTATGGTCTTAACGTGGCTGATGTGATGGGGCTTGTACAGCAGGGACTAGGCGGTCAGGAAGCAGGGCAGATCATTAACGGTAACGAGCGCTACGATATTATGGTGCGGTTTGCCGGCCCCTATCGTGACAACATTCCCGCTCTGGAGGAATTACGCCTGTTATCCGCTCAGGGGGCGAGGGTACGCCTGAAAGATGTGGCAAGTATCGAAATTGAATCAGGCCCGCCTCAAATCCGCCGGGATGATGTTCAGCGGCGGGTGGTTATTCAGGCCAACGTAGAGGGCCGTGACATGGGCAGCGTGGTTGCTGATATGAGCCAGCAGATCGACAGCAAAGTGATGTTACCCGCCGGATACACAGTGCAGATTGGTGGTCAGTTTGAAAACCAGCAACGGGCCATGCAGCGTTTGTCGGTGGTGGTGCCGTTGTCACTGGTACTCATTGCGCTGCTACTGTTCTTTGCGTTTAAGCGTGTGGATCAGGTGCTGCTTATTATGCTGAACGTGCCGCTGGCGGCTGTGGGGGGCGTGCTTTCATTGTTTATCAGCGGACATTATTTGTCTGTGCCGAGTTCAGTTGGCTTTATCACATTGTTCGGGGTTGCAGTGCTTAATGGTGTGGTCATGGTGGAGAGTATCAATCAGCGCAGGCAGAGCGGTACAGATCTCAACCAAAGTGTACTGGCCGGTGCAGCTTCCAGATTGCGACCGGTTCTTATGACGGCAGCAACATCGGCGCTGGGTCTGGTGCCCATGCTGCTGTCAAACGGTATTGGCGCTGAAATTCAGAAACCGCTGGCTTCAGTGATTGTTGGTGGTCTTATCACCAGCACATTGTTAACGCTGGTGGTTCTGCCTGTTTTCTATCCCTGGTTTATCCGTGAAAATAAAGCTGAATCCTGACGCTGACAGGTAAATAAAAACACCGGTGTGCAAAGCGCAGACCGGTGTTTTTCAAAGCAGCAGGTTCTCGTCCTTTTTACTGCTCAGGCTTTTTCAACATATCGTCATGATCTTCCATGTTCCAGGGCAATTCACCCGGGCTGTTGTCCAGAAAGTGTAGATAGTTTTCAAACTGGTCGAGGATATCTTTAACGATGTTGTCTTTTGCGTACCCGTAAATATCGTAAGACAAGCCACCACGGCGCAAAAATACCTCCGCACGGTAATATTTCTCCGACTCATCTTCTTCAGGTTTGAGTTCAGCGTAACTGAAGCCCGGTACAAGATGTTCCGTCATACGGATATCGTACACAAAATCCATGTGGTCGTGACGTTCAACGGTCAACCATGCACGGCTTAATTCCTCATCAAAGGTTACACCGGCATGCCATTCCTTCGATTTAAGCTCATCACGGACATCATTCATGGCAAGTACGACGGTATCCTTAATAAAATTATGCACGGTTTGTTTATCAGGATAATCCACCATAGACGCCAGGCGGCGTTGCCACTGGGAACCGCTACGGTTATTTTTGTTCAATGTGTGCGCTTGCAGACTGTTATTTCTGTAGCCCTCGATAACCAGTGCCCGCCACAGGCCGGTTGCTGCCAGCAGCATAATTACAGCAAAAGGCAGGGCACTGGCAATGGTCATGGTTTGCAGAGCACTCAGACCGCCGGCTAACAACAACACTGCTGCTACAGTTCCTTCCAGGAAGGCCCAGAATACACGTTGCCACACCGGGCTGTGAGGGTTGCCGCCGGAGGCCAGCGAATCAATAACCAGCGAACCTGAATCTGATGAGGTGACAAAAAAGGTAATAATAAGCACCACAGTGAGCGCCGATAGTAATGACGATAAAGGTAACTGATCATACAGCTTGAACAATGCGATGGCGTGGTTAGCCTGCACTTCGGAAATAAGGCTGGTGACACCCTCGTTCATAATGGCATTGAGTGCTGTATCTCCGAATACCGAAAACCACAAAAAGGTAAACAGGGTAGGTACAAGCATTACACCGACAACAAACTGACGGATAGTACGGCCACGGCTAATTTTGGCGATAAACATGCCCACAAAAGGCGCCCAGGCAATCGTCCAGCCGAAAATAAACAAGGTCCAGTTGCCAATCCAGTCACTGCGGCTGTACGCCTGAATATTAAATGTCCGGGCCACAATGCCGTTCAGGTAACTGCCGGTATTTTGTAAATAAGACTCGAGGATATGAACCGTCTCGCCGAGCACAAAAACAAAACTCATGAGAGAGACCGCCAGCACCATGTTCAGTATTGATAAGCGCTTCACACCTTTGTCCATTCCGGCAACAACCGATACTGTTGCTGCCAGTGTAATTACTGCAATGGTAATGACCTGTACTGTGGCATTGATGGGAATGTCGGATGACAGATAGTTCAGCCCGGCATTAATTTGCGTTACTGAAAGGCCAAGGGTGGTGGCAATGCCGAATAGCGTACCCAGAATCGCGAAAATGTCCACGGCATGTCCCAGGGGACCATAAATCTTATCCCCGATTAGCGGGTACAGGGCAGAGCGGATAGACAGGGGCAGCCCGTGGCGAAATGCGAAATAAGCCAGCACCAGGCCTACAAGGCCGTAAATGGCCCAGATATGAAATCCCCAGTGAAAGAAAGCAATTTGCATCGCCTGTTTAGCGGCATCAATGGTTTCCGGTGCACCGGCCGGTGGCGAGGCATAATGCAACACCGGCTCAGCAACGCCGAAGTAGAGAAGGGCAACGCCATAACCGGCTGAAAACAGCATGGCAAACCATTCAGGAAAACTGTATTGCGGTTCGGCATGATCCGGCCCGAGTTTAATGTTTCCCCAACCCGAGGCAGCCACCGCCACAATGAACATGAGAAACAGGGCGACAGAGAGCATGTAAAACCAACCAAAGGTTTTGGTGATCCACGCTAACGTGCTGTCAAAGGCTTCTCCGGCTAATTCCGGATTACTGATGGTGCCGGCGACCAGCAACAAGATAATAGTAACAGCCGGCAAGAATACCGGAATGAGTATGGTGGAGCGGGTCGCCTTTTCTTTCATATCTTATCCTTAGCAATGACAGTGCATCTTCGTGCCTTTAAAGACAGCCTTCAGATGATGGGTACAGTGCCGGGTAAGGATTAGTTCACCTCCAGATAACATTGCCGGTTTCACCTGTTGCGTCAAGGCGTGTGAATCCCTTCATGGTTTTCAGCGAAATAAGCAGATTTGACTACGGATTTAACTATTTTATGCCTTCACACCGGAAGTGAAGAGCCTAATCTGCGGGAAGAACCGGGATAGAATTTCTGCCAACAATTTATATGGAATCATTATGACTTTACTGAATACCGTTGAGCAGTCCCCTGCAGAGAGTCCTGAAGAGCGTTTTGTGAATCCTGACATCCTTTTGGAAGGTAATCCGCTTTTACAATTGTGGGCGCCTTACTTGTCAGCTTCTAGAAAAGTGAAGATTGGTGTGATGTCCGGCGAACCCGGAGTTAACCGTTCGGCAAAAAATGGCATGCTTGAGTTTTGCTACATGATTGAAGGTGAAATCGAACTCACTGAAGACGGTTGTGAACCGAAGCGATACATTGCCGGCGATACATTCTTCATGGAAGACGGTTACCGTGGTTCGTGGCGGACGATAGAAACTTATAAAAAAGTGTATGTGTGTGTTTACAACGACGAGCAGAGTTAACATTTTTTGACGCACGTGTTTCACGTTCTAAAGATTGTTGGTGTTGTACCGGCGGGTATGACTGCGCGTCAGTTCGCTTGATTAATCATGCGCACTCTTTTTGATGGGTCCCCGCTAAGGAATCTGCGATAGACTTTGCTATGTTTGCCGTTACTGACATTCCCGGCAATGTATTTGATGTTGCACGAAGTAGTGGAGCAGAGCTTACAAATATAGTGGCCTGAGTCCCTGACGATATGTAGGCGCGATATTCATTATCTGTTTCTATCCGTTTTATACTTCGGAAGCTTGTTTGTCCGGATAACCTGACGAGGCCATTACCAGCAAGGTTTTGTATCAAAGGATCCCTTAGTGTTTTGCCTGCAGCCCTGCAATCGATGGTCACTGTGTTGCCATCAACTCCCGGTAGCTCCGGCTCAGACGACGTTTTTTGAACCCGTTCAATAGAGAGAGTGCCGGATTCCATCAGCGCCAGAATTTTATTTGCTGAAATGGAAGGTAAAGCGCCATTATTTTTTGCCAGAAACGGAATACAAACGCTTGAAATAAACGCCTGGTCTTCCGGAGTGAAAGTGATTTTCAAGTCACATAAACTGTCAAAAAATACTTCGAATATCGCCAGCACTACAGAGAATTCCTCACATCTGCTGTTCATGAACATTCCAAGTTTTAAAGAAGTATCAGCACGCTGATGAAATACAGAACTTTGCCATTTTTGTATAAACTCCCGGAAATTTCTTGTATTGCTTTGGTGATAAATGCGGGGAGCATATTTTCTCAGCAACCGCATCAGAACAGTCCGGTATAACCGGTCCAGTGAACGTCCGGAAGTTCCTCTCAAGTCACTGGCTTCGATCAGTTTTTTTATTTCTGGCTGGAGATTCCGGCTACGGAAAAAAGGTAAGGGAAATAGTCCTGACGTAGAATGCATTGTTATTTCGACTGGCTTCGAAGGTATATAAACCCACTTATCAGATTCACACTGAAAAGAGCCATACTTTTGAGCAAGAAATAATGCGCAATCAATGGCCGTCATAGAACTACCAATTAAGTTTACGTGTTTGACACCTTCTTTTATTTTCAATTCATTGAGAGGGTAAGCAAACTGCACGTCAGCTCCCGTGGGTGTAATTCCATGACCAGTATTGAGAACTAAATCATCAAACTCAAATTGCTCAAAAGTATCTGTGAAAACCGTGAAGGTACTGCAATTATTGAGATTCACTGATTTGACACGGCATGAACTGATAAGCGTAACACCGGGTCTTTGGTTTATCAGACGGGTAAGACTCCAATGCAGGAATTGTCCGATAAGATAGCGGGGAACCGGCTCATCTTTTAAAACGATGCTATTACCCGAACACCATTCCCGGAAGCTTTTAACAGTAGGAGGAATTTCATCCGGCAACAAATTTGAAAGTAGCGAGTAGGGTGAGTTTGCCTGACAATAGGGCAGGCCGCGCCCTGCATCAGGCTGGTGCTCCAGTATGGTAATAGAATACTGTTCATTCAGGGAGCTCAAATAGTGCAATAAATATACTGTTGCAGGTCCTGCTCCGACAATACCTAATTTTTTAGTGTGGCTACTCATCCCGGCATCACCTGTGTTCCATCTATCGGTTAAGTCTACGCAACCTTTAATGACTGAGCTTCTGACATCTGGCTGGCATCCGCTACGGGCTCATTTTCAATAATGGTGCTGAGCCATTTTTCAAGTCCTTCCGGAGTTGCCTGTCGAATAGGATAACTGGCCAGCAATGCAGAACTGAATGCCAGAGGACCAGAAAGAAACTCCCGGGTGCTGAGTTTATGATTTGACTGTCCGCTTGTGGTCAGAGTGATGACAGGTGAATGGCCAGATGCATCAGCGATTTTGTGTACTGAATAAGTAAAGTCAGAAGCAGAAAGTTGGGGGATGGTGAAATAGCCTTCAGAAAAATAAGCAAGGCCATGACAGAATGCCAGGGCCGGGCATTTACCCGCATAAGGCACAATAAAACATCTGTCTTTACACCAATGTTGATTTGCCAGTTTGTCCTGCATTTTGCCCGATTCAGCATTTTTCACTATAACAGCAGTCCCTCCGGGAAATGCGTTCAAGAATGCTCGCAAAGAGTCGTACAGACCGGATTGATCAACTTCTCCCTGCAATGCTTGTTCTGTATATATCGCTGTAATTTTTAACATGGGTGTAGTCCTGTCTATGAATTGCTTGTGTGAGCAATTAGCAATATGTGTACCACTAGAAAAGCTCTTGAATTATCGGTTTTTTTTCAATTAACGGTACTGACCATAAAATGTGAAATGGAAAGTTTGCGATAAGAAATGTAATCATTGCAGGGAAACGCGGGACCACTGAGGGTTCCGCATCTCAGGTTTAATCGTCCTGTTCAGATAAAACAGGGCGGGGAAAGGGAAAAGCTGAATCGAGGAGGATCTGACTACCGTCATGAAACCGGTATAATGTCAGTGTTTCTCCTACACTATTACATGCAGAACAAGTGCGAAAACTCTCAATCCAGATCCTCTCCTGCTTTATTTGTAAAATTTGCTCTGCGGCAGAGCCCGGAAAAGCATAAGTCGCAGGAATAACATCCGCATTTTTCATGTAAATATCCTTCTTTCTCTTTAAGCCAACCTGTCCTCTACGTTCATATATGTTTAAAAGTTTATTATTCAGTTGTAATAAAATTGGGTTGTATTGATAACCGCAATAAACTGAAAAAAATTCATGTTCCGCGAAAAAATTTTCTACAACTTCATTTTGTATTATTTTAAATTAATTTTTTAAGTGGTTGATTCTAAATTATAATTTTTAATTTTCTCTCAGCGGCTAAATATTTGCAGGGCCCTTCGCAACTATCTGGGACAGGGGTTAACAATGGAACTTGAGACATGTTTTTTACTTTTTTGTAATTTCTACCGTTGCAGCCTGGCTGATATATCTCAAACTCAGCCGGCTGATAAGAGTTGCAGGAGAAGACAGCAATGTTGATTGATAGTGTTGATGCCCGCCACTCAGTAAAAGATTTCATCTTACAACAGGGTTTTCCTTGTGCCGGAGCCAGAACAGCTCTTAACAAAAAGCAAATTACCGTCCGGTTATTTTCGTCTCTCACCGATGAACGGGAAAACCCCGACATACTTGATCAAATCTACCGGTTCATCGAGCAGTTTGATATACGGCAACATATGTTTTCATCCCTCGTGCTCGCCTTCGACACACCCGACGACTGCAGTGAGAGAGAGTACGAGAAAATGTTGTGGAATAAATTACAGCAACTGCATGATATCGATATCGCGTTGCACAGTTGGGATGACTCCGTGAGCTATAACCCGGAAAAACCAGATTTTGGTTACAGCCTGGGAGGGAAAGCGTTTTTTGTCATTTGTTTAAATCCGGCAAGTAAGCGAAAAAGTCGCCGGTTTCATTCGCCGGCGATTGTTCTCAACCTGCACCAGCAATTTGAACGGCTTCGGGATGAAGGAAAGTTCAAAGCTTTCAGGGATCACATCCGGAAAAAAGATGCAGAGTTTAATGGCAAACCTAATCCAATGCTCAGTAATCATGGTACAGATTCAGAAGCCCGGCAATACAGCGGAAGACTTTTAGAGGGCAACTGGCAATGCCCGTTTCATTTCAGGAAGGACAAACTATGATTAACACGATTCCACCGCGAAGTGGTGTAGCGTTTGAGCTTAAGAAAGGACAGAAATTGAAGGTGATTGATCCCGAAGGTGAGCAGGTTGCAGACTTGTACGCTTTTAACAGCGACAATCATAATGAGTACTTATCTTCAGGGCGTTCCCTCGACTATAATGAAAGCGTCAATTTCGGGAAGTCATCGCTTTTATATTCAAATGAAAGTCATGTGATGTTTGAAATTTGTGAGGACACTGTTGAAGATCACGATTTTTTGCTTACTCCATGCAGCGTGGATACTTTTAAACACTTTTACCCCGATGAAGAGCCGGTACCCGGCTGTCACGGTAACCTCGTAAACGCATTCAGGGAATACGGTATTCCTGCTCATCTTATCGGAACGACTTTTAACACATTTATGAATGTTGAAATTGCTAAAAACGGAAAATTAAGTGTGTTGCCACCAAAATCCGGGATGGGCGATTACACAGTTTTCGAAGCTAAAATGGATATGATAGTAGGGCTGACAGCCTGTTCTGCCGGCGAGTCGAACAATTTCAAATATAAACCCATCCAATACGAAGTTATCTGATTGTACAGATAAAAGGCTGCATGTGATTTATGCAGCCTCTTCAGACTCTATTACCCACTTGTTCTCATCAAACTTGAGTAAAAATCGCTGACTGACAAAATTAGATATCATCGATACAGCCAGTATATTATGGCCTGCAGATACAAAACGGACACGGCCGGAATCAGTCAATGTGGCTTCGAGATTATTGCCAATCACATCTCCGGTAAACTCTTTAATGTGAACAAGTTTACTTTTACAAAAAAATGAGACGCCATCTAATACTGACATTTTTTCCTTACTTGCGGGACTTTCAATCTTGCTGCTCATAAAGATACCTGAACTATGGCCCATATTGAATCTAGCAGTAGCTATTTAAATCAGCCATTAGACTTTTGACTAAAAATTTGCAGTCGCCATCCTTCATATATTGCCGATAAACGCATAACAAACGTGGTGCTGAAAGCCATTCCTACACAAATATAAGTGTTCCAACCTAAATTCGTTGTAACGACATAAGTCAGCCCGCCGGCTATGCAGGTTGTGGCATACAGCTGGTTCTTCAGCGTAACCGGCAATTCTCTGCAAATTACGTCCCGCAAAATCCCCCCGAACACCGAGGTGATAACACCCATTGTCAATGCCACCACTAAATCTGCACCAGCCTGAGTGGCCTTAAAAATACCGATAATATTGAACAGAGCGAGGCCTGCTGCATCGACAATAAGAAAATACCGGTTATCCGGTGAAGGAAAGCGGCGGATAAACAGAATACTCACCATTATTGCTACAAAATTGGCAAGCAGATGGATGGAATCCTCTACCCAGAACACAGGTTTGTTGAGTAACAGGTCGCGGATTGTTCCGCCACCTGTTGCCGTCAACGTGGCAAGAACAGTAATACCAAAACCGTTTACATTTTTTCTTTCGCCCAGAAGCGTTCCTGAGATGGCAAAAAATCCGATCCCTGCCAGATTAAGGAATAAAAGTAACGTATCACTCATCATTATGGTAAATGTTGTCCACCGGTTACGCCCATTATTTCTGCTGTGACGTAGCTGGATTCACCGGAGGCAAGATAAACATAGATGGAAGCGAGTTCTGAGGATTGCTCTGTATTTCCCCTGGTATTTCCTGAGTCAATCTTATGGTGCGGATCCTGTAGCCCGGGATAACTATTTTCTGACATTTTGCATTTCCTTTATTAATTTACGGGACTTTAAAATCATCTCTCAAAAGCATCTTTTGTTCCTTCTTGTAAAAATGACCAGACCATGAAGAGAAAATACATACAAAGACCATACAGCATGCGGACAGCGCGGTGGGGGAGTATTTAAACGTGGCCCGGTATTAGATGTTTTATAGACTGAATAGCAAAATGGTTATCCCTTTCAGGGTAGCAATTTCATACCCCCTGAAACATCTACATGAGCATTCCTTTTGTTTGAAACCGGAAGTCATCGTATATACATGTTGCCTGGCTATAAAGCAGGCTTTCATTTCCCTTTTTCTTATCTATTTGTGTGTCGGTGTGTTAGCGTGACTCCCCATATTAGACTTTTGTCTAATAAAATCTCTTTGCAGAGGGGTATCGATGCAAACACAAAATTCGTCATTTTCATTTCAACGTTGTGAAGATGAACCCATTCATATCCCTGAAACTATTCAGAGTTACGGCTTTCTCATCGCGTTCGGAAAAAAGACGTTAGATGTATCGATAGTCAGTGAGAATATAAATAACCTGTTCATTGACTCCATTACCGGTAAAGCCTTTCTGGCTTTGCTCTCGCCTGAAACTGACAGTAAATCATTCCTGACGGATACATTTGAGCGTGTCTCAAAAAGCAACATCAGGCTGCCCATTAAGATACGGTTAAAAGAAAAGTTGCTGTGTGAAGGGGCGGAAGCTGAATATCTTGCGGTAGTTTATAACAGTGGCGATCACTATGTGGTTGAACTGGAACCGGCTACCGAATTCCGTGATACGTACAGTGCTGAGCAGTTTATAAAACTGTATTCCATGTCTGTGGCTCCCCGTTTTAAAGAAATGTCCACACTGAACGAAATGGCGGCGGAAATGGTATCAACTATCCGCTACCTCACGAATATGGACCGGGTGGTGCTGTACAAGTTCAATGACGATTTTTCCGGTAAGGTTATCGCAGAAGCAAAAGCGGACGATATGTCTTCCTATCAGGACCTCTATTTTCCGGCTACTGATATCCCTAAACAGGCGAGGGAGCTGTATAAAACTAATTGGGTTCGTCTGACACCGGATACAGAATTACCCGCCTCTGAACTCATCCCGTCGCGTGAAGAAACCGGCCGTGAACCACTGGATTTAACCCGTTCTCTGCTGCGCCGCTTTTCCCCCGTTCATTTGCAGTACATCCGTAATCAGGGGCTGCGGGCATCTTTTTCCGTCTCTCTGGTAACCGAAGGCGAGCTGTACGGACTGATATCCTGCCATCACCGTGAACCCTGCTATATTCCTCAGGATGTGCGCTTGCAATGTGAAAACTTAAGTCAGTTGTTCAGCTGGCATTTGCGGGCGAAAGAAGAAGAGATTGCCCGGTTTAAAAAAGAAGAAACGGATAAAGCCGTTGATTTAATGCTGGACAAAATCGGCCCGTCAAATCCTATTGGCAGGGTAGTGAAAAGCGGTGAGAAAGCGTTTCTCGATGCGTTAAATTCAGATGGTTTTTTGTATTTCTCTCAGTACGAAACCATCTCTTTAGGTAACGTTCTGCCTATTGAACTGGTAAAATCTATTTTTACTAAGGTGAGTCACAGCTGCGGCTTTCCCTATACCAATGACCATCTCTATGAAGAGTGGCCGGAAGCCCGTGAGCATGGCATCGCGGGGATCATGATCATTCCATTATTCGAAAAGAAACGCTACTTTACGGCATGGTTCCGGAAAGAAACGCCGCGTATTCAGCGTTGGGTTGGCGTTGAAAATGAAAAAGACGAAGATGCACCTAAAGAGGAGCGGTTAAAACCCAGAACGTCTTTTGCGGTGAATGAACGTCGTATTACCGGGTATTCTCATGCTTTTGACAAAGCCGATATTGAAACAGCCAACCGGCTGAACCGCATGTTCCTGGTGTATGCACTGGATGTGCAGGAAAAAATGCATATCAGTATCCAGGAGCTTGAAAGGCAGGACCGCTACCGGAACGAATTCCTTGCCACGCTGGCCCATGAATTGCGCAACCCGTTAGGGCCGATAACGTCCGGTGCCAGTATTCTGGAATCTGTGGATGATGAAGCGACCAGAAAGCGTGTGACGGCCATTATCAGCCGGCAGGCTGCCTATATGTCCAAGTTGGTGAACGACCTCATGGATGTGTCGCGGATCACCCAGGGTAAAGTAAAGTTAGAGTTCGAAAAACTGCTTATTCATGAAGTGATTTCCCAGTCACTGGAAATGGTCGACGAACACCTTACTGCGAAAAATCATCACATTGATGTGGAATACCCGAAAGAGCATGTCACTGTTTACGGCGATAAAGCAAGGCTCAGTCAGATATTCTCTAATATCATCCATAATGCTGCTAAATATACAGAAGACGGCGGACATATTCGTATTCTGGTGCGTGGCGAAGGTTCACTGGTTGTGGTGGAAATTGCCGATAATGGCATGGGGATCCCACAAGAACGGCTGGGAGATGTGTTTAATATGTTCACGCAAATTGAAGCCCATTCTACCCATACTAAAGGCGGGCTGGGGATCGGCCTGACTCTGGTGAGCAAGCTTGTGGCTCTGCACCATGGTGATATCCGCGTGGAGAGTGAAGGCACGGGTAAGGGGAGTACTTTCTTTATCCGTCTTCCAATTTCGCGTATTGCCTATGATGAAACCACCGTGGGTTCTGACGAAGATGAGGTCACATTAGAAACCAGGGTAATGTTTGTCGACGACAATGCAGACCTTGTTGATACCTATTGCATGCTGGCCGAGTCCATGGGCTACAAAACCAAAGGCGTGTCAGACCCGACTAAAGCGCTGGAAACATTCAGGGCTTTCAGGCCCAACTGTGTGTTTTTAGATATCGGCATGCCCGGCATTGACGGCTATGAATTATGTAAGGTGCTGAAGATTCAGCCGGAGGCGTATCAGGTTAAGTTTTATTCGCAAAGTGGCTGGGGATCAGACCGCTATCTGGAAGACTCCAAAAACGCCGGTTTTGAAAAACACCTGGTTAAGCCCCTTACCAAAGATGTGATTAAATCTGCCGTGGAATCCTGAAAATTCCGCTTAGTTTGAAGAGGGGGCTCTGCTCCTTTCAAATTGTCACATGCAGGCAGGGCTAATAGCCCTGTCTGCAATCCACTTCCCCTTCCATAGCTTCATCATTGAGCCAGCGTTTTATGTTAGCAACAAGCTGCAAAGCTGCGGTTTCATTGCGTGTCGATGAAGCGATATGCGGCGTAATATGAATTTTCGGATGCGCCCAGAACGGGTGTGATTCCGGTAGCGGCTCTTTTTCAAAGACATCCAGCACGGCGTAACTCAAATGCCCGTTGTCCAGAAAGGTCAGCAAATCCTTTTCAACCAGATGGCCACCCCGTCCGGTGTTGATCAATGACGCTCCGGCCGGTAGTGCCGACAACGTGTCTTGATTCAGAATGCCCCGTGTCTGCTCTGTGAGTGGCAGTAAGCAAACCAGCACATGACAGCCGGAAAGAAATGCCGGAAGACTTTCTTCACCGTGAAATGTCGTAATCCCGGGTAAGTTTTTAGCGCTTCTGCTCCAGCCTCTTACCGTAAAGCCCAGCCCGGAAAGCATGGCGGCGACTTGATTGCCCAGATTCCCCATGCCCAGAATACCCACTGTACATTCATGAGGCAGGGCCACAGGCAGGGGAGACCAGGTTTTACGTTGTTGCGCCTGTGCATAGTCCATATGTTGCCTGTGCAGCATTAATACGGCAGAGGCAACATAGGTTTTCATTTGCTGAGCGATGGCCGGGTCGACCATTCTTACCAACTTTATATCAGAAGAAAGTGATGCCGGAGAGAACTGATCTACCCCGGCACCAACGGAGAAAATCGCTTTCAAATTTGTAAACCGCGATAACGCATTTTCCGGCAGCGTCCAGGTGACAATACCGTCCACGGCACTATCATCGGGCACATCCGGCCAGGTCAGCCAGTTTACTTCCGGTAACGCCTCAGCCATTGCTGCTTGCCAGCATTCTCCGCGGGCGGCGGGTCCTTTATAGAGTAGCGTCAGCGGCACGTTATTTTTCCGGTTTGAATAAAGTAGACAGAGGATAATGCAATTTTTCGATGGGGGATTTCAGCACGATGTAACTAAAATATTTGGATATTCCGAAGTCGGCTTCCAGTATTTCTTCCATCAGTGACTGGTAATGAGAAATACCCCGGGTCACAAACTTAAGTAAATAATCGTAGCCACCACTGATCAGATGGCATTCAATCACCTCGTCAATAGTACGGATATTCCGTTCGAACTTGGCAAAATCTTCCATGTGGTGATCTGCCAGTGTTACTTCGGTAAATACCGTCGCCGTTTCGCCTAACTTGTGCAGGGCGATTTTTGCATTGTAACTGGTGATGTAACCGGCTTTCTCAAGCCGCTTGACCCTCGCCAGACAGGGACTCGGAGACAATGCCACAGCATCAGCCAGGTCTGTGTTGGTGATACGGCCGTTCTTCTGCAATTCGGCCAGAATGTTGATGTCGATACGATCCAGCTTTGTACCCGCCATAAAATACTCCGTTTACTACTTAACTGGCTTTACGTTACCT
This sequence comes from Alteromonas sp. NFXS44, assembly GCF_040148705.1. Classification (NCBI taxonomy): domain Bacteria; kingdom Pseudomonadati; phylum Pseudomonadota; class Gammaproteobacteria; order Alteromonadales; family Alteromonadaceae; genus Alteromonas; species Alteromonas sp. NFXS44. Next base: position 300,280 of record NZ_JAGDEA010000008.1, on the reverse strand, counting down.
GTATTAAGTAACGTAAAGCAACGCTTACCAGCAGATTCTGCTACTTAAAACGCGTATTTCACACTGATCCTTGCCGTACGGGGAGGTCCCGGCTGGGTCCACAGTGCGGAATAGGAACTGGCGTAGTATTCCTTATCGAACAGGTTATCAATATCGGCGTTAACCGACAGCTGCTCGGAGAAGTTTATGCTGCCGAACAGCTTCACCGTGGTATAGGCGGGCAGCACATAATCCGGATCGATAGTCTCACCTAATCTGTCACTGACATAGGTTACACTGGCGCCGATTTTAGCGTCGTGTCCGGCCAGATTTAAAAAGTGCATGGCAGTGAGGTTAGCTTTATTTTTGGGGATATTAATTAACTGACTGCCTGCGGGAATTTCAACACCCCAGTCAAAGTTGATAATATCATTCGACGTTTCTGCGTCCACGTATGCGTAAGCAAGCGTCAGTGTAGTATCAGCGCCTATAAAAGCATTAATGTCGATTTCAACACCCTGACTTTCCGCTGCACCAAGTGCGGCTGAATAGCCTGAGTTCACAGGGTCCGCTGTGAGTACATTGGTTTTTTCTGCACGGAAGATGGCAACTGTACCACTGATACTTTCATCAGCGTTGTTGAACTTCATGCCCGTTTCATAAGATTTACTTTCTTCCGGCTCGAAAGCCATACCGTTAATGTCTGCACCTGAGTTTGGTCTGAACCCTTCAGAGTAACTGGCATAAAAAGTATAAAGAGGTGACATTTCATACACCAGACCTACACGTGGGCTGAGGGCCGTTTGCGATTGCTCTGCAACTGTGTCAGTCAGGTATGTGTAAAAGGCTTGCTCGAAATCGTCAAAACGTATGCCGCCCAACAGCTTCCAGCTTTCTGTTAAGTCAATCTGATCCTGAAAGTAAACCCCGTACGCGCTCTGTTCTTCGCGGTTGTCCCACATGGGAGATGTTTCCGGCAATTCCTGTCCATAAACAGGATTTTGTAAATCCACAGAGTAGGTAGTGTCGCCTGCGCCCCAGGCCGTTCTCCAGCGCTGCTGGATTTGATCTAACTGGTAGTCGTAGGCATCAGCACCAAAGAGAATGTGGTGGGTCAGGCCTGCGGCTTCTACTGTGCCGCTGAACTCAAAACGACCGGAGAGATCGTCCGCTTCATAATTACGGTATCGTCGCTGACGGGAAACCGTTTCACCGTCTGTGTACAACAATTGACGACCGGCAGAAAGCTCGATATCTGTGGAATAGCCTTCGAAGGTAGACTCACGGTAATTCAGACCAACCAGTAAATTCCAGTCGCTGTTAATGCGGTTCTGAATGGTTAACTGATGGCCCAGTGCCTCAATTTGCATGGGACCGTCGTTTGGTTCACCATAAAAGTTTTCTATGGGTACAGCACCAAACTCGTAGTTGAGAACCGGAATTCCGCGGTCAAACGGCGCTTCCTGATCCAACAGTTCCAGTTCGTAGGTAACACTGGTATCGCTGTCAAAATTATAGGTTACAGAAGGAGTCAGGGCGAGTTTCTTGCTTTCCACGGTATCACGGAAGCTGCCGGCATCTTCATAGGAGCCGTTTACGCGGAAAGCGGCGTCTTTGTTGATGGCATTCGTATAATCACCTTCAATCCGGTATAGGTCGTAAGAACCCACCGTCGCCTGAACATACCCTTCTTCATCGAACTGAGGTTTTTTGGTAATGATATTAATCGTACCGCCGGGCTCACTGCGGCCATAGAGGGCTGAACCCGGGCCTTTCAGTATCTCAATTGACTGAATATTAGAGGTGTCGCGGCGACCGCTGTAACCACGACCTGCACTGAAACCATTGACGATATAGCCTGAAGGTAAGTTTTCATCGCCGGCAAATCCGCGAATGGCAAAACTGTCCCACAAACCACCAAAACTGTTCTGGCGGGCGATACCACTGGTAAAGTCCAGTGCATTTTGCAGATCATTAATTCCGGTATCTTCTAACAGCTCGCCGGATACGATATCCACATTTTGGGGTAGCGATTTCAACGGGACGTCGCCACGATAAGGCTGACGCTGGGTGACAACTTCAATTTTTTCTACATCATCTGCTGACGCATTTTTTTCCTGGGCATTAACACTTGCCGTCAGTGCCATGCTGACAGAGGCTGTCAGCACAGACACCATAAAAATTCCGGGTTTCTTCATCACGCGTTGTTCTCCATGTATTTATATTCAACGGCAAAAGGATTCCGGTGTTATGTTTTTACGCTGCTTATGCAGTCTGGTTGTCACCCGGATTAACCTTCCACAATCAGTATACGGGAAGGTAGTCGCTGGAAATGCGTCGAAAAAAGCGTCTGAAACAGCTAAAAATATCAACACTAAACAGGTTGCGGCATTTTATGCTTTTGCATGAATAAATCAGTTTTGCGGAACCTGGTGTCGATGAATTGTCTGATTACGGCGATTAGTTACGGTTTATGACATCCGGACGTCATAATTCTCCCGGGATGTAATGAAAATTGCTGTCAGGCGGGACTGGCGGAAGAGGTCAGGATAGCGGTTGAGATAAAAATACTGATTGCCACAACAATTTCTGCTGTCAGCGATGTTTTAAATGACTGGATGTGTTGACTGCCCGATAGTGCGGGCACACTGATATATTTGTGTCGCAGCGCTATCAGTAAAATAACCGCCACAATCCCCACTTTGAGTAGAAATAGCTGTCCGTAGGCTGTGGTATACAGCGTTGCCGGGTCGGGGAAACGGGTTATTGCCATTGTTATTCCCGCGAACAGTAACACAGGGAGCAAATATCCTGCCTGACAGCCGAAGTTTTCCAGTCCCTCCCGCAATGAAGAGGGCCGCTGTTGTTTGCACAATGACAGCATGGGGCAAAGTGCACCAAACCACCACCAGGCAATACTGATATGAAAAACTAACGCCAGCTTTTCCCACACCGGTGCACCGGCTATATGACCGGTTGCAATGAAAGAAAGCGATAAACATCCGGTACTGAGCCAAAATAAAAGCCGGTTCAGCGCGGGGGCTGAAAATAGGGGGAGTAACGTTAAGAGGGCCAGCAGAAATCCGCTAAGTCTGAACAGGAGGGCGTCGCCGGGGGCTGCTGACCATATGATGTTCAGTATCGTGCCATCGAACATGCCTGCAACACCGTTGTCTGCCATCTCTCCGGTGGTAAACAGGAATAACAACACACTGCTGAGAAGACCTGTACCAATGGCCGTAAATAACCGCCCGGAGGCGGCCGGTTGTCACGGAAGAAAACTGTCTGACAGAGTATGTAGCTGGTGAAAGCGTTCACCGGCAACCAGTGTGGTGCTGATATACTGCAGACTTTTTGCCAGTACAATGGCGATAAACCAGTTATCCGTCATCAGTTAGTCCGGATTCAGTGAACCATGAAACCAAAATCACCCTGAATTTTGTGGGCGTCTTTTCCCATCGCAACCCAGGATACAGTGTATTCGCCGGGCTTTAAGGACGGCAATGACCAGCTGAACGATTCACTGGCTTCTGATGACGGAGAAAAAGAAAAATCCACAGGCTGACCGCTGGCATCTTTCACTTTGACGCTTATCGGGTTAACTGCTGATCCCCAGTTGAGAGTAAGTGTTTCCGGCGATGACATCAGCATTGCTCCGGCTTCAGGTTCCGATGTTTTCAGCGAAGTATGTGCCAGCGCACTGGTGGCGAAAAATAAAGAGAGGACGGTAAGTAGTGCTGCGCGTTTCAACATGAGTTTTCCTTTTTATGTTCTGATTGTGACAGTCTTAGTGTAGCGCCGTGTGATAAGCAAAAGGTGCCGGAATTATTGCAATATCATGGTTACGGCATGCAATTCCGGGATGTTTGCAGTGTAAACTGCTCTTTATTTTGCTTCACACTCTGTAATCAATACAGATGTCGCTAACATGGGAGAAGATGCAAAAATGCTCGCGGGAAAATTAGTCATTAAACAAATAAACGCTGAAGATTGTTTGCCCGTCCGGCAACAGGTGTTATGGCCGGATAAGCCTCTTTCTGCTCTTATTTTGCCAGACGATGAAAGCGGGCTGCATCTGGGCTGTCTGGACAATGGCCTTGTGGTAAGTGCCGGCAGCTTGTTCATTGACGGCGCTTCAGCCAGATTAAGAAAATTTGCGACCTTGCCGGAATATCAGGGCAGAGGAATTGGCACTGCCATGCTTAAAAAAATGACACAACTGCTTAAGCAAAAAGAAGTGACCGAGTTCTGGTTTGATGCGAGGGAAACTGCACGCTATTTTTATGAAAAGTCGGGATTCGCGGTAAGCGGGGATGTGTTTTATAAATCCGGGATCCGCTATCTGAAAATGGCAAAACAACTTGAAAGTATCTGAAAACGAAAAGCGACTGAAGGCTCAGTCGCTTGATATTGATTGCTGAAGGTCATTTCATCAGAAATAGGTCAGCCAGGGTTTGTTACGCTTTTCTCTGTGTTTGTAACCGGCAAACCATTTCACCGGCTTGTACAGTACCACGGGTAATAACGCGGTGACTGCCCAGACCATCACAATGGAATCAAAACCAAAACGGCTTCCCTGATTGTCTCCGTAGAAAACATACAGCACGCCATACAGTGCAAGCAGAGCATACAGATGCAGTAAATATACAAACATGGGGACTGAACCAAAGACATTCAGGGCTTTAGTCAGCGGATTATCTACCGTTTCAAACAGGCAAAGCAGTAGCAATCCAGTACCAATAGTCATCAGCAGAAAGTTCAGCGATGGCGGGTATTTAGTAAAGTTAAAAAAGTCCATGATGGTCAACAGTGCAGACGTTTGTGTATGCCAGTCTGCGGCTTCACCATAGAGATTGAAGCCGCGCAGCACCAGCAGGGTTGCGTAGCAGGTCAGTCCTGCCGTAAGTAGCCATTTTTTTCGCTCGGCCAGTGAACGGGAGTGCTGATAAATTGGTCCTGCAAAGTAACCCACCAGAATGACACCGATCCAGGGAAGGACGGGGTAAGACACTTTTACCGGCACAGGACCGTCAGCAATTAAGTAACCCCTGTCATGGAGTAATGTCCAGATGCTGTAACCCCACTCATCGGGGGTAAACGAGACCGGTGAAAGCAGGTTATGCCCGATGACAATAGTGAAACCCAACACACCAATCAGCCAGTAATTCATTCTGCTGAGTACTGATAATGCAAGCATACATAACCCGATGGCCCAGATGACCTGCAGAAATATGGTGGTAAAGGAACTGGCCCACACGAGATACACAACGGTCAGCTCAAGAAAAATCAGAAATAGCCCCCTTGTTACCAAAAATTTTGACGGTGAGCGGTAAGGTTTGTTCGCAGGATGGGCATAAAGCCATGCAGACAAACCGGTAAGGAAAACAAACACCGGCGCACAAAGGTGGGCCAGATATCTGGAAAAATACAACTCAGGTGGCGTGGTGTGAATATCCATAGGATCGGATACCGGCACGTGAAGGAAAAAGCGTTCCCGTACATGATCCAGCATCATGAAAATAATGATGAGCCCGCGCATCACATCAATAGACATGATCCGGTTAGATGGCGCCAAAGCCGGGCCTTGTGTCATTGTGGTCATATTACTGCTCCTTATTACCAGCCATAAAAACGTTGCCACTGATGAATTACCGCTAAATTTTCACCTTCTGTGACTTCATAGTGAGGGTGTTGCGCTGCTGTGGCGCAGGCGTGATTGGGTAAGATTCTCAGTCTGGTGCCTACCGGTAAATCCGGCAGGGTGCCTTTGCTGCTGCGAAGGGACAGTATACCGTGTTCCTGGTTGGCATCGACCATCAGTAAGTCTTCATAAATATGGCCGTGGATATCGCATACTACGCCGTATCCCTGATCCATTTTTTGTTTTGATGTGCCTTTATCCCGTGACATTGCCATCCAGCCAGCGTCTACCAGAATCCAATTCTTTTCTTTCTGGTGGCCTATAACTGTTGTCAGCACAGACAGAGCAATATCTTCAGGCTGGCATACGCCGATCCCCGCCATGACCAGATCAAAAAACGCAAATACGCCGGCGCGGATTTCTGTGACACCGCTCAGATCACGGGCAAAATGGGCGGTCGGTGTGGAGCCGGCACTGACGATTTCGCAGGGATAACCGGCCTCATTGAGGATATCAGCAGCCCCGGCTACCGCTATTCTTTCCTGTTCAGCACATTCAATCAGCGCCTGTGATGTTGACTCACTGTAACTGGCACCGGCATGTGTCATCACCCCTTTAAGCTTTGCCGGCGTTCCTGCCAGTTCCCGGGCGATAGCGGTTAACGTGGCTGAATCAAGAGGTTTTACGCCTGAACGGTGACCGTCGCAGTCTATTTCAATCAGTACACCAAACTCACACTCACTGGCGGTACAATACGCTGCAAGATCTCTTGCCTGTTCAACTGAATCCAGTACCACTGTTATTCCCGTGCCATTTTTTACAAGGGTAGCCAGACGCTGATATTTACCCGGCGCAATACCCACTGCGTACAAAATATCAGTCACACCACCGGCAGAAAATTGCTCCGCTTCTTTCAATGTGGAGACGGTTGCCGGCCCTGAAGGCGTTGACATCATCATCCGCGCGACTTCGATGCACTTGGATGTCTTCAGGTGTGGCCGGAACGAAACATTGAAAGGGGACAGGTGGTCTTTCAGCCTTTTAATGTTGGCGTTAACTTTTTTGATATCGAGGATCAGAGACGGCGTGTCTATGGTGTTGAGTGTTCGCTTATCTGTCATTGCGCAGCCTCCGCTGTTGCATTTTCATAACTCGCCACCGCTTCTATTTCCAGCTGGCAGCCATAATGCAGTTCCGGCACAGGCACAACAGCACGGGCACACTTATGCGCTCCCAGCACGGCTTCACAGACTTCGTCGAATACAGGCCAGTTTTCCACGCCTGTTATGTATGCTCTCAGTTGAACCAGTGAGGAGAGAGGTAATGCAGCTTCTTTTAAAATGGCTTCAACATTCCAAAAAGCCTGAATGGCCTGACTTTTAAAATCCTGTGCGATGGCCGCAGGACCTGCCGGGGGAAAGGAGAGCTGTCCGGAAATAAACAGCATATTGCCGGACCTGAAAGCCTGTACATAATGCCCGCCGGGAGATGGTGCGTTTTCAGTTACGATATTCATTCACTTTAACCTCTGTCTTTTTTTTCTATCATAAGCACAAATTAAAAGTGATTCGAGCTATTTATCTTTGCGTGAAGATAAAAGTGCGCAATTTGTATCAGCGATTCAGCACAGTGTGCTGCGGGAAGACCTTAACCGGAACTGAGGGATATTTTTCTGAGCAGGGTAATTAACGTGGATAGTTCTGATTCATCCAGCGCACAGACCGATTTATCTGCCAGCGCAAACCGGCCGGTAATAGACTCTTCAATCAGTGTATTACCTTTTGTTGTTAGCGTGACTTTTACGCCTCTGCGATCGCCGTCTGACACCGTGCGTTTCACCAGCCCTTTATTTTCCAGCCGCTTCAGACAGGCTGTCATTGCGCCTGAGGTTAAAATAACGGATTTTTGCAGTTCTCCGGGTGATAACTGAAAAGGGCTGCCTTTGCGTCGTAATGTGGCGAGAATGTCGAAGTCGGTATAATTGATGCCATGTGTTTTCAGAAACTGGTTTACGTTCTGTTCAAAACGGTTGCCAAGGTGAATGATGCGCGCACTGGCTGCCATTCCCGTTCCCGCCATATCCGGCTTTTGTTTCGCCCAGTCCGCAAGCAGGCTGTCAATAATATCTGAATTCATAGGTGTGTAACGTTGCTGAAAAATGAAAAGAATCAAAGGGAAACACTAGCACAAGATTGCAGGGCAGAGTAGAAGTGCGTAGAGATTGAACAACAACCGCTCATAATACCGGCGACCGCGCTTTTCTTTAAAAAACTACTTGCGCCAGCCAGACTGCATCGCTATTATACGCGCCGTTCCAAGCAATCGCGGAACGTCCTCAAATGCGTCTATAGCTCAGTTGGTTAGAGCGCTACCTTGACATGGTAGAGGTCCCCTGTTCGAATCAGGGTAGACGCACCAAATATCCAGGCACCAACTTTAAATTCAAATTCTACTGTCCATCCAGATTATCCCGGATATTTTGTCGCCTCAGCACAGCCATAATTTCAACTGTATCTTTTCCGGCAATGCGGTAATAGATGGTTTCAATAGCAATAACCGACTTGCGATAGCCTTGCCTTATATCCGTCGCCTTCGGATACCGGTAGGGATGTGTTGCAATTTGCTCTATGCGTTCAAACAAGGCTTTGTAGTAAGCATCGGCTCTGGCTTCACCAAATCGCTGAAATCCGTATAAATATATCCCCCGGATATCCTTTTCTGCTTTATTTGAAATCTTATAATTTGTCATTCCGTCGTAATGTTTGTTTTATCTCTTTGAGGAGACTATCGCGATCCAATTCACTGAAACCGCTTTTTTCAGCTTCAATGAGATGCTCCCGAACGGTCTGCTGATAATTTTTTTTCGCTTCCAATGTACGCAAAGCATCTCTGACAACCTCACTGGCTGACGCATATCTGCCACTGTTTACTTCTTCCTTAATGAATAATTCCCAATGTTTTCCCAACGTTAAACTTGTATTTGCCATCAGAATTTCCGTTATGCATTCATTTATATTCAGTATGAATATAAATGAATGCTTGATCGCGAACAACAGGTTAATGCTATATGAATCAGGGAACATACCAACCGCACCTCGGTAGAGTTTCCGTAAAGCTGTCTATTCATTAATTACCTTCATAAGTACATGCAGATTTACCCTACTAATCATGAATTGTTCTCACTGATAAAGTGTCTTTATTCACATTGAGTGGCTGGATATGATGCTTGCACTGGTTAGAATTGCCTTAAGTAAACCCTACACCTTCGTGGTGCTGGCGTTGCTTATTCTTATTTTGGGGCCGTTGTCGGCCATGCGAACGCCGACGGATATTTTCCCGAATGTGGATATTCCGGTGATTGCGGTTGCCTGGCAGTGGCGGGGCTTGCCGCCTGATGAAATGGCCGGCCGTATTACTACGCCTTTTGAGCGGGCGCTGAACAGTATTGTGAATGATGTGGAGCATATTGAAGCTACGTCTTATACGGGATTCGGCATTGTTAAAATATTCTTCCACGATACTGTAGATATCAATATGGCCAACGCTCAGGTGACAGGCGTGGCGCAAACGCTGCTGCGCCAGATGCCACAGGGCACCGCGCCGCCCCTGATCATGAACTACAATGCCTCTACTGTACCAGTGCTCCAGCTGGCGTTGTCGGGCAAAGGACTCACAGAACAGCAACTGGCCGATCTGGGTATGAATCAACTCCGCTCACGGCTGGTTACCGTTCAGGGCGCATCAATTCCCTGGCCCTTTGGTGGTAAGTCACGGCAAATTCAGATTGATCTCGACCCCGACGCACTCCGTGCCAGGGGGCTTTCAGGTCAGGATGTGGCCAATGCTCTGGCAGATCAGAACGTGATCATTCCTGCCGGCACGCAAAAAATTGGCGAATATGAATACGCCATTCAAATCAATAATGCGCCTGCCACCATTGAAGAGATTGGTGATTTACCCATTCGTACCGTTAATGACACCATTGTTTACATCCGCGATGTTGCCCATGTTTATGACGGCAGTGCGGTACAAACGAATATCGTGCATGTGGATGGCGGACGCTCGGTGTTAATGAGCATATTTAAATCCGGTAATACCTCAACGCTGGATGTGATCAATGGCATTAAGCAGCGTATTGAAGAAGTCAAAGATGCGTTGCCTGAAGCGTTAGAAGTAAAGCAAATCGGCGATCAGTCAATGTTCGTGCTGAATGCTGTGCATGGCGTAGTCGTGGAGGGCGTGATTGCGGCGCTGTTAACCAGTTTGATGATTTTGCTTTTCCTCGGTAGCTGGCGCTCAACACTGATTGTGACGTTGTCCATTCCGCTGTCGATTCTCGGTGCGATTCTGGTGATGTCCTTACTGGGTCACACCCTGAATATCATGACTTTAGGAGGATTGGCACTTGCCGTGGGGATCCTGGTTGATGAGGCTACGGTGACCATTGAAAGCATTAATTACCACCTGGAACAGGGCAAGCCGGTAGAAAAAGCGATTTTAGACGGTGCAGGGCAGATAGCTGTGCCGGCGTTTGTTTCGCTGTTGTGTATCTGCGTGGTTTTTGTGCCTATGTATTTCCTGGAAGGTGTACCACGGTATCTGTTTGTGCCGATGGCAGAAGCGGTGATGTTGTCCATGCTGTTTTCTTTCCTGCTGTCGCGCACGCTGGTGCCTACACTGGCAAAGTACATGTTAAAGCCACACGATGATGCAAATTCGTCGTCTTCATTTTTTGCCAGGTTTCAACAAGGTTTCGAGCGGGGTTTTCACCGGTTCAGGCACCGCTATCAGTCTGCACTGCACCGCGCACTCGTAAGCAGAAAACGGTTCATTACCTTGTTCATGCTCGTCGTCATGCTGTCGTTTGCGTTGTTGCCTTTTACCGGCCGTAATTTCTTTCCTGATGTGGACAGCGGGCAAATAGCCCTGCACGCAAGAGGTCCGGTTGGTATGCGGGTAGAAGAAACCGCTGCCAGATTTGCTGAAATCCAGGAGGTGATCCGAGAGGTGATTCCGCCTGAAGAGCTGGCGGCCATGGTTGATAACGTGGGTACCTATATTTCCAGTATGAATACCATTTACGCCAATACCGGCATGATTGGTTCTTCAGACGGCGATATCAATATTTCGCTGACACAGGAGCATGCGCCCACCGCGCAGTACATCAAAACACTCAGGGAAGTGTTGCCGGAACGCTTTCCTGATATGACGTTTTCATTTTTACCTGCGGACATTGTCAGCCAGATCCTCAATTTTGGTGCTCCGTCACCCATTGATATTCAGATACGGGGCAGGGATCTGAATGCCAGTTTCGACTTTGCAAACGATATGCTGAAAGATATTCGAGCAGTGCCCGGTGTTGTTGATGCCCGTATTCATCAGTCGAGGATGGCACCGGCCATTAAGATAGATATCAACCGTGAGCAGGCCGCGCTGTCCGGCATAACACAGCGGGATATCAGTAATAGTCTGGTGGTGAACCTCGCCGGCTCAGCACAGATCTCTCCTACATTCTGGTTAAATCCTGCCAATGGTGTGTCTTACCCCATTGTTATGCAAACACCTCAATATAAAGTTGATTCACTGGCTGAGCTGAACAATATTCCGGTTAACGGTAATGCCAGTGAGCCGTCAGTTCTTGGAGGCATGGCGACGTTCAGCCGCACGCAGTTGAACGGCGTGTTTACGGAGTACAATATCGAGCCCATGGTGCAAATTTTTGCTACCACACAGGGCCGGGATCTAGGTGCTGTAGCTGAAGATATTCAGCAAATCATTAACCGGTATGACGCTGAGAAGCCCCGTGGTGCAACGGTTGAGATGAAAGGGCAGGTAAGTACCATGCAAAGCGCCTATCAGGGCTTACTTACCGGATTACTCGGTGCTATCGGACTGGTCTACTTCATTATTGTGATCAATTTTCAGTCCTGGCGGGACCCTTTCATTATCATCATGGCATTGCCTGCTGCTATCGCCGGCATTGTATGGATGTTATTTACCACGGGCACTACCTTCAGTGTACCGGCACTGACCGGCGCGATTATGTGTATGGGTGTGGCCACTGCGAATAGTGTGCTGGTCGTCAGTTTTGCCCGCGAGCGTCTGGCAGAAGTGAAAGATGCCACGCAGGCAGCTCTGGAAGCTGGGTTTGCAAGACTTCGCCCTGTACTAATGACGGCCCTTGCTATGATTGTGGGCATGCTGCCCATGGCGCTGGGACTGGGGGAGGGCGGTGAACAGAATGCGCCGCTGGGCAGAGCCGTCATTGGCGGGCTGCTTTTTGCGACAGTTGCCACATTATTTTTTGTACCCGTTATCTTCAGCGTCTTACACCGCAACGATAACGACGAATCAATCACACACACCGGGCAGGACTAAGCATGACCGGCACGAACAGACATACATCAGGAACGGTTATGGGAAAAATTGCATTTATTGGTTTACTGCTGGTAGCCGCCATTGTTGTTGTAACGGGGATCATGAGCCGTCAGGCGAACAGTGAACAGGTCGCTGAATGGACGCAGGCGCGTTTGATCCCGGCTGTTTCCGTGACGCAGCCGGCAACCGGCGAGGCAACACAGTCGTTAACCCTTGCCGGACGGCTTCAGGCGTTTAAACAGGCGTCTATTTATGCCCGTGTGGACGGTTATGTGAAAGAGTGGCATCACGATATCGGCGCGCTTGTATCAGAAGGCGAAGTGCTGGCAGAGCTCGACACACCAGAGCTGGATCAGCAGCTTATCCAGGCGCAGGCCGGTGTAGACAGGTTCAGCGCTGATGTTGCTCTTGCCCGGTCAACGCTGGACAGATGGAAAAAGCTGGTGGCGACCAATGCCGTGACTGCTCAGGAACTGGAGCAGCGTGAAAACAGTTACCGCGCTGCACAGGCGCAGCTGGCATCAGCCAAAGCCAATGTTAATCGTTTGCAGGTACAAAAAGATTTAGCCATGATCCCTGCGCCTTTTGATGGTGTCGTGGTGGCAAGAAATAAGGATATTGGCGATCTTATTAATGCCGGTTCGGATGAAAGCGAGCCTTTGTTTATGCTGGCCTCAACCCACCCGTTGCGTTTGAATGTTCAGGTGCCGCAAAAATTTGCCCGTCAAATCCAAAAAGGTACTCAGGCTCAGGTGTCAGTACCGGAAAGCCCGGGAAGCCGTTATGAGGCGGAAGTGGTGCGCTCGAACTCAGCGGTGGACCGCCTGACCGGAACCATGCTTGTGCAGTTAATGCTCGATAATCAGGATAACAGTTTATTGCCGGGGGGCTATGCCAGTGTCAAATTGCCTTTACCGGCTAATGCAGCCATGCTCACCGTCCCCGTGAGTGCTTTAATTTTTAACGCGAACGGCTTATCTGTGGCGACTGTGTCCGGTGCCGGCGATAATACCACTGTTTCACTTAAAACCATTGAACCCGGCAGAGATTTAGGCCGCGATATTGAAATTGCCAGCGGGATAAATGCCACTGACCGGGTGATCACCAATCCACCTGATGGCATTGAAAATGGTGACCTGGTTCGCGTGGTAAACGGGCAGCAGGGTTAAAATAAGAAACTAAAACGGGATGTGAGTGGTTGTGTATGGTAAGTCGATGCGGGTAACGATAGTATTTCGTATTTCTCAGTCGCTAAGGGAATGACTTACAACAATGCGTTACTCACACCTTCTGTTTCTTTTTTTCATACTGTTTAACCCTGTACGGGCTTTCGCTGATCGTTTCGTCACTTCTGCAAATGACGGGTTTACTTACTCTGGCAGAGTGGCTTACACAGAGCAGGGAGCATTTTTAAGCTGGCCGGGTAACAGTGTTACCTTTTCTTTCTCCGGCAAAAAATTGATATTAGCGTTAGACGATCAAACCGGCAGGAATTATTACAACATCATTTTTAATGGTCAGGACATTTCACCCTATGTCATTCATACGCAAAGGGGACTGCATCAGTACGATCTGAGTCATAGGGTACGCAACAATACAACGCAAGTGACACTGTTTAAACGTACTGAAGGTGAAGAAGGCGGAACCTATTTTCAGGGCGTGACATTGGCAGACGGCGGGAAGCTCCTGGCAAAACCGGTGCCGCCGTCAAGACGCATCCTGTTTTATGGCGATTCGATTACCGTCGGCATGGGCAATGAAGCTGCCCATAATGACCCGGATAATAAGCCTTCTGAGAAAAATCACTATCTTTCCTATGCGGCTATCACAGCCCGGCATCTCAATGCGGAATTCCATTCAATTGCGAAAAGCGGTATTGGCTTTATGATCAGCTGGTTTGATTTTACGATGCCGGAATATTATGACCAGCTTACAGCGGAAAGTAACAACAACTCTTCATGGCATTTTGATGACTGGCAACCGGATGTGGTGGTGGTCAATCTCGGCCAGAATGATCGCTGGTTGATTGAAAACGAAAAGCGTTTAAACGCCGGGCCCGAGGAGATCAAAAAATCCTATGAAGAATTCATCCGCACGTTGCTGAAGCATCATCCTGATGCTGAGTTCGTGTGCGCTATCGGCAGTATGGATGCAACAAAAACCAGCGTGTGGCCGGATTACATTGCCAGTGCTGTTGATGCAATTAAAGCATCACCTGATTTACCCGGAGACGGGCAAAGAGTCCATAACCTGGTCTTTGATTTTACGGGTTACGGTGCTCATCCGCGTGTGGAACAACACAGAGAAAATGCCGCGAAGCTGACGGATTATTTGAAAGAAATGATGAACTGGTAACGTATTTGCGATTTCGCGGATCCGTTTATCCGGATGCCGTTTTGGCGTGGAAATGGTCACTTCCATGTTGGAAATTGCCGGGGCTGCATCCGTATTCGTTTTTGAAAAGCTTATTGAAATAGGGCACGTTTTTATAACCTACCGAGTATGCGATTTCAGAAACGTTGGCGTCCTTGTTTTCCGTCAGCAGGCGTGCCGCTTCGTTCAGCCGCAACTTGTTTAAATAGGTTGAAAACGTGTACCCGCACTCACTTTTCAGAATGTCGTTAATTTTATTCCGGTTAATGCCTAACGCCCGGACAATAAACTCCAGATTTAGCCCTGGATTTGCGTACTCTTTGGCAAGGAATTTCAAAATGGCCGTTTTATCTTTGTCTCTGTGGTTTTCCAGTGAAAGGTGTTCGCAGTCAATTAACGGCCGATCCTTCTGAAGTTTATTTTTCACTTCTTTCATCAGATATTTGCTGTGGGCTTTAAACAGCCATGCGACCAGCATTGCACCTGAGGCAAGTAAAATAGCAGCGCAAGTATATAAGTAAGACCAGTCTTTACCGTTAAACACAATTTCGCGGATACTGATGGTGGACTGCACATTCAGCGGACTCTGAATGGAACTGCCAAATGAAATTTTCTTTACTCTTGCCAGGCTGTATTCCTGCTCACTGAGCGCCTGATTATACCACTTGTACCACCATTCCGGTGTTTCCAGCCGGGTGATATCAATGTCGTAACGCTGCCACTCACTTTTACAGTGAAAATACCGGGTGGAAATACGATCAGACCTTGCATCATCAATTTTGCTGGCATTTTTATCGAGAGTGAATAAAGAGAAGGTCAGGGTACTTTCCGGTGAACATTTTGCCATAAACGACAAGGTATCAAACGGACTCAGGTCCACGAGATCAGGCTGTCCCTGACTGTTCAGAAACAGCATTTCGCCCATGGCAAAGGGATAGTCTTTCTGTTCGTTCAGTAACATGCTGAGTGTGTAACTGAACCCGTCATCGATAACCGAAATAGTGGATGCGCCACCTTCCTGGGAATCATCGTAAGTCAGGCTTTTCCACTTCAGTTTGTTTTCCTCAGCGGCGCGGGGAAGCAGAGACTCTTCGGGGAAAGACTGATGATATGCAATGGCTACCAGTATTACGGCGAAAATAGCGTATGCCGTTAACGAATAAATAACTTTTTTATGGTAGCCAAACATACTTTCCGTTGTAACCACGTGCCAGTCTGCAAATAGGGATAGGTTTATATAATCAAACTCACAACCATTCGTCAATGAGCGCAAGGGTGCGACATGTAAGAATATTTACATGCTAAACATAGTTATATTTTCTGCCACAATTTCTTCTATTTTTTGCACATTGCTAGCTTTTTTGCGTTTTCAGATATCTCCGGACCCGCATTCTCATTAGTTTTATCGTCATTAACAAAAAACAAACATCGTATCCCGATCGTGGTAACAACATGAAAGCGATACGTGTTCAAAGGTAACTTTTATGTTTTGGGTTTACTGGCAAATAAAATGAAAAAAGCAAAAGCCTTTAAAGAAAAAGTAAACAATGGTCATCTGCTTATCGCCGTTGCCATCGCTTTCTTTTTTGCGTCCGGTTCGCCGCTAAGCTACGGGCAGAATTCGCCGGTCAGCCCTCCGGATAAAACCGCTATTAACCAACATGCAGTTCTTGTTTTTAATTCTCCCGGCGAAGATTGGGAGTCTGAGTCTCTTCCTTTGGGCAATGGTTTACTCGGCGCAACCATAGCCGGTGGTGTAACAGAAGATGTTATTCAGTTTAATGAAAAAACACTCTGGACAGGCGGTCCCGGCAAAAACGGTCCGTATCAATCCGGCTTACCTTACGATACATCCGGTTTTGCTGAGCAGGTAGAAGCCGTCGTCAAAGAGATTGCAGAAAAAGGCTCGCTGTCACCTGAGTATGTGGCTGGCAAACTGGGTCATCAGCAGCCGGACTATGGCAGCTATCAGAGCTTCGCTGATCTGGTGCTGTCGTTTCCTGACATGACGGGGGAAATTCACGATTACCATCGCAGCCTTGATTTGAGAACGGCTGTGGCGACAGTGAGTTATTCCGCAGACAAAATTGACTACAAAAGAGATTATTTTGTTACTTATCCCGACAACAGCATTGTCATCAGGCTGACGGCATCTGAAAAAGGCGCGCTGAACGTATCCGGCAAGTTACGCTTTCCTGTAAACAGAACCTGGTCGGCAGAGGGGAGCGGTCAGGATACGTTACTCTACAGCGGAGCATTAACAGACAACGGGCTTGAATTTGCAGCCGGCATGCGTATTTTGCATGAGGGTGGCACCACAGATGTGAAAGACGCAGAATTCAGCGTGAGAAACGCTGACAGCGTGACTATTCTGCTTACCGCGGCCACCAATTATGCATTACGTCACCCGGATTACCGGCTGGGACATGCAAAAGATAAAGTCACCTCGCAACTCTCTCATCTTCGAAACTTCTCTTTTGATGAGCTTCTAACCCGCCACCTAAACGATTATCAGCCTTTATTTAACCGCGTCAAACTGGACCTTAGTGATGGTGAAACCGGTGAACTGAAAGCAGCGCTCAAAGCTTATCCGTCGGATGACGAGGCACAAAACCGCGCGCTGGAAAGTCTGTATTTTCACTATGGTCGTTATCTTTTAATTGCCTCATCCAGAGCGGGCTCGCTGCCCGCTAATCTGCAGGGTATTTGGAATAAAGACATTCAGGCTCCCTGGAGTGCTGACTATCATCTGAATATCAATTTACAGATGAATTACTGGCTGGCTCACACCACAAACCTGCCCGAAACACTGCCACCGCTGTTCGATTTTGTAGAGAACCTCACTATACCCGGACGGGAAGCCGCCGGAAGCTTATTCGGTGCAGCAGGTTGGGTGGTCTTTCTGAATACCAATCCCTGGGGGTCAACGGGTTTAATTGACTGGCCCACCGCATTTTGGCAACCGGAGGCGGCTGCATGGATAGCAAGACATTTTTATGAAGAAGTCGCATTCAATGCTGATACAAGCTTCCTGAAAGAACGGGCCTGGCCGCTTCTCAAATTAACCAGTCAGTTCTGGCTGGACAACATGGTTAAGAGCGCGGATTCAGAAACGCTACTGATTTCTCCTTCTTATTCTCCGGAACATGGTGATTTTACTGCCGGTGCGGCTATGTCTCAGCAAATCGTGACGGATCTGCTTGCAAACACGCTAACACTTGCAGAACAGGTTGGCGACGAAGAGTTTGCCGCTGCGTTGAAGAGCGCACTTGAAAGGCTTGAGCACGGTCTGCGGATTGGCGCCCGGGGTCAGTTGCAGGAATGGCGTCAGGATATTGATGATAACGAAAATCGCCACCGTCATATCTCCCACCTGTTTGCATTGCATCCGGGTAATCATATCTCACCGGTTGATACACCGGCCTTATCGAAAGCCGCTGCGGTAAGTCTAAACGCAAGAGGTGATGCCGGCACAGGCTGGAGTCGTGCCTGGAAAATTAACTTTTGGGCCCGCCTGGCAGACGGAAACCGTGCTCTTAAATTGCTGCAGACACAATTGCGGGACAGCACGTTAAGCAATCTCTGGAGTTCTCATCCTCCTTTTCAGATCGACGGTAATTTTGGGGCGACGGCTGGTATTGCGGAAATGCTGCTGCAAAGTCACAGAGGTGAACTGCATTTGTTGCCAGCGCTGCCCGAAGCGTGGGAGCAGGGCAGAGTCACCGGCCTCAAGGCGCGGGGGAATCGTGAAGTCAGTATGGAATGGTCTGACGGGCGCCTGAATACTGCAATTATTAAAACCTTCACAGACGGCGAAATCCGCATTCGTTGTGACAGTTTTGACGACAAGATTATAGTAACAGCTAACGGAAAATACGTTGCTTTTACTTCGCCTCAGCAGGGCGTCATTAGTTTCACCACCTCAGCGCAGCAGGAGTATGCCGTTTCTGCTGCAGAGTAAAAACAATAGCCACGAAGAGGTGCATAGTGGCATGGTTCAACGCAACATGGACTTTTAAAATATGAAAACTACACATTCAGGACTTGAACAGTTTAAGCACGCAAAACTTACCGCATATCTACTGGCATCCTTAGGTTTGGCCTGTCCCGTCACAGGGTTGGCACAGACTGACACTGAGGAAGAAGACAGTGAGGCGCTGGAAGTTATAGAAGTAAAAGGCATGCGGGCCAGCGTCATTTCTGCTCAGGCAACTAAAATGAATTCCAATAAAATTATGGACGGGATCAGTGCCGATGACATCGGTGCACTGCCTGACCGCAGTATCACTGAAACCTTACAAAGGGTGGCGGGGGTTGCTATCGACCGATACATGTCGTTAGGTGATCCCGAACATTTCTCGGTGGAAGGTAACGGCGTGATTGTGCGCGGGCTTACCCAGGTCCGGTCGGAACTGAACGGACGGGGAACGTTCAGTGCTGACGGGGGCCGGACGCTGAGCTTTGGTGATGTGCCGCCTGAACTGTTAAATGCAGTGAATGTGTATAAAAGTCCGTCGGCGGATCAGATCGAAGGCGGCCTTGCCGGTACCATCGATCTGGAGACCCGTCTGCCTTTTCACCGCGACGGTCAGCAAATCGCGTTTGATATCAGTGCCAACTATGGCGATGTGATAAAAGAAACCAAGCCGGGCTATTCATTTTTATATTCCAATAACTGGGATACCTCTGCCGGTAAAGTCGGCTTTTTGTTTGATATTGCCGTCTCTGAATTGTCTACCCGTAACGATTCCATGTACGTAAGACCTTTTTTCTACCGTGATGACATTGCCGGATACGAAGGGTCAACGGTCTATGTGCCCAGAGGTGCAGACTGGCGTACCATGTATTTTAACCGCGAACGTAACGGCGCTTATGCGGCCCTGCAATATGCTCCGTCTGAAAAACACGAATTTACCCTGACATACTTTTCCAGCGACTACGATATGCAGTGGAATGAGGATGCCATATTCGTAGATAACTGGCCCTATGGTGTGCAGGTGGAAAGCGGTGCACAGTTCAGTGACAGCGGCGTACTGGAAAAAGGACGGCTGGTACAGGAAGGCGGTATTCCCATGGGGGCCGATGTCAGGGCCTCTTCCCAGCAGGCGAAAACGGAAGATATCGCGCTGCGTTACCGCTACGCCGGTGAGCAATTTCTGGTGGAAACTTCGCTGCAGCGGGTAAGTTCTGATTCTGCAGGGCTTGATAACACGGTGGCCACACAGATTAGCGTACCTTACATAGATGTCGATTTAACCGGCAGCTTGCCCACTGTGACATCAGATGCTTCTTATCTGGGAAACCCGGACAACTATGTCTGGAATTTCATCATGGATAATCAGTACGACCGTCAGGCGGATATGACTGCGGCAGATATTGATATTCAGTACTTTTTATCTGACGGTTTCTTCGAAGCAGTGAAGTTTGGCGCCCGCTACAGTAAAACATCATCTGATAACGCCGATACCGGTTATAACTGGAGTCCGTTAGCACCAAGCTGGTTACAAGCTGCCATTGTGGAAGGCCAGGAGAATATTGTCCCTGATGTCAGTGAGCTGAATCTGAACTCCTTTGATAACTTCTTTGGTGGTGATGTGCCGGCGCCGGCAAACGTGTATGCACCTGATGCCAGTTTTGCGTTTGGCTATCCGCAGAGTTTTCAGGCGTTACAGGACCGGTTCGTGTATGCAGACTGGTCTTCATGGGCGTACTGGAACCGCCGTGATTTAAATGATGATCAGTATACCAATGACCAGACAGAGGAAACGGCCGCCGCCTATGTGATGCTCGATTTCTTTACTGACGCACTGGGCAAACCCGTGTCGGGCAATGTGGGCGTGCGTTACGTTAAAACCGAAAATACTGCTCATGGTTATCTGCAATATCCGAACAATGCGCTGTTTGGTAACGGTGCTTTCACCGCCATGGATGCGGAGCATGATTACAGTAACTGGCTTCCCAGCTTAAACGTAAAAGTAGAACTGACCGATGATTTGCTTCTGCGTTTTGCTGCCGCCAAAGCGATGGCGCGGCCAAATTTTGCAGATTTAGGCGCCAATATTGTACTGAACGCGAATTTATCCAGTGCAGGAGAGGCCAGCCAGAATGCCGGTAATCCGCCTAAAGTGGAAGATTACGTGCTGACACTGGACTCCACACAAAATCCATATCTCGACCCTATGGAGTCCAACCAGTTTGATGTGTCTCTTGAATGGTATTACGCCGAAGACAGTTCAGCCTATGTAGCGTTATTTACTAAAGATATTTCCGGCTATCAGGTGCCCCAATTGTCTCAGGTTGAATTTGGTGGTTATACCTATAATGCCAGCTGGCCAGTCAGCAGCGCTGATGCTGAAATCACGGGTGTCGAGCTTTCTCTGAATCACTTTTTCTCTTCACTCCCGGCTCCCTTCGACGGTTTCGGCGTGCAAATGAACTACACCTGGATAGACAGTGAAATTGATGCTGACTCAAGCTCTCAGCCGGTGGATACAGACGGTTCCGGCTACGGCGACATGCCATTCAGAGGCTTGTCGGAAAATGCGGTAAACCTGGTATTAATGTACGAGAAAGGTCCGTTTTCCGCGCGCCTGGCCTACAACTGGCGGGATGAGTTTTTAATTGCAACTAATGCAAATGGTTTCACTGGCACGGAAAATGGCATCACTTATGGCTTACCGCTGTTCAATGCGGCGACTGCTTATCTGGACGGCTCTGTGACATACCGTATCAACGACAATTACGCTGTGGTTCTGGAAGCTAACAATCTCAATGATGCGGTGACCAAAAATGAGATGCGTCAGAACGGCCCGGGTAATCACTACAGTGCTTATCACGTGAACGATATCCGTTATGCGCTGTCCCTGCGGGGCAATTTCTAGTACCCGCGCGTATCGCACTGCACCGGTTTTGTATTGGTTTTTCCTGCCGGTGCAGTGTAACGCTTTTCCCAACCCTGAATTGATATTTGGACACTATGAAAATCTATTATTTTGCAGGTCTTCTTCTTTGTGCAATGTATGCGCTAAGTGCCTGCCAGAGTGCGGGGGTAAAGCCCGCCGCAGCTTCTCATTCCCGGCACGACTTACCTCAAGTGGTCACTCAAAACGGCCGCCATGCCTTTCTCGTTGACGGTAAGCCTTTTCTGATGCTGGGTGCGCAAACGAATAATTCCGCTAATTATCCGGCGGCGCTGGATAAAGTGTGGCCGGTTGTTGATGCCATGCATGCTAACACCCTGGGTATTCCGGTTGCTTGGGAGCAAATCGAACCGGAAGAGGGGCAGTTTGATTTTAGCTACCTTGATGTCCTGATCCGACAGGCCGCAGAACGGGAAGTAAAAGTGGTATTGCTGTGGTTTGCCACCTGGAAAAACAACGCGCCTCATTACGCGCCGGCCTGGATCAAACTGAATAATCAGCGTTTCCCCAGAGTGATCACACGCGACGGGCGAACCCTGAACTCTCTGTCGCCTCACGGCGAACAGACGCTGGCCGCTGACAAGCGCGCCTTTAAAGCCTTGATGACATATTTGCGTGATAATGATCCGGCTCATCAGGTCATCATGGTACAGGTGCAAAATGAAACCGGCACCTACGGCTCAAAACGTGATTACTCCCCGTTGGCAAATTCTCTTTTTAATCAGCCTGTCCCTGACACGTTACTGGCCCGGATGAACAAACAGCCTGGTACATGGGCTGAGGTATTCGGTGATGACGCTGATGAAACCTTTCATGCCTGGTCTATTGCCCGTTACGTCGATGAGATTGCACAGGCCGGTAAAGCCATTAAACCTTTGCCCATGAACGTTAATGTGGCGCTGAGAAATCCTTTCAATCCCGGCACGGGCTATTCCATGGGCGGCCCCACTGACAATGTTATCGACGTCTGGAAAGCCGGTGCCCCGCACATTGATATGATTTCACCGGATATTTATTTTCGTGATCATAAAACGGTAAAGCGTGTGCTGGAATTGTACAGCCGTGAAGATAACCCTTTATTTGTGGCAGAGATTGGTAACGACCAGCCCTATGCCCGCTATTTTTTCAGTACCCTGGGGCATCAGGGGATCGGGTTTGCGCCATTCGGCATGGATTACACCGGTTATGCTAATTATCCTCTGGGCGCGAAAACCGTTAACGACGACACCATTGCTCCTTTTGCTGAAATATACGGGCTGATGCAGTCATGGTCCGGCGTATGGGCAACGCTCAGTCTTGAACACCAGGTTTGGGGAGTCGCAGAGCCTTACGACTCGTCAAAAGATGAAAAAGTGTGGAATGCCAATGTGTCGCAAGCAGAAGGAGAGTCTCCCGCCTACAGTCAGCAGTTGGATCTCGGAAACTGGGATGCAGAAGTTTCCTACGGACGACCTATGTTCTGGATCGACCCGCCTGCAGGCAATCATCCGGCGTCCGGCGGCGCACTTATCGCTAAATTATCCGACGACGAGTTTTTAGTCACTGCGCTGCGTGCACGTGTCACCTTTACACCGTCAAAAGAAATCGCATCACTCCCTGTAATGATTGAAAGGGTGGAAGAAGGCCATTTTGATGATCAAGGTAACTGGATATTTGAGCGCGTCTGGAATGGCGATCAAACTGACTGGGGACTTAACTTCAACGATGAGCCGCATATTCTCAAAGTAAAAATGACCACCTGGCAAGAATGAATACCTTGCAACTATGAACAAAGGTAAAAGGAATAACACCATGAAAAAAATACACCGAATTGCAGCCAGTGTGGCCGTCGCGCTCATGTCAGCAACCGTACTCGGCGGGTGCGAAAACAGTACCGGCACTGCTGAAGTTGTTCGCGCGGGAAGCTATCAGGCGACAGAACACGGCCTGCTTGTTTTGCCTGCTCAGGGGCAGGCTAAAGCCGTGCGCTTACAAGTATTTGATGAAGGAATCATCCGCGTCACGGCGCTGCCACACGACGATTTCAGTCGGGTTGCAGAGAGCCTGATGGTGACTGCCTCTGCGGGGAATACCCCATACGATATCAAAGAATCAGCCGGTTCGGTGATTCTGTCTACACCCGCTATGACAGCCTCAGTATCGCTGACTGACGGTAATCTGGTGGTAAAAAATCGTGCCGGAGAGGTATTGCTGAAGAGTGTGAACAGCGGCGAATTTGCGCCGGTTACCGCTGATCCTGCCGGTGCCGGTAAGTACAATTTTGCTATTCACCAGCAGTGGAATACCGGCTCAGATGAGGGGTTTTACGGGTTAGGGCAGCATCAGGATGGCCGTATTAATCACGCCGGAGATAATGTTGAGCTGAGCACCCATAACCTGCAAATCTCTATCCCTTTCCTGGTCTCAACCAAACATTACGGGATTTTATGGGACAACGCGGCCATTACACGATTCGGAAACCCGGTGGAGTCAGCGCCACTTAACGCAGGCTTTGCCCTTTATGATGAAGACGGCAACGCCGGGGGATTAACCGCGTATTACTACGATAAAGACAAATTGCTGCTTAAACGCACAGAAGCTGATCTTGATTATCAGTTTCTTGCTCACAACACCACCAGGGAAATACCGTTTCCTGCAGAGCTTGGTGATGTCAGCCAGCCCCGGGTCGTGTGGAAAGGGCAGATAAGCGCGAAGCAAAGCGGACTTCACAAGTTCCGTATGTACTCCAGCGGCTATGCCAAACTGACCATAAACGGTGAAAAGCTGCTGGACCGGTGGCGGATGAACTGGAATCCCTGGTTTCACAATACTGAAATGACGCTCTCCGCCGGTGAAAAGGTGGACATTGAAGTCGACTGGGATTCGCAGGGCGGATACTTCCGTCTGTTACACAATAATCCTCAATCGAAGGCCGATGAGAACAGCCTGTCGCTGGCATCAGAAACCGGTAAGTCGCTGGATTATTACATCGTAGCCGGTGACAACACCGACGAGGTAATAGGCGGTTACCGCAAACTTACCGGCAAAGCCGTGATGCTGCCAAAATGGGCCTATGGATTCTGGCAAAGTCGTGAACGTTACAAGACGCAGGATGAACTGTTAGGGGCGCTGAATACCTACCGTGAAAAGCAGATCCCCATTGATAATATTGTGCTCGACTGGTCTTACTGGCCGGAAGATGCATGGGGAAGCCATAAGTTCGACTTGGCCCGTTTCCCCGATCCTAAAGGCATGATAGACGAAGTTCATGCACTAAACGCTAATATTATGATTTCCGTCTGGCCGAAATTCTACAGCACAACTGACAATTACAAAGAGCTGAATGCCAAAGGCTACATGCTGAATAAGAACGTGGAGCAGGAGGGCAATCTGGACTGGATTGGGAAGGGTTATCTGAACGGGTTTTACGACCCTTACCCTGAAGAATCACAGGCAATTTTCTGGCGGCAATTAGACGAAAATCTGAATGTGCTCGGCATTGATGCCTGGTGGCTGGACGCATCCGAGCCGGACATCCATTCGAACCTGTCGTATACCAAACGCAAAGAAATTATGACGCCGCTGGCGATAGGTTCGGGTGCTGAGTATTTTAACTCCTATGCGCTGGCAAATGCCGAAGGCGTGTATGAAGGTGAGCGGCAGTCAGATCCTGACAAGCGCAGTTTTATTCTTACCCGTAGCGGTTTCGGCGGTATTCAGCGCACGGGCAGTGCCATCTGGAGCGGAGACACCGTGCCGCGGTGGTCAAATCTTAAGGAGCAGATTGCTGCCGGTGTAGGTACAGGATTGTCCGGTATGCCGAACTGGACCATGGATATCG
Organism: Alteromonas sp. NFXS44; assembly: GCF_040148705.1. Taxonomy (NCBI): domain Bacteria; kingdom Pseudomonadati; phylum Pseudomonadota; class Gammaproteobacteria; order Alteromonadales; family Alteromonadaceae; genus Alteromonas; species Alteromonas sp. NFXS44. Next base: position 275,169 of record NZ_JAGDEA010000008.1, on the reverse strand, counting down.
GTGGCTTCACACCGGAAGATCACTATCGTTACAACGGCGATGTGGTTGTGGGTCATTACAGTGAAATGGCTGAACAATATCAGCAGGAATGGCAGGAGCTGAATATGCGCTGGTTCCAGTTCGGCGCATTTGTGCCACTGTTCCGCTCCCACGGCCAAAACCCTTTCCGGGAAGTGTTTAATCTGGCCGATGAAGGATCGGAAGTGTATAACGCACTGATTTCCACCATCGAATTACGCTACCGCCTGATGCCGTATATTTATTCGCAGGCAGGGGACATGTTCCATAAAGACGGTACCTTGATGCGCGGTCTGGTGATGGATTTTCCCGCAGATGAAAAAGCGCAGGATATCGATGATGCCTACATGTTCGGGCCGGCCATTCTGGTTAACCCTGTGTATGAGTACAAGGCGCGGGAACGGGATGTTTATCTGCCCGCAGGCGTGAGCTGGTACGACTTTTACTCCGGTGAAACGTATCAGGGAGGGCAAACGATTACGGCGAGTGCGCCGTTAACGCAAATGCCGTTGTACGTAAAAGCCGGATCAATTATTCCGGCGGGTGAAGCCATTCAATATGTTTACGATAAGCCGGATGGCGCCTATACCATAAACGTATTTACCGGTGCTGACGGCGAATTTGAACTCTATCACGATGACGGCAAGTCATACGACTACGAGAACGGGGCGTATTCGTACACCCGCATTGAGTATGATGACAGTGAAGGTAAGCTCACCATCGGCAAACGTGAAGGGCAGTTTGATAGTATGGTCACTTCCCGTACCTGGCATGTCAGGTTTATTTCCGAAGGTGAAACACTATTGGATTACGAAGCGAAGCCGGACGTCACTGTCACTTATTCCGGGGACGCCCTTACTGTAGAACGGACGAAGTAACCATGCGGACGTTAATTTGTCATAGCGGGGTACTGCTCCTTTGTGCCTGTGCGGCGCAAAGGAGTGCCGACACCCATGAAGTACCGGAAGAAGTCACCTTTTCGTTATCCGATTTGCAAATAAAAAACGGCGGTGAGAGCGTGGCGGTATCCGGCCTCACCACTGAGATCCCCGGAGTGACCGTTACACAGGAAAGTAGCCATCCGGCCGGACAACCGGTCAGCAGGATCGTGTTCACTGAAGCCTGGGAGGGACGGGCTTATCTTAAAGTGAATAGCCCTGTTAACCTTAATCTGATACCTCAACCGGAAGCGGCAGCATTGACGTTTGACTTAAGGGTAGACGATGTCAGCAAGGCCGGGTTGCAGGCGGGCATAGATTGTGGTGAGAACTGCCACTATGTCGTCGATTTATGGCCTGACGCAGTAAAATGGAAAGGTGCAGGATGGCAGCACGTTAGCATCCCGGTTAAGTGTTTTTCCGGCAAATTTGCCGACTTTACAAAAGTGGATGAGCCTTTCAGATTATTCTTTTATGGTTCTGGTGATATTGCCGTGTCAGGGGTGAAAATTACCGCGAATGAGCCGGGAAATATCCTGTGTCCGGATCAGGATACCCAAAGTATTACGCCGGCCCCGCTGCGTGCATTTTGGGCTGATGACTGGTGGATGAAGCGCCATCACCAGAAACTGGCAGAAAAGCAGATCATCCGGCCAGAGGTTGTGCTCATTGGCGACTCAATTACCCATGGCTGGGAAGACAAGGGCGCAACGGTTTGGAAAGCGTATTTTCCGGATGTTACCACGTTAAATCTGGGTTTCGGCGGCGACAGAACCGAAAATGTGCTCTGGCGCATTGAACAGGGTGAATTAGACGGCCTGTCGCCGGCCATCACGGTTGTGATGATCGGCACCAACAATACGGGTCACCGGATGGATCCACCGGAATACATTGCCCGTGGGGTAAGTAACATTATTGACCGGATAAAGCAGAAAATGCCGGACAGTGCTGTCTTACTTACCGGCATATTTCCCAGGGGAGAAAATGCCATGTCTCCCGAACGGATTAATAATCAGAAAACAAATGGTCTTCTGGCACATCTTGCTAAAGAAAAAGGCGTTCATTATACCAATATAAACGATGTTTTTTTGAGCGAAGACGATATATTGAGTAAAGATATTATGCCCGATTTACTCCACCCGAATGAAGCCGGATACCGGCTTTGGGCACAGGCGCTTGTTCCCTGGTTTTCTGCGCTGAAAAAGGAAAATTTGGACAAATAACGATAAGAGAAAACACGGTTTTGTGCTAAAATTCGGGTCTTGCAGGTTTCCAGCTAATTCCGGATAACTATCTGAATTATGAAAACAAAACTGAACGATCTTATTGCTTTTACCGCCGTTGCCGAGGAAGAAAGTTTTACCCGTGCAGCGGCGCGTTTATCCGTCTCTCAATCTGCGTTAAGTCATACCATAAAGGGGCTTGAAGAAAGGCTGGGTTTACGTCTGCTTACCCGCACAACCCGTAGTGTGTCCCTCACTGAAATCGGTAAAAAATTGTACGATTCCGTGGCGCCCAGATTACTCGAAATTGAGAACGAGCTGGATTCACTGAACGCCCTGAAAGATAAGCCTGCCGGTACCATCAGAATTTCAGCCGCAGAACATGCGGCCCGCACCGTCATCTGGCCCAAAGTCCGCAGTTTTATGGTGAAGTATCCGGATATCAATATCGAACTTTCTATAGATTATTCCCTGACTGACATAGTGGCGGAAAAATATGATGCGGGCGTCCGCCTGGGAGAAAGTGTAGAAAAAGACATGATTGCGGTGAGCATCTCGCCGCCGCTTCGCATGGCGGTGGTGGCCACACCGGAATATTTCGAAAAAGCGGGGAAGCCTGCTGAACCCCGCCACTTGTCAGATCACAACTGTATTAATTTACGTTTGCCAACCTACGGACGGCTGCTGGTGTGGGATTTTGAAAAAGATGGCCACGACGTAAACGTGCGGGTTGAAGGGCAATTTACCTCGAATAAAACCACTTTCATTCATGATGCTGTGTTAGCAGGAGTGGGTATTGCTTATTTGCCGGAAGGCATGGTGCTGGAAGATATTAAAGCTGGCCGGCTGGAACGTGTTTTAGATGAATGGTGTGATGAATTCCCGGGCTACTACCTCTACTTCCCCAACCGGAGTCAGTATTCTCCGGCATTTTCTCTGTTTGTAGAAGCGATGAGAGAAAAGCCGGAGTAAACTGGCTTACTTATCAGTTAAGGCCGCGTCATCAGGGCGTATATCCACCAGTGGCCATCGACGCGGTTCTCATAAATTGGCGACGACCTGTGTTCTCTGGTTTAACCGGGTTATCTGACATCATGACTCCTGTATTGAGACGTTTCACAAATTGTTAACTACACTAGCGTGTACTGGTTTGAAGTATTAGTGATGAATTGTGAAAGCAGTAATGAATTTTTCAGATTAATCCGTCTGAACTCTCAAAAGAACAAAGCGATAAAGACGTATTTTATTTATGAGCTTTATTCATTAACTCATGCCATTAATATCAATTGAGACTGTGATACAAAACAGTAAATTGTTAACAACAGGTTACCACCACAAAAAAATGAGGTTTTTAATGCCTACCTATCAATTCAACGTAAATGGCGCGTCCAGAGAAGTGGATGCTGACGCAGACACCCCTTTGCTCTGGGTTTTGAGAGACGACCTGGACTTGCCCGGCACCAAGTTCGGTTGCGGTATGGCGATGTGTGGTGCCTGCACTGTTCATGTGGGGGGGAATGCTGTCCGCTCATGCTCTGTGCCGGTTTCTGCCGTAGGCAGTAATGCTGTCACCACGATTGAAGGGTTGTCAGAGAAAGGCGATCACCCGTTGCAAATTGCCTGGGTAGAGCAGGATGTTGCCCAGTGCGGATATTGTCAGACCGGACAGATCATGAATGCAGCAGCACTGTTAAAACGTAACCCGAATCCTTCCGATGAAGAAATAGACAATGCTATGTCGGGGAACATTTGCCGTTGCGGTACTTATCTGCGGATCAAAGAAGCCATTAAAACCGCAGCAAAAGCATAAGGAGCCTGTTATGTCAGAAAACATTATGTCAAAAACGGGCCAGCGGTTATTCCGTACCTCAATGGGGCGCCGTCAATTTCTTAAAGCCTCTGCGGCAGCTTCTGGCGGCCTGATGATTAATTTCAGCTGGCTGGGAACTGCACAGGCGCAAACGGCCACAGACGCTCAACCTGTGCGTTTAAATGCTTATATTCTTGTCTCACCGGACGGCGGCATTACCGCTATGGTCCCGAATCCGGAGTTTGGCCAGAACGTGATGACATCAATGCCCATGATCCTGGCTGAGGAAATGGACGCAAACTGGGAAGATATTACTGCGAAAACAGCGGATTACAGCCCTGATGATTATCAGCGCCAGTTTACCGGTGGCAGCCAGTCCATCCGGCAGGGATGGCAAAGCTTGCGTATGGCCGGCGCGGGTGCAAAGACACTCCTGTTGATGGCGGCCGCCGCGAAGTGGCAAGTGCCTGTTGCCTCACTGACAGCCAAAAACAGCGTGGTATCCGGTCCAGGTGGAAAGTCAGCAACCTTTGCAGAACTGGCGCAGGACGCCGCATTACTGACTTTACCTGAAGAAATTGCACTGAAAGCGCCTGAAGATTTTTCCATTGTCGGTCAGTCGAAAACCAATCTGGAAGGGCATAAAGTGGTCACCGGCCAGCCATTGTTTGGTATTGACTATAAAACAGAAGGGACGTTAATTGCCGGTTTAGTCCACCCGCCTGCGTTTGGTAAAACCCTTGACAGCGCGGACCTGGAAACCATTAAGACCATGCCCGGCATTGTGGATGCGTTTGTGTTCGATGCCATGGAGCCGGATTACACCCGCAACTATTTTGATACCACGGCGTTTACCAAACTCATTGCTATTGTGGGTGAGAAAACATGGCAGGTATTGAAAGCGAAAAAAGCCCTGCAGGTTAAGTGGAAAACCTTCGACAGCTATTCAGAGAAAATGGACCGTTTCGGTACACTGGTCGATACGGCTATTCCCGGCGGACTGGAAAGCACGGCGTCCCATCGTGAAAAAATGGAAGCCCTGTTAGCGTCTGATTTGCCGGTATTACGGCAGGATGGCGATACGGCAGCTGCATTTGCAAACAATGAAAAAGTCATAGAGCGTACTTACTATGCGCCATACCTGGCTCACAATACTATGGAGCCAATGAATTTCTATGCGAATGTGACTGATGACGCTGTTCACGTAGCGGGCCCGCTGCAAGCACCCGGCTTTATCGTCAACTCTCTGGCCAGCCGGTTAAATGTGCCGCCGGGCAAAGTGCGTATCGAAATGACCCGGATGGGCGGTGGATTCGGTCGTCGTGCCTATTCCCATTATCTGGTAGAAGCGGCGGTCATTTCAGCCAGAGTCAAAAAGCCGGTGAGGCTGATGTATACCCGGGAAGATGACATGACCATGGGCATTTACCGGCCAACCTACATGGCACGTTTCAAAGCGGCGCTGGATGAGAACAATCAGTTAATTGCTTATCAGGTCGACGGAGTGGGTGTGCCTGAGCATTCTGTTCACGCAGACCGGTTCCCGGCAGGCGCGGTACCCAATTATCTGGCCCGTGGTGATGCGGTACAGTCGAATATTACTACCGGCGCATTCCGGGCACCGCGTTCTAATTTCATGGGGGCATCTGAGCAGGCGTTTCTTGACGAAGTGGCAGAACTTGCCGGCGCAGATCCCATTGATTTCAGGCTGGCACTGTTTGAGAAAGCCATATCGTCACCGGTGGGCGAGCACAATGATTACGATGCAGCCCGTTATGCCGGCGTGTTAAAGCAGGTGCGGGAGCAATCCGGCTGGGATACGTTACCGGCATCGGTGAAAAAAGGCGTCGGCGCTTATTATTGCCACAACTCCTATGCTGCACACGTTGTTACCGTGACTGAGAAAAACGGGTCGCCACGGGCTGATAAAGTGTTCAGTTGTGTGGATTGCGGCATTGTGGTGAACCCCATAGCGGCATCTAACATGGTACAGGGCGCAGTTATCGACGGTATCGGTAATGCGATGTTCGGGGAAATGACGTTTACAGACGGTCAGGCGGATAAGGACAATTTTAACCGCTACCGCATGATCAGAATGAACGAAATTCCTTCATCTGTTGATGTCAGCTTTGTGAAAAGTCATACCGATCCAACCGGGTTAGGCGAACCGCCGTTCCCGCCAATTTTTGCTGCACTGGCTAACGCCCTGTATCAGCACACCGGCGAGCGGTTCTATGAGCAACCCTTTGTGCATAAGCTTGAATCGCTGAAAGACTGATAAGTAAACGCCCGCTGAAATGCGGGCGTTTTGCTTTATTGCGCTTTGAACCATTTAGCAATGACCTGACGTTCTTCGTCTGTCATGCCGGTTTTATTCATAAAGGGCATGTCTTTACTCACGGCTGAGCGCTGATAAATTTGCGGCGCATAACGCTTAATATCCTGCCAGCTGTCAAATTTCACTCCCAGTGGCGCAACCTTGAAAATATCATCTGTCGGGCTCGCAGCATGGCAACTTGTGCAATGCGTGGTAATAAGCGTCTGAACGGCTTTGTCATCAGCAGACAGTGCCGTCTGGTCATTCTGTGGCGCTGAAGCCGCTGCCGTGTTTTCCTGCTGGCTGACGGGCATAGATACCCAAATTGCCAGTAACAACATGCCCGCCGCACCGGATACCAGAATAGACGGCTTTTTAATGTCCTGATGTTTTAAATTAAAAAAGTGTCTTATCCAGGCAGACAGGGCCATGATGGCAATGAGTACCAGCCAGTTTTGCGGATGCTGATATGTCATCGGATAGTGGTTGCTGATCATAATGAACAGTAACGGCAACGTCAGGTAGTTGTTGTGCACAGAGCGTAATTTTGCGCTGGCGCCCCAGGCCGGGTCGATTTCACCTTTTGCTGCCACCGCTGCCACCATTTTTCGCTGATTGGGCATGATGTTTAAAAATACATTTGCCACCATGATGGTGCCCACCAGTGCGCCTACATGAATATAAGCGCCACGGCCACTGAACAGCTGGGTGGTCAGCCAGCTGGCAAAGCAAATCATCATGATTAAAAACAATGCAAACAGTTTGGGCGATTTAGCCAGCGGACTGCGGCATGCCAGTTCATACAGGGCCAGCCCGCCAAAAATGATCCCGAGGCCCGACAAAATTGCCGTTTGCGGACTCAGTGCATTTACGGAGGGATCGATAAGATAGGCAGACGCTCCGAAGTAATAAACGATGATGAGCAGGGCAAAGCCACTTAACCAGGTAGTATAGGCTTCCCATTTAAACCAGTGTAATGTCGCAGGCATGCTTTCAGGGCCATAGGCATATTTAGCGACTTCATAAAAGCCGCCGCCATGTATCGCCCAGAGATCGCCCTTAATACCTTTTTCCTGCTTCCATTCAGGTGGTGTGCGCAAACTGTTATCTAACCAGATAAAATAAAACGATGCGCCAATCCAGGCAACGCCTGCAATCACGTGAAACCAGCGGACAAAAAGGGATAACCAGTCGAGTCCTTCCATACTTATCTCTCCTCTTTGCGGTATTGCGCAGTGCCGGCAACCCGGGTTTCTATTATCATCCGGTCATCACCGAGCATGGACAGTGCAAACAGCACCTCTTCTGCGGTATCACGGTCATGTAACCGGTGGGACGTCAATTCATCAAAGGCGGCGTCGACAATAATAAAATCGGCGAAAGTGCCGGGGTTTAAATTGCCAATTTCGTGCTGAAGTTTATGTGCCACGGCTGCACCTTGGGTCATCAGGTATAAACCGGTTAAAGGGCACAATGCCTGTTGCTGCATCTGACACACTTTGTAGGCTTCACCGTAGGTTCTGAACAGGTTAAAGGTTGTGCCTGCGCCCACATCAGTGGCCAGGGTAACGGGGACTTTCAAGCTCTTCGCTTTTTGATAATCAAACAAGCCACTGCCCAAAAACAGGTTTGACGTTGGGCAGAAGGCGATAGTCGCCCGCGCGTCTGCCATTCGCTGCCATTCCTGCTCTGTCAGGTGAAGACAATGTCCGAACACGCTGCGCTCACGCACCAGACCATAATGGTCATATACGTCCAGATAGCCGTTACGTTCGGGAAACAGTTGTTGTACCCACTGAATTTCTTTCTGATTTTCAGACAAATGGGTCTGAATAAATACGTCGCTGTGTTCAGCGGCCAGTGACCCGAGTAAAGACAATTGCTCACGGCTGCTGGTGGGAGCAAATCTGGGGGTAATCGCGTACAGATTACGCCCTTTATTGTGCCAGGATGAAATCAGTTGCTGTGATGCTTCATACGCTTGCTGAGGCGAATCGGCGAGGCCGGCAGGACTATTCTGATCCATACACACCTTACCGGTTATCATCGCCATATTTTTTGCTGATGCTGCAGCAAAAAGCGCATCGACGGAACTGGTGTGTACGGTGGGGTAAACTAATCCGGTTGTTGTCCCGTTTTTTAAAAGCTGACGCAAAAATACGTCCGCCATCGCGGATGCATAGTCCGGGTCGGCGAACTTCTTTTCGGTGGGAAAGGTGTAATTTTCCAGCCAGGTAAGTAACTGTTCGCCATAACAGGCCAGCATTTCTGTTTGCGGAAAGTGCAGATGGCTGTCGATAAGACCGGGCATGATCCAGTGATTTTTGTGATCGTGCAATGTGGCATCGGGGTAGTCGGACACTACATCGGCAAAGTTACCAATGGCCAGGATCCGCTCGCCGCGAACCGCCAGAGCGCCGTCGGGGTAGCACACCGCATCCTGTTGCGGTGAATCTGTTTGCTGCGGGAAATGCAGTATCTTCGCACGGAATAGTTGAATCGTATTACTCACTAACTACCCCGGTAACTGCTGAAGCCGAAGGGTGAAATGAGCAGAGGTACATGATAATGACCGCCACTTTCCTGCATGGTAAAAGCAATATCGACAAACGGGTAAAAGCTTTCGCCGTGTTTTTCTGTCAGGTAATCCTGGCAGTGAAACCGTAATGAGTAAGTCCCCTGAGAGAAATCTGCGTCACCCCAGCTTTTACAGCGACCGTCGCTGTCAGTCATGCCATTAACCTGTTTTCCGTCGGGAAAAGTCAGTGTCAGTGGTAACTGGCTTACGGGTTTACCTGATGTGGTGTCCAGAACATGACTGGATAAAGAAATCATAACCGTTCCTTAACTGTTAATCGCTTTGCTGATACGCAGGCAGGTAATTTTAATCTGCTCTGCTGCGGCATGTTTAAGCTCCTCTTCCGTGCTGTTGTTCAGCCTGTTTTCCAGCGCCTCCAGCATGGTTGTTGCCGGCAGACCTGATGCACAAATAATAAAAATAAAGCCGTGCCTGGCCAGATACGCTTCGTTTTTTTCTTTCAGCGCATAAAGGGTGGCATCGTCAGCGTCAGCCGTGCCGCTTTGTTCTCCGGCAGCTAAAGCGCGGGTGCTGGCATATTTGCTGCGTAATGAATTAATGTCACCAATCATGGGGTGGGCGGCAAATGCCTGCAACAAATCGTCCTTTTCCATGGTCTCCCAGACTGCCTTCCCGTGATTTTGTATATCGGCCACATCACAATAAGGGCGTTTGTCCGTCATCATGGATGCCCATTTTTCTGCTGCACAGGTTTGTGAAAACCAGCGCATGGCGTCCTGCCAGGGCAGGGCGTTTAGCGTGTTTACGTTCATGCTGATACGTTATCCTTGTTATCGTTTTCCAGCGTACGGCTTTGTGTGACGTCAGGTGCAACGGGCACCGGCCGGCTGTGCAGGCGTTCAATAATCTGAGCGCTGACCGACACAGCAACTTCTATGGGCGTTTTGCCGGGAATAGCCAGGTTACCTACCGGTGAAACAAAATGGTTATCTGCAGCTTCGCCAAGTCCGCGATGGGCGAGTTTGGTACGAAAGCGTCTGGCTTTTGTGTCAGAGCCAATCATGCCCACATAAGGAAATTGATTTATCTTCAGCGCTGTTTCTGCCAGTAAATAATCCAACTGATGATCGTGAGTAAGAATAAGCAGCCAGCTTTGGGCCGGAAGAAGAGGGATTTCACCTTCTGGCTGGGGATCGCAGACTGTCGTCACATTTGGCGGCACATCCAGTTCTGAAAAGGCATCCGGGCGGCTGTCTATCCACTTAATATTCAGAGGCAGTTGTGCCAGAACAGGGATCAGCGCCTGAGCGACATGTCCGGCACCGAAAATGGCCAGTGTCTGACAATGGCTGACGTTGATTTCAAACAGCACCTTAACGGCTCCGCCACAGCATTGCCCTAATTTACTTGAAAGCGGGTAGGATTCGATATGTTGTTGTGACTGGCCGGTGGCTAAAAAAGTACGGGCTTTTTTTACCGCATCAAATTCCAGATGACCACCGCCGATGGTATCGAACTGACGGTCGCCGGTAACCACCATTTTCGCGCCTTGTTCTCTTGGCACAGAACCCGCGACCGTGAGTACGGTGATCAGCACGTAACCCTGTGCATGACGGTGGCACCAGCTTACGGCATCAAACCAGTTACGGGGATGTCTCATGATAATGTCTCCGCTTCAGCCTGCTGCAAATCAGTAATGGCATTGAGCACATTTTCCGGGGTGGCCGGCGTTGGCAGAACAGGGTCAACGGTGTAATCACTGAGTGATGAAATGGCATCTTTCAACGCACACCACACCGATATTGCCAGCATAAAGGGGGGCTCGCCCACCGCTTTTGAATGATAAATACTGTCTTCGTCGTTAGGACGGTCGAATAAATCCACGTTCATCACCGGCGGTGTATCACCAATGGCGGGGATTTTGTAGGTCGCCATGTTATTCGACAGCAATTTACCTTCTTTATTCCATTTCAAGTCTTCCGATGTCAGCCAGCCCATGCCCTGAATAAAGCCGCCTTCGATCTGGCCTTTGTCGATAGCCGGATTCAGACTGGCGCCCACATCATGAAGAATATCTACACGGTCCACTTTGTATTCACCAGTGAGGGTATCAACGGAGACTTCTGATGCGGCAACACCATAAGCAAAGTAAAAGAAAGGACGACCGGAACCTGTGGCCCGGTCGTAGAAAATTTTAGGAGTTTTGTAATAGCCCGTAGAAGACAGAGAAACCCGGCCAATGTAAGCCGCCTGAATAAGATCTGAAAACGCAATACGCTCATCACCCAGTATCAGGTGCCCGTCGGCGAACACCGCCTCTTCTGCGGGCAGACCCTTTTGTTTCGCCCAAAAGGTAACCAGTCTGGCTTTTAATTCAAGACAGGCATTTTGCACGGCTTTACCGTTCAAATCGGTGCCCGATGATGCGGCAGTAGGTGAGGTATTCGGCACCTTATCAGTGCGTGTAGCGGTAACTTCAATATCTGCGAGATCGATACCAAATTCATGGGCTGCGATCTGGGCAATTTTGGTGTGAAGTCCCTGGCCCATTTCCGTACCGCCATGATTAACCTGTACGCTGCCATCGGTATAAATATGCACCAGCGCACCAGCCTGATTCAGGTGTTTGGCAGTAAATGAAATACCAAATTTCACCGGCGTCAGAGCCAGCCCTTTTTTAATTACCGGACTGGACTGATTAAAACCGGTGATCGCTTCTCTGCGCTGCCAGTATTCGCAGGATGTTTCCAGTTGGCCAATCATTTCCGGCAGCAGATTATCGCCAATATCCATGCCGTAAGGGGTGATATTCCCCGTCGCTTTGGCATAAAGGTTACGCTTGCGGATAGTGAGCGGGTCTTCTTTTAAAGTTCTTGCGATGCCATCTATCATGGCTTCGGCCACAATCATGCCCTGAGGACCGCCAAATCCGCGATAAGCGGTATGGGATACATAAGAGGTTTTCAGGCGGTGACCAACAACATGACTGTCACCTAAAAAATAGCCGTTATCCACGTGAAACATGGCGCGGTCGACAATGGCATCAGACAAATCAGCACTGTAGCCACAATTGCCGTTTACAGTGATGTCCGCACCCTGGATAATGCCGGCTTCATCAAAACCGGTTTGCCAGTGGTTTTCAAAGGGGTGGCGTTTGCCGGTGACACTCATGTCCTGTGAACGGGGCAGGCGGCATTTCACTGCGCGCTGATTGCGCTGCGCAAGAATAGCGGCGATACACGCCCACTGTGCGGCCTGGCTTTCTTTACCACCAAAACCGCCGCCCATTCTGCGCATGTCAACCGTGACCCGGTGAAGCTTTACGCCCAGCACTTCTGCCACCAGTTTTTGCACTTCGCTGGGATGCTGGCTGGAGGTGTAGATCATCATGCGATCTTCTTCTTCCGGCACGGCCAGTGAGACCTGACCTTCCAGATACATGTGCTCCTGACCACCAATGTTCAGGCTGCCGGACACTTTGTAAGGTGAAGCGTTAACCGTATGGATGGCGTCCGGGTTACCGAAAGCATGTGTAGGGCGTACAAAGGACTGTTTTTCAAGGGCTTCGTCCACTGAGAGCACGGCAGATGCCGGCTTCACGGTAATGGTGCCCTTAAGTGCTGCGCGCCGGGCAAGCTCTGTGGTTGTGGCTAAAACCGCAAAAACAGGCTGGCCGTGAAACAGGATTTGCTTGTCTGCAAGCACAGGATCGCCGTCAAATACCGGCGCGATATCAGTATGTCCGGGTACATCGCTGACGGTAATAACATCAATAACACCTTCGCTGTCACGGACGGCCTCTAAATCAATATGTTCAATTTCACCGGCAGCGCAGTTGCTTACGCCGATGGCCGCGTAAGCGGTGTTGGCCGGTTCGGGCATATCGTCCACATACCTTGCCTGACCGCTTACCTGGCGTTCTGCACTTTCGTGCGCTTTGTTTTTACCTAACGGGCTGGATGCAGGTACCTGACGGGCGTCTGCAACCGCCGGGGTTTGAATGAGTTTACGCATGATGTACCACCCGCGTCGGAATAAGGTTGTCCTGCTGATTCTCCAGCCAGAACCGGTGCCATAAATTGCCCAAGACCTGCTTTCTGTATGCTGCCGTAGCGCGTACATCATCAATAGGATTAAAAGCGTGCGTCAGAAGATTTTTCCCCTCTGACAGTGTTTGTGCGTCGCGCCAGGGCTTACCCACCAGAGACGCCGCTAAAGCGGTACACTCCACAGGTGTGGCTGCCACACCACCGAATCCGCTGGCAACAGAGGTGATCACACCATCGCTGATCCCCACGTTAAATACGGCAAGCACGGCGGAAATATCATCTTCCATGCGCTTCGATATTTTATACGCTGCCAGATACTGAGCCGGTTGAGGTAAGGGGATATGAATGGCGCTGATCCATTCATTGCTTTGCAGCGCAGTTTGGCGATAGCCGGTAAAAAAGGCGTTTGCCGGAATGCTGCGGGTGTCGCTGCCATTATCTGCCACAATGTCAGCGTTCAGCGCCAGCAGCAGCGGCGGTGTATCGCCGATGGGTGAAGCGTTAGCAACGTTTCCGCCCATGGTTGCCTGATTACGCACAGGCAGAGAAGCAAAGCGGGTGAATAATTCTTTTAATGCCGGATAGTGGCTCACCAGCGTTTTCATTGCCCGGGACAAAGGCACAGCCGCGCCGATGATGATATGCGATTCGGTAACGTCAACCTCCTGCAGGCAACGCATCTGACTTAAACTGATGAGTGTTTTGAAAGACTGATGCTTTTGCGTGATCTCAAGGGCCAGGTCGGTACTACCGGCAACCAGCGTTGCATCCGGGTTGCCGGCAATGGCTTTTTGCAATGCTTCGCGGCTGTCAGGCATAAGTAACTGACTGTCCTCTGTGACGTCTTCCCGGCTAAGCGCATATAACCTGGCAAGGGTTGTTGCCTGTTGTGCATCGAACTTGTCTGCTGTTTTATTTGAACAGGCATCAATGGTGGCATCAATAATGGGACGGTAACCTGTACACCGGCAAAGATTACCTGATAACGCATCTATCACATTTTCCCGTTCGGGTGCATTATCAGAATGGTAAAAAGCAAAGGCCGACATCACAAAACCCGGCGTACAGAAACCGCATTGGGAACCATTATGGTTCACCATCGCTGTCTGAACAGGATGCTGTGCTTGCAAAGAGGCTAAATCTTCTACGGTGATGAGCTGTTTTCCATGCAACGAAGACATCAGCGCAATACAGCTGTTGATGGTGGTGTAGGTAAGGCTGTTGCCATCGTCGGAAGGACTGGCTACCACTACCGTACAGGCGCCGCAGTCGCCGGCTGCACAGCCTTCTTTTGTCCCCGTTTTTCGTTGCTGTTCCCTAAGGTAATTCAGCACCGTCATATTCGGGTTGCTCACCTGCAATTCGACAGGTTCATTGTTCAACAGAAAACGGACCATACCGAACTCCATGTAGATTTCAAAATGCTTGAATGCATTACTATATCTGTATTGTAAATTAAAAAGTAGACCATATGGTCAGATTTTTATGTTAAAAAAAGGCCATTGCGAGTGGCGTGTATTTTTACGGTGCAATTTGCACGATTTTGTGCACTTTTATAGTGCGCACCAACAAAGTTGGTTGTTCTTTAGTCAGCGTATCGCCAGCGGCTAAAAATCAAGTTCTGTTAACCAACTGCTGTTCAGAAGCTGTTTAAAAGATGAGTACGCAGCAATTAACTCACCCTTACAAAGCCCGTCTGACCTTTGTTTTAAAAATCGCTGCAAGATGTATGCGCAATGTTTTATACGCGCAAGAATATTCTATAAATGAAAAATTTATCACTGATTTAAGCAACTGTGGCACTATGACTGAATAGTCAGGTTTGACCATTTCAAAAGGAACAAAAAGGCGTCATGACTCAAGCATCAAAAGTGGATGCCAGTGTGGGAGCCCGTAACAGGGCAATCATTCTGGCAGCAGCAGAGAAAGCATTTGCTGCTCAGGGATTCAGAGGGACATCTGTCCAGCAGGTAGCAGATAAAGCAGGACTCCCTAAAACCAATGTTTTGTATTACTTCAAGTCCAAGCAGGAACTTTATCTGGCAGTCCTTAAGGAAACCATGTCGTTATGGAATTCCAGTTTCGATAAAGCCACTGCAGATGATGATCCTGCGCAAATGCTGGCAGATTACATTGCCGAAAAAATGGAGTTATCGAGAACACACCCGCTGGCTTCGAAGATTTTTGCCATGGAAATTATCAATGGTGCGCCAAACCTGAATCACTATTTTGATGATGAACACAGCGACTGGATGGCCGGTCGTGTGGCTATTTTGAAAGCCTGGACAGAGCTGGGGAAAATGCAGGCCATTGACCCCCATTATCTGCTTTTCAATATCTGGGCAAGCACCCAGCACTACGCTGACTTTTCAACGCAAATTACCCGTCTTCGCGGCGCGAAAATGAAAAAAGCAGATTTTGAAGAAGCCACCAGAAATCTGGTAACCGTTACATTAACCGGTTGCGGTTTAACGGTACCGGAAAAATACAGGATTGTGACAGCATGAGTGATGTTAGCAACAGTTATCCCCGTGACCTGAAAGGCTATGGTGCCAATCCTCCTGATCCACAGTGGCCGGGTAAAGCCAGAATTGCAGTACAGTTTGTCCTGAATTACGAAGAAGGTGGTGAAAACTGCGTGCTTCACGGTGATGCACATTCTGAAATTTTTCTGTCAGAAATTGTCGGTGCGCAGCCGTATCCTGACCGTCACATGAGCATGGAATCGCTTTATGAATACGGCAGCCGTGCGGGCTTCTGGCGTCTGCACCGGTTGCTGACAGAAAAAGCGGTACCGGTCACTGTGTTTGGCGTCACTATGGCAATGGAGCGTCATCCGGAAGCGGTTGAGGCAATGCTGAATGCCGGCTGGGAAATTGCCAGTCATGCCATGCGCTGGATTCATTTCCAGGATATGGATATCGATACCGAGCGGGCGCAAATTGAAGAAGCGGTAAACCTGCATGAAAAACTCACCGGCAAAAAACCTGCAGGCTGGTATACAGGCCGCACCAGCCCCAACACGTTAAAGCTGATTGCAGAGCGGGACGATATTCTCTACTGCGCAGATTCTTATGCGGATGATTTGCCCTACTACGATACCCAAAACGGTGCGCCGCTGCTGATGGTGCCTTACACGCTGGATACCAACGATATGCGGTTTGCCACGCCGCAGGGATTTAACAGTGGTCAGCAGTTCTTTGAATATTTGAAAGATGCTTTCGATGTTCTCTACGAAGAAGGCGCCAGCCAGCCTAAAATGCTGTCCATCGGCTTGCATTGCCGTATCGTGGGTCGTCCGGCCCGTATGGCAGCTTTAAAGCGGTTTATTGAATACGTGCAAAGTCATGACAATGTATGGCTGGCAACGCGGGAAGAGATTGCAAAACACTGGCAAACACACTTCCCGTATAGCGGAGATTAAAGTGTTGTGACTGCATAACGGCGTCATACCGCTTCAGTCTGTGCCGCCGTTATCTGTTTGATTCAGTCTGACCGGAAAACAAATCACAAATTTGGCTCCCATACCCGGAGAGCTTTCCACTTTTATTGTCCCCTGAAGTGCATTGGTGACAAGATTATAAATGATATGGGCGCCAAGCCCGCTGCCGCCAGCACCCAGTTTGGTGGTGAAGAAAGGCTCAAAGATGCGCTTTAATTGCTCTTCATTCATACCACAGCCGTTATCACTGTAAATCAGCTCAATGGTGCTTCCAATTTGTCTGGCATGCAGTGTAATCATGCCCTTTTCATTGGATGAAAAGGCGTGGGTGAGGGAGTTCATAATGAGATTTGTCAGAATTTGTGCGATGGCACCGGGTCTGGTCTCACTGATAATATTTTCAGCGCAACCGGACACGATTTCATGACCGGACTTTTTGATCTGCGGCTGTAACGAGGTGAGAACTTCATTGAGATACTGGTCAAGGTCAATGGTTCTTACCGAATCCTGATTGTGGTCCATGGAAATATTTTTAAAGCTTTTTACCAGGTTTGCGGCACGGGATAAATTCAGTGACGTGGCAAGGCTGCCTTCCTGCGCTTCTTTGATAAACCGTTGCATGAAGGTTTTGGTCACCTTGTTGCTGTCAAAACGCTGTTCAAGTTCTGCGAGGAGGTGTTCAACATGACTGATTGCCGTTACCGATATGCCAAGGGGCGTATTAATTTCATGAGATACGCCGGCAACCAGGCTGCCTAACGATGCCATTTTCTCCTGTTCAAGCATCTGTTTTTGTGAAAACTTCAGTTCTGACAGTGTGTCTTCAAGAGACTGATTCGTATTCTCCAGCTCTTTTGTTCTGGCAGATATCTGGGCTTTAGCCTGGCTCAGTCTGCGGTTCGACAAATAGATGTAAAAGATGACAGAGCAGGCCAGTATAGTGGCAGGCATCGCCCACATAACAATGGTCAGGGTATCGGTGCCGATCTCAACGTTCACACGCAGCCATTTATTTTTTAATGCTTCCCGTTCCTGCATATCCATGGCGGCAATGGCTTTATTCAGCATGCTGACAAATTCAGGCCAGTCACTTCTGACGCCTATGACTATTTCATCGGCATAACCTGTGGCTCCGGTTATTGCAAAGCTTTGATTTTCGCTGTCAGCCGCTGCTGCACTGATCACCGCAAGATTGCCCAGTACAGCATCAATCTTACCGGCTGAGAGCGCAGAGAACGCCTGTCCGGTTGTTTTAAAGCGCCTGAATGTGAGGTCTGCGTGCTCTTTTTCCAGCTTCTCTGCAAGATGGTTATTCGTAATGCCCACTTCTTTTCCGGCAAGTTGCCACAGATTGTTTACCGGCGGTTGACTGGTGCTGGTGGCTATGACCACAGGAAAAAGCAAGTACGGATCGGTATAAAGGATATCTGTGGCAGGCTGCAGAGGTTTAATCAGAGCCGGCATGATGTCCAGAGACTTTTCTTTCAGACGCTGTTCTGCAGGTACACCGGTTTTAGTTATTGTCAGTTCTGCCGGTATTCCTAACTGGCGGGTAAAATGACGGATGAAATCTGCACTTAAACCACTGAAGTCTCCGTTTTTGTTGAGGAAGCTTAACGGCCGGGTCTTAAAATCATCGCCTAGTCTTATGGTTTCTTTGGTTTTTAACCAGTCACGCTCTTCTCTTGTCAGGCTGATTTGTTCAGCGGCATAAAATGAATCGTTGGAGTTTTCTCTCAGCCATTTATAAATCAGCGCACTGCGCGTACTGGCTGGCATAGTGGCAAGGGCTTTATTGACAACCTGCATAAACGGTGCGGCCTCAGGACCGGCAGCCATATGAAGTTCTGCATTGCCATATTCAGTCAGAAGACCATTCACTGTAATATTGGAAATAAAATGTTTATCCAGATACCAGGCTACAGATGCATAATTGCTGACGAGCAGATCCGCTTGCCCTGAGGAAACAGCCATAATGGCTGCTTCTAAATCCGGCACTTCGATAATGCGAAGATCAGGGAGCAGGGCTACGCGGGCCGCAAGGGCCTCATCGTCTTCAGGTACTGCCAGTGTGCGGTTTCCGGTATCCTGCAGACGACTTATTTGCGCTGTATTTGGTCTTGAAAAAAAATACTGCGATAAAGACAAATAGCTGTCGGACAGAAGCAGACTATCAGGCCGGGTGTCTTTCGGATTTATTACCGGCATCACATGGATTTGCCCCTTAGCGGTAGCCTCTTTGAGGTATTCGGCGCTGTCACTGCGGATTATATTAATTTGCGAACCTGTCTGGCTGGCCACATAGCGCAATAATTCAATGGCAAAACCTGTGCTGTTGTTGCTTTCATCTGTGTAATTGAATGGCACATTGTTGGTTTCACCGGCAACGTTTATCACCGGATTTGCCGCTAACCAGGCTTTTTCCTGTTCAGTCAGCCGGAGTGGCTCTGAAACGGCATCTGTGTTCAGGATCCCGCTGAGGGTAAAATCGTGGCTGATCAGGCGCGGGTTTCTGATCAGGGAACGACCGTCAAAATGAATACCGTCCGGTTGCAGTTGAAAAAAGGGCAGGTAACGGGTGAGATCATCCGGTGTCGCTGTAATCATCAGAGAATCAAATTCAATTCTCTGGCTGTCAAAATCTACTCCGTTAAGATAATCATGCAACATCACGACTGCCCAGGCGCCATCCATAAAGTGACCACCTATACTGACCACGATCTGGCCCGATTCGAGATAGTCAGCCGTCGGTGTATCCCAGTCGACACCGCCGACTGCCGGCGGGTCATCGATCCCCATTTCAGCTATTTTATCCGCCACGCCTTTTGCTATCAGATCGCTCACACACCACACTTCTGTGATATCCGGATTATCCATCCAGGCTTTCTCAAAAATTTCACCGGCTTCGGCGTCACTCCAGTAAGCGTATTCTGTTTGAACGCGGGTGATTTCAGGATGTCTGGCAACAAACGCATCTAATCCGCTCAGGCGGCGGGAAGATGATGCATCAACAGGGTCACCACCGATGGCAAGTATTCGATGGTTATCTTGTTTGCGATGGAGATGTGTATGCCGGATAAGAGCACTTGTTAATCGCTCGCCAATGGAATAGTCGTCGGCCGTAATACTGCCAATCCAATACCGGAACTGCTTACGGGGCTTGAGGTTTGTATTCTGCATACGATTGTTGATTAAAATCGAAGGTACTCTGTGTGCTTCAGCCAGAGTCAACACGTCTCTTTCTGCACCAGTCCACACTTGAAATATCAGACCGTCTAAATTGCTGTTGAGGGCTTTCTCAGCTTGTTCACGCATTTTATCAGCCGACAGCGCATAGGGATAAATAGCAAGCTCAACTCCCAGATCAGCAGCGGCCCGTTCGCTCATGCTGGCAACTCTGTTCCAGAAAGGGGTACTGTCAGGGATGAGTAAAGCAATTCTAAGAGGGGGGAGGTCGTTACTGTTTGCAGAAGGCGCAATCTTTGCATCCTGTGCTGGTGCAAAGAATGGTAAACAGATAAGAAACAATAAAAATGCCGGAATAAAAAACGGAACGTGTTCACGTTTGATGAGTGGACCGGCTCCCGGAATTTTGCACTGCACAATTAATCCTGTCTGTTTAACTTATTTCCCTGTTGTTAACTTTTAAACATAGTTTGGCTTATCGAAAATTAAAAGTTTTTTTAGATAAGGTTTAATAAAAAGCTGGCAGCACTTTTATCTCATCAAGGAAAATGTATGTTTAAAACCCGCAGTATGGTCACCTTACTCCTCACTCTTCCCCTGGTAACCAGTTCCATGGCAGCCGGTATCACCCGTTTTGCCTCATCATCGCCGGATGCGCCTTTTTCTGTTGCCACTCAGGTGGGCAATACCGTGTATCTGTCCGGTCAGCTCCCTCTGGATAAGCAAGGCAAGATGGCCGGCAACATGACGGCTCAGGCCCGTCAGGTCATGGATAATGTTAAGTCGGCTGCAGCGGTTGCCGGCCTGACAATGAATGATATTTTTAAATGCACGGTAATGATTGACGATATCAGTCAATGGGGAGACTTCAACAAGGTATACGTTACCTACTTTGAAAAAGGCAAGTTACCTGCGCGCAGCGCTTTCGGCGCTGACGGTCTGGCGATGGGAGCTATGCTGGAAGTGGAATGTATGGGCTACAAGCACATGGAATAAACGCGTTGTCCGCGACGGTAGGGTGAAAACACAAAGGAGTCCGCTGAGGGACTCCTTTTTTCTTTTATTTCAAATCAAAGATGTATCTGAGCAGGAAAACCAGCGCGAGAATATAGGTTATTTTGCTCACCTCTTTGTATCTGCCACTGCCGGCCATGGTGACCACATAGGTGATGAATCCCAATGCAATACCTTCTGAAATACTGAATGTTAGCGGCATTGCCAGCAAGGCTACTGAAGCGGTTGCCAAAGCGCCGAGATCATCGAAATCAAGCTGGCGGATGGAATCCATCATCAGGATCCCCACCATGATGAGTGCCGGTGTCGTTGCCATGAGAGGGATGACTTTCATCAGCGGGGTCAGGAATAACGCAAACAGAAAACACAGTGCAGTGACGATGGCAGTTAAACCTGTACGGCCTCCAGCGGAAACACCCGCAGCCGATTCCACATAACTGGTGACCGGTGATGTACCCAGTGCCGCACCGGCTACACTGGCTGTCGCATCAGCGGTCATCGCACTGCCAATTTTGGGCAATTTGCCTTTTTCATCCAGCAGATTTGCACGTCGGGATACGCCGATGAGGGTGCCGATGGTGTCGAACATATTCACAAACATTAATGCAAAAATCAGGTCCCAGGTTTCACCAAAATGTTCGATGGGATACCAGATATCCATAGCAAAGAAAGTATCGTCAATGGGATCCGGCATGCCGAAGAAAGCATCGGGATGGTTGGTGAGATAACCGTCACCGGACGGGATGAACGCACCGGCAACGGAAAGAATAATAATAGAGAGCAGAAT
Source organism: Alteromonas sp. NFXS44 (assembly GCF_040148705.1). NCBI lineage: Bacteria > Pseudomonadati > Pseudomonadota > Gammaproteobacteria > Alteromonadales > Alteromonadaceae > Alteromonas > Alteromonas sp. NFXS44. Next base: position 253,846 of record NZ_JAGDEA010000008.1, on the reverse strand, counting down.
GCCCCCTGTAACGTTGCGCATTACTACCACGATGGTCAGAAGAATACCGGCAAAAGCAAGCAGTACAGCAGGGTCGGATAAATCTCCTAAGCTGACGAACGTCGCCGGATTATCCACCACCAGACCGGCATTTTTTAATCCGATAAAAGCGATAAACAGACCGATACCACACTGCACGCCGACTTTCAGTGAGGGGGGCACGGCCTCGGCAACCTTCGTCCGGACGCCGGTCAATGTAAGCAGAAGGAACAAAATGCCGTTCCAGAACACGATACCCAACGCCGCTTCCCAGGGAACGTCACGACCCATACAAATGGTAAAAGTAAAAAACGCATTCAGGCCCATGCCGGGAGCCAGTGCCACCGGGTAATTTGTCATGGCAGCCATCAGCAAACTACCCACACACGCGGCGAGGGCGGTAACAGTAATAAGGCCTTCTACGGGCATACCGCTTAGCCCCAGAATGCCCGGGTTTACGACCAGAATATAAGACATCGCAGCAAAGGTTGTTAAACCGGCGATGACTTCGGTTTTAACATTTGTACCATGTGCCTGCAGCTTAAACAGGCGTTCCAATAAAGCGTGTGACATGGGGTCTCCCCGGATTATTCTATTTATGCGTATTATCTGAAGCCGGATAAAGCAAAATCCTGACCACTTAGTCATAAATGGTTCGTTTTGTGCTTGCTTTTCAGCTTGATACAGTAGTGCAGTCCGGCCAGTGATTGATTTGCCGGAAGTTTATGGAAGGCGGTACCGGAAAGCAGCAGGCAATTCATAAACTTAAGGGGCGGGATTGTAGCAAATTTTCAGTTGTTACAGATACAATACTGTCACGACAACAGGTGAAGTTGCACCACGAGTGCAATATTGTGTTATTTTGGTGCAAACCGCTAAGAAAAAATACTCCGTGCATTGCCGTTATGCTAACGGAGAGGAAAATCCATTATGTCGCTAAAATCGTTAATTCGTGCTCTGCCTAAAGCAGAACTGCATTTACATATCGAAGGTACATTGTCACCGTCTCTGATGTGGGAGCTGGCACAACGCCATGGCCTGGAATTGCCGTATCAGTCAGTTGCGGATATCGAAGCTGCTTATCAATTTTCAGATTTACAGAGCTTTCTTGATTTGTATTACGCCGGTGCGGATGTGCTGCGTACTGAGGATGATTTCTATCAACTGATGATGGCGTACCTGCTTAAATGTAAGGAAGAAAACATTGTTCATGCTGAGATCATGTTTGATCCGCAAACTCACACGGAACGTCATGTATCTTACCGGACATTTATGACGGGGTTCCTGAAAGCCATCAGAGAGGCGCAGGAAGGCTGGGGAATGAGTGTGAAACTCATCCTCTCATTCTTACGCCATCTGAGTGAAAAGTCGGCCATTCAGACATTGCAGGATGCAGAGCCCTGGTACGACAATATTGATGCAGTGGGTCTGGACAGTTCAGAACTGGGGCATCCTCCTGAAAAATTCGAACGTGTCTTCAGTCAGGCCCGCTCTCTTGGTTTTAAAGTCGTCGCTCATGCCGGTGAAGAAGGTCCGGCAGAGTATATCTGGCAAGCTATCAATCTGCTCAATATCGACAGGATTGATCACGGTGTGCGGTGCAGCGAAGATGATGAGCTGCTGGCGCTCATCAAGCACAGACAAATCCCCCTGACAGTTTGTCCGCTGAGCAACCTGAAACTATGTGTCATAGATGATATGGCGAAGCACAATATTCTGTCGTTGCTTGAAGAAGGACTGCTGGTAACAGTGAATTCTGACGACCCCACGTATTTTGGTGGTTTCATGAATGAGAACTTTGACGCACTGGAATCTGCACTGGGGATGAATGAAGAGCAGTTACGTAAGCTGGTGAAAAACAGTTTTACAGCCAGTTTTCTTTCTGAGGAAGAAAAACTTCACTGGCACAATGCTGTAGATGCAGTGCAGTAGCACGTTAACGGAATCAACAATCAAAAACGGCGCAGTAATGACTGCGCCGTTGTTCGTTTTAATGCCTGACGTCCGGGTTTAGCGCGCCGTTTTATTCTCCCGGGATGTGTTTCTGATATTTATCCCAGTTTTCAACCAGTTCATTTATCACTGTACTGCCAGCAAGATAGGCCGCTTCCAGTGACGGTACCATCGCCGCATAGCCGCCGTTTTCACGCTCCATCGCCAGGTTCTCTGCGGCAGTCAGTCCTTCCGGCTGCATTGTGAAGTTACTTGCCGTGCGCAGCACCATAAAACGGTTCTTGTCGGCTTTACCCGCACGGTCCAGATAAATCATCGACTGGTAACTGCCGGTATCTTCCATACCGGAAGTCATGAAGTTGCCTTCACCACGGGTCCATAATGATACCCAGTCGTTAGCCCAGTCATTCAGCAGTTTACCATGCCAGAAAGTGGAAGCCGCCAGGTGATCGCCGATCATGACTTTGGGCGTGGTCCGGGCGTTGGGATAATTCTTATAACGTGCACGTAATTCAGCCATGGCTTCAGTGTCTATAAGTTTCAGCGATTTCGTCAAATTGAATGCCCATTCACTTAAACCGGTATTCAGCTTGTACATTTCACCGTTAACAGCCGGGCGGCCGGCATCGGTTTGCGGGGCGTTTGCGAATAAAGGGAAATAGCCTGAAGGCCAGTCAGCAGATATTTCTCTGGCATCAATTTCATGGGCAAGATCACCATCCACCAGGTGGCGTGTCCAGACTGCAGAACCGATTGTACCGTCCAGCGGATCCATACCGGCAATACCGGCAACCAGCCAGTAGGCTTCGGTTAAGTCAAATCGGGGGTCCAGCCCCAGTGCCATAATGGCTGCAGAAGCACGTGCAGTGCCCATGCCTGTTACGATGGCAAGCACACCTTTGTCTTCATTGGCGTAGATGTCGTGGAAAGACTGGGGAAAAGGAAAACGGGTATCCAGGCCATAACGTTCTTTCCACATTTGAAATTCGCCGGCTTTGTCACCTTCGTCTTCACCGATTTCAAACATCGTAACGACCACGGCTTTCACTTTTAACGGGGCAGCAGCGTGGCTGAGGCTGGTAAGACTGAGCAGGCAGAAACCAAGAATGGCTGACACAGTATTTTTCACAAATAACTCCTTGTTGATGCAGTAATTGCCTCAGAATAAAACAGAAGGTACTGCACATATTAAAACGGCATGCGAATGCATGCCGTTGCGGTACGTGTCAGTTTGATCAGAACTTATAACCAAACTTCACGTTGAAGTGACGAGGCAGTTCAGGTAACACGATTTGGCTACCGAACAGGTCAGGGAAGTTCGCGCGGAAGTAGCGCTCATCCGTTAAGTTTTTAACAGTGAAGTTGATATCCCATTGCTCTGTCTGGTAAGACAGACCTGCGTTTACCAGCGTATAAGCCGGCAACATCACTGAACCCGAGAAACCGGAAGGTGCTTCATCTGCATCAATGATGCTGACACTGCTGGCAAAACCATTCTGGAAGTCATAGGTGGCTGTCAGTGTGTAGATGTTATCCGGGATACCGGCTTTTTTGGCTTTCGGGTTGCTCGTACCTTCACCCACCAGGTTCAGACCGATAACATTACCGCCCAGTACCAGTGAAGGATCTTCCAGACCGGTGAGGTCTTCCAGACCCAGGAAGCCAAACTGGCTGCCATTTTCACGGGCTGTCAGGTTGATAACTTCAACATTGGTGTAACCGGCAGAAACAACCAGGTTTTCATTCACTACCCAGCGCAGTTCTAACTCGACACCTTCGTTGTGAGTTGTCGCATTTGTTACGATAGCCTGGCTGTTGTAGTCAGTACGTTCCTGCTCGTAAACAGACAATGCAAAGTACAGGCTGTCGTCCAGGAATGAACCTTTAATACCGTATTCGAACAGGTCTGATGTATCAAATGCACCACTGCCATCAGCATTGTTAAGCTGACCTACAGTAATTTCAGCACCCTGACCGGCAACCAGTGTTGCCTGCTCAGCCACTGTAACGTACGGGATCAGGCCCCATGGGGTAGTGTAAGAGATACTGGTGTTCCAGGACACGCCATCAACCGTTTCTTCTTCAGTGATTGGCGTAGTGCTGCCAGCTACAATCTGTTCTGCAGGCAGTTTCAAATCTTCGCGGGACGTACTTTCGATATCAATAGTGTCGTAACGCAGACCCAATACGATGTTAAGACCGAAGTCCCAGGTCAGGTCCGTCATTGCTGCAAAACCTAAGTCCAGGTAGTTACCTTCGTCATAGTTGTCGTAGTTCATGCCACTGCGGGTTGCCAGTAAACGGCGGTCCAGTGCAGAAGACGGCATGGTCAGGTCGCGACGGTTGAAATATTCATAAGTGAAATCATCACCGTGCAGGAAGTCGGTATATCGGATTGAAGGCGATACCTGGAACTGTGCGAGCAGTGAGTTGGTTTCATATTCCGTAGAGAATACTACTTTGTCTTCAATTACCCAGCTGTCGTGGAATTGAGAGAAACCGTAGGCATTTTCGTTGATGTTGTCATAGCCGTCGTAGAAAAACTGGTTCTTAATTTCCCAGCTGTCAGCGTAATAGATAACATCGAAATAGAAGGTGTTGGCTTCATTGACCAGCTGGTCGTCAGGCGCTACCAGCGTTTGTGAACCACTTAGTGTGGTAGTACCCACGTTTTCCAGCGCCATCAACTCTGTGGCTTCTGAATCAGTGAAAGAAGCTGCCGGTACATAGAAGAAGCTGTTACCCGCCAGATTCACTGCGCCGTATTCTTCATGGGAGATTGAACCGTCACCGTCTGTATCCAGAGGTTGAGCAGTACCGGTAATATAAGTACCGTTGTCTACCAGCTCCTGAGTCAGGCGGTTCCAACCTGCTACCTGGTTACCATCGTACTTATGGTACATGCCACCGAATTCAACACGCAGATTATCAGTTAAATCAATGTTGAATGAAGCCTGCAGGATAGACTGATCTGTGGCTGAGTTTTCGTAATAACTTCCTGAATTCTCAACTTCACCATATACGTAATAACCCATTTCTTTGCCTGCAATAGAAGCAGGACCGCCAACTTCAGCAGTTACAATGCTTTTATCCCATGTTCCGTGGGTATATGACATCGCGCCGGTAGGTGCATCCAGATACTGACCGGATGATGCACGGGCTGATTTAGGGTTAAAGTTCAGGTAACCACCAATTTTAGACGGGCCGTAGATGGGAGAAGCAGGACCACGAACAATATCTATACGGCTTGATGCGCCGATAGGGGTAGGATAGTTACCCGGGTTATCAAGACGCTTCATGCCACGGAAATAAGCTTCACCCGGGTTACCACGCACATCCAGTGAACCTGCAACACCGAAGAATGACTGGGTGAATGTACCCGGTGCGAAGGCCACAAGTTCATCAATGTCTGACACATTGAAACGCTCCATTTGCTCAGAGCTGATGGTTGAAGCCGAACGCGGTGTCTCTAAAATTGATTTACCGAAACCAAATACGGCTTCAACGTCCTGGCCAGGTAAGCTGCCCAGTGAACCGGTCACTTCAATTTTTTCAACTTCTTCATCGGAAGGAGTATTTGCTTCCTGAGCAAATACCGACGCCGGGGCTAAAACCAGGCCAAATGCAATGGCTTTAGCAAGCGGAGATACCGCAAAAAGAGTGTGTTTCATGTTTTTCCTCTGTTTTAGTAATCAGCCTCTACGGGCGGCTTAAACGTTGCCAGACCAGCAGAAGCACATTAGGTGCCAATAAGTTGTCCGATTGGTCAAGAAGGTTATTTAGTTTAACTTAATGATTTTTATAATTATTTTGTAGTTATTATTATTTTGGCAGAAAATTTATCGTGCAAATTGATTTCAGATGCGTTAATTTGCACCCTCATGGTGCGAAAGGCGCGTATTCTGCACCAGATCGGGATCTAAATTCTTTTGTTCTTTTGGTGAATTGTCAAAAACGTGTTTTTTTGGTAAGGGTTTGCCAGTTTCCGGCAAAATCACATCAAGAAATACCGCAGTGATCCCCGCCATGGTGACCGGTGAGGCAATGATGTTTGCCAGCCAGTCCGGAAAACCATTTGTCATCGCCGGTACCATCATCACACCCATCCCCATTCCCAGCGCCGACGCTGTTATCAAACTGGTCCGTCTGTCCAGGGTTTGCTGCATCAGAATTTTCAGACCGCCCACTGCCACCATTGCGAACATGACCAGTGTGGCGCCGCCAAGCACGGCTTTGGGAATCGCCTGAAGAATACCGCCAATAACGGGAAAGATGCCTGACAGCAGATAGAAAATGCCGATAGCAATGCCGACGCGTCGACTGGCAATACCGGTTAACTGAATCACACCATTATTTTGACCGAAAGTGGTATTGGGAAATGTGTTGAAGCAGGCTGCCAGCACTGAGTTTATGCCATCACCCAATATGCCGCCCTGAATACGTTTGATATAAACCGGGCCTTTAATGGGCTGATTACAAAATACGCTGTTAGCCGTGAGATCGCCGGCGGTTTCCAGAGCACTGAACAGGTAAATCAATGCGACGGGCAGGAACAGGCTGAAGTCGAAAGCAATACCGTATTGAAAAGGAGCCGGAAACGCCAGAACGGGCAGGTCTGACAAATGAGCAAATGACACATTGCCAAAGCTCCACGCACACAAAGTGCCCAGTGCCATGCCGATAAAAATGGCGCTTAACCGCAACCATAAGTTCGATGATGCATTAAGGAAAATGATGATGAACAGCACGGATAAACCCAGACCAACATGGTTGATCTGACCGAAATCAGTGGCACCGAAACCGCCGGCAAGGTCTGTCATACCTACTTTAATCAGCGACAAGCCGATAGATGTAATCACAATGCCGGTGATGACGGGGCTCAGCAGACGTTTAAGACGGTGAATAAAAAAGCTTAAGCCCACCTCTACCAGGGCGCCGGCCATAGAAATGCCGATTAGCATAGCCATTACATCGTTGTCGCTGCCCCCGCGGCTGCGCACTGTTGTGCCGGCCAGTATAAGCGCACTGACAAAAGCAAAACTGGTGCCCTGAACGGCAACCAGCCCGCTGCCGATGCGGCCAATGCGCTTGGTCTGGATCACCGTTCCGAGGCCAGAGACAAACAATGCCATACTGACCAGAAACGGGATGTGTGATTCTAAACCCAGTGCTGCGGCGATAATCAGTGTGGGGGTAATAACCCCTACAAAGCTCGCCAGGACATGCTGAAATGCAGCCGTGGAGGTTTTCAGAAGGTTAGGGCGGTCTTCAAGACCATACAACAATTCAGGGTTTGCTGACACTGTCCTCTCCTTGAGGTGACGTGCATATTTGTGGTTCAAATTTGCAAATGAACTGGCGGGGTGCGGCATAACCGGGCAGAGCTTGCTGACTGATGACTTTTTTCTCAAATGCATCCAGATGCTGGTTTAGACGGCTAAGCAGGGGTGTCTTTTCTTCATCTGTTAAAAAACTGAACTGAACAGAGTTATTCACCAGAACACGCAGTTCCTGCCATGAAAGGTTAAACTGAGACACGGCGACATAGAATTCATCGGTGAGCGTAGAATCCCACATACCACGGTCATCCGTTGATAAGGCAACCGGAATACCGGTGCGGAGATATTCGGCGAAGGGGTGCTCGCTGTACTGGCTGACATATTCAAGTAACAAATTCGAAATCAGATTAATTTCAATCAGGTAAGGACCGTGACGCATCAATAGCAGGGTGTCCGGATCGGTAATGGTATTTAAACCGTGGCCAATTCTGTCAGCGCCCAGTAAGAGTGTATCGCGGACATGGCGGTTAGGCTCATCCACTTCACCGGCATGAATTGACAGCGGGATAGCAGGATACTGTTGGCGCAGTGCCCGGAAGGCAGACAGGAAACGCAGGGGGTAGCCTTTGTCGTTGTCTTCACGGCCGACAAGGTTAATGCCTCTGTAGATATCCCGGTGAGCGTCTACAAATGCGTAAAGCGACTTCAGGGTGTCTTCAGCGTCGGGCAGAAACCGCAGCAGCGCATACTGGAATTTCACTGTCACGCCGGTTTTGACAGCCCGTTCACTGTTAAGGGCTGCCTGCATAATGGCTAAAGCCTCTTCGGCAGAGTAGCCGGTCCCGTCGGATTTGAGCATGCCGTGCACGCCGGCCTGCGTTTCCAGATACTGCACATTTTCTCTGGCATAGGCTTCCATGTTCAGCAGCAATAGTTCACTGATCAGAACAGGATTGCGGGTCAGATCATTTAACCGTTGCCAGTGGGTCTGAAAGAACTCATCACGGCCTTCACCATCTTTATCCAGTCGCAGGCTGTCGAGGAAAGCTTCTTTCTGACTAACGGTTAATGCAGCAAGGGGTGTATAACCTTTCTTTTCGCATTCACTGAGGGATGCAAAAGTTGATGCCTGTATGGTTTTAAACAGCAGGTAAGGGGATGCCGGTGAAAAGGCATTGGCGTCGAAGCCGTCACATAATGTCAGACGGGTTCGGGTGAAGTACTCATAGCCACCGTTACGCTTAGTATCAGTCGCCAGTTCCCACCACCACTCACTAAAAGCAGCGCCGGTAAGATGATGATGTAAATCGCCGCCTTTAGGCATGGCATGAAGAAAGCGGTAAAGTTCTGCGGGCGTAGCGGTTTGTTTAAAATTTCTGAACCAGTTGTTCATGTCCGGAGGGGACGATTGCGCAAAAGACAGGTTTGCCTGCAGAAGAATAATCAGACAAAAAACAATGTGATAAGAACGACGAAACACAGTAGCAAATTCTCGGGTAATTGAGCGTTAATTTGCATGACAGGATTGCAATAAACTGACCAAGTGGTCATGTTGTGGAGCAAGTTTTTATCTCATTGAAAAATATGAGTAAATTTTTTATTTAATAAGTCAATTCAGGTAAAGGGGGAAATGTACAGAAAACGGGTGCACTTGTTTGGTGAATTTGCTCTTCTTTGGGGAGTTTACTCTACTCAGGACATGTAGAGGCGTTGCAGGGCGGAAATAAAACAGGCCCTGCGACTAATAACCCGTAGATCAGAATGTCACATGATCCGGCAGGGTGACAAAAATAGAATGGCGTACTTCGTTGTACATAGCGCGGCTGCAATGGCCTTCACCTTCTGTATCTTCCAGCAGCAGTACATCGCCTGCACCGAATACATGACGCTCACCGTTGGAGACTTTAAATTCTGCGCGACCTTTAATGATAAACAGCAGTTGCCGCGCAGGGGCAGGGTGCCATTTAAAATCGTAATCGGCGGGGGTTTCCCTGAAAATCACAGTACCGGCGTCAAAACGTTCAGATAAAAGGCCAATGGGGCCGCCGTCTGACAATGGTATTTCCACTTCTCCAAAGTGACTTTTCCCTTCTTCATCATTATAGATACGTTTAATAATCATCGTCACTCCAACGTGGTTTACGGTCAAAAAATCTTAGTTTGCTAAATGCTTAATGGTTGCATGTAACGCTGCAAGCGCCACTGCCACATCCTCTGTTAAAATGGACTCCCCGGGATGATGGCTTATCCCTTTGTCGCAGCGTAAAAACATCATGGCAACAGGACACATAAGGGCCATTGCCATGGCATCGTGTCCGGCACCGGATGGCAGAGAAAAGGGTGGGATCCCGCATTCACCGATGGCCGTTTTTAAAATGGACTGCAGCCGGTGATCGCACTGCACGGCGCCGGCACTATGGGTTTGCTCGACATGCAGAGTCAGTTTTCTGCGGGCAGCAATCTGATTAAATTGCTGCATGATTTGTTCCAGCACAGCATCACGGTGGCTGTCGTCTTCACTGCGGATATCCAGTGAAAAACGGGTATTCCCTGATATCACGTTTACGCCATTCGGGCGGTTTTCAATTTTTCCTACCGTCGCGACGACGCCGTGAGTCCTGGCCTGATTTTCAACGGCCAGAATCATTTCACTGGTTGCTGCCAGCGCGTCCAGCCGCATGTTCATAGGCACGGTACCGGCATGTCCCGCCATACCGGCAACATCAATGTTGAATCTGCGGGCACCGGATATAGCGGTTACCACACCTACCGGCAGATTGGCACTTTCCAGCACCGGCCCCTGTTCAATGTGCAGCTCCAGATAACCCAGCGGACGGCTGGCGGTAATGTCTGCCTGCTTCACATTGTCGAAATCCAGTCCGAAAGACCGGAGAGCATCCGGCAGGCTCAGGCCATTTTCGTCTTTAAGTTTCGACCAGGAGTCCGGCCATTGTCCTGTGAGTGCCCGGCTACCCAGTAACGTAGAGCCGAAACGGGAGCCTTCCTCATCGCCGAAACCGACTATGTCGAGGTGAAACGGCAGCGGGAATTGTGTGCCCTGAAGCATTTGCACAATGGCAACAGGCGCTATGACTCCCAGCATGCCATCGTATTTGCCGCCATTAGGAACGGTATCCAGATGACTGCCGATAATAAACCGGGGCGCATCGGGGACTGAACTTTCCAGTCGTCCCCACAAATTGCCGGCGGCATCCTGCCAGGTGATCATACCGGCTTCACTCATCCAGGTGGCAACAAGCCGGTTTGCCTGCTGGTGTCCGGCTGTCAGATAGCGTCTGTCCAGGTAGTCAGGTGACTGACTGATTTGCCCGAGTTCGTCCAGTCTGGCCATCACAAGTTGTGCAAGACTCTGATATTCAGACATGTTGCTGACCTGCATAAACGTCCATGGCTGCGTCTACCGCGGCGCCCGGCTGCAGGGCAAATCCGGCACGGCGAAGTACGGTTTCTAAAGACTGAAGAGTGTGATAGACCGCATCTTCACGGGCGTTATAGCCCATTGTGCCGATACGCCATATTTTACCTTTCAGAGGGCCGAAACTGGTGCCAATCTCGATGTTAAAGGTGTTAAGCAAAGTATGCCTTATCCCTTCGCCATCCACGTTGTCAGGAATGGTCACGCCGACGACATTGGTCATTTTGTTTTTCAAATCACCAAAAGGCTTCAGAGACATTGCCATTACGCCGGCCAGCATGGCGTTACCCGCCAGTTGATGGCGTTTAAGCACCTGATCCTGTCCTTCTTCCAGCAAATTCACGGCACATTCGCGGGAACAGAAGAGCATTGATGCTGCTTCAGTATGGTGATTCAGGCGTTCTTCCCCCCAATAATCCATGATCATAGGCAGGTCGAAATAGTTAGAACGGATCCTGGAGCCGCTGGCCGCCTGGTGATGACTGTCCCGTATTCCGGCTTCAACGTGGTGACGCTTGCGCACGCAGGCTACGTATTTTTCACTCAGAGTCACAGGTGCACTGCCACTCGGGCCGCCTAAACATTTTTGCAGTCCCACTGATACCGCATCTAAGCCCCAGGCGTCAGTCTCGAAAGGGTTGCCGCCAATCGATGCTGTGGCGTCACTGTAGAACAGTACATCGTATTTCCGGCAAATTTCACCCAAATGCTCAAGTGGTTGCAACATCGTTGTGGATGTATCGCCTTGCACTATTGCCAGTACTTTCGGGCGGACTTCACGAATCGCTGCTTCAATTTGTTCAGGTTCAAACACCGTGCCCCACGGCGTTTCGATAGTATGAACTTCCGCGCCGGCCCGCTCTGCAATTTCAGCCAGTAAGTGGCCGAAGCGGCCAAATACCGGCACCAGCACCTTATCACCGGGTTCGATACAGGACACCAGCACAGCCTCAATACCGGCCCGTGATGTACCGTCAACTAACAGCGTTTGTTTATTTCGGGTATTAAACACCTGCCGGTACAAGGCCATCACTTCGTTCATGTAGCCTGTCATCACAGGGTCATACTGACCCACCAGTTGGGTAGACATGGCCTGCAATACACGCGGATAGCAGTTTATCGGGCCGGGGCCCATGAGTAAGCGGGGAGGGAGGGACAACGGTTTCATAGGAATTCCTGGATAAGCGTCTGCGCGAGCATGCGCACGCCGGTGATGATAAGAACAAGGGCAAAGACTTTTTTAAGCATTGCAGGATTGAGTTTGTTCGCGATGCTTGCGCCAACAGGTGCAAACAGCACTGTAAGGGGAACAATACAGGCGAAGCCAGGAAGGTTAACCAGCCCGAAAGTGGCAAACGGTGCGTCAGCAGGGCGTTCACCCACAATCAACATAGTTAACGCTGCGGGGAGAGAAATGATCAGTCCCACTGCTGCGGCTGTTCCTACCGCACGGTGGGCGGGATAGTTACAAAAGGTCAGAGTGGGAACAGTTAACGTGCCGCCCCCGATGCCAACCATGCTGCTGAAAAAGCCGATACAGGTAGCCATAATACTTTGACCGCCCTTGCCGGGCAGCGATTGTGCGATGGCATTTTTCTTACCAATCAGCATGTTCAGTGCCGACAGGGTAGCGATGATACCGAACATCATGGCAAGCCATTTTCCGTCGGTTTTTGTCACCAGATAGCTGCCGGCCAGCACACCAAGCAATATGAAAATTGCCCAGTGTTTAAGTAACTCAAAGTCGACATTGCCTTTCCTGTTATGGGCCATAATTGAACTGACCGATGTAGGAACAATGGTGGCCAGTGATGTGGCCGTTGCCACAATCATGGCAGTATCAGCGCTTATTCCCAGGGCCTGATAAAGAAAAAACAACACCGGTACGATGACAATGCCGCCTCCGACACCCAGTAACCCGGCCAGTAGTCCGGCGAAAACACCGGTGCCCATCATGGCCAAAATAATGGTTGAATTTTCACTGATAAATTCCATTTTTATATTTCTCCCTGACCGGCTGATACTGTTGAAACAGATGACGCCGTAGCAAAGGCTTTACCGTCACTGCGGGGATCGGTGGCTGCTTGTGTACTGCCGTCAGGATGTCTGACAACTGCGCCGGCATGGCCCATCAGTTCGTTACAGGCTTCAACAACAACCATGTCATGTCCCCTGGACCGTAATGCTTCGCCCACATAGTCGTTGACGTCACGTTCAACTTTCAGATTATGGCTCACATCACCCCAGGTCCGGCCCAGCAGCCAGCGACCCAGTGCAATGGATTTATCCAGCGGTTGATTGTGATAAACGTGACGGGCAAACAGCGCTGCCTGGGTTTGCGGTTGCCCTTCGCCTCCCATGGTGCCGTAACTGATGCGCCGGCCATCGTTGAGCTCTGCGTAGGCAGGGTTCAGCGTATGGAAAGGGGTCAGTCCCGGTTGCAGATACTGGTGACTGGAGGTATCCAGAGAAAATGATGTCCCGCGGTTATTCCACACTATTCCTGTAGACGGACTGACTACACCGCTGCCGAATTCCCAGTAAAGAGACTGAATATAACTCACCATCCGGCCCTCGCTGTCACATGCGCCCATCCAGATGGTGTCACCGGGAATAGCCGGATGTGGCCAGGCCTGTGCACTTTCCAGTTGAATATGCTGTTGCATATCTTGCAGCGATTCCGGCGAAAGCAAAGTCTGCAAATCAACGCTGAGACGGCTTGGATCGGTGACATAGCGGTTTCGTTTGATGAAAGCTTGTTTGGTGCATTCAATCAGTAAATGCACCATGTCGGCATCATCAGAGCCTTGCTGCCACACCCTGTCGTACAACGCGAGAATGAGTAACGAAGCAATACCCTGTGTAGGCGCGGGAAGATTGTATAAAGTCCCTTTAGAAGTGGTGACACTCAGGGGCTCAACCAGTTTCGCTTCATAGTTGTGAAAGTCTTCAAGGGTGACAGGAGACCCTGCAGCCCTCAAATCGGCAGCCAGTTTTGCTGCGGTTTCACCCCGGTAGAAATCGTCGAGACCGGCTTCAGCCAGATGCTTTAAGGTTTCGGCCAGTTTCGGCAATTTAACTATCTTGCCTTTCTTCAGGGCCTTCCCCTTAATCAGAAACTGGTCGAAAGCCGGATCGCCGGCGAGTGTGTCAAAAGTTTTGAAACTGGCATCACTCAGACTTTGAGTAACTTCAATGCCCCAGATTGCCTGATTGACAGCTGTGTCTAACAGGGTGCCCAGTGGTAAAGGTGTTTGCCATTGTGCGCTGATTTCAAGCGCTTTCTGCCAGCCTGATACAGCGCCTGCCATAGTCAGTGCCGCTTTACCTCCCCGTTCAGGGATGGCGTTCAGCCCTTTATAATACGCCGGCGTTGCATTCTTTGCCGCAATGCCTGCTGCATCAATGCCTACCGGCGCTTTGCCGGGTTCGCTGATCAACCAGAAACCATCACCGCCTAAGCCGTTCATATGGGGGTATTCAACGGCAACAGAGGCGGCAGCCGCTACCATGGCTTCAATCGCTGTGCCTCCTTTTTCAAGGATGGCATTCCCCACCTGCGCTGCAGCATAGTGAGGGGCAGTGAATCCGCTCATTGTATTTTTAGTCATTATTGTTGTTTTCCTGATAATAGGGTACGGGCAATTTTCAGCAGTTGCCTGTCACTTCCCCGCGGGCCCAGAAGAGAAAGGCCACAGGGAGCATTGTGTAAACTGAACAGAGGCAGGTGTAACTGGGGACATCCGCTTAAACCTGCCAGGGATGTCAGTGAGAGTAGCTGGTTTCTGTATCCGGCTAATGATTCCGCCGGTGTAGATATTAGCGGACTGATGCCGGGGGTTGTCGGCATCACCAGAATGCAGTTTGAAACCACCTCTGAAAACCAGGCATTGAACGCCTCTCTGCGCTGTTTCGCTTCAGTAACTTCATGGCTGGTTAACGCAGCACAACTATTCAGACGCAATTGAATGTCCGATGCGATGTCCGGCCGGTTATAACTCAGCCAGTGTCCGTGTTGTTGCCAGATTTCATGGCCCTGGATGACTCTGAATGTTTCACCGGTCTGCCAGACTTCTGTGGTCAGTTCGCACGGCGGCATAAACAATTCAGCATGCAGTGAAGCTTGTGTTTCATGCCACTGCAGAATGGCTTCTTTATGCCCGCAACCGTCCGTCAGGTTGGTTACCAGACTTAGTGGTAGTGTCTCAGTATCCAGGAGGTGGGGGAGCAACACCGCAACGGTGTTTTCAAGGGTTGTCAGATCTCTGGTCATCACTCCTGCGGTGTCAAAGGATGGCGCCAGCGCCACCATGTGGTCAGTGCTGATTTCACCGTGTGTAGGACGTAATCCAAATAAACCCTGATAGCTGGCCGGAACGCGAATGGAGCCGCCGGTGTCAGTACCGAGCCCGATATCTGCAAGATTCAGGCTGACTGCTGTGGCTGAACCGGAACTGGAACCACCGGGCAGCCGGTCCGGAGCCGCCGGGTTCTCCGGTGTACCATAATGCTTATTTTGTCCGTTCAGACTGTAAGCCAGCTCGTCTGTAAGCGTTTTGCCCACAAACCTGGCACCATGCTGAATTAAGTCAGTTACCACCGGCGACGTTGCTAAAGGAAGAGGGTGGCTGCTCAGCCAGTCCGGATTGCCTGCAGATGTGGGAAGCCCAGCCATATGGAAAAGATCCTTAACGGCAAGTCGATAGCTGGCAAGAGGCACAGCGGTATTATTTTGTATGCACAGTGGTGCACCTGACTTTTGCGGTAAAGTCATAAACGGGTTTGTTGTGGTATGCATGACTGGAACGGTCGGATTGCGTTGTTCTATGAAACAATCGTTTCACCGATCTGTCAATAGAAACGAATGCTTTTTTCCACATGTTTTCAAATTGATGGCGAGTATTTTTGTTATGAATTTGTAAAATTATGCTGCACTGCAGTATGTTTGACACTTATGTTCACACTGGTGTGGCATAGGAATTACAAATGATCCGTCCGTTTATACGGTTTCATTCAGGAGTGAAGTACATGGCATTAAAAAAAGGCTTTAAGTCGTTACTGGAAGACGCCTCAGCGCGCATCGGAACCATAAGCCCTGAGCAGGCAAATGAAACAGTGTACAAAGCGGACGTTGTACTGGTGGATACTCGTGACGTCAGAGAACTTGAGCGGGAAGGGCAGATCCCGGGAGCCATTCACGCTCCCCGCGGTATGCTGGAGTTTTGGGTCGACCCGGACAGTCCATATTACAAACCGGTATTTGGTGGTGGTAAGCGTTTTGTTTTGTATTGTCAGTCGGGATGGCGTTCCACGTTGGCAACAGCAACTCTGATGGATATGGGGTTTGAAGATGTCGTCCACATTGAAGGCGGCTTCGATGCATGGAAAGTGGCCGGTTTACCGGTGGAACCTTATACCCGTTAAAGGGGAGCCGGATACAGCAGACTGAAAACTGTTGTATCCGAATTGCGTTACTTCAGGCTTCGATGAAGTGCTGGCTAAGAAATGCTTTTTCTTCTTTGGTCGATTTGCGCTTCAGCGCTTTATTGCGTTGTGGATAGCGGCCAAATTTCAGCAATAAATCCCGGTGTTCCTGCTCGTACTCAAATTCCAGCTCCAGCCCGTCTATATTGAACAGTTCCATGGCCATGTCATGAATAGCCAGTGATTCGGAATGCATAAAGGGCATGAATAAAAAGGTCTTTTGAGCTACGGTGAGTGCTTTATCCGCTTCTACTCTCAACGCTTCCTGGGACAGGGCCAGCGCCATACTGTCGCATGCGAAGGCGCGGGCATCGTTACGGTAGATATTACGTGAGAACTGATCCAGCACAATAATTTCGGCCAGTCTGCCTGACGGTGTTGCACGCCAGGGCCATAATTCACTGTTTGCTGCTGCGTTGTGAACTTTCCCGAACCGGGACCGGATTAAATTATCTAATCCTTCATCTGCACGGAACCACTGTTCTGATTCCAGTTCGTCGAACCAGAAAGCGAGAACGCTGGAAGCTTCTTCCAAAGGGATAATTGATGTTTGCATGTTACTCCTGTTTATCACGTCCGTTGTGCGCAGGTAATTGCTTGTCGTCCATACACTGTTCAAATGCGGCAGGCACTGCCTTATCAGACCAGTACTTTTTATACTGTCACAAAGGTTAAAAAATAATCAATTTAAAAAGACAATTTTTTACGCATTTAGTCGCATTTTAGTTCGACTACTGAAAACGCATTAAGGTTCAAGCTCGTCGAGGTCATCATACATATTGGCAATGCGGGTTGCGCGTTTCACAGCCTTATCACCCAGCCTTTCAAATACTCTGTTAGCGAGAAAAGAGATCAGGCTCATAGGTGCTGCATAGCTGTCGAAGGCATGTTGCTGGCCTGGATGGCAAACCAGCAGATGAGACACTTTCTGGTTATACACCTGGCCCGTGGGGTCGGTGATCAGAACGGTGGTATGGGCATTCAGCGCATCTACAATCCGGGAGAATATACGGGTGCGTCTGCGGAAGCCCAACAAGATCACCACTTCATTTTCCGGAATATCAATAAGATCTTCACCCAGCGACTGACCGGGTTGAGGCAAAAGTCTTACCGTGCTACGTACCTGTTTCAGTTGCTGTCTGAAATGCAAGGCCAGCGGATAAGCGTTCCTGTAACCTATCAGTGTAATTCGTTCAGAATCTGCCAGCAATGACACTACCTGATCCACGGTATCCGGTTTCAGTCCGTCGAAAGTCATGGCTAAATTGCGGATTTCCTGTTGATAATGATCCGGCTGATTTTCGTCCAGCGGTAATGGCAGGCCTTTTTCACGCATCGACAGCATGGCGTCTTTCACGTCCTGGTGAGACTCAAACCCTAACTGACGGAAAAAACGGCTGACGGTAGCTTTAGATGTGCCGCTGAGTCTGGCGATTTCAGCAGTACTTTTACTCACCAGTGCGATGGGATGTTGCTGAACGTAGGCGGCAATCTGCCTGGCTGAAGGCGACAGAGAAGGGTATTGCTGCTCAATAAGGCCTAATAAATCTTTTGGCGATGCCATTTAACCCGCTCTTTTCTAATCATTACCGGGACAAAGGTAATGCAAAATTGCTTCAGAGCCAACCTTTTAGCAAATCAATCCTTTTCCGGAAAGGGAGCAGCCTTGAATGATATTGTAATGCCGCCAAGCCTCTTTCGTTTCTGCTGTCTTTTTTTCATACCAATTATTGATAAATAAACGCTGATTTTTTCACCATAACGGGACGAATAGCATTATAATGTCATGGTACTGTCATATTAATTTGTTAGGGGCTTTTCAGATGCGTTTGTGGGCGGAAATGATTGCGCTGTTCTTTATGTTACCGCTGGCAATTGCCTATTGGGTTAATCAGGTCGCCGGATACCTTATGCCTTTGTTGGGGCTCACCGGTGTTGCCTGCCTTGCTGTACTGCTCGCGGATAAACAGTTCAAGCGTTTCAGATTATGGCACTGGCAGGATTTTTTCATCCACCTTCGTACTACATTAAAATTGTTCATTCCCTGGGCCTGCCTGCTGGGCGCACTGGTTTATCTGATAAAGCCGGAACTGTTTCTGCAATGGCCACTAAACGAACCTGAATTATGGATGCTGACATTACTGATCTATCCCATTGTCTCGGTGATCCCTCAGGAAATAATCTTCCGCACGTATTTTTTTCATCGTTATAAGACCATTTTGCCGTCAAAAATGATGCGTTGGGGGATCAGTACCTTCGTTTTCGGACTGGTGCATCTTGTTTATGGTAACTGGATTGCCATGATACTTTCGTGGTTCGGTGGTGCGCTGTTTGGTTACCGGTATATGCAGACGCGTTCTACACCGGTTGTCGTCGTTGAACATGCGATTTGGGGCAGCTTTATTTTCACTATTGGTCTGGGATCTTACCTGGTGATTTCTCCTCCCTGATGACGTGTTAAAGAAGTCGCACTGTCAACGGGATAAGCTGTTAAGATAGCCGGAAATTATTGTCTGGCAGTCTGTAATTTTGCTGCCGGCATCGTCAGATTATCCGGAATACCCATGGCACTGAAAGCGACTATCTTCAAAGCAGAACTATCCATAACGGATATGGACCGCAATTATTATAACAACCACAACCTGACCATTGCCCGTCATCCCTCTGAAAACGATGAACGTATGATGTTGCGTATTATCGCATTTATCGCCAATGCCCATGAGCGGCTGCAATTTACCAAAGGCTTGTCTGATGATGATGAACCTGATTTGTGGCAAAAAAGCCTGAGTGATGAAATTGAACTGTGGATTGAACTGGGCCAGCCCTCAGAACAACGGATTAAAAAAGGCTGTAATCAGAGCCGGCAAATGCTTATTTACGCCTGCGCCGATAACAGTTTCGAAGTGTGGTGGAAAAAAGAGCAAAACAAACTGCAGAGCCGGAAAAATTTATCTGTTTTCACCTTGCCTGAATCAGTGGTGACCCGGCTGGCAAACGCAGTTCAGCGCTCAATGCAAATTCAGGTTACTGTTCAGGATGGCCAGATGTGGCTTAACATTGAAGGTGGCGGTATAACAGAAAGTGTTGAAGTATCAACAGAACAGCGGATGTAAAGCCAGGGCAGAACTTTCTGTCCGCCCCGTCTCTGCGATTAGTTTTTCGAGCTTCAGACTTGACTGGGTAGACAGACCGGATATGTTAGACGATACGCTTCGCCGTTTTATGGGCCTTGTCATGAGGAAGTGCATTGCAAATATTCAGGTCAATTTTCCTTACCATGTTACTCGTGCCCTTTGCTGTAATGCCGGCAGAGGAAACTGCAGACAACGACGTAACGGCTTGCGGCTTCAGCCCGCAGGCCATTGCTCTGGCAAAACTCATACAGCAGGATCCGTTACAGCAGCGCGCTTACATTCAATGTCATCCGCTGCTTGCCCAGGCCGCCGATGATAAAGCACGGGTCATGGCTGAGGTTGGCATGGTCATGCACAATGTGGGAGGCAGTCCTAACAGCCGTTTACGGGAAATCGGTTTTCCGCTGCCACGCTATTATAGCGGTGTTATGGGTAATCAGGTGGAAGCTATTGCCGGGGGCTATACAACACCGGATTCAGTTTGGCGTGCTTTTAAAGGCTCAAAGTCTCACCGGCAACACCTGCTCGGTGAGCTTGATTTTTATCGGGAACAGCAGTTTATCGGCGTAGGATTTTATTCCGACCGTCATGCGCCTCACGTGGAATACTGGGTTGTTTACGTTACGAAGGCTGCGGACAATCTGCCGGTGCCGGACTTTGAATTTATACCCGACAAAGGCATTTTTGTTGTACAGCAGGTTAAGCCTGAAATTAACTTATCTTCGCCACAGTGACTGATGGACACTTATTCCCTGTAACATTACCCGGCCTGTGGCGATAAATTACAACGTCCCAGGAAGTGCTGCCACAATCCGATATGTTCTGCCATTACCTCACGGTATTGCCGGAACTCCAGTTCACGCTCAATTAAATAGTCTTTGAATGCCTCAGACAAATAAGGGGATGTCTGAAGCGCATTCAGTGCCGGCTGCAGTTTATACATGTACTGATTCAACTGGCTGCCGGCAGGTTGTATGCGTTCAATGAAGAACAGATAAAAAACATTTCTGAGTATTTCTGCTTCTTCAGAGGCTTTACCGTTATCACAGTTAATGTCTGCAAGATGAGCAGGGAGCAAGCGGTTAAGAGCAGATAAATGTGCCGAGAAGACTTTTTGAGATTTCCAGACTTTAGCCGGAATGCGGGATGATTCGAGAATCTTAAGTTGCCCGTTAATTTGTTCTGATGTGACGCTGCCGGCATCAGGCAGGGTTGTTAACCAGGCCAGAGCATTAATACCGCTTTCGGCATCGCGGTTACTATCAGCGGTTATCAATTCCTTGCTCTGAGAGAACGCCTGGCGGGTTTCGGTACTGGTTTGGATCAGGTTCGCCCACACTTTCTGCAGTTGTGTGGCTTTCATTGCCCGAAGTTCATCCAGCCGGTTGGCAAGTGACGGGTTTTCATCAGTTTGTTTTAGTTTTCTGACACAATTTTCCAGCGCCGTTACCAGTGCGGATTCATATACCCAGCTCGCAGCGGCATCCTGTTGTTTTCCAAGCGTGGTGTTCCGTTCTGCTACCAGCGTCCCTAATTCACAGGACTGAATAGAATAAAAATCGGGTAAGGTTATTTCAGCCTCTTCAAGGGGATTAAACAACGTTTGCCGGGAAGGATAGGGTAGCGTTGTGTCAGATCTCACATCAGGGAAGCTGCTATCGAGCACCCGTGCCAGGCGGGAGGCGTATTCTTCAAGGTCCGTCGTCAGCGGGGGCGTCAGTCCGCAGCCATTCAAAATCAGGATGACGATAACAGACAGCAGTATTTTCAGGAATGTCAGGAGTATCTTTGGCATTACTCAACAGGTTGCCGGATAGCGGAAATTTGCTCTTTGCACGATTGTATATAGTGTCCGCCAAAAAGTAATGCATGATTGAGCAAATGATAGAGATTATAGATGTGCTTTCTGTTCCGGTAACCTTTATCCAGTGGCCATGTCTGGTTATATCCGGCGTAAAATTCCTGTGGAAACGCGCCGAAAAGCTCTGTCATGGCAATGTCTGCTTCACGGTCACCATAGTAAACCGCCGGATCGTAAATGACCGGGCCGAACTTACAAAAACCGGCATTGCCACTCCATAAATCGCCGTGCAGTAATGACGCACGTGGCTGATGTTCTTTTAACAGCGTATGGATTTGCGTCACCAGTACATCAATATTGGTGAGGCGAATCCCGTGACGGGCACAATCTTCCATCATCAGGCCAATCCGGGTTTCGGCAAAAAAGCGAGACCAGTTTTTGTTTAGCGTATTGTGTTGCCGGGTCTGACCAATGTAATTGTCTTCGTGCCAGCCAAACTGTTGGGTGAGGGCTGTACGGTGGAGCGTTGCCAGCCGCTCGCCGAACACAGACCATTCGCCTTTGCTGGGCTGGCGCAACTTGAGATGTTGCAGCACCAGATATTCAAAATGCTGGTCATCTTCGTCGATTTGTCCGTGACACACTGCGGCGGGTACATACAGCGCGCCGGACCGGGATAAAGCCTTCAGTCCGTCCATTTCGTAACGCAGCTTATGGCCATTCAACAGCGGGTTGATTTTTACAAAGTACCGGTGGGTTTCATCATTGATAACAAAGGCAGAGTGGGTATCACCGCCGCTGATCGTTGCACGTTTTGTGTAACTGAAAAATGTCTGTGTTGCATCGCTTATATGTTCGCAGATGAAATGCCACATAGGAATAAACGTCATTGACCGCCAGGTGAACCATGGAGAAATTATGGCAAACATTACTGTGAATGCCAGCAACGAAAACTGCTGTATTCACAATTAAAGTAATGTGTCATTGCGCACAGCATTTAAGCCGTTATAATTCGGTCTCTTTTGTCAGATGCAGGTAGGCATCTGAATACTTTTTCATTGCGTTATTTTAACGCTGTACACCACAAATTAATGCAAGTGGCGCAGAGTAGGCGTCACCACTGTAAAGGATATAACATGCCTGTAATTACACTTCCTGACGGAAGCCAGCGCGCTTTCGATTCTGCTGTTTCGGTAATGGATGTTGCTGCTGACATCGGCCCCGGTCTCGCCAAGGCGACCATTGCCGGCCGTGTTAACGGTGACCGTGTAGACGCCTGCGACCTGATTGAGTCTGACGCAGCGCTGCAAATCATCACCGCAAAAGACGAAGATGGTCTTGAAATCATCCGTCACAGCTGCGCGCACTTAACCGGCCACGCTATTAAACAGTTATGGCCTGATGCAAAGATGGCAATCGGTCCGACTATCGACAACGGCTTTTACTACGATGTGGATATGGAACACAGCCTGACGCAGGAAGATTTGCAGAAGCTTGAAAAGCGTATGCTGGAGCTGGCTAAAACTAACTACGACGTAGTGAAGAAAAACGTAAGCTGGCAGGAAGCGCGGGATACTTTTGAAGCCCGCGGCGAAACCTATAAAATGGAAATTCTCGACGAGAACATTCCAAAGGATTCTTTCCCGGGTTTGTATCACCACGAAGAATACATCGATATGTGTCGTGGACCTCACGTACCGAACATGAAGTTCTGTCAACATTTCAAACTGATGAAAGTGGCGGGTGCCTACTGGCGCGGTAACAGCGACAACAAAATGTTGCAGCGTATTTACGGTACAGCCTGGGCAGACAAGAAACAGCTGAAAGCCTATCTGCAACGTCTGGAAGAAGCAGAGAAGCGTGATCACCGTAAAATCGGTAAAACCCTGGATCTGTTCCACTGGCAGGAAGAAGCGCCGGGCATGGTGTTCTGGCACAACGACGGCTGGTCTATTTACACTGAGCTTGAGCAGTTCGTGCGTAAAATGCTGCGAAGCTATTCCTACGACGAAGTAAAAGGTCCGCTGATGATGGACCGCGTATTGTGGGAAAAATCGGGTCACTGGGACAAGTACGCCGAAAACATGTTCACCACAGAATCAGAAAAGCGTGAATATGCCATTAAGCCAATGAACTGCCCGGGTCACGTACAAATATTTAATCAGGGCCTGAAATCCTACCGCGACCTGCCGCTGCGTATGGCTGAGTTCGGTTGTTGTCACCGGAATGAACCTTCTGGTGCACTGCATGGTCTGATGCGTGTTCGTGGTTTCACCCAGGACGATGCGCATATCTTCTGTACTGAAGAACAAATTCTCAGTGAAGTGGGCCTGTGTATCGACATGATTTACGACGCATACAAAGCGTTCGGCTTCGAAAAAATTGAAGTTAAGCTGTCTACCCGCCCTGAAAAGCGTGTTGGTAGTGACGAAATCTGGGACAAAGCAGAAAAAGCTCTGGCGGAAGCGCTGGACAGCAAAGGCATTGAATTTAGCTGGTTGCCGGGTGAAGGTGCCTTCTACGGCCCTAAAATTGAATTTACTCTGTATGATTGTCTGGACCGTGCATGGCAGTGCGGTACTGTGCAGCTCGACTTCTCTATGCCTGGCCGCTTAGGTTCAACCTATGTTGCGGAAGACGGCGAGCGTCGTGTTCCGGTGATGATCCACCGTGCGGTTTTAGGTTCACTTGAACGTTTCATTGGTATTCTTACTGAAGAATTCGCCGGATTCTTCCCGCTCTGGTTAGCACCTCAGCAGCTGGTAGTGATGAATATTACGGACAATCAGGCAGAATATGTGCAAAAAACTGTACAAAAACTGCAAAATGCGGGATTTAGAGTAAAGTCTGACTTGAGAAATGAGAAGATAGGCTTTAAAATCCGCGAGCACACTTTAAAGCGCGTTCCTTATATGTTGGTTTGTGGTGACAAAGAAGTCGAAGCGGGTCACATTGCCGTTCGTTCACGTAAAGGTGAAGATTTAGGCTCAATGTCAGTTGACGCTTTCATCGAACTGGCACAAAAGGAAATCGCGGATAAAACCATTAAGTAATGGTGAGTGTATCAAATTCAGTTCGCTCGCATGAGAAACGAGCGGGCATTAGTTTTTAATTTTTGGAGGATTAGCACATTAAAGGCGCTAATAATAAGGCTCAGGGCGATAAAGCCCGCATTAATGATGAAATCCGTGCTCGCGAAGTACGATTAATCGGTAAAGATGGCGAACAGATCGGAGTCGTGACGCTCGCGGAAGCGATGCAGAACGCCGAACAGGCAACTCTTGATCTTGTGGAAATCAGTCCAAATGCTGAGCCGCCAGTCTGTAAAGTTATGGACTATGGCAAATTCCTCTTTGAGAAAAGTAAAGCTCAGAAAGAGCAGAAGAAAAAACAGAAGCAAATTCAGGTCAAGGAGATTAAATTTCGCCCTGGCACTGATGAAGGCGATTACCAGGTAAAACTGCGCAACCTGCGTCGCTTTCTGGAAAGTGGGGATAAGGCTAAAGTCACGATTCGCTTCCGCGGACGTGAAATGGCCCACCAGGAGATCGGCATTGAGCAACTGAATCGCGTTAAAACCGATTTAGAAGACATTGCAGTCTGCGAGTCTTTTCCACGTCGCGTGGAAGGCCGTCAGATGATCATGGTGCTTGCCCCAATCAAGAGGTAGTAGTGGTCTAAAGTTTTCAAAGAATCTGCACCTTTGAAACACCCTGCTGCAAACATTAGTCGACAAACAGTGACTGCACACTGAGCGTCGTTATTAAACAATGCGGAGTTTTAGCAATGCCTAAAATGAAAACTGTAAGCGGTGCCGCCAAACGTTTCAAGAAAACGGGTTCTGGCCGCTTTAAAAGCAAACAGTCTCACTTACGTCACATTCTGACTAAGAAGAGCTCTAAGCGTAAACGTCACCTGCGTGGCAAAAAACTGGTTCATGACTCTGATACTAAATTAGTTCAGCGCATGCTGCCTTACGTATAAGACTTAGGAGACTGATTAATGGCTAGAGTAAAACGCGGCACTATCGCACGTGCTCGTCACAAAAAAGTCCTCAAGCAGGCAAAAGGTTACTACGGTGCACGTTCACGTGTTTATCGCGTAGCAGTACAGGCTGTAACTAAAGCTGGTCAATATGCATATCGTGACCGTCGTCAGCGTAAGCGTCAATTCCGTCAACTGTGGATTGCACGTATCAACGCTGCGGCTCGTCAAAATGGTATCTCTTACAGCCGTTTCATCAATGGTCTGAAGAAAGCGTCTGTTGAAATCGATCGTAAGATCCTTGCCGACATCGCGGTACATGACAAGGTAGCATTCAGCGCATTAGTCGAAGCGGCTAAAGGCGCATTAGCTTAATTTTTTAACAAATTAAGTTTAAGTTCTTTCGGGAAACGGCGAGCAGGATGCTCGCCGTTTTTCGTTTCAGCGCAAAAATTTTTCCATTCTTCCGCCACCTCTGGCAATAAACGCTCAAATCGCAAATTAATCCTGTAAATGTTGGAATATTCAGCCTCTTAGGGTAGCCGTATTCTTTGTCTGTCGTGTAAACTACGGGTTTAGAATTTTTGGTTGAGCAGCAACGCTGTTTTTCCACCACTACCATGCCAAATTGAGGATAACATGGAGCTTGAAGCGATCATCAGTCAGGCACAAAGCCAGATTGACGCTGCCGAAGATGCAGCCACGCTCGATAATGTGCGCGTCGAGTTTATGGGTAAGAAAGGCAAGCTGACTGACCTGTTAAAAGGGTTGGGCAAACTGTCTAACGAAGAACGTCCTGCAGCCGGACAAAAAATTAATCAGGCCAAACAGCAAATTCAGCAGGCTATCAGTGTTAAGGGCGAAGCGTTACGTGCCGCTGAACTGAATGCAAAGCTGTCTGAAGAAGCTGTGGACGTGTCAGCGCCCGGTCGTCAGGAAGTGCCGGGGAACATACACCCTGTCAGCCGCACGATTGAGCGAATCGAAGGTTTTTTTGGTCAGCTAGGGTTCGCTGTTAAAACCGGACCGGAAGTGGAAGACAGCTTTCACAACTTTGATGCACTGAATATTCCTGCCAATCACCCTGCACGGGCTGATCACGATACTTTTTATTTTAATCCTGATGTGATGCTGCGTACCCAGACTTCCGGTGTGCAAATTCGTACCATGGAAACGGAAAAGCCACCACTGCGTATTATTTCGCCGGGCCGTGTTTACCGTAATGATTACGACCAGACACACACTCCGATGTTTCATCAGGTGGAGGGTCTCATGGTTGACCGCAATGTCAGCTTTGCTGAATTGAAAGGTATTCTTCATGACTTCCTGGAACACTTCTTCGAAGAGTCACTGGAAGTGCGTTTCCGTCCTTCTTATTTCCCGTTTACAGAGCCTTCTGCTGAAGTGGATGTGCGTCGTAAAGGTGGTAAATGGCTGGAAGTACTGGGCTGCGGTATGGTGCACCCGAATGTACTGAAAGCAGTACACATTGATCCTGAAGAATTCACCGGCTTTGCTTTTGGTATGGGCGTTGAACGTCTGACCATGCTGCGCTATGGCGTTAACGACCTGCGCGCATTTTTCGAAAACGATCTTCGTTTCCTGAAGCAGTTCAATTAAGGCAAAGCAATCATGAAATTTAGTGAACAGTGGTTAAGAGAGTGGGTTAACCCACAGGTTTCTACCGGTGCCTTATCTGAGCAGCTCAGCATGGCTGGTCTGGAAGTGGATGGCGTCGAGCCCGTTGCAGCGGAATTTTCCGGTGTGGTAGTGGGTAAAGTAGTTGAGTGTGGTCAGCATCCGAATGCAGACAAACTCAGAGTGACAAAAATTAATGTCGGTGAAGAGGAATTACTGGACATCGTATGCGGTGCGCCTAACTGTCGCGAAGGATTGAAAGTTGCAGTAGCGAAAGTCGGAGCAGTACTTCCCGGTGATTTCAAAATTAAGAAAGCCAAACTTCGTGGCGAGCCTTCTCACGGTATGCTTTGCAGCTTTTCTGAGCTTGGCATGGGAGAGGATCATAGCGGCATCATTGAGCTTCCTGCAGACGCAGAGCTTGGCATGGACATTCGCGATTATCTGAATCTCGATGACAATATCATTGAAGTCGATTTAACACCTAACCGTGCGGACTGTCTGGGTATTCGTGGCCTGGCCCGTGAAGTCGGTGTACTGAACAGTGCCGATGTCACTGAGCCGGCTATCGAAGACGTGGAAGCGTCTATTGATGACAAACTGTCGATTACCCTAAGCGCACCTGAAGCGTGTCCACGTTATCTGGGCCGTGTTATCTGCAATGTTGACGTAAAAGCAGCGTCACCACTGTGGCTGAAAGAAAAGCTGCGTCGTTGCGGAATCCGTTCAATTGATCCTATCGTAGACGTCACTAACTTCGTTCTGCTTGAGCTGGGGCAGCCGTTACATGCATTTAACCTGGATGCCATCGACGGCAATATCAACGTTCGTCTTGCGCATGCCGGAGAGCAACTGACTCTGCTTGATGAGAACACCGTTGAGCTGAAAGACAACACCCTGGTCATCGCAGATGACAGCAAAGCACTGGCCATGGCTGGAATTTTCGGTGGTCTGCACTCGGGTGTAAATGAAGAAACAAAACATATTCTGCTGGAAAGTGCCTTCTTCAGCCGTAATGCCATTGCCGGTCGTGCCCGTCAATACGGTTTACATACCGATGCATCTCATCGCTATGAGCGTGGTGTGGATCCGTTGCTGCAACGTAAAGCGATGGAAAGAGCCACGGCACTTATTCTGGATATTTGTGGCGGTCAACCGGGTCCGGTTGTAGAAGCCGTAAATGAGGCATCACTGCCAGTGTCATCTGATGTGGTATTACGCCGTGCACGTTTAAACCGTGTGCTGGGTATTGATATTGCTGACGATAAAGTGACCGATATTCTTACCCGTCTGGGCCTGGATGTCACGGTAACGGAATCAGGCTGGGAAGCGACAGCGCCAAGCTACCGTTTTGACATTGCCATTGAAGAAGATCTGATTGAAGAAGTGGCCCGTGTTTACGGTTATAACAATATTCCTGACCAGGCACCGAAAGGCAGCCTGAAGCTGCTGGACAGCAGCGAGTCAGCGATTCCGGTTTCCCGTTTTAAATCTGAACTTACTGCACGGGGTTACGTCGAAGCCATTACGTATTCGTTTGTTGACCCTAAAGTACAAAGCGGCTTATTCCCGTCTCAGGAAGGTATGGTATTACCACATCCTATCTCGGCGGATATGTCTGTTATGCGTTTAAGCCTGTGGCCGGGATTACTGGGCGCTACGGCTTACAACCAGAAACGTCAGCAAGCGCGGGTCAGATTGTTCGAAACTGGTTTACGTTTTATTCCTGACAGCGATGCGCCGCAGGGTGTGCGCCAGGAGCAGGTGATTGCCGGTGTGATTGCCGGTCGCCGTTATGACGAAAGCTGGTTGAGCGACGACAGTGCGGTAGATTTCTTTGATGCCAAAGGGGACGTGGAAGCGTTGCTGGCACTCAAAGCCGGCGGGCAGTCAGTCACCTTTGTAAAAGGCGAACACAGCGCATTGCATCCGGGTATGACTGCAGAAGTGCTTTTAAATGGCAAATCAATCGGTTATGTTGGTGCAATTCACCCACAGTTTACTAAACTGTTAGGTGTAAATGGTCGCGTTTTCGTCTTTGAGCTTGATCTTAAAGCAATTTCTGAGCGTATCCTGCCACAGGCAAAAGCAATTTCCAGGTTCCCGGCGAACCGTCGTGATATTGCAATTACGGTCAAAGATGAAATTACCGTTGGAGCGATTCTTTCTTTCGTAGAAAAAATTGGCGTAAATCAACTAGTTGGCCTAAACTTGTTCGATGTGTATAAAGGGAAGGGTGTCGAGCCCGGCTATAAGAGCCTCGCACTGTCTCTTGTACTACAGGATCCTGATAAAACTTTGGAAGAAGCTGAAATACAACAAGCAGTGGACACCGTAGTTAAAGGGCTGGAATCAGAGTTTGGGGCAGCGTTAAGAGAGTAGATTATGGCATTGACCAAAGCCGAAATGGCTGAACACTTATTCGAAAAACTGGGTATTAATAAAAAAGACGCTAAGGATTTGGTGGAAGCCTTCTTTGAGGAAGTCAAGGAAGCGTTAGAATCTGGTGAACAAGTGAAACTGTCAGGTTTTGGTAATTTTGACCTGCGTGATAAGAATGAGCGGCCCGGAAGAAACCCGAAAACCGGTGAAGATATTCCAATCAAAGCCAGACGGGTGGTTACATTCCGTCCCGGCCAGAAGCTCAAAAGCCGGGTTGAAAACTCAAAGCCTCCGACAGAGTAACGTCGTTACGGCACCTGTTAGCAGTGCCTCGTCTGTCAGGTATTGATGTTCTTTATTAGGGCAATGCGCGCTGCGTATTGCCTTTTTCGTTTTTAAAATTGCATTTAATGCAGGAGTTGCAATGAAAAAAGCAGGATTCCTCGCAGCATTGATTCTTGTTGCTGTGGCGGGGTATTTCATTTATCTGTCCGATTCTTCTTCAGAACAGGCCCCGGTACCGGTGATTACGGTGATGGATATTCTTCATGCTTCTGATCTGGAAGCCGGTATTAAGCAGGCAGTTGCTGATGGCGACAGTGAGGCCTTTGAAAAATGGATGAACCGGGCGCAGGAAGTGGCTGAACAGGCCGGTCTGAGTTCAACTGACATGCAGTATCTTGCGTCATCTCAGGCGGTTGAATACGTAAAGTTCAATGCCAAACGCAGCTTGTTCAATGATGAGTTTGAAGAACGTTACTATGCTCTTGAAGACATCGGCAGTCTGAAGGTGAAGTATCCGGAAGCGAAAGATTTGTTCCCGCAAGTGGAAGCACTGATCACCAAGCGGGATCAGATCATTGAGCAGATTGCTGTCACGTTGTCGTCAGGTCAGGCAGCCGGAGAGAAAGAACGTGAGGCAGCCAGAGAAATGTGGCAGTCACGCTATGCCGGAGCAAACAACGGGGACCGGAATGCTGTCCGGCCGGGTACCGGCGAATAATCAGCATGGTTTCACCCGTTATCTTCGCTGCTGACGGTCAGCGGGTGAAATGTTGCAGCGGTCAGTGCACTTAAATCAGACGGTTTCAAACCGACTTCAAGCCCTCTGCGGCCGGCACTGACATGCATTTTATCCAGTTTCTGCGCTGAATGGTTAATGAAGACCGGTAGTCTTTTCTTTTGTCCCAACGGGCTCACTCCACCCAAAATATAGCCTGTAGTCCGCTCGACGTCTGCAGGGGCGGCCATGGCTGCTTTTTTCGCGCCGGCTGCTTTCGCCACAGCTTTCATACTCAACTTATCTTCCACGGGTATAATGCAGACAACCCATTGCTGCTTATCCGTTTCTGCTACCAGGGTTTTAAAAACCGTTGCAGGGTCGAGGTGCAGTTTTTCGCAGGCTTCCAGTCCGTATGAAGGCGCAGCGGGATCATGTTCGTATTTTAATACCTGATGTGTCACTTTCTTTTTTTTCAGAAGATTAATCGCCGGCGTCATAGGGCCTCAACTAAGGAAGATAAAAAGAGTTTTGTGCGTTTTGATTTTTGCATCAATACCGCTTTTTATGATATCAATATCAACGCGCTAACTTAATCAAATAATAAAAATAAACCGGATTAAGACTCAATTGCGAAAACGCCTGCCATCAGTTTCTTTCATCACGTAGTCGGTGCATCGCGCGCCCGGAAATGTATGTATGCAAGTTAAATCACGCTTTATTGCCTTGTCAGTACTGGCAAGTCTGAGTATTTTTGTCATTATGATGAGTAATGAGTTCGGCCAGATCATGAGTTTGACGGCCGGTCTTACTATTCTTATCGCTATGCTCTGGATGACCGAAGCATTGCCTATTCCCGTCACGTCTCTTATTCCTTTTTTTGCCTTTCCCATGGCGGGAGTGATGACCTATCAGGAGGCTTCATCGGCGCTGGGAAGCCATGTTATCTTGTTGTTGATGGGCGGCTTTATGTTGTCCAAATCGCTGGAAAAATCCGGCGTACACCGCAGGCTGGCAGTTTATATGCTGAAGCTTACCGGAGCCTCAAATGCTAAGCGTCTGGTGCTCGGTTTTATGCTTACCTCTGCGGTTCTCAGTATGTGGATATCAAATACTGCCACTACGCTGATGCTGCTGCCCATTGCACTGGCGATAATCAGCTCTGTGGATTCTCCCCGTCTGGCATCTGCGATATTACTCGGTATTGCCTACGCCGCCAGTATCGGAGGGGTAGGTACACCGATTGGTACGCCGCCGAATATCATTTTTATGAGTGTGTATCAGCAAACTACCGGCACTGAGCTGAGCTTTCTTGACTGGATGAAAACCGGTATTCCGGTAGTCATACTGGCTATTCCGGTGATGGCGCTGTGGCTTACACGTCATCTTGGTCAGATCCCTACGGTGGTGTTACCGGACACCGGTGACTGGAAACCGGCTGAACGACGGGTGCTGATTTCATTTTTAATTATTGCGTTGGCCTGGGTTTTCCGGCCGTTCTGGACACAGTGGCTGGGCATGACGAATGTGAGTGACAGTACCATCGCCATGGCCGGTGTGGTAATGATGTGTCTTATTCCGGACGGCAATAAGGAAAAGCCGGGACAAATTCTCGACTGGGATACTGCAGCTCAGATCCCCTGGGGCCTGCTGATGGTTTACGCCGGCGGTATTTGTCTGGCTAAAGCTTTCACTGTATCAGGCTTAAGTGTGGTGCTGGGGGAAGCATTGACCAGTTTATCGGTATTACCGGTCATGCTGCTGATCCTGGTGCTGTGTCTTGCAGTGAGCTTTGTGACTGAAGTGACGTCCAATACAGCCACAGCTACTTTGTTGATGCCAATTCTGGCCAGTGCCGCTATTGCCCTCGACCTCGACCCTGTGGTGCTAATGATGCCTGCTGCTATCAGTGCCAGTTGCGCGTTTATGATGCCGGTTGCCACGCCGACAAATACAATTGTCTATGGCAGTGGTCATATTAATATGCAGACAATGGTAAGAGAGGGCACCATTCTAAACATACTGGTAGCATTTGTGGTTACCGGCGTGGTCATTGTCACACGCCTTTAGCTGCCGGTGAAAGACATCAGCTATTGCTGATGTCTTCTTATCTGCACAATCATGCCAAACATGGGGTGGTCAAAGTAGTGTATTTGTTTACTGATCACCCGGCGTACCTGATGAAAAGGTACTGCCTGCAGTTCAAATTCAGGCTGCCCGTTTTCGCTCTCTCCCGTCGTTACCGGCTGACGGTACTGCATCTCACTGTCGATGTGCAGATAAGGTACCCGGTTAATATATTTCAGATACACTTTCAGAAAACCATCTAATTGCCAGATGGCAGGAGTAAGGCCTTCGTTAGCCTGTGCGACAGTCGTATTTTGTGCTGTATCCGTCTGCATGATTAGTTCAGGTCCCGCTGTCATCATGTCGTCGAAACTCACCTTGCCGGCGCGGTTCAGACGTAAAGACAACTGCGTAAAGAAATCATCCTGTGTCAGCGTTAAATCTTCCTGTGCCTCTGCCGGTTCGGCGGGTTGCGGTAATACCGGTTTAATGGCTTCACCGTTCATTGTGAAGCTGTCTGCATAATTGTCGCCGGCGATGATCCGCATGGCTGCAGCTTTTTGTTCACCGAACTTCACTGGCTGACGCCAGGCAATATGGAGCATACGGTTTAAGCCCCGGGTTTGCCGGATCTGCCGTGAAAGTTTAGTCAGTTCCAGACTGTCGTAAGGCAGCAAGTGTGCGAACCGGGCGAATTCTGTATCCCGACCGTCAAGAAACTCCGGCACAACATCCGGTGCGGGAAGAGAATTATCCGGTTTGTATGTCTGCCATTTACCATTTTGCCAGCTTAACCAGTCCTGCGGCGATTCACAGTAGCTGAAACGGGGCACAGTGACGGGTTTAACCGTATTGATCCCGGAAAAAGCAATCCAGTACTCAGCGATTTCTGAATCTGTGACAGGTTCAAAAGCCGGCGTAACCGGTTCCTCGTCTGCAACGGCCATTTCACCGGATGAGAACCCGTCATTGCCGGTTTCTTCGCTGAACGCTTCTGCCAGCGCATCTTCGCGGTTCTGCTGAGACAGTTCTGTTTCATCAGATAAGTCCGTCGCCTGATCAAAATCAGATGCACGGCTGTCTGACAACCCTGTGTTATCAGTGCCTGTACCGGTATTCTCTGATAACAGTGACTGCGAGGCTTTCCAGCGCGCATAGTCAGCCTGAATGTCTTCCAGTGACGGCGTATCCATCCACAAAGGGGAGGAGGGCACACCACAGGTGGCGAGACCTTGCTTAATGTAACTGATATCAGGACGAAGATAGTTGTCAATCAGATTTAATTCAGCCACAGACTGAGCCAGTGGTGTTTCAGCAAATTGCTCATTGAGCTCACTGATGCTGAGGTTACGATCGAAAATGATCACTTCCACATCAAACCACCAGTCATCCGCAGCAAATACTGGTGAAGCGGTATTTAAAAGAAGTCCTGCTGCTAAAGCGACTACCCGTTTCATGCTTACTTTGTCTCCATGGCAAAGTCGTTCAGTACATTTTCAATCAGGGATAACCGTTCTTCTGCTGTTTCGGTTTTCTTCACCAGACGCAACTTCTGGCTGCCTTCAAAACGGAACGTATCAGAACGGGTTTGTACCAGTTGGATGATATACCCCGGATCCACCGGCGTATTTTCTCTGAATTCAATGGTGCCGCCAATGCTGGTCAGGTCGATTTTTGTTATACCCAACCGTTTTGCGATGAGTTTAAGTTCAGCGACTTTGATAAGTTGTTTTGCCGGCAACGGCAGTAAACCAAATCTGTCTATACACTCAACCTGGAATTCATCAATGGCATCTTTACTCTGACAACTTGCCAGTTGCTTATAGAGTGAAAGACGCTGATTCACATCTGCAATATAGTCATCGGGCAACAGCGCAGGAATACGCAGCTCAATTTCCGTCTGATTGGCTGAAGCATCTTCCAGACTGGGCTCGCGGCCTTCCTTCAACGCTGTCACAGCCTGGTCCAGCATGTCCATGTACAGCGTAAAACCGATAGAGGCAATCTGACCCGATTGATCATCGCCGAGCAATTCACCGGCACCGCGAATTTCAAGGTCATGGGTAGCCAGTGCGAAGCCTGCACCCAGATCTTCCAGGCTGGCGATGGCTTCCAGACGCTTGGCCGCATCTTTCGTCATCCGCTTCGGATGCGGGGTAAGCAGGTATGCGTAAGCCTGGTGGTGAGAACGGCCCACACGTCCGCGTAACTGGTGAAGCTGCGCCAGACCGAGGTGGTCGGCTCTGTCCATAATGATAGTGTTAGCGGTAGGAACATCAATACCGGTCTCAATGATAGTGGTACACACCAGCACGTTATAGCGCTGGTGATAGAAATCACTCATCACGGTTTCCAGTTCCCGTTCACGCATTTGTCCGTGACCGGTGGCAATGCGCGCTTCCGGGACAATTTCGGCAATTTCTTTCGCGGTTTTTTCGATGGTATCCACTTCATTGTGGAGGAAGTAAACCTGACCACCGCGAAGAATTTCACGCATAACCGCTTCACGGATCACGGACGTATTGCGTTGCTGCACAAAAGTCTTTATCGATAGACGGCGTGCTGGCGGCGTAGCGATGATGGATAAATCACGCATACCGGACAATGCCATGTTCAGCGTTCTTGGTATGGGGGTAGCGGTAAGGGTCAGGATATCCACATCAGCACGCAGGGATTTGAATTTTTCCTTTTGACGCACGCCAAAGCGGTGTTCTTCGTCAATGATCACAAGGCCAAGATCATTAAATTCAATGTCACTGCTGAGCAGTTTATGAGTGCCCACCACGATGTCTACCTGGCCCTCTTTGATGCCGTCGACAACGGATTTCTGCGCTTTACCGCTGACAAAACGGCTCATTACCTGAATATTAAACGGCCAGTTTGCAAAGCGGTCTTTGAAGTTCTCAAAATGTTGTTGTGCCAGCAGAGTGGTTGGCACAAGTATGGCCACCTGTTTACCGTGATTGGCAGCCAGAAAAGCTGCCCGCATGGCTACTTCTGTTTTACCGAAGCCCACGTCACCACAAACCAGTCTGTCCATGGCCTGCGGTGAACCCATATCCTGAATAACCGCATTGATGGCCTGAATTTGATCCGGTGTTTCTTCAAAAGGAAAGCTGTCGGCAAAACTCTGGTAATCTTCCCAGTTGATGTCGTAGGCATAACCCGGTTTCGCTGCCCGTTTGGCATAGACATTCAACAGTTCCGCAGCCACATCGCGGACCTTCTCGGCAGCTTTTTGTTTCGCCTTTGTCCACGCATCTGAGCCCAGTGAGTTCAGTGGTGCATGATCCACATCGCCGCCGGTATAGCGTGAAATCAGATGCAGAGAAGACACGGGGACGTAGAGTTTTGACTGCTTTGCATATTCAATGCAAACGTACTCGGTCATCACGCCGCCGGCATCCAGGGTTTTCAAACCCGTATACCTGCCCACGCCGTGGTCAAAATGTACCACAGGTTGTCCAACCGACAGTTCGGCGAGGTTGCGGATAATTGCACTTTCATCCGTTGCCTGCCGTTTGTCACGTAAGCGGCGCTGACTGACCTTATGGCCCAGCAGTTCTGTTTCAGTAATAAACAGAATATTGCCCTGTTCACGCTGCCACTCGAAGCTGTTTTCAACCAGACCAACGCAAATACCTGTAGCAACATCACTGTCGATGAAGGCACTGAATTGCTGAACGGCCTCAGGGCGGATCCCTGCTTTATTCAGCAGAGTCAGCAGGTTTTCCCGCCGTCCCTGAGATTCAGCACTGAAAAGCACACGGCTGCCGGCATTCCGTGCGGCTTTCATTTTTTCCGTCAGCGCCTGAGCCGGCTGTTTCTTCTGTGGATTAAACGCGATGTCTT
The DNA here is from genome assembly GCF_040148705.1 of Alteromonas sp. NFXS44. NCBI lineage: Bacteria > Pseudomonadati > Pseudomonadota > Gammaproteobacteria > Alteromonadales > Alteromonadaceae > Alteromonas > Alteromonas sp. NFXS44. The sequence continues at coordinate 217,818 of NZ_JAGDEA010000008.1, read as the reverse complement.
TAAGGCTTTCGCATCCGAGGTTGGATTTTCCCGCTTTTTCTTCTAAAGCGTCTGCGTGCAGCGTAATCCGCGGCCAGTTTTTTACCTGTTCGAAAAGTTGGTTAACCGGCAGAAACAGTGCTTCAGGGCTGAGCAGGGGGCGTGATAAGTCGTATCTGCGCTGTTCGTAACGCTCAGCCACATCTGCCCAGAAAAACTCGCTGGCGTCCATGACATCGCCATGCAGCATCAGGACGGCATTATCGTGGAGATAGTCAAACAGGGTAGCGGTATGGTCAAAAAACAGCGGCAGGTAGTATTCGATACCCCCGGGCATGGTGCCTTTGGATACCAGACTTAATACCGATTCCTGCGAACTGTTGCTGTCGAAGGTTTCCAGATAACGGGCTCTGAAGGCTGAAAGTGCAGCTTTGTCGGTGGGAAATTCTCTCGCCGGTAACAACCGTATTTCATCTACGGCATCCGCAGAGCGCTGATTTTCTGTTTCAAAATACCGGATAGAATCAATTTCATCATCGAATAAATCAATGCGGAATGGTCTGTCACTGCCCATGGGAAACAGGTCGATAATTGAACCGCGAATGGAAAATTCGCTGTGGCTCATTACCTGGTTTACATGCAGATAGCCGGCTTGTTCGAGATTGCGCCGGAACTGTTCACGGTCGAGGGTATCGCCTTTATGAACCATCAGCAGATATTTATTCAAATAATCTACCGGTGCCAGCCGTTGCATCAGCGTGTTTACGGGAACGATGAAGATACCGCGGGGCTCGTTCGCCATCCGGTACAAAGTTTCCATCCGCTGGGAAACAATATCCTGATGGGGCGAAAATATATCATAAGGCAGAGTTTCCCAATCAGGGAACAAGGTGGTAACACTTCGGTCGTTATCTAAAAACCATGCAAGTTCCCGCTGGAGCTTCATGGCTGACGGTGTGTCAGCGGTGATAACAACCACCGGTCCTTTATGCTGCTTGTATGCCTGGCTGACGGCCAGAGCGCGGCTACTGCCTTTTAACTGACCCCATTGCTGGTGATCACCTGTGCTGCCGGCCTTTTTTGCCTTCGGCAGTGGTAAAGAAAAAATTGTGGCTGTCATGTCACCTTGAAAACTATTGGCTGGTTATCATGGAGTTGCGTGAGAGCGAACTATTCCTGTTTGTCCTGAGCGCGTTTGCGCAGCTGCTGGGTTTGCAAATGCAAACTGGCGCGCACCAGCAATTCCTGATCCTGTTCACGGATGCTGCGGAAAATGAAGGATATATGGTAATCATCTCCGTGCTGCTGGCAAGCAATAACTTCACCGAAACAATAAACAGCCGCCGCTTCCTGATTGAGAAACAGCTTCAGTTCAGCCAGCGTACCGGTTTCGTAAGGCGATGCGGTACTGACGATTATACCGCCGCCGCCAAACTTAACGGTTTGATAGTGACATGTCTCATCATCCTGCTGGTGCAGTATATAAGACATCATCAGGTCGATTTTTCTGGCCTGATGGTTCAGATAATCAGTCAGCGCTGCAGCGTGGTCTCCGAGGTTACGTAGCGGTCTTAATGCCTGTGCCTCGATGGCTGCCATTTCCCCGGCAATTCTGAATGCATAGGGCATGACGGATTCAAGATCATCACTGGCAGGAACGGGTTTACCCGCTTCCAGCGGCACTACGTTTACCGGCAGTTCACTGGTAATCATGAAGAACTCGTCAAATTGTGCCTGTTTATCTGCCAGTGTCTCGTTGCTCATTTAAATCCTGCTACATCAATCTTGTACGTAGTAAAGCTTACACGTAGACTAACAACTTTACTAATACGGTTGCCGTATTACGCCATTTACTTTTTCCGACGCCGGGTTTTCATGTTTCAACCAGTCTCTGCCTTTCTGGCGCTGCGCTATTCTACTGCGAATAAACAAAATAGCTTTGTTTCGTTCATTAACTTTTTTTCAGTCGCCGGGATTGCGCTGGGTTTGATGGCGCTGATCATTGTGTTATCGGTGATGAACGGGTTTGAAGGGCAATTGAAGCAGCGCATTCTGGGTATTCTGCCTCATGTGGTTGTACATGCGGAACCGTCTGCGGCCCCCTTTGAAAGCATTGCCGGTGTAGACCATGTCATGCCGTTTATCGAAACAGAAGGGGTTTTACAGGCAAGAAGCGGGCTGAGAGGTGTGCAAATTCAGGGCGTTGTGCCTGAAGATATGCAGGACTCTGTGGTGGCAGAAAACATGGTGGCCGGTAAGTTCACCGGTCTGGAAAGCGGCAGTTTTAATGTGATTGCCGGTCAGGCGCTGGCTGTTCAACTCGATCTCAGACCGGGAGATACAATGCGTCTTCTTGTGGCTGGAGCCAGTGTATACACCCCGCTGGGACGCATGCCGGCTCAGCGTATTGTAAAAGTAGCAGGGTTGTACGGGGTTAATTCTCAGATGGATGACAAGGTCATCTTTATGCATCTGGACGATCTGAAAAGGTTATTAAGGAAACCTCAGAATGCGCCCTCAGATACCCGCCTTTTCCTTAACGACGCCTTTAATTACAGTGCGGTCATAAACACATTAGACGGGCAGGGCTTTTCATCCGATAACTGGCGGGAACGTCAGGGTCCCTTGTTCGATGCCGTGAAAATGGAAAAAAACATGATGTTTATGATGCTGCTGCTCATCATTGCAGTTGCTGCATTTAATATTGTTTCTGCGCTGGTGATGGTAGTCACTGAAAAGCAGGGTGACATTGCCATCTTACAAACTCAGGGAATGGAAGCCGGTCAGATACGGACAGTCTTTTTACTTAATGGCCTGTTTAACGGTGTGAAGGGCGCTATACTTGGTCTTGTACTGGGTGTTGTGGTGGTACTGCAACTGAATAATTTGCTGGCACTGCTGGATATTCAGCTGGCATTGTCTGCCGACGGGCAGGGGATCCCTGTGGATTTACGCTGGCATCAGGTCATCATGGTGACACTGTTTTCACTGGTTCTGTGTTTGCTGGCCAGTGTTTACCCTGCTGTGAGAGCGATGAAAGTGCATCCTGCTACGGCGCTGCAGAACGAATAAACTGGCTTGCACTATGTTGACCATGTGGTTAATTTTGCGTGCAAATAACCTTAATTTTCACTATACTTCCCGCCTTTCAAATCTGGCCGGATAAATGCTATGAACAAAAACTTTATTACCTCCCAATCTCTTCTGGAAGACTCGTTCCGTTTAGCGGCTATGGTATATGAAGATGGCTTCCGGCCGGACTTCATTATCGGTATCTGGCGTGGTGGTGCGCCTATTGGTATCGCCGTTCAGGAATTTTTTGAATTCAAAAATACCCCCACTGACCACATCGCAGTGAGAACATCGTCTTACTACGGTATCAACAAACAGTCGAAAGAAATCCGTGTTCACGGTCTGCATTATCTGGTCGAGAATGCTAATGCTGACGACAAACTGCTGATTGTTGATGATGTATTTGATTCCGGCCGCAGTGTGGATGCGCTTATCAACCAGGTGCGTAAACTGATGCGTCTGAATATGCCGAAAGATATCCGTATTGCCTGCCCCTGGTACAAGCCACAGAACAACAAGACGGAAATTGTTCCTGACTATTATGTAAATCAGAGCGATGAGTGGCTGGTATTTCCTCACGAAATCGCCGGTTTGAGTGAGGAAGAAGTGCGGGAAGGTAAAACCGAACTGGCCGGTGTGATGGATATTCTTTACAAGAAAGACTAGTAGATCCTGCTGTTAAATGTGTCTGCGCTATATGCGCAGACAGCTGTCGTCCCACTGGTATTCCATTTGTCTGGCTGTTGCTTCAGCATCAGCTTTCTTCGTAATATCAGCTACCAGCGTTAACGCCATGTCGATGCCGGCTGATATACCGCCACTGCTGTAAAGCGCGCCCTGATTCACTACCCGGCAATGTTCATGCACAGTGAGTGACGGATAAAGCTTGCGCAAATCAGCAATGTCCTCCCAATGTGTTGTTATATTATGAGTATCCACAATTCCTGCTTCGGCTAGCAAGAATGCACCGGTACACACTGACGCCACTATCTTTGCACTGGCAGATGCCTGTTTGATCCATGCCAGCAACACAGGATTGTTCACTTCGCGGGTATGATCGCCGCCAACCACCACCAGGATGTCCGGTTTCTCTGCATCTGCAAATGTAGCGTGGCTCTGTACCATAAAACCCGCACGGGCTTTAATCATGGCTGTTTCTGCTACCAGTTGTACCTGCCAGTTAAACTGGTGGGTCCGCACAGCCGTAGTGAAAACTTCGTAGGGCCCGGCGAAATCTAGTACTTCAGCATCGGGGTAAATCACAATGGCAAAACGTAATGGCTGTCGGTTATTTTCCGTCGATATAGAATTTGTCATGGAAGGTGTAGACCAGTTCAGGTTTATAGACGATGAGCAATGTCATAGTCATACCATTTAACAGACCTTCCGGGAAGAGCAGTAAGGGGATAAGAATTAGGTAGTTATCTCTTACGGTTTGCCAGTCATATAAACCGTCAGCCAGGTAATATCCCCCCAGCAAACCCATTTTCAAAGCAATGACTATGGCGCCCGGGAAAAATGCACAGGCAAATATGTAGACGAACAGGTTACGGGGGATTTTGTGAAATGCGGTCATAAAGATGACGTAGTTGACGCACACAGGCATGACAACGCCAAGCAGACCATTTACGCCAATCATATGCCATTGTTCAGTACCGGTTAATGTTATACCGGTAAGGGCCACGGCTCCGGCAATCAGCGCCTTTCTGAATCCGAGTGTCAGCGTTAGTGCACTCAGCCATAAAAAATGGACATCCAGCCCCTGATAAATCCCGGCACGGAAAATCCATAAAAAAAACAGCAGCGCGGTATAACCGAATAACACATGCTGCTGTCTCTTATCTTTTAACAGAACCTGCCAGGACAGATTCCTGATTATCACAATCATCAGTCCGGTGAACAGAATAAGTGCGAATGTCTGCAGGCTTGTCAATGATGACCTCGTTAGTTAAATATCATACACCGTCCAGATGGGAGCATGATCAGACGGCTTTTCAATGCCGCGCAATTCGTAATCAATGCCGGTTTCCTGAAGCCCTTCATGGACAGGCTTTGTTGCCAGGATATGGTCAATGCGCAAACCCCGGTTGTCGTTAAATCCTTTTGAGCGGTAATCGAACCAGCTGAACTGGTCGCTTACTTCCGGATTTTGTGCTCTGAAGCTGTCGGTCACGCCCCAGTCGTAGAGTGTGTTAATCCACTCACGTTCTTCCGGTAAAAAAGAACATTTGCCGGTTTTCAGCCAGCGTTTACGGTTATCCTCGCCAATGCCGATATCATTGTCTGCCGGTGAAATGTTCAGATCACCCATAATGATGACGTTGTCATCCTGACTATGGTGGCCACTGAGATACCCCATTAAATCGACATAGAATTTACGCTTCGCCGGGTACTTGGTTTCATGCTTTTCATTCTCGCCCTGAGGAAAATAGCCATTCAGTACCCGCACCGGCTGACCATTCTTACCTGCTAACGTCACCATGATCATGCGGCGTTGAGCGTCTTCTTCATCAGTGGGGAAACCGTATTGCACATCCAGCGGCTTCTCTTTTGTGAGCATAGCCACACCGTAGTGACTCTTTTGTCCGTGGAAGAAAACGTGGTAACCCATCGCTTCCACATCAGCGACAGGAAACTGCTCGTTATGCACTTTGATTTCCTGCAAACCGATGACATCCGGCTGGTGTTTTTCAATCAGTGCAGACAGCTGGTGCAACCGCGCACGGATCCCATTAATGTTAAAAGATACTACTTTCATGAAATTCACTGTTAATTAATTTATTGCAATCATAGCAAAACCGCTGTGCTGCCTGAAGACAGGCGCAGGCGATTTTGCAGCGTTTGAGTTAAGCAGGTTCACTGTAGTGTGAGGCAGTATTAATGATACTTTCAAAAACCTGTCTGGCAGCGTCTCCCGCATCATCTTCGTTGATATTATTGGCCCCGGCCCAGTCAGTAGCGCCTGCTTTAAACGTTTCCCAGTTTGCCCCGGTTTCTGCTATGGCACGGTAGTATTGCTGCGGTAAACCGGGATGGCGTGACTGCAACCAGCGACTGATAATACTGCCGCCCATGGACGATCCCATCCACACATAACTGAATGCCAGCAGGCTGATGGGTGACTGAGATGATAATGCAGATTTAAACTCAGGCTGTTCTTCCTGCACACCTAAAATTTGCAGGTCCAGGTTGAGTGCATCAATGACATCATCGACTATAATCAGGTGACGTATTTCATCAGGTAAGCGGGCCACGAAAGGCGCGGCATAAATGTGAAAAGCACTTAGTACAGACAAGGCTCTGCCATAATGCAACGGACTGAACGCTTCACTGCGCATCTGGTAACAAAACGGGTAGGTGGCTTCTAACCGCTTGTGAGGTTCTGACGATGATTCTCTGAGTGTTAAAAATAGTTTATTTATATTCATCAATAAGTTGATCTGATATTCTGAAAACGTTGTAAGACATTAAGCCGTAAAAAATTCTAAAAGTCATAAGCACGGTTCAAACACATGGATAACGCCACTTCATCAGACTTCACTGTCGATCTGACTAATTGCGACAGAGAACCCATTCATCTGCCGGGCAGCATACAATCCTTTGGTTGTCTGATTGCTGTGCGCGCCGACTGGCTGATTGCATTTTGCTCAGCCAATACTGAACATTATCTGGGTGTACCTGCGGATGAACTTGCCGGAGAACCGCTGAAAAACTGGTTTGACAAAACGACGTTACACCATATCCGTTCTTCCTTACAGTCTTCCATGATTACCGGCAGAAATGAACGGTTGTTTGCACAAAAAGTTGTGGCTACCGGACTGACTGTTGATATCTCTGTTCATCATAACGGTCTTTATACGCTGATAGAGCTGGAAGAAGTGCACAGTGAACGTAAAGCTGATGAGCAGTTTGTGCGATCTCTGCTGACGCAATTTTACCGTGCCGCCGACAGTAAAGAACTCATTGATCAGGTTGCCCAGCAAATACAGCTTATCACCGGATATGACAGAGTGATGGTGTATAAGTTCCTGCCGGACGGGTCAGGAGAAGTGGTGGCTGAAAGTAAGCAATTTAAGTTGGAGCCTTTTCTTGGCTTGCGTTACCCCGCCTCTGATATCCCTAAGCAGGCCCGTGCTCTGTATGTGAAAAACCTGCTGAGAGTGATTGCTGATGTGGATGACACAACGGTGCCGGTGTTGCCTGCTGTAAAGGGGGCTGACAGTCAAATTGATATGTCATTTTCCACTCTGCGTGCGGTCTCTCCCATCCATATCGAGTATTTGAAAAACATGGGAGTGAAAGCCTCACTGTCTGTTTCCATTGTCATCAACGGTAAGCTGTGGGGGCTGTTTGCCTGCCACCACTACAGCCCTAAAGTACCGTCGTATTATCAACGGACGGAACTGGAACTGTTTGCTGAGGTATTTTCCCTGGAGTTGTCGTCACGTTTAATGACGGAACAAGGTGTAGAGCGGGACAGAGTGCGGCATGTTCACAATCGAATAATGTCGACCATTCCGACCTCCGGTTCGCTGGCACAGGGCATTGCTGATCAGTTTCCTGTCATGCGTGACCTGATAAAATGTGACGGTATTTGCGTCATTGTAGACGGTGAAGTACGCAGCGAAGGGCATATTCTGGAACCGGATAACCTCAAGAGGTTGTGCCGTCAGTTGAACGCACTGGCACCCAGTGAAATTGCCGCTATTGATACCCTTGCGGATTTTATGAGTGGTTATCAGACTGATGTTCATGGCATTGCCGGTGTGCTGGCAGTCCCTGTTTCAAAAAGTCCCAGAGATTATTTGCTGTTTTACCGTCAGGCACAGACTAAAACCGTAAGCTGGGCAGGTAATCCGGAGAAACCGGTGGTAGCCGGCCCGAATGGCGCCAGACTCATGCCAAGGAGCAGTTTCGACGTCTGGCAGCAAACCCACAGTGACAGTTGTCACGAATGGCTTGAGCAGGAACTTAATGACGCAGATTCTTTGCGGGTGACCCTTCTTGAAGTAATGATAAGACACATTCAGGAAAGGGACAGTATCCGCCTGCAGGCTGCACGAAAACATGAAATTCTGATATCGGAACTGAATCACCGGGTACGGAACATTCTGAATCTGGTCAACGCTATTGTGATGCAAACTGAGCAAGCCGGCAGAACACTTGATGAATTTATTCAGGTTCTCAGTGGCCGCCTGGTTGCTCTGGCATCCGCTCATGATCAACTTACTGCGTCAGACTGGACTGATATTTCATTCCGTAAATTACTGGAAACTGAAATTCAGGCCTATGTGAATTTATCTAACAGCATCGAGCTCCATGGTGAGGATGTGTTGATAGCGCCTTATGCTGCCACGCCTCTGGTGCTGGTAATGCATGAAATGTTTACCAATGCGGCGAAATATGGCGCGCTTTCGAACTCAGGTGAAAAGGGCACGGTGTCTGTCCACTGGTCTGTATCGAAAAAATCTGAGTTAATCATCCGTTGGGAAGAAACCGGCGGTCCTCCTGTGTCGCTGCCGGGTAAAGACAGTTTTGGTATGACAATGATACGGAATGTCATTCCTCATGAGCTTGAAGGCGAAGTGGACATTGAGTTTTCTCCGGGCGGCGTAAGAGCGACACTGGTGATCCCCCACCGTTATCTTGTCATTAAAGACAACTCAGCGGACAGTGAAAATGAAGCAGCGATTGTACAACCCGATACGTCTTTGAGCGTGCCGGAACATGCTCTGGTAGTCGAAGATAGTTTGGTGATTGCCCTTGATATGCAAAAAAAGCTGAAGGCGCTTGGTGTTCAGAATGTCGCTGTAGCAGGTACGCTTGCCGCAGCACGCCGTTCTGTTGAAGGGCGCGAACCCGGCCTGGCTGTTTTTGACGTGCATCTGGGTAATGAAACCAGTTTTGACCTTATCAGACAGCTTTCGGTCAAAGGTATTCCTGCCATTATCGTCAGTGGTTATGGTGAGGATGTAGACATCCCGGATGAAATAAAGCATGTACCGGTGTTAACCAAGCCGGTCACCGGGCAGGATTTAATGACTACTTTGGCGCAAATCTTGTAAGACTGATTGACGCAGTCTTCATTCATGATTAAGAGTAATGTGTAACTTAGCGTCAACCGTCGTCTTCAGTCGTATCCGGCGGTGATAACAGGAGTAGTGATGAGTTTACTGGAAAATAAGCAGGTGCTGGTGGTGGAAGATACCACTATTGCGGCAACGTATCTGGCCCGCGAACTTACTCATATGGGCGCTGAAGTCGTCGGGATTGCCCGCTCAGAGTCGCAGGCCGTTGAAATGGCTGAGGAACTCGAACCTGAACTTATTCTGATGGACATCCATCTGGCCGATGGTGGAAGTGGTATTGAAGCCGCGCGGATCATTGCCAGCAAAATTGTTGCGCCATTGATTTATACGACGTCGTTTTCTGACGACACTACATTAAGCCAGGCTCTGGAAACGTCGCCATATGGCTACATTGTTAAACCATTCAATACTAAAACACTGAAAGTCTGTTGTGAAACTGCATTAAAGCGGTTTGAACTGGAACAGAAAATCGTGTTCAACACGGTGCTGCCTGAAATCCAGCGCGAAACTGCGGCACCAGTCAGTCGCGGTGGAGTCTTACCAAATGAAACTGAGAAGAAGCACCGCCTTTCTGACGTGATCTTCGATCAGTTATCCGAAGGGGTCGCTATTATTGATGACGCCTTTATAGTCACGGAGGCAAACCGCTCACTGGCAACCTTGTTGACCGGTGCTGTGTCTACCCTGAAAGGGCAGGACATCACCCGATATGGTTTTAACCCTGAACTCTTTTCACGTTGCGATGAACTGGCACAGTCTGACCGTGTATATCGTCATAAATTATCACTGCGAAACGGCACGGAAGCGATGTTTCCCGCTTTTATTACCCTGTCATGCCTGGATGCCGGAACGGACAGGCAGCAATACATCCTTACGGTTTCTGACATATCAGATTTGTCCCGTGCAGAGCGTAAGCTTGAGGAACTGGCCTTCCGGGATCCGCTTACCGGGACAGGAAACCGCAATTATATGAAGCTGTTGCTGGATGAGGTGAAATTTTCACGCTGTATCCAGTCTCTGATTTTTATTGATTTGGATGGTTTTAAACAAATTAATGACCGCTACGGTCATGATATTGGCGATGCGTTGCTGGTAACCTGCGCTCAACGCCTGCAGTCTGAACTGAGAAACACAGATACATTAATTCGCCATGGTGGCGATGAATTTGTTGTGCTTGTTCAGGACAACGCTGACATATTAGCGCTGACACAAAAAATGCTGGTGTCTCTGGCCAAACCTTATCATTGTCACAGTGTGCCACTTTTTGTCACTGCCAGTATTGGTGTCGCTGATTTTGATATGCAGGACAGCACAGAAGATTTGCTGAAACACGCTGATATCGCTATGTATGAGGCGAAAAAGCAGGGTAAGAACCAGACTGTGGTTTATTCCTCTGACCACGAAACTGCTATTGAATACCGTTTGCTGGTGGAAGAGAGTTTGCTGGCTGCTATTAAAAATCAGGATTTATACGCCAGTTTTCAGCCTATTGTTGACGGTGAAGGCAATGTTGTCGCTCTTGAAGCCCTTTGCCGCTGGCGGGGGAAAGATGTAAAAGACATGCAGCCGGATACGTTCATTCCCGTGGCCGAAGAGACGGGTTTGATAAATCCCTTAGGTTTAAAAATGTTGAGGGAAGTATGCATTGCAAGCGGAATGCTTGAAGCACAGGACTTAAGTCACATCAGGATCCACATTAACGTGTCGTTGTTGCAGCTCAGTTCAACAGCGCTGGTGGATCAGTTTGTCACCTACTTTGCGGATTTCAATGTATCGCCATCATCCGTGGTGATCGAAATTTCAGAGCGGGCTATCGTCGATGCCGGCGCTAAGCGTATTATCCGGGCGCTGGAAGATTATGGGTTTACAGTGGCGCTGGATGATTTCGGACATGGCCTTGTGGCCTTATCCGAATTAACGGATAACCGGGCGTCGGTGATAAAATTCGACGGTACCTGGCTGGCCAGACTGGAAGATGAACCAATGCGGTTATTGGCGGCGTCGCTGGTGGATTTAAATAAGCGTTTGGGTAAATCAGTTATTTTTGAAGGCATAGAGTCTCCCGCACAGGCGGCATTTGCCAGAGAGGTAGGGGCAGATTTATTCCAGGGCTTTTTATATGCCAGGCCAAAGTCTCTGACGGAAATCCTCAGAATGCTTGCGCCTGAAGAGGCACGTGTTGCTTATTAAAGTGATTATTCTAAAGGATTGATAGCTGTCAATGATTGCTGCGGAGTTATCGTCGTATTTTGAATGCGGGGATAGCCGAAGCAATCGGGGCAGGGCATATCATGTAACGCTTTGAACAATGCCTGCTCATGGCCGGTAGATATTGAAAACGTGCAGAATGACGGGTTGGTTTCCATCATAAACAGACAAAAATCTACCACAGGCTCATGTTGATCTAAGTAATTTTGCAGTTCTTTAAAGCAGACCAGTGCTGTGTTTATCAGTGTCTGAAACTGTAAATCAATATCGGAAAACGCATTTTCAGTGATGTCCAGCCAGGGAAACTGCACCGCAATGGTTTTCTGCAATGGTGCGACGGCAGGGAGTGCAGCCCGGTACAAAATGAAAGCTCTTTCATTAAATGATATACGGTGTAATGTCAGAAAGTCATCGGGCAGTAATGAACAAAACTGACTGTCTGGTGCTGTTATTTCCATCTTACTTTGTCTTACCGGTATTCGTCTTCTAAGTTTTGCTGGTCCAAGTACATGGAGATAGGAAATTTATCATAAATATTGTTGTCATCTCCATGCATAGAATGAACAACAAACAAGTTGTTTACCGGTACGCCGTTTGAACCGGCAAAAACATTAATAAATTCTTTCACCAGTACGTGGCTGTTAATTGTAGTCTCGTCTGTGATCTGCCTGGCCAAATCATTGATCCGGTCCAGGCATCCCATGAATTCGTCCAGTAACGAACCCAGCTCTATGCTTCGTGGCGTTTCTTTCAAAACCGACGCCCTGAAATCCGTGGGGCCACCGAGAAAATCACGGTCGATATACGCTTTGATTTCGTAGCGGCGGACAGCGTCAGGTGTGTCAGATACAGGTTGCCCGCTTATTTCAATTTCGTGGACGCTGATCCCGTAATAAGATACATAGTCGTACAAACTGTCTACAAACCGGTAGGCGAAAGAACGCTGATATTCAATTTCCATGCGCCTGGTGATCCGGTTGATTTCGGAGCGGTCCTGGATGCTGGCCTGCACATGCCGTTTGATTTGTGCCGTAAACGTCCGGCCACTAAGAATATAATTATTCACAGCGGCGTTAAGCCGGGTCTTTGCGTCAATTAATCGTTCAGGGTGAGCATCGTCGAGGTAGGCAGTCCCCACGGCCTTAAGTGCTTCTGTGATCAGACCGTAATTGGTTTTGACCAGTTTGTATTTATGCCGGATAGCATAAGCTGAAGATAAACGTTTTCTTGCCCGCTTTAATTCCCGGAATTGTTCTTCATCAAGAGGCATTGAGGCGGCATGTGCCGCCGAAAGGATGCAATAGGATGAGCTCATCAATACGTTACCCAGTTAACGCAGTCTTTAATCACAATTTAGCAGATTAGCACGAAAAGGCCGGCGTTTATATTAGTTTCCGAGTCTCTCTGTGGGTATAATCCGCCGGAAATTATTTATGTGAGAAAATTATGTTCCCGGATACCGTATCTGAAACTTTACCTGAAATTGTACAAAGCCAGGCCGCATTGTTGTCACCGGAAGAACGTACCGCGTTGTTTCTTCAGTACTCTACTAAAGCACAGTCAGTGTGGCTGGTAAAAGGAGAAGAAGGCTTCGTGATGTTCGAAAATGACGGTGCGGTGGTGTTGCCCGTATGGCCCCATAAAGATTTGATCAATACATGGGAAGTGGCAGCACACACCACATTAACAGCGGAAAAAGTGGCGCTGGACACGTTTATGGAAACCTGGCTGCCCGGCATGGCTGCTAACAATACCCATGTGTGCGTTTTCCCTCTTACCAGTGACGATGCAGGCATTATCATGACAGCTTCTGAACTGGCAGACAGTCTGCAAGAAGAGACAAAGTAAAATGACCCTGCCGCCACTTGCCGCCGGGGTTAGTGAGGCCCGTGGTTGGGATAATGTCATGCGCCACATTATGCTGGCAGGCAAGCATTTACCGGTGTTGCCTGAATCTTTACGCTCTGCCGGCAACAAAATTGCCGGTTGTCAGAGTAATGTGTGGCTGGACGTAAATACTGAAGACGGCGCCGCGCCATTTCTGGCGTGGTCTGATTCGAAGGTGATCAGAGGCTTGTTGGCGGTAATGCTTGAAAAAGCCGCATTAAGCGGACCTCTCACCGTCGGTGAGTGGCAGGAATTCTTGCAGCAGGCAGGTCTTGAACGCTATCTCAGTGAGTCACGCACCAGTGGTTTGCGCTATGTCATTGCCGTGCTTGCAGATACTAAATGACACGATTGTCCCGGATGCGTTCTAACACGCCGTTAAAACAGTCAATATCCGGCTCGTTAACATCGCACTGAAAGGGTAGTTGCCGCGAAATGCGTTTTACCTGTTCGGTATCATCTACATAGCTGTATACACAGGCGTGAGTGAACAGAATTTCCGTCCATACGGAAGGTAACGGTGAAGAGGAACGGATAAATGCGTCAATATAAGGCAATAAGTCGTATTCAGCCTCAGCAGACAAGCTGGCGATATATTTAACTGCGTCGTTGGCTTCATCTTTTAAACCGTACGCCCGCCCGTACTGGATGGAACTGACAGCTTCAGCCACTCCCTGACAAAAATATACATTGTCATCTTCCTGTGCACTGGCAAAGCAGGACAACAGGGTAAGTAGTATGGTGCTGATCAGTGTTTTCATTCATCTTTCCTGAGAGACTGGCAAGTTAAGCATAGCAACTATTGCCCGTGATGTTTATTTTTTGCCTCTATCCATTGTGACATAAATTGTGAAGCCCGCAGTGACTGGTGCCATACCATCGCCTGTAAAAACCACTGCCGGCGATAGGCGTGAAGGCGGTCGCGGCGGGCATTAACTTCATCGAGGAGCATTCGCTGGTGTTTTACTGAGTCAAAATGATTGGCAGCAAAACGTTTGCCATCTTCTGACGCTTTCAACCATCGTTTTTCATCAGTATATAGTGTGACAGCAGATTCAACAAAGTCTTCGTTGGTATGTGTAACCATGCCGGGCCAGGTTTTATGTGTACCAATCCCTTCCGCACCGGTTGTTGTGGTAACAGAGGGCGTACCGCATTGCATGGCTTTCACCAGTTTTCCCTTTACGCCGGCGCCAAATCTTACGGGGGCCAGCATTATCCGGTGAGATGCAATGGTTTCGTCTGCATTCTCAGCCCATCCCCTGACGTGAAATCCTCTGGCCGGATTATGCAAAGCCATTGCCTTTTTAGGAGGATACGCGCCGTATATATTCAGGTTAATGCCCGGCAGACGCTTTCTGACAGCCGGCCAGAGTTGTTGTAACTGAAGTACCGCATCCCAGTTCGGGGCATGCCGGAAATTACCGATAAAAACAAAATCTGAGCGGGCATGGAACTCTGGCAAAGGTGTCCGGCACCCGGTCGTAAGTAGCGGCAGGTGCAGCAATTGCTCCCGGGGGATCGGGAAATTGCTTTGCAGCCAGTTCAACTCCCGGTCAGAAATGATAAGCGTGAGGTCACTGCGCAGGATGGCGGCGACCTCCCTGATAGTCATGTCACTGAATGTGGCGGGAAAGTTGTCTGATTTGTGGCCGCTTTTAACCTGCTCGTGACGCTGATGTCTGAGGCTGTGCAGGTCTTCAGTATTCAGTATGCGCATGGCGTCCGGGCAAGCGCCGCGCACTCTTGCACTGAACTGCTCTTCAGTCATAAAGCGGTCGAACACTACCACATCCGGCGAAATAGCGGCAATACGCTCATCGAAACTGCTGCAATTCAGTGCCACACTTTCTGTCGTCAACCCGTCTAAATTCAGATTAGCGCAATGTTCAGACGCGTTGGCGGCAGTCATAAATACCACCCGCCAGCCATCATTCAGGAAGCCGGTGATAATACCCATCATGTTCTGTCCCGCTGCTGAAGAGTCAGGCTCTGGCCACACAAAACCGATAATCACAGCCACAGGCCGGGAAGATGAAAACGCAGTGCTCACAAGGTGTTCCGCTAACAAAAGACGGTATGTTACCAGACTCGGGGCAGGGTATGCATTTTAAGACTTATGTATCTGGTCATACGTCGTCTCTTCTATACCTTTACGTTAAACTTCAAATAATTCCCGGGCCCGTATTATTTAAGGCCTTAAACTGAAAAAGTGTGGCATGTTACGATTTCCTGGCCTATACATGTAAACAGCGAGCTGAAAAAAGGAACGCCTGCTGAACAAGGTCTACAGGATATTGCCGGAGTATTGTTGTGATGAATGCACAAGATATTGCAGAAAAAGCGAGTGGGGTGTTTGTACTGCCTGATGCAGTGACCCGGTTAAAAGAGTGTATGGATGACAACGCAGCCAGCATTGATGACATTGCTGAAATCATTGCTTTTGACCCGGGGCTTACCAGCCAGATGCTGAAAGTCGCTAACAGTGCGTTGTACCGCTTCCCCAATAAAATTGAAACCATCAGCCGTGCACTGCAAGTCATCGGGACACGTTCAGCCTACGATCTTGCGCTCGCCTACGGTATTACCCACGCATTTAGTGATATCAACGCCAAAGTTATCGACCTGGACAAATTCTGGGAACAGAGCGTCAGTTGCGGCTTGCTGGCAAAATATTTTGCTGAAAATAAACGCATCCGCGAACCTGAGAAACTGTTTGTGTGCGGTTTACTGCATAACATCGGAGAGCTGGTGATTGCATCAGAGGTGCCTCAGGAAGCGAAACGATGCCTGGCGTTTAATGCCAGAGTCAGTCCCGCTGAATTGCAAAAAGCCATTCTCGGTTTTACCTATGCTGAATTGTCGTCTGCTCTGGTACAGTGCTGGGGGATCCCTGAATCTATTTATCGTCCGGTATCGCTGATCCACGACGTCGACAGCGGAGTGGACGATTCCGATACCCTTATTCTGCAACTCAGTTACGTACTGGCCCTGGATAACGTAAATCCAGAGGTGTATCCGAGCTATCACAATCTCTCGCCGGAGCTGCACGACCGACTGGCGTTAAAGCGGGAAGACCTGGAAGATGCGCTGGATATCACTAACCTGCAGTGTATCAGTGTAATGTCACTGTTTAATCCGAACTCATTTATCCTTTACTGACCGCCGGTTTCCTCCGGCGGCCGCCGTCTGCTAATCAAATACCGCCACCGTTTGCCTGCTAAGGGCAACAACATCATTATGACTGTTCCAGATGGTCGCTTCTGTGTGACCGTATCCGTCTGCAGCCTGACGGGTATGTACCTTATATGCGAACCAGTCTGTACCACTGACCTCGTGATGAGGGTGAATAAATTCAAGATTCCAGCTCACAGTACTTGCCGGTGCAGGCCATCGCAGCATCTGCAGCAAAGTAGGAGGCCAGGCATCGATCATAGTGATCAGATGTGCATCACTGATGCTTTGAGGCGCTTTCTTAAAACGCATGAAACCGTGGTAATGGCTGCCTGATTTTCCTGTGAAAGGCATGCCGCCATCGTCGATAGCCAAATCAAAATGCTGGAAAAATTTAGGCGTGACCTTAGGTATTTGCGGGATAAATTTTGCCTTTTGTGGCCAGGGCATTTCGTGGGTTTCAATATTGTCTACCCGAATCTTTGAGGTCCGTGCCATGCCGAAGCATGCCTGCACAAACACACATGTCTGACCGTTTTGTATAATCTGACCCGTGTACTGGGATACGTTTTTTCCGGTACGCAGGCAGGTGACCAGAATAGTAAAGGGCTCGTTCAGTGACAAAGGACCGACGAAGTTAGTGGTGTAAGAGCGTAAAACACGGTCATCATGAACCTGTTTTGAAATGGCCTGATAGGCCATGCCGGCGGAGATCCCGCCAAATGCAGTGCGGCCCTGGGCCCAGTCCTTTGGTATGATTAATGGTTCACTCTGCCACTGATTTTCGGTGATAGCAGACATTACCGGTACAGCAAGTAATTCATCTACGTGCATAATTCTTCTGGTCGGATGAGTTTTGATGTATCCTAGCAGAGTTTTTACACTTCGCCAATTTTACGGTTTCAGGAAGAGTCCGGACGACTTATGACAACAATCCATTTTGCCCATGCCAACGGGTTCCCGGCAGCCACATACAATACTCTGTTTTCAGCATTACCGGCAGACTGGAACGTGCTGGCGAATCCTCAGTTTGGCCACAAGCCAGAATTTCCTGTAGCCGGTAACTGGCAAAAACAGGTTGATGAACTTGTCTGGTATCTGGATTCGCAGGAGCAATATCTACCTGTCTGGCTCGCCGGTCATTCATTCGGAGCCATGTTGTCTTATATGACCGCTTGCCGTTATCCGCAAAGAGTAAAGGGGGTGATTATGCTGGATCCCCCGATGGTGTACGGGGCTAAACAATGGCTGGTGCGCGGGGCGAAAAAACTGAATCTGATGGACAGAATAACGCCGTCACGGCTTGCGAAAATTCGCCGGACGCACTGGCATAAGGATGATGATCTGGAAGGATACTTTGCCGGTAAAGCACTGTTCAGAAATATGGATAAACGTTGTATCCGGGATTATGTCGTCGCAGGCACGGTGAAGGACGGAGAAAACCGCAGACTGACTTTTGACAGACAGGTAGAAGCTGAGATCTTCCGTCATTTCCCCCATAATCTGCACCAGTTTTCAGGCAAATTGCAGTGCCCGGGGTTGATGGTTGCCGGTTCCGGATCGGATGTGGCAAAACCGTCAGACAGAGCCAGATTCGTTAAAGACAATGCTCTGGAATTCCGGATGTTCGATGGCGGTCATATGTTTCCCCTCGAACAACCGGAAAAAGTCGCTGAAATCATTTCAACCACGATTCAGCGCTGGCAGGCGGGCTAACCCCCTAAACCACCAACAGGCATGCCCAGCATTTCGCGGGTTACCAGTACAACCCCTTTATCAGACACACGGAAGCCCCGGGCACGGTCTGCCTCATGGTCGTAGCCGATAACAGTGCCTTCGGGCACCACACAACCCCGGTCAATGACGACTTTCTTCAGCCGGCAGTTACGCATAACTTCAACATCAGGCAAGATAACCGCTTCTTCAATGGTGCTGTAAGAGTGCAACCTGACATTTGAGAAGCACAGACTTCTGCGCAGCGTTGAACCGGAAATTATACAACCGCCTGACACGACGGAATTAATGGCTTCACCCCGTCTGCCGTCTTCATCCCAGACGAATTTCGCAGGGGGCAATTGCTCCTGGTACGTCCAGATTGGCCATAAACGATCGTACAGATTCAGTTGCGGAACCGGCGCAACCATTTCCATGTTGGCTTCCCAGAAAGAATCAATAGTACCCACATCGCGCCAGTAAGCCTGCTCATCACCGGATGTTTCAAACGGGTAGGCAATTACCGTATGGTCTTTAATGATAGAAGGGATAATGTCTTTACCGAAATCACGTTGAGAGCCTTGTTTTTCAGCATCACGGCGCAATTGCTCGAACAAAAACTCTGTATCGAAAATATAATTACCCATAGATGCCAGACAGCGAGTGCTGTCACCGGGCAGAGGAGTAGGGTGTTCAGGTTTTTCTTCAAAGCCCAGAATACGCATATTTTCGTCAACCGACATGACTCCAAATGCCCCGGCAGCTTCCTGAACCGGTACCGACATACAGGACACCGTCATTTTTGCGCCGCTTTCAACGTGGCGGGCAATCATCGGGCCGTAGTCCATACGGTAAATATGGTCTCCGGAAAGGATCATCACATATTTGGGTAACTCATCGCGGATAATATCGATGTTCTGGAAAACCGCATCTGCAGTCCCTTCATACCAGCTATCGGAAAACCGCTGGGATGCTGGTAGAATCTCGACGGACTCACCTAGTTCTTTTTTAAAGTGTCCCCAGCCCCGCACCAGGTGGCGGATGAGTGAGTGTGATTTGTACTGCGTTACCACACCAATCCGGCGGATACCGGAATTAACACAATTAGATAACGGAAAATCGATTATGCGAAATTTGCCGCCGAAATAAAGGGCAGGTTTTGCCCGCCAGGTAGTCAGTTCATGCAGTCTTGACCCCTTGCCGCCGGCAAGAATCAGCGCGTAAGTGTCCCGGGTCAAATTACTGATATAGCGTGAACTGTTATCAGCCATGTTGGTTCTCCATTTTATCAGCACGTTACGGCTGTGCCTGAAAGACAAAAGCAAAAAGTAACATTTGGACAACACTGTCACAAATGATTAACTCCATATTACACAAGATAAAATTTAACGCCAGATAAGGATTTTTATGCCGGCTAAATTAACCAGAACCCCGGTGATTTTCGATCACGACGGCGGTATCGACGATTTATTATCTCTGATGCTTTTACTGACAATGGACCATGTGGATCTGTTGGGCGTGACGATTACCCCGGCAGACTGCTATCCGGATGACGCACTGTTAAGTACCTTAAAAATTTTAACGCTTACCGGTAACGGGCATGTGCCGGTAGCCACAGGGAATATCCCGGGCCCTAATCCGTTTCCCCCTGAATGGCGGGCTCAGCCAAGGGTTTGTCACAGCATGCCGGAAATGCTGCGGACACAGGAAACCACAGATAATGTGCAATCTGTCGCGGCTGATATCTGGATTGAGGAAACATTAAAGCAGGCAGAATCACCGGTAACGGTGCTGATGACAGGACCGTGTACGAACTTATCTGCAGTTTTGTCCCGTCAGCCAGCTTTGAAAGCCGCTATCAAAGAAGTGATTTGGATGGGGGGTGCCATTGATGTGAAGGGGAATGTGGCAATGCATGACCATAACGGTACCGCAGAATGGAATGCTTATTGGGATCCCTGTGCTACCCGTACGTTAATTCAAAGTGGCGTTAATGTGTGTCTGGTTCCTCTGGACGCCACAAATGCGCTCCCTGTTGACCGGGCGTTCCTTATCCAGCTCGCTCAATCATGCACCCCGGTGGCGGATCTGGCAGGGCAGTTCTGGGCTGCAACGGTCACCGCTATCCCGTCTTACGAGTTTACCTATTTCCTGTGGGACATACTGGCGACGTCCATCGCAGGATTACCGGAAACGGCATTTTCAAAAACGTCAGGGTATGTTAACGCATCTGTTTCGACCCCTGATGCAGGACGCATTTTCAGATGCGAAAAAAATGAGGGGTACAAAGTAAATTGGATTGACCGGGTTGACGCAGATGCCGTCAGAAAATATGTCGTTCAGCAATTTTCCGGGACGTTTGACACATTTCCTGCTGCAAATGTTAATTAAGTGTTATATATTTTGAGTGAATATCAACACGGAGATTGAAAATGGCGTGGCTGAAAAAAACGCTGGTGAGAATAATAGTGCTCATTTTCGTGCTGACAGGCATCGGGTTTCTGTTACCTTCAGATTATCATGTCGAACGCAAAATCATGATCAATGCCGCGGCTGAAGACATTTATCCCAATGTAGTTAATTTAAAAGCATGGCCCCAGTGGGCAGTGTGGTTTATGCGTGACCCGGCGATGCAGGTTTCGTTTAGCGGCCCTGACCGCGCCATCGGTATGCAAACGGCCTGGCTCAGTGAAACTCAGGGCGACGGTGAGATGGAGATTACCGGTTTGCAACATAACCGTGCGATGACCTACCGGCTCTATTTTCCTGAGTACGAAATGGGGTCGACCGGTGAATTCACACTGGAGTCTGTTGAAGGAGGTACACTGGTTACCTGGAGCGACAGCGGGGATATGGGTATGAACCCGGTAAACAGGTATATGGGATTGATGATGGACGGCATGATCGGCCCTGACTTTGAACTGGGGCTCGAAAACCTGAAAACCGTTGTGGAAAATCAGAGTTAGTCCAAAGACCTGAGTAGATAAACTGATCCGACAACCGGAAGAATGACGCACATGGCGGTCATTACATGCGATATAGTGAATGTTACGACCGCCATGGAGTCTTACAGCGTTGTACCCGAAAAATAAAATCCTCGTCATCGCCTCACTGGCTGCTAACAAACTGGCGGATTTGCTGATATCCGCCAAAACAACGCTGCCCGCATTACTTTTGTCATTGTCTGCACCTGTATGGATGATTAGCTGGCTGGTGCCTGTGAGAGAATCCGGTGCTTTACTTCCACAGGCATTCATCGGTGTTTTACTGCGGCGTTATCCTGCAAGGCATCAGGTGTGGCGTTCCGGCATGATTGTGCAGGCGCTTTCAGTGACCGTAATGCTTCTCAGTGCGCTGTATTTCGAAGGCGTCCTGGCCGGTTCGGTGGTACTGGGGAGCCTGATTTTATTGAGCCTGGGACGGGCTGCCTGCTCACTAACGATGAAAGACATCCAGGCGGACGTCGCTGATAAAGGAGAGCGGGGCGATTTACTGGGGATAGCTTCTACTGTGTCCGGTGTACTGACTCTTTGCCTTGCAGTGCCGCTTATTTATTTCAAATCAGCACTGGGGCAAACCGTTGTACTGATGATTATTGCACTGGCTCTTGCCGGGTTTGTCGCATCGTTGTTTATTCTGTTACCGGTGAAAACCCGGGTCAGTGTCGGAAACGAGCAACAGGACAGCTCCGGCTTCTCTTTTTCTCTGTTTGATGCTGTGGTGTACCGCTTCATTGCAGTCAGAGGCCTCTTTGTACATTCAGCGCTGGTCGCACCGTTTTTTATGCTGGAAGGCGACGCTGACAGTCAATCGCTGTTACCGTTTTATCTGGCTGCTCAGGCCGCTGCAACCATGCTGTCCTCGCTGGTTTGGGGCAGGGTGGCAGATAAAAGTGCCAGACTCACCCTTCAACTGGCAGGAATACTGGCTGTCCTTGCCTGTGCCGGCCTGCTCATGTTCAGTATTAACAGTCTGTGGTGGCCAGCCAGCTTATTTTTCGTGTTATCCGTTGCCCACACCGGCGTGCGTACGGGCCGGAAAACCTACAGTCTGGATGTGAAGGAGGGGCAGCAACGCACGGAACTGGTGGCCTTCTCGAATACCGCTATTGGTATTATATTGCTGCTATTCGGGGCCACTTATGCTGCACTGGGAGAGGTATTGCCCTTCAGTGTTGTTTACATCATGGCCGGTTTTCTGATTGCCGGTGTGTTGCTTACACTGATTTTACCGCAGGAAAAAGCGCCGGACTGAGTCAAAGCTCCGGCTCATCAGAATGTAGTGCTGCTGCAACTTTGCTTTGGGCTTTTCTGTTGATGATAAGGCTTACAGCGCGACTTGCCTTCAGTAATGCGGTCATATCGACGCCAGTATCAATGCCCATGCCATTGAGCATATACAGCACGTCTTCTGTAGCAACATTGCCGCTGGCGCCTTTGGCGTAGGGACATCCCCCCAGCCCAGCTACGGCACTGTCTATGATACTGACGCCCTGTTGCAGAGCCACGAGTATGTTTGCCAGAGCCTGTCCGTAAGTGTCGTGAAAGTGCACTGCCAGTTGAGGCAGTGGTACTACCTCTCTGACTGCTTCCAGCATTGCAGCTGTTGCCAGCGGCGTACCGGTTCCGATGGTATCGCCAAGGGATATCTCATCACATCCCATGGCAGTGAGTGCCGAAGCCAGCCGCGCGGTGGCAGCAGGGGCAATGTACCCTTCATAGGGACAACCCAATACACAGGAGACATAGCCCCGGACTTTCAACCCCTTCGCCTTGGCTTCGCTGACAACCGGTTCAAATCTGGCAAGGCTTTCACCAATGCTACAGTTGATGTTTTTTCGTGAGAAGGATTCTGATGCGGAACCAAAAACAGCCACTTCTTTTACATTTGCCGCCAGTGCCGCTTCCAGCCCCTTTTCGTTGGGTGTCAGTGCACTGTAAGTGACGCCGTTAACTTCGGGCAGTCCGGCAAACACCGCGGCGGTGTCTGCCATTTGCGGTACCCAACGGGGTGAAACAAAACTGCCTGCTTCAAGGCGTGTCAGCCCGGCTTCAGTGAGCATCCCCAACAATGCTATTTTCTCTTCAGTGGTCACCGGTGCGGACTCATTCTGCAGCCCGTCTCTTATTCCCACCTCAACCAGCGTTACCTTGCGGGGGAGTTCATTTTTCATCAGGCGTAAACTCCAGCAAGACACTGCCGCCGTTAATCATGGTACCCGGAGAGCAGAAAAGCGTTTCCAGCGTGCCATTGCAGGGCGCTTTGATGCTGTGCTCCATTTTCATTGCTTCCATGATAACCAGAACGGTATCTTTTTTTACTTTGGTCCCGGCTTTAACAGGGCAGGCGACAATCGTGCCGTTCATCGGTGCAATAAAGGTGTTTTCAGTGCCGCTTCCTTCATCAGAGCCTGTATCCGGTTTGATCTGATTAAAAATCAGGCTGCCTTGTTGCGTGAAGAGCGTACGGGTTTCTCCGTTCTCTGAAACGCGGAAGGTTTGTAAATGATCGTTAATGTTTAACTTTAACGTGTCATTCAGCCATTTACCGTTTGCACGCAGTGTGTTGCCATCAATGGTAATCAGCCAGTCGTCGCTTTCCTGTTCAGGCCAGCGGATGTCCACCGTGAAGTTGTCCGTGCCGGCAACAGCCAGTTGCACTGTTTTCTGATAGGTTCCGTTCATCCGCCATGATGAGGATGTTTCCCATGGGGATGTAACGGCGGTCTCTTCCCGTGGCAACACGCAGAGCAGTGCCATCATCGCCAACTGTTCGTCACTTACTTTTTTGTTTAACTGCAACGACGCAGTGTGTTTGTCGATGAAAGTGGTTGTTAAATTGGCTGCGATAAATTCCGGGTGAGTGGCCAGCCTGTGCAGATAATCCACATTGGTGGTTACTCCGGCAATATGATATTGCCTCAAAGTTGTCGCCAGGCGTCTGAGTGCCCGTTCACGGTTTTCATCCCACACAATCAGTTTTGCGATCATCGGATCGTAAAACATGGAGACTTCATCACCGCACCGGACACCGGTATCCACCCTGACATAACGGGAGGGTTGCGGCGGAGTATGCTCTGTGAGGATGCCGGTTTCCGGTAAAAAGCCGTTATCGGGGTCTTCAGCGTAGAGACGGGCTTCAAAAGCATGGCCGTTTATCGTAAGTTCCTGCTGTTTTTTCGGCAGCACTTCACCCTGTGCAACTTTAAATTGCCATTCCACCAGATCTTCACCCGTGATCATTTCCGTCACAGGATGCTCAACCTGTAAACGGGTATTCATCTCCATGAAATAAAAACTTTCGTCTTCATCAAGGAGAAACTCCACTGTGCCGGCACCTTCATAGGCAATGGCTCTGGCTGCCTGCAGTGCCGCTTCACCCATCTGAGTGCGCAGCGCTTCTGTCATGCCGGGAGCAGGGGCTTCTTCAATGATTTTCTGATGACGACGTTGTAAGGAACAGTCACGCTCAAACAGATAAACACCATTGCCGTGCTGATCGCAAAATACCTGGAACTCCACGTGACGGGGGCGGGTGAGGTATTTTTCCACCAGCATAATATCGTCACTGAAGCTGGCCATAGCCTCCCGTCTGGCAGCACTCAGAGCGTCAGCGAATTCTTCATCCTTCCAGACCTTTCGCATGCCTTTACCGCCACCACCGGCGGCGGCTTTCAACAATACCGGATAGCCCATTTCTCTGGCTGCCTGAAGTAGTACAGCATCCGCCTGGTCATCGCCGTGATAGCCCGGCACCAGCGGAACACCGGCTTTCTCCATAATGGATTTGGCCGCCGATTTTGAACCCATCGCACGGATGGCCTCGGGCGGCGGGCCAACAAAAATAATATTGTTGGCTCGGCAGCTTTCGGCAAATGCTGCGTTTTCAGATAAAAAGCCGTAACCGGGATGGATGGCATCTGCACCGGTTTTCAGTGCAGTATCAATAATGACATCGCCACGAAGGTAACTGTCTTTTGACGGGGCTTCGCCTATTTTTACCGCTTCATCAGCCATCGCAACATGCATGGCGTTTTCGTCGGCAGAGGAATAAACCGCCACCGTTGCTATACCAAGTTTCTTAGCAGAGCGGATAACACGGCAGGCAATTTCACCGCGATTCGCAATCAGAAGTTTATTAATCATTACTGCTCTCCTGCCACTGCGCCGGGCGCTTGTCCAAAAAAGCGGTTAACCCTTCCTGGCCTTCATCAGATACGCGGATATCCGCGATTTCCTGACTGGTTTCCTGCATCAGGTTTTCGTCTACAGGGCGGAATGCCACATTGCGCACCAGTGCTTTAGCTCTGGCCATGGCCACGGGACCATTTTTAAGCAATTGAGAAACGAGAGTTTCTACCGTGTCATCCAGTTCGTCTTCAGTGACCACTTCACTGAGCAGGCCCAGTCGTCTGGCACGGCGGGCTGAAAATACTTCTGCGGTCTGGAAATAGCGGCGACACACACGGGCACCCATCGCTTCAATGACATAAGGGCTGATGGTGGCGGGTATAAGACCAATCCGGACCTCACTTAAGCAAAATTTGCTGAGTTTGGTACCGACGGCCATGTCACAACAGGCAATCAGACCTATTGCGCCACCGAAGGCTGCACCCTGAACTCTGGCAATAACCGGTTTTGGCAAGGTATTCAGTTTGTTAAGCAAAGTGGCAAGGGCGAAAGCATCCTGCTGATTTTCCTCTACAGAATAACCAGCCATTTTTTTCATCCAGCCGGCATCTGCACCGGCACTGAAAGATTTACCTTCAGCCCGCAGGATCAAAACACGAACGTAATTGTCCTGAGCGGCGGTGTCTAAGTAATGAGATAACGCTGCAATAATGGTGTCATCAAACGCATTGTGCTTTTCCGGCCGGTTCAGTGTAATGCTGGCAACGCCGGGCTCATCAATATGGTACGTCACGAAATCGGTTACAGGTTCCATGATCCGGACTCCTTACATGCGGAACACGCCGAAGCGTGTTTCTTCAACGGGTTTATTCAGGGCGACTTTCAAACTCATTCCCAGCACTTTGCGGGTATCGGCAGGGTCAATCACACCGTCATCCCACAGGCGCGCGGAAGCATAGTAGGGGTGTCCCTGCTTTTCATAAGTATCGATAACCGGTTGCTTGAAGGCCTGCTCTTCATCGTCAGTCCAGCTTTCGTTATTACTTTCTTTCTGGTCACGTTTCACCTGCGCCAGAACGCCTGCAGCCTGTTCACCACCCATCACTGATATGCGGGCATTCGGCCACATAAATAAAAATCGCGGATCATAAGCGCGTCCACACATGCCGTAATTGCCGGCACCGAACGAGCCACCAATGAGAACAGTGATTTTCGGCACTTTGGCGCATGCCACTGCGGTGACCATTTTCGCCCCGTGTTTAGCAATGCCACCAGCTTCGTATTGTTTACCCACCATGAAACCGGTGATGTTCTGCAGGAAAATAAGCGGAGTCTTGCGTGTTGCGCATAACTGCACAAAGTGCGCGCCTTTCAGCGCACTTTCGCCGAACAGAATGCCATTATTGGCGACAATACCTACTTCCATACCGAAAATGCTGGCAAAGCCGCAAACCAGTGTTGTGCCGTATAGGGGTTTGAATTCATCAAACTCAGAGCCGTCTGTGATCCTGGCTATTATCTCTCTGACATCATAGGTTTTCCGCGAGCCTTCCGGCACGATGCCGTAGATGTCTGATGCCGGATAGCGTGGCTCTTCCCAGTGTTGTTCTGCCACCTGATACCGGTTTTGCCGGTTCAGTCTACCGACAGCATTGCGTGCCAGCTCCAGTGCATGATGATCGTTATTAGCGAGCTGGTCGGCAACGCCTGAAGTACGGGTATGCACATCGCCACCGCCCAGCTCTTCAGCACTGACCACTTCACCGGTTGCTGCTTTTACCAGCGGAGGACCGCCGAGAAAAATGGTGCCCTGTTCGCGTACAATAATACTTTCATCGGCCATAGCCGGTACGTACGCACCACCGGCGGTACAGGAGCCCATTACCACGGCGATTTGCGGAATATTTTGCGCTGACATATTGGCCTGATTAAAGAAGATCCGGCCAAAGTGTTCGCGGTCGGGAAAGACTTCTTCCTGACGGGGCAGGTTAGCGCCACCGGAATCTACCAGATAAATACAGGGCAAGTGATTTTCTTCCGCGATGGTTTGCGCCCGTAAGTGTTTTTTGACTGTGAGCGGGTAATAGGTACCGCCCTTCACAGTGGCATCATTGGCAACAATCATGCATTCCAGGCCGGCCACGCGCCCGATTCCGGCGACTACGCCGGCGCAGGGTACGTAATCGTCGTACACTTCCCAGGCTGCAAACTGTCCGATTTCCAGAAACGGAGAGCCTTCATCCAGAAGAACGTTTATACGCTCACGGGCCAGTAGTTTCCCCCTAGCATGGTGTTTTTCCACGGCTTTTTCGCCACCGCCCTGGGAAATCTGAGCGACTTTGGCTTTAAGATCGTCTGTCAGACGGCGCATACAGGCGGCATTATCTTTAAATTCTGCCGATGCAGAATTCATAGTAGTACGCAGAACGGGCATAACCCCTCCTTACTTATTCAGATTCTTTGAACAGTTCGCGGCCGATGAGCATCCGGCGGATTTCAGAGGTACCTGCGCCTATCTCATAGAGTTTTGCATCACGAAGTAAACGTCCCGTAGGGTACTCATTGATATAGCCGTTGCCACCCAGCAGCTGGATGGCGTCCAGCGCCATACGGGTAGCGAGTTCCGCCGAGTACAAAATGGCACCGGCAGCATCTTTTCGTGTGGTTTCGCCGCGATCGCAGGATTTAGCAACGGTGTACACGTAGGCCCTCGCGGCATTCATCTGTGTGTACATGTCGGCAATTTTGCCCTGTACAAGCTGGAACTCACCGATAGACTGACCAAACTGCTTCCGGTCATGAATATAGGGTACGACGATGTCCATGCAAGCCTGCATGATACCCAGCGGACCACCGGACAGGACAAGGCGCTCATAGTCCAGTCCGCTCATTAAGATACGGACACCTTCGCCTTCTTTGCCCATCAGGTTTTCTGCCGGCACTTCACAGTCTTCAAACACCAGTTCGCAGGTATCGGAAGAGCGCATACCCAGCTTGTCGAGTTTTTGTGCACGGCTGAATCCCGGGAAATCACGCTCAACAATGAACGCTGAAATGCCCTTGTGGCCAGCCTGTGTGTCAGTCTTTGCATAGATGACAAAGGTGTGGGCATCAGGACCATTTGTGATCCACATTTTATTGCCGTTGAGGATGTACTTGTCGCCTCGCTTTTCGGCCCTCAGCTTCATGGACACCACATCAGAACCTGCACCGGGCTCACTCATCGCCAGTGCGCCGATATGCTCGCCGCTCACCAGAGCCGGCAAGTATTTTTCTTTTTGTGCCTCAGAGCCGTTACGGAAAATCTGGTTAACGCATAAATTCGAGTGCGCTCCGTAACTCAAGCCAATTCCGGCTGAAGCGCGGCTGATTTCTTCCATGGCGACAGTGTGTGCAAGATAGCCCATGTTGGCGCCGCCGAAGCTCTCATCTACCGTGACACCCAGTAACCCCATGTCACCAAATTTTGTCCATAACTGATTGGGAAAACGGCTTACTTCATCCGCTTCTGTCGCCAGCGGTGCAATTTCCTGCTGTGCAAACTGATGCACATGTTCTCTGAGCATGTCGATTTCTTCGCCCAGACCAAAATTTAATGTGGGGTAGGGTGTTATCATCTGTCGTGTCCTCGTTTTAATTCTGCCAGCTCTTCACGGCAGCGAGCTTCAACTTCATCAAGTTCACCCATCAGCATCTGAATGTCTTCGAGTTGCTGACGAAGTACCGCACGCTTTTGTTCCGTCATGCTGAGCATCGTTTCCAGCTGGATGGCTGAATCCGGATTTGTGTCGTAAAGTTCGAAAAGGTTGTTCACTTCCGCCAGTGAGAAGCCCAACCTCTTACCACGTAAAATTAGCTTTAACCTCACCCTGTCTTTGTTATTGTAGATGCGGTTCTGCCCGGTTCTTGAAGGTGTAATAAGTCCTTGTTCTTCATAGAAACGGATGGATCTGGGTGTTATATCAAACTCCTTTGCCAGTTCTCCGATGGTAAAAGTTTGCTCTTCTTTGCTGTTTGTCATGTCTGTGCCTTGTCGGTGTCGTTAACCTGTATGCCCGGCCCGTAACAGGCATGACGACTGAGAAACTGTCTTAATACAGGTTTACGTTAACGTAAATTGTAGTTAACGTTAAGGTAAGGTAAGAAAATTGTAACGTCAATAAGTGCAAAGTTTATGTTACGTTTTCCGGTGATATATGATGTACTGAATATAATTTGTGCAGTACCTGAACTTCCTAAAATAAGTGAGGCAATACAACTATGAGCAATGAAGCGGTAGTAATTGTGGCAGCAAAACGTACCCCTATGGGTGGATTCAATGGCAGTTTGTCTTCTGTGCCATCGACGGAGCTGGGTGCTGAAGCGATTAGTTCAATTTGTACTGATGTTGATGTAAGTCAGATTGATGAAGTCATTATGGGCTGTGTATTACCTGCCGGTCTTGGTCAGGCGCCGGCCAGACAAGCTGCATTGAAAGCAGGCCTGCCTTTATCCGCCGGTGCAATTACCCTCAATAAAGTGTGCGGATCCGGACTCAAAGCCGTGATGCTGGCCCACGATCTGATCAAAGCCGGCAGCGCAGAAGTCGTCGTAGCCGGTGGCATGGAAAGTATGAGTAATGCACCGTATTTGTTGCCAAAAGCTCGCACAGGTTACCGTATGGGTCATGGTCAGGTACTTGATCATATGATGCTGGACGGACTTGAGAATGCCTACGATGGCAAAGCCATGGGGTGCTTTGCGCAGGATACCGCTGACAGTGAAGGACTGACCCGTGGTCAGATGGATGAATACGCGTTAACTTCACTTTCCCGTGCGAACGAAGCTATCAACACCGGTGCGTTTGCCAATGAAATTTCTGCTATTACCATTTCTACCCGTAAGGGCGATGTGGTGGTTGATACTGACGAAGGACCGGGTTCAGCCCGTCCTGATAAGATTCCGTCATTACGTCCTGCATTCAAAAAGGACGGTACGGTAACAGCGGCAAACTCCAGCTCAATTTCCGATGGTGCTGCAGCCCTGCTGGTGATGTCTGAATCGAAAGCCGCGTCACTTGGCCTGACGCCACTGGCCAAAGTGGTGGCGCACGCTACCAATGCCATTGAACCTGAAAACTTCACTGTTGCTCCAGTAGGTGCAATGGAAAAAGTGCTCGATAAGGCCGGTTGGTCTAAAGAAGAAGTCGATCTTTGGGAAATCAATGAAGCGTTTGCCATGGTAACCATGCTGGCCATTCAAAAGCTGGGTCTGGATGCAGAGAAGGTGAACATTAATGGTGGTGCCTGTGCGTTAGGTCACCCTATTGGTGCATCCGGTGCCCGTATTCTGGTGACGCTTATCCACGCACTGGCTAACAAAGGAGCGAAGAAAGGTATTGCTTCTTTATGTATCGGTGGTGGCGAAGGTGTAGCCCTTGCCGTTGAAATGTGCTGATGGTTGCGTACCTTAGTTACTGAATATAAAGGCAGTGCAGTCATGTACTGCCTTTTTTTATCTCTATGATTTGATTAATAAATAACCTTTTAAGCGTCAAGAAAATTTACAAATTAGCAACAGGTTATATATTCCTGCTTGATATATCTTATAAAGATCAGGAAGATAGAACACGTGGTGTGAATTTTGTATAAATATCAGACCTCCGATGACATGGAAGAAGTAAATAAACATCGGGGAATAATAATAAATGCAGTAAATCCAGAAAGCGGGTTCCACGTTTGTAAATGCGTTAACGCAGATTCAGGCAGGAATAATTCCCGATGCGGTAAAACTGATGTTTTATCTTCTGAAGGAAGCCGCAAAACAAAAAAAGTGTCAATGGGAGACGCAATAAATGACATTTAAGAAAAAACTATTGGGAACAATGGTTTCTATGGCTGTTACCGCGGGTATGACTACCACAGTAACTGCTCAGCAGATTCCAGCCCAGGACCTGACGAAGTTTTCTGTTTCAGGAAACCAAGCTAATGTCAAAAAGGGTTCCGGTGTTTACATCATCCAGATGAAGCAGGCACCAGGTATCACCTACGCAGAGGAAATCGGGGAGCTCATCCCAAATAAACAACACGTCGCATCGAGGGGTAACCAATACGCCTCAGACACCAAACAAATCCGCAATTACACCAGCAAATTAAAACGCAACCAGCGTGCCGCAGCAGCCGCCGTGGGTAACGTTAAAATCATCCATAACTATGTTCACAGCTTTAACGGATTTTCAGCAAAGTTAACGCCTGCCCAGGCAAAAGCATTACGCGCTAATCCTGAAGTCGCCAGCGTCTGGGAAGACCAGATGGTGAAAGTAGATACTGCTAATACTCCTGAGTTCCTCGGCCTTACCGGCGCGGGGGGACAGCATACTCTGGGTATTAAAGGTGAAGATGTGATTGTCGGTATTCTTGACACGGGTATCACGCCGGAAAACCCAAGTTTTGCTGATGACGGCTCTTACTCCGATCCGGCTGACATCGGTTGGCAGGGTGCCTGTGATACCGGTGAAGAAGCACAGGCAGGCACATTTGCCTGTAACAACAAACTTATCGGTGCACGTTTCTTCCCTGAGACTTTCCAGTCTGTTTATGACATTCAAACAGAGTTAGGTGAGTTTATGTCTCCCCGTGACGCAGACGGTCACGGTAGCCACACAGCCAGCACTGCTGCCGGTAACGAAGGCGTATCTGCTGTAATGAACGGCACTGAAATTGGCGTAATGTCCGGTATCGCGCCGCGTGCCCGTGTTGCCATGTACAAAGTGTGCTGGAACTCTGACTACGTTAACCCGCAAGGCGGTGACGAAGCCGGCTGTTTCTACGGCGATAGTATGGCTGCAATTGAACAGGCTATTGTTGATGGTGTGGATGTACTCAACTATTCCATCGGTGGCAGTCTGACTGACCTGACCGTGCCGTCTACTGCAGCCATGTTACGTGCGGCACAGGCTGGTGTATTTGTTTCAGTTTCAGCCGGTAACTCTGGCCCTGCAGCATCTACCACCGGCACACCTGCTCCCTGGGTAACCACAGTGGGCGCCTCGACTTATGACGGTACAACTGTTGTAAATGGTCTTGAAGTCACCCAGTTCGATGAAACCAGTACAGTTGCGTTTACCGAAGGTTCAATTACAAAACCACTGAGTGAAACAGGTCCTGTGACCGGTTCACTGGTTGTGGCAGAACCACTGCTGGCCTGTTTTGACGGTGCAGCATCTACGCCACTTGATAACGCTGCTGATATTTCAGGAAACATTGCGTTAATTCAGCGTGGTTCCTGTGCATTTTCGCAAAAAGTTAGCCGTGCACTGGATTCAGGTGCGACTGCTGTCGTGGTTTATGACAATGGCGGCGGTGTTACCGTAATGGGCGGCGATTTTGTCGGCGGCATCCCCGGCGGTATGGTTACTGAAGCTGTGGGCAGCATGCTGAACTCTTCAGCGGTTGAAGGCGGCAATGTGACCGTGACAATGAGTGCCGGTACCTACGTTGAACAAGAGGAAACAGGCAATATCATGGCTGATTTCTCAAGCCGTGGCCCGAATGCCTCTACACTGGATGTTATTAAGCCGGATATCACAGCTCCGGGTGTTCGCATCCTGGCTGCAACCTCTGACACGCCAATGTTCGGCGAGCAGGGCAAGCAAGTGGCTTACTTAAGCGGTACGTCAATGTCTTCCCCGCACATTGCCGGTATGGCAGCGCTGCTTATCGATCAGCACCCTGACTGGACTCCTGCTCAGGTTAAATCTGCACTAATGACGACTGCTTATCAGGATGTCACTAAAGAAGACGGCAGCACACCGGCTGATCCGTTTGATTTTGGTGCTGGTCATGCTGCACCGGTTTCTGCTATGGAACCCGGCTTAACCTTTGATGCTTCTTTCTTCGATTACATGGGCTTTATGTGTGGTCTGGACGAAGAATCATTTGTTATCAGCGAGTCAGGCTACGATTGTGCCACTTATGAGGCCAATTACTTCCCGACTGATCCAAGCCAGCTGAACTATCCGTCAATTGCTATCGGTGAATTGTCCGGTGCTGAAACTATCTACCGTTATGTTTCTGACGTAACTGGTGCAGACAGTACTTACACCATTTCAATTGAAGGTCTGGATTCACTGGATGTTTCTGTCCAGGGCTATAACAGCGACCTTACGCCGGTTCAGGGCGGTGTGGTAGAAGTTGCAGCAAACGGCACCTCAGCATTCGCACTGACAGTAGCGAAAACAGAAGAAACTGTTCTTGATGAATGGATCTTCGGTGCTGTAGTACTTGAGGGTGATAACGGTAAAGTTGTTCGCAGCCCGGTAGCAATTATGCCGGCAGCGGATGAGAACATTTCTGCACCTGAAAGCGTTTCTGTAGGTCTGAACTCCCGTGGCCGTGGTTTCTTCTCAGTGGGTATGAACTATACCGGTCGTGCAAGTATCGACTACGCAAGTCTGGTTGCACCTGAAGTGGTTACAAGCACCGTTGAGCAAGATCTTGACAGCTCGTTCGCATTCAACGAAGACGGTTTGTCTACTACCTTGTTCCACATCCCTGAAGGGACCACCATGGCCCGTTTCAGCTTACGTGACGAACTGGTAGAACAAAGCGGTACTGACCTTGACCTTTACGTTTACCGCTGTGAAGGCTGGTTATGTTCAGAAGTTGGTGTGTCTGCATTCGGTGGTTCTGATGAAGATGTTGTTCTGATGAATCCTGAGCCGGCAGCTAATGTTGGCGTTGGTGATGTCTATATCGTTTGGGTTCACGGTTGGGATCTGAATGGCGCAACGGAAACTGACTTCCAGATGCCTGTATGGGTAGCCGGTGGTAAAGACAGCAGCAGCCGTTTCAGCATGTCATCCCGTGCAGTTGACGGACGCCTTAATGACGTTCGTATCATTACCCGCGGTCTTGCGTCAGGCGTACCTTACATGGGTACCGTGACGTTCTTCGATGGTGATGGCCAGGAACAGGGCACCACCATCGTTGAAGCTGTAAAACAATAATCAGAGGAAACGGGTACAGTGATTTTCACTGTACCCACACATTAAAAAAGGCAGAAGTAACATGAAAAAACTAAAAGCACTCTTTAGCGCAGCCGTACTGGCTTGTTGTTCAATGATGTTTGCAGTGCAAAGTCAGGCTGCAATTATCTCTCAGTCTGTATATGTTGGTGGTCTTGAAATCATTTCTTATGACCTCGAACTGGATAACAGCCTGATCAATTCAGGCATGGGTGCAATCAGCACTTATGATGGCCTGGCGTTTAACCTGGTTGATTTCTATATCCCTCTGGCAGACGGCTGGAACCCGGTTATGAACGATTTCGAAGCTGTTATCGATGTAGATAACATCTTTGCAGGCGTTGAATTTTTGTATGTAGATGCAGAGGATGATTTCCCCTGGTACTACAGCGTTTTTTACGATGCATTCTCCACAATTAATAATTACGCAACTATTTTCTTTGCCGGCGATTATCAGTTAGAAGCATTTGAAGATGACGTAATGGTTGTTAACTCAGTAAGTCTGTCTGAACCTTCAGTGCTGGCACTGTTTGCTCTGGCATTCGGCGGCATGATGGTACGCCGTCGTCGCGCGTAAGCATTTTACTGTTATGATTAAGGCCTTCCCGATGAAGGCCTTTTTTTATTCCTCATTAATTACATCCATTTTATCTGCTCAGTCAGATAAACAGGTCGGTCCGGCGCAACCGTTGCATCACTTGTAAATGCCGGGAGATACTATGATCTTTGTACCGGCACTTTCCTTATTAAGAATAAGTCGTTAACCTGTACCCGTTGGCGTTCAGTGAGTTTGCCACCGGTAGTTTTTTCTTTTCCCCGAGGTTGTTTGTTTGCCAAAACGGTATTTATTCCTGTTTCTTGCCCTGGCCGCTTTAGCCGGCAAGGTGCCGGCGGCCTATGCTGCCGGAGAACAGGTCGTAACCTACTGTATCGATCCGGACTGGATGCCTTATGAAGCCATGCGTAACGGCAAACACATAGGGATCTCCGCAGATTATCTCGATGTTATCAGTAAGCTCTCTCATCTTAAGTTCGAACTCATCCCCACGGAGAGCTGGCAGGATTCGCTTGCGGCCGTAGAGTCCGGCGCGTGTATGGTGACGACAATGATCAACCGTACCCCCTCAAGAAGCCACTTTTTGAACTTTACTACCCCGTATATAGAAGTCCCCAACGTGCTGGTAGGCCGTAATGGTACGCCTATGGTTCAGGGGTTTGAAGGTGTCGGCAATCGTATCGTCGGGGTGGTCAGCGGTTTCAGGCATGCGGAATACCTTGCCCGCTACTATCCTGATTTGCTTACGGAATATGTTGATTCTGAGGTGAGCGGGTTACAGAAGCTATCTAAAGGTGACATCGATTTGATGGTGGGTTCACTGATGGGCGTTTATTCTGCAATTAACGCTCACGACTTTTCAGATCTGCAAATTGTCGGTTTTGCCGAGCCTTTTGATATGCTTTCCTTTGGTGTGAATAAAAATCATGCCGAACTGGTTCCTTTACTGAATAAGGCGATTTCGTCTATACCTGAATCCCGTAAAGTTGATATTTATAAACGCTGGAATGCTGTTCGTCAGGTAAAACAGGGTCGCTATGGATTTGTGCTCGGTATCGTATTTATCGCTATTGCACTTGTTGCTGTAGCCGCCTGGCGAAAACGGGTAATTAGCAGTTACCAGCGCCAAATCAGCCAGAAAAACGATGAAATTGAAAGCTTGCAGTCTTCGTTACTCGAAAAGAACCGTACACTGGAGTTTTTATCCACGCGGGATGAAGTAACCGGCTTATATAACCGCAATTATTTCATGCAAAAGGCTGAAGAAGAGATTTCCAGGCATCTGCGTTTCCAGAGTCCGTGCACACTGATTGCAATTGAAATTACTGAAAACGGTAATAAACTCAGGGCCGGAGCACAGACAGACAGTTTATGTAAACGACTCACCAGTGCTTGTTTAACCACGGTAAGAGATGTGGATATAACTGCAAGGTGCGAGCCTGATAAGTTTATGATTTTATCACCACAAACGACCCTTGCGGCAGGCGACAGTCTGGCAAACCGTTTACTTGAGTGTCTGAAAGCGGAAGCAGATCCCACGATCATTTTTATTACCGGTGTGGCTGAATTGCAGAGCGGGCAACGTTATTCCGAATGGAACGATGACCTTAACAGAGCATTGAGTGCTTCCCGTCGTCAGGGCGGTAACGTAGTCGCGTTAGCAGAGTAGGCGCTGGCAGAGGCTTAGCCGGAGGTATCCGGCTCATAGTGCCACTGATGACCTTCATAGCGGATTTTGCAGCGTTCGTATTCCCGTTCTGAGCGCCAGTTACGGTTGTTCAGTTTGGCTGATACGCCGGCGTAAATTCGTTTGTTGGCCTTCAGCTGAATACGGTTTTCATATTGCGTTTTCAGCTTCTTCAATTCCGACGCTTTCAGTTCCAGCCAGTTTAATAACGCTGTTTCATTATTCAGAAGAGATTTTGCTTCGGTTATCTTGTGCTTTAAATCTTTGTGAATGGTACGACCGGAGATGACCTCCAGCTTTTCTCTGTGGCGGGAGTTATTCTCCCGTAATTGACGTAGAAGTTCATCAATGGTTTCTTTACGCTCCATCAATGCACTCATCCCTGCAGTAAAATCAACTTTCAGCGTACTGCCTGAAATCGCGCCCAGTGTGCCGGCTTCAACTTTGTCTTCGCACACAATTTCACAGGCAAACAGATTACCCATTGGTTTGGATATGTTTCCTACAGTGACAGAACCACCGGCCTTCAGGCGGCTGTAGGCCATTTGTCTGCCCACGGTAATATTCTTACCGGCAATAATATCCAGCCCCTGGCCATGCTGAACGTGAATGCTGCCGCCTGCGATAAGCGTGCATGCATAACCTTCAGCGTTATCGGTAACCTTACCCATTGCACCTTCAGTGATGATGATATCGCCGCCGGCTTCAATGATTGCAGATTCAACAAAGCCGTTAATCGTGATGTCTTTGGTTGCTTTGATTTTCATTTTCTCTGCAACATCACCATTCACAAGAACAGCACCGTCATAGGTGACATGTCCGCTGCCCACATTGACACCATTGCAAATAAACGTGTCGTCAATATTCATGCGGTGTTCATGGTATTTCGGCATGCCGGAAATCGTCGCTACCAGCATGTTCTCATCTTCATTACTGACGGCGGTACCGGAACCCATTTTAAATTCCAGCCATTCACCGGGCTTGGGGTAAAGTACCGTGTCTTTAACGTCATAGCCTTTACGGCCTTGAGTCGGTGCTGTTCTGCGCACTACTGGTGTGCCGGTTTTCACACAGATGACGTCGCCAAGATTCCGGAGATCCGCTTTTTCGCCCTCATTGGTCTGAGGCTTGAGGACCCGCTCAAGTGCATTCGGGACCAGCGGAATAAATCTTGAACCCTTTCCGTTTCTGGGAGGGAGTCCCTTGGCCACTACAGCCTTGAGCACCTGGCCGGGTTCTGCTTTTTCCGCTTCTTTCAATAGCATATTAATGTGGCGCATGCCCACGCCACGGCGTATGCGCTGTTTCCAGGCGAGGTTACGGATAGTGATGGCATTAGGCATTCTGCCGCCGTAGGGAGCGGTAAGCCGCAAAGTGGCATGCATGTTATCTTCACTGACAACAAAGTCGACTTCTGCATGGCGCAATTCAGCAATGTCTGCGGTAACCGGCGTCTTGTCGCCGGTTTTATGATAGAGGTTTGCTTTGTCACAGGCTGATTTCAGGGCTTTTTCTGACAGATAGAAATCGCTGTAAGCACCACTGGCTATTTCAGATTTAATGGTGCTCAGATCTGCTTCCTTTTCCATTTCGGCAGGAAGTAAGCTAAGGGTGACAAACTGAGTATCGCTGTTGTAACTGAAAGAAATACCTTTCATCTTCTGTTCCATGAGACTACGCCAATACCATATCGGCAAACTGCTACTACGTCTTTAGTCTACTTTATAGTGACAGTTGCGATGAGGTCAAAGGTTTTGAGCGTATTGATATAGCGCCCTGAGTATAGCTTGTCTGTTTGGATCGTTCTGATGCTCATGCGCCAGCGTTTCCAGTTCCATCATAAACAGTTCGAGGGTAACCGTGGCGGGCGAATCTTTATCAGTCAGCCTGTATTGTCTGTGTGCCTGCCAGCGGTGCATTTCATCAGCGTTCAGCGTGTAAGGATAATTACGTGCACGATAACGGAACAGCAGGGTTTTTAAGGTCTGGTTCTGTGTTTGTGATGCCAGCCGGTCAAGCGCTTCCGGTGCGCTGGCATGCACCTGCTCACACCAGCGGCGCTCTTCATCTGATAAAAATCCACCACTGTAAAGGGAATG
The DNA here is from genome assembly GCF_040148705.1 of Alteromonas sp. NFXS44. Classification (NCBI taxonomy): domain Bacteria; kingdom Pseudomonadati; phylum Pseudomonadota; class Gammaproteobacteria; order Alteromonadales; family Alteromonadaceae; genus Alteromonas; species Alteromonas sp. NFXS44. The sequence goes on along the minus strand of NZ_JAGDEA010000008.1, from coordinate 179,220 downwards.
ATCGGCATCATTATCAGCGTCATCATAAGGCGTGTTATATACATCAGACAACTTTTGTGTGATATCGCTGGCCGCTAAACGCTTGTAATTTTCCAGGCACTGCTCTCTGTTCAGCCCCAGCCGTTCAGCATTTTCTTCCGTCATGGCTTTCGCCGTTGTGACAAAAGGGGACCGGTTGATGTGAATAAGCTTTAGACCGGGACGGGGTTCATCCCCCAGCTCTGACGCCGGTGTGTACAACTTTTCCCGGATGGTATCTGCATCATCGTTTAGCAGCGGTTCTATGGGCTGAGACAAATCGACGGCGATAATGGCATTACTGTTAACGGGGTGCATGGAAATTGGCATTACCCAGGTACAACAACCCTGACTGGCGGGAATTTTAGATGAAATATGCAACAGCACAGAAGGTTGCTGCAGATTAATCTGCTTTAACACGGCATGTTTACTGCGCAATGAAAATGCATAGTCATAAAGTTTTGGTTGATGTTGCCGTATCAATTTTGCCAGCGCGATAGTAGCGCGGACATCCGAAAGTGCATCGTGAGCCTGACCATGTTCCAGTTCATTGGCTTTAGCCAGTTCTTCTAATTTGAATACCGGTGTGTCATCGTCTCTCACCGGCCAGTTAATACCCTCAGGACGCAGGGCATAGCAAGCTCTGGCGAGATCAATAATATCCCAGCGGGAATTGCCGTTTCGCCACTCTCTGCCATAAGGGTCATAAAAGTTGCGATAAAAGAGGGTGCGGCTGACTTCATCATCAAAGCGAATGCTGTTATAACCAACCACGCAGGTGTTTGGCTGGCTCATTTCTTCATGGATACGTCTGGCGAAATCAGCCTCAATCATACCGTCACGCAGCGATTGCTGCGGTGTGATGCCGGTGATCAGGCAAGCCTGAGGGTGGGGCAATGCATCATTGGCAATTTGCGCCATGATATTAACGGGCTTTCCAATAACATTTAATTCTGCATCGGTACGGATGGCAGCAAATTGAGAAGGGGTATCTTTGAGCGGGTTAGCGCCCCAGGTCTCGTAATCGTGCCATAGCATTGATGGCGCATATTGTGTCATTGGTAAATAAAATCCATTAGAAAAACGTTACGCGGGGCACTATACCAGCGCAGCAGGGTGCAAGCCAGTTTGCGGCTGATGAACTGATCCTCCGGACGATGTAAAACACGAACAACAACAAGGAAAAGGAATGAAAAAGTTTCTCGCAGCTGTGATGTGCAGCGCTTTGACATTAAGTTCGCAGTTAGTGGCGGCTGAAGAAAAACCGGTGGCAATCGTTATCCACGGCGGCGCCGGAACCATACTAAAGAAGAATTTCACGCCGGAACTGGAAAAAGCCTACAAAGATACCCTCAGCGAAGCAGCAAAAGCAGGCTACGCGTTGCTTGAGCAGGGCGAACCCGGTGAAAAGGCAGTAATTGCAGCCATTCAAATTCTGGAAACCTCACCGCTGTTTAATGCCGGCATCGGGGCTGTGTATACATGGGAAGGTGAACACGAACTGGATGCCTCACTAATGCATGGCGGCACTCATAACGCCGGTGCGGTGGCGGGCGTAAAAACCATCCGCAGTCCTATCGCAGCAGCATCGGCTGTTATGCATCTATCTCCTCATGTCATGCTATCCGGTGAAGGGGCAGAAGCTTTTGCAGAAGAGCAGGGACTGACGCTGGTGGATAACCATATCTTTGACACTGAAAGACGCCTTGAATCACTCAAAAAAGTGAAAGCCCGTATGGAAAGTGCTGGTTTGTACGGCGGTCAGAAAGGCAATGAACGTTTCGGTACAGTAGGCGCGGTTGTGCTCGACCGTGAAGGCAATCTGGTAGCAGGTACTTCAACCGGCGGAATGACTGCCAAGCGTTATGGCCGCATCGGCGATTCGCCTGTAATTGGTGCCGGAACCTGGGCTGACAACGACAGTTGTGCGGTGTCGGCAACGGGGCATGGTGAGTTTTTCATCCGTTATCATGTTGCAGCAGATATTTGTACCCGTATGAAATATCAGGGCACAACGTTAAAAGAGGCGTCTGATACAGTTATTTTTGATGTGCTCAAACCGGTGGGCGGTGACGGCGGCATTATTGCCATTGATAAAGAAGGCAACATTGCAGCACCGTTTAACTCAGCGGGCATGTACAGAGCGAAAATTGACGGTAAAGGGGTCCTTTCCGTGGGCATTTTTGAGCAGTGGGAAACATTGTAAAAATTATGTACAAATCCGGCTGAAATTATTCGCGTCCGGGACACGGAGGGTCTAGGCTGAAAGTAACGACACGTCATGGTGACGTACTGGAGGCTAAACATGGAATCTTTGCAAGTAAGCGACTATATGAATCATCATCCGGTGAAATTAACCGAAGACATGACCGTTGCCGAAGCCGTTGAAAGACTGCTGGCAAATAACCAGACTGGTGGCGCTGTCCAAAACGCACGGGGGCAGGTGACGGGATTCTTATCCGAACAGGATTGTCTGAAGATGATGATTGAGTCGAGTTATTATCGTGAGCAAGTGTGTCGGGTGAAAGACATTATGCAAACTACCGTCAGTGCGGTGAAACCCTGGAATTCTGTACTGGAAGTGGCGCAGCGATTGATTAACGAACGCCCGAGGGTTTTTCCTGTTATTGACGATGACGGTGCTCTCGTTGGCGTAATAAACCGTGCCGCTGTGCTAAAAGCCATTGATAAGCAGCTTCAGTCGGGCTACGACAAAATGGCTGTTTAAATCAGCGCTAACGACAGTGGACAATCAATAAGAGAAACCCTTGCTACCAACCATAGCAAGGGCCCGCTCTCCGTTTTGCAGTGAGCTGTTATTTCCGGCGGTGCTGGCGGATAAATTCTGCCAGCGATGAACCTGAAACCAGCTTGAAGTTTTGTTGCTGAGAGGGCATCACGTTGTGTCCATCCTGGACAACCAGCAAGCCATCAGGCAGGTTTTCGCCGAAGGGCAGAGACATGGTTTCCAGACCGTCTGTTTCTGAAACCCCGTCGATGCCTTTTTTAAGATCAGGCACAATATCAAACGTGCCCAGTAAGTGGTTATCCGATGTGGCGTAAACGGCATAGCGGTGATTGCCCTGGCTGGACACTATCAGATAACGTTCCCCGTCCACGTCAAACAGGCCCATACCTTCAATATCGTCTTTTACCGCACCGTCTGCTTTTGCAATCAGTGACGGTTCAGGGCTACTGATATCCAGGCTACGCTTCCAGACGCCGGCATCTTCTTCGCCGTAATACAACATGGCGTTTTCATCGTCTGCCACGCAGCCCTCAGGCTGTGAAGGAACGGTAAACCGGTCGATGACCTTGCCCGTTACTTTGTCTTTTTCAAATGACAGGCGATGCCGCTCGTAACTGCCATCCGTATCGTTCACCAGCACGTCAACACCATTTGTATGTTGATACAGGCACAGACCATAAAGATCGTTTAATTGCGAGGACAGCTTACCGGCAGGCACAGCGTTTCTGGTTGCCGGAGCCAGCAGGAATATGTCCACCGTGCGGGTAGTGCGGTTTGACGCTGCCGCAATGGCAAGTTCCTGTCCGGCTACCTGCCAGCGGGATCGCACATCGACGTTATTTAGCCTGCCTGCATTCAGATGTTGAAGTCGCTTGCCTGAAAGATCATACAAGTCCAGCCCCGACTTTTTGTCTGTACCGATTATCACAGAGGATTCCGGGGTTTTATCGTTGTACCAGATAGCCGGATCGTCAGCGGCATCACCAAAGCGGGCAACGGGATCGGTTTCCGCGAATGCGGTTAAATGTCCATCTGCTGATTGTGTGCGGCGGGTCGTCGTTTGCGAAGCTGAAACCGGTAATACAGCGGTAAACAGGTTTTCGCTGTCATCGTCATAAAGGCCGAGTACAGTCTTTTTGTTAAACGGGGCAGCTCTTACTGCTTCCCATTTATGTTCTCCGTTTATTTTAAATTCACTGATGCTGTCATTGTGGAAAACATTCATCACCGGGGCGTCGGGGGAAACGAACACTGTCAGTCCGGCTGCCTGGCCGACACCTTCAACGCCTTCGCTTGTTACGCCGTGCTGTTGCGTCAGAATAAGGGAGCGGCCATCACCGGCTTCGGCGTGATGGTCGTATTGCCACAATCCGGTGTTTTCATCAGCCAGATACACATAGCCGTTTTGAACATCAGCCTGGCAACTTTTAATGCCCGGGCCCGTGTTAACGGTCCGTACTTCCACAAAGTGATCGTCAGTCAGCCAGTGCTGCTTCATTTGTCCTGTGGCGTCTGCTGTGGTCAGCGTCAGATGTTCACCGGAAACAGATAAACACAGCGCTTCAATGTCAGCCAGATCTGCCTGCAGCGATTGCTGTTTTTCAAACTCGTCAGTACCGGTGTTGTAGCGGTACAGCTCAACACCATAGGTATCGTTGTTAAGCGCCGCAACGGTCAGGGTGCCGTTATGCTGCAGAATATCGGATTGACTGAAGTGACCGGGCAGTGTGCTGATTATATTCTGATCTTTACCGGTCAGAATCAGGCCCCGGGTTTCGCTGGTAACCAGATAATGCAATTGATTGTTAATGACCAGCGGGGTTAACTGATTACCTTTAATTGAAAAGGCCTTTGCATCAATGGTGACAGGATCGGCCACTACCTTTCCCGGCGCAATAAGCAGAGAGGCAAACAGAAAGGCGAGGGGAGTATGTTGTTTTTTCACATTAAATCTCATTGAAATCGTTAGCAGTATGAGGGAAGAAAATCGAGGTGCAGCATGAGCCGCACCACGGTGTCTGCAGGTTACATTTGCCAGGTAAATCCAAGTTCAAATGTACGGCCGTATTCTTCGTACTGCGCATTGCGGTTTCGCTGGTCGAAATAGTGGTAGTAAGGCTCGTCGCTCAGGTTAATGCCGTTGAAATAAATCAACATGTCATCATTGATGTAATACTTGCCTGAGAAATCAAGCTGGTGGTGATCGTCTTCCATACGAAGCATATCGCCATCGATTTCTTCCAGGTTCTCGCTCTTGTACGTCATAGTAAGACGCAGGCTGACCAGGTTGTTTTCGTAGCCTAACGTAAGGTTACCCACCGTGTCTGACTGGTTGGGCAGACTTGTTTCAAATGTTTCACCGTCAAGCAGGGTCGTGGCATCAGAGGACGAGAACGTACCGTTCGCTGACATTAAAAAGCCGTTATCAAAGGCTTTTACCCACGACAGCTCAAGCCCGTGTAAGCTTGCAGACTCACCGTTAACAGGCTGTACCACTTCGTCATAGCCCTGCCAGTCTTCTGTACCGGCTACGTCTGCATATACGACAAAATTATCTATGTCTTTATAGAAGTAACCGGCAGACAGCACACCGATTGCGCCGGGATAATACTCAACAGACAGGTCTACGTTGGTAGATTCGTAAGGCTTAAGTTGCGGGTTACCCACTTCGGCCTCCCGTGCGGTGACAAAGCTGTCGCCGTCTTCTTCTGTTTTGCTCTCGATGATCTGGTATGCCGCTACATCTTCAAACTTAGGTCTGGCGATAGTTTGTGTAAATGCACCGCGCAACACGACTTTGTCATTCAGGTCGTATCTGAGGTTAACACTTGGAAGCCAGTTATCGTAATCACGATCCGCATTCCAGGCGGTGTTGATCACTTCTTCAACGTCCGTTTCTTCATTTTCGACCAGTTCAACCCGCATACCGTCAGTGCTGAAGTCCGTGCGCTCATAACGTAAACCGGCAACTACCCGGAGGGCATCAATGTCGGCTGTTACCATGGCGTAGGCCGCGAAGATATCTTCATTGTTGACATAAGACGCCCCGTTAGACTCAACTTCTGAGTCCAGTTCGGCCAGCTCAAGAGCACTGCGGTTACTGTTGAAGTTATTTCGCAGTGCGTTTCTGTCCAGTCCGTCGCCAAAATCACCTGGATTCCAATCCGGAGAAGCTGCTGCAAATCCTTCACCTGTGATGCCATCAAAGTCACCATCATAAATGGATATCTGGCTTGTATTCACTTTTTCACGGCTGCGGTATTTGCTACCAAATTTAAACTCGCCCTGATAATCGCCTAAGGTAATACCGCGGACAAAGTCAATTTTTGCACTCGTCTCGCTATCCTTCATATAGTTATCTTCAAAGCTGATTTCGTCTAAATCATAATTGGCCAGTTGCATGGCTTCTGCATTCTGGGTGAGCTGCGGAATGCGGGTGTCGAGGTCAGCACTGATGCTGTCATTATCCTGAACGAACGTATAGTAAAGGGCATCCGGTTCGTCTTCCTCAGACTTTGCATAACCCAGCTGCCAGTTGATATCCCAGGTATCCAGTTGGTGTTCACCGCCGGCCGCCACGGTCATAATCGTTTGCGTCTCGTATCTGTCTTTGCTTTCTCTGGCAATTTCAGAGTCTTCACCATCAAAGGTGAAAATGTTTGCCTGACGATACTCGTTGTCAGAAAACTCGCTGTAAAGGGTGCGCAGGAAATACTGATTGTTGAAGTCCGGACGGAAATCGAAATTGACCGCAGCGCCTAAACGCTCACGGGTGATGGTGTAGTCACGCTGTTCCAGTTCATCATCGCCGTTGCTTTCAATATTGTCGGAACCAAAATCACGTTCGAACCATGAAAGCGCAGCGGCAACACCAAAGGATTCGTTAAACTTGTGTGTCAGGCTGCCAGACAATTTCGGACTGGTTTTATCTACCAGTTCATTGTGGCTGGCCTGCACTGTCAGTTTGGCCGTGTCCTGCTGGTAATCAAAGGCACTGACACTTTTCACTTCGATGGCACCACCGATAGCGTCACCATCCATATCTGCAGTGACAGATTTGGATACTTCAAGGGTCTGGATCAGTTCTGACGGGATAACATCCAGTGCCACAGAGCGCACACCGGCCTCTGGAGAGGGGATGTTAAGCCCGTTAATGGTAACGTTATTTAAGTTAGGATCGATACCGCGGATCCCGACAAAGCGACCTTCACCCTGATCCCGCTCAATCGACAAACCCGGTAAGCGTTGTAATGCTTCAGCGGCATTCTGATCAGGGAACTGACCAATGGCGTCGGCAGAGACAATGGATGAAATGCGATCAGATACCCGCTGCTGGTTAATGGCACTCGCCTGACCGCTGCGTTGTCCTTTCACCAGAATATCGGCGATGGCTTTGCCATTATCAGACAGTGCAATAACAGGAGAAACAATGCCTGTTTCCATTACATTTACCACTTCTGTGACAGGTTGCGCGCCCAGATAGCTAACCTGAAGCGTGTATGCACCTGCCGGTAAAGAAGGGAACCGGAACGAACCGTCCCTGCGGGATTCGGTAACAAGGTTTAATTCTTTAAGTGTGATCTGAGCACCCGCAAAAACACGGGAGTTGTCTTCGTTTGTCAGTTGTCCGGCAATTTCTCCGGCATTCACTGACAACGCAGCAGTAGAAAGGCTGAGCGCAGCTAAACAATGAGTGGTCAATTTTGAAAGACGAAGCATGAGTGCATTCCTGAATTTATAACGTTGTGTTAAGTGACTGGCCGCTACGCTAGAAAGAGTTAATGACAATTTTGTGACCGCATGATGACAGCGACTGTCATAAACACCTGATTTTATTATTTATTATTGAAAAAAATAAAATGGTGAGCCATTTTGACCCTAAGCTAACCCATTGATGTTAATTGATTTTTTGCAATGACGGGGAGATTGACGCAGCAAATGATCACCTGACTGTCACATTGGTGAGCCAAAATGACCCTGTTACTACAGAAATAAAACGGGTAAATCATCACTTCCCCGTCTGATTTAAGGTTATTACAGGTTATGAATGCGGTTTATCGTTACCGGCAAAGTCATCTCATTGGTGCCAGTATTGGCGCTCAGTGCATTGCATTATATTTAAGTTTTTCCCATGGACAGTTAAAGCCATTTGATGAGATTGCCTGGCTGGATGTCACCGGCGAGGGCAGCGTTATGCTGTTCGCATTTGCCTGGATTATTGCTGCTATTGCCAGCAGGCCACCCGGAAGGGTAACCACCTTGCTGGTGGCAGGCCTGAACTGTTTTGCTTTTACTGCATTGCTCGATTTTCTGGATGAAATGTTCACTTACTCCGCAGCTTCAGACTGGTTAAGCATGCTGGAGTCTATGCCGGCTGCTTTTGGTATGGTGATCATGACAGCCGGATTGCTGGGCTGGCACGACGAGCAGAAAGCACTGAACAGGCAATTGCAGCGCAGAGAGTGGGCTTTACGTAATCATGGGCAGATAGACAGCGTCACGCAACTCTATCTGGCGGATTACTGGCAGGAACGGCTCACTGACCTGAAGCAGCAGGGCGGCAGAGGCAGTGCCATCATGATTGACATAAACGGCTTCTCGCGGTTTAACGAAGCCCACGGTTATGCGGAAGGTGACCGGTTTTTGCAGGAAATCGCCCGCTTGCTGGTCATGCATGTGCGTGAGTCAGATCTCGTTTGCCGTTATGCTGGAGACCGCTTCGTGATCTTAATGCCTGATACGGCACGTCAGGATGCCCGCCGGATTGCCGGCGATATTCAAACTTCTGTACATTGTCTGGCATTTAAAAGCGGCGCCAATACAACGGCCTTGTTTCAGTCTGTCCGTACGGCTGTTGCAGAGTTTGATGAACACCATGACAGCGACAAGTTGTTGTCAGATCTGCAGGACCAGTTAAATCATCAGGATACGCAGGCAGCATGAAACAGCCGGGTCATTCTTTATCTTCAGAGCCTTTGCTGAATACGGAAACCCGGTGTGTCAGCGCATTGCCGTTTTGCCAGACGCTGCTTAATGTGGCGTGTGCCAAAGGGGCAGATAAAAACAAGGTGCTTCGGGGAACCGGTGTTTTCGACACAGACCTCATGCAGGAGCGTGCTTTTTCACAGTTACAGATAGCAGCCCTGGTGCTGAATGCCGATAAATACGCCGGTGTGCGGGATTTTGCCTTTCAGGCCGGGCAGGCACTGGCAACATCACAGTATAGTGGTGTCCTCAAAGCCATGGGATACAGTAAAAACCTGAGGCAGGCTTTACTGATTTTGCGTCGCTTTACATCTCACATATCGCCGTTAGTGTCGTTTGGCGTATACCCAAGGCCGCAGGGTATAGTGATCACGCTGCGGGACAGTGCCGGCAAACATAAAGCGTTCGATGCTGCATCACTCATGGTCTGTTCCGCATTCATCGCGTTAACGAAACAATGGTGCGGTCAGAGACTGCCACTGAGTTTTCATTTTCCGTTTTCCCGCCCCCGTCATATCGCTGAATTTGAAATGCACCTCGGCCGGCGCCTGCATTTCGATTCTCCCTGTTTCTACATGACGGTAGATAACGTATCCTTACAGAAGCCTTTTTTGCATTACGATACCTATTTGCTGAAAGCATCGGTTACTCACTATAAAAAGCACTTAATCAGCGGTGTACAGCTGCCGGATTTTATCCGTAATGCAGTTATGCGTAACCCCCATCTTTGCGCTACAGACCTCGCGTCAGCGCTGGATATCAGCCCGGCCACACTGAAGCGAAGACTAAAAGCTTGTCACTGCACGTTTTCAGCGCTGGTTGATGATGTACGGCGGGAGCAGGTCATATTCCTGTTACAAATTTGCCGGTTATCTAACGAAGAGAGTGCGTTGCGGCTTGCCATTTCCGACCTTACAAATTTCCGGCGGGCAGTAAAACGCTGGACAGGTTTAACCCCCGGCGAATTGCGAAGCCGTTAAACAACATAACGGCTTTATGGTAGACTCTTCCTCTTTTTTCGATGTCCCAGCAGTAGTAAGGAAAGAGTCTTGTCTTCTGAGCCAGCCGCGCCTTCTGTTTCTTCATTATACGACCAGTTGTCATTGTGTATGCTGGCCGATCGTTTTCCTTTACGCCGTCGCATTCAAAAACTCAGCGGGTTGCTCAAATCTCAGTCTGACCAGGCGGCTGATGCCATCAGCGATGTTATACAGCGTATTGACGCTTCAAAAGCGAAACGTGCATGGCGGGCGGAGAATTTGCCGGCTATAGAATATCCGCCGTTACCTGTCAGTGATAAAAAAGATGACATTAAACAGGCTATCGCTTCTCATCAGGTGGTCATTGTTGCGGGTGAAACCGGCTCGGGAAAAACCACCCAGCTTCCGAAGATTTGCCTGGAGTTGGGCCGGGGCGTGGACGGCATGATTGCCCACACCCAGCCAAGGCGACTGGCTGCCCGCAGCGTGGCAAGCCGTATTGCTGAAGAACTGAATACACCGTTAGGTGAAAAAGTGGGTTTCAAAATCCGCTTTTCAGACCAGGTCAGCGACAGCAGTTACGTCAAGCTTATGACCGACGGTATGTTGCTGGCGGAGATGCAGCAGGACCGTTTTTTAAATCAGTACGACACTATCATTATTGATGAGGCCCACGAACGCAGTCTCAATATCGATTTCCTCCTCGGGTATTTACGTCAGCTATTGGATAAGCGCCCCGAACTTAAGCTTATAATTACATCGGCGACCATCGATCCTGAACGTTTCAGCAGACATTTTAATGACGCGCCGATTGTTGAAGTGAGCGGCAGAACCTATCCGGTGGAAATTCGTTATCACGATCCTGAAGAACGGGAAGATGACAACGATCAGACTGATGCCATTGTACGGGCTGTTGATGAGCTTAAACGGGAAGCGCCCGGTGACATTCTGGTGTTTTTAAGTGGTGAGCGGGATATCCGCGATACCCAGGATGCTCTGCAGAAGCAGCAATACCGGAACACTGAAATCGTCCCGTTGTACGCCAGATTGTCGGCAGCAGAACAAAACCGTATTTTCCAGTCTCACAGTGGCCAGCGCATAGTGCTGGCCACCAACGTAGCGGAAACCTCGTTAACGGTGCCGGGCATTAAATACGTTATTGACCCGGGGACCGCGCGTATTTCACGGTACAGCGCCCGCAGCAAAGTGCAGCGCTTACCCATTGAACCGGTATCTCAGGCGTCTGCGAATCAGCGGGCCGGACGATGCGGGCGGGTATCAGACGGGATTTGTATCCGCTTATACAGTGAAGAAGATTATCTTGGTCGTCCGGCGTTTACCGATCCGGAAATTCTGCGTACTAATCTGGCATCGGTCATTCTGCAGATGCTGGCGCTGGGGTTGGGGGATATCGGCGCATTTCCGTTTGTTCAGCCACCGGACAGCCGCAATATCACCGATGGCTTCAGGTTGCTTGAAGAAATTCAGGCGATTAAGCGGGGTAAAGGCCAGCCAAAGTTAACGGACATGGGCCGCAAAATTGCCCGCTTACCGGTTGATCCCCGCTATGCCCGTATGGTCATCGAAGCCGGGCGCACGAATGCGGTGCGGGAAGTCATGGTGATTGCCGCCGGTTTATCTATTCAGGATCCCCGTGAGCGGCCACAGGAAAAACGTCAGCAGGCAGATGAAAAACATAACGAATACCGTGACAAAGACTCAGACTTTATCAGTCTGTTTAATTTGTGGCAGTCATTCAGAGAACAGCAAGCTGCGCTGTCTAATAATCAGTTGCGCAAGTGGTGTAAAGCGCAGTTCATCAATTATCTGCGTATGCGTGAATGGCAGGACATTGTCAGCCAGCTTAAAAAATCTGTAGCGGAAATCGGTTTGGGGATCAGCAAGCAGGATGCTGATTTTCAGTCAGTACATCAGGCGCTTTGCAGCGGTTTGTTGTCGCACCTGGGCATGAAAGACAAAGAGCGGGAATATCTCGGCTCACGTAATTCAAAATTTATGATCTTCCCGGGCTCCGGCCTGGCAAAATCACAACCTAAGTGGATCATGGCGGCAGAGCTGGTGGAAACGTCGCGCCTGTTTGCCCGCATGAATGCGAAGATTGACCCGACATGGGTGGAGCCTCTGGCAAAGCATGTGACCCAGTCCAGTTATTCAGAGCCTCACTGGTCTAAAAAGCGCGGCGCTGTGGTGGCTTTTGAAAAGGTCACCCTGTTTGGCTTGCCCATCATCCCGAAGCGGGCTGTGGTTTACAGTCAGATTGATCCGCACGTGTCTCAGGATTTGTTTATCCGTCACGCGTTAATTGAAGGTGATACCAAACTGACTAACAGCGTACTGGCAGATAACCAGGCATTGCTTGATCAGGTCGATGAACTCGAGCAGAAAACCCGCCGCCGGGACATCATGGTTGACGAAGAAGCGCTGGTGGCCTTTTATGCCCAGCGTTTACCGGTGGATGTTAATAACGAAGCCGCGTTTAAAAAGTGGTGGCAAAAACAATCCGACAAGAACATTCTCGCCTTCACCGAAGAGGATGTGTACCGCCAGCAGCCTGGCGCGAAGACCGCCAACGCCTTTCCCGATGTCTGGAAGCAGGGCAATATTACGCTGCCTCTACGTTACCATTTCGAGCCCAATGCCGAAGATGACGGGGTAACAGCAACCATTCCGTTGCCCATATTAAATCAGGTATCAGATAAGGGGTTTGACTGGCTGGTGCCCGGGTTACAACACGAATTGATTGTCAGCCTGATTAAAAGCCTGCCAAAACGTTTACGCAAAAATTTTGTGCCTGCACCGAATTATGCAGAAGCCTGCCTTGAAGATATCAGCGCCTTTGACAAGAACGGTCAGCCGGTGCCGCTTTTACAGGCATTGTCTGACAAACTGCGCCGTATGACAGGCGTTATTGTGGAAGAAGAAGAGTGGCAGCTGTTTCAGCTTGAACGGCATCTCAAAATGCACTTTGCTGTGGTTAACGACAAAGGTGAGGTGATCGCCCGTGGTGATGATCTGGAAGCATTGAAGAAGCAATGTCAGGGGCAGGTGAAAGCCACCTTTGAAAAGGCTGCAACGCCGGAACTTGAGCGCAAAGGGCTGGAAAGCTGGGATTTTGAACAGCTGCCGGAAACCTTTACGCAAAAGATGGGGGGCTTTAAAGTACAGGCGTTTCCCGCTCTGGTCCGCCGTGGTGACAAAGTTGATATAGTACTGGTGGACGAGCCTGAAAAAGCGAAACAACAACATCAGGATGGCGTCAACGTGCTGATCCGTAATGCTATGCCGTCGCCACTCAGCTATCTGCAAAGTAAATTGCCGAACAAAGCAAAACTGGGTTTGTATTTTAATCCTTTCGGCCAGATCAAAGCGCTCATTGACGACTGTATACTGGCCGGTATTGATGATTTGGCCAACACCTTTAAACAATCACAAGGTATTGAAATACGTGACGCTGAAACCTTTAAACAGTGCGTCGATTTTGTCAGAGCTGAAATTAATGATGTGGTGCTGGACATAGCCGGGCAGGTGGAAGAGGGTCTTACTCTCGCGCACCAGTGTCAGAAGCAAATGAAGGGTAATGTGCCGCTCAACATGGTCAGTGCCCTCGGCGATGTGAAACAACATTTGTCTACACTGGTTTATCCGGGTTTTGTCTCGGATTTAGGTCGCGGAAGGTTGCCGGACTGGAACCGCTACATTAAGGGACTGGCGCGACGCCTGGAAAAGCTGCCCATTGACCCGAATAAAGACCGCATGCATCAGCAAACCATTGAAAAAGTGGTGACTGCGTTTAATAAAGCCTGTAATAAATACCCGCAGAATAAGGCACCTGCTGAGCTGCTTGAGATCCGCTGGATGATTGAGGAACTGCGTGTTTCTCTGTTTGCCCAGCAACTTGGCACCGCCTATCCGGTATCAGCAAAAAGAGTTTTAAGTGCGCTGGAAAACTTTTAATAAAAAAGTCGCGTAAAGGTATGTGATATCGCGAAAAAGCGTGATGGATATACGTTGATATTAGACCACATATCAAACTTTCGGTGACTCTTCGGCGATCTCAGTTGACATCACCGGGGTGTCGTCCTATAAGTGATGAAGTATATTACGAGGTTGCTACCAGAGGTTGGGAGAAGTAAGACATGTTAGGATACGACGATAAACGTAATTTTTTCAGGATGATGGTTAACTCGCCTTGCCAGGTACAGATTAACGACGAAGAATCCAGCCGTACTCATCAGGCAGTATGTAAAGATATCAGTGCCACAGGCATGTCTCTGGAAGTTGAAGAGCCATCCATTGAAGTGGGTACGCAGGTTAACGTTTCTATCGACTCCAACAGCTCTCAGATCCCGTCCTTGTCGGCCATTGCAACCGTGGTTCGCTGTGTGCCTGAGACAGACGCCAGCTGTATTATTGGTGTAGAAATTTCAGAAATGAAGTAACTAACTCATGAAGTAACTGATCAAAGATCAGTTACTTCACACACCAGACCCTTCAGGTAATAACCTTCCGGATACGTGCCAATGACAGGGTGGTCTTTGGCCTGAGTCAGGCGTTCAACAATCTTAATTGTCTTACCGGCATCCAGCGCGGCATCGGCCACAATCTTCTGGAATAAATCCGCCGGCATCAGGCCTGAGCAACTGAACGTCAGCAGTAAACCGCCTGATTTCACCGCATGCATACCGTACATGTTAATGTCTTTGTAGCCACGTGATGCGCGGCCCAGTGATGCTTTGCTGTCGACAAATTTGGGGGGATCCAGGATCACCATGTCAAATTGTCGTTGCTCTTCGTGATACTTACGCAGAACCTGAAACACATCGCCGTTCACCATGTCGCAACGGGCATTGTCGAGACCATTGATTTCAAGATGCTTTGCCGCAAGCTCAAGCGCCGGATCAGACACATCCACATTGGTGACATGCTTCGCGCCGCCCTGTAACGCGTAGCACGAAAACGTGCCGGTATAGCTGAAACAGTTCAGCACATCTTTATCTCTGGCATAGCGCCCGGCCGCTGCGCGGGCATCACGCTGATCAAGGTAAAAACCGGTTTTATGGCCATTGCGAATATCTACCTGAATCTGAATACCATTCTCCAGAATTGTGACCACCGGTTCCGGATCGCCATGAAGCGTCTGCACCAGTGGCTCCAGTCCTTCTTTTGCACGCACATCCACATCGCTGCGTTCAAAAATGTCTTTCCCCGGCAGCACTTTTTTCAGTGCCCACACAATCTTGTCACGTTGCTTATCAGCACCGGCACTCAACAGTTGCACGACAATCACCGTGTTGTACACGTCGATAGTCACGCCGGGCAATCCGTCAGATTCTGATGCGATGAGGCGATAGCTGTTAGTGTTGTCGTTTATCACCAGGTTTTCACGGAGGGTGAGGGCAGTATAAAGGCGACGAACAAAAAAGACATTGTCTACCGGTTCATCTTTGTTAAAGGTCCACATGCGAACCCGTAACTGGGATTCAGGAGACCAGGCTCCGCGGCCCAGCCAGTCACCTTCTGCACTTAGCACATCAACAGTGTCTCCGCTGCGGCAACGTCCGTTAACCGTGGCAACGGCACTGGCAAAAACCCAGGGATGACGACGGCGCAGTGATTTATCACGTTGAGGTTGTAAGACGACGGTGGCAGACATTGTTATGATAACCCTTAGATGAAAGTGGCGCGCAGTATAGCTTTTCTCATTATCCGGCGCGACTTTTGAACCGAATATTTGTGACGACCATAGGTATCTTTGAATTCAGATCGTCAAACGAGGGAGTACAGCGATGCGATATATCGATTTTGACAAGGGCGCGGGGCCGGAATCTTTGAAGATCAGTGAAACGGATACGCCTGCTATCGCCAGTGGCCAGGTGCTCGTTAAAGTGCATGCATTCGGGGTAAACCGCGCCGACACCTTGCAGCGTCAGGGAAAATATCCGCCACCGCCGGGTGAAAGCGACATTCTCGGACTGGAAGTTTCCGCGGTAGTGACTGACGTTGCCGATGATGTCACTCAATGGAGAACGGGTGATAAGGTGTGCGGTTTGGTAGCGGGTGGCGGCTACGCTGAATATGTGGCGGTAAATGCACGTCATCTGATGCCGGTGCCACAGAGCATGTCGTTGACACACGCAGCAGGGCTCACGGAGGTGTTTCTTACCGCCTGGCAGGCGCTGTTTACCATTGGTAACCTGCAACCTCAGGATAAAGCCCTTATTCACGCCGGTGCCAGCGGTGTAGGCCTGGCTGCGCTGCAACTTTGCAAACTGAAAGGCATTGCCACAGTCACCACCGCGTCTTCTGAAGATAAATTATCACAGTGCAGTGATATGGGGGCGAACCTGACCATTAATTATAAAGAACAGGATTTTGCTGCTGTTTTGAAAGACACCTGGCCGGAAGGCGTAAACTTTGTGCTCGATTTTGTGGCAGGGGATTACCTGAACCGTAACCTTAAAGTACTCGCGCAAGACGGGCACATCGTTTATTTAGCCATGCTGGCAGGGCGTTTCGCAGACAAGTTAGACATGGCATTGATGTTGGGCAAACGCGCCCGCATTCAGGGGTCAACGCTCAGAAACCGCAGCGACGCTTACAAGGCTGATTTGATCCGAGATTTCTGCGAACACGGACTGCCGGGCTTTGACGACGGTACGCTCACTGTGAACGTAGATACCGTGTTGCCAGTTGAAGATGTCGCTACTGCTCATGCCCGCCTTGAAGCCAATGACAGTCGCGGCAAAATCATTGTTGAGTGGTAATGGAGTTGGTTAGTAAGACTACAGACAGTACCGCTATGAATGAGCCGGAACCTGCTTTAGTTCAGTTTGAAGGTGTAAAGCTGGCGCAGCTTCTTCACAGAGGTTCACCGCAAACGCTGATGGCTTCCGTTGGTGCTTTTATTCAATGGCGAAAATTGAATGGCTCGCCGCCTTCTCAAAGCCGGACGTTTAACATCTTTTATTCAGACCCCCTCAATACTGAACCTGCGGCTTTTACCTTCGGTATTGCAGCAGAGCATGACAAAGATATTGCGCCGAATTCTCTGGGTGTTTCTGAAGCTCATATTCCAGCTTTGCATTGTTTAAGCTGGATAGAAACAGGCAGTGACGGAAAGTTACAGCAGCGCATTGAACAGGTTATTGGCGAAGGGGGTTATGATTGGCACTTTGAACAATTCCCACCGTTCATAGAACGACTGCGCTTTTACCCGGATGTGCCCATGGCAGAGGCGAAAAACAGGGTGTATTTGCCGGTGCGTTCATAAGGTCGATTGATTCCGAACGACCGATTTGTACGTAAAGCGGTCATTGACACATTGATGATTACGCGGTGACAAAGAGTGAATTGCAGTCTAATGGTTTTAGCATGTTTGCCTTAGCCAACTTTGCTTGTGGGTAAAAGCAGATTTCGGGATAGTTTGAAAAAAGCAATTTGATGGAATCCGATTGGAGACTTCTCACTAAGAATTAATTAACCTCATCGATCTGTGTCGTTTGGACGAACACTTTAAATCATCAGTAAGTCCAATGTCTGCGTGGCGGGATTGGGTTGTAGGAGAAGGTTTCACAAAACTTACTATTAAACTAATGGACATTCTCGAAAAGGATTACTCTGAAGTTTTTGAAAGGAGTTGGGGGGACACCTAATAGCCATAAATCAGTATCGCCTCCCGAATGCAGCCAAATGGGATCTATTGTTTCTGACATTGAAGTACCGCGGTTAATAAGTCCATGAATAACCGGAGTGTATTGGTCCTGTCATCTGGAGTAATAAGACCTGAAGTGCACCACTCGCTAAATTAGGCGGCATCACGCAGTTCATTAATTATAACTACGATGAAACCTAAGTTTCTAAGTTCACGGGAACTAGAACAGACAACCAAATTGACAATGAGAATGGTTATCATTATTGTTATAGTTATAGTCTAATTTACAGTAAAAGGAATATTATGAATGTTAATTAAGTCTATCTTCGGTCTGCTTTTTATTTTTGCTTTAACTAATCAAGCTTTAGCCGATGAGTATATTGAATGTAATAACTGTAGTGCCACTCAGCGTTTGAATACGGCGAATACTTGGGCAAGGGAAAATACGCAACGAGGCTCAAGCGAATTTTTTAGAGTGAATGTTATTGATTTAGGCAAATATCAAATCTCAACTTATTCAGTTGGGTGGCGATACATATCATTACCTGGGGGACCCGGCCCTTCAGGGGCCTGGGTTACTTATAGTCAAGATAATAGAACATGTTCCGCAGACCAAAAGTACATGGACAATCTAAGAGAGGCCCTTAGTACATATAAACATTCTGTGGAAAGCGTTGAAATCCCCAAAGAAGTGATTGGAGAATCTTGGGAAGTCGTTAACTGCGCATACTGTCAAAATAGGGTTGAATCATTCTTGTCCGAAACTTTTGATGGTCAAACTGAGACAATTGCTCAACTATTGGGACAGTTGGCTAGCGCTTTTAATCTAGTTGATGTATCAAAAATATCGAATACTTACAGAGTCCCTTTAGAAGCCGGAGGGTACATGGAAATAGATATTGAGGTTTTAGCTGACTTGTCTATGAGAGCGACCATAGATAAAGTTGTCGACTCCAACGGCAACGATATTCCTTTTAAAGCGGAGGATTTAAAAAATTTGAGGATATCAGTATCAGACCTATTTAGAAATTCAGCTATCAATGGGCAAATTAACCCGCTGTCGTATCAAATTCCACCGCAGCGAACAGGAGTAGTCACTATTACTGATTGTGGAATTGATATACCTACAGGCTGCAAGAATACAGGAAATTAATTAAAAAAGTAGTGGTTTACGTAGCCCTCGCTAGTAATGCCAGTCAGTTAAACGACTGGCATTACGTTTTAGTCAGATATTATCGTGACTGTAATTTCTATCCACCCCGAACAGTTTTTGTCTTACAACCACTTTTGATTCTGGATTTTACGCGAATTCAACTCCGAAGTGCATCACTCGCTAATTTACCGCGGTCTTAGGTAATTCGTTGAATACCGCAACAGGTTGCATGAAGCCGGGACACTTTCTCGCTCTAAGGATCGATTGTCTGAATCGCTTTTAAAGTCTCCTTTAATCAAATGCAGGCATTTCATCGATACAATACACTTACATACTCACAGAAAGGTGTTCACGTAAACGTCTACGAAAATAATATGCCAGAAAACCCGTCACATGCACCGATAAGCTGTTAAGGTAGAAGAAAAATTACAAGGATAAGTATGAAGTATTTCAAATGGTTGTTTTCTGCAGCAGTGCTTGTTTCATCATTTCCGGGTCTGGCAAATGATTATGAAGTGGTGGACATAGATTCAAAGGTACTTGGCGAACAGCGGCAATATCAGGTTTTGCTACCTGAGGATTATTTCACCACATCACAGAATTACCCGGTTATTTACCGGCTTGATGGAGCTGAGAATATTCCTCTCATGAAAGAGGTTCTGGGCAGATTAAAAGATGCTGACGCAGCCCCCGACGTTATTATCGTGGCGGTTGAAAATACAGACAGACTCCGCGACATGTATCCCACTGTGAATCAGGACAGAAATGGCCCTGTTGGCATTGGCGGCGGGGCTAAAAAATTTCTTGCGTTCATTGAGCAGGAACTCATCCCCGATGTTGAAAAACGGTATCACACACATTCGACCCGTATTATTTCAGGGGCATCGGCTGCCGGTGTGTTTAGTTTGTATGCCATGCAACAACGAGCGGGCCTTTTTGATGCACATATCGCTTATAGTCCTGCGGTTTGGTGGAACGCGGGCGCGATGGTGGAACGAACCGAAAAGTGGCTTTCTGCTGAACCGTCTGAATCTGCCTATGTTTATATGAATATGGGTAACGAAGGGCTACCAATGCGACCTTACTATGACGAGCTGTTAACTTCGTTTTCAACCCATGGCAACCCTCATTTAAATATTGTGGTAAACGAGCACCCGCGCGTTTCTCATGGGCTGACATCGGCGGCTGGCATTTTTAACGCATATCAATCATTTTTCATGAGCAAAGCGTTTCCCCGTGAGAAAGTGACTGCAGATATGCAGGATATCGACGATTACTACCGGCGTTTAGGTGAACAATGGGGTATCGACCCGACACCACCTGAAAACGTGGTTCGGGAGTTAGGTTACTACTTTGACTGGCAGAAAAAGCCTCATTTAGCGATGAAGTTGTATAAGCATAATATGTCCCATCACCCTGAAAACCCTGATGCTATTGCCGGTGTTGCATATGGCTATGAAGGACAAAATAAGCTCAGGGAAGCGCTGACCTATGCGAAAAAAGCACTGGCTGTCGCTACAGAAGATATTCCTTACTACGATTATTTTGTTGAGAATGTAGAGCGCTTAGAAAACAAAGTGAAAGGCACAAAGAAAGCGAATTAATTCGCTTTCAAAGCCCGCCACAAAGGTCTAAAAAATTGCCTGTCGAGAATGAAGATTTGTCAGACGAGAGCCAATAGATGGCTTCTGCCACTTCTTCTGGTTCACCGCCGCGTTGCAGGGGAATAATGCTCTTTAATCTCTCAACTCTTTCAGGTTCACCGCCGTCAGCGTGCATGTCTGTGTTTATTAAACCCGGACGGACACAATTTACCCGAATGCCTTCAGCGGCGACTTCCAATGAGAGGCCTCTGGTTAAAGTATCAATGGCTCCTTTAGAAGCTGCATAATCGATATATTCATCCGGCGAACCGGTACGGGAGGCACCCGATGAGACATTTACTATAGTGCCTCCTTGTCCGCCACGATGTGTCGACATGCGCTTCACAGCTTCCCGGCAGCAAAGAAAGTAACTGGTTACATTGTTAGTCAAAATGCTGTTGATTCTTTCGGCCGTCAGCTCTTCGAGCCGCGATTGCTGACGCAAAATGCCCGCATTGTTTACAAGAACTGATAAATATCCCTGTTCATCGTCAATTCGCTTAAACAGTCGCATTACACCGGCTTCCTGAGAGACGTCGGCCTGAACGGCAAAGCAACGACCACCCAAAGTGTTAATCTCATGAGTTAAAACTTCAGCCGCTTCCAAATTAGACTTGAAATTGATACAAACCGTATATCCTTTTGCGGCAAACAATTTAGAAGTAGCAGCCCCAATACCGCGGCTACCACCAGTGACTAAAACGATTTTTGAATCATCCATGAATTTACCCTGCGTTACTCAAAATACGTGCCTGAGGTGTTGCGTTCAAAAGGATAATCATCTATTTATCCGCCAGGTTTTATTTGCACCGGTGAATTAACCGGAAAAGCCGGTATCGTCCTGCGTAGGACTGCCGGCAGCTTCACGGGCTAAATCATCAACCCGCTCATTTTCCGGATGGCCGGAGTGGCCCTTAACCCAGTGCCAGTCCACATCGTGCTTCTTTACGGCTTCGTCCAGACGCTTCCACAAATCTGCGTTCTTGACCGGTTTTTTGTCTGCAGTACGCCAGCCGTTTTTGCGCCAGTTCTTGATCCACTGGTTAATGCCGTTTTTCACGTACTGACTGTCGGTGGTAATGTCTACAAAGCAGGGTTCCGTCAGACATTCCAGTGCAGCAGCGGGGGCCATCAGTTCCATGCGGTTATTGGTGGTTTGATTAAAACCCTCACTGATTTCTTTTTTGTGTTTTCCGAATATCAACAGTGCGCCATACCCGCCTGGTCCGGGGTTGCCTAAACAGGAACCATCGGTATATATCGCGATTTTTTTCTTTGCCATGAAGGGCCTTTTTTACGTCAGAAATGTGTTTCCGTGATAATGTCCTGGTATACTAAAGAACTGAAACCGCCTGTGCCAGCGAAAATCTGAAATTCGCGGGGCACCCGGCAACTATAAGATAAAACAAGGTGTTGCAGACATGCGTCAAATCGTGCTCGATACAGAAACCACGGGTATCGAACCTAAAGAAGGTCACCGTATCATTGAAATTGGCTGTGTTGAGGTTGTTAACCGCAAACTTACCGGCAATCATTTTCATGTATACATCAACCCTCAGCGAATTGTTGAACAGGAAGCGATTGAAGTTCACGGGATTACCAATGAATTTCTGGCAGACAAGCCTTTGTTTGCAGACGTGGCGCAGGACTTTATCGACTTTATCACCGGTGCCCAGCTGGTAATTCATAACGCGGCCTTCGACGTCGGCTTTATGGATCACGAATTCGGTATGAATGCTCCCACTGCCGGGGTCAAAACTCACGAAATTTGTTCTGTGCTCGACAGCTTATCCCTTGCCAGAAAGATGCACCCGGGGCAGAAAAATAACCTCGATGCATTGTGCCGGCGCTACGGTATAGACAACAGTCACCGGGAACTGCACGGCGCTTTGCTGGATGCCGAAATTCTTGCTGATGTCTATCTGTTGATGACCGGTGGCCAGACAAAACTGAATCTTGCCGGCCAGAACAGCGAAGGAAGCGGTGATACTCAGGGGATCCGGCGTATCCAGCGAAACGGAAATAAATTAAAGGTTATCCGCGCCTCCGCCGATGAATTAGAACAACATGAAGCACGACTGGATATTGTGCAAAAGAGCGGTGGAAAGTGTTTGTGGCGAGCAACTCCCGAAAGTTAATTCCTTTTTTAACTTCTATCTGGCTATTTTTTATTGCCGGCAGTTTTTCGCTGTCAGCACAGCAGGCCGGTGATGAACCGGCCGTAGACACCAGTGCGTTAACCGCACTGGGTGACGATTATCAAAATTCTATTCTTTTGCTTCGTAACCGCTTCCGCATTGATCATGAAGTGGACGAAGTAACCATGGTTTTCTTCCGTGAGTTTGGTTCTGCACCCGTGGTTCTGGTGCGACCCGACGGCTCGAAGATATTCTCCTCTCAGGCTGAAAAAAATAATGTGGAATGGTATGACGATGATACCTTCGACATGATTAAGATAAAAAATCCGGTGCCGGGACCTTGGCAGGCTGTGGGGCAGGTGTTACCGGAAAGCCGGGTGATGGTACTTTCAGGCATTGAGCTTCATGCCGATCCTCTGCCGGCAGTTATATTCTCGGGTGAAGTGCTCAAACAAACCGCCTATCTGACGAATGGTGGCAAGCCCATTGATTATTCGGCTTTTCGTGAAGTGGTTGATTTGTCCATCGAACTCAAAAGTACCAATAATCCGAACTTTGATAACTTTGGCGCGAAAGACGAACTCATTGCCACCTTTGAAGATAATGGCAGGGGCATGGACGAAGCGCCGGAAGATGGCGTGTTCACCGGTCAGTTTAATCTGGCAATCCCTTCCGGTGAGTGGCGTCCTGTTTTCACCGTGGACACTCCCATGTTTTCCCGTGAACAAATTGATCCGGTTATCATGTTACACCCGAACCCTGTGGTATTGAGTGAAACACTGGATGACGGACAACAGGGTTACCACGATTTACATATTGATGTGGTGCGTGACCAGATTGATATTGAATCGTTATTAATAGACGGAAAGGTCAGGTTTCCCAACGGCGATATTCAGAACTTTTCCATTACTGAACCTTCATCTGAAGCCCGCTTACACCGGCTCCTTGCCTATGAAGACGGTTTGTTCAGAGTAAAGATCACTGCTTACGCGAGCACCACCGATGGCAGGGACGTGATCCTCGATGTGCCGGAATATACATTTTTAGGCGAAACCGGCGGCGAAGAGAGTGACGAAGCGCCTGTAACAGGTGGAGCTGGGGATCTTGAAGCGGCATTATTAAAAGACACGCCATCCATGCCGTCTGTACAACTGCCACCGGAAGAGCCCGGAATGGATGACGGCACAATGATCATGCTTATTGCAGTGGTAAACGGCTCGATAATCCTGATTGGTGTGCTCATTGTAGGCTTTATTGTATGGAAGCGGAAAAAGGCTGCAAAACCTGCGGTTGCTCCGGCAGCGCCTCAGGCTACTACAGGCGCAGAAGATAAAGAGAAAAAGCCGGGCTTGCTGGCTGGTTTACTGTCGAAATTTAAAAAGAAGAAGCCTGACAGCGCAGAAAAAAAATAGGACAGTGTCGTTTTCAACAGATGACTTACATGGCTGAAACACGGTTTGCAGGCCCTGCCAGCATGGTATACGGTGGTTATTACATCATTATGGCGAATAATCAGGCAAACGATGTATGTTGGCACATTTTATCTAAAAAAACCGTTGACTCGACCATAGGGAATACGTATTATCTGCGCCGCAGTCAGGGCAGAGACTTCAATAAAGAATCTGCAAGCTGCTGAAAAAATTGAAAAAAGTGGAGCGGTAGTTCAGTTGGTTAGAATACCGGCCTGTCACGCCGGGGGTCGCGGGTTCGAGTCCCGTCCGCTCCGCCACTTTCAATAGCAAAACTAATATGGTTCTTCGGAGCGGTAGTTCAGTTGGTTAGAATACCGGCCTGTCACGCCGGGGGTCGCGGGTTCGAGTCCCGTCCGCTCCGCCATTTAGTTTCGCGCATTCTCTTGTGTGGAGCGGTAGTTCAGTTGGTTAGAATACCGGCCTGTCACGCCGGGGGTCGCGGGTTCGAGTCCCGTCCGCTCCGCCATTCAAGAGACACAATATCCCAGTGGAGCGGTAGTTCAGTTGGTTAGAATACCGGCCTGTCACGCCGGGGGTCGCGGGTTCGAGTCCCGTCCGCTCCGCCACTTTCCTCTAAAGTTATCTGTTTTTCAACGCTTTCTGTTGGTCATTTGCATCCCTCACGTTAGTATTCGCTCAGGTAGAATTACTTCCGGAAGCTAGATTTCATATGGATGCACTACTCGCGTGTCGCGGGATTTCAAAAACTTATCATGACGGCGAAACCGATACGCCGGTTCTCTCTGATGTGTCACTTACCGTACAGACCTCTGAGCATGTCGCTATTCTCGGCAGTTCGGGTTCAGGAAAAAGTACCTTACTGCATATTCTCGGCGGCCTGGACAAACCTACCGAAGGTGAAGTCTGGTTTCATGGCGAGTCTATGACAGGTATGAAATCGTCTCAGCTTGCGGCACTGCGCAATCAGAAAATTGGTTTTATTTACCAGTTCCATCATCTTCTCCCTGAGTTTTCAGCACTGGAAAATGCAGCCATGCCCTTACTGATTGGCGGTATGCCGGAAAAAAAGGCAAAACAGGCGGCAACTGACATGCTGGAACAGGTGGGGTTAACGCACCGGTTGATGCATAAGCCATCCGCGTTATCAGGTGGTGAACGTCAAAGGGTTGCAATTGCCCGTGCGCTGGTAAATCGTCCCGCTCTGGTTCTGGCCGATGAGCCCACCGGAAACCTGGACAATAAAACTGGCGAGCAGGTCTACGGTTTACTGACATCTCTCAGTGAAAGCCTGGGCACCAGTTTTGTTGTCGTGACCCACGATAATGCGCTGGCTGCAAGAATGAACCGCACTTTGCATATTAAAGACGGATTGCTTCACGGGGAGGCGGCAGGTTGAATCTGGCATGGCAACTTGCATCTCGCTTCCGGCGCGGCAAGCAAAAAAATGGCTACATTTCTTTTATCTCCTTCTCCTCCACGGTAGGGATTGGTCTGGGGTGTTTTGTGCTCATTGTTTTGCTGTCGGTAATGAACGGTTTCGAACGGGAATTGCTGAACCGTATACTTGCTGTTATCCCTCATGGCGAACTCTACGCCGTTAACAGTGAAGGCATTGAAAACTGGGAAGAAGAGATAGCCCGCCTTGAGCAGGATCCCAGAGTGGAGAGCATTGAGCCTTATACAAAAATTACCGGTATGTTGCAGCATAAGGGTAGCCTGAAAGCTGTCGAAATTACCGGTCTTGATATCAGCCGCGCCAGTCATGACCGCTGGCGGGATCAGGTGACGAAAGCCGGCTGGCAACAGTTTACCTCGGGCGATGATCAAATTTTGCTGGGGCAGGGACTGATACAGAAACTGTCGTTATCGGCTGGTGACCGCATAGGTGTTCTGATCCCGACAGCGACAGATAATATGGCATTCAAAGCCCCCCATCTGATGCATCTTACTGTAGCAGGCAGTCTGAACGTGGGCGGTGAAATGGATAATTACCTGGCGATGATGCACCTGAACACCGCATCAAAGGAATCCGGCGTAACCACCGGTGCCCAGGGCCTGCGTTTTATGCTGAAAGATCCTTACGACGCCTATGACACCATGCGCAGTATTGGTTATGATTTCAGCCAGGCGGTTTATATTTCCTACTGGATGCGTACCCAGGGACACCTCTATAACGATATTCAACTGGTGCGTGTTGTTGTGATGATTTCACTGACCCTGGTGATTGCCGTTGCCTGTTTTAACATTGTGTCCACTCTGGTGATGGCCGTCAGGGAAAAACAGGGAGCCATAGCAATCCTGAAAACCATGGGAGCAGGAGACAGTCTTATCCGCCGCACATTCATGATTCAGGGCCTTATCAACGGCGTAACCGGCATTGTTTGCGGCACCGTGGCAGCGGTATTCGTGGCGCCTAATCTTTCTGCCATTGTCGCTTTTATTGAAAAGCTGACAGGCATAACGGTGTTGTCCGGAGATATTTACTTTATCGATTTTCTGCCGTCAGAATTGCAGTGGCAGGACGTGGTTATTACTGTATCGACTGCCTTTGTATTGTGTTTGCTGGCAACATGGTATCCGGCTTCAAGGGCAGTAAAGGTTGATCCGGCAAGAGCACTGAACGGTTAGCAATAATGTTGTGTGTTCTGAGCATAAAAAAAAGGTGGCCGGGGCCACCTTTTTTCTTTTAAGCATTTTTATCGAAGTGTTCGAAGTCCACCGTTTCTTCTTTTATGCCGGCATCAGGGTCATTGTAAACCGCTTCATCCAGTTCGCCTTCACTCTTTGCCACCACACAGGAAACCATACAGTCACCGGTGATGTTAACGGCAGTACGGGTCATATCCAGTAAACGGTCGACACCGATAATCAAACCGATACCTTCCACAGGCAGATTCACCTGTTGCAGTACCATAGCAAGCATTATAAGGCCTACGCCCGGCACACCTGCCGTACCTACTGAAGCCAGTGTGGCGGTGAAGACCACCATAATGTAATCACCAAGTGTCAGATCCACTCCATAAACCTGTGCGATAAACACGGTGGCTACACCCTGCATAATGGCAGTGCCATCCATGTTGATGGTCGAACCCAGCGGAAGCGTGAAAGAAGAAACCGATTTGCCCACGCCCAGTTTGTTACGTGCAGTTTCCATGGTCACCGGTAAGGTGGCGCTGCTGCTGGATGTGGTGAAAGCAAACAGGGCGGCGTCGCGCATTTTCTTAATCATGGTAAACGGGCTAAGACCGGTCATGGTTTTAAGAAGCACTGAATACACAATCGTACCATGCAGAATAAGCACGACTAATACGAGGAAAAAATATTTCGCGAGACTGCCAAGCATATCACCACCGATGGTGCTGAACAGTTTGGCCATTAATACGAACACACCGTATGGCGCCAGATTCATAATAATGGTAACCAGCTTCATGATAATCGTATTTAAATCTTCAAATACCGCGCCCAGACGTTTGCCGGCATCGCCGGTCATCGCCATAGCTACACCGAACAACACGGCGAAGATAATAATTTGCAGCATGTTTCCTTCCGCCATGGATTTTATGGGGTTGGTAGGGAACATGTTAATAATAACCTGAGAGAAGGAAGGGGCTTCTTTAGCCACATAGCTTGCATCGGTGGGCATTAATACGTTACTGCCGGGACTAACAACTAATCCCAGACTGATGGCCAGTGTAATTGCGATAGCTGTTGTGAGTATATATAACGATACGGATTTGAGGCCCAGACGACCCAGTTTTCCGGGATCAGATAAACTGCACGTACCGCATACAAGTGAGATAAACACTAGCGGGACGACCAACATTTTCAGGCTGGCGATGAAGATTGCACCGATTGTGGAGAATATACCTTCTACCAAAAAGGTATACGTGGAAAATTCAAAGCCGAATATCGAAAAGCGAAAATCTCCGCTATTATCGAAAAGAAGCTGAAGTAACCAACCGGTAATGATTCCGGCGCCCATGCCGATAAAGATTCTGGCAGTGAGGCTAAGCTTATTAGCAGATTGAGACATGTGGGTTCCCTAACAACAATGTTATTGATTTTGTTATAGCTTTAGTGTGCCAGAATCTTATCAGATTGAAATGAAAAATATTTCAGTATTGTCATTTACTAGAGGTCCAGGAAGACAACTATGAAAACACTTTCCCAGTCTCTGACGCTGTTCAGTATGCTGTTCTTATTATTTGCCTGCGGAGGCGGCGGCTCATTAGAGCGTGAATCCGACAGCAGTAGCGGCTCAGGAGACTCTGACGACACTGACTCAACTTACACGGTTTCCCTTGCTCTCGTAAACCAGAATGATGAGACTGACCGTAATCTTGCGACAGATAACCCGCTCACACTGAACGCGACAGTGACTGACAATGACGGGGCGCCGCTGGCAGACACCTTAATTACCTTCACATTATCTAATGAAGAACTGGCTGTTTTCGGTAATGATACCGGTACAGCGCGTACAGATGATGCCGGTGTCGCTACTATTGATCTTACCGTTGGCACAGCAGCCGGTGATGGTCAGATCACAGCCACTTTACCTGATGGTACTGAAGGCACAACGACATTTACCTCGTCCGGCAGTAGTTCGGATGAAAACGCGGTCTATACAATTTCGCTGACTCTGGTAAACCAGACGGGTGAGGCTGACCGTAATCTTGCATCAGACAATGCACTGATCCTCAACGTCAGTGTTACCGATCAGTTCGATAATCCTCTTACCGATACCCTGATTGATTTCACGTTATCTGATGAAAATATTGCCACTTTCTCAAACGACACGGCTACCGCCCGCACTGATGATACCGGCGCAGCGACTATCGGTCTTGCTGTTGGCAGTGCCTCAGGTGACGGTGAAGTCACCGCTACATTACCTGACGGTACGACTGCTTCTACCACTTTTTCCTCTGAAGGCGCTTCTGTGATCACGGAAGTTCCGGCTGTTCTTGAGTTGTACACCACTTCGGTACAACTGGCTTCCAGCGGTTCAGATGACATTGAATTAATTGCACTGGTTAAAAATGCTCAGAGCGTATTAATGGAAGGGGTTGATGTGTCATTCTCTGCACCTTCTTCAGCCGGTGTAGAAATTCAGCAGGTTGACAGCCAGACACTGGAAAACGGTACGGCAACAGCCAGACTGACCAGCCAGAATAATGCTGCCAACCGCACTGTCACCGTGACTGCCGCCGCCGGCGACCTGACGCAAACCATCGACATTGAGATTTCAGGTACTGAGGTCACTATTAACGGTGCCCGCTCAATTACTATTAATGATTCCACCACTCTGACGTTGCGGG
The DNA here is from genome assembly GCF_040148705.1 of Alteromonas sp. NFXS44. Classification (NCBI taxonomy): domain Bacteria; kingdom Pseudomonadati; phylum Pseudomonadota; class Gammaproteobacteria; order Alteromonadales; family Alteromonadaceae; genus Alteromonas; species Alteromonas sp. NFXS44. The sequence continues at coordinate 150,134 of NZ_JAGDEA010000008.1, read as the reverse complement.
TTCAGGACTCGGACGGCACAAATATTCCTAATCAGGCCATCGAACTGGCTGCAACATCCGGCGAATTATCAGCATCTTCTGTCACTACAGGGGCGAATGGTCAGGCTACCGTGCAATTTACCGGTACCGAATCAGGTTCGTCCACGGTGACAGCGTCTGCGTTAAATGCCATTGGCAGTTTCACAGTCACCGTACAGGAAGATGACTTCTCCTTTACCACAGTGCCTGCGGAAGAAGTGGCTGTTGCACCGGATGACAGCTATGAAGAAGCGAATTACACCACACTGACAGTGAGCTGGAACAAAGACAATGCCCCTTTTGCCGGCGGAACAGTAACTTTTACTGCATCCCGTGGTGATATTCGCCCGGGCGATGAAAGCGGTACTACCGACGCTAACGGTGAGTTGTCCTTTGATATCGCGTCAACCAATGCCGGCTTATCTTCTGTAACTGCAACCGGCGTGGACGGTGACGGTAATGAAGTGAGTGCGACAGTTGATATAGAGTTTATTGCCACCGATGCTGACAGCCTTTATGTGGATGCGTCTCCTGATCAGATTGGCCCTGACGGACAAACCAGTACCATTACTGCGATAGTCCGTGACCCTGCGGGCAACCTGGTGAAGGGCAAAGTTGTCAGCTTTACAGTGAACGACACCAGTACCGGTTCCATTTCACCGTCACAGGCAACCACTGACAGTAACGGTATTGCTTCAACAGTATTCACATCCGGCGCAGTAACCAGCGAAGATGCGGTGATGGTAACAGCAACAGTGGTTGATGATGTCGCTGTAACCGGCGATGTGACACTTACTGTAGGAAACCGGGCATTTGACGTATCAATCGGTACCGGTAATGAAATTGAAAAACCCGATAGCACAACATACCTCAAAGAGTTTGCTGTGTTTGTAACGGATTCGGTGGGACAGCCAATTGAAGGGGTGTCGCTGACTGCATCGTCTACACCTGTAAAGTATGCCGATGGTGGTGAATTCTACAAGGGATATTGGGTATGGGTTGACCCTGTATGGGTTATCCGTGATGTCGATTCAGACGGGAATATTCTGGGTACCTATACCGCCGAATGTGTGAACGAAGACATTAACGGAAACGGTATTTTAGATTCAGGCAATTTTAATGCTCAGCGCCTGGCTTCGGATACTACAGACTTTTCCAATGGCGAAGACATTAACCGTGATACTTTCCTGACCCCCGGTATTGTTGGTTCACTGACATTCAAGGATGGTATCAACGAGACCGATGAAAATGGGCAGGCAACGCTGGAACTCCGTTATCCCAGAGAATATGCTGGATTTTACGAAGCTGAGATTTCTGTATTTGCACAGTCTACAGGTAGTGAAGCCAGTGCGAGTATGAAGTATCTGTTCGCAATCGCTGCAGATGATGCTTCGAATGAAAATATTCAGCCACCTTCCAGTCCGTTCGGAGTGAGTAGCCAATGTACAGATGCTGAGTGATTCAGCTCCCTGACAAAAAAGCCGTCACCTGAAGTGACGGCTTTTTCATATCTGCCTGTCCGAAAGGGTTAATTAAACCTGCTGGAAGGGGTAGACCGAACCGAGTTTCATGATTTGTGTCAGTTCATCCAGTGCGGTGCGGCTTTCTGTGAGTAACTGCGGGTCACGTAAATCCTGCTCAGACAAGCGGTCACGGTAGTGTTTTTCCACCCACTGATTCAAACGGGCAAACAGGATGTCATTCATCAGCGTATGCGGGTTTGCGGCCTTTAATTCTCTCTCATTCATGGCTACGCGTAACCGTAGACAAGCCGGACCACCGCCGTTTCGCATGCTCTGCTTAACATCAAAGTATTTCACTTCTTTTACCGGCGTGTCCATGGCTGTGAGAGTGTTTAAATAATCAGAAACTGCCGGGTTTTCCTGACATTCTGCCGGTGCAATAATTGCCATGTGACCCTGCGGCAGGGTGATGATTTGAGTATTAAACAAATAGGTACTGACCGCGTCCATTACAGAAACAGCACTGGTAGGTACTTCAATGAAGTGCAGCGGACTTTCACCAAATTTGCGGCGAATTTCTTTCAGTACAGAGCCGGTATTCAAAAAGGCCTGCTCATGATAGAAAAGGACGTTCTGGTTACCTACTGAAATCACGTCGTTGTGGAAGACTCCCTGATCAATCACATCCGGATTCTGCTGGATATACACCACTTTTTCATCTTTCAGACCGTGCAGACGGGAAATAGCCTGTGAGGCTTCAAACGTTTGTCTTGCAGGGTAACGCACCGGTGCAGGTTTACTTTGGTTAAACGCATACCGGCCGTAAACGAACAGTTCTACACCGGCTTTGCCGTATTCAGTACACAGTCTGGTATGGTTTGCCGCGCCTTCGTCGCCGAAATGCTCGTTATCGGGCAGGTGAGTATGGTGAGCGAAGTATTTGTCATCATCAAAGGTTGCCTGCAAAATGGCACCGGTCACCGCCGGTTCAAGGGAACGGTGGAACTTATTGGTCAGATTGGCCGGGGTAAAATGAATTCTGCCGTCCAGTGTGTCAGCACCGGGTGAAACTGTTGCTGCATTGGCTGTCCACATGCTTGAGGCGGAGCAACAGGCAAGAAAGACCTGAGGCGCCTGCTTTGCAGCTTTATCAAGAACCTGTGCATCTGAACCGGAAAAGCCCAGACGTCTCAGCATGGCGATGTCAGGACGCTCCTGCGGCGCTAAAACACCTTGTTTCATTCCCATATCGGCCAGTGCTTTCATCTTCGCCAGACCTTGTTTTGCCGCCTCTTTTGGATTGCTGACAGCATTGGCATTATTTTGAGATGCAACGTTTCCGGTTGATAACCCCGCATAGTTATGAGTAGGGCCAACGAGTCCGTCAAAATTTACTTCAAATTGCTGCATGGAATTGCCTCTTGGAAATGGATCATGAATGACTGCCGGCCGTTGCTTGAATTTAGCGTAAGAACCCAAATAAAGCAGGGGAAGGCAGCAAATAAACCGTCTTTTTTGCTCACTGAATTGGCGGCATTATACGGTTTTTAATGGCCTTGCCAATGTGAGTGATTAAAAAGTGAACGGTTTGTGGCGGTATTTGAAGCAGGCGACAGAATAACTATTAAGAAGATCTTGTTTTCCATTCACTTTGTAGATATATGTTAAAAAAAGAAAGGGTTGTGCACCATCACTTCTTTATACCCTTTATTATTCAATGAGATGATATAAATCTCTGATTACGAACAGGTTTAATCAATTTTTATGGCAAAATCACTGGTTATTGTCGAGTCACCAGCAAAAGCAAAAACGATAAATAAATATCTCGGTAAAAATTTTATCGTAAAATCTTCTGTTGGCCACGTGCGCGACCTGCCTACGAAGGCGGTCGGCAATGTTGAGCCCAAAAAAACGGCAAAAGAACTGAAAACATTAAGCGATGATGCGCGGGAAGAATATCTGCGCAAATATGAATACCGTAAACTGGTAGATCGCATGGGCGTCGACCCCGAAGCAGACTGGAAAGCACATTACCAGGTGCTTCAGGGCAAAGAAAAAGTTGTCAATGAGCTGAAGAAGCTCGCAAAAGATGCTGACACCGTCTATCTCGCAACGGATTTGGACCGCGAGGGGGAAGCCATTGCATGGCACCTGCGGGAACTGCTTGGCGAGAAGAATAAAACCTATCAGCGCGTGGTGTTTAACGAAATCACCAAAAACGCCATTCAGGAAGCTTTCTCTCATCCCGGCGAGGTTAACACTGATCGCGTAAATGCCCAGCAGGCAAGACGTTTCCTTGACCGTGTTGTGGGTTTCATGGTGTCACCGCTGTTGTGGAAGAAAATTGCCCGCGGTTTGTCTGCCGGTCGTGTGCAGTCAGTCGCCGTGCGTCTGGTAGTCGAGCGTGAGCGGGAAATTAAGGCTTTTGTACCGGAAGAATTCTGGGACGTACATGCAGATGTAACATCAGGCGCGAAACAGCAACTGCGTATGCTGGTTAACCGTTACCGCGATAAAGCGTTTAAACCGGTTAATAAGAAAGAAACCGATGCAGCGCTGGCCGAACTGGAAAAAGCGCAATACGTGGTTGAAAGCCGTGAGTCTAAACCCACGCAAAGTAAACCGTCAGCACCGTTTATTACATCTACTCTGCAGCAGGCGGCCAGTACCCGTCTTGGTTTTGGTGTTAAGAAAACCATGATGCTGGCTCAGCGATTGTACGAAGCTGGTCACATTACCTATATGCGTACAGACTCAACGAATCTGAGTCAGGAAGCGCTGGATAATTGCCGTGCTTACATCGACGATAATTTTGGTGGCAAGTATCTGCCGGATTCACCTATCCGTTACGGTAGCAAAGAAGGCGCTCAGGAAGCCCACGAAGCGATTCGTCCTTCAAACGTAAATGTGCAGGCTGCATCGCTTAAAGAGATGGAGAGAGACGCACAGCGCCTGTATGAGCTGATCTGGCGTCAGTTTGTTGCGTGTCAGATGACAAACGCAAAATATGATGCCACTACGATCCGTGTAATTGCCGGTGATTACGAACTGGTGGCGAAGGGCCGGGTACTGAAATTTGACGGTTGGACTAAGGTACAGCCACAAATCCGTAAGAAGGGTGATGAAGAACTCTTACTGCCGGACGTGAAGCAGGGCGAAGCCCTTGATTTGCAAGCCCTGGATCCTAAACAGCACTTCACTAAACCTGTGGCTCGTTTTAACGAAGCTTCACTGGTAAAAGAGCTTGAGAAACGTGGCATTGGCCGGCCTTCTACTTACGCCAGCATTATATCCACGATTCAGGACCGTGGTTATGTCCGGCTGGAAAATAAACGTTTCTATGCTGAAAAAATGGGTGAAATTGTTAACGATCGTCTGATGGAAAATTTCGATGACCTGATGAGTTACGATTTCACTGCCAATATGGAACAGCATCTCGATGACATTGCAGAAGGTAAGAAAAACTGGAAGCAGGTTCTCGACAGTTTCTACAACGATTTCTACGCCAAGTTACTGAAAGCAGAAAAGGACGCTGAAGAAGGTGGAATGCGCACCAATCAGGCGGTCCCGGCAGGTATTGAATGTGACAAGTGTGGCCGTGAAATGAACGTCCGTACCGCATCTACCGGTGTATTCTTAGGATGCTCAGGTTACAACCTGCCTCCGAAAGAGCGTTGCACCAACACCATGAACCTGACACCGGGTGACGAAGTGGTGAAGGTCGATAACGAAGAAGAGCTGGAAACCGAAGCATTGCGGGCTAAGCGCCGTTGTGATGTATGTGGTACGGCAATGGACAGCTATCTGGTAGATGAAAAGCGTAAACTGCATGTGTGTGGTAACACGCCGACCTGTCCGGGTACATACGTGGAAGCCGGTACATTTAAGATCAAAGGTTACGACGGCCCTGTTATCGAATGTGATAAGTGCGGCAGCGATATGGAACTGAAGAACGGCCGGTTTGGTAAATACTTCGGTTGTACCAGCGAAGAATGTAAGAATACCCGCAAATTGCTGCGTAACGGGGAAGCTGCGCCACCAAAAGAAGATCCGGTGGATTTACCTGAATTGCCTTGTGAGAAGTCTGATGCACACTTTGTGTTGCGTGACGGTGCCTCCGGTATTTTCCTGGCTGCACATAATTTCCCTAAATCAAGAGAAACCCGTGCGCCAAAAGTTGAGGAACTGGCCCGTTTCAGAGATCGTATTTCGCGTAAGTTTTACTATCTGGCTGATGCGCCGCAAAAGGATCCGGAAGGTAATCCGTCCATTGTGCGTTACAGCAGAAAAACTAAGCAGCAATACGTTATGTCTGAAAATGACAGCGGTAAATCAACAGGGTGGTCGTCCTGGTATCAGGATGGCAAATGGGTAACTCAGGACAAGAAAAAGAAGTAGGTGTCAGGTGGCTTCATTACAGGATCAACTCTTAAAGGCAGGTCTGGCCGATAAAAATTCGGCAAAGAATGCCAGAGCGGAAAAGCGTAAAAAGCAAAAGCTGAAGAATAAGAATCAGCAGGTGGAAGCTGATGCTGCCAAAATCGCTGCTGAACAGGCCACTGCTGAGAAAAAAGAGCGGGACCGTCAGTTAAATGCTGAACAGCAACAGGAGCGTGAAAAGCGCTCTGTTGCTGCGCAAATAAAGCAACTTATCACGGTGAATAAACAAAGCCGGGACGGTGATACCTTACTGAACTTTACCCACGAAAATGTGGTTAAACGCATGTATGTTTCAGCCGCTGTACATAAGCAGGTGACTAAAGGCCGTCTGGCTGTGGTTGCTCTCGACGGTGCGTATGAACTGGTACCGTCACCGGTTGCAGATAAAATTGCCCAGCGTGATGAATCTGTAGTGGTTTACCGTGCCGACCTGGATACCAGTAATAACGAAGGTCAACAGGAAGACGAAGGGGACTGGTACGCCGATTACGAGATCCCGGACGACCTGACCTGGTAATTTCATCGATTCAGTAGTGCGCCGGCAGGACTTCAGCTTTGTAGTCCCGCCAGTGCATTTTCAGTGGAGTCTTGCAGCGCGCGGTTAATTTTCACGTGTTCAGGGCTCCAGCCTGCAAGAAAGCGGTGGAAGTCAGCATTTGCCAAATCATAAAGCTCCCGCCATTCTGCCTCTGAAGCTTCTGCATCGGTTTGCGGACAGTGTTTAGCAAGAGAATCTTTTAACGCTGAGAAATAATGCTGGAGGCAGGTTTCTTTACCGTTTCTCTGATCCTCATCACTCAGCGCACTTCCCATGAAATACACTACGTCTTTGATACCCGCTCCGTGACCACAGTACTGGAAATCAACTGCGGCACAATCGTCAAATTGTTCGTTAAAACAGAAGTTCGCCACTTTCGCGTCTCCGTGAAGAAGGGTAGAAAAACGGGCATTTTTAAGGGCGACGTCAATCTGCCCGGCAGCATTTTTTAACGGAGAGTCGGACATGGCTTCCCATTCGCTTTGTCTTGTTCCCAGATGCCAGTAGGTACCTTCCTTCCATACCTTTTCATCAGAACAATGCATAAAACGTCCGTGGAATTCGCCCAGCCAGCGCAATACGCATTTTGCCTGCGACAGCGTCAGTGAGTGTGTTGTCAGCGGGAATCCGCAGGCAGATAAGTCCTCCATGATGATCATTCTGTTATCGCTTTCGGAACTACCGCCAAGATAGTCAGGCACTTTACATGCTGAATTCGTGAGCGGAGCCAGCTCCTGATAAAAATAATGCTCAACTACAAATGAGCGGAGCTTTCGCTGATGACTGTGATCTGATTGCCAGCCACGGGGATGTGTTGTTGTGTTTGCCGGCCGGATACATTTTACTACTACAGGTTTACCCGTATATTTGTTCACCGCTCTGAAACAGGCGCCGTAACCACTCCACAATGACTGAATAAGTGTTGCGTTGGTGTATTGTGTGCCGGACACAGTGTTCAGCCAACTGAGATATGGGCTTACTGAAAGATCAGTCATTATTTTTACCATTAAAAAAGCCGTACTCAAGGTACGGCTTTGTAATCAAGTGCAAGGATTGACAGCCTCAACAGGGCTGTCAGCCTCAGGCTTCTTCTGCAACTGCTGCTTCGGGTGCACTGGCCGGTAACGTCATAGCCGCAGATGCGGATGAAGTCGCCTGTGATACCGATGCTGCTTTACCTGACACCAGCAGTGCAGGGCGATTTTCATCTTTCATCGCGCCTGTTGTTACATCACTGAACACTGCTTCAACAACCGGTGGCAATGCCATCGGATGTGATGCTGATTTTTGTCCGGTGCTGCTGGTCGCTCTGACAGTGGCTTTCGCAACAGCAGGTTTGGCAACAGGTGCTTCGGCTTCAGATTTCAACTCTTTCTCTGCTGTAGCAGCTACAGGGTCTTCCGATGCCGGTGCTGCTTTTTCAGCAACTTCAGCTACCGATTCCGTAGCCTGTGTTTCTGCATGCGTTTCAGTTGTATTCTGAACAGCTACAGATTCAGTTGAACTCTGTGCTTCCTGAGTAGCACTTTCCGTTTCCTGAGCAGTATTCTGCTGTTCAGTTTCTGGTTCTGCATGGGCAGCAAGATTAATCTCAACCTGCTCAGGAGAAGCCGGTACAGCGGTCAGTTGATCACCGTCAACACGTACACGGGGCTTCACTGATTTTGGCTTTTTAGCCTGCGTATCTTCTTCAGGATGTGCAATATCAAATTGCAGTTCATCCTGTACTGCGCCGGTAGCTGCATCAGAATCCGCAACTTCGGAAACCTCTCTTACCTGCTGTGGTGCGTTGTCCTCTGCTCCATCACCGGCAGGAGACTGCTCCTTCTTACGGCGTTGACCCGCTGCCCGTACATGACGCGGAGAACGACGTGAGCGGCCACGGCTTTCACGCTTCTGACCATTTTCTTCCCCGGAAGCATCCTGGTCCGACGAAGTACTGTCTGCTTGCTCTGTCGTTTCCGCAGGAGCAGGTGCATCAGTGTTCTTAGCTTTGCCGGTGTTGCTCTGCTCAGCGTCAGTCTGAGTTTGCTCCGGGTTGTCTTGAGTCAGCTCAGGGCTGTTTTGACCCTGCTCAGGGCTGTTGGCCGGTGTTTCTGTAGCAAACTGAGTATCCGAAGGTGCTACAATCTGTACAGTCTCAGTGACGGCTTCTTTTACTTCAACCGCAGAGGGTTTAGTGTCAGATTTGTCTGCATGAGGCTGTTGTGTCGCTGACTTATCCGCTGCGTCTTTATTCACACGAACGCTGCGGCGGTTGTCACGACGCTTACGACGCTCGGCAACCTGCTTATTACGGGCTGGCTGCGCTTCCTGATTGTCAGTTTGCGTTTCGGCCTCATGGTTTTGATTTTGCTGTTCCGGTTTGTCCTTTTTATCCTCCTGCGGCTTACGGCGGGGCTTAGGACGGCTGTTACGTTTTTCATCCTGGCGTTTCTGAGTCTGCTTACTCTCATCACGCTCATTGCTGTTCTCAGACTGCTTACCACGACGGTTACGGTTGTTGCGTGGTTTTCTGTTGCGGTTGTCATTATTGCGATTATTACGCGGACTACGCTTATCCTCTTCAGCCTTTGTTTCTTCTTCTTTCTTATCTTCACCGCCAAGTACAGAAGAAATCCATTTGCCCAGTTTTGTAAACAGGGTTTCAGTTGCTGCCGGTACAGTGACTTCTTTCGCTGCAGGCGCTGCTACAGGAGCAGGCGGGGCCTGGGGCGGAGCAACCAGGCCTTTCAATGCAGGTTCTTCACGTTTTACCGGTGCTGCAGCCGGTTGATAGGCCTCAGTCTCGTCCTGCTCTTTCAGGGCAACGTTATAGCTTGCATCAGAAATGACTTCATCCGGACGGTGGCGGATAACTTCGTAATGTGGTGTGTCCAGGTGAGGATTAGGGATCAACAGCAGTGAAACGTTATGGCGCTTCTCGATCACATTGATTGATTTACGCTTTTCATTAAGCAGATAGGTCGCTACCGGTACCGGCAACTGAGCTTCAATCTGACCGGTATTATCTTTGATGCTTTCTTCTTCGATAATCCGCAGAATCGACAGCGCAAGGGATTCTGTACCACGGATCGTACCGTGACCAGAACAGCGCGGACATACATGGTGAGCTGACTCGCCCAGAGAAGGACGTAAACGCTGACGTGACATTTCCAGCAGGCCGAAACGCGAGATACGCCCCAGCTGAACACGCGCACGGTCTGAGCGCACAGCATCCTGCATACGTTTTTCAACTTCGCGCTGGTGACGAACCGGTGTCATATCGATAAAATCGATGACTACCAGACCACCTAAGTCGCGAAGACGCAACTGACGGGCAATCTCGTCGGCAGCTTCAAGGTTGGTATTCAGCGCTGTTTCTTCAATATCTCCGCCTTTTGTTGCGCGGGCAGAGTTAATGTCGATGGATGTCAGGGCTTCTGTCGGATCGATAACAATTGAACCGCCGGAAGGCAGACGTACTTCACGCTGGAAAGCTGATTCGATTTGACTTTCAATCTGATAGTGACTGAACAGAGGTACGTCACCCTTGTACAGTTTTACACGGTTTGCAAAGTCCGGACGCACCAGCTCAATGTGTTGCAGGGCTTCTTCATAAATGCTGGTTTTATCAATCAGGATCTCACCGATATCACGGCGCAGATAGTCGCGGATGGCACGGACAATAACGTTACTTTCCTGATGGATAAGGAATGGCGCCGCACGACTTTCAGCGACTTCTGAAATGGCTTCCCAGTGCTTCAGGAGTACTTTTAAATCCCATTCCAGTTCTTCGTAAGATTTACCTACACCAGCGGTACGGACAATCAGACCCATGCCGTCCGGTAAATCCAGGCGGGACAGGGCATCTTTCAGATCCGTTCGCTCATCACCTTCGATGCGGCGGGAAATACCACCTGCGCGGGGGTTATTCGGCATCAGTACCAGGTAACTACCAGCCAGTGACAGGAAAGTAGTGAGGGCTGCACCTTTCTGGCCACGCTCTTCTTTATCAATCTGAACAATAACTTCATGGCCTTCTTTAATCACATCTTTGATGTTAGGGCGGCCTTCGAATTTATAACCTTTCGGGAAGTAAGTGCGGGCAATTTCTTTCAGAGGCAGGAAGCCATGGCGGTCTGCACCGTAGTCTACGAAAGCAGCTTCAAGGCTGGGTTCTACGCGGGTAATCTTACCTTTGTATATATTCGCCTTCTTTTGTTCGTGACCCGGGCTTTCAATATCAAGATCATACAGTCGTTGCCCGTCAACCAGGGCAACGCGCAACTCTTCTTGTTGAGTTGCGTTAATTAACATTCTTTTCATTGTATCTAACTCTGTTTTGTACAGCCGCTTAGACACAAAATCAAAATGACACGTGCAAATACGCTTCACCCAGCCTCACGGCTGTGTGCGGGATTTGTTGTTTAGTCGTATTACCCATAAATACCGGCATTTTTCAGTAAGCCAGACAATTAAATGCGGGGTGTCGGGAACGACGGCCCTTACTATCTTTTTTCATTTTCACCCCCGTCATTACAGGGGCAAAGGTCAATTTAATTCTGTTTGCTAAACGGCGAACTTTATTTTCATCAGTTTGTGCAACGTTCTAAAGGCTTTTGTGCTGCCTTTATAAACCGGACGAATGCGTTTATTCAGTTGTCCGCACAATATTATGGTTCATTAATTAAGTTCGAACCGGATTTTGCTCAGCATGTTTACTGCAAAATCACACGTGATTATCTCACCAACGTTTCCGGTTTAGCAAGCAAAGTTAACTCCCTTTTGTACTAAAAAACGTCATATTCAGAAATTAATTACATAAAAGACAGAACTGAGCATAAGAACGGCTGTTCTTTAACCAATCCGCGAGAATGGTAGAACCCTCAAGTGTCTGTTGAAATGGTCCCGGTTTGCGCTATTTAGCTTTAGCGTATCCATACTTGCTCAGGTATACTCCCGCCCATGAAAGAAGATACCCCCCAACAAGTTCGTTTCGTTACCATCGAGCCAGATCTCGAAGGGCAGCGCATCGACAATTATTTGCGTACCCAGTTAAAGGGTGTGCCGAAAAGTATGATTTACCGTATTTTGCGTAAAGGTGAAGTGCGGGTAAATAAAGGCAGAGTAAAGCCGGAATATAAGCTTCAGGCTGATGATGTTATCCGTATTCCGCCGGTACGGGTCTCTGAACCCAAAGATACGCCGAATCCGAAACTGGATAAGGTGGCAGAACTCGAGCAATGTATATTGTTCGAGGATGACCGCATTCTGGTCATTAACAAACCTTCCGGCACTGCGGTGCATGGTGGCAGCGGCCTGAATTTCGGCTTGATTGAGGGCCTGAGGGCACTACGACCCGATGCTCAGTTTATGGAACTGGTGCACCGTCTCGACCGGGACACTTCCGGCTGCATTATTATTGCTAAAAAACGTTCAGCACTGCGTCATCTGCATGCCCAGCTTCGTGACGGACAAATGGACAAGCGCTATCAGGCACTGGTCGCCGGTCAATGGCCTGAAAACCGTTTTAAGGTAAAAGCGCCGTTATTGAAAAATGTTCTGCAATCCGGCGAAAGACTGGTGAGCGTGAATGAAAACGGTAAGCCATCAGAAACCCGCTATCGTATTCTTGCCCGCTATGAGGATACCACCCTGGTAGAAGCATCTCCTATTACAGGCAGAACGCATCAAATACGTGTGCATTGTTTACATGCCGGTCATCCTATTGCCTGCGATCCCAAATATGGCGATGAACAGTTCGATGACACTATGCGTAGCCGTGATTTAAAGCGTCTGTTTCTGCATGCTGCCAGCATTCAGTTCATACATCCGGGTAGCGGAGAGACAGTTCGTTTTCAGGCGCCCCTTGATGAACAACTAACCAGAGCGTTAAAGCAGTTAAATGAAGTATAAGTTTGTTATTTTCGACTGGGACGGCACGTTGATGGATTCAGCGGCCAAAATTGTAAATTGCATGCAGCTTGCTGCGCGCCAATGCGAAGTAGCGATCCCATCGGCTGAAGCTGTCGGCGGAATTATTGGTATCAGCCTGCGTCCGGCTATTCAAAAACTATTTAATATTACTGATGAAGCACTGACAGACCGGCTGTTTGAAGCCTATAAAAATGCTTTTATTGAACAGGACCAGACACCAAGCCCTATGTTTAACGGCGCAGAGCAGATGCTTACATCGTTAAAAAATAGCGGACGAACCCTTGCTGTTGCTACCGGTAAAGCGAGGAGGGGGCTTGACCGCGCCTGGAAGAACACAGATACCGGCCACTTTTTCAGCTTTTCACGGTGTGCAGATGACGCAGAGTCCAAACCGTCGCCGGATATGATCCTGCAACTGCTCGCCGAAGCCGGAGTAGATAAGGCGGATGCTGTAATGATCGGGGATACCACCTTCGATATGCAAATGGCGCAGGACGCAGGCATAGCACGTATTGGTGTATCTTATGGGGTGCATGCACAGGTTCATCTGGAACGGTTTACGCCGCTGGCTGTCGTGCACAGCATTGCTGAACTGGAATCATTATTACTCAGTCAGTGAAGTGGCAAGTAGCAATAAATCTATCCCGTAACCGGCAAGCATATCCCGCAGAAGCATAACCGGTAAGCCGATGAGGGCATTCGGATCACGGGATTCAATTCGTTCAAACAGTAGGGTACCTTTACCTTCAGACTTAAAGCTGCCGGCGCAGTCATAGGGTTTTTCGTACTGCAGGTAATGTTCAATGTGTGTTTTACAGAGAGAACGGAAATGCACTTTTGTTATTTCGGTGGCTGTTGTCTGCTTTTTTGTGGCAGCGTCAATTATGCTCAGGGCAGAATAGAATGTCACGCAGCGGTTGCTGCTAAGTAGAAGTTGCTCCGTTGCAGCCTCATGAGTTCCGGGTTTGCCGAGTATAGTTGTGTTGCCAGAGCCGGTAGTCAGGGAAGCCACCTGGTCGCCGGCAATAACAATACCGTCTTTCGTCACTGCTGCGACCTTACCGGCTTTTGCTGCCGCCAGCCTTTCTGCCAGTGCTCCCGGCTGTTCATCCGGTAACTGGCTTTCATCTATATCCGGTGCAATAATTGTGGCATTAACACCGAGAGAAGCAAATTGTGCCTGCCGGTAAACAGAAGAAGTGGCCAGAATAAAGCGGGGGGATAGATACATGAATTCCTCTTTCAGTTACATAGAGTGCCGGTGAGTAGCGGGAGTAAGCCATAAATCCGCGATATTTTCGAGTCGCCGGCTGTTTTTATCCCGAATACCTGACAATCTGTCCGCCAACCGGTCGAATCCGGGCTAAAAGGCGATTAATCTTTTGACACTGAGATACCAAATCTATAATATGCGCGCCCTATGCAGAAAGTGAAATTACCTCATACCGTCGATCCGGTGAAAAGCGCTGTGAAACGTTCCGATTACCGGGGTGTTATCGCAAGTAAAGATCTGGAACGATTGAATGAAGCTGTTGTCAGCTGTGATGAATGGGTGAACGCAGAAGTACAGTTCGAAAAAGACGCGCAGGGTCTTACTGTCTTTCACGGTCATTTAAGCGCACAGGTAACACTTATCTGTCAGAGGTGTAATGGCGAGTTTCCACACTCACTTCATACCGAATTCTGTTTTAGTCCGGTGCAGGGACAAGATCAGGAAGAGGCAGATGCATTACCCGAAGCCTATGAACCGGTAGAGGTCAACGACCACGGAGAAGTCGATTTACTTCAATTATTTGAAGACGAATTGATTATCTCATTACCTATCGTAGCCCTTCATGCAGAGGAGGATTGCGGCCTTGGTAAAGATGATATGACATTCGGTAAAATCAGTCCGGAACATGAGCGACCAAACCCTTTCGCGGTTTTGAAAGAACTTAAGCGAGACCAGGAGTAAGTTATGGCAGTACAACAAAATCGTAAAACACGCTCTAAGCGTGGTATGCGTCGTTCACACGATGCATTGACAGGCGCGACTTTGTCTGTCGATTCAACGTCGGGTGAAACACACCGTCGTCATCATGTAACCGCAGATGGTTACTATAAAGGCAAAAAAGTAATCGCCCGCTAATCAGTAGGTGACAACTTTTGTCTAAGCTAACCATCGCGTTAGATATCATGGGGGGCGATCATGGTCCCCCTGTTATCCTTTCCGCTACCCTCAAAGCCATCCGGCAACATCCAGATTTCAAATTTATCTTATGTGGCCAGCAGTCCGTCATTGAACCTGCTGTCGCTGATTTATTGCCGGAACAACGTGCAAGAGTCACCATCGAACATTGCGACGATGTTGTTGACATGGGCGACGCACCTGCCTTTGCGTTGCGTAATAAAAAGCAATCTTCTATGCGCCGCATTATTGAACTGGTGGAATCCGGGGAAGCTGACGCCTGTGTCAGTGCCGGAAACACCGGCGCGCTGCTGGCAATGGCTTATTATCTTCTGAAAACTCTGCCCGGTATTGACCGGCCTGCCCTTGTTTCAGCTATGCCGACGGCCAGTCACCATAAAGTGTTTCTGCTTGATCTTGGCGCAAACGTAAACTGTACGTCAGAAATATTGTTTCAATATGGTGTGATGGCCAGTGTACTTGCGCAGGAAGTGTCCGGTATTGAAAAGCCGAGAGTGGCGCTACTGAACGTAGGCGAAGAAGATATTAAAGGTAATGCGCAGGTAAAGATTGCCGATCAGTTGTTCAGAAATGCCAGCGCACTGAATTATATAGGTTATGTGGAAGGGGATGACATTTTCACTGATTATGCCGATGTAGTGGTGACCGACGGATTTACCGGTAATATTGCCCTTAAATCTACCGAAGGTTTAGCCAAACTGGTTGTTAATGAAGTAAAACGACAATCCCAAATGAACCTTTTAAGCCGTTTGATGGCCAGAATAGCGTTGCCGCTGCTGAAAAGCATCTACAACAGGGTGAACCCCGACCAGTATAACGGGGCGAGTCTGATAGGATTGCGCGGCATTGTCATCAAGAGTCACGGAAACGCATCCGCTGACGCTTTTTACTATGCGATTTATCAGGCAATGCAAGAAGCCAAAATGGGCATTCCTGAGAAAATAAAAAGTAAAATAGAAACGGTTTTGTTGGAGCAGCTTTGAGCAATTATTCACGAATTATCGGGACCGGAAGTTATTATCCCAGTGAAGTGCGTACTAATGCCGACCTGGAAAAAATGGTCGATACCAGTGACGAATGGATCACTGAACGTACCGGGATTAAAGAAAGACGAATTATCGGTGCTGACGAAACAGCCGCCACCATGGGATTTGAAGCCAGTAAGCATGCTATAGAAGCTGCCGGTATCGACCCGAAGTCCATCGACATGATTGTGTGTGCAACTACCAGTGGAGCCCATGCATTCCCCAGCACAGCCTGTGAAATTCAGGCGATGCTAGACATTAACGGCATTCCTGCGTTTGATGTCGCCGCTGCGTGTGCCGGTTATTGCTATGCCCTGAGTATAGCCGATCAGTACATCAAGTCTGGTATGGCTAAACGGGTGCTGGTTATTGGTACAGACTGTCTGACCCGCATGATGGATCCGACCGATCGTGGTACTATCATTCTGTTTGGCGACGGTGCAGGTGCAACGGTTATTGAAGCCAGTGAGGAACCGGGCATTTTGTCTACCCATATTCACGCAGACGGTTCTTACGGTGAATTACTTTATGCCGGTAATCCTCAGCGGGGTGTAGCATCTTCCGTTGAACAAAACTGGTGTGCTATGAAAGGTAATGAGACTTTCAAAGTGGCCGTCACTAAGTTGTCTGAAACTGTAGAACAAACTCTTGCAGCCAATAATATGGCAAAATCTGATCTTGACTGGCTGGTACCGCACCAGGCAAACTTCCGTATCATTAAAGCGACTGCCAGAAAGCTGGACATGTCGTTAGATCAGGTTGTACTGACCCTGGAGAAATACGGTAACACGTCTGCTGCAACCGTGCCAACAGCACTGGATACCGCTATCAGAGATGGCCGTATTAAGCGTGGTCAGAATCTTCTTCTTGAAGCATTCGGCGGAGGCTTCGCCTGGGCTTCAGCTCTGGTAAGATATTAAGTCCGGTCTGCAGACCGGCACGATAAAGATAACAATAAGGAACAATAATGACTCGTACAGCTTGTGTATTTCCGGGACAAGGTTCCCAGTCTGTCGGCATGCTTAAAGAGCTGGCTGAAAGCCACCCTGTTGTAATTGATACATTTAAAGAAGCGTCAGACGCGTTGGGATATGACTTGTGGGATCTGGTGCAGAATGATGCAGACGGCAAGTTAAATGAGACTCACATCACGCAGCCTGCACTGCTGACAGCCAGCGTTGCCATCTGGCGTATTCTTCAGGAAAAACAGATTCAGGTAGATTACCTGGCCGGTCACAGTCTGGGTGAATATTCAGCGCTGGTTTGTGCCGGTGCCATTGAATTTAAAGACGCTGTGAAGCTGGTAGAAGCCCGTGGTCAGTTCATGCAACAGGCTGTGCCGGCCGGAGCAGGGGCAATGTATGCCATTATCGGGCTGGATGATGAAACCATTGCTGATTGCTGCCAGCAAACAGCTATTGCAACCGGTGAAGTTGTGTCTCCGGTTAACTTCAATTCGCCGGGCCAGGTGGTCATTGCCGGTGAAAAGGCTGCCGCAGAACAAGCTGCAACGGCATGTAAAGACGTCGGTGCAAAACGTGCGTTACCACTGGCTGTCAGTGTGCCGTCTCACTGCGAACTGATGCGTCCTGCTGCTGACCAGTTAGATGATGCACTGGCTGCAATCAACATTACTGCACCTGCGATTAACGTGGTGAACAACGTTGATGTGAGCGTAGAGTCTTCTGCTGAAGCCATTAAAGATGCGCTCGTACGTCAGTTATACTGTCCGGTGCAGTGGACCCGTACCGTCGAGTTCCTTGCCGCGCAGGGCGTAGAGAAAATTATTGAGGTGGGGCCGGGTAAAGTATTAACCGGTCTGACTAAACGAATTGATAAAGCATTAACCAGTGTTGCGGTAAATACGCCGGACACACTGGCTGATCTTTAATTACTCAGAATCAGGAAAATTATGAGTCAGTTATCAGGTAAAGTCGCCTTAGTAACAGGCGCAAGTCGCGGTATCGGTAAAGCCATTGCTGAAGCACTGTCTGCGCAGGGCGCAACCGTCGTTGGTACTGCAACCAGCGAAAATGGCGCTGCTGCTATTTCTGAATATTTAGCGGCATCAGGCGGTAAAGGCCTGGCATTAAATGTGACAGACAAAGCATCGGTAGAAACCGTTCTGAAGAACATTACTGATGAATTTGGTGCTATTGATATTCTGATCAATAATGCCGGTATCACCCGTGATAATCTGTTAATGCGAATGAAAGATGACGAGTGGCAGGACATTATCGAAACCAATCTGTCATCTATCTTTACGCTGTCTAAAGCCGTGTTACGCGGTATGATGAAGAAGCGTTATGGTCGTATCGTCAATGTTGGTTCAGTAGTGGGCAGTGCCGGTAATGCCGGACAGGCAAACTATGCTGCTGCAAAAGCCGGTGTGATTGGATTTTCAAAATCTATGGCACGTGAAGTGGCATCCCGCGGTATCACCATCAATGTGGTCGCTCCGGGCTTTATCGATACAGACATGACGAAAGCATTGACAGACGACCAGCGAGAAGCGATCTTTAAGGACATCCCGGCAAACAGACTGGGTGCACCGGAAGAAATTGCTTCAACTGTTGCTTTCTTAGTCAGTGATGGCGCTGCGTACATCACTGGTGAAACCATCCATGTAAATGGTGGAATGTATATGAATTAATGTTGCCATCTGGCAGCAATTTCGTGCCTGAGCCTTGTTTTGCTTGGGTGTTGGTGTTAAAAAATTGTAGAATTAATTGGTTGGTTGCTGGTTTGACCAGGATATTTACATCACTTGGTACTTGCAAGGATAGCCCTTGCAAAATAAACTAGCGGCACTTTTTTATCTAGTGACGTTAAGGGAAACCTAGAATTATGAGTAACATCGAAGAGCGCGTAAAAAAGATCATCGTAGAACAGCTGGGCGTTAAAGAAGAAGAAGTAAAAGCTGAAGCTTCCTTCGTTGATGATTTGGGCGCAGATTCACTCGACACTGTTGAGCTGGTTATGGCTTTAGAAGAAGAGTTCGATACTGAAATTCCTGATGAAGAAGCAGAGAAGATCACTACCGTTCAGTCTGCTATCGACTACATCAACGCAAATAAAGACGCGTAAGCGTTCTTGAGTTTTGCGAAAACGGCTCTGTTAAGAGCCGTTTTCGTATCTAACGTTAGTTCCAATACGAGGGCTTTTTGTGACAAAACGTCGCGTTGTAGTTACTGGTATGGGTATGCTTTCACCACTGGCTTCTAATGTTGAAGACACGTGGAGCCGCCTGTTAAAAGGTGAAAGTGGTATCGGTGACATCACCTTATTCGATTGCAGTAACTATTCCACTCGTTTTGCCGGTCAAGTCGATGATTTCGACCCGCAAGATTACATCGAAAAGAAAGAAGCAAAAAAGATGGACCGGTTTATCCAGCTCGGCATTGCCGCGGGTAAGCAGGCTCTTGCTGATTCCGGTCTGGCGATTACTGATGAGAATGCTCACCGTGTAGGTGTGGCTATAGGTTCAGGTATCGGCGGTCTTGAACAAATCGAGCAGAACCACGTTAAATTGATGAACAGCGGTCCTAAGCGCGTTTCACCGTTTTTTGTGCCTTCTACTATCACCAACATGATTTCCGGCTTCCTGTCTATCATGGAAGGGCTGAAAGGGCCAAACCTGAATATCGTGACGGCCTGTACAACCGGTGTGCACAACATTGGTGTGGCAGCGCGTACCATCGCTTACGGCGATGCTGACGCCATGCTTGCAGGTGGTGCTGAAGCTTCTATTACCCCGCTGGGTATCGCAGGTTTTGCGGCAGCCAGAGCGCTGTCCTCAAACAACGATTCACCGCAGCAAGCCAGCCGTCCATGGGATAAAGACCGTGATGGCTTTGTAATGGGTGAAGGTGCCGGTGTGATGATGCTGGAATCTTATGAATCTGCCGTTGCCCGTGGCGCCAAAATCTATGCAGAACTGACAGGCTTTGGAATGAGCGGTGATGCCTATCACATGACTTCACCTCCTGCAGATGGCGAAGGCGCAGCACGTTCTATGGAAAACGCCTTACTGGATGGCGGCGTTAACCGTGAAGATATCGGTTATATCAATGCACATGGTACGTCAACGCCGGCTGGTGACGCTGCAGAAGTTGCAGCGGTAAAAAGGGTATTTGGTGATCATGCTCATCGTCTACTGGTCAGCTCGACTAAGTCAATGACCGGTCACCTGTTGGGTGCTGCCGGTTCGGTTGAAGCTATTTTCACTGTGCTTGCTCTGCGTGACAAAATGGCGCCGCCTACTATCAACCTGGACAATCCGGGGGAAGGCTGTGATCTTGATTTTGTTGCACACAAAGCGAAATCATTCGATACGCCTTACGCCTTATGTAATTCATTCGGCTTCGGTGGTACTAACGGTTCATTAATCTTCAAACGTATTGACGGTTAATGTAATTGATTGCGAAAAGGCAGCATCACGCTGCCTTTTTTTGTATCTGATGTGTAGCGATTGGTTATGCGTAACTCGCTTCCGGTTTTTGTAAGCCGCGTCTGCACACTGTAAATCCCTGCATCTGCTGGTATACTTCCGCACTGAATTTTATCAATGACTCACACTCTTTATGTCTGAAGACATACATCAGGACCGCGCATTTCAATACGGTGATGGCATGTTTACCACAATGCATGTGGCTTGTGGCCGTGTTGCTCTGTGGTCTCTTCATGCACAGCGGTTACAAAATGACAGTGCCCGGTTGGGATTAACTGTAGATTTGGCCTTGCTGACTGAACAAGTGCATGCGGCAGCGGAAAAACTGACTGATGGTGTGTTGAAAGTGCACATTTCTTCAGGTTGTGGCGGTCGTGGCTATCAACGTCCTGCAGGGCAATCTGCTGTCTGGCGGTTATCTGACTTCTCTGTGCCGGCTCAGTATGCTTGCTGGCAGAAGCAGGGGATTACTGCTGATATCAGCCCGGTGACACTGGGATTACAGCCGTTACTGGCAGGTATCAAACATATCAACCGGCTCGAGCAGGTGCTGGTGAAAGAACAGATTACCCTCGATGATGCCATCGTGTGTGATATGCAGGGCTACGTAACAGAGGCGAGTGCCAGCAATGTGTTCTGGTTTGCAGACGGTCAGTGGTATACGCCATCACTGGATAACGCCGGCGTAGCCGGTGTTTACCGGGCGTTTATTCTTTCTACCCTTGAGCAGGCCGGAAAGCCTGTGATAACAGGGAAATTTACGATTTCAGATCTTAAAGCAGCCAACGCGGTTTTTTTATGTAATGCGTTGATGCACATTGTACCGCTGAACCGTATTCAGTTTGATGATGCAGAGGTTTGCTTCGATTGCGGGCCGGTGTGGACGTTGCAGCAGCAAATGAATGAGGCTTATGAGAGGGAACATGAAACGCCTGATTAGTATCCTTGCAGTGCTCTTTGCCGGGTTTGCTTTCCTGGCCATCGCTTATTTCTGGTCTGTTAAACAACTCACAGCACCACTTTCGTTAGAAGATGACGTTTTGTACACCGTACCACAGGGCAGTTCTGCAACTTCTGTTGTCCGCGACTTACTGGATAACGGCATGGCGTCTTTCCCTCTTCTTACTGCAAAAGTGTGGTTGAAACTGGATCAGCAGGCCAGTGCTGTCAGAGCGGGTACCTATCAGTTAACACCGGGGATGTCTGCAGTGGACGCTCTGTATCTGTTTGCCAGTGGTGATGAATATCAGTTTCAGATAAGTCTTGTGGAAGGGTTGACGCTCAGCCAGTGGCTGATGCTGCTCAGAGCCGATATGAATCTGGTTCAGGATGTTACCGGAGATGATGCATTGTCCGGGCTGGCAGCCGCTGTTGAAGGTTATGATTCACAGGCCTGGCCTGAGGGGTTATTCCTGGCAGACACCTATCACTATACTGCCGGTACCTCTGTTTCTGATATCCTCAGACGTGCAGGTGAAGCTTTGAGCCGGTATCTTCAGCCACAATGGGATAGCCGCCCGGGGGCATTACCCTATCAAACGCCTTACGATGTGCTGATCATGGCGTCAATTATTGAGAAAGAAACAGCCATCGCCAGCGAGCGGCCCCTCATTGCCGGTGTATTTGTTAACAGGCTGGACAGTGGTATGCGTCTGCAAACCGATCCCACCGTTATTTATGGTCTTGGCGATGAGTTTGACGGTAATCTGACCCGCAAGCACCTGCGGGGTAAAACACCGTACAATACGTATACTATAAACGGTTTACCGCCCACACCTATTGCTATGCCGGGTAAAGCGGCCATCGATGCGGCTCTGAATCCGTCGCTGACGGATGCGCTTTATTTTGTGTCCCGCGGTGACGGGACACATGTTTTTTCATCTACGCTGGAAGCCCACAATGAGGCCGTTAACCAGTATCAGCGGAATATCAAAAAAGAATAATATGTCAGGAAAATTCATTGTTATAGAGGGCCTTGAAGGAGCAGGTAAAAGCTCAGTAATTGAGGTAGTGAAACAGTTCATTGAAAGCCGCGGGCATACCTGTATTTGTACCCGTGAGCCGGGCGGTACGCCTATGGCTGAGGCTATACGTGAATGTGTTAAAGGTGACTGGCAGGAAGCGGTAGCCGAAGAAACGGAATTAATGCTGATGTATGCTGCCCGCCGTCAGTTGCTGGTTAACGTTATCCATCCGGCCCTTGAAAGAGGAGAGTGGGTGTTGGGTGACCGTCACGATATGAGCTCACTTGCCTACCAGGGCGGCGGCAGGCAAATCCCTGAAGATAAGTTGATGGCACTGAGGGAATTGTGTCTGCAGGGCTTTGGTCCCGATCTCACCTTGTATCTTGATGTTGAACCGGAAACCGGATTGCAACGGGCAAGGGGACGGGGAGAGTTAGATCGGATCGAACGTTCCGGGCTGGCTTTTTTTCAGCGCACCCGTGAAAAATATCTTTCACTGACAAATGAATCGCCGACGGCATTTCTCATTGATGCCATGCAGACTATGGAAAACGTACATCAGGATGTGTTAAGTACACTGGAGGCCAACCTGCCATGATGCCCGGATGGCTGCGACCTCTGTTGCTGAAGTTTACAGACAGACTCCGGTTGCGTAGTCTGCATCACGCATTGTTGCTGTCAGGTACTGCAGGTACCGGCAAACGTGTACTGGCGACAGCACTGGCAAAAACCATACTGTGCAAACAGGTATCAGATGAAGGCAGTTGTGGTCAATGCCAGAGTTGTCTGCTTTTTGAAGCCGGTAACCATCCCGACTATCATCAGCTTGTCAGTGAAAAGCAACTCGGCGTCGATGCTGTACGGGGTGGCATACAAAAGTTAGCAGGGACTGCTCAGCTGGGTAACAATAAGGTACTGGTGATCCCTGACGCGGATACCATGACAGAAGCGGCCTCTAATGCGTTACTCAAAACGTTGGAAGAACCGACGGTAAATACTTATTTATTATTACTTACCAGTCGCAAAACTGCACTGTTACCCACTATTCTGAGCCGGTGCGAAAAACATGATATTCCTTTACCGGCCGAGCAGACCGTTATCGACTGGCTTTGCGCGCAGGGCATGACTGACGTTACCCCGGCAACCTTAAAAGCCTACGGCTATGCGCCTTATACTGTTCTGGACAGTTTGCAGGAAGGTGCCGGAGGGTTATCGTTCACCGGCTATCAGCAGGGGATTGCGGATTTGATGGGGAACAAAGAATCTCCCCGCAGTCTGGCTGTGAAATGGCAGGAGCACGCTGTTCAGGTGGTAAAATGGTTGCAAAGCGATGCCCATGAAAAATATATCCGCACACTGCATTCCGACGATTACCGGGCGTCTTTAAAATGTCAGCAGGCGTCTGCACAACTGCAGCATCCCGGCGTAAATAAAGCGGTGATCCTCACCGGCGTACTGGCCGTTTTTTCTGTTAACCCGTTATAAATAAGGTACTGAATTTTGTTCGTAGATTCCCATTGCCATCTGGACCGTTTAAAAATGGACGAGGCCGGACTGGAAGAAACCCTGAAGTTTGCCCGTCAGCGGGGAGTTGAGCATTTCCTGTGCGTATCTGTTTCTGTTAAAGACTACGATGACATGTATGAAGCAGTAAAAGACTTTCCTGATGTGTCTGTGTCTTGCGGGGTACATCCCTTACATCAGGAAGATGCCTGTGATTACGATACCTTGCTTGAGAAAGCGTCTAATCCTGAAGTCGTTGCAATTGGTGAAACGGGTCTGGATTATTTTTACAGTGCTGACACGAAAGAAGTGCAGCTCGCTTCATTTGTGGATCATATCAAGGTTGCGAATGCCCTTAAAAAACCGCTGATCATTCATACCCGGGATGCCCGCGAAGACACACTGTCTTTGCTTAAGGAACATAAAAATCCCGAAACAAAAGGGGTATTACATTGTTTTACCGAAAGTCTCGATATGGCCCTTGCTGCTATCGATATGGGCTTTTATGTTTCCATTTCTGGCATTGTGACGTTTAACTCAGCGGATGAACTCCGTGAAGTGGTAAAAGCGTTACCCATGGAGCGCTTGTTGATAGAAACGGATTCTCCATGGCTGGCACCGGTTCCTCACAGGGGAAAACAAAATCAGCCTGGCTTTGTGGTCGAAGTGGCTGAATTTATTGCATCAGTAAAAGGGGTAACCGTGGAAGAACTGGCCAGACAGACCACGGAAAACTTTTACACTTTATTCAGTCATGTCAGACAATAAACCCCTTATCTGGACTGAGCGGCTTTTGAAAAGCTTACAGGCCGGTAAAGATTCACCTGAAAGCCGCTTCATGCAGGTTGCCACCTGCAAGGACGGCTTGCCGGAAAACCGCACGCTGGTTTTCCGGCATCTCGATAGTGATGAAGGGATTATTTACGCGGTGTCTGATCTGAGAACCGCAAAGGCTGATGCACTTAAGGCAAATGCCAATGCTGCTATTTGCTGGTACTTTACCGGCAGCAGAGAGCAATACCGTTTAAATTGCACTACCACTATTATCACTGCGGATAACGCACCGGAAGATATTCACCGCGCATGGTCTGAAATGTCTGTACAGGGTAAAAAGCAATTTCTGTGGGGTGTGCCGGGTTCTGCCAGACAACCGGCAAAGCCTCTCAAGGCGGAAGGCAATATGAATACACCCCCGCCGTATTTCTGCAAGCTGGCTTTCAGGGCAGACTCAGTTGATTACCTGAATCTTAAGGGTAACCCTCAATATCGGGAATTCCAGACTCGATGTGATAGCGACTGGCAAATCCGGGCTGTTATCCCCTGAAAACCGGTAATCACCATTTCATTAAATCGTCTTCACCGTTTCATTTAAGCATACAGACAGTACGCGGGATCAATAGGAAAATAACTGTCAACACGATAGCAGTTTCTGTTTCCCGGAGTATTTATGCAAAATCTTGCTCAGAATATTATTTATCTTTCTCACGGTGGCGGACCATTTCCGCTTCTTGGTGAGCCTTCTCACCAGAGTATGGTGGATCAACTAAGCGGGATCGCTGCCTCATTGCCGGTTCCGGAACGTATTCTTCTGATCAGTGCACACTGGGAGGAAAGTACCTTTAGCGTAACAGGGCATCCGTCACCCGGTTTAATTTATGATTATTATGGCTTTCCGGAAGAAGCTTACAGTATTACCTATCCGGCCCCGGGGGATCCTCAATTTGCCGGGGCATTACAAGAGTCTGTCAGAGCGGCTGGTATAAAACTATCAGTGTCACCGGAAAGAGGATTTGACCACGGTATGTTCGTGCCGCTGAAAATCATGTTTCCTCAGGCTGATATTCCTGTCGTACAGTTATCATTAAGCAAGCATCTGGACGCTGCTATGCATGTACGCATGGGTGAGGCGCTGGCAAAATGTGATTTATCTAAAACGCTGGTGATAGGTTCAGGGTTTTCCTTCCACAATATGAAAGCGTTCTTCAAACCGGTTGCCGGTGCAGATGAAATGAATGATGCTTTTCAGCTCTGGCTGAAAACACTGATGACTGGTGTCGGTATCAGGGAAGGAGAGCGCTCACATCAACTCATCAATTGGGAAACAACGGCACCGAATGCCAGATTTTGCCATCCACGTGAAGAACACTTATTGCCCTTACACGTATGTTACGGACTGGCAGGCAAACCGGCAAAGCAGGCCTTTCAAACGCACATTGCAGGAAAACTGGCGACAACCTTTTTATGGTGACTGACTGGGCGGTCGTTCAGGATGCTTTGATATTTGTCCTGGTCTGCACTTCCGTCAGGAACCGGTCTTTCGCTGGCAGCAAACTTTAAATTTTTTACCGCTCTGACAGAAACAGGGATCGTTTCTGCTAATTTTGACGGTGCCGGTATCGTCATGCAGTTTTCCACTGTCATAGCGCCAGCAATCGTTTTCTTTCAGGAACAGTGATGTTTCATGGAGAACACCGGTTTTCCGCCTCTCCGCATACCACGCTCTGAATTCCACATGGTTTGTATCTGTTTGCAATACATCCAGATGGAGCCAGGTCGTGCCGGATGCACTTTCTTCAAGTGCACTGACAGTCAAATCTGCCCGTTTTGATGCTGTATAGGTTTTGAGTACGTAATCATAATTTTTGCTGACATACGCTGTGTATCTCGAACGCATCAGTTGTTCCGGTGAAGGCGCCTCTTGCTGGCCGGCAAGTAATGGCCCGCAACACTGATTTCTGTCTTTACCGCTATTGCAATAACACTGCATTATTTTGCCCGTTTAACTTTTTCGGGGCAGTGTACCTTTGTGCAGAGTTATCACCAAGGCCCGGTAACCACATTCTTCATTTCGCTGTTTTGTTCATCGTTGGTAACCCGCAGATTCACAACTGAAACGGCATAACGGCGACATAATTGTTGAATTACCACCCGTTGCTGATCGTCCAGAGCCAGATTCTCTACATATATCGTCTTGCACTGACCAGACATGATGAGCCTTGAAATCCATCCGGGTACATCTTCTTCCGAAGGTTTCTGCATACGGATACTGTGTGGCACATCTTTTTTAAAGGCTACCGATTCTGCAAGTAAGTACGACCAGCCACGGGGACGTGAAACTTCACGGGGTGCGCCATCAAAGGCAAAGCTGAGTTGTACGACGTTGTTTGAATGAGTCATGGTAATCCCTGTTTGTTTATACAGTGTATGGGTATACAGTATTTCAGGGTGACGACTTGTGCAAGTATTTTTTTGCATAAAAAAGCAGCGCAACAAACAGATTTGGACAGCAAGCCAGCAGTGGCGTGGGCTGAAGTCGTTAACACTTTTAACATTGGTGCATCGAATGCATCTTAATAGGGCAACAGGTGTCCTGAGTTTGAGCAATAAATGATCTAAACTTCACATAGAAATAACATATTGTGGCCGGTTCAGCGGATTATCGTATTTTTTGACCGTTTAACCCTGCTCAGCTCAATGTGGTACTTACAGTGCAATATATGCGTATCTGTCGATATTTCATTAGGTACAAGGAGGGCAGTCGTTGAGCAGTCATAGTATGAGCCGCCGTGCATTATTAGGGTGGATTGGTAAAACCGCGGGCGCCGGCGCGATGTATCAGGCAATGAGTTCACTGGGTTTTGCAGCCGAATCTACAAAGCCCGGTACATTGAAATTAAGCGGTACGAAGAAAGGGGCATCTGTACTGGTATTGGGTGCCGGTGTTGCGGGTATGACAGCGGCTTATGAGCTGCGCAAAGCCGGCTACAAGGTGAAAATCCTTGAGTTTAATGGCAGAGCCGGTGGTCGTTGCTGGACGCTCCGTGGTGGCGATACTTATACAGAACTGGGTGGTGCGACCCAGCAATGTCAGTTCGCTGAGGGGAATTACATCAATCCGGGTCCCTGGCGTGTGCCCTATCATCACCATCATGTGATGTCTTACATCAATGAGTTTAACGTACCCATTGAGCCTTTTATTCAGGTTAACTACAACGCTTACGTGCATTCAACTAAAGCGTTTAACGGTAAACCCCAGCGTTACCGCGAAGTGCAGGCTGATTACCAGGGATATGCTGCTGAGTTATTAAGTAAAGTCATTAACCAGAATGCACTTGATGCTGAATTGAGCGGTGAAGACAGAGAGAAGCTTTTTGAGTCTCTTCGTCACTGGGGAGCACTGGATAAATCTTCTGCCTATAAAAAGTCCTATGAGACAAGTTTACGCCGTGGCTTTAAAGTACCACCGGGCGGCGGACTGTCACCCAAACCTGAACCCTCCGAATTGTTTGACCAAAGTGCTTTACTGCAGTCTGAACTGTGGAAATACATAGTGAATGGCCAGGACATCGAATTCCAGAGCAGTATTTTTCAGCCTGTTGGTGGTATGGACAGTATTGCGAAAGCCTTTGAAAAACGGGTTGGCGATCTCATCGAATACAACGCCAGAGTCACATCTGTTGATCAGAGCGACTCCGGTGTAACAGTGAAATACGACCTGCAGGGGAGTGCCAAAGAGGCACAGGCTGACTGGTGTGTGTGCACAATTCCTCTCTCGATTCTTTCACAGATCCCTGTCACAGCAAGTAATGCCATGAAAACCGCTATTCGCTCGGTGCCTTACGCAGCGTCAGTCAAAGTGGGCCTGGAATTTAAGCGCCGCTTCTGGGAGCAGGACGATGCAATTTATGGCGGTGTTTCATACACCAATCTGCCCATTACTAATATCAGTTATCCCAGTACAAAGTTTTGTGACAAAGGCAAAGGTGTGTTGCTGGGCGGCTATGTATGGGGGCCGAACGCTTTCGAATTTACCTCGTTGCCACCGGAGGAGAGAGTCAAAAAAGCCGTTCAGTACGGCAAACAGATCCATCCGCAATACGAACAGGAGTTCGACAACGGCATTGCCGTTGGCTGGCACAGAGTGCCCTGGACACAAGGATGCTACGGCGTGTGGACTGAAGAAAAGCGGGAAGAACACTATGAAAACCTGTGTCAGGTAGATGGTCGTCTGGTACTGGCCGGTGAGCATACTTCAAATCTGCCTGCATGGCAGGAAGGGGCCATAGCTTCGGCGCGGGACGCTATTGAACGGTTACATGCCAAAGCACTGACAACGGCTGCATGAAAGAGAGGACAGAACAATGAAATCATTAATTAACGTTGCCGGTACCGGTTTACTGCTTCTGAGCAGCTGTGCATTTGCTACTGATGATGCCGGTTTTTCTCAGGGTAAGAATTTTGAAGAAGTGTCCGGAGATGAGCTGTATCACGCTATTTGTCAGGGATGCCATATGCCTGATGCACAGGGCGCCAAAGGTGCAGGCGCATATCCTGCACTGGCAAACAATCCCAAACTGAGTGCTGCTCCCTATGTCACATTTATGGTCAGCAACGGTATGGGTGGTATGCCCGCATTAAAACAATATTTATCCGATGAACAAATCGCCGAAGTGGTGAATTATACACGTACCCACTTTGGTAACCATTTTACTGACACCGTGAGTGCAGAAGACGTTAAAACCATTGCCCGAAGATAAAAAGGAAAAACGTAAATGAAAAAGTTATTAGTTGCCCCGTTACTACTGAGTGCTGTACTTGCAAATACAGGTTGCAGTGAAGCAGAAGCAACCTCCACCCCGAAAGAAACTGTTATACGTCACGGTTTAATTGGTTCAGATTTCCCCATACTGCGCGCCTCTGAAGTGCCGGCAACCAGTACCATTGTATTTTTAAGCGGGTCTGTACCCGGCGTAAGCAACCCTGACGCACCGGAAGGCAGCAGGGAGGCCTACGGTGATACAGAAATGCAAACCGTGAGCGTCATGAAACGTATCGACGAAAACTTGAAAAGTCTGGGGCTCACTATGGGCGATGTCATCAAGATGCAGGCATTTCTGGTCGGGGATCCTGAAATGGACGGGAAAATGGACTTTGCCGGCTTTATGCGAGGCTATACTCAGTTTTTCGGAACAGATGAACAGCCTAACTTGCCTTCACGGTCAGCTTTACAGGTTGCCGGTCTGGCGAACCCTAACTATCTGGTAGAGATTGAAGTGACTGCGGTTCGTCCTGAGTAATTCTCAAAGAGTATTGTGCCGGCGATACTATGCTTTCGCCGGTATTTTACTAAATACAGGGTATGTTACTCTCAGCTTTTCTTTCATCCCGCCAGTATCTGTCTACCTGACATAGCGTAAACTAAACCATATACCGGCAACAAGCCAGTAAAATACCGGTTCCTGCCAGCCTGTTTTAAGTGACCAGGTGTAATGCAAAATGGCCAGAAACAATGCCACCCATACGGTGTTGTGAAGGGGTTGCCAGCGCTGTCTCATTTTTTTCCTGATGAACAACGGAGACGTGACCGTCAGTGCAAGCAGGATCAATAAGGCGGCGAAACCCACCAGTATATAAGGCCTTTCAACGATCTCTGCGCCGGCCATCTGCCAGGCAAACTGCAGTTCAAACGCCAGCCAGGTAAGAAAATGCGCCAGTGCGTATACAAACACATAGACCCCTGCCATTCTTCTGAGTTTAATAATATCGGCGCAGGGCAGACGTCTTGCTATCTGTGACAACGCGAGGGTAAAAAGTAAAAGGTTCACCGCCATAATCCCGCTGGAATGGAGCAGCGCTTTTACCGGATCGGCACCCAGCTGATCATTGATACCGGCATAAAATAGCAACGCCAGGTAACCCGATGCCAAGGCATGGATCACGAACTTAATACTGTTGATCTGAAATGATGTCAGCCTGACAGGGCGTGAAAACAACGTTTTCTTCATTGAAACCTAATAAAACTTAGATAAATCCATACCTGAATACAGTGATGCAACTTCTTGGTATCCGTTAAACGGGCGGGTAGGGATGCGGTTCTGATTAAACAGACCACCACTGGTGATCCGTCTTTCAGAAGCCTGACTCCACCTGGGATGATCAACCGCCGGGTTTACATTCGCATAGAAGCCGTACTCCCGGTGGGCCAGACGTTTCCAGGTTGTTGGCGGCTCTTTGTCTGTTAACGTAATACTGACGATGGATTTGATACTTTTGAAGCCATACTTCCAGGGCACGACGAGTCTTACCGGCGCACCGTTTTGTGGTGGCAGGCTTTTACCATAGACACCGTTTGCCAGCATGGTTAGCGGGTGCGTTGCCTCATCAATACGTAAGCCTTCTACATAAGGGTAGTCAATTCCACCTCCGGTGAAGCGGCTTCGCTGGCCGGGCATCTGCTCAGGATCATATAGTGTTTTGAACGCCACATATTTAGCCGACGATAATGGTTTCGCCTCCGCAAGCAAGTGACTTAGCTGAAATCCCGTCCAGGGAATAACCATAGACCAGGCCTCGACACAGCGTAAACGATAAATTCTCTCTTCCAGCGCAAGACGGGTAAATAAATCATCGTAATCGAGAGTAAGAGGCTTTTCGACCAGACCGTCTACTTTCAACGTCCAGGGGTCGGTGATGAATTGCTGCGCGTTATTGACAGGATCGCTTTTGTCTGTGCCGAATTCGTAAAAATTATTGTAGGACGTTACTTTTGCTTCCGGTGTAAGCACCTCATCCGGTTTAAAGTTTTCATTCACGGAAAAATCGAGAGGTCGTGTCCTGAACGTGTCTTTTTTCTCTTCATCATCAGTGAACCAGCCAAAAGCTGATGCAGGTTGCGACATGAGCGCACCAAGCCCGGCAAAGCCTAATGATTTGATCACATTGCGGCGGTCGCGGTAAACAGATTCATCAGTAACGTCACAATCTTTGAATGTCTGAGATGGTTTGAAGCGGTGAGCCATAACTACCCTTTTTATAAAAACACATCTGTAAGACCGGTATCACAGTGATTTTATTTCAATTAAATATTGTTCATTTACAGGCTATACGGTGCTGCAATTCCGTGATTTCAACTGAAGCCGTCGAATTGTGCAGTTTGTTTAGGTAAAAACAAACTCGCATACAGCCTTGCGGCAAATTCATCTGTCATGCCTGATATGTAATCGGAAATGACTCTGTGACCGTTATCCTGTTCCTGCGCCTTCAGCCAGCGGCTGCGTGTATTATCCGGTAACAGCCGTTCCGGTTCTGAACTGAATGCTTCAAACAGTTCCATCACTGTTTGCTGACCTTTGTACTCCAGTAACTGAACTTCGGTTTTCCTGATGACCTTCTGAAATACAAAATCCTTAAATAAAGCCAGGGCGTTGAAGTGCCGCTCAGGCATAACGGCCTGATACCGGAGCAGGGGATGGCTGAATACAGCATTTTCTTCAATCACAATCGCGGTAATAAAGCTATTTACCAGTGCACCGATGGCATTTTTCCGTTCGTGATGACGCTCACTGAACAGGCGTTTTGTGAGTGATGTGATCTCTGCAGACAGCCAAGGGACATCCATTTCTGCAAGAGGTTTGGTTACGGCTTCAGTAAAGGCGCTGACCGAGACCATTTTCATCACGATGGCATCTTCGAGATCATGGATCCCGTATGCGATATCATCCGCCAGTTCCATAATGGAACAATCAAAAGATTTGTAACGAGTTTTCCCGTGTCTGTCTTCATTGTGCTCATATGCCATGAAGCGGTCTTTTTCATCATCGCCCAGAGGGTCGAGCAGCCAGTCAAACAATGCTTCATCACAACGGTAAAGCCCTTTGGGAGGGTGCCAGTGCGAGGCCTGAAGTTGCCTCAATGAACCCGGCCGGGTACCGAGACAGGCAGGGTTTGTAAGGGTATCGATAAAATTGGGGTATTTTACCAGTCCCAGAATACTGCGGCGGCAAAGGTTCATGCCGTGCTCTTCAGTATAGGGTTCCAGCTGGCATATAATGCGGAAGGTCTGTCCGTTTCCTTCAAAGCCGCCGTGATCATGCATCATATAATTCAGTGCAATTTCACCACCATGCCCGAAAGGAGGGTGACCGATGTCATGAGCCAGACAGAGGGTTTCAATCAGGCTGCTGTCGAGATGCAACTCGCGGGTTTCGCCGGGAAACTTGCCCTGTAACTGAGCGGTTATGCCGGTGCCGATTTGAGCGGCTTCCAGTGAGTGGGTAAGACGGGTGCGGTAAAAGTCGCTGAGTCCGGCCCCCAGCACCTGTGTTTTCGACTGCAACCGCCTGAAAGCGGCGGAATGCAGCACTCTGGCTTTGTCCCGTTGCCACGGGTTTCTGTGATCACCGTCCCGGGATTGACTGCGTGGCAAACGTCTTTCACACCACTTTGACGAAAAATCCGGCATACTGCAGTTACTCTCTCACATTTATGCGTGTTGATTCAGTGTTCAACATAGCATCAAACCCTTGAATTACAAAGGGCTGAGGGAGTCAGATATCCTGTTGTGACAGTTCATCAACGCTGACCAGACAATTGTCTGTGAAGGTGTCGAACAGATAACGGACTTCCGGCAGCTTTTCTTTAAAATGGGCAAGCATGTCGTCGAGGCGGTCACGGACGGGAATAAACTCGCGGTTACCGAAAGCAATTTCATCGCAGGCTTTTAACCAGGCCGAGATAAGATCGGCGGCTTTCACCAGCGTTTTATATTCAGGATCCACACTGGCCTGTACCACCAAATCTGAGAAATGCTTTTGTAATGCCAGAGGCAAAGAAGAGACACATTCTTTTTCGGAAGCGTCTTCTAATTTCTTAAATTCCCGTGTGATGCGGGGATTATGGTATTTGGTGACATGATTGATATCTGACAGTTTCGTTTCAGAGACCTCATGGTAAAGCGCAATAGTCGCGGCACGTTCAGGGCTGAGCGTACCGCCAAAATGTTCTTTACGGATGACTGCAAGCAGGTGAGCAACAACCGCAACCTGATGGGAATGCTCAGCAATATTTTCCCCTTTGACGGTATGCATCAGAGACCAGCGTTTGATCAGGGGCATACGCAGGATCCAGGCTAAAAACGTGCTTTGCTTTGACATTATATTACTTCCGGTCCGTGCTGACGGTAATGTTTGAAGAACGAACCGATGCGGGTAAGTGCAGGTTTAAGGATGTCAGCATGGGGTAAAAATACCAGTCTGAAATAACAGCCTTCCTGAAGGTTAAATGCCCGGCCGTGGACAAGAAGAATTTTCTCTTCATTCAGCAAATCAAAAATCATCTGCTCGTCATTGCTGATATTGAATTTTTTCGCGTCGACCCGGGCGAAGCAATACATTGCGCCTTTAGGTTTTACACAGTGGATGCCGGGAATACTGTTCAGCATATCTGCAGCCACATCCCGCTGGATTTTGAGGCGACCACCATCGTGAACCAGATCGTTGATGCTCTGATATCCACCCAGCGCTGTTTGAATCGCGCTCTGGCAGGGCACATTGGCACACATCCGCATGGATGCAAGCATGTTGATCCCTTCTATATAGTCTTTAGCAATACGCTTGTTACCGCTGACTACCAGCCAGCCGGCACGGAAACCTGCTACCCTGTAATTTTTAGACAAACCGCCCAGCGTCACACAGAACACTTCATCAGTCAGGGAAGCAATGCAGGTATGCTTATGACCGTCGTAGAGAATTTTGTCATAGATCTCATCAGAGAAAATAACGAGGCCGTGTTCTTTGGCTACATCAACCACCTGTTGCAATAAGGTTTTGTCGTAAACCGCACCGGTAGGATTGTTCGGATTAATTAAGACGATTGCCCGGGTGCGGCTGGTGATTTTACTTTTAATATCGTCAATATCCGGAAACCAGTCTGCCTCTTCGTCACAACGATAATGCACAGGTGTTCCTGAAGACAGGCTTACTGCGGCTGTCCACAATGGATAATCAGGACTTGGAATCAACACTTCGTCGCCGGTATTCAGTAATGCCTGCATTGCCATCATGATCATTTCACTGACGCCATTGCCAATAAAGATGTCATTAATGCGGATGTCCGGAATGTTCATTTGCTGGTAGTACTGCATCACGGCAACACGGGCCGCATAGATACCTGCAGATTCTGAATACCCCTGGGAAGTGGGCAGATTATAAATAACATCTTTCAGAATATCGTCAGGCGCTTCAAAGCCGAATGGCGCCGGATTCCCGATATTCAGTTTCAGAATTCGATGTCCCTCATCTTCCATCTTGCGTGCTTGCGCCGCAATAGGACCCCGGATGTCGTAACATACATTATCCAGTTTGTGAGAGCGTTCTACAGGTTTCATCAGGTCTTCTAATCTATCAGCGTAAAAGGGCTGACAGAGTATCGCATCGGCTGGGTGTCTGTTAAGAGGATTTTGTTATCTTTATCATCATTTTATGGTGATAAGGGAGGAAGTTATTCCGGTATTCACTATTAAATGAATGGTTTCTTCGTGATCCGTTGCATCCTTTTGTCTCATCTTATGATGAGTATTTTTTTAAAAGCACATATTGCTACTGTATTTTTAGTGCCGGCTTTATACATTTTTATGCGTAAATAATGAGCATTTTTCCTGGTGTATGTAGTCAAAAGTAGGGGTTGAAATGTAATTTAATTACAGAATTTAGGCTTTTTTGGTCCGGCAAATCGTATTTTACATGTGAAATTTTGTTAAACTTTCAGAAAGAGTGCTTTAAATTTCGCTGTTCCAAGCTCAATTTTTAGACTTATATCTCATTATATTCTTATTTGTTATTCTATTTCGAAATATGCATTCAGGAATAATCAAATAAAAACAATGATTTGCAAATGTAACAAAGCTGATTCATTGCCTTTTACCAAACTGTTACCCACCTGAAACAATAATACAACAGCATTTACGCGGATTTTGTAGGATAAATATATACGTCGACAGGGCACAGGGTTCTGAAGACAAAATAATAAGTTCGCCAAACTTTGAGGAAATGAATTATGAAAGCTATCACTAAAACTCTTGCTGCTGTACTGAGCGTTGCTGCTGTTTCTGCACCTGCTTTTGCTGCTGATAAAGAATACCGTTTTATCGGTGACACTCAATTCGCCGGTTTCTGTAAAGCTGTTGCTACTGACGATGTACGTGCACTGCGTGTTAACCTGAGCCGTAACGTTGGTCGTATAGCTGCTACTGAGCGTGAAGTTCTGCGTATGCTGACTGCTGAAGACGGTTTGACTTGCAACGGTTCTACTCTGGTTGACTTCTCTGTACAACGTGAAGCATCAGACGTACATGAATTCCTGACTTCACGCAGCTAAGCGTGGGTTGGCTAAAGAGCAGGGTGGACGCCATAGCAATTATGGATGCTCCCACCCTGATCAATGGCTACCGTTATTCTCTTCCCGCCTGAAAACGACGATTCACTGATTCCCTGCTTTTCGTCATCATTTTTGCCACGTTAAACCGCAATCTCAGTAAAGCCACGTAAGCCATAGGTACCAGTACCAGGCTGGTTAGTGTTGAGAATAGCAGTCCTCCGATTATCGCAATGGCCATAGGTGAATATGCCGGCCCGTCTCCGCCTATTTTTGTGCTGCCTGCAGCCAGAGGCACCAACCCCAGTACGGTTGTTGCCACGGTCATAAGCACCGGCCTGATGCGTGACATACACCCTTCTGTTACTGCACGGTACAATGGGACATTTTCATTTACCAGCTGATTGATCCTGTCGACCAGTACAATGCCATTGTTGACCACTATACCCATCAGGATCAGCATGCCTATCATCCCCATTACCGACATCGACGTACCGGTCACAAAAAACGCCCAGAATACGCCGGTGAACGAGAATAAGAGTGATGTGATCACTGCGGCAGGTAACAACAGTGATTCAAACAGTGCAGCCATGACGATATAAATCATGCAGACAGCCAGCAACATATTCATCTGCATGACCGCGAAAGCCTCATCCTGCCGGCGGAAACTGCCATCCAGAGTCCACTGGTAGCCTTCTGGTAAAGCAACATACGCCATGGCATTTTCTATCCGTTCTCTTGCCTGCTCCACGGTCACATCTTCAGCAAGGTTAGCTCCCACAGACAGTGCGGTCTGGCGGTAGAACCGGCGAATTTCGGACAACTGAGGTTTTACCGTAATACCGGCAATCATATCTAAGGTAACAGGGCGGTTATCAACATGACTCACAACCAGACTTTTGAGGGTTTGCAGTGATGCCTGTTCCGTTTCGCCATACAGCAGTCTCACACCGGTTTCGCCGGAATCGCCGTAGCGGAATGTGCGCAGGTTTATGCCCCGCAGCGCAGTGCCTACCAGGCCGGCAATGTCGTCTGGTCTGATTCCGGCCCGCCAGGCCTTTTCACGATCAATAGTGATCTGAAATTCCTGTTTTTCACTGCCCACATCGGCTTTCACGTCCTCCAGTCCGTCGATGCTGGCCAGAACCGGCACCAGTGCATCAGCGAGTTCCCGAAGGCGGGTAGAAGACTCTCCGAGTAGTGTCAGACGGACACCGCCACCATTACCACTGTCCCACTGGAACGACGGACGGGCTCTGGCAAATTGTGGCATTTTTTCGCGGATTGCCTCTTTAATGTCTGACACCGGTACAGGTAATTCATCATTCAATGTGATCCCGGATACCGCATGACCGGCTTCGAAATAGGTATAAACCTGTTTAATATGAAAAGCCTGCTGATTTTCATACAGAAATGCTTCCATTTTATTGACGGTAGATTCCACCTCTTCAAGGCTGTAATTTTGCGTGATGTGGTATTCAAGCCATATACGCTCATTATCATTATTCCCTTCATCATCTCCGCTAATCTGGCTCAGTGGTATGGCTGCGCTGAGTAATATCAGTAACGCCAGAAAACCGGTTGTTTTCTGATGTGCCAGTGACCAGTTAAGCAACCGTCCGTAGCGGATAATATAGCCGGGTTGGATTAACTTCTTTTCCACCGGTACTTTCACTTTTGAAACCAGCAAGGGGATCAATGTCTGCGACAGCAGCAAAGAGGCAAACAGTGAAATACAGATGGCAATGGCCACGTGCTCCAGAAATACCGTGATATCAATTTTGACGCCCACAATGTTAGGCAGAAACACGATAGCTGTCGTGGCCGTGCCGGCTATAACCGCAAGGCTTACTTTATTGATGCCAGTCTGTGTGGCACGCACCGCGTTGCTGTCACTCTGACGGGCCTGAAAAATACTTTCTGTGACAACCACCGCGTTATCCACCAGCATGCCTACCGCCAGCATCAGGCCCATCAGGGACAGGATATTCAGGGAATAGCCCATCAGGTACATGACGCCAAGGGTAATACAAATAGAGAAGGGCACCGAGAGGACAACAATGAAAGTGGTGGATAATTGACGTAAAAATACATAAAGCACAGCCACAGACAACAGCGCCCCAAGTAAACCTGCCATGATCAGATCGCCTAGCGACGAACTGACACTTTTCGCGGTGTCATCCATCACAAACAGGTTGATTCCGTTAAACTCAGGGTCTGACTCTGCTTTTTTAATTACCGCCATGACCTTGGCTGCTACTTCAACCAGATTACTGCCTGATTCACGAAATACATTGAAGCCAACCGCGTAAGTCCGGTCCAGATGCCGGCCTTCGTTGCGTTCCGGGCTTTCCCAGCTCACGGTAGCAATGTCTTTCAGCCGGATCCCGGGTCTTACAATCAGATTTTCAAAGTCGGTAATATCAGTGAATTCTCCGGCCGGATTGATGATTATTTTATTTTCAGTACCAAGTGCTCCCGCCGACGCTGAAAAATTAGCTTGTCTCAGCCGCTGACTCAGTTTGGCTGTATCGATTTTAAGTGCACTGAGTTGTTGCGGATCTAAGCGGATGACAATCTGCTTTTTCAACACGCCGTAAAGTTCCACTTTAGAGACGCCCGGTACCCGTTCCAGCGGGCGCTTAAGGTTTCTTTCCAGTAAGTCATAAGCGTTACTTAAATCCCGTGCACTGGATACCCTTAACTGAAATACTGGCATGTCGTTGGTATTGAATTTGTAAACAAGTATCCGTTCAACATCATCCGGTAATTCGTGGCGGATAGCGTCGATTTTCTCTCTGGCTTCAATGCTCTTGGCTTTGATATTTTCATCCCAGTCAAACTCGATGAAAATTTGCGCCAGGTCTTCCATGGATGTGGCCTGCAGGCGTTTGATTCCTGACATGGTAGCCAGTACTTCTTCTACCGGACGGGTTATCATGCGCTCAACTTCAGATGGCGTGGCGTCACGGTATGGCACTTCAACCACTATCTCAGGAATATCGATTCCGGGAAATTTCTCCAGGGGTAATAACCGGGATGCCATAACGCCGAACAGCAACATGGACAAAAAACACATGCAAACGGTAACCGGGTGGGTCAAAGCAAACCGGGCCAGACGGGCAGCCCCGGCAGAAGCGTGATTATCCATAAGTGCATTCTCCGTTCTCTTCCTCTGAAAGTGCCGGACTTGCCGCAAATTCTTTCGTATCAAATAAGCTGTACAGTACCGGGATAAGTACCAGTGTCAGCAAAGTGGCAAAGGTTAATCCTGATATCACGGTGACCGCCATGGGCGTACGCACTTCTGCGCCATCGCCGAAACCAATTGCCATGGGTAACAGGCCAAGAATAGTGGTAAGAGTTGTCATCACAATCGGGCGTAAACGGTTTTTCCCTGCATCGATAATCGCTGCATTTTTTTCCATGCCGGCAGCCCTGAGCTGATTAATGCGGTCGATAAGCACAATGGCATTATTCACAACAATCCCGCACAACATGATAAGACCGATAAATACCACTACAGAGATATGTGTGTCAGTGAGCCAGAGCCCGAACACAGAGCCTGCACCGGCAAGTGGCACGGCAAACAAAATAAGCAGTGGATGTAACAGTGATTCAAACTGAGACGCCATGACCAGATAAACCATAAAAACAGCAAGGGCTAAAGCAAACTGCAGTGACGCAAAGCTTTCCTGCATATCTTCGCTCTGCCCGGCTACTACGGCTTTCAATGACAGGGGGAAACGTATTGATGCCATTGCTGCCTGCGCTTCTTCCACGGCCTCAGCCAAATCGCCGTAAGCAAGGTTAGCGTTAATAAGCACCACACGTTGCTGGTCTTCGCGGGTAATTTCAGACGGTCCCGTACTCATAAACACATCAGCAACAGCGGATAGTGGTACCGGGAAATCACTGTCCGGATTGACTATAATTTGTCTGACGTCGTTAACATTATCCCGTTGTTGCAACTGATTACGTACCAGAATGTCGACCTTTCTGTCATCCATAGAGTATTGAGTTGCCACCTTACCGCCAACTTGTGCTGCAACAACATCCGAAACCTGCTTTGCGTCCAGGTCCAGTCTGGCAAGTGCGGCATTATTAAAGGCTATTTTAAGCTCGGGATTACCGGCCTGCAGTGTTTTGGTGATGTCAGTAAAGCGCCGGTTTTGCTCAAGCTTTGACATAATCGCCCGGCTGTATTGTTGTAACTGGTTTAAATCGTAGCCCTGCAACTGGATCTGCAACGGGGCTGCAAAACTGAATAACTCAGGTTCGCCAAACTGACTTTGTACGCCGGCCTGCGATGACAGAAATTGCCGCATGGCTGTTTTTACCTGTTCCATGTCATCAGTGCCTGCACCGGGCTTCATCACAACATTTAACTGACCCCAGTGATCACCACCCTGTCCCGGGGCTGCGCTGAGTAAACTGCCGGTGCCGGCCAGCGAATAGCTTCGTTCCACGCCGGCCTGAACATTGGTGACCTCAGCCAGCCGGGCCAGTAAGGCGTCGGTATGCTGAACACGGGTACCAGCCGGCAGCGTGACTTCGACGTAAAACTCTCCCTGAGTGAGTTTCGGAATAAGTTCCATTCCAAGGCGTGGCAATAACAGTACAGAACTGGCAGTAATGGCAAGGGCAATAACAAGGACCATGGCCCGTTGTGAGAGGGCACCGCGTATTGCTTTATCATAGCCTTTTTCCAGCAAACTGAAGCCTGCTGCTACCAGTGCGGTGAGCGGACGGAACAGCACGCCAAAGCATACTGATAAAGCCTTCCACAGAGCAAAAATAACAGTGAATAATGCCTGAGGTAAGTAAATAAACAGCAACCGGAACGGAAATGTGAGAATTGCTTTAAGGCCGCGCAGGGCAGGATGTGCAGATGAGGGCACGACGGGCTGGCTGAAAGTCTCCGTGTGAGCAGGTTCTGTGCTGCGGCTGCGTGCTGCAAGAGCAGGGATCAGTGTCAGAGCCACGACCAGAGAAGCCGCGAGAGCAAATGACACGGTCATCGCCTGATCACGGAACAACTGCCCGGCGATACCTTCAACAAATATCAGAGGCACAAACACCGCCATCGTGGTGAGTGTGGAGGCAATAATCGCACCGGTCACTTCTTCTGTACCGCGCTCTGCCGCCAGGGCTTTGTTACCGTTCGTGAGTTTGCGGTGTCTGTCGATATTCTCCAGCACCACAATGCTGTTATCCACAAGCAGACCTACTGCCAGCGCAATACCACCTAAACTCATGATATTCAGGCTGATGTCATTACCATACATCAGATTAAAGGTGGCTATGACGGAAACCGGAATGGAAACCGAGATGATTAGCGTAGTGCGGAAATCCCGCAGAAACAGGTAAATCACCAGCATTGCCAGCAAGCCGCCGATCATCGCTGACGTTTTAACATCGTCGATGGCCTGCTTAATAAAGGTGCTCTGGTTATAAATGGTTTCAAGATGATATTGAGCAGGCAGGGCTCCGGACAACGCATCAATTTCGGTCAGAACCCGTGTTGCCACATCCACAGAATTTGCATCGCCTTCTTTATAGATGGCGATCTCTGTGCCTTCCGTACCGTTAAAACGGGTGACAGCATCTCTTTCTTTGTACAGATTACTGACACTGGCCACATCTTTTAACTGAACATTTTTGCCTTCAAACCGGCTGATATACACATTTTCGATATCTTTCAGGGATTCAAATTCGTTGAGTGTGCGTACCAGAAATGCCTGCGTGCCGTCATCCAGCCTGCCCCCTGCGGCATTGACATTCTCTTCCTGTAAACGGGTGATAATGGTGCTCATACTGACACCCAGCTGACTGGCTTTCCGGGGATCAACCAGTACCTGAATTTCGTTTTCAAGTCCGCCGCCCAGCCGCACAGAGGCAACACCTTCAACAGACTCCAGTTTGCGCTTTATCTGTTCTTCTGCAAATAAGCGCAGTGTCTTCATTTGTTCCGCTGCCACGCGGGGATCAATTGAAAGGGCGTCCGGTGTCAGCGACAGGCCCAGTTTCATTACCGGGTCCATAGAGGGGTTAAACTTTAAAAGCCGGGGCTTGTCCACATCCAGTGGCAGTTGCAGAATATCCAGCTTTTCCCGAACTTCCAGGCTGGCAAAGTCCATGTCAGTTCCCCAGGAAAACTGCAGTACCACATCAGACTGACCAGCTCTGGAAATTGATTTAACGCTTTTGACGCCTTTTACCACGCCTACTGCTTCCTCCACCGGCTTACTCACCAGTTGCTCGAGTTCCGCAGGCGCAGCACCTTCGTAGTCAGTGCGGATTGTGAGGGTCGGGTATGACAGTTCAGGTAACAGATTCACCGACAGTCTGCTCAGTGACACCATACCAAACAGCAGAATGGCGGCAGTGAACATGGCGATGGCGACCGGACGTTTAACCGCTAATTTTACAATACTCATTGTCAGTTCCTTTGCGCGTAAAATCAGCTGTTAACGACGTCTACAGGGGTTTGATCTTTAAGATTCTGGTGGCCAACGGTGACAACGGTTTCGTTACCGGTGAGGCCGCTGATAATTTCCACCATGCCGGCATCTTCAAAACCTAACGTCACAGGCACTTTTAATGCTTTTCCGTCACGGACAACAAATACATTGCTCTCGTTATCAATACTCACCAGTGCAGAGCGCGGCAGAAGCGGCGTATCACTGTGAGTGTCATAATTCAGGGCAACTTCAGTGAACATACCGGCTTTCAGTGTTTCTTCGTCATTGGGTACGTTCAGAGTCACTTTAAATGTGCCGGTTGTGGCATCAATGACCGGGCTTATCCGTGCCACGCGGGCAGTAACTTTGCGGTGGTTCAGTGCGGGGATAGTCAGTGTAGCCTGCTGATTATTGCGGATTTGAGAGAGTTCGCTCTCGGGCAGATAGACAATGCCTTGCAGGGATTTTTGCTGAACAATATGAAACATACGTTCGCGCTGGAAGGATTCAGTCAGGTTACCGACTTTGGCATTACGCTCTGCAATATAGCCACTGATAGGGGCGGTGATGGTGGTTTCTTTCAGATCCAGTTCGGCCAGTTCAACATTCGCCTGTACAGACTCAAACTGAGCGGTCAGCTTCTCAAACGCATCGTCACTGATCAGTTTGCGGGAATACACCTTATTCATTTTCGCCAGTTCCTGCTCAATACCGGCTAAGTCAGCTCTGGCTTTTTGCAGGTTCAGTTCATAACGTCG
Source organism: Alteromonas sp. NFXS44 (assembly GCF_040148705.1). Taxonomy (NCBI): domain Bacteria; kingdom Pseudomonadati; phylum Pseudomonadota; class Gammaproteobacteria; order Alteromonadales; family Alteromonadaceae; genus Alteromonas; species Alteromonas sp. NFXS44. The sequence continues at coordinate 107,254 of NZ_JAGDEA010000008.1, read as the reverse complement.
TTTGTCAAGTTGCGCCAGGATCTGACCTTTTTCAACATAGTCACCTTCTTCAACCAGGATATGTTCGATTATGCCGGATGCTCTGGCGACAACGAACGCTTCTTCCTGTGCTTCTAAAATAGCGGTGGTTGCATAATTTGAAGAAATTTCACCCCGCTGAATGGTTGTCGCCTCAACAGGAATAGTAATGATAACGGCCTCTTCCTTTTCTTCATCCGTGGCGCCGGCATTGCCGCAACCGGCAAGGGTCGTGCTGAGTAAGCCAAGTGAAAAGGTTGCTGCAAGTAATAAAGGTGTTCTGGTTTCCATGGTCAAAGCCCGTAGTGAGTACTGTTATAAGTTATACCCCGTAACAGCATTGACCATGCCACTCTACAACTTTCGTATAATTATCATTATTTTCAACAGTTTAGGGTTTTTGGTGAGAGGAGGGGAGTTGGCGAGATACACAAGTATTAGTCAAAACCACTAATTACTGGTGTTAAAATCACTGTTAAGCAAAATTATTGAGAGGCTACTGAGCGGACTGACATCAGGGCTTCAAAAAGGGAAGAATGAAGCCGGTTGTCAGCTCCACATCACACATATTGCGGCTATAGCAATAAGCACCAGGCCAGTCACTTCGTGACGTTTGACCGGTGTTTTCAGCATCATCGCCGAAATGACCATGGTGGTCAGTACTTCTATCTGTCCCAGTGTTTTTACATAGGCCACATACTGAATAGTCATAGCACTGAACCAGCAAACTGAACCAAAACAGCTGGTGGTACTGGCAGCTAGTGTCAGGGCCGGCTGACGGCGAAGTTGCCGGAACACGTAGGGTTCTTTTATAGAAATATAAACACAGAGGATCAGTGTCTGAATGCACAGAACCCACAGCAGTCCCCAGGCAGTATTCACCGGGAAGGGAACAGAAAGCTGATTGGCCGCCTCGCGGATAAACAGTGAGGTCAGTGCAAAACTGCCACCGCAGGCTAGCCCGGTCAGTATGGTTTTCAGGCTGAGTTCACCCTTACGGGTTGCACCACTCAGTACAAATACCGCAACAGCCCCGATAATGATCCCCAGCCAGCCAAGGGACGTTAGCTGACTGCCGAAGAACAGGGTGCCTAAAACCGCGGCAACCAGCGCCTCGCTTTTTGCCAGTCCGGCGCCCACAGCGAAATTTTTTTGCTTAAACAACACCACCATAAGGGATGTGGCCACAATTTGCATGACTGCGGACACCAGAATATAGGCGATAAAAGTGCCGTCAAATGCCGGTATGCCCACAGGATAAAACTGATAAAGCGTAATCAGATAAGCGAGGGCGATTGGCGGAGCAAAAAGAAAACGGGCCAGCGTCACACCTGAGGTGTTGACGTGCTGGCTAAGTTTACTTTGAAAGGCGTTTCTGAATGTTTGCAGGATTACCGCGCCAACGGTAAAGAATACCCAGGTCACAGAATTTCGAAGCGGGTTTCGATCTCTACGTTACCTGCCAGCATTAACATCACTGAACAGTATTTTTCTGCTGACAGTTGTACGGCTCTGGCAACGGCTTTTTCAGATAAACCTTCGCCTTTTACTTTATAACAGGCAATGATTTTAGTGAAAACTTTGGGCGGGTTTTCTGCGCGCTCTGCCACCAGTTCACATTCACAATGGGAAATGTCGAACCGGCCCTTCTTTAGAATATCCACCACATCGATACTGGAGCAACTACCGGCTGCAATCAACACCGATTCCATAGGAGAGATAGCCTGTCCGTTGCCGTCCATCACGGTTTTGTAGCCGGAATCTGTGGTACCGGTAAAAGTGAGATCGTTATCCCATACAACTTTTGCTTTCATGTTATTCCTGTTAATTCAGTTTTACTGCATCTTTCGTGATGGTAATTTTGCGTTGTTTATATAACGCACCCAATGCTTTTTTGTATGCCGCTTTACTGACATTAAAGTGGGCGTAAATATCTTCCGGTTTACTTTTATCGGTTAAGATCGAAGCACCGCCATGTGCTTCCAGATCTTCCAGAATAGCTTCTTCCAGTGTTTTCCGGCCGGTTTTGTCGGTACGTTGAAGGGCGACATCAATTTTGCCGTCCTCGCGGATGGTCTTAATGACAGCATCCAGTTGCTGACCGGTTTTTAATGGCTTAAATGCATCACTGTGAAAAATCAGTCCCAGCGCCTCACCATTAATGACGACTTTAAAACCCAGTTCCGTTTTTGAATACACCAGGCATTCAACCCCGTCGCCGGCTTTCAATGTATCTGACGATTCCTTAATGAAACGGTGAAGCCGGGTGGCGCCCAGGATGCGGCCGGTACTTTCATCGTGATAAATATGAACAACATAACGCATGCCTTCATTGACCGGTCCGTCCTGCATACCCGCCGGGACAAGCAGATCCCGTTGACCGCCCCAGTCAAAAAATGCACCGAAATTTGTTGCGCCGGTTGCTTTAAGCACCACGGTATCACCAGCCTGCGCTACCGGTGTTTGCGGCCAGGCTTCAAGATTTCCGGTTTCATCGATGCCGACAAAAATATCCAGCGTATCTCCGGTTTTCACTTTTTCCGGCAGCGCGGCCATATTTTCATGAGTTAGCAGTACCAGCGGATCGTTATCATCGCCACTGGAGAGGTGAAAGCCAAAAGGCAGTGATTCACCGACTTGAAGGGTATTGATTTTGCCAATGTGTATCATCAGGACTGACTGTGAAAGTAAATACAGGTAACATGATAACCAATTGTGAGAATGAGCTAAACCATTATGAAGTTGAATTGCGATCTTGGTGAAAGTTTCGGTGCCTGGCATATGCCTGTCGACGGCGACATTATGCAGTATATCGATCAGGCGAACATTGCCTGTGGCTTTCACGCCGGTGATCCGCTGGTAATGCGTAAAGCTGTCGCACTGGCTAAAGCAGCGGGTGTGGCCACGGGGGCTCATCCGTCTTATCCGGATCTGCAGGGCTTCGGCCGGCGCTCAATGAAAATGGCGGATGATGAGCTGACAGCCTGCCTGCAATACCAGATTGCAGCACTGAGCGGTGTTGCCCGTATTCAGCAGGTAGAAGTGTCCTACGTTAAACCTCACGGTGCGCTGTATAACGATTTAATGCAGGACAGGGCGCTGCGCCAGACCGTCATGAAAGCCGTGGCAGAAGCGGGGCAGGGAGCGCTCAGTCTGATGATTCAGGCTCATCCTGACAGTGACAAGCTTATTGCAGAAGCTGAGGTTTACGGGCTCCGTTTGCAATTTGAAGCCTTTGCTGATCGCCGGTACACCGATGACGGCTATTTAATGTCGAGGCAACATGCCGGTGCGGTGCTGAATCATGAGCAAGCCACTGCGCAGGTACAGGGATTACTGGAACACGGTACGATTATAACCAGTGGCGGTAAAACGCTGACGTTGCAGGTAGATACACTTTGTGTGCACGGCGATTCGCCCGGCGCAGTGGCGATGGCAAAATCGTTCAGAGAAATGCTGAATCATGCAAGCCTTTGACAACGTCCGTCACATTGCCTTTGCCGGCATGGACGGTCTCATATTGTACTTCGGTGGTAAAGATGTCACGCAAATGAACGCTGCGGTTTCCGCTTATCATCTTGCGTTGAAGGCGAATCCGCCAATCTGGTTAAAAGAAGCCATCCCGTCCTATGACTCCCTGCTAATTTTGTTCGATGCAAAGATAACTGACAGCCATGGAGTGTATCGCTTATTGCGGCAACTGCAACCGCAGATGTCATCCGGAAAAAGCCTTCGACGACACCGGATCCCTGTCTGGTATGGTGCTCCGGAAGCGAATGATCTTGATGAAGTCGCTTCTCACACCGGCCTGGCGGTCAGTGAGATAATTGCATTGCATACAGCAACCGTGTACCGCGTGTTTGCAGTAGGGTTTGCGCCCGGTTTCGCTTATCTGGGGGAAATTCCGGAACGTCTGTCGGTACCGCGCCGCAAAACACCGAGGACAAAAGTGCCCGCCGGTGCGGTTGCACTGGCCGACCGTCAGGCTGCAGTGTATCCGCAAGTATCGCCCGGCGGCTGGCAGTTACTGGGACTCAGTCCGTTAACTTTATTTGATCCTGCCAGTGCGCAGCCGGCCCTGTTGCAGGCCGGCGACGAAGTAGAGTTCTATGAAATTGATGAGCGGGAATACCTGGAGCAGGTGAAGGCATGACAATATCCTTTACTATTATCAATCCGGGTTTCCTCAGTTTAATCGTTGATGCCGGCAGAACAGGGATGCAGGAGCAGGGTTTTAGCGGCTCAGGTCCTTTAGACGTCGAAGCTTTTAACTTTGCAAACTGGCTTTCTGGCAATCCTGAAGGCAATCCTTGTATTGAAATTGCCGGTGATGTACACATCAGATTTGAGCATTCAGCCACTATCGCTGTTTGCGGCCCTGCTGTTTCACTTGCCGTGAACGGTGAACCTGCTTCTGAACTGGCCACAATTAACCTCAGCGCCGGAGACGACGTTCAGATTTCGCAGCAGCTTGCAGGTCAACGTTGCTATTTCGCTGTCCAGGGCGCCTGGCAGATACCTGAAATAGCCGGTTCTGTGTGCACCGTGATGCGGGAAAAGCTGGGCGGACTTGCCGGTGACGGAAAGCCTCTTCACGCCGGTGACACAATTCATGTCGTCCCTGCAGCACAGGAAAACATAAGCCGCATATTGCCTGCTTCGATGCTTGCTCCCTATGCCAGTGATGCTCCGGTTGATATTATTCCTGCTTATCAGCATGACATGTTCAGCAGCAGAGTCCGGGCAACTTTTTATTCCTCAGCCTACAGTGTGACACCGCAAAGTGACCGCATGGGTTATCGCCTGAGTGGTCCTGCCATATCGTCGGGTTTTGAAGCTATGCGCTCAGAAGGGATTAATTGCGGTTCTGTGCAGGTGCCTGCAGACGGTCAGCCGATTATAATGCTGGCTGACAGACAAACTCTGGGCGGTTATCCCAAAATCGGCGTAATAGCGCCATATGATCTTCCGAGGGTAGCGCAGTCTGTTCCCGGCACAACATTAACGTTTAATCCGGTGGATCCGGAAAATGCCCGTGGGACATGGCTGTTAAGGCAAGCCCGTATTGACAATTTTTTCAGGAACAATTGATATCTGATGACAATCGCGTTTTTAAATGACCAGTTTTTACCCCTTGAAGAAGCACGTATTTCTCCGATGGACAGAGGTTTTCTGTTCGGCGACGGTATTTACGAGGTGATCCCTACCCTGCACGGTAAAGCTGTTGGTATGAACGCCCACCTCGACCGGTTACAAAACGGGCTCGATGAGCTGGCAATTACAAATCCGAAAACAAAGGCACAATGGACAGAGCTGGTCAGTGAACTGGTGACGAAAAATACACAAGCTCTGAATTCTGCGTCAGTGGGTGTGTATATTCAGGTATCACGGGGTACTGAGATGAAACGTGCCCATGGTTATCCTGACAATATTACTCCCACTGTGTTCGCTTTTGCGTTTGCTACCGCCGCGCCGCCGGTGCCGGATAAAGCCGCAGTGGTAACCTTTGATGTCGCCAGTGGTGAAGATAAGCGCTGGCAGCGTTGTAACATCAAATCCACATCGCTGCTCGGCAATGTGATGCATTATCAGCAAGGCCGGCAGGCCGGTAAACAGGAAATCATTCTGTTGAACAGCCGCAGAGAAGTGACTGAGGCCAGTTCATGCAACGTGTTCGTTGTGAAAGAAGGTATTATCATGACACCACCGCTGGATCATCAAATTCTGCCGGGAATTACCCGGAAGCTGGTCATTGAAAGTCTTGCAGCAGAAGGCGTTGAGGTGCAGGAAGTACCGGTCACAGCAGAAGTATTGTTCAGTGCTGATGAAGTGTGGCTAACCAGCTCCAGTAAGGAAATCAGCCCTGTTACCTCGGTGGATGATAAACCCGTGGGGAACGGGCAGGCAGGTGATGTATGGCTTAAAGCCATCACTGCTTTCAACAAACACAAGTTTACGTTATAAAAAAACCTGCACGCTGTGCAGGTTTATTTAATCTTAACGACCGGCGACTCAGTCGTCGGTTTTATCACAGGTACCGTCTTTACATTCACCGTAAAGATAGAGGCTGTGATGTGTCAGTTTGATGTTATTGCGTTCGGCAATTTCAATTTGACGTTGTTCAATCACGTCATCTTCAAACTCGATGACTTTGCCACATTTCAGACACACCAGATGGTCGTGGTGCTCTTTATGACTGATTTCAAATACTGACTTGCCACCTTCAAAATGGTGACGGTTCAAAATACCAGCGTCATCAAACTGGTTAAGCACACGGTATACCGTCGCAAGACCAATTTCCTCACCCTGATCGATCAGAATTTTATACACATCTTCAGCACTGATATGCTGGTTGGCAGGTTCCTGCAGGATCTGCAGAATTTTTAAACGGGGAAGTGTAACTTTCAAACCCGCTTTTTTTAGTTCTTTATTTTGATCCATAAATAATCACTTCTGGAAGCTCTTCTGATTTAACGCTCATTATAGGTACTTTGCCAGGTTTTAAAAGTAAAAGCGCGGATATCTTCAACATTAATCTGCAGATTAAATCATTGATCCCTGTCATTTATCCATACGTTTTTTAAGGACTTTGTGCAGCTAACCGGACCCTGCAGGCGGTATGCAGAGAGTTATTCAGGATTTACCCTCTCAACGAACTAAAGCATTGTTAAGTTTCTACCGATAAGTTCAATGAAAGCTATGCATTTTTCGCTGCAAAATAGCGACTTTTCCGGGATGTTTTCAACATTATTTATCTTGCCGGCAATTACGGAACATTGTGCGCAGACATATTTCCTGGCCAAAAAACGGCAAGGCCGGAAAACTTATATTAAAATCAATGATAACCATGTTACGGAAATAAAACCGAAGATTGGGATAAGAAGATGCGCCTGACTGTTGTACAAAAAATAACACTTGGTTTTGCCCTGTTCGGCTGTTTATTGCTGATCACCAGTTTACTTGCTTATCTGGGACTCAGCGACATCCGCCGTTCTGCTGAAACGGTGGCCACCGAGAAAATGCCGGTTCAGACAAAAATGATGTCCCTGAAGTCAGATGCATTGTCTCTGGCGACCGTAACGGCAAACGGTTACTACATGGATGAGCTTTCAGCACTGAATAAAAACAAAGATGTGTTTGAGGCACTGAGTGAGGTATTTTCTGAAGATCTCGCTATTTTCGATACCACCTTTGGTAATCACACAGAATCCAAACAGGCCGTAGAGGCGGGTAACACATTTATTCGTGAGAGCAGGACGGTGTACGAAGCGCTTATAAGCAGCAAACAAATACAATTGTCACTGGCAAAGCAGCGGGAAGAAGCTATCTCTCATATTGATGAAGCCGGAGCGCTGATGATGGATTTAAGCTTTCTGGATAACGGACAACCCGGTATCGATGCGCTGGCCGGCCTCGGTGCGAATATAGATAATAAATTGCTTACTTTGAGTTCGGTAGTCACAGAACTGGTTAAGTCTGAAGATCCTGAAGATTCACTGGTGATCCTGGATGACCTGGACTATCAGCTGAGCAATCTGGCGGTAGACACCGAATATCTGTTCCGGTCTGCCAGTGGCCTGAATACCGACGGTATCATCAGCAATTTTCAGCAGCAGTATGATGCCATGCTGGCTATTCTCACCGGAGAATCCGGTCTGATGGCGGGCCAGAAAGAGAAGTTATCACACATCGCCCATGCCACAGAAAGCCGTCAGCGTGCCAACACATCGCTGGCGCAGGCTACCTCTACAATCAATAACCTTTACGAAGAAGTCACTGAAGAAACCCTGAAAGGGCAAAACCTGATTCTGGACACTGTGCAAGACAGCCTTGTTGATACGCTGGTGGTGTCGTTTATTGGTCTGGTGGCTGCAGTTGCACTCACTCTCATTGTGCGTAAAAGCATTGCCGGGCCGCTGCAAAATATCACCCGTGGTCTCGGCCGGATCAGCGAAGGGGATTTATCGTATCGTCTGAAGACACAGGGCAATGATGAATTTGCCGATTTGTCGGCAAAGGTAAACAGTTTAACTGAAGCTCTCAGAGATCTTATCGGTAACATTCAGCAACAGGAACGTACGCTGCTGGATGTGGCCAGAGAAAGTGTTGAAATGGGGGAACGCAGTCTGGAGCAGGTCGCCCAACAGCGCGACAGGGTCCGTAAAACCTCCTCAGATACTGCCAGTGTAAGAAGCACCAGTGAAAAGAACCTCGCAATGATTCAGCAATCGGTGGATGAACTTGACCGGGTCGCAAATCAGACGCAGCAAACATCTGAACTGGTTGCACAAAACCGGCAACAGGTTGCAGAACAATCAGGCCAGGCATCGGCATCGGCCAGTATCATTAACCGGCTGGATGAGAACAGCCGCAGCATCGGCAGTATCCTTGACGTCATTAAAACCATCGCGGAACAAACAAACTTGCTGGCGCTCAATGCTGCGATAGAAGCTGCACGAGCCGGTGATCAGGGCCGCGGATTTGCCGTTGTCGCCGATGAGGTCAGAACACTGGCTAACCGCACGCATAACTCCACTGAAGAAATTGAATCGATGATTGGCAGTTTGCAACGTGATGCACAGCAAGCTGTGGAAGCCATCAACCTGAGTATGGAAAAGGCGGAGCAGGGTGTTGCTATCAGTGAAAAAGTCTATGAGCAGGTTAATGGGATCAGTGAGGTCATTGTGAAGCTGCAGGCGTTTAATGCCGGTTTCGTGAAAGACACTAAAGCTCAGGATAAAGTACTTGCAGGTATTGATGATAATCTCAACGCAATCGTGACGCTGGCTGATGCAAGTGCAGAGAGTACCCGTCTGGCAAATGAATCCAGTGCCAGGGTGGATGAGCAAATGGAAGGATTGCGGAAAGTGGTTGAGCGCTTCAGATTATAAAAAACGGGCTGTGCGCCCGTTTTCTTTAATTCAATATCAGGCAAGTTCTGCCAGACACAACTCTTCGTGTAACTGCTTACACCAGGCACGTACACGCTCTTCGGTTAATTCCGGCTGGCGGTCTTCATCAATGCCCAGACCAACAAAGTGGTTATCATCAGCCATGCCTTTAGACGCTTCAAAGTCGTAGCCGTCTGTAGACCATTGACCGACAAGAATTGCACCGCGGGGTTCTACGATATCGCGAACCATGCCCATGGCATCCAGGAAATATTCAGCGTAATCTTCCTGATCGCCACAACCGAAAATTGCAACCAGCTTGTCATTGAAATCAATTTCTTCCAGTTCAGGGAAGAAGTCATCCCAGTCACATTGTGCTTCACCGTAGTACCAGGTAGGGATCCCGAATATCAGAAGATCAAATTCAGCGATCTGTTCTTTGGTACTCTTGGCAATGTCCTGTACATCAATCAGGTTTTTGCCTAATTCCTTTTGAATCATCTTTGCAACATGTTCGGTATTTCCTGTGTCACTACCGAAAAACAAGCCAACACTTGCCATAATAACCCTCTGTTCGATACATCTTCTGAAATTACACGCCGGTACTTAACCAAATAAGTTCTATCAATCCTTTGGCAATAAAACCCAGCGCTCCCATTCCGAGTACGCCATAGGCAACTACCCGTCCGATAAGCGGTACATCGTTACTTTTGAGAACATCATGTACGGCATAACCCATCAGGACAAACAGGCCGGTAAGCCCAAGATAAAACATGATGGATTCAATGGTTTCGTAATTTTCAGCAAGCATAGTTTTACTTAGTCCAAAATCGGCGCAAACTATAGCACAGAAATCAGCTGCCTCGCAGTGAAAACCACGTAATTTTTTGCGCTATATCATGCCTGATGCGGGCGAAATATGTGTTTTTCAACCACGCGGTTGAAGGCGTCCGGCTTTTCTGCATGTAACCAGTGACCGGCCCCTTCAATAACATGGGCGCGGGCAGCTGGAAAATACTGCAATATTTCACTTTGCATGGACGCAGTGATGTAATCGGAATTACCACCCTTGATGAAAAGTACAGGCTCAGAGAACTGAGCATCGCTGCTTTGCCATCCTTTAATCGCTTCGTAACTGTTTGCCAGACCATTCAGATTGAAGCGCCAGTGCCATTGTTTACCGGTATCCTGATATAAACTTTTTAACAGAAACTGGCGTACTCCGGCTTCCGGAATACCACTTTGTAAACTTTTATCCGCATCAGAACGGCTGTTGATGGAATTCAGGTCTACCGACTTTAATGCACTGATTATCGCATCATGGCGGGACGGATAACTTACCGGTGCAATATCTGCAACGATAAGGTCGTCAACAAATTGTGGATGGGTGAGTGCGAGGCGCATCGCTACCTTTCCACCCAGCGAATGTCCAAGTATGCCTGTGCGGGCTTTCTTAAACTGATTGATTAATGCGTATAACTGTTCTGCTGCTGCCTCTACGGAAAAATGCTCCAGATGAGCTGATTGACCGTGGTCCGGTAAATCTACACTGAGCACATTGACTTTGGGCGCGAAATGCCGCTTTACGACAGATAAATTGTCTGCTGTTCCGAATAAACCGTGAATAATAACAAGTAAATAATCAGAATCAGCATTTTCTGTAAAAGAATAATGTAACGTGGATTGCATGATTGACCTGAAAAAAAGGCGACTGATGTCGCCTTTGAATGGAATTTTTTAAATTGCGAAATCTTCCAGCGATTTGCCGCTGTCTAACGCATCTTTGTAGACCCGTGGCATTCTTCCGATACCTGTCCACTGGTGTACTTTACCTTCACCATCTTTCAACTCGTATTTTACCGGACGTTTTTTTCCGGTAGATTTCTTTTCAACAGTCGTCGACTCCAGATCACTGACATCAAGACCGGCTTCTTCAAGTTGCTTTTGGATATCAGCAATTTTCTGCAGCTTTTCCTGTTTTGCTTGTTCTTCTTCGAGATCTTTTTCTTTTCTTTTCTCGATGATGTTAGCTAACTTTTCTTGTACAGATTCTAATTCAGCTGTGCTTAAATCCTTTACGGCACCTTGCAAACGTCTTCCATGCGTCAGTATTTCTAAAAAGTCGTTCATTCATCAACCTTGTGTTAGTTAAAAAACTGTGTATTTAAAAAGGATAGTCAAATTTTAATCTAAAAAAAAGCAGCTTAACACTGCTTTTTTTTAAAATTGTAATAAATAGCTAATTTACAGGATTTGGATCACATATTCGGATAATTCGGTCCGCCTGCACCTTCAGGGACAACCCATTGAATATTCTGTGACGGATCTTTAATGTCGCAGGTTTTACAGTGAATACAATTTTGCGCATTGATTTGAAATCGTAACGTGTTGTGTTCTTCTATAATTTCGTATACACCGGCCGGACAGTAACGCTGTGCGGGCTCATCGTACTTCGACAGATTAACTTTCAGTGGTATCTCAGGGTCTTTTAATTTCAGGTGGCAAGGCTGATTTTCTTCATGATTGGTGTTCGACAAAAAGACAGAAGAGAGTTTGTCGAAACTCAAAATACCATCGGGTTTTGGATACACCTTTTTAGTGGCATCTTTCTTATCTTTTAATTGTAAATAATCTTTACGATCGTCTTTAATGGAAAAGGGTAATTTACCTTTGAATATTTTTTGGTCAACAGTATTGTAAACGCCACCCCAAAACGTGCCGAACCGGTGAATAGCTGCGCCAAAATTTTTACTGCTGTTTAGTTCAGAATATAACCAGGATGTTTTAAAAGCCTGATTGAAATTCGTTAATGCAGGATCAGGTATTTCTGATTTTAATTCATTAATAATGCTGTCTGCCGCTAAAATGCCAGACTTCATCGCTGTGTGATTACCTTTGATTTTAGCGAAATTCAGTGTACCCGCATTACATCCTATGAGAATACCTCCGGGAAAAGTCATGTCAGGTAATGAATTCAGTCCGCCTTTTGCTATTGCTCTGGCACCGTAGGAGACTCTTTTTCCATTTTCCAGATATTGCCTGAAAACCGGATGATGTTTCATTTGCTGAAATTCATCAAATGGACTTAAGTACGGGTTGTCGTAATTTAAATCGACAATAAGACCGGCAAATACCTGATTGTTTTCTGCATGGTAAAGAAAACCACCACCCGTTGAATCTGTCAGCGGCCAACCGGCTGTGTGAACCACCAGACCGGGTTCATGCAGGGCAGGGTCAATATCCCAGATTTCTTTAAATCCGATGGCATAGTGTTGAGGGGCGGTATTTTCATCCAGATTAAATTTGGAAATTAATTGTTTACCCAGATGTCCGCGGCAACCTTCGGCAAATATAGTGTAACGGGCTTTTAAAATCATGCCCGGCATGTAGCCGTCTTTCTGGCTGCCGTCTTCTGCTACGCCCATGTTGCCGGTAATGACACCACCGGCTGAGCCGTCTTCGTTATAAAAAACTTCAGAGGCTGCAAATCCGGGAAAAATCTCAACACCAAGACTCTCCGCTTTTTCAGCCAGCCAGCGGCAAACATTGCCCATACTGACAATATAATTGCCATCGTTGTGCATGGTATCGGGTACCAGAGCCTGAGGAAGTTTACGGGCATGCTGACCATCAGTCAGGTAATAAATGTCGTCCCTCAGCACAGGGGTATTCAGCGGAGCGCCTTCATTTTTCCAGTCCGGAAACAATTCGTCCAGTGCAGTGGTTTCGAATACTGCGCCGGATAAAATATGTGCACCTACTTCAGAACCTTTTTCAACAACACAGACCATCAACTCGAGGGAAGCGGCCTGAGCCTGTTGCATTAGCCTGCATGCCGCTGACAGGCCGGCAGGGCCTGCACCGACAATCACTACATCAAATTCCATCGATTCACGTTCCATGAATGCCTCCGGTAAGTTTTGTCAATCAGGTTGACGTTTACGTCAACAGTAAGTAAATTGCATGGTAAGTTTACGTTAACGTAAAGATAAAGTCAGGTGTTAATTGTAACATCTTTGTAAACTGAGAAGTCTGATGCTTTATTTAAAAGGAGCATCGTCTCCGGTTCTTTGTTTTTAACACTGGCAATGAATGTTTAGACGTTATCGGTAATTAATCAAACTCTTATTCCCGGCCAACTGAGGTAAAGAATGAAAGTACTTGTCCCGGTAAAACGCGTTATCGATTACAACGTAAAGGTACGCGTGAAAGCTGATGAGTCAGGTGTGGATCTGACTAATGCAAAAATGGCGTTAAATCCTTTTTGTGAAATTGCAGTAGAAGAGGCGATCCGCCTGAAAGAAAAAGGTGTCGCGACAGAAGTTGTCGTTGTGTCTGTCGGCGATAAAGCCTGTCAGGAACAAATCCGCACCGCACTGGCACTGGGGGCTGACCGCGGTTTGCACATTGAAGCGGATAGTTCGCCTGACTCTTTGCAGGTAGCGAAGCTGTTAAGCAAAGTTGTTGAGCAGGAGCAACCCGGACTTGTGATTCTGGGCAAACAGAGCATCGACTCCGATAATAATCAAACCGGACAAATGCTGTCAGCATTGACCGGCATGCCACAGGGTACCTTTGCTTCAGCCGTAGAAGTGAAAGACGGCACGGTGGAGGTCACCAGAGAGGTAGACGGCGGTTTACAAACTGTGTCTCTATGCTTACCTGCTGTGGTAACGACAGACTTACGACTGAATGAACCCCGCTATGCGTCGTTGCCTAACATTATGAAAGCAAAACGTAAGCCTCTTGATGTAAAGACAGCTGCAGATTTCGGCGTAGATATGACCTCAAAAGTGAAGGTGATCAAAGTCACTGCACCGGCTCAGCGAAGCGGAGGCGTGAAAGTGGCAGATGTGGCTGAACTTGTCGAAAAACTGAAAAGCGAGGCGAAAGTAATATCATGAGTATTCTTGTAATCGCAGAACATGACAATAACCAGTTGAAACCTGAGACGGCGAAAGTGGTACAGGCGGCGTCACAACTGAGCGGAGATATTCACGTACTGGTTGCCGGGGAAGGTTGCAAAGCCTTAGCAGAGCAGGCCGCAACGTTAAGCGGTGTGTCGCTGGTCAAATGTGCTGACAGTACCCACTATGCACATCAGATGGCAGAAAGTGTGTCAGCCCTGGTGGTATCTCTGGCCGCGGACTATTCTCATATTCTTACCGCTGCCACAACCACAGGCAAAAATTTTATGCCTCGTGTAGCGGCCTTACTGGATGTCGCGCAAATCTCTGACATAACCGGCATTGAGGCTGATAACCGTTTTATCAGACCGGTCTATGCGGGTAATGCTATTGCTACTGTCGAATCTGCAGAGACAGTACATGTTATTACTGTACGAACGTCTGCCTTTGACAGTGTCTCTGATGGCAATAACGCGACGGTTGAACAGATCGATGCAGAGTTTCCGTCGGAAAAATCATCCTTTACCCGTGCTCAGCTCACTGAGTCTGAACGCCCTGAGCTGACTGCGGCGAACGTGGTGATCTCCGGTGGACGTGGTATGCAAAACGGTGAAAACTTCAGCTTGCTTGAAGGCATAGCGGATAAACTGGGGGCCGCAATTGGTGCGTCGAGGGCGGCAGTGGATGCCGGATTTGTTCCTAATGATATGCAGGTAGGTCAGACAGGTAAAATTGTTGCCCCTGATTTGTATATAGCAGTAGGGATTTCCGGTGCAATTCAGCATCTTGCCGGTATGAAAGATTCAAAAGTGATTGTCGCGATCAATAAAGACGAAGAAGCCCCGATTTTTCAGGTGGCAGATTATGGTCTGGTGGGAGACTTATTTGATATCCTGCCGGAACTTGAAAAGGCCCTGTAGCCATAAAGTAAAGAAGGCGCTGTTTCAACGCCTTCTTTTAATTTCTATACCCGTACAACCGAGTTATCTTCAAGACTCACCGGTGAAGGCATATAACCGTCAGCTTCCCAGTCATTCTCCCACACATCGTCATTCAATAAATAACGGAACTGGTATTCGGCATCAGCATCCAGCGTTACAGTTTGTGTGAAATCACCATTCTTAAGCTTTTTCATTGGTGTGACATCCATATCCCAGGCATTAAAGTCGCCCACCAGTTTTGCTGTGGCAGCTTCACCAGCCTCGTTGGCATTTAAACGGAATGTGACCTTACAGGCAGGTTTAGTTTTTAAATACTGTTTCTTAAGACTCATGAGATCCCTCGTGCAAAATGCGTATGATTCATCACCAAGTTAAGACTAATTTTCAATCAGTTCAAGGGATTTCGTGTTAAAAATCAGCCAGTGAGCTGTTGCTGCTTTAGTAAAAATATAAACAAACAGAAATAAAATTTAACAATCTAAAAGCAGCCAGCATCAGGCAACAGGTTTACACTAAAGATGTAAAAATAATAATACCGTTAAAACGGCGCCCGGAATGCCTGTACCCGTTAATCCATCAGGAGCAGTTTTCCCCGGCAGCTGTTATTACATTGCGCCTTAAAGGAATATTCATGTCTAAAAGTGGTTGGGTCAAAACACTCGGTCCTGTCATCGTCATTGTCATTGCGCTTGTGCTGGCAATCATTCTCATTTCATCAAAAACACCGCCTGAACAAAAAATACCTGAATCTAAAGATTTTCTGGTTGAAGCAAGGCTCGCTGAGAAACAACAAACCGCTTTTGTGGTGCATTCTCAGGGGAATGTAGTGCCTAAAAATCAAACCCGTATCAGTGTCCAGGTAAATGGTCAGGTGATGGCAATATCAGAACAGTTTGAAGTAGGGGGCACATTCAGGAAAGGTGATGTACTTGCTGTGCTGGAGCAGCAGGACTATCAGACTGAAGTGAAACTGGCAGAAGCTGAACTGGCGCAGGCACAGGCAACATTACAGGAAGAAATTGCCAGAGGAAAAGTGGCAGAAAAGGAATGGCGTTCTGTGAACTCAGTCGTGCCACCTGAACTGGGATTACGAAAACCACAGCTTGCCCGTGAGCAGGCCAATGTGAAAGCGACAGAAGCGAAACTGGAAAGAGCTGAGCGCAACCTCGCCAGAACTGAAATTAAAGCCCCTTATAATGGCATTGTGATAAACCGGAATATTGATCTCGGGCAGTACGTTTCAGCGGGCAGTGAAACAGGCACGATCTACTCTACTGATACAGCCGAAATCCGCTTGCCCGTAACTGAATCTGAACTGGCTTATATTGACCTGCAGGGTGATCTGAAAAGTAAAACGTCGGTACGGCTGAAAGCTAAAGTCGCCGGAACACTTCAATACTGGGATGCTGAGCTGGTCAGAACCGAAGGGGTAATGGATGCCGGTAGCCGCGTATTATATGCCGTAGCCAGAGTGGAAGACCCTTACAACCTGAATGGCAAAAGGGACGGAGCCGTTTTACGGTTTGGTCAGTTTGCAGAAGCTGATATCACCGGCTCGGATCTCGAAGAACTGTACGTGTTACCACGCAGTGTATTACGGCTGGATAACACCATTCTTACTGTATCAAAAGACAATACCTTGCAAATTAACCCGGTTGATGTGGCGCGGGCGACCGCAAAGCAGGTGTATGTGCGCTCAGGCTTACCGGAAAATCCTAAAGTAGTCTTCAGTGTCGTGCCCAATCCCTATGAAGGAATGAAAGTACGCATTTCCGGTGAAGAGTTAATAACGGAAGATGCTACTGAAAGTGACAGCGACGAGCTGAAAATCTCGGGAGCCGACAATGAGTAAAATCGATACTCATAAGGGCATTATTGCCTGGTTTGCCCGTAACAGTGTGGCTGCCAACCTGCTGATGATAATCTTACTTGCTGGCGGTCTGTTCTCTGCATTCTCGATTCAGAAACAGGTATTTCCTGCTTTTGAAATTGACGTTATTAACGTGAGGGTGCCTTATCTTGGTGCTGCACCTCAGGAGGTGGAAGAGGGCGTTATACTGAAAATTGAAGAGGCGGTGAAAGATCTCGACGGTATTAAACAAATAACCTCTACCGCTGTGGAAGGCATGGGCACCGTCAGCATTGAAGTCGATGAAGACTACGATGTGCAGGAAGTACTTGATGAAGTAAAAGTGCAGGTTGATGCCATACCGACATTTCCCGGTAACACCGAGAAGCCGGTGGTTTACCGCCAGAAAATTCAGCAGGATGTCATCTGGATCTCTGTCTATGGCGAGGCCACCGAACGGGAACTGAAAGAATTCGCCAAAAACATGCGCGATGAGATTGCCAATCTGCCCGGTATTTCCAGTGTTTCCGTTGTGGGTGCGAGAGACTATGAAGTCGCCATAGAACTGTCTGAAATGGCGCTGCAGAAATACAACCTGACTTTTTCAGAAGTGGTGAATGTTGTCCGCCAGTCCAGTGTGGATTTGCCTGGCGGTGCAATAAAAACGGAAAACGGAGATATTCTTTTACGTACCAAAGGTCAGGCATACCGGGGAGATGATTTTGCCCGCATTGTACTGCTGACAGACAGCAACGGCACCCGTGTTACGCTGGGTGATGTGGCGGCCATTAAAGACGGTTTCGTTGAAGATAATCAGTTTTCAGAATTTGACGGTAAACCTGCTGTAAACTTGCGGGTCCGGGCTGTGGGTGATCAGAATGCGCTGGATATTTCTGATCAGGTTAATCAGTACATTGAGAAAAACAAAGAAGACTTCCCGGGTAATATTACTGCCGATACCTGGGGAGACAGCTCATTTTACCTGGCCGATCGCCTGAACATGATGCTTTCAAACATGTTTTTCGGTGCACTACTGGTATTTATTGTTCTGTCTCTGTTCCTGAAAATTAAACTCGCTTTCTGGGTTATCTGGGGGTTACCGGTGTGTTTTCTGGGCACGTTACTGGTAATGCCCATGGAAGCGGTTGATGTGTCTATCAACATGCTAAGCCTGTTTGCCTTTATTCTGGTGCTGGGCATCGTGGTGGATGACGCCATTATTATGGGCGAGTCGGCATACTCTGAAATCGATAAAAAAGGGCACAGTACAGAAAATGTCATTATTGGTGTTAAGAAAGTGGCAATGCCGGCTACCTTTGGTGTGCTGACTACCGTTGCTGCCTTTACACCTATGCTAATGGTTTCTGGGCCCTTCGGTGTGATCTGGAAGACAATCGGCTGGGTTGTAATCATCTGTCTGCTTTTCTCCCTGCTGGAGTCAAAGCTCATTCTGCCTGCCCACCTGGCTCATATGAAATTAAAGCCCTATGACCCGGCAAAAGCCAATCGCTTCCAGCGCTTCCGGGATTTTTTCAGTGAAGGTATCAAAACCTTTATCGATAAGGTGTACGCCCCGTTTTTACGCAAAGCCATTCACATGCGTTATCTGACTTTGTCGATATTTCTGGCCATGATGATCCTGACTATCGGACTGTTTATGGGCGGTATAGTACGCTTCGTGTTCTTTCCGAATATTCCCAGTGACTTCATGATGGCATCTTTCGAACTTGAGCCGGGTTCTTCGCTGCAACAGCGGGATCAGACCCTGGCGACAATGCTGGATGCCATGTACCGCATGGATAAAAATGTCACAGATGAAACCGGTGCCGGCATCATTAAACACGCCATTGCTTTTGACAGCGGTACCACAGGCGGTGAAGTCTTTGTGGAAATGACCAAAGGTGAAAGTCGTGAAATGAAGGACTTTGAGATCCACCAGCGCTGGCGGGATGAAATGCCTGAAATTCCCGGCGTAAAATCCTTCAATATCGGCGCGCCGGGGGGAATGGGAAGCGGGGCTGATCTCAGTTTTGAATTCAGTTCATCAGATATTGCCGCTCTGCAATCTGTCAGTGAAGCATTAAAAACCAGGTTATCGTCTTTTAACGGGGTGACAGATATCAATGATACGTTTGCCGGTGGCAGCGATGAAATTCAGCTTTCTCTGACCACGCAGGCAGAGGCGCTGGGGATCTCACTTCAGCAGCTCGGCCAACAGGTACGGTATGGTTTCTATGGTGCGGAAGTACAGCGGGTGCAGCGTGACGATGAAGAAGTCAAAGTCATGGTGCGATATCCCAAAGAGGAACGCTCATCGGTTTCTCATTTGCAAGAAATGCGGGTACGGGCGCCAAATGGCGATGACATTCCGTTTGAAGAAGTGGGTGAAATCACATTAGGCAAAGGCTATGACTCAATTATCCGTGTAGACGGCAGCCGTTCGGTGACGGTAACCGCAAAGGTCGACAAGGATATGTTGGATCCCGGTGAAATTACCAAAGAAGTGGTCATGAAAATCGTGCCTGACTTACTCAAACAGTATCCTAAAGTGCACTTTAAACTGCAGGGCAACTCCAAAGAAGAAGCCGATGCTATGATGGGACTGGTTAAAGGACTGCTCTTTGCTTTATTCGCCATCTATGCACTACTGGCCATTCCGCTTCGCTCATACAGTCAACCGCTGATCATTATGTCTGTGATCCCGTTTGGTGTAGTGGGGGCCATATTTGGCCATCTTGTGCTGGGACTTGCTGTGAGCGTGCTGTCAATTTGCGGCATCATTGCGTTATCCGGTGTGGTGGTAAATGACAGCTTAATCATGGTGGATTTCGTTAACCGGGCCAGGCAGGAAGGACACAAGTTAATTGATGCCGCCATTCTCGCCGGTACCCAACGCTTCAGAGCCATCATTCTGACCTCACTGACAACCTTTATGGGGCTGATGCCCATCGTAGCAGAAAGGAGTTTGCAGGCTCAGATTGTGATACCTATGGCTGTATCACTGGCTTTCGGTATTCTTTTTGCCACGGTGATCACCCTTCTGCTGGTGCCTTGTCTGTACCTGATGATGCACGATGTACGCAATCTGTTCAGAAGCCGGCGCGATGAGAAAGTCCGGATTTACGGAGAAGCAGAATCTACCACTGATTAATTCAACAGCCCCGCTTGCGGGGCTTTTTTGACCAATATGCTTGATAAGTGTTCAAATATACAGTACTGTTTATATGTACAGTATATGGAGGGCTTATGAATACAGGTCTGAAAACAGTTGATAATTTAATCCGCACGTTTGGTATACGCATCAGAAATGGCGCTGATAAATCACAATCGCTGGTCACACTGTCATCTGCTGATGAACGTCTGGCCTCTATGCGAATTCCTTTTTGTATGATGCAGAAAATACTGTCATTACCGCAAAACCGTTCTCTGCGTTTTCACCAGTGGTATTTACCCCATAAAGGGGCAAAGCTTGCCTGTTTTCTCATAGACGAAGAAGGTCGTATTGTGGAGCAGGTCTATTTTCAGCGCGATGCAAAACACGTGAATGCAGCGAGAAAGCTTCAACAAATAGTTGAACAGGCACACCGTAGTCAACATGAAATGACGGCGAAAATGGCTGCTTAGTGTAAGAACAGACTGTTTTAATTATAAATTCAGGTGGAATCCGTGCAAGATGTGCTGACAGTGTCTATAACTTAGTAATTGTGATCCTGCCCGGTCATGTGCTGTCCGACGTGTATCTCTGCGCCGGATAATGCTTATGGTCAGGCAGTCACTGCTAAGTTTCTTACATTGGAGGTAATTTTGAATTTACTGGTCGTCGAGCCGGATGATATTCAGGCTGAAATTTATCAGTTGTCTCTTGCTGAAGCTTTTTTTGTCGATGTAGCTGACTCTTTTGAAAATGCCCGCATCATGATGAGAGACAAATATTATCAGCTGGTAGTGTGTGAATGGGAAATTGAGAGAGAGAAGGCATCCTGCCTTACCCACGCCAGTTATAAGCCGGATTATGCGGCGTCACCGGTTATCGTTGTTGTCAGTCATCATGCTGAAGAAGAAACCATGGTTGAGGCATACAACGGCGGGATTTCTTATTATTTCACCAAGCCTTATACCATCGTACCGTTCTATGAAACTTTACTGGCCATTCAGGATCAGATTGAAGCGCTGCAGCAACTTGAACACGATAAAAAGCAATCTGTGATTGCCTCTGAACAGGCAGTAAACAGAGCGGCAATATACCGCTTAGGGTTGGAAACCCTGGGCAAACTGAATGATGCCAAAAGTGTTGCCGATATCGCTCATATTACTCTAACTGCATTAAAAGAGCAGGGGATCCATGCTGCTCTTGAGTTCAGGCATAATAACCGGCCTCTTTATTTTGACGGTAAGTCAGACTCCTGTGATGAAACTACGGTTAAAGTGTTTACAACCCTTCGCAAGCAGGGAGAGTATTTTTCTTTCGGACAACGACTCATGCTAAATGCTGAGCACGTCTCTATGCTGTTGAAACAAACTGGTAACCTCACCATTCCCTTGCAATCAGTTCTCACAGATTTGGGCACGAAATTCATGCCTTTGCTAAACATGCGTTACGTCGCATTATTGCAGGAGCAGGCCTTGTTTGATGCCGGTAACGATGTCAACAAGTTGGTGAACAAGCTTCACGATGTGCTTATTGACCGCCGGGATCAAAAACATAAATTATCATCCAGGGTGCGTAATGTGGTAGTGGAGGACAAAAGCACAGGGTCTCTTAAAGATACTGACAAAGAAGCTCTGGTCCGGCTGTTACAACAGGCGACAGACAGCACGTTAAATGACGAAGAACTGATTAATGCAGATGCGTTACTTGCAGGCATTGCCGCCAGGATGCATAGCCGGCTGGTGGATTTATCTGTCAGGGAAATTTCCGGAGAGGATGACGATCTGGATGACGAATTAAGAGGGCTGGAATATTTCTGAAACAAAAAAGGTGGCAATCAGCCACCTTTTATCGTTTGTCTTTCAAAGGTTAAAGCACTGAAACCAGAGCCTTAGCCAGCGCATCAACGTTCTGCTGGTTGATACCGGCAACGTTAACGCGGCTTGAATCCACGAAGTATACGCTGTGTTTTGCACGCACTTCACGAACCTGCTCCGGTGTAATACACAGGAACGAAAACATCCCTTTTTGGGTTTTCAGGAAGCTGAAATCTTTCTGTGCGCCATTCTCTGCCAGTTTGTTAACTAACATTGTACGCAAATAAGACATGCGGTTACGCATTTCATTCACTTCAGTTATCCATTCGTCTTTCAGCGCGGTGTCAGACAAAATGATATCAACTAATGCGCCGCCCCAGCTTGGTGGCATAGAGTAAATACCACGGGCAACAGACTGAATCTGCCCCTGGGCAATTTTACGGGTAGCACTGTCATTCGTGACAATTGCAGCCAGACCGGTGCGCTCACGGTACAGACCAAAGTTCTTTGAACAGGAAGCCGCAATAATCACTTCAGGCAGGTTTTCAGCCAGTAAACGGATGCCGTAAGCATCTTCTTCCAGACCGTCACCGAAACCCAGATAAGCCACATCGATAAATGGCAGGAAACCTTTTTCCTGAGCCAGCTTAAGTACTTCATCCCACTGGGCGTTGGTTAAATCTGCACCGGTAGGGTTGTGACAACAACCGTGCAGCAACACGATGTCGTCTTTACCGGTTTGCTTAAGCGTTTCCATCATCGCATCGAAATTAATGCCCGCAGCAGCTTTATCGAAGTACGGATACGTTTCGATTTGCAGACCGGCAGAACCGATTAACGGGATGTGGTTCGCCCACGTAGGGTCGCTTACCCACACTTTCAGGTTGTCGCCGCAACGTGCAAGTAATTCAGATAAAATACGCAGCGCACCGCAGCCACCCGGCGCCTGAACCGCAGCGACGCGATCAGCCAGCATGACTTTGCTGTTTTCACCCAGCAATAATTTCAGCTTGCCATCAATATAACCCTGATGACCCTGCGGGGTGATGTAAGTTTTTGAGGTTTCTCTTTCCAGCAAAATTTGCTGAGCTTTAGCCACCGACGTCATGATCGGCGTATTACCCTGCTCATCTTTATAAACACCAACACCTAAATCAATTTTAGCCGGATTGGTATCTTCCCGAAATGATGCAGACAATCCCAGAATTGGATCCGGAGCTAGTTGTGGTAATACTTCAAACACGATTTTTCCTCACGTTGCGTGATAATTAAGCGAGGTCGGCATTATGCCACTGCTCACGCAAATTACGAGACTTAAAATGCAATTTTCTTCAGGTTAAATTGGAATAAATCATTGCCGGATGCTGCGGGTTGTAAAATACATAGTTCATCATGGGGTTTTAAACCGGATCCGAACGAGAGATTTGTCACCTCACCGGGAATTGGGACTGGGCGTAAACGCTGGTTTGCGGTAATATCCGCTTCCACAGGCAAACTCAAATCCGCTTTATTTTAGCGTTACAGACAGCCGGCACTCTCTGTGCGGCCTGATTTTGCTTCCTACATTTTTTATCAAACGTGGAGTTTCAGCGTGAATAACAAGGGATTCACTACCCGTCAGGTACATGCAGACCGCCTTTTGAATCAACCTGAGCACGGCGCTGTGCATACAGGGACGACCAATTCTGTGCTTTATGCCTTTGAGGATGCACAAGGTATTATCGATGTCTTCCAGGGTAAGAAAGCCGGTCATGTGTATTCACGCTCTTCGTCAGGCTCGATTGCCGCGTTGCAAAATATTCTTAACGAACTTGAAGGTGGCGCAGGGGCTTTGTGCTTTGCCACAGGCATGGCTGCAATCAGCAGCACGCTGTTATCACTGCTAAAAGCGGGCGACCATATTATTGTCAGTCAGTATTTATTCGGTAATACCCGTTGCTTCGTGGATACGCTGGCAGATCTGGGTATTCAGGTCAGTTTCGCCGATGTGACGTCGATAGAGGATGTACAGGCACTTTATCAGCCGAATACCCGCATTGTGTTTTCTGAAACTGTTGCGAATCCGGCTACGCAGGTCGCAGATGTTCAGGCTATCAGCCAGTTCTGCCGTGAAAAATCATTACTGTTTATCATCGACAACACAATGACACCGCCGCCGCTTTTCGATGCTAAAGCTGCCGGTGCGTCGATTGTTATTTCCTCGCTGACGAAATACGTGTCAGGTCACGGCAATGTGCTCGGTGGTGTGATGGTTGATCTTGGTACGTTCGACTGGACAACTTACCCGAATATCAAACCCGGCTACCAGGTCGCTGAAAAGGGGCAGTGGGGAATTACTCAGGTCAAGAAGAAGGGATTACGTGACATGGGGGCAACATTAGCCCCGGGTTCTGCCCATGCAATTGCTACCGGTCTTGAAACCCTTTCTCTTCGTATGCAGCGTAATTGTGAGAACGCGATGAAACTGGCTACCTGGCTGGACAGTCATCCGCTGGTAGAAAAGGTGTATTATCCGGGTCTTGCTGAGCACCCTCAGCATTATACTGCCAGAGAAATGCTGTCAGGTGGCTATGGTGCCATTTTGAGTCTTGACCTGGTAAACCGCATTAGTCCGCGGGACTTTTTGAATGCCCTGGAGCTGGTGATTTGTGCAACACATCTTGGTGACAACCGCACCCTGGCGCTGCCCGTTGCCTCAACCATTTTCTTTGAAAATGGACTGGAAGAAAGACAGAAAATGGGGATTTCAGAAGGTATGATCAGATTATCAGTAGGTATTGAAGATACTGACGACCTGGTAGCTGATTTTACGCAGGCTTTCGGACAGTTTAACTGACACCGTTTAGAATTTTTGTAAAGACAGGGTTATTTTAGAAGCAATTCTGCAACAACCCTGTTATGATAATTTTCAGCAAGTAAGCGGGCTTTCTTTTCTCGTAGGGTGTTTTGGCGAACTTCGAACCGGGTGATGCTTGAATTTCCGCTACTTGCTCCATTTTCCTCACCTTTATCTCAAATTTTTCCCATTATTTTTCTATCTGAAGTTACAGATTTTTCTCACTTTTTTAACATTCAGATAATTTATCAAAAAATAATTTGAACTAAAGACTAATAGTAATGACTAAATCTATGCAGTTAGCAATTAACGGTTTAAGCCAGGACTTGTGCTTAATCGTTACCGCTAAAGTGTGTTCCAAGTTGAGTGTGCTTGATTGCCCCGCCATGTGCGGGGCTTTTTTATGTCTGTTTATGACTGAGAGTGCGGCAGAAAAGCCAGTTACATGGCTGCTTTAATATCTGCGCGCAGGTCTTCATCTGAGGGCTTAACGCGGCTTCCGTAGTGCTTGACGATGTTACCGTCTTTATCCACCAGGTATTTATTGAAGTTCCATGAAGGCTCTTCGCCGGTGGCGCGGGTGAGCATGCGGTACAGAGGGTCCTGGTCATCACCGGTAACCACAGTAGGTTCAAACATCGGGAATTTTACGCCGTACGTCAGCTCACATAATTCCGCCGTTTTACCTTCATCTTTTGCTTCCTGATTAAAGTCGTGGGCAGGAAAACCAAGAATGGTGAAGTTTTGATCTTTGTATTCTTCATACATGGCTTCCAGTCCTTCAAATTGCGGCGTGAATCCGCAATAGCTTGCTGTATTCACGATCAGCAGAGCCTTTCCCTGGTATGCTTCGCACAGGTTCACTGTTTCCTGGGAATTCAGTTTACGTTTAACAAATTTCAGGACAGAAGGGCAGTTCTCAGCAGCGAAAATAGCACTGCTGAACAGAGTAAGTGTCGCAAGCAAAAGCGTTTTTTTCATAATGGCCTCAAGATGTGGAAGAGTTTGTCTCAACCTTAACAGTAATCTGCGCAGAGAAACAGTTGCGCGGTTGACGACACCGGTCAGTCACCGTTAGGCTGGGATAATCCGACAAGTTAACCCGATGAAAACGGCTGTCGGAATTACCTTGTTGCGTATAATTAACATGCTTATAAATAACACACTTAAGACAGAACCATAATGAAAAAAATGTTAAGCCTCGTTATTGCTGCTGCGTTAGGCACGTCACTTTCCGCTTGTGTCTCTACAGCTGCTGATCCCGCTACTTCCTCAACGCCGGTACCGGTCAATGCACCACCTGCAATGGTAACACCGGAAACAGTCACTCAGCCGGTGTCATCAGACACGATTACACTGAAACAAATTATGGCCGATCCACAGTGGATGGGTCGTTCTCCGGTACGCCCCGGCTGGAGCCTTGACGGCAGCATGCTGGTGTATGAGCAGGAACGGGAGAACAGTCATCTCCGGGATGTATTTGCCGCTCCGGTTAACATGCCTGCCAATGCAGAGCGTATTCCGCTATCCGAACAGTACCTGTACCGCTACAGCGAAAAAGCACAAAGTGTTGATGGCCAGACAATGGCATTTCTCGCCGGAGAGAGTGTTTTTATAAAACACAAAGGTCAGCCGGCTGAACAACTCATCCGTGGCGGAGCACCGGTACACGGATTGTCTTTTATGACCGACGGCAGGCTGATGGTGACCACAGGTAACCGTATTGTTGCTATTGACGTGAATAATGGCAGACGTGAGCAATTGTTCAGTTGGGCATTCGGGGACAAGCCTGAAGCAGTAAGCGAACCGGAAGACTATATTGCCGGTGAACAGATAAAATTAATCAAATATATCGACAAAAAACGCAGACAGAGCCAGCAAAGTGCTGACCGTAATGAAAAACTGAAAACGGTAAGTCCGGCCTACGTTCATGATAAGGTCTGGTTCGATAAGGGTGACAGACTGGTTACCGCTTCGGTATCTCCGAATGGTAAATTTGCACTTGTCGTGACTACCGCTGATGTGAAGTCCAGAGACGACTCTGACATCATGCCGCATTTCATTCAGGAAGATGCGCGGATCTTGCCAATGCGGGTGAGAAGTCGTGTTGCTGATGCAGAGCCGGTGAATCACGATGCCTGGCTGGTTAATCTGCAAACCGGTGAGAGATCAAAATTATCCTACATGAGCTTGCCCGGCTACAACGACGATGTACTTGCAGACGTGAAATCTGAAAATGCTGCTGCCCGCGGCGACAAGTATGTGGTTAACCGCCTGCCCAGAGACATTACCCTGTTCAGCAGCTGGGACCGGAACAATCCGTCTGTTCGCTGGCACAAAAATGGCGGGGCTCTTGCCCTGATGCTGGAAGCGTGGGACAACAAAGATCGCTGGATTGTAACTGTTGACTTTGAAAAAGGCCGGTTTGAAACACAGGAGCGATTACACGATGATGCATGGGTGAATTACAGCCATAACCAATTTGGCTGGCTGAATAACAGTGAAACACTTTTCTATCAGTCAGAAAAAGACGGTTACTCCCATCTTTATCTGCAGGTACCCGGTGAGAGTCCTCAACAACTTACACGTGGTCAGTTTGTCACGGAAGAGCCGGCACTCACCAGCGATGATAAGTTCATTTACTATCAGGCCAATAAAAAGCACCCCGGCATTTATGAAATTTACCGGGTGAATACCGTTACCGGTGCCAGTGAAGCCATGACCGATTTGAACGGCATAACGGACTTTGTACTCAGTCCTGACAACAACACACTGCTGTTAACTCACAGCAAAGTAAACCGACCGCCTGAGCTTTACATTAAAAAAGCCGGTGACAGTGGCGCAGCACAGAAGATCACAGATACTGTCAGTGATGCATTCCTGTCAATGCCCTGGGCCGTTCCTCAGGTGGTAGCGATGCCATCATCTCATACCAGTAAGCCTGTTTATGCCCGTGTGTATTTACCTGAAGGCTACAACGAGGGTGAAAAGCGCAAAGCGGTGGTCTTTAACCACGGCGCCGGATATTTGCAGAATGCGCACCTTGGCTGGTCAGGGTATTTCCGTGAATACATGTTCAACAGTATGCTGGTGCAGCAGGGTTATGTGGTGATGGACATGGATTACCGCGCATCAAAAGGCTACGGCCGGGACTGGCGTACTGCCATTTACCGTCAGATGGGCACACCTGAAGTGGAAGATTTACGGGACGGAGTGAACTGGCTGACAGAAAATGCGAATGTTGATCCGGCACGTATCGGCACCTACGGCGGCTCTTACGGTGGTTTCCTGACTTTCATGTCTATGTTTACCGCACCGGATCTGTTCGCAGCCGGCGCAGCTTTACGTCCGGTAACTGACTGGGCGCATTACAATGCGCCTTACACATCTAATATTCTGAATACGCCGGATGTGGATCCCATCGCATTTGAGCGAAGTTCACCTATTTACTTCGCAGAAGGGCTGGAAAAACCATTACTTATCATTGCTCCCATGGTTGACGATAACGTGTTCTTCCAGGACTCAGTAAGACTGGTTCAGCGCCTCATCGAACTTGAAAAAACCGATTTCGAAACGGCGATATATCCGGTTGAACCTCACGGATTCGTTCAGCCCAGTTCCTGGCTGGATGAGTACCGCAGGATCTACAAATTGTTTGAAACAAACCTTTAATAAAGCAGGCAGTGACTGACCATCACTGCCTTTTTTTATCCGCCGGAGACGGCATACAACAAGAACGATAACACCAACAACAGGCAGGAAATATGATGAAAGCGCTTACGGCAATCGCCGCAACGATCTATCTGGCCGGTACCGCCACAGTACAGGCTGCACAGGACAATACACTGACCGCAGAGGAATCTGCCGCCGGATGGCAGTTACTTTTTGACGGGCAATCTTTTACAGGCTGGCGTAATTACCGTGAAAAACAGGTTGGTGACGGCTGGACTATCGAAGAGGGGGCCATGAAGCTGGCTGAGGCTGGTGGTGGCGATCTGATTTCTGACAAGACCTGGGAGAACTTCGATTTTCTCATTGACTGGAAGATCTCAGAAGCAGGAAACAGCGGTATTTTTATTCTCGCCGATGAGACCGGAAAATATATTTATTCCCATGCACCTGAGATTCAGATCCTCGATAACGAAAAAGCGCACGACAACAAAACAGATACTCACCTTGCCGGTTCACTTTATGACATGGTGGCCGTGCATTCCTCTGCTTCAAAACCCGCCGGAGAGTGGAATACAACCCGCATAAAACTGAACGATAATTTGTTACAGGTGTGGCAGAACGATGTGATGACGACCAACGTGGTTATCGGTACATCAACCTGGAAGAATCTGGTGGCGGCTAGCAAATTTGCTGACTGGGAAGGCTTTGCGGCTAACTCTTCCGGTCATCTTGGATTGCAGGACCACGGCAACACGGTGTGGTTCAAAAATATAAAAATAAAGGAACTGTGAAATGAATAACACTGATTTTCAGGTACTGGTAGTCGGCTCCGGTGCCGGGGGTGCCATGGCTGCTTACGAGTTAACGCGGCAGGGCATCAAAGTGTTGCTGCTTGAAGCTGGCCGTGATTATGACCCTCGTACAGAAACCCCCATGTTTAAAAGACCCGGTGATGCGCCTTTGATGGGCTCGGGGAATGTAGATAAAGATTTTGGCTACTACGACGCTACCGTAGATGGTGGCTGGACCGTACCTGACGAACCGTACACGACTGCAGATGATACCGAATTTCTCTGGTGGCGTGCGCGGATGCTGGGTGGCCGGACTAATCACTGGGGCCGTTATTCCCTGCGTTTTTCTCATCATGATTTTAAAGGTAAGACCCGTGACGGTCATGGTGCTGACTGGCCATTTGAGTATGATGACATTGCGCCCTGGTATGACAAAACAGAAACCCTTGTCGGCGTGTGCGGGGAGAATACCGGTCATGAAGATATGCCTGACTCTTCTGAAGGTGTATTACAGCCAGCTCCTGCCCCCAGAGTCACTGAATTACTGGTGGCTGCTGCTGCCGGTAAAGAAGGTATACGAACCGCGCCGATGCACCGTGCAGTGCTGACACGCTCTCAGGATATCCGCCAGAAGTGTTTTTATGCCACGCCCTGTGGCCATGGCTGCTCTATCGGTGCGGCTTTTCAGACCACCACATCATTAATTCCTATGGCCAGAGCCACCGGAAACCTGACCGTAATTACCGATGCAATGGTAAAAGCTGTCCGTACAGATGTGAACGGTAAAGCCACGGGGGTGACTTATGTGGATAAGAAAACTGGTAATGATACCGACGTTGATGCTCCCGTGGTTATTCTGGCCGCCAGTGCCTGTGAGTCGGCGCGGATCCTGCTGAATTCAGCATCAGAAAAGCATCCTGCCGGACTGGCTAATTCCAGCGGACAGGTAGGTCGCAATCTGATGGATTCCACCGGGGCGAACATCGGTGCCTACGTGCCGGCACTGCGGGACCGGCCACGGTATAACGAAGATGGCCATACATCGAACCATTTGTTCATTCCCTGGTGGGGCCACGAGGCGCAGGAAAAAGGGGAGCTGGACTTTCCGAGAGGTTATCACTTTGAAATCGGCAGTGGTTTCCGTGAGCCCGGCAGTTGGGTAGCCGGTGATTTTCAGGGCTACGGTGAAGCTGTAAAAGCAGAGGCCCGTTCAGCCTATGGCAGTTACATTGGTTTCGCGCTGCGTGGAGAAATGGTGCCGAATGAACATTGTTATATGGAAATTGATAAAGACGTGAAAGACAAATGGGGTATACCTGTTGCGAAGTTTCACTGGAAATGGTCGGAAAATGAACTCAACCAGGTCAGGCACGGCCTTGAAACCGCTAAGAAAATTTTTGCCAATATGGGCGCTGACCCGGGGAAATTACCTTCTCCTGAAGAGGCTATCCTCAAAGGCGGCGAAATTATTCATGAGGTGGGCACAACCAGGATGGGAGACGATCCCGGCACCTCTGTGACCAATGAATGGGGACAAACCTGGGACTGTAAAAATCTGTTTATCATGGATGGCGGCGTGTTCGCCTCTAATCCTCATAAAAACTGTACTCTGACTATACTGACCCTGGCCATGCGTAATTCAAGCTGGCTGGCAGGACAAATTCAACAAGGGAGCCTGTAGCCATGAGAGATGTAAAATCTTCCGTTTATGTGCCACGGTTAACACGCCGCGAATCGTTAAAATGGCTGAGTGCTCTGGCAGCCACTGCGGCATTTCCTGCATTAACAGCGTGTTCAGGCGAGCCGGATAAAAGCGCGAAGGCCACAGCAGGAGCGGGTGAGGGGCACTGGCCTGAACTCACACTGAAGCCGGTGAATGCCGCCGGTTACGGGAAAGATCCTGATCTTATCATGCCGCCTGAATCACCCTGGCCGCGGCTCCTGTCACAAAAAGAGCTGCAACTGGTTGCTGACATCAGCGATCTTATTGTTCCTCAGGAAGGGGAATACCCTTCTGCCACCGGAGTTAATGTACCGGATGTCGTTGACGAGTGGATAAGTGCACCCTATGAGCGGCAGCAAAACGACCGCAAATTCATCATGCCACTTCTGGTATGGTTGAATGACGAAGCTGCATTGCGTCATGACATGACGTTCACAGACCTGACAGAAGCCCGGCAGAAAGCCATCCTGGATGATATAGCGACGGTCAACGACAATACCGGTGATGCATATCTGCGTCCGGCTGAGGCTTTTTCCCGTCTTCGTGGTTTGGTTCTGGCTGCCTATTTCAGTTCGCCGGAAGGCACCAGAGATATTGGCTATCAGGGGAACGTTGCCATTGCCGGAGACTATCCCGGACCCACGGATGAGGCTATGACGCACATTAACCGTGTTATCAGTGAGTTAGGTTTGTCGGAGTATGCGCTTAAAAGCTGATAATTGAATAAAGCCGTCTGTCAGTGCTGCACTGCCGGACGGCGTTTGTTCACCGGAATAATCATCAGCAGAAACATTAAAAGACCCGCTACCGCACCGTAAAGGTGGGCATCTGTTGCAACCGCAGCGCCAATCAGTGCCTCTACATCAGCAGAGCCGCCATTGATTTGTTCATACACTATTTTAGCGACTACACCGCAGGCCAGTAACCAGCCTGACTTTAAACCGGCACGGATATCCATGCAGGCGCCCCACAAAAACACGCCGTGTAATGCGCCGGACAAGCCCGCGTACCATATGAGTTGTGGTGAAAAGTAATAAATACCTGCACTGGTCAGTAAACTGCACCAGAGAAATAATTTAATAAACCGCATGAAACGATAATGGTCGCTATGCAGAAATGTGAGTAAAGTCAGTCCGGCCAGATTCAGTAAAGCGTGCCAGCCATTGGTGTGAACAATATTGGCCGTGAGTAAACGCCAGGTTTCAAAGCCCTCTATGGCATAACGGTCATATGCCAGCCATTCCCCTGACGCGGGTTCGAAGACGCAGGCCAGCAACACACAGAGTGTCAGCAGCAGGGGCCCGCCGTAAGGTCCGGCAAATTTGGTGAAATCAGATGACATGAAATTTTGTAGTTTTTGCTGTTAAATCGCTATGATACAGAAAACTGATAAGAATTTGCCTGTAATTTTGTGAGGATTTTGTCATGAGCACTGTGACTACACAGATAGAAAACCACGTTCTGACCATCAGCCTGAACCGCGCGGACAAGAAAAATGCGTTAACCCGTGAAATGTATCAGTTAATGGCGGATGCAATTAATACCGCGAGCCTCGATCCGGAAGTGAAGGTTATACTGCTCAGAGGGGAAGGCAGTGCGTTTACGGCCGGTAACGATATTGCAGACTTTGCGCACAGGGAGGAGGGCGATAACGTTGCTGAGATTGTTGCCTTCATGAATGCTCTGACTCAGTGTACTAGTCCTGTTGTCGCGCAGGTTCATGGCGTTGCCGTTGGCATCGGGACGACCTTATTGTTACATTGTGATCTGGTGTATTGTGCGCCGGAGAGCGTTTTTTGTATGCCTTTCATTAATCTCGGTCTGGTGCCCGAATATGCGTCAAGCTATCTGTTACCCAGACTGGCCGGTCGCCGCAAGGCCAGTGAATGGCTGATGCTGGGCGAAACCTTCGGCGCAGAAGAAGCTCAGCAGTTTGGTGTCGTTACCGCCATCATTGCGGCAGAAAAGTTAAGCGAACATGTTGAGGCAGTGTGCCGGAAACTGGCACAAAAGCCCGCATTCGCACTGAACCAGACAAAAGCATTGATGAATAATGAGCAGGATGCCATACAACAACAAATCAGTGCTGAACTGGATATCTTTCTTGAAGCGCTGTCTACACCGGCAGCCAAAGAAGCATTCGATGCATTCATCAACAAGCGCCCGTTAAACCGGGATAAATTTAAGTAATTCAGAGGAAGCGATACATTGAAGTTCAGTCAGGGAATTCTGGCAACGGCTGTTAAAGTCGTTTGTTTATCGGTCACACTGGTGTCCGCCACTCAAGCTGTTGAACGTTTTGAGCCTGAAGCGGCTACCGGATTTGAAAATAAAAAAGCCCGTGTAGCCAATGATTATATGGTTGTGGCTGCAAATCCCTACGCCTCATGGGCGGGTAAAAACATTATCGAAAAAGGTGGTTCTGCTATTGATGCCGCTGTGGCTGTGCAGGCAATGCTCACACTGGTTGAGCCCCAGTCCTCCGGGATCGGTGGTGGTGCCTTTATCCTTTACTGGGATAATAAAACTAAGACTCTGCATACATTTGACGGGCGGGAAACCGCACCGGCTGCCGTTACACCTTACTGGTTCTTCAAAGGTAAAAACCAGATGAACTGGCTTGAAGCTGTGGTTGGTGGTAAATCTGTGGGTGTTCCCGGCGCATTAAAAGCACTGGAAACTGCGCAGCAGGAATTCGGCAAGCTTAAATGGGAAGACCTGTTTGACGATGCGATCAACACCAGCGCTGAAGGGTTCCGTGTGTCAGCCCGTCTGGCGCACCTTGTCTCGCTGAATAAACACCCGGGTCTGAAAGAGTTTCCATCCAGCGCTACCTATTTTTATCCTGCCGGTGCACCGCTGAAGGAAGGAACGGTTAAAAAGAATAAAGCGCTTGCAGATACCTTGCGCCATATCGCCAGTGACGGTACAGACTATTTCTACAAAGGCCCTGTGGCTGAGAAAATTGTTAAGGCAGTGAACGGGGCATCCATCAACCCGGGACAAATTACCACGGCTGATATTGCCGGATACGAAGCATTAAAGAAAAAACCGGTGTGCGGCGATTACCGCGAACATAAAATTTGTGGCATGGCACCGCCCAGTTCCGGGGGGATCAATGTATTCCAGATCATGAAACTGCTGGAAGGTCAGGACATCGCTTCATTGAAGCCTGACAGTGCGGAATTTGCCCATTTATTTGCACAGGCCAGTGCCCTCAGTTTTGCTGACCGGGAAATGTATATTGCCGACAGCGACTTTACCGATTTACCCTTTGCGGCTTTGATCAACGCGCCATACCTGAAACGCCGTGCAGAGACGATTGGTATCAACGAAAAATGGCATAAAGCAAAGGCCGGCAAGCCTTACACCGATGCTAAAGTTCACCTTGGGATGAATCTGGAGCAGCCTAACACCAGCCACTTCTCAATTGTGGATAAAGAAGGGAACGCGGTGTCTATCACAACCAGCATTG
Organism: Alteromonas sp. NFXS44; assembly: GCF_040148705.1. Taxonomy (NCBI): domain Bacteria; kingdom Pseudomonadati; phylum Pseudomonadota; class Gammaproteobacteria; order Alteromonadales; family Alteromonadaceae; genus Alteromonas; species Alteromonas sp. NFXS44. The sequence continues at coordinate 73,186 of NZ_JAGDEA010000008.1, read as the reverse complement.
AGTTTATGTTCGGTTCCGGCTTAATGGTCGACGGTTTCCTGCTGAATAACCAGCTTACGGATTTCTCATTTAATCCGGATATTAACGGCTGGCCTGTGGTTAACCGTGTGGAACCGGGTAAGCGCCCGCGCAGTGCCATGAGCCCGACCATGGTGTTTGATGATAAAGGCGATCTTGAACTGGTCATCGGCTCACCGGGTGGCAGTCGTATTATTGATTATGTTGCGCAGACCCTGTTCGGAGTTCTCGACTTTAAACTTGATGTGCAGCAGGCCATTAATCTGCCCAGAATGACCAACAGAAATGATTATACTGCGCTGGAGGCCGGTACGTCCGCTGAGGCGCTGAAACCTGCACTTGAAGCACTGGGTCATGATGTCAAAGTGATGGATCTGAACTCAGGTTTACATGGCGTACAAGTGAAAAACGGTAAGTTGATTGGCGGTGCCGATCCCCGCCGTGAAGGGGTAGCAGTGGGGCAGTAAAAGCCCCGCTTACCGGTTTACATAAAATGGTCCGGGTCGATGCGGTCAACTTTCCACAGCCCGTCGTCGCGGATCATTTGTACCGTTCTTAAATCTTCCACTTTGTCATCATTATACTGGCCGCTGAAAAATAAAGTGACGGTGGCATTTTCCGCAAACTCATTACGTCCCACACGGTTAGATCCCTGAGGTGTAATGGTAACTGTATCGTAACGCAAATTAACAATGTGTCTCTGTACGTTACGGTTTGTATGGTAACGCTTAAGCATTCTTGCCATGCTGTCAGAACTCAGTTCTACTGCACGGTTTATGTTCTTGTCTTCATAAATACTTTTCATAAATGCCACTGCAGCGTAGTCCGGCGTATTTTCGTCCATCATTCCGTAGCGCCCGAGCCCTTCTTCCTTTTCTTTACAGCCGGATATCAAAATCAGACATAAAACGATGAACAGGGAACTGAGGTGGCGGGAAGGGTAATTCATGATATTTATTCCGGACGGCTAAACTGTTATAAAAATAGCAGATTTTAGAGGCAACAAAAAAGCGGGGTAATCATACCCCGCTTTCTGATTTTATATCTTTAACGCTTACTGAACTTCTTCCTGTTCACCGAATTCACCGGCAAACAGCGGACTGCTCAGGTAACGTTCTGTACCACTGGCAAGCAGAACAACAACGATTTTGTCTTTGTTTTCCGGACGCTCAGCAAAACGCTTAGCTGCGACAACTGCCGCACCGGAAGAAATACCGGCAAGGATGCCTTCTTCCTTCATCAGACGGTGTGTCATTTCCATGCTCTCGTCGTTAGTTACCTGTTCGACTTCATCTACCAGGTCCAGATCCAGGTTACCCGGAATGAAACCGGCACCAATCCCCTGGATTTTGTGAGGACCCGGTGTCAGTTCTTCACCGTTCTTGGCCTGGGTGATAACAGGTGAATCTGTCGGTTCTACGGCGACAGAAGTAATTGCTTTACCTTTGGTATTCTTAAGGTAACGGCTAACACCGGTAATCGTACCGCCGGTACCGACACCGGCAACAAAGGCATCAACCTTACCGTCAGTGGCTTCCCAGATTTCAGGGCCGGTTGTTTTTTCGTGGATTGCCGGGTTAGCAGGGTTATCAAACTGTTGCAGCAGAACGAATTTTTCAGGATCAGAAGCAACGATTTCCTGAGCGGCTGCAACGGCACCTTTCATACCTTTAGGCGCTTCAGTCAGTACCAGATTTGCACCCAGTGCCTTGAGTAATTTTCTGCGCTCAAGACTCATGCTGCTTGGCATGGTCAGTGTCAGCTTGTAACCACGGGAAGCTGCAACGAATGCCAGTGCAATACCTGTATTACCACTGGTCGGTTCAACAATCTCTTTACCCGGGCCCAGAACACCACGCTTTTCTGCATCCCAGATCATGTTAGCGCCGATACGGCATTTCACACTGAAGCTCGGGTTGCGTGATTCAATTTTTGCATACACATTGCCACCGGTAACGCGATTGAGTTTTACCAGCGGTGTGCGGCCAATAGATAATGAGTTGTCGTCAAATACTTGCATTATTATTCCTTACCTGGTTAAAAATACCTGCAGACAATGATGTAGTCTGTCAAATGAACAGAACCACACAGGTATTTGTGTACCGTTATATAATTGGTGTCATCTTGTAAAATGAAAAGTGCTTTTTCGATATAACTTATTTTGATTTGCGATGAGGGTTAAAAAGCAGGCAAACGGGTGGTCGTTACAGTCAAATTCACCGTAATTACAAACAGCGTTCAGCCGGGATGACAGGTGCAGTGGTACAGGATTTACGACAGACGTCACGGATGTGGTGATACTTTGTTATATATTAGCGGTAAATTTGCCGGTGATACCGGCTTAAGAAATATAAAACTGTGAACTGGTTCTGCGTATAGCGTACAGGCTGTTCATGGTCGTTCAGGCGGGGAAAAATGAATCATCATATTTACCATGTGTTGTCGGACTGGTTCCCTCAGCGCGATGCAGGTAACTGGTTGCTGGCAACCATCATCAATACCGAAGGCTCTTCTTACCGCAAAGCCGGTGCAATGATGCTGTTCAGTGAATTTGGCAGTCAGCTGGGTGTTGTTTCCGGTGGATGTCTGGAAAGTGATTTGTTGCATCAGTCACGGCGGTGCTGGGAAACAGGTAACAGTCGTATTGTGACCTATGATATGCAGGAAGAAGGTGATGTTGCCTGGCGGCTGGGCATTGGTTGCGGCGGTGAAGTGACGCTTCTTTTACAACCTGTGAGTGCACAAAACAACTGGCTGGGGCTGACAGATGTGCTTGATGCGCTCAGCCGGCAGCAAACCGTTTATTTTTCACAGCCGGTCACACCGGGCATTCCTTCAGGATCTGCGGCGACATCTGATCCTGGCGACAAAGCACTGTTTACAGCCACACTCACACCACCTCCCACGCTGGGCATTTTAGGTGGCGGTGTAGATGCACTGCCGTTATGCGATATGGCTTCAAGGCTCGGCTGGCGTGTTATTGTTAACGACAGCAGAGCGCGTTATGCGCGGCCTGCAGACTTTACCACTGCCACAGTAACAGACGAACAGGCAGCGGGTGACATTAGCGGCACAGACTGGTATCACCAGATGAACGCAGTCATTGTTATGCATCATCAGGTGCGTATGGACGGTGAGGCGCTTGCGACAATGGTTTCTGTACCGCCGCAGTCTTTACAATATATTGCCTTGCTGGGTCCCTCACATCGCGCTGAGCGTGTGCTGGAAGAAGCCGGCATTGATGAGTCTCTGTTACCCCTGCCACTTCATGCACCTGCCGGTATCGCAATCGGAGGTGAACTACCTGAGTCAATTGCATTATCCATGCTTGCGCAGGCACACGCTGTGGTAAATGGCAAGTCTGCCCGTTCACTGAAGGGGAAGCCATGTCAGGCAGAATAGCGGTTATTATACTGGCTGCCGGTGAGGCCAGCCGGTATGGCGACAACAAATTACTTACTGCCCATCCGCAAGGTGACACATTGCTGGAGTATGTTGTACAGCAATATGCACCCTTCACGGATTTGCCTGTATTTGTGGTGACCGGTTGTTACCGTGAGGCGGTTGCCGAATGTCTGGTTAATAGTCCGGTATTGCCAGAGGTGTCTCTCGCCCACAATGACGCCTGGCAGCAGGGAATGGGCGGCAGTATTGCTACCGGTGTTAAAGCCGTGCTGCATTATTGTGAGGAAACCGGCACATTGTCGCCGGATCATTTTTTTATCGGATTGGGTGATACGCCGTCTGTCACTACAGATTCCCTTCGCGCACTCGCAGAAAAAGCAGGGATTTTTCCTGCCAGCCGGATTGCCAGCCTGGCTGAAGGAAAACGCATGTCACCGGCTATCTTTCCTTACTCTGATGAAGCATTGCTTTTGTCTCTGAATGGACAGAAGGGGGCGGCAAAACTGCTCAACGCTGCTGCCCCTGAGTGTTTTGCCGTACCTCACCCGCAAGCTGCGCTGGATGTTGATACGCCGGATGACTGGCATAAATTAAACCGCAATTAAGCCGCTGTATGGTAATTCCCGATATTGTCCCAATATCGGGATTATGAAGCATTCAAATAAACGCGATATCCTGCTGAGATCGGTATGGCTCAGTGTTCTGTGTGTCACTGTGCTCTGGGTCATCCAGTCCGCCGGTGTGTTGTTCCATTTACCCTTAAATACACTGGGTATTGTGCCTTTGTCCTTAGCAGGACTTCACGGCATTATTACTGCCCCTCTGGTACACAGTTCTTATGAGCATTTATTCCATAATACATTGCCACTGATCATTCTTGGTTCCGCCCTGTATTATGGCTATCCGGCTACGAGAGGCAAAGCGCTGGCTTTTGCATGGCTGGGTTCAGGTATTGGCGTATGGTTATTTGGCAGGCCGTCTGTGCATCTGGGGGCAAGCGGTGTTGCACACGGATTGTTTTTTTATCTGTTCGTTATTGCCATTCTGCGAAGAGATAACCGCTCAACGGGTCTGATGATGATCGCATTCTTTCTGTATGGCGGCATGATGATGTCTATTTTTCCCCGCGACCCGCAAATTTCTTACGAGGCGCATTTTTTCGGTGCAGCAGGAGGGGTTATTGCTGCACTGCTGTTTGGTAAACAGGATCCCAAACCGCTGAGGAAGCGCTATTACTGGGAATCGCAGGATGAAGAAGACCCGGTGATTGGTGATCAGTGGCAATCCACCGGGCCGGAAGAGCCGCCTAAGCCGCGTGAACGCGCTGGCGGCGCTGAATAATCATAACGCGGCTGCCTAACATCACGGCAGCGCTGCTTAACCCCACAATAAAACCTATCCAGAAGCCGGCAGCAGACATAGGCTCACTGGTTATCCAGTCTGTACGACCCAGAATAAGCCCGGTGGGAAGACCGATTAGCCAGTAGGCAATGAAAGTGATGATAAACATAGCCGTGGTGTCTTTATATCCCCGTAACGCATTGGCCGATAACACCTGAATTGCATCAGAGAACTGGAAAAGCGCGGCGTAAATCAGCAATGAGTTAGCCAGTGCAAACACCGTTTCATCCTGCGTATACAGGCTGATGATGGCACCCTTGGCCAGTAACGTGAAGCTGGCGGTTAACGTGGCAATACACATACCGATGGTAATACCGCTTTTTACCACCATGCGGGCCTGCGTAGGATTGTTCTGGCCAATCCGGTAACCTACACGGATTGACAGCGCCATGCCTAAGCTCAGGGGAAACATGAACATGATTGCACTGAAATTGAGTGCAACCTGGTGAGCCGCTACGGTGCCGGGTCCGAAAGGGGCCAGCATCAGGGCAACGACGGCAAACAGGGTAACCTCAAACAGAAGAGTCATGGCCACCGGAAATCCGAGTTTGAATGTGCGCAGGATCATGCGCAAATCCGGGCGACAGATGTGGCCGAACAGGTTGTACTTTTTCAGTCTGTCAGACAACAAAACGTAAGCCATGGTAGCGAAAAACATCGTGTATATAACAATGGCCGTGGCGATACCACACCCCGCGCCACCGAATGCAGGAACCGGCCCTGCGCCATAAATGAATATATAGTTACCCGCGACGTTACACATTAATCCGATCAACGTAATGGCCATGGTGGGTTTGGTGGTGCCAAGGCCTTCACAGAAGTTACGCAACCACTGGTAACCGGCAAATGCCGGCATGGAAAGCAACACAAACTGCACATAGTCCACGGTAATATCGTAGAGTGCCGGCTCCATGGGAAACAGTGCGACCAGGTGGCCGGTAAGCGGCCAGATAAGCAGAATGAGTAAACTGATTGTCAGTAGCAGGTATCCGGCCTGCCAGGCCGCAGAGGCTACGTCAGATGTATTTCCCTTTCCGTGTAATCTGGACAGGATAGGGGGCATAGCAAGACCCAGGCCCTGAATAAAACACTGCAACGGTACAATGATACTGAAACCCAGTGCCACAGCGGCCATATCTGTAGCACTGTAATGACCGGCCATAATGGTATCAATAACACCCATCATCATCTGAGTTATCTGGGCAATCAACAGAGGCCAGGCAAGGGTGATCAAACGTTTACTTTCCACGGCAAAGCGCGGAGAAATGAATGCCGCCATGGGTGAATTATGCTCCGTTAACTGAAAATGGCTGCACTTTTACCGTATCACCGGCACTGAGCATTTTGCAGTCAGACGGAACGACAATGTAACAATTAGCCTGTGTCACGGTGGTCATCACACCGGAACTTTGTTTACCTGACGGAGTGACGCTATAGCTGCCATCCTCCTGCACAACCATAACCGCCCGCAGGAATTCTTGTCTGCCGGCTTTACGTTTTATACCGGCGGTCAGTGTGGCATTAATGGTAAGAGGCTTACCTGCCCCGTCAGTTTCAATACCGCTCAACCGTTTGAGCATGGGTAACACCAGTTGCTGTGTGGTGACCCAGGCTGACACCGGGTTGCCCGGTACGCCACAGAAGCGTGCATTTCCCAGAGAACCGAATGCGAAGGGTTTGCCCGGTTTAATCGCGATTTTCCAGAACGCAATCTCACCAAGCCTGGCAACCAGTTCTTTAACAAAATCGGCATCACCTACAGATACACCGCCGCTGGATATAATGACATCCTGAGATTCAGATGCCTCTTTAAATACCGTTTCCAGCGCGGCTTTGTCATCAGGAATAATGCCATAGTCAGTGATTGTGACCGGCTCATGTGCGAGTAAGGCCCGTGTGCCGGTACGGTTTGATTCGTAAATCTGACCTGACTGCAAAGGTACTCCCGCCTCAACCAGTTCATCGCCGGTAGCCATGATCCCCACTTTCAGTTTGCGGAAAACACTCACTGAACTGATCCCCATTGAGGCAAGCAGTACCAGATGACCAGGTTCAAGGCGGGTGCCCCGTTTAATGACCTGTGCGCCTTTAGCTATATCTCCGCCGGCGCGGCGAATATTTTCACCGGCAATAGCGGGTTTGGTCACTGTGATAATGTCATCTTCCCTGCGTGTATTTTCCTGCATAACCACGCATTCTGCTCCGGGAGGGATAAGCGCACCGGTCATGATCCGTACTGCAGTACCCCGCTGTATTTTTTGTTCCGGAAAAGCCATGCCCGCAAACTGCGCACCGGAAACCGTGACGGGTTCGCCGGCGGTATCGGCTGCATAAAGGGCGTAACCGTCCATCGCAGAATTATCTGCCGGTGGTACATCTGTCTGTGAAACAATGTCTTCGCCGGTAATACGGTACAGCGCATCAGATACAGCAACGTTTTCAGTTTCTGTAACAGGAGTAACAGCGGCAAGAGCACGGCTCAGGGCCTCGTCCAGTGGAAGCCAGCCGGTGGGAGTGGAAGCAGAATTGGTCATATTTATTAGCGCAGGCGAATTAAGAAGGGGATTATTACTGATTGGTATAAGAAAACCAACACCTGCGGCCAGAATTCCGCAGGTGTTGATAAGCGTGTCAGTCTTCAAACTCCATATTGCTGATCCACACAGTCTGGTACGGCTTTAACTGCATGAATCCGCCCACGTCTTCAATTTCATCACGGGTAATGAGGTCCATCCATTTATCTGTGCCAATCAGATTAATACTGGAAAGCAGGATAGACTGTTCTTCATTCGTGACATTGCTGACGCAGAACACGCTCTGACGTCTGTCGAGACTTTGCCGCCAGTAGCCAAACAAGGTGTCACCCAGTTGCAGGGTAAACTGTGTGGCATTGGGGTGAAAAGCCGGTTGTGCTTTTCTGATACGGATAAGCTGGGACAAACGGGTTAACACTTTATGGTGTTGAGAAAACGGCGAGTCCAGCAGGGCTGCCAGTTCCTCAAAGTTCCATCTGTGCCGGTTGATAGAGCGGTTCTGACCGGTGTTAGCCACTTTTTCATAGTCATTGCTGGTTCCCAGTAAACTATGGATGTACAGACCCGGTATACCTTCCATACCCAGCATAATGGCATGAGCACAAATGAAGCGGTCTACCTGATACTTATCCGGACCTGCTGTGGTTCCTTGCAGTGCGTCAAACAAAGTAATGTTGATTTCATATGGCTTCTGCTGACCATGATCAGACGCCCGCCAGGAGACCTTACCGCCGAAATTCTGCATGGTATGTACCAGTGTAGAAATTTCTTCATCGTCAAGTAAGCCTTCAGCAGGGCGCAGACCTATACCGTCATGAGAGGCTATGAAGTTGAAATATGTCGTGCCGTTCTGTGCCGGCGGCATACTCATCATCCAGTTCTTCAGATAGCCACAGTTGCCGGTAACAAGGGTATTTACCAGCAATGGGGGGAGTGAGAAGTTATAGATCGCATGGGCTTCATTGGCATTACCGAAATACGTCAGGTTCTCCCGGTTAGGGATGTTGGTTTCGGTAATAATAATGACAGTAGGATCAGTGTGTTCAATCAGTGTACGGAGCAAACGGATAACTTCGTGGGTCTGAGCCAGATTGATACAACTGGTACCGATAATTTTCCACAAAAACGCTACTGCATCCAGACGGAACAACTTAGCGCCTTTGTCCAGATACAGACGGATAATTTCCACAAAAGCCAGCAGTACCTTCGGATTGCGGAAATCAAAATCCACCTGGTCGTGACTGAACGTACACCAGACATGTTTCGTGCCGGTGGCGGTTTCAGTTTCCCGCAGCAAGGGAGACACCCGCGGACGGGTAACCATAGATAAATCATCGGACGGATCGGCAGTAAAAAAGAAATCACTGCCAGTGCCTTCGCCTTTCTGGAAATTGTCAAACCAGGCACTACGGGCAGAACAATGGTTGATAACAAGATCAAACATCAGGCCGTAGTGCTTTGACAGCCGTTCAATATCAGGCCAGTCTCCCAGTGATTCATTCACACTGGAATAGTCGATGACGGAAAAGCCATCGTCTGAACTGTAAGGAAAGAAGGGCAGCATGTGTACCTTGTTGATCGTGTTCTTACAGTAGGTGTGCAGAAAACGGTCAAGGGTAAACAATGGCTGCTCATCATCACTGATCACACTGTCACCGTAAGTGATCATGATAATATCTTCTTCATCCCAGTAATTGCAGTGCGGCGTTGGTTGAACAACGTCTTTATCTTCTTCAAGACGCATCGTCTGCATCAGCTGAGTGGCAAGATCTCCCACAGGGATATCCAGAACCACATCAGCATAAATCGACTGCAAGTGATGACTGACTTTTTCATGTAATTGTTCCCAACTCGTCATGCGTTACCCTAATAATTCTGCTGTGTCTGCTTCAACGGCCTCCAGCAGGCGGTCAAGAATGTCCGGTACTGCACTGGTGACCCTGTTCCAGCTTGGAATAAATGGTGTTTCCATCGGATTATCCAGGAAGCTGTTACCCGCTTTCATAATATTGCTGGCAAACAGTTCAACGGCTTTTTCTTCATTGTGAATGTCTAATGTCAGGCCATTCATCACTGCATCATTGTGATAGGTTTCAACGAAATCCAGCGCAATACGGTAATAGGTTGCTTTAATGGAACGGAACATTTCGTTGCTGAAAGTAAATCCCTGAGTCGCCAGCTTTCTGAACAGGGCCTTGGTGATGTCGATAGACATCTTCGACAATCCGCCCTGGTCATTATTGAATGACAAGTCCTGGTGCTTATGATCGTAATTATCTGCAATATCGGCCTGACACAGGCGGTTGTGATTGTAGTTGCGGTGCATTTCAGACAGCACGCCCACCTCAAGGCCCCAGTCACTGGGGATACGGATATCGTTCAGCACATCACGACGGAAAGAGAATTCTCCGGCCAGCGGATAACGGAAGCTGTCCATGAATTCCAGATATTCGTTATCACCCAGCGTGCGTTTTAATGCGCGCAGCAACGGGGTAACCAGCAAACGGGAAACCCGGCCATTGATTTTTCCGTTGGCTACACGGGCGTAATAACCTTTACAGAACTCGTAGTTGAACTGAGGATTCGCGACCGGATAGATTAGGCGGGCCAGCAGGTCGCGGTTGTAGGTAACGATATCGCAATCGTGGAGGGCAACGGACTCGGCACGGTTGGATGCCAGAATATACCCCATGCAGTACCAGACGTTGCGGCCTTTACCCAGTTCCTTAGGCGCGAGATTCAGAGCCGATAGTTCTTCGTCAATGGCTTTAAGACGGGGGCCGTCGTTCCACAAAACGCGATGGTGTTGCGGCAGCTTTTCGAAAAATTTTAATGCAGATTTGTATTGCTCTTTATCTGCACGGTCAAGGCCAATGACGATTTCAGACAGATAGGGGACGTGGGTGAGTTCGTCGACGATATGCGGCAGGGCTTCGCCTTCCAGTTCTGAATACAAAGACGGCAGGATCAGCGCCATCGGACGTTTCTGAGAAAATCGTAACAGTTCAGCTTCAAGCTCTTCTGTAGGGCGTCTTGATAAGTTGTGTAACGTTGTCACTACGCCATTTTGATAAAAATCAGCCATGTGTTCTCCATGTCCTGTTAAAAAAGTAATCGGGTCAGTACTTCAGTCCAGCCTTGCGGGCCGTGCAGGGTACTGGTGTATACATTTTCTTCTTTTTTTAGTGTAGGGGGTTGATGGCTCGGGGAGGCGATCCGAACGGCAATATCCGCCGCCTCAAGCATTGCAATATCGTTTTTACCGTCACCCAGCGCAATACTGGTCACCGGTTCGTCATGTTGACGGATAAACTCTTCGACAAACCATTGAAGGGCTGCGCCCTTATTACAGTCGCCGGAAATATGAATAAAACGGCCGCCTTCCAGCGGGTAGGCACCTCTGTCTGTCACAGACCGGATAAACGCCTCTTTTCTCTCATCTGTTCCTTGCCACAAGACCGGCTCACCGAATTGTCGCTGTGCAGCCAGTGCAGCTTCTGCGGGTGATAACCCGGTGGCTTCACAGATGTCCTCATTGGACATCTCACTGAAATGGGTGAATTCACCGGCAAAATCCGGTTTGACCTTTTCGAGTAATTTCAGCCAGTACATTTTCGATGAGGTGAAAGATTTACACCAGAAACCATCCTGCCACACGGTACCGGCTGGTTTTTTCGCGAAAAAACCATGAGGAATGTACGCTGCAGCGCCGTTTTCTAAGATAAACGGGCCGGTCAGGCCAATGGTTTCCCGCAATTCAAGCAATTCAACAAAGGTCTTGCTGGTGGTAGGGATGACGGGAATATTTCGCTTTGACAGTGAGGTCAGCGTAGGCTTTGCTGCTTCAAAACTGTATGTATGGTGGTCAAGTAACGTACCGTCCATGTCAGTGAAAATGAGTGTATTCGCTGTGTTCATGACTACTTCCTGATGACGTTTTTAATGACTCTGTTTTCATCTAACTCAAATACCTGATTACACTTTGCAGGCAGGGAATTAAACGCATGTTCTGTGAGTCTCTGATAATGTTGTATGAAACGAAGGATTTGTTCATCGCTCATAATACCGCTTCCGGTTTTACCGTTTTTTGCGGCCAGTTTGTGTTCCTGTTCACACCGCCATTTGTAAACATGCTCAAAAGACGGACCTTTTAACATTACCCAATACTGCATTTCATCGTATAAAGATTCATATTCTGAAGCAATTTTATCATTCACATACCGACGCCATGCGCCATCCGGGTCTTCGGTACGCTCAAGATCATTAACCGGCTCTTTAAGTGCGTCTTCAGATTGCGCTGACACGCCCCAACACCAGCCTTCAATTAACACAATATCAGGTGGAGAAGTGATTACCGGCCATGCAGGTTCTTCAAAAGGATCATCGGTGGCTTTATTGAAGCGTGGCAGAGCAACGCTGCCTGTCGATTTTAACGCTGTGAAAGTGTCATCAGCCAGTATCGTATTGTGCGTACCGGGTACACCTCTGGTGCAAAGTAGGGGATGTACGTTGGCAGCAAGTTCTTGTCGTCTTGCACGGGAGAGATAGAAATCGTCAAGGGAGATCGTGACGGCTGACAGCCCGTGCTGGTGGGTGAAGTAGTGGATAAGAAAGTCGCATAATGTGGATTTCCCTGATCCCTGACAGCCATTAACACCGACGAAAAATGGCCTTTCTGCACCATTTGTGTGCGAAAGGATTTCGTCTGCTAACGGTATGAACCATTCTTGTGCAATGGCCTGGTAAGTGTCCGGTAACTGGTGCTCGTTCAGAAAGCCCGTAATATCCATGTTACTACCTGTGTGACGTGCTGTTTCAGCACAGTTTATAAAGTAGTAACTACAACAATTATGCCAATCCGGGTCAGGTATGCTTGCAGACCTATGCTCAGAATTGGCAACAGTCTGCAAACGAACAGGACATAAAGTTACTTTTTCGTGGCTATCAGTACTGCACGTTGTGGTGCAGGATAACCTTCAATGGTTTTGCTGATGTCATCAGGATCCAGAAAATCTTTCAAAGACTGAGACGTCATCCACTCTGTGGTGCGCTGCTCATCCGGAGACGTGGTGTTGATATCAGCGACCTTTATATTTTCAAAACCCAGTCTGCTCAGCCACACAGTGAGTGCTTTTACACTTGGCAGAAACCAGACGTTACGCATTTGTGCATAACGTTCGCCTGCCATCAGTACGGTCTGCTCATCACCTTCCACTACCAGTGTTTCAAGCACCAGTTCGCCGCCTTTGCGTAACTGATCTTTCAGTTGGGTGAGAAACTGTACCGGATCTTTTCTATGGTATAGCACACCCATTGAGAACACGGTATCAAATGCTTTTAATGCCGGCATCTGCTCAATGCCCAGCGGTAAAAAATGGATATTAGCGGCAGGAATAAAATGCCTGATAGCCTGAAACTGAATTAAAAACAGTTGAGTCGGATCGATGCCATAAACGCCGGCAGCATCTTCTCCCAGCATACGCCACATGTGATAGCCGCTACCACAACCCACATCCAGAACATGACGGTTGGCAAGCGGGCTGATATGAGGCAGTACCCGATCCCATTTCCAGTCAGACCGCCATTCTGTATCAATATGAATACCGTGAATGTGATAGGGGCCTTTTCGCCAGGGCATAAACTGTTTCAGCAGACCTTCTATCTGTTTCTGCTGATATTCGCTGATGTCAGCGGCGCTACCCGCAGTAACACTGTGTTTCAGTTCTTTTGAACTGACAGTGGTCTCAGGAAGTTTTTCCAGCAATTTACACCATTTACTGAATTCTCCGTGAAGGTGTTCCCGTTGCCATTCGCTGATTTGTGCCGGCAGCGTTTCAAGCCAGTGTGCCAGAGGCGTGTTCAGCAACTGACGGTAACATTCAGTGAACCAGGGATCAGAAATACGTCGCATCAGGCATTGTCTCCATCAGCCTTAATGGCCACCATTGAGGTAAAGTTATAGCATTTGAACCACATCACCACATCTTCAAACCCTACCTTTTTCAAGCGGCTTTCGTGCGTCTGGTAGGTGTCGGTGAGCATCACATTTTCAAGCGCTGCCCGTTTCTGGCTGACTTCCAGTTCACTGTAACCATTATTGCGCTTAAACTGATGATGCAGGTCGATAAGAAGATGATTTCCCTGTTCACTGGGATGCTGAATTTTCTCTGACAAAACGAGGATGCCGCCCGGATTCATGCCGTTGAAAATTTTGCTCAGCAGCGTTTCTCTTTGCTCCGGCGGAATAAACTGCAAGGTGAAATTCATGATCACCATGGATGCATTTTCTATTTTTGTGTCCAGAGCAGATTCACAATGGAGTGTGACATGGTTGGGTAAATGAAAGCTGGAAATTACCCGTTCACAGCGCTCAATCATTGCCGGGGAATTATCAATACCGGTGATCTGACAGAATAAATGATCTGTGTTACGTGCAACAGCAAGACTGGCAGCCCCCAGAGAACAGCCGAGATCATATACATTGCTGCCTTCAGTGACTCTGGCTCTGGCCAGTTCTCCGATGGTATGCAGAATCGTCTGATAGCCCGGTACTGAACGTTGAATCATATCGGGAAATACGTCAGCTACGTGTTCATCAAATCGGAAATCACTGACGGTTGTCATATGGCTGGCAAAAATATTATCCGGCTTTTGCACTGAAAGACCTTACTGATTAGCTAAAAAACGGGGCAGATTTTAAAGGATTGCCACGTTTTTTTCATTTAAAAGGAAAAATTTCTTGATTATAAAGCCCCTTAAGTTAATTTGACTTTATATCGTTAGCCTAAAGTATTACCCTATAGTAACAGGAAAAATTACATAGTTCGGGCACCGCATTATATGACTCGTATATTAGTTGCAGATGATCATCCACTGTTCAGGGAAGCATTAAGTGCTGCGCTGGAACCGTATTTCAAGGACGCTGAAATTCTTGAAGCGGACAGTCTTGAATCCATGATGACCGTGTTAACTGAAAATCACCACATTGATTTACTGTTATTAGATTTAAATATGCCGGGAGGCGAATACTTCAACGGTCTTATTTCCGTTAAAGATGTTTATCCGGAATTACCCGTCGCGGTTATTTCTGCCAATGAAAGCATTGATGTTGTTGCTCAGGTCATGGGACTGGGTGCTCAGGGCTTTATTCCCAAATCATCGCCCACGAAACAAATTGCTGAAGCAATCGTGACCATCAAAGGCGGTGAAAACTGGGTACCGGAAGAGATGAAAGCGGACCTGGAGAACGTTGATGAAGAGATGACTCAACTGTTGAAACGTTTCCGTGAACTTACGCCGAAACAAATTCAGGTGCTAAGCTTCCTGCGTGCAGGTTTAATGAACAAGCAAATTGCCCACGAAATGAATGTGACCGAAGCGACTATCAAGGCACACATCAGCGCAATTTTGCGTAAGCTTGAAATTAATACGCGGACTCAGGCTGTACTGCTGATGGACAAATTGCAGTTCAGTTAATTCTCCCGAAAAATAAAAAAAGGCCGCATCATAATGAAGCGGCCTTTTTGTTTCTGGCAGCATTTAAGTCATTGTATTCACTTTTGCAATGAGTTCTTCGTTGTCAAAATCATCTACGTTGATAGTACGAAGGCGGCCGGCTTCGGCTCTGGTAAGTAACTCAGCTTCTTCTTCGTCAATAATACCGTCTGACAATGCTGCATCAGCCAGTTTATCCAGACCGGTAAAGGGAAGACGGGCTTTTCTGGCCTGACAAATTTTATCGAATACCGGCTCAGCAGCCAGCACGTCATCCAGTGTTTGCTCCAGATCGCCGAACAGACTGCCTTCCTCCCGCGTGAGGTACTGACCGTCACCGAGTCGTGTACGCACTGTGCCGGGCGTTTGCAGAATGGTTGCGATCTGGTGTTCCAGTTTGTCATCGGGACGTTTACAACGGCGGCCAAAGGGTAAAATCAATACTCTTAATGCCACAGCCATTGCTTTGTTCGGGAAGTTACTGATAAAGGTATCCAGTGCTTCTTCAATGTCGAACAATGTGTTTTGCAGTGCCCAGTGCATCAGGGGAGCATCTTCCTGTAACCGGCCTTCTTCATCAAAACGTTTCAGCGTCGCGCTTGCCAGATACAAGCCACTGAGAATATCCCCCAGTCGTGCAGATAAACGCTCTTTGCGCTTAAGCTCACCACCAAGCAGACCCATTGACACGTCAGTCAGAAATGCCAGGTTAGCACTGTAACCCTGGAGTAACTGGTAATAACGGCCGGTGTCGTCATTAAATGGCGTGCGGTGAAATAAACCACCGGTGAGTGAGAACCACAGGCTTCTTACTTTATTTGCAGCGGCGAATCCCAGGTGACCAAATACCGCTTTATCAAATTCCCGGAGTTGTTCAGATTTATCCGACATTGCCGCAGCCTGAATTTCAGACAGTACGTACGGGTGACAACGCATGGCGCCCTGACCGAAAATCATCATATTACGGGTAAGAATATTGGCACCTTCCACGGTAATGGAAATGGGCGCGCCCTGATAACCCCGGCCAAGATAATTATTAGGCCCGAGCATAATGCCCTTACCACCGTGAATATCCATGGCGTCGTTTATGACCTGGCGCATTTTCTCCGTCAGGTGATATTTGCTGATGGCAGATATCACGGACGGCTTTTCGCCCAAATCCACACCTACAGTGGAGAACCGGGTGACGGCATCCATCAGGTAAGCATTACCACCGATACGGGCGAGCATTTCTTCCACACCTTCCATATGACCAACAGGAATACGGAACTGACGGCGTATGCGGGCATAAGCACCGGTTGCCAGTGCCACTGATTTTGCACCGCCTGCGCCGGTAGAGGGCAGGGTAATGCAACGACCTACTGATAAACACTCCATCAGCATGCGCCAACCTTTTCCCGCCATTTTCGGTCCACCGATAATGAAGTCCAGTGGCACAAATACGTCTTCACCTTTTAGCGGCCCGTTCTGAAAGGGGGTATTCAGCGGGAAATGACGACGGCCAATTTCCAGTCCTTTCGTGTCTCTTGGGATCAGAGCACAGGTAATGCCTGCGGTTGTCTGACCTTCCAACAGCCCTTCAGGATCTTCCAGCTTAAATGCCAGTCCGATAACCGTTGCCACCGGTGCGAGAGTGATATAGCGCTTATTAAAATTAAGACGCATGCCCAGAATTTCTTTTCCTTCCCATTCACCACGACAAACGACGCCGGTATCGGGAATGGCGCCTGCATCAGAACCTGCTTCAGGGCCGGTAAGCGCAAAACAGGGAATTTCTTCTCCGTTAGCCAGCCGGGGAAGATAATAATCCTGCTGTTCTTTAGTGCCGTAATGTTGCAGCAATTCGCCCGGACCAAGAGAATTCGGAACGCCTACCGTGCTGGATAACACTGCAGAGCAACCCGCCAGTTTCTGCAACACTCTCGATTGTGCGTAGGCTGAAAATTGCAAACCACCATATTTTTTCTTAATGATCATGGCGAAGAATTTATGCTCTTTCAGATAGGCCCAGATTTCCGGCGGCAGATCAGCGTTCTGATGATTAATTTGCCACTCATCAACCATATGGCATACACGGTCTACGGGACCATCAAGAAATGCTTTTTCTTCCGCGGTCAGACGGCCTTTAGGAATTGCATGGAGTTTGTTCCAGTCAGGTTTGCCGGAGAACAACTCGCCGTCCCACCAGACTGTACCGGCATCAATGGCTTCCTGTTCTGTGGCGGACATTTCCGGACTGACTTTTTTGTAAAAAGCGAGCAGGCGTGACGAAATGAATTTTCTGCGTACGTCCGGCATAGATAGCGGAACAGCAATGATAAGGAAGAGTAGCCAGCTGAAGAAACCGATACTTCCGGTGATTGTGCCAAGCACCATAATGCCCGCCAGTAAAGACACGGTAGACGTTAAGCTCATACGCTTATACGCGGCTACACAAACGGCCACCATGAATATGATAAACCACGCGAGTTCACCCATACATTGCTCCTTAACAGTATGAAATAAGCTGAATCAGTAAGTTGGACTGAGGTCAGACCAGAGTATGATGCTAAAACTAATGTCTGTCACATCAAAGGTCAAGAAAGAGAACACAAAAATTTTACAACTTAGCGTAGATTAAAGATGACGGTAAGCACTGAGCTTGATATCACCCTGTTCATCACCGTCTTTAAATTGCTGCAGGCGGACCAGATTATAATCCAGAGCGGGGGCGAACCAGGCAAATGTTTCCCGGCTGCTATTATTGTCGCGAAGAATTTTTACCTTAATAGTGTCAAGTTCGCCGTAAGGCAGTGACAGTTTTTCTTCACCGGTGACTTCAATACCATAATTTTTCCGTTCACCACGGTAGTTAATGAAATCATAAGACAGGGTTGTTTTGCCTGCGGCCAGTTGTCTGGCGAGATCAATACGGTAAAGTTGATTATCGGTTTCTCCCTGCCATGGCAGAGTCTCACTACCTTCGATTTCTATCTGCTTGTCAGGGAAACTGGCAAACTTAACCGAAAGCTGTTTATCGGGTCCGGTACCCGTGCGCTTATAGTAGTAGGAGAAAGGCAGAATTGTATCTTCCGAGGCAAAAAACACGGAGTGTTCAAAACGTTCGTCAGATAAGAAGAATTTGGAAACGTCTGAAGAATAGGTGAGGGAGTATTGTTCGTCGCTCAGATATTCAAGCTTGATTTTGGCTTCACCCACATCATCACCCCATTTATAAGCGGTATATTGCGCTTCAAAAGGAGTAATAACAGGTTTGTCTTCTGCAGATGCCGGTACAGAAACCAGCATCAACAAAAGTGACAGCAGAAACCCTGCCGGTTTAGTCGTTGGCGTAACCTTCCGGCGGAAGAATTTTATCATCAAGCACAGCCTTATTATCTTTCATTGTCAGACGACCGGCGACAAACCACTTCAACACTAACGGATAAATCCGGCGTTCCTGTTCCTGAACCCGTTCAGCCAGTTCATCTGCGGTATCATCTTCAAATACCGGTACACGACTCTGGATGATTACCGGACCACCGTCCAGTTCAGGAGTCACAAAATGCACACTGACACCGTGTTCTTTGTCGCCGTTATCAATCGCACGTTGATGGGTATGTAACCCTTTGTACTTTGGCAACAAAGACGGGTGGATGTTCAATAATTTACCGGAAAAATGTTCAACAAATTCAGGCGTAAGAATACGCATGAATCCGGCCAGTACTACGCCATCCGGGCTAAAACTATCAATCAAAGATTGCAGTTTTGCGTCAAACTCATCGCGGTCTGAAAAATCTTTATGATCCAGGCAATGTGCAGGGATGCCGGCTTTTCCGGCTCTTTCAAGGCCGAATACATCGGGGCGGTTTGAGATCACCGCCACAATTTCAGCCTGCAACTGACCGGCTTCGATACTGTCGATCATAGCCTGCAGATTAGACCCGTTACCGGAAATCAATACGCATAAGCGGGGTTTAGCGGTAGTCATTACTTAATTTCTACCTGTTCTTCATCGCCGTTGCGATCTTCAATATGACCCAGCAACCAGGCTTGCTCTCCGCCTTCATTCAGAATACGGACGGCTTCACCGGCATCGTTTTCATCGACAACGAGGATCAAACCAACGCCACAGTTGAAGGTACGGTACATTTCATGTTGCGTAACGTTACCGTTTTCCTGCAACCAGTTAAATACGACAGGCCATTGCCAGCTTGACTCATCTACTACAACTTTGGCGTTTTCAGGCAGTACACGGGGAATATTTTCCCAGAAACCGCCACCGGTGATGTGTGAGATGGCCTCTACTTTTACTTTTTCCAGCAGTGCCAGTACCGGCTTCACATAAATGCGGGTCGGGGCAAGAAGATGGTCGATAAGCGGCTTACCATCGAGGTCTGCATTCACATCTGCTTTGCTGACTTCAACGATTTTACGGACCAATGAGTAACCGTTTGAATGGGGGCCGGACGAAGCCAGAGCAATAATTTTCTGACCGGCTTTTACGCCGCTGCCGTCAATCACTTTATCAGCTTCTACAACACCTACGCAGAATCCGGCAATATCGTAATCGCCGTCGTGGTACATGCCGGGCATTTCTGCTGTTTCACCGCCAATGAGTGCACAGCCAGCCTGTTCGCAGCCTTCACCGATACCGGTAACCACGTCTGCAGCCACATCTACGTCCAGCTTTCCTGTAGCGTAATAGTCGAGGAAGAATAACGGCTCTGCACCCTGAACAATCAGATCGTTAACACACATAGCAACCAGGTCGATACCCACGCTGTCATGACGGTTGGCATCCATCGCTACGCGCAGTTTAGTTCCTACACCGTCGGTACCGGATACCAGTAACGGGCGTTTATACTTCGCAGGCAGTTCACATAACGCACCGAAACCACCAAGACCACCACGGACTTCCGGACGGGTTGTTTTTTTAGTAACAGATTTAATACGTTCAACCAGCTGATTTCCGGCATCAATGTCTACGCCTGCATCTTTATAACTAAGTGACTGTTTGTTTTCGCTCACGAGTATGGCCCTGGTGCGGTGAATGGAAAGACGCGGATTCTACCAGTAAGTTGCAGTAAGTCCAACAGGGTGCAGGCGGGAATTCGGCTGCTGATCTGTCCTGATGTTAATCTTTTACATTTTAGTGGTGAAATATTCCGGTAAATAACACACAATACGTTTTCGCATAGTCCAGGTACGGGTTTCACGGAGCGGCGTTAATTCTTCATGCTTTTTCAATTATCTTCCTTTTCTTTAGTGTTCATTGTTGTTTCTCTGTTTACCGGAGCTTTCTCAGGATCCGTTCAGGCCAGTACAGTGGTATTAGTTAACGAGGCCAGTGTGGCTGTATCCGATCAGTCATCATCGACCCAGAAAAAAGCGGCCCGTCAGGCACTGGAACAGGTAGTCATAAAAATTACCGGTCAGCGTGCAGCTACTTCAAACAGTGCAGTAAGGACCATGTTGTCTCAACCTGAACGGTATTTGCGGGCGTACCGCTTTGATGTGGTTAACGGTCAGTTGTCTTATGTCGCTGAGTTTGATTCCCAGGCAGTTATAAAGGTGATCAGGGAAGCCGGATTACCCGTCTGGGGGCAGCGCAGACCGGATACTTTATTGTGGCTTGCCACCGAAGATGAAAATGGAAACCGCCAGATCATCGATGACGGAGCTAAAGGACAGGTAAGCAGTCGTCTGCGTGAACTGGCTGTTGAAAGAGGCGTGCCTGTTGTGTTCCCGCTGATGGATTTAGATGACAGCGTGAATATTTCCGTTTTTGATGTTTGGGGACGGTTTGCCAGAACGTTGCAAACTGCTTCGGTCAGATATCAGCCTGATTACATTGTCGGCGCGCGGTTATATAAAGTAAAGATGAATGCTGTGCCTGACATTGAAGAGGAACAGCAAACCCGGGAGCAGGCATCAGCATTTCGCTATGACACCTACCGGCCTGCTTTTTCCAATAATGGTTTACAGGATTTGAATACCTACCTGGTGGATGATCTTGTGGAAGAAGCCCGTTCTCCGGCGTTCACCCGCAGCGAATTCGAAGCAATGTCACAAAAGCATACGCAAGGTGACTGGGCGCTTGACTGGGTAGTGATCAAAAATAACGACATTCAGTTCGGTACCCTTTATGCAGATGATGAAGACAGCCTTACCGCGTTGTTTTTTGAAGAATACAGCGATTATCTTGGCCAGCATTTTTCAGTCAGTAGCGGTGATGAACAAACAGAAGTGAATAACATTTCTATCTCTGTTGCCAATGTGGACTCGCTGGAAAACTACGTGCATGCCAGAGAATACATGGAACAGATGAGCATGGTGAGTCATGTGTCGCTGGTGAGTCAGAAAGGGTCTGTGGCGACGTTCTCGCTGTCGCTGTTGTCGCAAACCAGTGACTTTTTCAAACTGGTGAGCCTGGATTCAAAACTCAAGCCGGTGTCTGACGTGTCAGGTAACCCCCTTGACGGACTGAACTTTTACTGGAACGAATAACACAGCGCCTATGCAGTTACCTCTGGCGGTATCGTTACCTGATGATGAAACCTTCGCAAGCTTTGAGGCTGGTGAAAACAGCGGCCTTGCAGACTTTCTCTCTGCACTGAGCCAGAGTGGCAGCCGCTGGCGGGATAACATGGCATTCAGTTCGCTGGACAACAGTCCGCTGGCGGGTGTCGGTATTACCGGTGCTGCGGGGCGTGGCAAGAGTCATTTACTTTATGCCGTATGCCACCAACTTGCCTTTCATCAGACACGGCATATTTATTTAAACTTACGGGAATATGCTGACTGGACACCGGTGATCTTTGATGGCCTGGAGCGCCTGCCTTATGTGTGTCTGGACAATATAGATGCCATTGCCGGCATTGATGAGTGGGAAGAGGCGCTTTTTCATTTTATTAATCGTGTGGTAGACAATCATACGTCCATATTTATCTGGACCTCTTCCATCGGCCCGAACCATCCCGCTTTCAAATTACCTGACTTACGTTCACGTCTGAGCTGGGGTATTACCTGGCAACTGGCAGGCCTGACTGATAATGAACGTCTGAATGTGCTGAAAAAGCGCGCGGCGCAACGGGGTATGCGTTTTTCCGAACAGGCTCTGGCGTTTTTACTCACCCATTGTGACCGTGATTTACCGGCGTTGCTTGCTATGCTCGACCGGCTGGACACCCGCTCTTTGCAGGAACAGAAGAAACTGTCTGTGGCTATGATTAAGCGGGAACTGGAAAAAGAATAACCTTTCTGTGTGTCATGGTGTCTTTATTCCGTTTCTTCGAAGCGCTTCTTCTCTTCCTTCATGACATCTTTCAGTTTTTTAAGTCCGAGACCCAATTCCCGACCCCGTAATCTGGCAAACAGGCTGCAACCGGCAAACATGCCCGTGGCAAGTATCAGTTCCGTTATGGCATAACCCAGTTCCTGCGGTGCCGCGTAACCGGCTGTAATGCCGTGGATCACGTAAAACAGTACCACAAAGTTTGCCCAGGCGTGGGTATAGGGTTTGCCTGCAATGATGCCGCGAAGTGGCAGGAGTAAAGGCAAAATATAAACTATGGCGATGAAGAGCGTGCCGTAGACCCTTTCTTCAACCAATACAAATTGCCACAAGGTTACCCAGGCGAGTAATCCGAGATAACTGAGTAACGCCAGCCAGCGTGCTTTTTTAGTTGCCGGTGCCATTTCTGTCATGATGCCTTCCGTGCTAATTGCCGTGCCAGTTCCCCGAGACGCTTTCCCTGAGCAAAAGCCAGCGCTGATTCATCAGCAGTCAGTTTAACGTCACTGTGGCCTGACACATGTCCGGCGCCATAAGGCGAGCCACCGGAAGTAGTATCGTGTAATTGTGATTCAGTGTAAGGAATACCACACAGCACCATGCCATGGTGGAGCAGGGGCAGCATCATGGTGAGCAGGGTAGACTCCTGTCCGCCATGCATGCTGCCTCCGGAGGTGAATACACAGGCAGGTTTATCAATCAGTACGCCTTTCAGCCATTCCTGAGAAGTACTGTCGAGGAAATGTTTAAGCGGAGCGGCCATATTTCCGAACCTGACCGGACTCCCCAGTGCCAGACCGGAACATTCTGTCAGATCAGAACGGGTAACGAAGGGCGCGCCTGCTTCGGGAACATCCGGCCATGGTGTCATATATTCAGGGATAGCCGGCACGGTACGCACCCGTGCTTCGACTCCTGTACTTTCAATGCCTCTGGCGATATGTGTTGCCAGTTGCCGGGTTGTCCCGTTTCTTGAGTAATACAACACCAGTACCGGTGACATCAGAGTATGTCCAGAACACTTTCAGGTGGACGACCTATGCGAGCCTTATCACCTTTAATGACCACCGGACGCTCAATTAACTTCGGAACAGAAACCATGGCATCGAATAATTGTTCGTCGGTAACAGAGCTCTCACCTAATCCCAGCTCTTTATATTCAGCTTCTT
Source organism: Alteromonas sp. NFXS44 (assembly GCF_040148705.1). Classification (NCBI taxonomy): domain Bacteria; kingdom Pseudomonadati; phylum Pseudomonadota; class Gammaproteobacteria; order Alteromonadales; family Alteromonadaceae; genus Alteromonas; species Alteromonas sp. NFXS44. The sequence goes on along the minus strand of NZ_JAGDEA010000008.1, from coordinate 49,889 downwards.
TTGTCCGCATCATGTCACGGGGGGACGAAACACTCAGCTTTGTAGCAATGGCTTCAAGCTGTTCCCGGGTTAACGGGTGTTTAAGGTATTCGGTGACTTCAACATCAATACCCTTTTCCTGTAATAAAGTGAGGGTCTGGCGACTTTTGGAGCAACGGGGGTTATGAAGTATTTGTACTGAAGACATAGGCTTTTTATTCAATGTGTTATAAATTTCACTGAGATGAATTCTAACAAGTATTAATGTAAGAATAATATGACCGGACGCAATTAATCATGAAAAAATCATTAATGATTGTCAGTGCGGCTGTGGTTGCACTGATTGCCGGCTGGCAATTTCAGCAATATACCCGCGGAGATGGCGTTACACTTTCGGGACAGCCGGTTCGCTGGGCAGACAATGGCGGAGAATGGCATATCATCAACTTTTTCGCACCCTGGTGTTCTCCCTGTTTACGGGAGATCCCGGCCCTGAACAGGCTGAATAATCGCCTGCCTGACCATGTGAAGATAACCGGTGTCAGTTTTGATGACAAAAATGAGCAGGAACTGCGTGCCTTAACACAACAGCTAAATATTGAGTTTGCTGTGATAAACACCGCGAAAGAAACCATTTTTCCCATGCCGTATCCGGACTATCTGCCGGCAACGTATCTGATTTCACCGGATGGCGAGGTTGTGAAAGCGTTATACGGTGAGCAGGACAATGATTCCCTTGACGGGTTAATTCAGTATACAAACGCGGAGGCGGGTACCTCCGCTTACTGAATTAAGGGCGGCATTTACAGTCGTTTCAACCGCTCTTCCTCGTCCCGCAGTTGCTTGATCCTTGCGCGGATCCGCTGCTTGTCAAGGTGCTTGTCGGCAGTAAAGTTATAAGCAAACTGTAATTCATCCACAGCGCGGCGGTAAGCACCGTTTAGTGCCATCACTTCTGCTTTACTTTGATGCATGCCCTGAAAATCTTTGTTGTTTTTATATGCTTCAGTGAGTAACTGCCAGGCGATTTCATAATCAGGATGCACCAGCAACAAGTCTTTCAGTAGCTGAACAGCTTTGTCATTTTCATTGGCGGCAATAAGGGCATTGGCCTGATTCAATGCCAGTACCTGATTGCGTGGTGTTAATTGCAGGTGCGGTGCCAGACGTTCTGTTGCTTCCTGCGGTTTACCCATTGCAAGAGAAAGATCAGTGGCTGCATCAAGGTAAAACAGATTATCCGGGTCTTCATTGAGTAATGTATCGATCACCTTAGCAGCTTCCGGAATCTTCTCATTGCGCATGAGTGCCAGCGCAAGACCATACATTGCCGCTTCACGGACTACATATTTCTTACGGTCCACCGCATCCTGGTAGTATTCCAGGCTGTATTTTTTATTGAACGTGTACCTGGACATCACTCTGGCCTTTGCCAGATGAAAAGAAATACTTTCTCTTAACCGCACAGGTGGAAAATCACCGGCTCTGGCGCGGGCATCGGCAACACGCGTTTCCGTTAATGGGTGAGAAAGCAATCTTGCAGGCGGACGGGATACCATGCGGTATTGTTCCAGCAAGGTTGAGAAGAAGCTGGCTGCCGCGTCAGGATCAAATCCGGCACGGTATAACATGCCTATCCCGATCCGGTCAGCTTCCTGTTCATTAGAACGGGTATAATCAATCTGCATTTGCGCTGAAGCGGCCTGACCGGCGGAAATGGCTGCCATACCGGCCTGAGGATCTGCCATCGCCAGTAAAACACCGCCTAATATACTGGCAATGGCCAGTGGCGTAGCACGCTGTTGTGCCTGCATGTGGCGGGCAAGGTGACGCTGGGTAACGTGAGAGATTTCGTGGGCCAGCACTGACGCAAGCTCACTTTCGTTTTTCGCATTATGAATAAGGCCGGTATGCACACCAATGTGGCCGCCAAAGAAAGCAAAGGCGTTAATGGCATCGTTGTTGACCCAGAAGAATTCAAAAGGAAACTTGGTGTTGTCGGCATGAACAACAAGGCGGTTACCCAGATCCTGCAAATACTCATCCAGCACCGGGTCGCCGATAATCGGGGCCCCACCGCGCATTTGCCGCATAACGGCATCGCCAATCAACATCTCTTTGTCAAGGGAAAGGGCGTCGGACGCTACCACACCTATTTCCGGTAACGTATTACGATCGCTGTATTTACTGGTTTGTGCGATGGCAGAAAAACTCATTGCCAGCAAACACAAGCCTATTTTAATTCCGTTTCGCGCTAAATATCTCATTGAACCTGTTACTGTTGAGTACCACTGAAGCGTTTACAGATAGAGTGGCAAACTCCATGATTAGTTTCATTTTTCCATCGCATTATTTTAGCATTGTGCCGTACAATACAGGCGATTGCTATATCGCTTCATGCATAATGTAGCCCGGAAGTTTTCATTTAGCCTGTAATACCGCGGAATCCGGGTTGCAGAGCGGTCAGTGATTCTCCTATGATGCATTTTTTTTCCGTTCCGACTGAGCAGAATTTATGAGTTTAATCAGTGTATTCGGCCGCTGGTACCGCCGGAAGTTCTCTGACCCCGATGCAGCCATGTTGCTGATCTTAATCCTGTTGACGGCAACTGTGTTCGTCTTCTGGGGTGGGCTTATCATGCCTGTTCTGGTGGCAGCTGTGATTGCTTATCTGCTGGACTGGCCGGTGAACCGGCTGGTAAATATTGGTGTCAGCAGGACCATTTCCTGCAGCGTTGTGATGCTGGCGTTTGTTGCTGTCACCATACTGATGATTGTCGGCTTGTTACCTACTGTGAGCCGTCAGAGCGTGAATCTGATTCAGGAAACGCCGCTAATCTGGCAAAACGCACAGGACTGGATCCTGCGGTTACCGGATAAGTATCCTGACTATGTACAGGTTTATCAAATTCAGCAGATGATGGAGAGTCTCAATGATCATCTGGTGGATTTGGGACAGCAACTTTTGTCAGCGTCTGTCAGTTCAATCGGTAATGTTGCAGCGTTACTGGTATATATGATTCTGGTGCCGTTGATGGTGTTCTTCATGCTGAAAGACAAATTGTTTTTTCTTGATGGCATTTCGTCATTGTTACCGAAAGAGCGCCGGTTGATTACGCAGGTCGGGCATGAAATGAATACCCAGATAGCAAATTATATCCGCGGCAAAGTTATCGAAATTCTGATAGTGGGATCTGTATCCTGCGTTGTCTTTGCTCTGATGGACTTGCGCTATGCCATTCTGCTCGGCGTACTGGTTGGCTTGTCAGTGCTTATCCCCTATATCGGTGCAGCCGTTGTCACCATTCCGGTGGCTGTTGTGGCATTGTTTCAGTGGGGTCTGACCCCTGATTTCTGGTATCTGATGATTGCCTACGGCATTATCCAGGCACTGGACGGTAACTTACTGGTACCACTTTTGTTCTCCGAAGCGGTGAGCTTACATCCTCTTTATATCATCGTGGCGGTACTATTCTTCGGTGGATTGTGGGGGTTCTGGGGAGTGTTTTTCGCCATCCCGCTGGCAACACTTGTCAAAGCGCTGATAACAGCATGGTCCGGCGGACCGGATGAACCGCCGCCCTGTAACACTTAAACACTTATTGACGGAACGTCCGAACGAAAAAGCCCTGTTCTGACAGGGCTTTTTGCTTTGTGAACGACGGGGTAAACCGGGTTATCAACCAGCCTGATTCAGATAATCCAGTACAACCTGATGATGGTCTTTGGTTTTAAACTTATTAAACACGTGTTCAACAGCACCGTTTTCATCGATAAGAAAGCTTAAACGATGAATGCCGTCATATTCTTTGCCCATGAATTTTTTTGGACCCCAGACGCCAAAAGCATCAGCCACAGCGTGGTCTTCGTCCGAGAGCAGGGTGAAGTTCAGGTTTTCTTTCTCAATGAACTTTGGCAGGCGTTTAACTGCGTCCGGACTGATCCCCAGTACCACAACATTGAGAGTATCCAGTGATGTTTTGCTGTCGCGAAGGTTCTGTGCCTGCACGGTACAGCCCGGTGTCATTGCTTTAGGGTAAAAATACACCAGCACTTTCTTACCGGCAAAATCTGCCAGATTAACGGCTTCGCCATTTTGATCCGGCAGGGTAAATGCCGGTGCTTTATCACCTGCTTTTAAGGTGTTCATAATTCTCCTTTATTTTTGTCTATAATCTTGCCACTCAGATTCAGGGAACCGAACAGGGCATCAGCCTCAGAACGAAGCTGCGTGATATCAACGGAATCCGGCGTACTGACAACAAATTTGCAGCGCATCATTTCTTTACCGGTTTTTTTATCTTTAAAGGTGCGCTGACGAAACGCACTGATGGAGACGTGCCGTTTCGCAAAAAAGCCGGTTACCGACTTCAGCAGGCCATGACTGTCTTCGCCGCTGAACTCCACATCGTAAAGATAATCTAAATTTTGTTTCTCATGATGGCTGGTTCGCTTCATCATAGAAAGCAGGCCGAACTTCTGACACATGGGGGGAATAGCCAGCTCCGCCCGTGTTATTGCCTGATGGGAACCTTCGATGATCATGGTCAGGGAAAATTCTTTCCCGTATATCGCCTGCCTGCTGTCGAGAATATTGCATTGTGCTTCCGACACGGTGCCGGCAATTTCGCTCAGCATGCCGCTCTTGTCGGTACCCAAAATCGTGACTATTAACTGATGATTCATGTCATTACTTATAAAACCGGAGCCACATTTATACTAACACATCAGGATTTTTTGATGCCACGTTCCGGTATCATAAAGTGAGCTTAAGCACCGTGTCAGTTCGAAAAACAGTCTGATGTAAGGGTTTTATCCCCAATTTTTGACGGAATAGTGATTATTTAGAATAAGGTTGTCGATTAACGTCTAAAAAGCCCTTGCGATAACTTGTTTTTAAGGCTGTACCTCATTACCATGTGCGCTCACAAAACGCGGGAGATAATATGTTTAAAGGCAGTTACGTTGCACTTGTCACACCCATGACCAACGCGGGTGACATTGATTACCCTGCACTTGAGAAACTTATTGAGTTTCATATAGAGCAGGGCACACACGGTATTGTTTCTGTAGGAACAACCGGTGAATCCGCCACATTGCCTTTTGAAGAACATATTGAAGTGGTCAAACAGACCGTTGCTATGACAGCAGGGCGTATTCCTGTGATTGCCGGCAGCGGCGCAAACGCAACGGATGAAGCCATCTTCCTTAGTGAACAGATGGCCGGTTTAGGTATCGATGGTTTTCTTAGCGTTGTACCGTATTACAATAAGCCGCAACAACGGGGTATGGTTGCACACTTTAAAGCAGTCGCTGATGCGACTGATTTACCTGTTTTGCTTTATAATGTACCCGGCAGAACCGTTGCGGACATGTTACCCGGGACAGTGGCAGAACTGGCCACGCACAAAAACATTGTCGGTCTGAAAGATGCAACCGGCAGTATTGAACGTCTCAAAGCCACGCAGAAACTGGTGCCTGAAGATTTTCTGTTGCTTAGCGGAGACGACGGTACCAGTGCAGAATTTTTATGTCAGGGCGGACACGGCGTTATTTCAGTAACGGCTAACGTGGTACCCGGCGCAATTTCCAAAATGTGCGAAGCAGGCCTGGCCGGCAACGCTGAGGAATGTCGTCGTATTAATGCTACTATTGAAACCCTGCATAACGGCATGTTTATTGAACCAAATCCGGTAATGCCAAAGTGGGCGTTATACCGAATGGGGCTGATCAACAGTGCCGAATTACGATTACCGATGGTTTTACCGGAACTTGCGAGCCAAAAAGCACTCGAAGAACTATTACAAAAACACGCTTTGATTTCTGGTTAATAAGGAACACCGATGAAAAACACTCTGGCTTTGCTCAGTGGCTTATCTGTAATAGCCCTGACAGGTTGTTCAAGCCAACAGGATTATGAAACTGCATCGGGCAGTTATGACTACCTTGAAGTTTCCCAGCGGGCCTCTGTGAAAGTGCCTGAAGGCTTAGATTCGCCTGAATTTACATCTGATTATGATCTTCCGGAATTAAGTCAGAATGCGGACACCCGTCTCACCGGCCGTAAACTGACGATTCAGTCGCCGGCGCTTGTCCTGCCCCTTGTGGCGGGTTCTCACGTTGAAGAAGGCAAACAGGAAGCAACGGTCTGGTTCGATCAGGTAGATGACAGCAAGCCGCTGAATACCGCTATCTGGGATACGGTGCTGAGCTTTCTTGAGCAAAATCACATCGGTGTAGACAGCTTCGATAAAGAAAATGGCCGACTTGTTACTGACTGGGCCGTTGAAAAGACGACCGAAGAGTCAGCCTGGTATGACTGGAATGAGGATGAAACGTCAGAGGTTTCACGTCGCTTTGTTTTCACGATGGAACTAAAGCCTCACGGCCGGACTGCAGCGTTACGTGCTAAATTGCAGGATTTCAAATTTAATGGTGCAGATGGTGAAACCGTCACCATGGATTCCATTGACGCGATGAAAGAACGCAGAGAAGAAATCGGCATCCTGAACGAAGTACTGACTCATTACGAATACCAAATCAGGCTCGACGAGAGTAAACGTATTGCTGAAATCCGCAGTGGTCTTAATTTGGAAATGGGTTTTGACGCTAACGGTGATGCAGCCTACGTGGTTGATGCCAGACACGATATTGTATGGCCAAGAATGCTTCTGGTGTTACGCAACCTTGGTTTTGACGTAAAAGATTTAGACAGAACCACAGGCCTGTTATTTGTCACCTATAATGGTGAGGATAATGGTTGGTGGGGCAGCCTGTTTTCTGACGGTGAATCCCTTCTTGAAAAAGGTGATTATCGTTTGAAAGTGGTGCCGGCCGGCGAAAACAGAACGAGTGTGACCTTCATGGATAATGAGAGTCAGCCGTTTGAACCTAATCAGGTTGCCGACATGTACGAGCAATTTGCCCGTGTCATGACTCAGGACAATCTGGATATCTAATTTTTGAGACTGATGATGGAAAAGCGCGAAGAACTTTACCGCGGTAAAGCCAAAACTGTATACCTCACTGATGACAGCGAAAAACTCATCCTTGAGTTCAGAAATGATACGTCTGCATTTGACGGTGAAAAAATTGAACAGCTTGACCGTAAAGGTGAAGTGAATAACAAGTTCAATCATTTCATTATGACAAAGCTGGAAGAAGCCGGCATTGCCACACAAGTTGAGGCGTTGCTGTCAGACACCGATTCTCTGGTGAAAAAGTTGGATATGATTCCGGTAGAGTGCGTCGTTCGTAACGTTGCTGCAGGTTCACTGGTTCGTCGTCTGGGCGTTGAAGAAGGTTTGATGCTTAACGATTCTCCCATTTTTGAATTCTTCCTCAAAAATGATGCGCTGCATGATCCTATGGTTAATGACTATCACATCACTGCATTTGGCTGGGCAACTGAAGCGCAAATTGCAGAGATGAAACGTCTGACTTTTGCCGTTAACGATGTACTCAAAGATCTGTTCGATAAAGGCGGTATGATTCTGGTGGATTACAAACTGGAATTTGGTCTGGACAGTGAAGGCAACATTATTCTGGGTGATGAATTCAGTCCTGACGGTTGTCGCCTGTGGGACAAAGAAACCCGTAAGAAAATGGATAAAGACCGTTTCCGTCAGGGCTTAGGTTCTGTAGTAGAAACATACATTGAAGTGGCTGACCGTTTGGGCTTAAAGCTCTAAAGTCGTCTCTTTTCGAAAAGCACCTGCGGGTGCTTTTTTTGTGTCCGGTGTTTACCGGACCGGAGTAACCGGATCTCAAGTACCATTGTAATTGCTCCTTTGTCGTGGGAAGGTGAACAAAATAAAAGGAGCGATTCATGCCTGTATCTGCGTTGTTGTACGCTTGCTTAGCCATGGTGGCTTTTGCTGCTAATTCCCTTTTGTGCCGGATGGCGCTGGTAGAGACTGATATCGGGCCGGCTTCTTTCACACTCGTAAGGTTGCTCAGCGGTGCTGTGGTGCTGAGTTTGCTTATCCAATTGAAAGGGCATCATCCTGCGAAACAGGGATGCTGGGCAGGGGCTGTCGCATTATTCTGCTATGCAGCAGGTTTCTCTTTTGCCTATCAAAGCGTAACGACAGGCACCGGCGCTCTGTTGCTGTTTGGTGCTGTACAAATTTCAATGATCAGCATCGGCCTTTTAAGAGGCGAAAGATTCAGCTTTATTCAGACAGCCGGCTTTGTAGTAGCCTTTGCGGGTTTAGTTTATCTGGTACTGCCCGGCGTCACAGCCCCGCCGCTGCCCGCTGCGTTGCTGATGATCACTGCCGGTATCAGTTGGGGAGTGTATTCACTGTTAGGCAAAGGCGTAGCATCGCCACTTTTAATGACGACAGGAAATTTTGTCCGTACGACGCCGTTTATTGTCGCGCTGTTTATCTTTGTTGATGAGCCACTTTCACTTTCAGAAACAACTATCCGCTACGGTATTATCTATGGCGTATTGTCCGGTGCCATCGCATCGGGTTTGGGTTATGCCTTGTGGTACGCTGTACTCCCTAAAATAGCGGCGACTAATGCCGCCACTTTACAACTCAGTGTACCGGTAATTGCCATCTTGATGGGATGGGTATTTCTATCTGAAAGCCTTAACGTCAGAGTCATTATTGCCAGTGCTGCAATCATTGGTGGTATTGTACTGGTAATAAGAAAATGGCGCTGACCGGCAGATTTTATAAATTATACATCTTCACATCACCCGGTGAGCCGGTGTAACCATACGTAGCATAATTTGTATCTCCGATGAAATAAACGAAGTAAGGGTCGGTATATCCGGACAGATTCCCTGCCGCACTGCTTTTGAGATACGCACATACTTCAGCACTGGCGTCAGCGTAGTAAACAGTGTTCCAGCCTTTTGCGAGAGGTGAGTTGAAATCATTCATCACATTGACTGGCTGAGGGTCAGAAAATATCTGATCCCACACTTCTGCGCAACCGGCGCTGTTGCTGGTTGAGCCTGTCGGCCAGCCCTCAGAATTAAATGTGACCGGTTGTCCGTTTATGGAAATAGGGGATGTTTGTCTTATCTGATATTTGGTATGTAACAGTGTCAGGCCTGATTTAAAACCACCCATCATGGAGTGGGTGACAGCATCATCCGCATCACCGGAAAGGTCAATAAAGCGGGGGGCCGCAGTGACCGCAAGTATACCTAAGATCACAATTACGATGACCAGCTCAATCAGGGTAAATCCCTTTGTATTCAGGTTAGATTTCAACATGTTCTTTGCTACGGTTATTTCGTCAGGGTAATCCTGGATGAAAGAGTTTTATCCGGCAATAAATTTCTTATATTCACGGTTATGCTGTAAGGCATGCCGGTATTTAATCGAATAAGCATAGAATGATTTTTAAACTGCAACCAGGAATCTGTATCCGAGCTCCCTTATTCCGCTTGCTTCAGAAAAACTGGCATTTAAAAGGCTTTCTTACCGACGAAAAATCGCGGAAAATAGAGACCTTCCACTTCTGATCGGACCCGCTGGTCTGATTTACTAATACAGGGAACCGCCATGCCTAAGGCAAGTGAAATTAAAAAGAATAACACCATCATTTTTGACGGTAAGACATGTATTGTCAGAGATATTGACCGTTCTGTACCACAGGGCCGTGCAGGCGGCAGCATTTATCGTATGCGTATGTACGATGTGGTAAGCGGTGCAAAATATGATGAAACGTTTAAGGACTCTGACATGCTGGAAATGGCTGATTTAGTACGCCGTCCAGCAATGTTCTCTTACATCGACGGCGATGAATATGTATTCATGGATAAAGAAGATTACACGCCTTACCATCTGAATAAAGACAGTATTGCTGATGAAGCTTTGTTCATTAACGAAGAAACTGACGGTATTCAGGTCCTGGTTGTGAGCGAAGTGCCGGTAGCTCTTGATTTACCCATGAGTGTTGAACTGGAAGTGGTAGAAACTGACCCTTCCATTAAGGGAGCCTCTGCGACGTCCCGTACCAAACCGGCTACTTTGTCAACCGGTCTGGTTGTTCAGGTGCCGGAGTACATCAGTACCGGCGAGTGGATCAAAATCAACACCGAAGAACGTAAGTTTCAGAGCCGTGCCGATAAGCACTGACAGCATACGGTTCAGCAGCCATAAAACTCAGGTGGCTGTTGTCACCTCTTAATATTGTGTTATTTTTAACCAGTCCTGCAGGTATTGATTGCCCGCAGGATTAACATCAGTACACACTCAACTGCGTAAAAGGAAAGACATATGAAAATGACAAAACAACTCTCATCATTACTATGCATTGGTCTGTTTACCTGCGTTCTTGGCGCATGTAGCGAAGAAAAACAGGAACAGGCTGAAGACTCAATGACTAAAGCCAAAAGTGCCGCCAGCAGTGCATTTGATGATGCAAAAAATGCAGCATCTGATCTGGCAGATAAGACAGAGGAATTTGCTGAAGATGCAGCAGATAAGACGGAAGACTGGACTGACGATGCTAAAGATAAAGCAGAAGAGTGGGCCGACGATGCCGGTAATGCTATTGAAGACGGCTGTGAGAAAGTGAAAGATAAAATGGATCTGGAAGATAAGGATTGCTAAAGATTCATTCCTGATAATGCGTAAAGTCAGGTAAGTTAAAGCGGAACATCTATTTTGATGTTTGTTACCGGCTTACAGCAACAGGGCAGTATTTCATCGTCGTCAATAAAGGCGAGGGGGTCTGTGGTATATTCCACCGACCCTTCTATCAATTTAGTCCGGCAGGCTCCGCAGAAACCGTCGCGGCAATGATAATGACAAGCTACACCTGCGGATTCCAAAGATTCCAGCAGTGTTTTATCCGGTACGGCATCAACACACCCCGTATCGACAATATCGATACGAAGTGTGGATTCAGGTTTTCCCATTAACGGGGAAGGTAGGAATTACAATTCAAAATCGGCGAAGTCATCTTCGCTGACTGAAGAGTCAATCTGACCTACCAGATAGGAACTGATCTCTGATTCCTGAGGCGCAACCTGTACGTTATCTGAGTTCAGGTAGTTGTTCATCCACGGCAGTGGATTACTTTTCACTTCGTATGGTGCGTCAAAGCCAATAGCGGTCATACGCTGATTCGCGATGTATTCCACGTACTGACACAGAATTTCCTTATTCATACCGATCATTGAGCCGTTCTTGAACAGGTAATCAGCCCATTCCTTCTCCTGCTCAACAGCGCTGATGAAGATCTGGCGTGCCTCTTCATGGCACTCCGCGGCGATTTCTGCCATCTCAGGATCGTCCTTGCCTCTGGCCCACAGGTTCAGCACGTGCTGAGTAGAGGACAGGTGCAGGTTTTCATCACGGGCAATCAGACGGATAATTTTTGCGTTACCTTCCATCAGCTCACGCTCAGCAAACGCGAAGGTGCAGGCAAAGGACACATAGAAGCGAACCGCTTCCAGGGCATTAACTGAATTCATGCACAAGTACATTTTCTTCTTCAGAACACGCATGTTCACTTCGTACACTTCGCCGTCGACGGTATGAACGCCTTCACCTTGTGTCTGCCACAACTGTGTGTGGAAAATCAGATCATCGTAGTATCTAGAAATATCAGCAGCACGGAGCTTGATTTGCTCGTTAACCACGATGTCTTCAAAAATTGCACTTGGATCGGAAAACAGGTTACGAAGAATATGAGTGTAAGAACGGGAGTGAATCGTCTCAAAGAAAGACCAGGTTTCAATCCAGGTTTCCAGCTCCGGTAATGACACGATGGGCAGGAATGCAATATTCGGACTGCGGCCCTGAACGGAATCCAGCAAGGTTTGATATTTCAGGTTAGAAATAAAAATGTGCTGCTCAGGCTCTGTGAGTTTCTGGAAGTCTACACGGTCACGCGTAACGTCAACTTCTTCCGGTCGCCAGAAGAAACTGATTTGTTTTTCAATGAGTTTTTCGAAAATGCTGTGCTTCTGCTGATCGTAACGGGCTACGTTAACAGGATTACCGAAAAACATAGGCTCGACGAGAGGATTGACGCTTTGTTGATTAAACGTTGTGTATTTCATAACTGCGATAGTACTCAGAACAGATTTATCAGTTAAAAACGGAAGAAACCAGGGCAAGCCCTGGTTTATCGTTAAATTTTGTTATGCCCTGAGAAAAATGTAACAAATGAGTGGGTGGGTTGGTCTAAAGCTGCTCTAGAACCCTTATATAAAGACGCACTCAACATTTGCTATTCCCAGTGACATAACGACACTTAGCAACATTTTTAAAATGTAACACAATATGTTGTGTTTAGATATGCCAAAATAGGTTAAAAGTTTAATGGTTTTTTAGATTGGAATGTTACATATTTTGATAGGTCTAGCAGGACGGGAGGGAGCACTGTCTGTTCGCAACACTCTGGTTGGCCCCATGTGTTACATTCCCGTGTCATAGGAAGTACTGTTTTGCATTAGGGTACTGCGTACCCTAATAACCCGCATTAACGAGCGTTTGCTAAAATTTCTTGCCGTAACAGTTAACGTCAGGAAATGAAGAATTTGTACAGAAAGTTATTGTTCTCGTAGTTTGTAGAAAAGTAAGTTTATGAGGTACATTTTGAATTTGGTGGTGCTTCGCATCTATAAGATAAGGATATTGGCGAATGAAAACTCAAATGAATATAAATAGCTTCAAAGTTTTGGCTATTCTCTTATCGGTCTTCATTTTGACTGTTACTTTTGCGTTTGAAGAATTCAAAAGTTGGGCTTTGTACATTGTTTTTTTTGTCGGGGTGGGTAGCTTTTATATCCGTCGCGACCGTTGGTTCAATAAACTAGAAGGCAACAACACAATGAATACGTCGCTTGGTATTCTCTTTATTTGTGGTGTGTCAGCTTATAGCACTGGTTCTCCAGAACCTATTAATATTGGCACATCATTAACTAGCGCTTTGATAATGCTTAGCTACGTTTTATCTGCGTATAAAAAAGGTAATAGTGCCGCAAACTCAGCAGAGTTAATAAAAATAGACAGTTGGGACGTGTATTGCGATATCAAAACAGAAGTTCCAACTGCTATGAACGGGAACATAATTTCAGAGACAAGAGTAGTAAATCAGGTTGCATCAAATGTTACATACGAGGAAGCTTTGAAATTACTAAAAACGCTTTATGCCGACGGCAAAGAGCCTCATGCTGTTAGTAGTCGACAATATGAGGCTCTAGCCCCTAAAATGAATCAGGATGGCACATTTATCGGGTTCCAATATGATAATGCACCAAAAGATTCACCGTTTTGCTTTGATTCTTTAAATAACAAGAAAAAATAGAACCACCGCCCTAAAAGTAATATGTCAAGTTGAATTATTACAAATACCATCAAATTTCCTTATAAATGCTTTTTGAAGCTCAGGGGACCTGTTTAATTCATCTTTGTAGAGATTAATACAAACTTTCAAGTCTGATATGAATAGTGATCTGTTGATTGTTTTTTGTTCACGATTAATAGTTACTGACTGATGGTTACGAATATTTATTACCCAGTTATTTCTTGTACTTGCTTCATGTAGTAGTGCGCATCTTACATTCAGATAAAAATCAATAGCCAATTTTTTATCAAAATACGAACTAAAAGGCGCTCTTTTGGTAAGAAAATCTTGATAGATCTTTTTGCTTTGGCCGAAGCCATATTCATACCTATTTGATGGTCTAGTTGAAAAATTAGTGCCTTGGTAAAAAGTTTCAACTGCTTCAATCAGAGAGCAGATAAGTGTACAAATAGCAAAGCCTTCTCCTTTTAGTTTGTTACTATTTTGAGATCTAATTGCTTCAATTGCATTGAAGTATCTATGCTCCAACCTCAAGTCTAAAAAAGCTTTAGCATCATCCCAAGATTGTTGGTCGAACGATTTTTTCACGAGTTTAGGTCTTAATGTGTTCCAGTCACTAATCGTTCTGTCGCCAGCAATACAAATACTATTTTTCACCGAAATTCCCTTTACACTATAGTTATATCAATTAATAAGACTTAAGCTGGTTGACTTGAGGTGTTGATTCAGTTTTGTATGTCTTTTGTGTGCGTTAGAAATAATCAAAGCATTATAAAATGCATTTGCATCACCAATAAAAACAACCTGTTTCTTCGATCTAGTAAGTGCAGTATAGATAAGATGACGGTCTAGGTTGCGAGAATCTTTAATTACTACGATAACCCTTTCAAACTGGCTTCCTTGCGCTTTGTGTACCGTTAAAGCATAAGCGTGTTCCAAGTTTTTCAGTTCGCTGATAGACAACTCGGTAGTATTTCCTTCAAAATCAACTGTTACGGAATCATGGCTAAATGCGAGCACTTTTCCAACAGACCCATTACGGATATCTTTTTGATAGTCGTTTCTGGTATACATAACCAATTCACCAACTCGTAAAGCTCGACCGCTAATGTGATGAGTTACATCACCAAACTCTTCATGGTTAAATTTAACAACCTCTCCTTGAGAAAACTTATCGTGAACATGGCAATTTAAATTAATCACGCCACCATTAAGGTTTTTAGTTGGAGAGAGAATGAGTACGTCATTATTTGAGCCATTTCCACCGAGCGTTTCATAAACCTCCATGCATTTTTTCTCGATATCTTTTGGGGTACATTCGATAAAACTAACACCATCAGCTTTTCCAGCAAATGGTTTAAATTCAAGGTCTGTTTTCTCTTTATGAAAACCTCTTATTCTGCCAGCGATAGTGGGAATGCCTGAAGATTCTGCTTGTCTTTTAACAGCTGTAAGGTTGGCTTTTGGTATGGCTTGATTCACCAATGAATGAAGACTCAGCCCGATTCCGACAGGAGGAAGTTGCTCTTCATCACCGGTCAGTATGAGCCTGCCTCGGCAAGGTAGTCGCTTGAGTATTTTGAGTAGCGATAAAACATCTATCATAGATGCTTCATCTACGACGAATACTGCATCGTCGTCAATATCATCAGCATCAACGTTGTACATAAACGATGCAACGGTCATCGCTTCTCTACCTGTCGCTTCGGTAATTCTTTGAGCCGCTTTTCCAGCGAGTGCCATTAAGAATATTTGCTTGGTTTGTTCCAAAGACTCTAGAGAAAAACAAATAGCTTCTATTACCGTCGTTTTACCACAACCTGCACCGCCTGTGAGTATAGCTAATCGGTTCGTACTGCATTGAGTGATGGCTTCTCTCTGCTCTTGAGTGAGATTAAACCCAGCTCCGATTTCGAAGATATCGATTTTTGCGCTAATCTGCTTTTCCAGTCCCTTATTTAGTTTTGCCGAAGCAAGCTCAGCTATTATTTCGGCCACGCTTGATTCAATGATATTCATACTCCTGACTTGAGTCATTTTACCATCGACGATTATCTCACCTGATTCCTGAGCGAGCCGAAAAGCTTCGTTGGCCAAAGGCCCTAAAAGTCGTTTTATTCGGTATTTTGCTTCGTTGGTTGGTAAGCAAGTGTTACCTGCGTTAAAAGCGCTGAACATCACTTCCTTAACGTATGCAATCAGCCGTTGCGGAGAATCGAGAGAAAGCCCTAGACGGTTTAACGCATATTCATCTACCATTTTTAGGTTAGCCATAAATGCACTTAACACATAGGGATTAGACTGAATTTTTTCGAAAGCATCTGTTCCCCAGATTTCAAGAACTGATTCTGTGATGTTGTAAGGGACACCAAGATCATCAAGCAATTTAAGTGTATTAAGTTCCTGATATTCATTCAGTCCGTTAACAAGTCGAGTAGCAACATCTCTCCCTAGAATAGGTAACAAACGCCCAATATCTAAACTGGCTGCTATATCGTAAAGCTCATCACCAAAGAACGAAACGAGCTTTTCGGCTTTGACTTGGCTGATACCTGCAAACTCTTTTGATTCAGAAAGCAACCTCTTTAGGTTCTCATTGGAAGCTTTAGCAAAACGAAGTTCATTAGGCACAACTACATTTTCAGTTGCACTAGTGCCGTCTTTCCATTTGATCGTTTGTTTTTCAAAACTACCGCTAATAGACCAAATGTGGCCCTCTTTGAACATTGTTGGATTTGGGGCAATTTTCCAATCAGCTTTGACAATAAATCGTGTTGGAATGTCTGCCAAAGTCATAGCAGAAAAAATAACGCCGCCTACTTTACCACGACTGCGGATCTTTCGAATTTGCAATAAGCCTGAAAATGAACCCATTAAAGCCTTCCAGTTTCAAGCAGATAGCGTTCTATTGCTTCTAGACGAGCTAACTTCTTGTTTGACTTTTCCAATTCGAGTTTTGTTCTAAAAAGCTCTTCCTCAAGCGCTGCTGCCGTTTCCTGTACTTTTTTCATTGCCGCCTTGTCGCGACTTGAGCTGATTGATTCTGTTTTGGATGTTAGTTTCTGTGAACCTGTACGGGTGTCTTTAATCAGTATACCCTTCGATATCAAGTCTTGTTTTACGACCTCGTACTTCGCTCTAATCTTCGAGTTTTCTGTAATTCTCTTTCGGTCAAACTCGCATTCCCGTGCAATCATTTTTTTATTTAAATCAAGCTGGTTTGGTAGAGTATAATCTTCCCAGTCACCTTGCTTATTTCTTTCTTTGACGAACGCTAAGAAACGTTCAAGATTGACTTTGGCTGCTGGATTACTCACTAAGCCTCCTTGTGTTTTTTCATCTTGCTTGGATAGGTGAACTGAGGATCTATCCCATGATCTTCCAGCATCTGATAGCAATCATTCAACCTGAGCTTGAGTTCTGCTTTATCGGCCTTAAGCTCAGCGATCTTCTTGTCTTTTTTCTTAAGAGTTTCCTCATAATCTGTTGATGTCTTCTGGCCTTCAGACTTAAAGCCTCTCAATACCTCCCGTACCCTTTGGTATTCCTTCATGTATTTCTTATTTCGGTTGAGAGTCATCCGAGTAATGCCGCAGCGGTCGGCAATGTAGTCGTGTCCAAATTCATGTTTGTACTCAGGGTTTTTCTCAAAGAAACTAAGATTAGATAACGCTATGGATAGCCAAGGCGGTGACTTACTCATACGGCTTCCTCCGGGGTGAATACATGTACTACTGGTATATCGTTGTCTTTGGCGCTTTTAGCACGCTCATAAGCCCTCAGAGCGCTCTCACAGCCATTAATGGTGTCTATGCAAAACTGGACATGCTGATCCAATGGTTCTTGCTTGTTAAGCGTGTGAGACAACTCTTCGTAATTTGGCAACAGTGCAGCCAACTGTGTTTCGTAATGTACTTTGGTGTTGATGATGGATTGCTTCGCTTTTTCATCATCAGGATCTATTCCAAAATGTTGACAGCCGTTCCCATCATCACCCCGCAGACACATCATGCCTTTCTCACAAGGGCTTAAGTCTAAATCGCGATTACATGTTCCCCAAGGGGTATAGTGAACAACCGAAAGCGTATGATTAAGCGCATTTTCAATCTCGCTTTCGCAAACGTCATTATCTCTCATACGCTTTACACGTCGTCCTAACACATCATCAGGTGGTCTATCAGTCATGTAGCGAGATCTCATGTCTTCAGCTCGCTCCTTGCCGTTGCGATGGTCGTAATGTCGTGTTTGTCCAGCTTTTCTGCCCATGAACAAGTCGATCATACTTTCGTTTTTACCGGAGCGAAGTAGGGCAGTGGTTAGCCAGTGTCGGAACTGGTGTGATGTAATATTCACAATATTATTGTCATCGTTACGGATATTGTAACGCCTGAACGCTGATTTATTTCTAGAAGAATCTTCTGTCAGCCAGTTGGCCATATCACTAGTTAACATTGGTCTTGGTACAAATCCGTGTGATTTAGAACTACCGTTGAACATGTCATCTTTTACAATGAATAAGAAGTCACTGAATGGCATATCAACTGAATAAGACGTGGATGAAATTGTTTCACTGACTTCTCCGTCAACTTCATTTTCTTTAAATACCCGCTGTTGATATTCACGGTAATAATTCATGGCCATTGAGGCGAATTGCGTTTTTGAAATGACTATTTTCGATGTGGTATTACTTCCCGGCTTTGTTTTGGCGATAATTTTACCAACTATCGAATCTGCATAAATTCCTCTTTTCTCATTCCCATCCTTATCCTTTGTTATTCTTAATGAATTATAAGTAATGCCTGAGTTATGAATAGAACCGGTTGTACCAATTTCGTTCCTTAAAAAATACTCCTCAGGAGCGTATCCGTTTTTTTCTAACGCAGTTACAATCATGGGATGTCTGTCTGGAAAGGCTAATACATCAACAAACGCTTGCTCTTTTCGGCTTTCTACGTCTTTTGCAAATGATCTGAATTGTTCAGTTATTTCAAGGATTCGTTTATGTGATTGGATGAGGACATTTTGCCATTTTCTGGGAAGAGGACGTGCATTGGCAAGTTTGCCTTTTTCTGTCAGCACGCGTAGAAACCATTTATCGTTTGTCTCATCATAACCGATGCAATCCTTGTGTAATCTACATAGCTCGCCGACGCGTAATCCTAACGCGAGGAAAAAGGGCATAGCCAGAAGACGAAGCTCATCATAGTAAGGTTTAGGTTCTGGGTATTTGGCAAGCTTCCCTTGCGCTAATCGCCTTTTATCTTCGTCAAAACGCTGTTTAATAATGCCGATGTAACTATCTATTTTTTCGTTAAATTTTTTAGGTAAAGCTTTTGATTTCTCTAGAGCTGGATTTTTCATTTTTACTTTTGGTGCAAAAGTTCGGCATAGCTTGTTCACTACAATGAATTTTTTAACAAAGCTCACGATGGTCTTGTAGCGCTCAAAAGGGCCTCTGCGAATAAAATGTGCCTCAAGAAGTGGGATAACAGCATTCAACCTGTCTTGATTAAGGGCTAGTAATGATGAAGTGTCATAGTGATAAAATTCACCTAGCCATACTGTTTGGCTCATATGCCAAGATATGGATTTTGGTTCGCCTTTATGGCCTTTAATTTTATGTAGGATGTACAGTCGATATACATCAGCCCATATTCCCTCTATTGGGACCTTATTTTCTTCTGGTGTTGTGCTAGTTACTAATTCGCCTGATTCTGTGTAGGGGCGTGTAAAGTAAATGGTTCTGTTTCGATATACCCACGCTTTATCATCCCAAGTCCCTTTAATCTTGCCTACTTTTACAAGTGCATCAAACTCAGGAAGCGCAAGCTGTTTAAGCTCTAGAACACGTTCTTGAAGTTGTTCATGCTGTCTGCTTAGGCGTTTACTTCGAAGCGTGGTGATTGTGCTCATGATACTTCCCTGATAATGATTTTCTGAGCTTCAACAATCTGTATTGCCCCTTCGTAAGCTTCATCCAGTTGGTGCTGCACAGGCCCTGATGAGTTGTTACGTACGAAGTCACGCTCATCTTCAATTACTTTTAGCTGAGACTTATGATCGGCGTTCTTGAAAGGTCTGAATTGGCCGCATCCGTAACAACTCACTGAGGGATGCCATTCGCATCGAGATTGTTTAAGGCACTTACCTAAATTAACTAAGTCTTTGCCACGGACAACCGAGCCTTTAACGGTGTTATCGTCATCATCAATGATATAGCCTTCCCATCGGGCGATTGAATTTGAAAGCACTTTCGATGATTCAAATGTGTCATCGATAAAATCCATGAGATCACGGTTATATCGAAAGTAGTGGTCGACGGATGCTATGGATGAATGATCTAATGCAACCGCGACATCTTCAGGTGTTTTTCCTTCCAACACCATCCGTGTTCCGAGTGTATATCGGAACCTGTAAGCCGTTATTTTGAGGGGTAGTGGGTTGCCGTCTTCATCTTTAACGTAGGCGGATTTCAGCCCAAGCTGGGCCTGAATTGTGCCAGTAAAATCTTTGGTTATCCGAGAAGAACTTGTATGCCATGCATAATCTACCAATTTTTTAGCGTTTAAGTAGTGTTCATTAGCAGAGCTTCTTTTAAACAAAGGACGTGGACGGCGAATGCCGTCCAGGTCGCGTAGCGACCTGTCGGATTCGCTTGCTATTAACGCCTGAATATCATCAGCCAACTCTTGTGGTAATTGCCTCAACAAGAAATTGTTTTCATTTCGTCTTAACTGAGCAACTTTCCCTTTCACACGAGGAATATTGATAAACCAAGCAAAAACTTTGCTGTCGTAATATACGTCCTCTTCTCTGAGCAACGCCATTTGTATGGGCCTGAGTCCAAATTTCATGGCGAGTCTTACCATCACTTTGTGTTTTAATGACAATCTACCGTCTTGTATTGCTGTGGATATTTGTGCGATTTCTGAGCGTGTGAAAGGGCCGTTTTCATTGTCAAGCAAAGAAACTCTTTGTTTAGTACCGCTATTAGGTATCACCACTTCATCAAGCTTAAATATAACCGTCTCATCAAATCCCCAATACGAATTCTCAATTGCGTAGTTAGCGAACTGCCGAATAGCTAGCCAAACTCGTTGGTCAGACTTATTGGCTAACATAATAGCCGATAGCTGAGAGGATATTTCTTTAGCAAAAACCCTTTCGCTACTGAAAGCTTTGTCAGACAATACAATACCAGACAGGGCTTTGAAGCCTTTACTCTGATGATTAAGTGATGCTGGTGAACGTGATATTGCGGTATCAATCCAGCACTTCGCGGCGATAAAGTTGATGTATGAATAGTTAGAATAGTTATCACTGACGCTGTAGTTACTCTCATCTTTGCCTACGTTAATCACACGATGTTTCTTGACTAGATAACCGTAGTCATTTCTTAGCTTAAGAGTCTGTCCATGAAAGGTTTCTATTTCGCTAGGGAAGGGGTCATAATCACCGTTCAACTCTTCAATATAGTCGTACATTTCCTGATAAACATCAGCGATTTGAGGGCTAAGGTATTTTGTTTGTGCATGACCCATTTATACTGCTTCCTTTTTCGCTAAATATTCTCTGATACGCTTTTGCAGTAGGGCATTCGTGTAACGTTTCGGCATTGAGCTGGTTGATGACCAACCGCCCCATGTGGTTAGCGTATCTTGCATATCTCCTGCTTTTTTCATCGGAGAATTGGAGCCTTCATACTCGGTATCGATACTGTCTCGCAACTCTCCACCTCTCGTCACACGAAATTGATGGGGATGCACTGCGTTTTTTAATTCGGGGATCTTGCGGTACAGGCTATCGAGGACATACACCAGACCATCTGTCGTCATTGGCCCTCCGTCCTTTTCACTTACAAATAAATATGGAGTCAGTTTTCCATTAAACGACTTTCGCAGTTTCGGTCTATCTTCTTCGATGTAATCTATCAGTAATTCAGCTAATCCTTTAGATATCGGAAGTTCACGCCCCAGAGTTTTATGGGATGCGCCATCTCTACGTCCACGGTGCTCACTGTCGTTGGTGCGCTGTGTTTTAATCACAACCGTGGGGTTAGTAGTGAGCTTGAGATCCTCGCCATTGTGCCTAATCAACATTAGCTCTGATGCTCGACAGCCCAGTTCGCACAACAACATCACAAGACAGGCGTTACGCCTTTGTAGAGATGGTCTGAACGGATTGACATCGTTGATGAAGTTACCCTCGCTTGGGCGCACAATATCTCTAATTAAGTTAACTTGATCTTCCGTGAGTGGCTTTGCTGATTGCGTTTGGTTTTCCACCTCGGCTGAAGAATATTTCTTTTTGCCAAGGTGAGCGTTAATTCTGGCCACCTCTCGGCTGAGCGCGTCAGCACGCTCAATGTCTGATATTTTCTCTATATATCGGCTGTAATGGTATTGCAGAAAAAGCTTTATAGAATCAACACGTCGATTGAACGTACTGGGGCTGACTTGTATGCCATCTTCAATGTCATGAAAAAAATTCAACAACAGAAAAGTTGCAAGGTCGTTCACTTGTCGTCTTTTGATTATCTTACACGCTGCCGCATCTTCGAAGAAACGAGGGTAGTACCTGTCCACATATTCATAAAAGACGCACAGGTCTCGCAATCGACCCTTAACTGTATTGAATCTGTTGGTTAGCCATAGATTCCACCCCCACAGTGCAGCAGAAGGTTCAGGGAGTTCGTTTTTCCTCACATTAATCAACATCGGGAGAAGTTGATTCCCGTACTGAGGGTGAGGTATGCATTCGACTTGATAATTCATCATGGTGTTACATATTTAACACGCGATAAATATCCTGTCAATAGTTATAAAAAAGGGGCGAAGTGCCCCTTATCTATAAATTGTTGTTTTTATTGTAAAATATAGAAAGTTATCCACAGCTATGTTACATGTGGAATAACTCACGGGTCATATTTTACATGCACCGCCGGCACAGTCGTCGTCTTCTTCAATCACAGCGGTTTGCGCTTGTGGTTGAGGTTTCGCCTGGCCTTGTTTGACTTCCATAGAGCTGGTGTCGGTGTTGCCGTCACGGGTGTTATGATAATACAGTGTCTTCACACCCAGCTTGTATGAGGTCAGCAGATCTTTGAGCAGCAACTTCATCGGTACCTTACCGCTTTCATATTTGCCCGGATCGTAACTGGTGTTAGCAGAAATAGTCTGGTCAATGAATTTCTGCATAATGCCAACCAGTTGCAGGTAACCGTCATTGGACGGAATATCCCACAGCAGTTCATAGGCATCTTTCAGATTTTCATATTCAGGGACAACTTGCTTCAGTACACCATCTTTACTTGATTTGATGCTGATATGACCACGGGGCGGCTCGATACCATTGGTTGCATTGGAAATCTGCGAAGACGTTTCAGACGGCATCAGTGCAGACAGCGTAGAATTACGTAGTCCGTGCTCCATCATTTCAGCGCGCAGGCCTTCCCAGTCCATGTGTAAGGGTTCGTTACAAATGGCGTCCAAATCTTTTTTGTAGGTATCGATAGGCAGAATACCTTTAGAGTAGGTGGTCTCATTAAATTTAGGACACGCACCTTTCTCTTTTGCCAGATTCACAGACGCTTTCAATAAATGGTACTGCATCGCTTCGAACGTACGGTGAATAAGCGGATTTGCGCTGAAGTCAGAATACTTCACGCCATTCTTCGCAAGATAATAAGCGAAGTTGATAACACCTATACCCAGCGTACGACGATTCATAGTGGCATGGTATGCCGCCGGAACCGGGTAATCCTGATAGTCGAGCAGGCTGTCCAGTGCACGCACAGCAAGGTCGGATAATTCTTCGAATTCATCCAGAGATTTAATCGCACCTAAGTTGAACGCTGACAGCGTACACAGTGCAATTTCGCCATTTTCGTCGTTTACGTGCTCCAGCGGCTTGGTCGGCAGCGCGATTTCAAGACACAGGTTGCTTTGACGGACAGGGGCAACAGCCGGGTCAAACGGGCTGTGAGTATTACAGTGGTCAACGTTTTGCAGGTAGATGCGGCCGGTTGAAGCACGTTCCTGCATAAACAGACTGAACAGTTCCATAGCTTTAATTTGCTTCTTACGAATGGAGTCATCCTGTTCGTATTTCACATACAGTTCTTCGAACTTGTTCTGATCGGCAAAGAAAGCATCGTACAGACCGGGTACATCAGACGGGCTGAACAGTGTGATGTAGCCGTCTTTCATCATACGCTGATACATCAGCTTGTTGAATTGCACGCCGTAGTCGAGATGACGTACACGGTTTTCTTCAACACCACGGTTATTTTTCAGTACCAGCAGTGATTCAACTTCCATGTGCCACAGCGGGTAGAACAACGTCGCTGCACCACCACGAACACCGCCTTGAGAGCAGCTTTTTACCGCAGTCTGGAAGTACTTGTAGAAAGGAATACAACCTGTGTGGAAAGCTTCACCACCACGGATTGGACTACCCAGTGCACGAATGCGACCAGCGTTTACACCAATACCGGCACGCTGACTCACGTATTTTACGATGGCGCTGGCGGTGGCGTTGATAGAATCCAGACTATCACCGGTTTCAATCAGTACGCATGAGCTGAACTGACGGGTAGGGGTGCGCACACCGGACATAATCGGTGTAGGCAGAGAAATCTTGAATGTCGATGTTGCATCGTAAAAACGGCGGACATAATCAAGACGGGTTTCCTTCGGGTAGTCAGCGAACAGGCAGGAGGCTACCAGAACATACAGGAACTGGGCACTTTCATAGATGTCGCCGGTAACACGGTTTTGTACCAGATACTTACCTTCAAGCTGCTTAACAGCAGCATAACTGAAAGTCATATCACGCCAGTGATCGATGAAATCATCCATCGCCTCAAATTCAGCTTGCGTGTAGTCAGACAACAGGTGCTCGTCATACTTACCCTGTTCAACCATCTTTTTAACATGATCAAACAATTTAGGCGGCTCAAACTGACCATATGCTTTTTTACGCAGGTGGAAGATAGCCAGACGGGCTGCAAGATACTGATAATCAGGCGCATCTGTTGAAATAAGATCGGCTGCAGACTTGATCAATGTCTCGTGGATTTCGCCGGTCTTGATACCATCGTAAAATTGGATCTGAGCTTTGATTTCTACCTGAGAAACAGAAACGTTATTTAACCCTTCTGCTGCCCACGTGATCACTTTATGGATCTTATCTAACTCAATGACTTCTTTTTCGCCATTGCGTTTAGTGACATACAAGTTGTTGTTCATTTGTACTGGCCGTTAGTTTGTTAGCGCATGAAGCAAGGGTTGGCACCCTTTTCATCTTTATAAAATTGAATTTGCTAAGCCTTGAAAGCTTGATCCAGCAGAGATCCCTTACTGCCTGGCGGGATCCCGTGTTTTTGTACTACTTTATTGTTCTAAAACACCCGTCGGACAAGACACAAGATAGTGAGGTTTGCGTGGTTTTGCAACCCAATATCTGGTGGTTTATCCAGCGATCAAAACGGTCCCTGAAAAAGGTTAGTGGTAACTCACCTATGAGCGGCATGACTAAGCCAAATCAGACAGATGCAACCATTTTTTACTTTTTTTGATCGCCGGTTAAAAAGTTTTAATCGCTCAAAGCGGGTTGGTTACAAATACGACATATAGCGTAATATTTATTCTTAAATACTATATATAGTGTTTACTGCAGGCTTTTTTGCGTATGGACGATGTAGTTCACATCGATGTTTTTGTCCGATAAGTAGAACTGGCGGCTTAGCGGATCCATATGCAGACCTGTGGTGTTTCTGGCAAACAGATCAACCTTATCGGTCATTGCCATTAATTCTGAAGGCTTAATGAAACGGGCATGCTGATGCGTGCCTTTTGGTACCAGTTTGAGGATATATTCGGCACCAACGATGCCCATCAGCCAGGATTTCACATTTCTGTTTAAAGTAGACAGAAATACATGGCCACCGGGCTTAACCAGCCTGGCGCAGGCAGTGATGATCGATGCCGGATCAGGAACGTGCTCGAGCATTTCCATACACGTCACCACATCGAACTCTCCGGGTCTTTGTTCTGCAAAGTCTTCTGCAGAAACACACTGATAATCAACTTTTACATCGGATTCCAGACCATGAAGTTTAGCAACCTCTAAAGAAGCAGACGCCAAATCAATACCGGTAACATCAGCACCCAGTTTAGCCATGGATTCTGCAAGAATGCCGCCTCCACAACCAATATCCAGCACTTTCTTTTCAAACAGACCATCACAGTGCTGCTGCACAAAATCAAGTCTTAACGGGTTGATTAAGTGCAGGGGTTTGAATTCACTTTCGGTATCCCACCAACGGGAGGCCAGTTCACTGAATTTGGCAATTTCTTGTTCATCGACATTCGACATACTGGTGCTCGTATTATCAGATAGAGGAGATTGATTTTGATAAATACGATACATGATCAAAGCAGTAAAAGGGACGATTTGTGTATTAAAGTGGATTAATTGTGTGAAAAGTAATCGGTTGGTAATAACAGCCCCATTTGCAGGTATTAAGCGCTACATAAATCTGTCATCCGGTGATACACTCAATGATTACTTGTAAAACCCATAATAAGAAAGCGCTGTTCTTAGCTGCATTTTAAAGTGCGTGACATTGGATACGCTTGAACTTGAATCAAGGGACATAGCAGTTTATGACTGATAACGCTAAAGAAATTCTCCCCATAAATATCGAGGAAGAGCTTAAAAACTCCTACCTTGATTATGCGATGAGCGTTATTGTCGGGCGAGCATTGCCTGACGTAAGGGACGGCCTCAAGCCGGTTCACCGCCGCGTACTCTTCGCGATGAACGAACTCAAAAACGACTTCAATAAACCGTATAAGAAATCCGCCCGTGTGGTGGGTGATGTTATCGGTAAATATCACCCTCATGGTGACAGTGCGGTATACGACACAATTGTACGTATGGCACAGCCATTCTCTTTACGTTACATGTTGGTAGACGGGCAGGGTAACTTCGGTTCTGTAGACGGCGACTCTGCCGCGGCCATGCGTTATACCGAAGTACGTATGGCTAAAATTGCCCATGAGTTACTGGCGGATCTTGATAAAGAAACCGTAGATTTCGTACCTAACTATGACGGTACAGAGCAAATCCCTGAGGTTTTACCTACCAAGGTGCCGAACCTGCTGGTAAACGGCTCTTCCGGTATTGCCGTTGGTATGGCAACAAACATTCCGCCCCACAACCTCACTGAGGTGGTTAACGGCTGTATCGCAATGATAGAGAATCCTGCCGTTACCATTGAAGAGCTGATGCAGTATATTCCGGGTCCGGATTTCCCTACTGCGGCGATGATCAGTGGACGTAAAGGTATTGATGATGCTTACCGTACCGGTCGTGGCAAAATCTATATGCGTGCCAAAGCGGAAATCGAAACTGACAGTAATGGTAAAGAAACCATCGTTGTTAATGAGATCCCTTATCAGGTAAACAAAGCCCGCCTGATTGAAAAGATCGCTGAACTGGTAAAAGAAAAACGTATCGAAGGTATTTCTGCCCTGCGCGATGAGTCTGACAAAGACGGTATGCGCATTGTTGTTGAAGTAAAACGCAACGAGTCGGCGGAAGTATTGCTTAACCACCTGTATGCCAATACCCAGCTACAAACGGTATTCGGTATTAATATGGTGGCACTGGATAACGGTCAGCCTAAAGTATTTAACCTCAAGGAAATGCTAGAGGCGTTTATCCTTCACCGTCGTGAAGTGGTTACCCGCCGTACGGTATATGAACTGCGTAAAGCGCGGGACCGTGCCCATATCCTTGAAGGTCTTGCCATTGCACTGACCAACATCGATCCTATCATTGAGCTTATTAAAGCTTCGCCGAGTCCATCTGAAGCCAAGAAAGCTTTAGTTGCTCAGGGCTGGAACCTGGGTGATGTTGCTGACATGCTTGAGCGTGCCGGTGATGATGCAGCCCGTCCGGACTGGCTGACGCCGGAATTTGGTATCCGTGATGGCAAGTACTTCCTGACAGAACAACAGGCACAGGCCATCCTTGATCTGCGTTTGCATAAACTGACAGGTCTTGAGCACGAAAAAATCCTTGATGAGTATAAAGAGTTACTGGCTATCATCGCGGAGCTGCTACACATCTTACAAAGCCCTGAGCGCTTGATGGAAGTCATCCGTGAAGAGCTCGAAAAAGTCCGTGATGAGTTTGGTGATGAACGTCGCACAGAGATCACGGCTGCAAGCCATGACATTGATATTGAAGATTTGATTGAGCAGGAAGACGTTGTTGTGACGCTGTCCCGCGAAGGCTATGTGAAATATCAGAAACTGACTGAATATGAAGCGCAGCGCCGTGGTGGTAAAGGTAAGTCAGCGACGAAGATGAAAGATGAAGATTTCATTGAGCGTCTGCTGGTTGCGAATACCCACGACCATATCCTGTGTTTCTCTACCCGTGGCCGTCTGTACTGGTTGAAGGTTTATCAGTTACCGTTTGCCAGCCGGAATGCCCGCGGTAAGCCGATTGTAAATATTCTGCCGCTGGAAAGTGACGAGCGGATCACTGCCATTCTGCCTATCAAAGAATTTGAAGAAGGCAAGTTTGTACTCATGGCGACAGCCAACGGTACGGTGAAAAAGACTGATTTGAGTCTGTACTCCAGACCACGCTCCAGTGGAATTATTGCCGTTAACCTTAATGAAGGCGATGAACTGATTGGCGTATCAATCACCCACGGTGACGACGACATCATGCTGTTCTCTGACGAAGGTAAAGTGGTTCGTTTTAACGAAAAACTGCGCGACTCAGAAACAGGTGAAGTGAAACGTGATCCGGAAACCGGTGAAGAGTTGCAGGCTCTGCGTCCTATGGGCAGAACAGCAACGGGTGTTCGCGGTATTAAACTGCAGGAAGGTCAGCGTGTGGTATCCCTGATTGTTCCCCGTGGTGACGGCGCCATCCTTACTGCGACTGAAAACGGTTATGGTAAACGTACGCCGCTTGAAGATTACCCGGCTAAGAGTCGTGCGACTCAGGGCGTGGTGTCTATCAAAGTGTCAGAACGTAACGGTAAAGTTGTCGGCGCTGTACAGGTTGATGAAACTGACGAAATCATGCTTATCAGCAACATGGGCACACTTGTACGTACCCGTGTCGGTGAAGTGTCTACGGTTGGGCGTAACACCCAGGGTGTACGTCTTATCAGAACTGCTGATGATGAGAAAGTAGTAGGTCTTCAACGTATCGAAGAAGTGATCGACGAAGAACTTGAGCTGGAAGAAGGCGGGGAAAACACCGCTGAAGAAGCATCTACTAACAATGATGCCGCTGTCTCAGACAGCGATAAGCCAACGACAGAAGAATAAGCCGGCGCGCTGTTAACTGCAGCGCGTTTTAACTCTTATTCAACAAGCGGCTTTTGCCGCTTGTTGTGTTTACAGGTGTTGAAATAATCTATGAGTAATGTATTTAACTTCAGTGCTGGACCCGCAATGTTACCTGCAGAGGTCATGCAACAGGCACAGGCGGAATTTCTGAACTGGCGTGATTCAGGCTGCTCTGTCATGGAAGTCAGCCATCGTGGCAAAGATTTTATTGAAGTTGCCGCTACAGCAGAGCAGGACCTGCGCGACTTACTGGCCGTACCGGACAATTACAAAGTGCTTTTTGCCCATGGTGGCGGCCGCGGACAGTTTGCCTCTGTGCCGCTGAACATCTCTCAAGCCGGTGACACATCTTTGCACATGGTTACCGGCTCCTGGTCGAAAGGGGCCGTTGCTGAGGCATCTAAATACAACAATGCCAAAGTGATTGGTGAAACCATCGACATTGACGGACTGAAATCAGTCGCAAGAGTCAATGCCGGCGATGTTGACCAGAATGCGGCTTACCTGCATTTTTGCCCCAATGAAACCGTTGATGGTATTGCTTTTGACTGGATACCTGAGGCTGGTAAGGTACCGCTGGTATCTGATATGTCTTCTTGTATTTTGTCGCAACCACTGGATGTGGCGGCACACGGCATCATTTATGCCGGTGCACAGAAAAATATCGGTCCTTCCGGTTTATCGGTATTAATTGTTCGCGACGACCTTATCGGTAAAGCGCGTAAAGAAACCCCGTCCATTTTCGATTTTGAATTGATGGCTAATCACGATTCAATGTATAACACACCGCCCACTTTCTCATGGTATCTGGCGGGTCTCGTGTTCAAATGGCTGAAGAACAATGGTGGCCTGAGCGCCATGCAAAAACGCAACGATGAGAAAGCGGCGTTACTGTACAGTGCTATCGATAACAGTGATTTCTACTCAAACCCGGTGCATCCTGACAACCGTTCTAAAATGAATGTGCCTTTCCATCTGGCAGATGACGGCTTGAATCAGGCATTTTTAGAACAGGCTGAAGCTGCCGGACTCAAAGCGTTGAAAGGGCACCGCTCTGTGGGCGGGATGCGCGCCAGTATCTACAACGCAATGCCGGTTGAAGGTGTTGTGGCACTGGTTGAATTTATGCAGCAATTTGAAAAGCAAAACGGGTGAGTCAGTGGAGCAGTTAACATTACAACCAATTTCCCGTGTAGACGGAGAAGTCAACGTACCGGGATCTAAGAGTTTATCTAACCGTGCTCTGTTACTTGCAGCGCTGGCAAAAGGTGAGACAACACTGACCAATTTGCTGGACAGTGATGATATCCGCCACATGCTGGTCGCCCTGGAAAAGCTGGGTGTGACTTACACGCTGAGTGAAGATAAAACTGAATGTACGGTTACCGGTATTGGCGGAAAATTCAACGTTGCCGGTGAAACCGAATTATTTCTTGGCAATGCAGGAACGGCAATGCGCCCGTTGTGTGCTGTCCTTGCTGCCAGTGATGTGCTGGTTACACTGACCGGCGAACCGCGTATGGAAGAGCGTCCAATCGGCGATCTGGTTGATGCCTTGCTGGAAGCCGGTGCTGATGTCACATATCTTAAAAATGCCGGTTATCCGCCGCTTAAAATTGCCGGTAAACCGTTGTCGGCAAAAGAAGTTAACGTGGATGGCAGTGTATCCAGTCAGTTCCTGACCGCAATATTAATGGCTGCGCCGTTATTCGCTTCTGATACACTGATAAAAATTAAGGGTGAGCTGGTTTCTAAACCCTATATCGATATTACGCTGGATACCATGGCCAAATTCGGTATTGTCGTCACTAACAATGACTACACCTGCTTCGAGGTTAAGGGAAATCAAACTTACACTTCTCCGGGTCGTTTCATGGTTGAGGGTGATGCGTCATCAGCCTCTTACTTCCTGGCTGCTGCTGCAATTAAAGGCGGTACGGTGAAAGTTACCGGCATTGGGAGTAAAAGTATCCAGGGTGACGTACGTTTTGCTGATGTACTTGAAGCGATGGGTGCGAAAGTTGAGTGGGCGGATGAGTCAGTGACTGTTACCGGTGCACCGTTAAAAGGGGTGGATATGGATATGAATCACATTCCTGATGCGGCCATGACTATTGCTACCACAGCGCTGTTTGCAGAAGGGCCGACGTCTATCCGGAATATCTACAACTGGCGGGTTAAAGAAACGGATCGCCTGCATGCAATGGCTAATGAGTTACGCAAATTGGGCGCCGAAGTGGACGAAGGACACGATTACATCACCGTGCAACCTTTGAAATCACTGAAGCATGCTGAAATCGATACGTATAATGATCACCGTGTGGCAATGTGCTTCTCTCTTGTAGCACTCAGCGATACGCCGGTCACTATTAACGATCCGCGCTGTACAGCCAAGACCTTCCCGGACTACTTCACCCGTTTCGCGACAATCTGTCACTAATTTGTCGCTAACTGTCAGGAAAATGACACCTTTCTAAGTTAAAACAATGCTGCCTGTTCTTACAGGCAGCATTGCTTATCATGCCAAGGTGCGTATAATTGCGCGCGATTTAATAACCTTTTAACAAGTGGAGCAGGTATGCAACTGATCCCCGTCGTCACGGTTGACGGACCAAGTGGAGCTGGTAAAGGAACCCTGAGCAGTTTACTTGCAAAAGAACTTCAATGGCATTTTCTGGATAGTGGCGCAATATACCGCGTCCTGGCTGTTGCAGCATTACACCACGATTTACCCGTGGATGATGAAGCTTCTGTTGTGCCGCTGGCAACCGGTCTGGATGTCAGCTTTGAAACAAACGGCGAAGCTAACCGCATTATTCTGGAAGGCGAAGATGTGACTGATGACATCCGCACTGAACAGGTAGGCGCTGTAGCATCACAGGTAGCCGCGTTACCCAGGGTCCGTGAAGCATTATTGCGTCGCCAGCGTGCCTTTCAGCAGGCGCCCGGCCTGGTTGCTGACGGCCGCGACATGGGCACGGTGGTGTTTCCTGATGCGGTTGTAAAACTATTTTTAACAGCTAGCGCTGAAGCCAGAGCTGAACGGCGATATGCCCAGTTGAAAGAGAAGGGCATGGATGTTAATATTGCGCGCCTTTTAACCGATATCAAAGCACGTGATGAACGTGATACGCAGCGGGCAGTTGCCCCTCTGGTACCGGCTGAAGATGCGGTAGTAATAGATTCTACTCACCTGGATATTACGCAGGTGTTTGAAAAAGCGATGGAAGTTGTGAGATCGAAGGTTCGCTGATTTAAGCGCAGCCTCTTTTTTTTCGTTCCATTATTTTGATATGTCGACACAGGACGTGACGACTTTTGTTAGCAACCCCACGTTAGCCGGACTGTAATGTGGATGTCAACTTTTAAAATTTACTGAGCATATGACTGAAAATTTTGCACAACTTTTTGAAGAAAGCTTACAAGAACTGGAAACACGCCCTGGTTCAATTGTAAAAGGTACCGTTGTTTCTATCGACAAAGACATCGTTCTTGTTGATGCAGGCTTGAAATCAGAAAGTGCTATCCCAGCTGATCAATTCAAAAATGCTGAAGGCGAATTAGAAATCGCTGTTGGCGACTCTGTAGACGTAGCACTTGACGCTGTTGAAGATGGTTTCGGTGAAACTATCCTGTCACGTGAAAAAGCTAAGCGCCACGAAGCATGGGTTGAGCTGGAAAAAGCTTACGAAGATAAAGTCACAATCAAAGGCGTTATCAACGGTAAAGTTAAAGGCGGTTTCACTGTTGAAGTTAACAGTGTTCGAGCGTTCCTGCCAGGTTCTCTGGTTGACGTACGTCCAGTACGCGACACCACTCACCTGGAAGGCAAAGAGCTTGAGTTTAAAGTAATCAAGCTGGATGCTAAGCGTAACAACGTTGTTGTTTCACGTCGTGCGGTTATCGAAGCAGAAAGCAGCGCAGAACGTGAAACTCTGCTGGCTAACCTGGAAGAAGGTCACGAAATCAAAGGTATCGTTAAGAACCTGACTGATTACGGTGCGTTCGTTGATCTGGGTGGCGTAGATGGCCTTCTGCACATCACTGATATGGCTTGGAAGCGCGTTAAGCACCCAAGCGAAATCGTTAATGTTGGTGACGAAATCAACGTTAAAGTTCTGAAGTTCGACAAAGACAAGCAACGTGTTTCTCTGGGCATGAAGCAAATGGGCAACGATCCATGGCATGACATTTCTCAGCGTTACCCAGAAGGTACTAAGATCTCTGGTCAGGTAACTAACCTGACTGATTACGGCTGCTTTGTAGAAATCGAAGATGGCGTTGAAGGTCTGGTACACGTTTCTGAAATGGACTGGACTAACAAGAACATCCACCCATCTAAAGTTGTTAGCTTAGGCGACACTGTAGAAGTAATGGTTCTGGAAATCGACGAAGAACGTCGTCGTATTTCTCTGGGTCTGAAACAGTGCATCGACAACCCATGGGAAACGTTCGCGAAGTCACACGAAAAAGGCGACAAAGTGTCTGGTAAGATCAAGTCTATCACTGACTTCGGTATCTTTATCGGCCTTGACGGCGGCATCGACGGTCTGGTTCACCTGTCTGACATCAGCTGGAACAAAACTGGCGAAGATGCAGTGCGTGAATTCAAGAAAGGCGACGAAATCTCTGCCGTTGTTCTGCAAGTCGACCCGGAGCGTGAGCGTATCTCTCTTGGCGTTAAGCAAATCGAAGAAGACCCTTTCAACAAGTATCTGACAGATACTAAGAAAGGTGCTATCGTTAACGGTACAGTTACCGCTGTAGACGCGAAAGGCGTAACCGTTAATCTGTCTGAAGAAGTTGACGGCTATATTCGTGTTGCAGACCTGTCTCGCGACCGTGTAGAAGACGCTTCTGAAGTTGTTAGCGTTGGCGAAAGCATCGAAGCGAAATTTATGGGCGTAGACCGTAAAAATCGCACTGTTAACCTGTCTGTTAAAGCGAAAGACCAGGCTGACGAAAAAGAAGCTATCGACAAAGTTAACCAGAACGACGATGGCGGCTTCGCAAACGCGATGGCAGAAGCATTTAAAGCTGCTAAAGGCGAATAATGCAAATTGCGGGTGTGCTAAAACCACACCCGTTCCGTAGTAGCTGTAAAATAACGTTTTTACGAGAGAGGTTTTAAATGACCAAGTCGGAACTAATTGAACGGCTCGCGGATCAGGCGCGACATATCCCGGCAAAAGATCTTGAGCTGGCGATAAAGGAAATCCTGGAACAAATGGCGCAAACCCTTCAAAAGGGTGAACGTATTGAAATCCGGGGTTTTGGTAGCTTTTCTCTTCACTACCGTGCACCACGTGTCGGGCGTAATCCCAAGACAGGTGATACTGTGAAGCTGGACGGTAAATACGTCCCTCACTTTAAGCCCGGTAAAGAATTACGGGAAAGGGTAGACAGCGCCGTAAACTAATTTTAAAAAGCCGCATCAGCGGCTTTTTTTCTGCCCGCATTTACCGCTTTTTCACCCTATAGACCATAATACCTAAGAAGTCCAATCACTGAGATTAATTCTTGACCATCTTTACATATCCTATATATTAGTGAAGCGCTAACTAATACTAAGTGCTGAGATAATGTCAGCCTCGACAGAACAACAAATAATAAAACAATATCAACCATTGATACGGGCTTTGATCCCTTACGAGCAGGATAACCGCTTGCTTGAAGGGTTAAATAAGTTCACGGGCAGGGTGCCCGGCAATGTCAGGAAAATCATCAAGGACGAAGTCATGAGGCTTACGTGCATCACTGATGCACCCGCTGATAACTCCGCCTTCGCAGAATTCCCTGTTTTCAAATTTTCTCATTTCGGTATTGAGATGCGTCTGGATAAAGTTGGCGCACGAATTCTGCAAACTGAATCCCAGCTCTATCAGGACAGATACACTGTTGGTGTGTTTGAAACCATCACGAATTCTGATTTCTATCAGGCCCATTTAAAGAAAGAAAACTATAAAAAGATTGTTGATGCATTTACGGTAGAAACCCAGTCTCTTGATGATATTCATTTTGGTAATGATTTAGCTATCGCCCCCAATTTTCCTGTATCGTCTCTGGAGTTCGAAAAGGGCAAAACCTGTACTATTTCTTCTTTGGGTTATAAGTCAATGTCGCTGGAAAGTAAGCGGCCCCCAAAAGTCTCAGCAAAAGAAGTGTTTAACTTTCAGTTTCCGGAAGTGCCCGGGTTGCCCAAAGGCATGGCAATCAAATACGTTGTCAGCGGCATCAAATTTAATAAGCAAACTGAAAAATACGAAACACAATTCAGGCTCCATCCTTCTACCGATCCCCGTTTAGCGAAAATCCTGCAGAAATATATCGATATGGCATCTTTCCAGCAGCCTTTACAGCGGGAACTGGAAAGTGAAAGAGCCATGCAGGACCTTGAAAGGGACAGGGTTCTTGATAACAGCCCCTGGGTACCTTTGTTTATTCAAAAGGTTGATAACGGCGTTAAACCACTGTCAGCTCTGTTCACCGCTGTGAATGAATCAAATTCAGGGGGTATTGCCAATATCCGTCAGTTAACCAGCATGAAGCTGTTTCCGCGTATATTAAAAGAATTGTTTAAATACAAAGAAACCTTTGTTGTTTCAGGCGTTATTGAAACGAAAAAGGGCGAGTTCAGAATTCTGGCCACGTTAAGAGAGCTTGAATCAGCCGGGTTACTGGCACCGGTCATTCACTTGCTCAATAAAAACGAAAGTTTGTGTTGTCTGCAATGCCGCTTGTCAGAAGTCGCCCGCGATGACAGGCAAAAGGCTTATGCCATTCACGACCTCATCCAGACTGATTACGAAGAACTCGACGCCATTTCTCATATTCTTTTTTGTAAGAATGTGTCCGCCTCACTGTATGGTCTTGTCGTAACGGAAAGACGTCCGATGCCGGCGATTCCTGAAGAATTACTTGAAGATACTGCCCAATACCCCTTCAGTCTGGTATTTGATGAAGACATGAACCGCAGAAGCGAGGCACGGTATATTATCGATAAAGAAGGGGCGGTAAAAAGTGGCTTGCTGAGTTCAAGTCCCGTGCTGGTGAAAGACATTTCTTCCAGGGGCATGCGTATAGTTTTGTCTGAGCCATTCAGTAAGCCGGAAAAAGAAATTAAAGTTTCCGTCCCCGAGCTGAAGATTAAAAATCAGAAATATGACATCGTGGGATATTCTGCTGCGACCAGAGAGGTAAGACTGCGATTGCCTTCAAAACGGGATGCGATTGCGGCGGGCATTTTGCAATTTGTGCATAAAAATTATGCCTGGTTCAAAAACAAAGACACCAATCTTTTACACCGTAATACTCACCGGTTCTTATGGGAACTCGCGGTGCGACATCATCCGTCAGCGAGTATTTTGTGTATTACTAACCGTTATTTACTTAACCGGTTAAAGACGGTTTATCAGACCCCGGCCTGTGATGATCTTTACCCGTTTTCATCCATTGAAAATGTGGTCCCGATGCATGGTTTCTTTGCCGACAAAGATGCGCAAAAACCGAAGTCGAAATTGCTGGTTGATATGTTTCATGGTGCTGTTACCGGTGTATCGGTTGTCCATTGTGTACGTAAGTCAGACAACAAACTTGTTTACCTTCCGGAAACGGATTTCTTATACGGAACAATGCGTAAGCATGTGCATAACCATATTCAGGAAGATAAAGTTGAGTTATGCGTAACCAAAATTGATGTTGTCCGTTGTCAGTCAGAGTCATCACCAATGACGAAAAAGCGTCTGGCACAACTATCGCGCATTGATAAACCCATGTATGACCGTTTTAATGTCATGCAATCATCGTATTCTCATGTGCTATATCTCACCAGTGAGTCTGTCCTTCAACAGGCGGTGCTGAGAGCCCGGCTCAGGCCGGTAAAACCACAAACAGCAAAGGCCAGCCAGGCCGAATCAGCCTGATAAGGCTTTTTTGCTGATTCTGATGTCATGTTTTCACACAATTTGCTATCCTCTCAGAGAGTTAAAGAACAAAGGTCTTTGTGTTGAAAGGAATAGTTACCTTACTTGTTATTGTGTTTCTCCTCGTACTGGCATTTGCTATCGGGTCGCAGAATGATGCCTCAGTGACAGTAAATTACCTGATTGCACAGGCAGAAATACGCATGTCTACGTTGATTGCTGTTACGCTCTGTATCGGTATTATCATCGGATTGCTCATCATGTTGTTGAGCTGGTTAAGTCTGCGCGTGCAGCTGGTTGCAACCCGCAGTCGTTTACGCAAAGCCATCAAAGAATAATTTATGCTCGAACTGTTGTTTCTACTTTTGCCTGTGGCAGCCGGGTACGGCTGGATAATGGGCCGTAACAGTGTGCGTCAGGCACAACGGAAACAATCGAGTATTCTGTCCAGGCACTATTACCGCGGCCTTAACTTCCTGTTAAGCGACCAACCTGATAAAGCCGTTGATACACTTATTAAGATGATTAATCTGAACAGTGATACGGTGGAAACCCATATTGCCATGGGGAATTTCTTCCGCCACCGGGGAGAAATTGACCGCGCTATCAAGATCCACCAGAACCTGGTTTCCAGAGAGGAAATTCAATCTAACCAGCAGGAAAACGCCTTAAAAGAACTCGGGCGCGATTATATGCAGGCAGGGTTTCTGGAGCGGGCTGAAGGTGCCTATTTGCAATTGATGAACAGTGACAGGCATTATCTCGTTGCCCAGCAACAGTTGTTCAGCATCTATCAAACCACGAAAGAGTGGGAACGGGCCATCGAACTGGCTGAAAAGATGGTTGAATGTCATGGTGACAGTGATGATGTTAGCGAGCGTCTGGCTCATTTTTATTGTGAACAGGCCCAACTGGAGCAGGATAACGGACAGCAGGGTGAAGCACTTATTCTGTTGCAAAAAGCGGTTAATGCCGATGAGCATGCTGTCCGCCCGTGGTTAATGCTTGGCCATATTGCTTTTGACCAGAAGCGCTTCGGTGATGCGAAAGCGTATTTTGTACAGGTGGCAGAGCACGACCTTAACTGGTTCAGTGAAGCGGTCCCCGCACTTGAAGCAATTGCACAGGAAACCGGAGACTGGGACGGCTTTGAAGAAGCTTTGTCTTCCCACTGGCAGGAGTGCGCCACATCGTATCTCGCCATGGTAGATATAAAAATTCATCAGGGAAAAACCACGGAAGCTGCCGATTACCTGCTCGAACAATTGCGTAAACGCCCGACCATGAAAGGCTTTAAGACGCTTATGGGCTTGTACATTGACCAGCTTAACGATGAAGCATCTGCAAACAGTCTGCGGTTACTGAAAGGACTTGTTGAAGAGCAAATGAACCAGCGTCCGAAATACCGTTGTACCAGTTGCGGGTTTTCCGGAAGAAAACTGTACTGGCTATGTCCATCCTGTAAAAAATGGAATGTTGTTAAACCCATTAAAGGCTTAGACGGAGAATAAATTCCTCATGCAAGATCCTAAAGTCATTGTTGCCCTGGATTACGATAACAAAGACACCGCTCTGGCGTTTGTTTCGCAGCTAGACCCTGCAATATGCCGCCTGAAAGTCGGAAAAGAAATGTTCACCCTGTTCGGGCCTGAGTTTGTTAAGACACTGGTTAATATGGGGTTTGATATTTTTCTCGACCTCAAGTTTCACGATATACCCAATACCGTAGCGAAAGCCTGTAAAGCGGCAGCTGAGCTGGGTGTGTGGATGGTGAACGTTCATGCTTCCGGCGGCGCAGAAATGATGAAGGCAGCGAAACTGGCTATTGAGTCCAGTTCACATCCCGAAACAAAGCTGATTGCCGTTACCGTGCTGACCAGCATGGACGAAGCTCAGTTACAACGGGTTGTTCCCGGTGTGACGCCGGCGCAACAGGTAGAGAAGCTGGCTGCACTGACTTTTGAATCTGGTCTGGACGGTGTTGTGTGTTCAGCGCAGGAAGCGGTATTGCTTCGTAAAACCATGAAGGCGCCATTCTTGCTGGTAACACCGGGTATTCGTCCGGCAGGCAGTGACGTTGGAGATCAGAAGCGTGTGATGACACCGGTTGATGCGATGAACGCCGGCGTCAGCTATCTGGTAATGGGGCGCCCCATTACGCAGGCTGCTGATCCGCTCAATGTCCTCAAAGAAGTTAATGCCTCTCTGTGAGGTAAGTTATATAAAAAAGCCCCGTCCTGTATGAACAGAACGGGGCTTTTTATTATCTTTACTGATTACTTCAGCGCTTTTTCAGCTGGTGTATACGTCAGACCCAGTTTTTCGCCAAGTGCATCGACTACTGCTTTATACGTTACTTTACCTTCGTGAACGTTAAGACCGTTCAGCAGGTGTTTGTCATCAAGCATAGCCTGTTTCGGGCCTTTATTAGCGAGCGCCAGACCAAATGGTAATGTCGCATTGTTCAGTGCCATGGTAGAGGTGCGTGCAACACCGCCCGGCATATTAGCAACACAGTAGTGAACCACGTCATCAATAATGTAAACCGGATCCTGGTGAGTTGTCGCTTTTGAAGTAGCAAAACAACCGCCCTGGTCAATGGCCACATCCACCACAACTGAACCTGGTTTCATCGCTTTAATATGGTCTTCGTTCAGCAGTTTTGGCGCTGCTGCACCGGGAATAAGGACCGCACCGACAACCAGATCTGCTTTTGATGAATATTGTTCAATGGCATCTACCGTTGAAAATACTGTTTTAACCTGACCGTTGAAGATATCATCAATCTGACGGAGGCGTGGCAGAGAGCGATCCAGAATAGTTACATCAGCACCCATACCTACAGCCATTTTAGCCGCGTTGATACCTACAACACCGCCACCAATTACCAGTACTTTACCCGGTGCTACACCCGGTACGCCACCAAGCAGAGTACCGC
This sequence comes from Alteromonas sp. NFXS44, assembly GCF_040148705.1. Taxonomy (NCBI): domain Bacteria; kingdom Pseudomonadati; phylum Pseudomonadota; class Gammaproteobacteria; order Alteromonadales; family Alteromonadaceae; genus Alteromonas; species Alteromonas sp. NFXS44. The sequence continues at coordinate 10,380 of NZ_JAGDEA010000008.1, read as the reverse complement.
TTCCGCCGTGCGCTTTTTCAAGGTAGTGTGCGCCGGCCTGAACTGACATGCGTCCGGCAACTTCGCTCATCGGTGCCAGCAGAGGTAAGCCACCACGGTCGTCTGTTACCGTTTCATAGGCAATACAAGTGGCGCCTGATGCGATAAGCAATTCAGTCTGAACAGGGTCCGGAGCAAGGTGCAGATACGTGTACAGTGTCTGACCCTTTCTCAGCATTTTGCATTCATTGGGCTGAGGCTCTTTTACTTTAACAATCATGTCCGCTTCAGCAAAAATCTGCTCAGCCGTCTGTGAGATGCGGGCACCTGCAGACACATACATGTCGTCGGTGAAGCCAATAGCAGTACCTGCATGAGTTTCCACAACCACATCGTGACCATGGGTAACAAATTCTTTAACTGCTGCAGGCGTCAGACCAACGCGGTATTCATGGTTTTTAATCTCTTTTGGTACACCAACTAACATAGAACCCTCAATAATTGTTGTTTTTTGTTTGTTTCAGATGGCGGAAGTATACGTGAGAAAAAAACGAAGTATGTGCTGAAGATTTTCAGGATGCCGTGCTATATTTTGTAAAATCAAGAAAGTGCAGAATTTAATATGCTGGTAAAAACACCAAAACACCTTGACCGGATAGACAGAAATATCCTCACACAACTGCAAAAAGACGGGCGGATATCGAATGTTGAATTGGCTAAAGCAGTGGGACTGAGTCCCAGTCCCTGTCTTGAAAGAGTCAAGCGCCTTGAGGCTCAGGGTTATGTTACCGGATATCATGCTACACTTGATCCCGAGAAACTGGGCGCAGCCATGCTGGTTTTCGTTGAAATCACTTTAACGAAAACATCGGTGGATATCTTCGCAGAATTTTCTGCTGCAGTGCAGGATCAGGAAGATATTCAGGAATGTCACCTCGTGTCCGGAGATTTCGATTTTCTGCTTAAGGCAAGAGTAGCGGATATGTCCAGTTACCGGAAATTACTGGGAGATACCTTACTCCGTTTACCCGGTGTGAGTGAATCGAGAACCTATGTGGTGATGGAAGAAGTAAAAAGTACCACGGCAGTACGCATCAATATGAAATGACGGTTAAAAGTGGCGTGGTTGCCAGTGCTGCAGAAGGATGGAAACGGTTAAAACCACTGTATATTAAACTAGGTATCCTTTTTCCCTTTGTGGTAGTCTGTAATATTACAGTTACTGTAGTTTCAGTCGCTGTTCAGCCAGTATTCATCACGGCTGAAGAAATATTAAAATAATAAAAGTGTGTTAAAACAACTCACCGTTGTTTTCTGTGTGCATGGAAAGGCTTCTGCACTTACGGTGACGGATAAAGATGATTAAGGGTTTATGGCGCGTTTAACAGGTATCCAGCGATTACTTGAAGCAGGCATGATGGTCGCCTGTGTTTTCGCATTCTTTATTTTACTGGCACTGGCTTCTTTTCATCCCGGCGATCCCGGGTGGAGTCAGGCAGGCTTGCAACTTGATGTGCATAACTGGGTGGGGGCAACAGGCGCCTGGGTCGCAGACTTATTACTTTTCAGTTTTGGATGGCTGGCCTATCTTTTACCGTTTTGCTTTGCCTTTATTGGCTGGTTCTTATTTCAGCACGTCAAAGATCTCGATGAATTTGATTATCTGACTATCGGCCTGAGAATCATCGGCGGATTACTGATTGCGCTGGGTGTTACCGGCATCGCAAGTATCAATTTTAACGATTTGTATAATTTTTCCGCAGGCGGTTTTGTCGGTGATGTAATCAGTTCTGCACTCATTCCTTATTTTAATACCGCCGGCACAATTCTGTTGTTGCTCTGTTTTTCCTGCACCGGTTTTACATTACTTACGGGTATCAGCTGGCTGGATATTATCGACAGTATGGGCAGTGCAACCATCTGGTTCGGCCGAAAAACTATTTCGCTCCCGCAACAGCTTATCGGTCTTGATATGCCAAAGCTGGCTTTATCTTCAGAAAAATCTGCAGGGCAGGGGAGTGGCGATACGGTAGAGGTAACGACACTGAGAGCTGCGCCACCACCTGAAGATGCACCGCGCAAGAGTGATAAAACAACGTCTTCTCCCTGGTCAGGGAGTCAGCGGGACGAGCCTTCATTTGGTATTCCTGATGAAGTATTCGCCAATGACGATGATGAACCACCTTTTGACGTTGATGAACCGGTAACCATCGAAGCGGACAAGAAGTCCGGGTTCTCTTTCAGTAGTTTTAAAGAAAAAGTGATGCCGTCTAAAGACAAAGATACGGCTCCGGCTGAAAAATCTGAACCGGTTTTCAGTACGGATGATACATCTGATGATACTGATGACGAACCACAAAGCATTGAAGCTTCAACGGTTACAGAACAGCCTGTGGCTGCGAAGCCGCCGTCACAACCCGCTGCAAAACAAAAAGCGCCGACAACTCTGGCTGAAGCGGTGGCTGCAAAAGAGGCTGAGAAGGCCGAAATTGCGGCATTAGGCCCAATGCCATCCTTCGACTTGCTGGAACGCCCCGACCGTAAAGAAAACCCTATCACTCAGGAAGAGATGGATATGGTGTCCCGTCTGGTGGAGGACAAACTGGCAGATTTTAACATTGAAGCCAGTGTGGTAGGCGTCTATCCCGGTCCTGTTATCACCCGTTTCGAGCTTGATCTGGCGCCCGGCGTGAAGGTAAGCAAAATTACCGGTCTGTCAAAAGATTTAGCCCGTGCAATGTCTGCAATGTCAGTGCGTGTTGTGGAAGTTATTCCCGGTAAGTCTGTGATAGGTCTTGAGCTGCCTAACAAAAAACGTGAAATGGTTCGTCTGAGCGAAGTGATCTCCTGTGACGCCTTCCAGAGTAATAAGTCTGCTCTGACCATGGTGTTAGGAGCGGATATCAGCGGTAAACCGGTAGTGGTTGATCTTGCGAAAATGCCTCACTTACTGGTCGCCGGTACAACCGGAGCCGGTAAATCTGTTGGGGTGAATGTCATGATTTTGAGCTTGCTTTATAAGTCCAGGCCGGAAGATGTGCGCATGATCATGATCGACCCGAAAATGCTGGAACTTTCAGTATATGAAGGGATCCCTCATTTGCTGGCAGAAGTGGTCACCGATATGAAAGAAGCCGCTAACGCGCTGCGTTGGTGTGTAGGTGAAATGGAACGCCGCTATAAATTAATGTCTGCTCTCGGGGTCAGAAACCTGAAGGGCTACAATGCCAAGGTGTTACAGGCCATCGAAGACGGCGAACCGATTAAAGATCCGTTGTGGCGCACTGAAGACAGCATGGAAGAAGAAGCGCCGGACTTACAGAAATTACCGGCCATCGTTGTGGTTGTTGACGAATTTGCCGACATGATGATGATTGTGGGTAAGAAAGTAGAAGAATTGATAGCACGGATCGCGCAAAAGGCCCGTGCCGCCGGTATCCATCTTATTCTGGCCACGCAGCGCCCGTCTGTAGATGTTATCACCGGTCTGATCAAAGCCAACATACCCACCCGTATCGCTTTCCAGGTATCCAGTAAAATCGATTCCAGAACAATATTGGATCAACAGGGCGCAGAAGCGCTGCTTGGTATGGGTGATATGCTGTATTTACCGCCCGGCAGCCCGGTACCGACGCGTGTACACGGTGCCTTTGTGGATGACCATGAAGTGCATGCGGTAGTCAGTGACTGGCAGAAACGGGGCAAGCCTGATTACATTGATGAAATTCTTAACGGTGAAGCCACTGCAGAAGTTTTACTGCCGGGAGAAGCAGCAGAAAATGGTGACGAGGAATATGATGCCTTCTTCGATGAGGCCGTGGCATTTGTAACTGAAACGCGGCGGGCCAGTGTGTCTTCCGTGCAGCGTAAATTCAGAATTGGTTACAATCGTGCGGCCAGACTGGTAGAACAAATGGAAGCAAACGGTGTCGTATCTTCACCAGGTCATAACGGTAACAGGGAAGTGCTTGCGCCCCCTGTACCCAAGGAGTAGTACATTGAACCGTTTTATTTACGCCATCGTTTTATCCGGTATTTTCGCATTTTCCGCGCAGGCGGATGACGCCGCCGGAGCGAAGTTAAAATCTTTGTTGTCCGGCATTAATCAGTTCAAAGCGCAGTATGCGCAGGTTATCACTGATAGCGGTAATAATATTGTTCACGAAACCAAAGGCGAGGTAGTGTTGGCCCGTCCGGACAAGCTGCGCTGGGAAACTTACGCACCGGATGACAACGTGCTTATTGCTGATGGCGAAACGGTCTGGAATATCGACCCCTTTGCCATGCAGGTTACCGTGATGGATCAGAAAGGTCAGGTAAATGATAACCCGTTTATGTTACTAACCTCTGATGATGATACTGTCTGGTCGAAATTCGTTATCCGCGCTGCTGACGACAATGCATCTGAATATATCGTTACCCCTAAAAACGGTGAAGGTCAGATCCGTGAACTGACTCTGTTGTTTGACGACAACAGCCTTACAGGTTTGTCTACACTGGATGCACAGGAACAAACCAGCACCATTCTGTTTTCTCAAAGCAGTAGCCGCTTTCCTATGGCAGCCGATACATTTCAGGCAGATATTTCTGATCAATTTATGGTAGACGATCAGCGGTGAGTTTGTTTTCGCAAGACGACTACGCCCCGCTGGCTGCCCGTATGCGGCCGGCCGGCATCGATGATTATGCCGGTCAGACCCATTTACTGGGCGAAGGGAAGCCCTTAAGAAAAATGCTGGAAGCCGGTCATTGCCATTCAATGATTTTGTGGGGACCTCCCGGTACAGGCAAAACCACACTGGCAGAAATGATTGCTGCGTATACACAGGCAAAGGTAGTGCGTCTGTCAGCAGTCACCGCCGGTGTAAAAGACGTCCGGGCTGCGATGGAGCAGGCTGAAATAGATCAGCGTCATGGTCAGCGTACATTATTGTTTGTTGATGAGGTTCACCGGTTTAATAAAAGTCAGCAGGATGCATTCCTACCCTTTGTGGAATCCGGTACGGTTACATTTATCGGTGCCACCACAGAAAACCCCTCTTTTGAGCTGAATAATGCATTGCTGTCACGGGTCAGGGTTTATGTGTTGCAGTCGCTGGACGACAATGCGCTTAACGGGGTGCTGAACAGGGCGTTATCAGATAAAGATAAAGGGCTCGGCAAACGCGGTTTTGAGCTGAAAGATGATGCCAGAAAGGCGCTTCTTGGCTTGTGTGCCGGTGATGCCCGCAGATTACTGACTTATCTTGAACTGGCCGGGGATTTCGCTGAGGGCGACGTCATCACACTCAGCGATGTTGAGCAGGCAACCGGCGAAAAAGTGGCTGCCTATGACAAACGTGGCGATACGTTTTACGATTTAATTTCCGCTTTTCATAAGTCAGTGCGTGGCTCAGATCCTGACGCGGCGCTTTATTGGTATGCGAGAATACTGAACGGCGGCGGTGATGCACTGTACGTAGCCAGACGTCTGCTGGCCATCGCGTCTGAAGACATTGGCAACGCTGATCCCAGAGCCATGCAATTGAGTGTGAACGCCTGGGATTGTTATCATCGTGTCGGTCCGGCAGAAGGGGAAAGGGCCATTGCCCAAGCGGCAGTATATTGTGCACTTGCGCCAAAAAGTAATGCCGTTTATATGGCCTTCAGTCAGGCAAAACAGATGGCAGCTAAAGCGCCGGATTATCCCGTTCCGGTGCATTTGAGAAACGCCCCGACGGCACTGCTTAAAGAGCTCGGTCACGGCGACGAATACCGGTATGCGCATAACGAGCCCCATGCTTTTGCAGCGGGCGAGGTGTATCTGCCGCCAGAGATTGCCGGTACCCGTTTCTATGAGCCCACAGAACGCGGACTGGAACAAAAACTCAAAGCAAAACGGGATTTTCTCGACACACTGAATCAACAGGCAACGGATAAAAAGGGATAGTCATGCCAACAGGAATTGTCTTGTACTGTTATATCGCAGCAGGCGGCGCAATAGGCGCGTGTCTGCGCTTTTTTGTCACATCTAATATCGATTCCTGGTTTGGAAAAGCGGTGCCCTTTGGTACACTGACGGTGAACGTATTAGGCTCGTTCAGCCTTGCACTGTTATACGGATTCATAGAGCGGCATGAACTGATGGATTCTCCCTATCGTGCTCTGATAGGTGTCGGCCTTTTAGGGGCTTTTACCACCTTTTCCACGTTCTCTATCGAAACACTGACATTACTGGAAAATGGCCTGATAATGAAAGCCATAGCCAATGTGTTATTAAATGTGTGCCTGTGCCTGCTGGCAGGATGGGCAGCAATAGCAATGATGAAAGGATAAAAAGAATTACATGTTAGATCCAAAGTTACTTCGGGCAGACATTGAGAACACTGCTAAACGCCTTGCCGACCGGGGCTTTACACTGGATGCAGACGCTTTTAATGCGCTGGAAGAAAAGCGCAAATCCCTGCAGACAAAAACGCAGGAATTACAGAATGAACGTAATGTCCGTAGTAAGTCCATTGGTAAAGCAAAAGCGCAGGGCCAGGACATTGCGCCATTACTTGCCGAGGTTGGCCAGCTGGGCGACGATCTTGACGCAGCAAAAAATGAACTTGATGCATTGCTGGCTGAAATCACTGCACTGACTCAGGGGATCCCGAATCTTCCCCACGAATCTGTGCCGGTGGGTGAAGACGAAAACCAGAATGTGGAAATCAGTAAGTGGGGCACACCAGCTGAATTTGATTTTGACGTTAAGGATCACGTGGATGTTGCCGAATCTCTGGACAAGGGACTGGACTTTGCAGCCGCCACTAAACTGACCGGCAGCCGGTTTGTAGTGATGCGCGGCCACATTGCCCGCATGCACCGTGCACTCGCTCAGTTCATGCTGGATGTGCATACTGCAGAACACGGTTACCAGGAAATGTATGTACCCTATCTGGTCAATCATGACAGCCTGTATGGTACCGGTCAGTTGCCTAAGTTCGGTGAAGATCTGTTCCATACTCAGCCTGCCACCGAAGAAGGTCAGGGGTTATCGCTGATCCCAACTGCTGAAGTTCCGCTGACTAACCTGGCACGTGACGAGATTTTTGATGCCAAATCACTGCCGGTGAAAATGACTGCCCATACACCTTGCTTCCGGAGTGAAGCGGGTTCTTACGGTCGTGATACCCGGGGTCTTATCCGTCAGCATCAGTTTGATAAAGTTGAGCTGGTTCAGTTGGTTAAACCTGAAGATTCCTTTGATGCGCTGGAAGCACTGACCGGTCATGCGGAAGTGATTTTACAGAAGCTGAACTTACCTTACCGCAAAATGTTGCTGTGTACCGGTGATATGGGCTTTGGTTCCTGTAAAACATACGATTTGGAAGTCTGGTTACCGGCGCAAAATACTTACCGGGAAATTTCTTCATGTTCTAACATGCTTGATTTCCAGGCGCGCCGGATGCAGGCCCGTTACCGTAACCCGGAAACGAATAAACCTGAATTATTACACACGCTGAATGGTTCAGGTCTGGCTGTAGGCCGTACTTTAGTGGCTATTCTTGAAAATTATCAGCAGGCTGATGGCAGCGTAAAAGTGCCGGAAGCGCTGGTAAGTTACATGGGTGGTGTGACTGAAATTAAACCGGTTTAATCACACCGGTATACACAAAAATGGCGTCTTCATCAGACGCCATTTTTGTATTACAGACACTTAGCGGGTTTAGGCAATCCCGCCAGTTTTGTCGCCTGTTTGGCCGGCCCTTTTTTAAATAACCGCTGAAGATAACGGCTGTTACCTTTTTCCGGACCGTATTCGGCCGCCATTGCTTTAACCAGTGCCCGTACCGCAGGACTGGTTTCATATTCCAGATAAAAATTCCTGACAAAACGAACCACTTCCCAATGTTCTTCTGTCAGCGAAATGTTTTCCTGCTCCGCCAGTACAGGCACCATGCTCTCGTCCCACTGCATGTAATCCAGCAGGTAACCGTTCTTATCAGTTTCTATCTCTTTGCCTTGCCATTCAAAGCTTGTATTGCCGGCCATTATAGTACTATCCACTTACCATATTGTTGTGTAAAACGAATAACCTCGCTGTGTGAGATAAGGTCACTCTCATCACAGTTCACGCCGCGGCATACAGCATCGTCAGCGAGTACGTAAAGCGGAAAGTCACCACTCTGCAGTTCACCATATTGATAGACGCCGTTTCCCCGAAGAATAACGGGTATGTTCAAGTTTTCAGCATTCCGGAGATAACGTTGCTGCACATCATTACTCTTTGAGGTAGTAATAAATATTATCATCAGAACGTCACCACATGATCAACCCGTTCAATCAGCGCCGGCACCTCATCATCAGTTAACGCCTTAACAGTTTTTAATACATCCCGCCCTCTAATTCTTCTGGTAGCATAATCGGACTGCACGTAGTAACAGTCTTCAATGTCAAAGAATGGCAGCGCTTTAAGCCTTTTAAAGTGATTTTTCACCCCTTGCTGTTGCGGGGCCTGCTCTGTTAACTGGTAGATGCCGTCACCTTCAAACAGCATTGATACTTCGTGGCCGTAGTTTGTTGCTGCCATGGCAAAGTCCAGCCCGTCGGATGCCTGACTGACAGAGTAGGGGGCGGTTGTAAAACGAATAAGTAAATGTGCCATCAGAATTGTACCAGGTGCTCACAATTATGAAGTGAAGTGAAAAAATCACTGAGGCCGGTATGTTCGAAAGCCTCTTCTTCGCCGGTGCCGTTTACACCCCGCTTGTCTCCCGCAGTCATGCAAACCCGTAATGAAGTTTGTGCTTTTAATTTCAGATCACACCATGCCTGATAGAGATTCACTTCGTCATTAGGCGGGTTCATTTGCGGCAGCGCATTATAAATGCCAGCCTGATAGAAAAATATCTGTTCAATTTCCTGACCGTCAGCAAGTAACTGATAGCATAAGGCCAGAGCGCGTGAGGCTCCGTCGTTGTCGTAGGGTGATGATGTGACAAGTACAGAATAACGGGACATAGAAATAAAAAAACACCCCTTACGGGGTGTTTTCCTCAGGCAGTAAGCCTTTTAATTAATCATCACCACCAAACGCACCCAGTAAGTGCAGGATAGAAGTGAACAGGTTATAGATGTTCAGGTACATTGAAACGGTTGCACGGATGTAGTTTGTCTCACCACCGTTAACAATACGGCTGGTATCAAACAAGATGAAACCTGACATGATGAACACGATAGCAGCACTGATTGCCAGTGATACCGCAGGTACCATGAAGAAGATATTCGCGATACCGGCGACTACAGCAACTACCAGACCTACCAGCAGGAATCCGCCAAGGAAAGAGAAATCTTTCTTAGTGGTAAGTGCATAACCTGACAATGCAAAGAATACCAGAGCTGTTGCACCTAATGCCTGCATAATAAGGCCGGGACCCGCCACACCTAAATAAAAGTTAAGGGTATAACCCAGTGATGCACCCATCAAACCGGTAAATGCAAACACCCAGTAGATACCGGATGCAGATTCAGCCTTACGCTGAACCACGAATAAGGTAATAAACGCACCGATGGTCATGACTAACGACATCATAGGAGAGATGCCAACCGCCATAGCGATACCGGCACACACTGCACTAAATGCCAGTGTCATAGCCAGCAACATATAAGTATTGCGCAATACCTTATTTGTTTGCAGTACTGACTGTTGAGATGCACCTGCATACATCGAACGTTGATCCATTGTTTCCTCCAATAGGACTGTAAACACCAGAAAAGCCTGGTAACATTATCTTAGGTCATTTGTATGGGTTTTGGTTCCATTTTTCAAGTGCTTTCAAACCCAAACTGTAAACAGACATGTCACTGTGCTCCATTAATCATCAACTGCCTGTTATTTATTAATACGTTGATTAAAAGCTAACCGGTTAAAGGCTTTTTTAAAATTAACGCTTTACAGGCAAAAAAATATCATTAAGATACGCATCACTTCTCGGAGAGATGGCAGAGTCCGGCTGAATGCACCTGACTTGAAATCAGGCGAAGGGTCAAACCTTCCGGGGGTTCGAATCCCTCTCTCTCCGCCACATTCAGAAAAAGCCCGCTTATCTAAGCGGGCTTTTTTGCTTTAAAATGGCGGTCATTGTTCCATTGCAATCACATAAAGATATCAGCCTGTTCAGGAAATAATCGCTTTAGCTACAGAGATGTTAAATTCTGAGCAGATTGTTTGCATATTGCGCACTTGATTGATTTTATTTGAAATAGTGCTTTCCAATCACGATAAAATCATTATGATACGCACCACTTAACGGAGAGATGGCAGAGTCCGGCTGAATGCACCTGACTTGAAATCAGGCGAAGGGTCAAACCTTCCGGGGGTTCGAATCCCTCTCTCTCCGCCACATTCCTAAAAGGCCCGCTTATTTTAAGCGGGCC